>JAWUVI010000017.1:0-131251 GCA_034112445.1 Cellvibrionaceae bacterium | reverse complement strand
GCTATTTCCTGTTGGTTACAAGCCTCTTCCGAAATAGCATCTAAGCCTTCACAAATATTTTTACCTTGGGCCGCCTGCTCTTGTAAACGCAAATTAATTTTGTCTGTTGCCTCAGTTTGCAAAGCAGTGCCTTCAGATATTTGTTTCGCCAATTCATTAATTGAATTAACAATTTCATGTACATTTAATAATGACTGGTGCACTTCTTCGTTTTGATTCAAGCTCTTTAAGGTAAGCTCACGTCCCCGCTCCATTGATTGTACGGCTTTCTGAGACTTCTGTTGCAAACCTTCCACAACTTCTTCAATTTCAACGGTTGATTGCTGGGTACGATGAGCCAATGCTCGAACCTCATCGGCCACAACCGCAAAACCGCGCCCCTGTTCACCGGCTCTAGCCGCTTCGATAGCCGCATTAAGAGCCAATAAATTGGTTTGCTCTGCAATGCCTTTAATAACGCCTAAAACCGTACCAATTTGAACTGTCTCAGCTTCTAATTCTGAAATACTGGTAACGAGAGTATTCACATCATCATTAAGTGCGTTCATTGCTTGCTTACTGCTACTGGAAACGGCCATTCCATGATTTAAAGCCGTTACTCCCTCTGCTGTTGTTGATGCGATACAACTAGCCTTATCAGACAATGCTTTAGATGTTGATGCTACCTCTTGGGTTGTTTCTGATACGGTATTTAAGTGTTTGGTACGCTCTTGAACCTGGCCCAATGACAATGACATGCGCCACGCTTGCTGTGACGCACCTTCACGCATTGCTAGAGCATCTTTACGAATAGAATTTAAAACATCTCGTAGATTTTCAATAAAGTCAGACAAGTTATTCATTATCTTCCCTAGACCATCTTTGCCATCATCCTTAAGCGGTTCAGAGGGTGCAGAATCAATATCCACGACCAACTCAAGATACTTATCTAATTTAATCAGACGCGAGGAAACGTATCGATAACTAACTACACCTATAGTGACAACCATCAGCAAGCAGACTGTAAACATAGAAAATAGAGCTTGGCTTTTTGACAATTGATCCGGCAGAAAAAACCATAAAATAGCAACAGTGACAAAACTCACAGCGGCTGAGGTAAAGACGAACCGAGCGGTTAAAGACTGCAGCGCTGGAACCATAGGACACCTACAATTTATTGGTTATGCATTATTTAATAACTAAGTATAGAAAGATCTACACAATAGTGTCGGCCAATATCTAAAATCATGAACTTTAAGAGCCGAACCACTTCTATTGGGCATATTGCAGGCAGCGCTGCTCAAGCTCCTTAAGAAAGTCTTCGGGTAACGCCAACCCCGATTCACGCTCAGACTTCTCTAATACCATAAAGTCTGCTTTATATAAGGTTAAAAATAATTGCTGCTGTATGGGCAATAAATCTTCATATTTTTTATGGCATGATAAGACCTGCTGATACAAGTACAGTCCGTCCTCATAGGCATCAGGAGCGTACAAATCCTGGGAACCTATAAGCACAATAAATAACAATAACGCTCTCATTTGTATCTAAGCTCCCAAGTTGATTTCTTGACCCAATTCTTGGTAAGATTTAATTATTGCAGCTGCATTTCTATCACGCTGCAATAATCGCTGATAATGCGCAAGTGTTCGACTCAGGTATTGTTGGTGCACCGATTTCGACAAATCCCACATAATAGAACCTACTTTTGAAATGGGGGTTTGAGCTGAAACTGACACATGAATAACCTCATAAAACTGCTTACCTTCGTTTATTATTTTTTCATTAATTAAACCGAAACCAAGTGCTATCAAATCTTTCCGAACTTTATAATTATGCCGAATAGGACACAGTATGAACTCTAACTGATGTTGTGGATAAGCTCGGTTAATAGCACGAACTAAATCAATGATTAAATCACCGCCAACCCCAGCGATAATAATCAGCTGAGAGCCTAGATCTGGCAGTTTAAGAGCCGATACATCTTGGCAGTGCACTTGCCAATCAAATCGATCAGGGAAGGTTCTCTCTAGCTTACATTTAACTTCAGCTATTAACGGCTCAACCACATCCACAAAATGGATGGCCTTTGCTGCTCGACGCTCAAGCAACATAATCCCTAGTAGGCCATGGTCACAACAACAATCCCAAATATGGTCGTAAGCAATCGAAACCATTAAATCTATTTGTTTAAGACGATAACTCAATGACAAACCTCAAAAAAATTAAAGCGCTATCTGACTCTGCACACCAAAACGAACCATCTAAGAAAAGAATAGTGACGATACCGCTAATTAGCTACGCTATACAGGTCATACAAAACAGACACGCATAAAAAAAGCCAGAACTCATTAAGTTCTAGCTTTTCAAATGATGGTGCGGGTGGGCGGACTTGAACCGCCACGAAGTTGCCTTCGTCAGATTTTAAGTCTGATGTGTCTACCGATTCCACCACACCCGCATACTTATTTGGAGACCATTATATCTCCATTACCTACCAATTCAATAACTCATAAGAGATATATTTTTTATAGTTGGGATTGATGCGCCAACTTTTTAAAACTGTTGTTATGTACTTTAAAATTTAACAATCCACTTCCAGATCAAGAAAATCTGGAGGCGCGACCCGGAGTCGAACCGGGCTGAACGGATTTGCAATCCGGAGCATAACCGCTTTGCTATCGCGCCATTTCAGAGCGCAGAATTCTAACGGAATCGATAACATTTTCCTAGTCATGCTTATAAAATTAACTGAGTTTTTTTATCTTAGTGATATTTCTTTGTACTGGAGCCTTGCAAACAACCTATATGGCTATTCTTCGGCCATCAACTCAGGCCAAGCCGCCCGTAAATAGATGATCATCGACCACAAAGTCAATACCGCCGCCGCATAAAACATCAAATAGCCCGCGGCGTTAAGGTATGGATACATATCTCCATCAAAGGCCAATAGGATACCAATTGATATCATTTGCACTGTGGTTTTAATTTTCCCCACATAAGAAACGGCGACACTGGCTCTTTTACCCAGCTCTGCCATCCATTCCCGTAAAGCCGAGATAACAATTTCACGACCAATGATAATAATCGCTGGGATAGTAAACAGTGCTGAAGAGTGTTCTTCAACCAGCAGCACTAAAGCGGCAACCACAATAACTTTATCCGCCACAGGGTCAAGGAAGGCTCCTAGCGCGGTACTTTGATCGTACTTACGAGCAATATAACCATCAAGCCAATCTGTTAAGGCTGCTATACCAAAGATGCCAGCCGCAATAAGATGACTCCACTGCAACGGCATGTAGAAAACCACCACAAAAACTGGGATCAAAATCATCCGTGAGATTGTTATTTTGTTAGCCAGATTCATAATCTTTCGCTTATACGTTCAGGTTTAAGGACATGCACCCAATATTGGGTTCGCACATTACTCGGAGCCAGTCATATATTCAAGAATGAAGTGTACTATATATTTCTTCAGCCATCTTTTTACTGATTAAGGGAATCCGAGCTAAATCATCAACATTAGCCTTTAATACACCCTGCATTCCCCCAAAATGATTTAACAGTGCCTTGCGCCGTTTAGCGCCAATTCCAGTGATATCTTCAAGGCGAGAGGTACGCCGTTTCTTATCTCGCCTGTTTTTGTGTCCCGTAATAGCAAAACGATGCGATTCATCGCGAATATGCTGAATAAGGTGTAATGCTGGGCTGTCAGAGCTCAACGTCAGCTCTTTTCCTGTATCCCCCATAATAAGGGTTTCAAAGCCTGCTTTGCGGGTAGCGCCTTTAGCTACACCAATCAACAGAACACCCGTAACACCCAACTCATCAAATACGCTTTTAGCTTGGGTTAACTGGCCCTTTCCGCCATCCACAAATAGAATATCAGGCAACGCGCCCTCACCTTTTTGCAAGCGTATATAGCGACGTTCCAGTGCTTGAGCCATGGCGGCATAATCATCGCCTGGTGTGATCCCTTCAATATTAAACAACCTATAATCACTTTTTAACGGACCATTAGTGTCAAAGACGACACACGAGGCCGTTGTTAATTCCCCATGACTGTGACTAATATCAAAACACTCCAACCGTTCTGGTATCTCTGGCAGAGATAATGCTAGTTGAAGTGATTCGAAGCGTTTCTGAACATTTTGCTTGCTGGCGATTCGAGCTTGTAAATTTTCAACCGCAGCCGATTCGGCTAGCTGCATCCACTTACTGCGCTGACCTCGATGCCGCTGATGAAAATTAGGCGCCCGCGGTAACTGTTGCTCAAGCGCTAAGATAAGTGGATCAAGGTCATTTAACTCGAGATTAAGTAAAATTTCTTTAGGATAATCACGTTCAAATGATTGTAAATAAAACTGCTCTAAAAAAGATAAAAACGCCGACTCATCACTTTCTAGCCATTGAACTTTAGGGAAATGGCTTTTACTGCCGAGAATACGACCTTCTCTGACATACAACACGTGGACACATATATGGCCATTATTTTGATAGTAGGCCACCACATCAATATTACCTGTTCCACCTTCGATAACTTGCTGCGCTTGTACACGCTGCATCGCTGAAATTTGATCACGTAAAACCGCCGCCCGCTCAAACTCTAATTGCTCTGCAACCTCTTCCATTTCTGCCACAAGTTCAGAAATTAACTCTTGGCTTCGGCCACTGACAAACATTTCGACATGGCGAATATCTTGCTGATAGTCCTCTTGAGAAATTAAACCGACACAAGGAGCCGTACAGCGGTCAATTTGATGCTGTAAACAAGGACGTGAACGGTTGCGAAACACACTGTCTTCACATTGGCGAATGCGAAACGTTTTTTGTAAAAAAGTCATGCTGGACTTAACCGCTCCAACATTGGGGTAAGGACCAAAATAGCGATCGCCTTTTTTCTTGGTCCCTCGGTGCATAGTTAATCTAGGAAATGTATCTTTACTGGTTAAACGAATAAAAGGGTAAGACTTATCATCGCGCAGTAAAATATTATAAGGCGGCAATTGCTGTTTAATAAGATTTTGTTCAAGCAGTAACGCCTCCATTTCAGACGCGGTTACAGTTACTTCAATGTTTTTAATTTTACTGACTAAAGCACGAGTTTTTACAGCCAAGCCAGAACTACGGAAATAACTTGATAGACGATTTTTTAAGTTTTTTGCTTTGCCGACGTAAAGTATTTTTCCTTCTGCACCGTACATTTGGTAGACGCCAGCCTGCGTGGTTACCTGCTTTAAAAACGATACACTATCAAATTCATCCACTGTCTTTTTGTCGATCATACTTATTCAGAAACACCGTAAATTCGTGGCTCAACTTCTAATTCAACATCATACTTTTGCTTGATATCATGCTGAATTTTTTCCGCTAAATTTAAAACTTGCTCACCGCTACCATTATCATGATTAACAATAACGAGCGCCTGCTTGTGGTGCACACCAACGGGGCCATCAATAAAACCTTTCCAGCCTGCCTGCTCTATTAACCAACCTGCCGCCAATTTCACATCGCCATCATTTTGAACATAACCCACAATATTTTTATGCTGTAATTTAAGTGTTTGATAGTGTGAATTTGTTACTACGGGATTTTTAAAAAAGCTTCCCACATTGGGAATATCGTTTGGATCAGGTAATTTACTGCGGCGCACCTCGCACACGGTATCAAAGACTTGTTGCGGCGTTGGATCGACAATGCCTTTATTCTGAAAATTTTGTAGCAACGCTGGATAAGTTACTTTAGTCGCCGGACTTTTACGCAATTTAAAGGTGACTGAGGTAATGATGTATTTATCTTTAAACTTTTTCTTAAAAACACTATCACGATAACCCAGCTGACAAGCCACTTTATCAAAACAGACACTGACACCGCTGCGAATTTCGACTGCTGAAACTTCCGCTAAAAAATCACCGACCTCAACCCCATAGGCACCAATATTTTGAATCGGCGCAGCACCGACACTACCAGGAATCAAGGCTAAATTTTCCAAACCCCAGTAGTGAAACGACATACAATACTCGACAAATTGATGCCAATTTTCTCCTGCACCAACGCGCAACCAAACAAAATCATCATCTTCCTCAATAACTTCGCGGTACTGAATATCAACTTTGATAACCATGCCAGGAAAGTCATTACGTAAAACAATATTACTACCACCACCCAAAGCCATAATTGGTAAGAATTGATCAACGTCTAAGGTTTGTTGTTTGCGCCACTGTAAGGCTTTTTGT
This sequence comes from Cellvibrionaceae bacterium, assembly GCA_034112445.1. Lineage (GTDB taxonomy): Bacteria > Pseudomonadota > Gammaproteobacteria > Pseudomonadales > Cellvibrionaceae > Pelagadaptatus. Next base: position 125,035 of record JAWUVI010000017.1, on the reverse strand, counting down.
AAATCGTCTAACGATTTAACGTCGACAAAACAATTCGCTTGAACTTTAACGCCAAGAGTATTGAATGATGTTAAATCTGCACCGTGAACTATCACCGTTAAATTCCTTATACAGGATGAATCAAGATTTATGCGTCTTCAAAAACAGCCCGAAGACGATCTAAATCGACCTGTGTATCAACGCCACCAGGCACCATATCAACTGCCTGTTCAACATGAATACGATGACCATTCCATAGAATTCTAAGTTGCTCTAGGCACTCCAGCTCTTCTAGCGGGCTCATCGACCAAGTTACAAACTCGTTGAGCAAGCTGACTTTATAAGCGTATATACCAATGTGACGGTTAAACGATTTCGCATCAGGTAAAATACTGTCATCGGCAGTAAAGCTATCCCGAGGCCATGGAATAGAAGCACGACTAAAATACAAAGCGTAACCGTTTTTATCCATCACTAATTTTACTGCATTGGGGTTTTTAAATTCACCTATACAGCCAATGGTTTCAGACAAGGTTGCGGCACTGGCGCCGTTATTTGCCGATAAATTCATTGCCACCTGGTTGATAACTGATGGAGGGATCAGAGGTTCATCACCTTGCACATTGACCACGATATGATCATTATCCAGACCAAGTTTCGCAGCGACTTCTTGTATTCTATCGGTACCCGACTCATGATTTTTTGCGGTCATGCAATACTCTCCGCCAAAGCCCATAACCACATCAGCAATCCTTTGATCATCTGTTGCAACTACAACTCTAGCGGCTTTACTTTGTATCGCTTGCTTGTATACGTACTCAATCATCGGCTTACCCGCTATCAGTTCGAGAGGCTTGCCTGGCAATCGGCTGGAGCCGAAACGTGATGGAATAACAACGGTAAAATCTAATTCGGTTTTATTGCTCATTGGTTTTCTCCATAAAAGAATCCAAGCTTTGCCAAAAACTTTGAGGTAATTGCGCCTCTACTGATAAATACCACCAGTTAGGTTTGGCAAAACTTTTACATTTAACCGCATCTTTAGCAGTCATGATTAACACTTGATCTTCTACGTAACTTAAATCAGTTGCACAGAACTGATGATGATCCGCGAAAGCTCGCGGCTTAACCATCAGTCCCAAGTCTGAAAGTGTATTAAAAAACCGTTGTGGATTACCAATACCCGTAACAGCGTTCACGGTCTTACTGGAAGAATTTTCCATATCCCAGGGTACTGGCGATAAAGATGATGATGTTGGTGTTGGTATTGGTATTGGTCTTGGTATTGGTTCTGGTTCTGGTTCTGGTTCTGGTTCTGGTTCTGGTGTTAACGCTAATGACGCTTCTGAATCTACCGTGCTTTTACAAGGCATAACCGACACCCAGCTTGCCGGCTGTAATCGCATTGAATGGGGTTCAGTTATCCGTGCAAGGAAATTATTTTTTAGTAGGTCTAACTTCAATTCACCATTGATGACAACACTGTCAACCTCGGCTAAGCGCTTCGCACTCTCTCGCAGCGGTCCGGCTGGCAAACAAAAACCATTGCCCACACCTCGAGCGCCGTCAACTACACATATTTCAAATTGACGACTGAGCTTATAATGTTGCAAACCATCATCACTAAGAATGACATCGCAATCAAAATCACTGATTAACTTTTGTGCCGCTTGGGTTCGCTGCGCATCAACCACAACCGGGCAATCTGTTTCTATCGCAATTAATAAGGGCTCATCGCCACTATGCAATGGCGAACTTTCCGGTGTGACGACATAAGGATAATAAGGCGCTTTAGCACCATAACCACGACTGATAATTCCTGGGTGATAACCTGCATTTTGCAAATACTTTGCCATAGCAATTAACAAAGGGGTTTTACCGGTTCCACCTATAGCAATATTGCCGACCACAATAACCGGCACAGCTAAGGGCTGAGCTTGAGCACTTAAGGTTTTACGGCGCGACCAAGCAATCGCAGTAAATAACCAGGCCAAAGGTATCAATAGAGGAAACAACAGCAGCAACCACCAACGACCTTCGTACCACGCTTTTAACCAACTTTGTTGATCCATGAGAAAACTACCGGTTGCTATAGAGACTCAGAGCTAAAGCTACTCTTGTTCTTGCTTAGGATTTTTTGTGGTCATACTCAGATGAACAAAGCCAGCTTGCCCCGCCGCATCCATAGCCGTAACGACCGCTTGATGAGGTGTTTTGGCATCAGCCGTGATCATTAACGGACGCTTTAAGTCACCCTCAGCTACTTTGCCAAGAGCCACTATTAAAGTACTTGCCTTAGAGTTAATTAAGGCTCGACCATTAACCGAGTATTCACCTTGCGCACTGATAAGGATCTCTAATGGTTCAGATTGTTTTAAGCTCGGTTCGCCAACTGCCTCGGGCAAATCGACACTCAGATGAGTTTCTTTGGTAAACGTGGTTGAGACCATAAAAAAAATCAGTAGTAAAAACACAACGTCAATTAACGGCGTTAAGTTAATGCTGTCTTCGTCTTTAAGTTGCCGTTTAAATTTCACCGTGAACGTTCCTTAAGTAGCACCGTTAAACCGACTTAACATCAACACGGCGTTCACTGTGTAACGCATCTACTAATTTCACGGCATCTTGTTCCATCGTAACCATTAGGCCATCAACACGACGCAAGAAAAAACGGTGCAACATCATGGCAGGAATCGCCACACACAAACCGGCTGCGGTGGTGATTAGTGCTTCAGAAATGCCACCAGCCAACACACCGGCATTACCAGTACCTTGTAACATGATGGCTGTAAACACTTTAATCATACCCAGCACAGTACCAAGTAAACCTAATAAAGGCGCGATCGCTGCAATGGTTCCTAAAACCCCCAAATAATGTTCCATATCATGGACCACTTGATTAGCGGCTTCTTGAATACTGTCTTTCATCACTTCACGGCCGTGCTTTGAATTGCTCAAACCTGCCGCAAGAATTTTCCCCAACTCAGAAGACTGACGTAATTCTTTTAATTTAACTGAATCAAGCTGATTGTTCTTCAACCAACTCCACAGCTGAGCCAACAAAGGTCTAGGTGCAATTTTTTCTGGATTAAGCGTCCAATAACGCTCGATAGAAATAGCAATAACCGCAACTGAACATAAAATAATGGGCAGCATCAACCAACCACCGGCAGAAATAATCTCAAGCACGCCAAGCTTCCTTAATTATTATATTTAGGGATGAAAATATGCACAGAACTTTACCATATCCCTGCTTGATAAAAAGCTTTTGCGGTAAAAATCATTCACTTCGCCAATAGCGCCGACTTATTAGCCGGTATGACCGAGCCTGCCAACCTTGCTCAGCATCAACATCAATTAATACCGACCCATGTTGCGCCGTATTCACTAAATCAATATCTCTCTGCTGATAACGCGTCACCACGGTTGAACTTGGATGGCCATAACGGCTTAAATAACCGGCGCTGACAACCGCTAAATCTGGCGATAATTTATTTAGAAAGTAGGGAGTCGATGACGTTTTACTGCCATGATGAGGAACCATCAACACATCAACACCGTCTTTAAGCAAAGGATGCTTAAGCCGTGGATGCTCAAGCAGTTGTTGTTCTCGCTCCGCTTCTATATCGCCCGTTAATAAAATCTGAGTATCGCCATAGCTCAGCAACAAAACACACGATAAATTATTGCCGCTAAGTTTATCTACGGCCAATGGTTTGATGCCTAACAGCCAAACGTCAATTCCTGCTTGATTAACCTGGTCTTTAATCAGCCAGTGTTTATCGCTGTCACAATTATGAGCTGAAACGAATTGCCGAGTTAATACTTGGGTGCGCCGTGGTTCACCCCAATACCATTCTTGCACTGGTAAAGCGGTAACAATATCGTTAACGCCACCAACATGATCACCGTCAGCGTGGCTGATAAAAACCTTATCTAAATCAGTAATACCTTTTGAACGCAAATAAGGCAGGATCACACTGATCGCTGTACTAAAACCATTGGAAGAACGATAACCCAAATCATATAGCCAAGTTTGGTTGTGCAGATGCAGTGCCATAGCTAAACCTTGCCCCACGTCAAACACCATCACACTCAATCCATGATGCTGAATTTTGCTAGGATTCAAACAACACACAACGGCTAAGCTGGCAATCAGTCGCGTCATCCAAAACACCGGCAACAAACAAATAACCAAGCAGCCCGCACCAATCAATAGCATTATGTTGCTGGGTGAACTTGAACGGTTCAGCAATAACACATCCCAACCATTCATCTGACCTATATATTGATCGACAAACAATAAACTCGTCCAAAACATATCGGTACCGAACACCGCGATATTTAGAGCAAACACGGCCCAAGATTGATCAACACCAACCAAGCACAAAGCAACCAAAAGCACAGGCACCATGATGAAACCAACATAAGGTATCGCCAACAAATTTATCAGAGGAGAAACCAAGGACACCGGCAAGCCCAACGTCCACTGTAAAATCCCTAAGCTGACAAACAAAATCAATTGCGCTTTTACTAAGGCTTGCAGCCACGTTTGGTTTTTCAACCAGTCCGATTGAAAGGTATTGATCAATACGGCAACAGCAATAAACGAGAGCCAAAATCCGCGCTCTAAATGAGCCAGCGGTTGCCATAATAAGATCAACGCCATGGACACCCACCAAGGCAACCAAACACTGTAACGGCGACCACTGATATATAAGCTCACCCAGACCAACAGCATGACAAACGCCCGCTGTGTCGGTAACGAGAACCCAGCCAACAAGGCATACATAAATGCCGCTAGCAGAGACACAATAGGCGCAATTGTAGGAGTAAAGAAAATACTCGGCGCCAGTAAATTTAATACCCGACCAATACCCTTTCCCAGCCACATCCCAAAACCAGCAGCAAGACCAATATGCAAACCGGATATAGCCATCAGATGCGACAACCCCATTTTTTGCAGCAATTCATGGTCCGATCTATCGAGTAATTGTTGATCTCCAATACCCAAGGCCAACAACACCGATGCAATAGTTGAGTCATCTACTGCATCAACAATGAAAGTTTGTAAACGCTGTCTGATTCCATTGACAGACAATCTAGAGAACCTATACAAAAAGTCCTGAGATCCATTAGTGATCATCCTGTTATAGGTAGAGTTTTTGACGTAGCCCGTAGCGCCGACACCTCGAGCAAAAAGCCAACGTTCGTAATCAAACCCCGCCGGATTAACCAAACCATGCGGTCGCTTCAACCGAACCAAAAGCTGATAAGAAGTGCCAGCCTCAACTACTGGTTGAAATTTTGAATACCAGCTCAAACGAATTTTTTCAGTAAAATCGATAGACTCAGCTGAATCGTTTACTTCAGACATCAACTGGACGTCAGTCAGTTTAAATTCAAATCTCTGTCCTCTAGTTGTTTGTGCAGGTAATGACACCACCCGCCCCTGCACCAGTAAATCGATACCCTCTATGGTGGACGGCAATCGTTTATCAATTTGGGCCTGCCCCCAAACTATGCACCAGCCAGCCACCAATAAAAACACCAGCCCATATACCACCCACAATCTGTATCTAGGCAAACGAACATATAAAATACAACCGGCTAAAAACAGGCCACTAGATAGGCAGCCTAAATAAGTTAACGACGGCAGCAACGGCAACAAACTCACCAGCATCACCGCGCTTATGGACACCAAACACAACAACATAGTTTTTTTAAAAAAATAATCGGGCGAATCGAGAATAGCCACCAATATCACGCTATAAATGAGTTATTATGAATAGGCTATAAGTAGTAGAAACATCGAGAGCTTAATAAAGCCTTATGAAACATTTACTCATCCTTTATCACACCCAAAGCGGTAACACAGGCCAACTGGCTCAGGCTGTGCTGTGTGGAGCGCACGCCGAAAAGGAAGTTGAGTCACGATTGATCATGGCCAAAGATGGAACCTTAGACGATCTAATTTGGAGCGACGCTATTTTATTTGGGACACCAGAAAACTTTGGCTACATGAGCGGCGCCTTAAAAGATTTTTACGACCGAACCTATTACCCCGCAGAACCCTACGAATTGAACAGACCCTACGCTTTATTTATTTCGGCAGGCAATGACGGCACCAATGCCGTAAGAGAATGCGATCGAATTCTCAAAGGTTACCCCATGAAAAAAGTAATGGATCCATTAATCGCCAAGGGTGAAATCACCCCTGAATATTTACAACAGGCAAATGAGTTGGGACAAACTATGGCTTGCGGATTAGCCATGGGCGTTTTTTAAGTGGCCAGTATAGGAACCCATTATATTAAATCCGCTCTTGGTGGCGCCCGCGCCAAGGGTTTAAACACCAAGCACTTATTGCGACAAGCTCGTATCCCTGAAAAACCACTCAACGACCCGAAAGCCAGAATTCATGTCGACTTAGTAGCTAAGCTTTATGGTTCTATTGCCCTAGAGATGAACGACGAATTTATGGGCTTTACCGAGTTCCCCATCAAAGCTGGTACATTTGGCTTGATGGCCGATTGGGTATCTTATTGCGAAACGCTGGAAGAGCTGTTTGTAAACGGTATCCGGTTTTACAATCAAATCACTAATGAGGTCAAAATGTCGCTTGAATACGAAGGCGACCACGTTTATTTCACCACCGAATTTCGCCGACCTGAACTTGATTTTGAGCACTTCTATATTGAATATTGGCTGGTTATTTGGCATAGATTTGCCAGTTGGTTTATCGGTAAACCGATAAAATTACAGGCTACCTACATTAATTACACGCCTCTCGATCCAATGGAATTCAATCTTTTGTTTCGCTGCCCAACTTACACAAAAAGCAAATACAACCGTTTGGTTTTTCATAAGCATTACCTTGAGCAGCCACTGATAAAAAGCAAACGTGAACTCGAAGTTTTTCTGCGTCGAGCGCCCATTGATCTACTGACTATTCCCGGCGAAGACACCAGCTTAACCGCTCGTATCAATCAGTTACTACAAAGTAAAAATAGCGAGTCGTTAGCTATGCCCATAGCCGAAGATCTGTGTAAAAATCTGGGCATCAGCCAACAAACTCTACGCCGAAAATTATCCGCCGAAGGCACCAGTTACCAACAAATAAAAAACAACCTGCGTAATGACTTAGCCATTAAACTTTTACTCAATCGCAGTTTAAGTATTACTGAAATTGCGTTACGAATGGATTTTAGTGAGCCCCGAGTTTTTTCCAGAGCCTTTAAACAATGGACTGGTCTTACCCCCAAAGACTTCCGTGCGCAAAATCAAAAATAATCTCAACGGGACATTTTCATGATTTTAAAAACTACAGCAACTATAGTTACCGCATTTTTACTTTATTTTGTGCTGTGGCCCGTGGCAGTAGAACCTATAAGCTGGAACGCCCCACAAGCGCCTAGCTATGAAGGCGACTATGCCACCAATACCGCACTGCAAGACTTTGATGTGCTTACAATGGCTGACTACACCGGCCCTGAAGGTGTTCTTGTAGACGCCCATGGCGTGGTTTATGCCACCACCGATCAAGGTTGGATCATTCGCTGGCAACCCAACCAACAAGAAGGCACGGCTTGGGTAAAATTACCCGGGAGGCCATTAGGCATCACACAAGGTAATAATAATGACTTTTGGATTGCCGATGCGTTTGAAGGCGTATTTCATTTAAGTGCCGACGGGGTTCTCACTAAAAAATTATCTGAAGTTGATGGTAAGCCCCTGCTCTACGCCAACGATTTAGTCCTAGCGGGCAATGGTAATCTTTATATCAGCGACTCAACCGCCCGTTTTTCTGCCAAAGCTTACGGCAGTACCTACAAAGCCAGTTTGGTGGATATTCTCGAGCACGGCTACACCGGACGAGTAATTGAATACAACCCAAGCACTGGCGCTAGCCGTGTCATTATGACCGGTTTAAGTTTTGCCAATGGCGTTACCGCCGATCCTAATAATCAATTTATTTTGGTTAATGAAACGTCAGAATATCGTGTATGGAAGTACTGGCTTGCAGGTAATAAACAAGGTCAATCTGAAATTATTTTAGACAACTTACCGGGCTTTCCCGACAACATCACGGCCGGTAAAGACGGTAAGTTTTGGTTAGGGTTTACCTCACCTCGAATTGCGTTACTCGATAAACTCGCGGCCAAACCTTGGTTAAGAAAAGTCGTGCAACGGCTACCGAGCTTTGTTCGTCCCAAAGCCAAATTTTACGGCCATATTTTAGCCATCTCAGAGGATGGTGAAGTGCTTGAAAACCTGCAAGATCCTGCAGCTAATTACCCTTTAACAACGGGCGCTTATGAAACCGATAATGGTATTTATATCAGCAGTTTAGTCGCGCCATTTTTAGCGCGAATTAATAAATAAATACAGCTCAAGCAGTAAAATATGACGGATTATTGTTCATCTTTATCTGACGTGGAAAAATAGTGACTAATCCAATCGTAAAAGGTTTGTGAGGTCGCATCATTAAGCGACATAACTTCGTACTCGCTGCCCGGATCTTTATCTTTGTAAGAAAACTGATAGCGAATAATATCAGCCTCCTTATCATGCAAAATTATAATGATTCTCTTACCGGTTTTAAGACAATCAATGGTCATAGCGTCAGCGGGAATACCACTTTTTCTCATGCTGCGGCTAACCCCGATAACCGGATCAATATGCAGAAAGTCTTGCTGAATTCGGGCATGGGCCTCACTGGCAATATCGGCCAGCATCAAAATAGGTTCTTTATTCAATGAATGAGACTCAGTTTATGTAAAGGGATGTGAAAATAACAAAATAAGGCGTGAGAAACTATATTTTTAGTCTGCCTACACCGAAAAAATCAAAGAGGGACATCAATAGTCATTAGAAATATGGGACGTCAACCGTTTCATATAAGGCAGGAGTGAGAATTAATTTGTATTAATTCTAGTTGCTGCACTCCAACCTTTTTATAAGCAATTAACTTGCGATTACAAATAATAAATAACCCATAACAAGAATCGCTACGAGAACGCTCATTTTACGCTTAGATATGACATTTTTGTTACTTGATATAATACTCATAAATAATACCCATTTTAATTAAGAGCTCTAACTTCGTGTTAGAACTTTTTTTGTTGTGTCTTAATTTTTAGTATTGGTATTTTTATAATGTAAACGCTATTTTTTAACTTGAGCCTCTAGCGTCTGTAATGATCATATTTAGAAAAATTAGAATCCGCGTCCTAATTTTAATGCTATTTCACAGCAATTTTTTTGCTGCTTCAATAAACCTGAACTGACAAAAATATTAACCTTATGCATCACCTAGACATGCCATGTCATGTACATTTTTGTAGACCTAAGATAAGTTTAACCTCAACATTTTTAATCATTTTAAAGTGAGCATGCCCATGAAAAATTTATTTGATGTAGCCGGAAAAATAGCGGTCATTACCGGTGGTTCTCGCGGCATTGGTGCCATGATGGCTCAAGGCCTACTTGAAAACGGTGCCAAGGTTTACATTACTGCCCGCAAAGAAGCCGAACTGAAAGCCGCGCAAGAAACATTAGGCGCCCTTGGCGAATGCATTGCTATTCGCTCTGATCTATCGAGTCACGAAGGCGTGCTAGCGTTTGCAGATGAAATTAAAAAACGTGAAGGCAAAATTGATATTTTAATTAACAATGCCGGCGCTTCTTGGGGCGCTAAAATCGAAGACTTTACTGAGGCAAACTGGGATAAGGTCATGGATTTAAACGTTAAGTCATTGTTCTTTTTAACTCAGCAATTATTGCCGGCATTAAAGAGTGCCGCTACTCAGGAGAACCCTGCTCGAGTCATTAACATTGCTTCCGTTAATGGACTCACCAATCCTGGCATGGAAACTTATTCGTATAGCTCTAGTAAAGCGGCGGTCATTCATTTAACCAAGCATTTATCTTCTGACTTGGCTCCAGACAACATCAATGTGAATGCTATTGCTCCGGGATTTTTTCCAAGCAATATGACCGCGTTTATGGCTAATGACAAAGCTCTGCATGACAAGCTAACGTCTAACTTACCGCGAGGCCGCATGGGTGACGCAAAAGATGCCGCTGGCGCTGCGATTTACTTATCGTCGCGCGCCACTGCGTGGATGACAGGTAATACGCTCGTTCTTGATGGTGGCCAAGTTGCCGCTGCTGGATCGAAGGACGTCCCTCACTAAAGACCCGCCTGCATAATAGAAGGTCAATTTAGAACATAATAACCTGATACCCTTCGGATTTTGGAGCCCCATGAAAAAACCGTATTATACTCTCTGGGGCTCTGAGCTCTCGCCTTTCTATTTAAAAACTGAGTCCTGTCTGCGCTATTGTAATATCCCAATTGTTTACCAGCCGCAAGACGGTGGATTTTTTAAAGCCTTAGCCTCGCAGCTAAGAGTTAAAGCATTAACCAAAGGCTGGACAAAAATCACTTGGCCAATAATGAGTGCTCTGGATGAATTACCTCTAGTGCCATTTATGTTTGACGACAAGAACAATGCCTATTACGACTCGACCGCATTCGCCCATTGGCTGGATAAATCTCAGGCCGCAAAAAATCTTAAACTCGCCACCTTCACCGATCACTCAATAGAATTTGTCGTCGCCTTAATTGATGAATACGCTGATGATTTTGGCTTGTACATGGCGCATCACATGCGCTGGAAAAAATCGGCAAAAACCAATACAGCAGGCAAACGGCTTGCGGCAGAATTTAAAAAGCTATTGGGGCCATTGACTGGTGAGATAGAAAAACAGTTCCCACCTCGCCAGGTAAGGCGTCTACCCTATTTATTTAGCAGTGCGCCGGATGGTTTTACTATCAATGATTTACCCCCTTCTCTGCAACCTCCCGTAAGAGAAGGATTCCCTGAAACCCACAGCCTGCTTGAAGACGCTTTCGATCGATTACTAAGCGCTCTTGAAAGCATACTATCTCAGAGAGATTATTTATTGGGAGGACGATTTACTTTGGCCGACGCCAGTATTTATGGTCAACTGGCTATGAACCTAGCTGATCCCTGCGCGGCAAATTACATTCAACAAAATGCTCCCAGCACGTATCAATGGCTAGTCAATATTCGAGCAGGAAAATTTCCACAACCCGAAGACCATAAGCTTGTTTTAGACACATCCATTAAACCGTTACTGGACGAAATCCAGCGAGTATTTATTCCGCTAATGCAACAAAATGAAAACGCTTATGAGAAACACTATAAGCAAGGCCAGCGTTTATTTAATGAGCAAGCTTTTGATCACAATGAAGCGCTATACGATGGTGAAGTAGACGGCAAACCTTTTCGGTCCGTAGCCAAATCATTTCAGGTAGCCAGCTGGCGTGAACTCGTGTCACGCTGGAATTCATTAGAAGATCAGGAGCGTAAATTGATTACGGATGTAGCACCAATAAATCTCCAACCTAATTCGGACAGTTATTTTATTTGATATATATACAGCATAAGTTTTTCCATCCAGCTGTGCGGAATCCAGCGTTTTAGCAATAGCCCAAACCGTTGATCCATACGGCCAACACTATAACGAGGCTGTACTTTTTTTGACTCAATGATGCGTGCACAAAGCTTGGCCAATAACTGCGGTGACGCACCGCCTATTTCATCCCGCTCATAAATACCCACAACCCTTTCTAACTGCTCTGCATGCAAACCACTTTTGGCTTGTTCACTAAACACTCTGGCGGCCGTAAACCCTGTGGCAAAATCACCTGGTTCTATCATCGTTGAATCGATGCCACTGCCTGCCAGTTCTAATCTAAGAACCTCATTAAAACCGGCTATCGCAAATTTACTGGTGGAATAAAACGGTTGATAAGGTAATGCTAACTGCCCGGCTAAAGAACCAATTTTTATAATACGGCCAGCGCCTTGCTCACGCATGTGTGGTAGCACCGCTTTTACCATGCGCACAGGCCCGAAGAAATTGGTTTCCATTTGCCAACGTGCCTCTTCTATAGACGTATCTTCAATAGAACCACACAGACCAACACCAGCGTTGTTAATCAGTACATCGATCTTGCCTGCTTGAGCGATAACCTGCTTTACCAATTCATGTACCGACTCGTCATCAGTTACATCCAATGGCAACATGGTGACACCAGCGAAAGACTCTTTTTGTGAGCGACTGGTACCAAAAACGGTGTGACCTAACGAGGCTAAATGCACGGCTATGCTTTTACCAAATCCAGAAGAAGCGCCGGTAATTAAAACAACCTTCATACATTATCTTCGATTTTTTAGGGGTGCATGATTGAAACTGTCAAGGGCCTCATGGAAATAGGGACCGAAGCCTATCCAATCAGTATTATTGATGAGCATTAAGGCACAACATTGTGATAGCCGATATTACTTTCGTTATATATTTCATGCCCCCTCTCTTACAAGGTCTCTATATGTTGTGCCTGTTGATGGCCGTTTCTCGACAAAGCGTCAACTCGAAGTGAAGAACATTCACAGTAAAACTCTATTCGCTGTTTAAAATATAAGTACTGTTAAGAATACTCTTTACTGAAACCCTCAAACTCAATGGCTAAGGTTTCAAAACTTTGTTTTAATTGTTCTGCCCCAGAGAGCACCATATCCTGATCAGGTAGCTTGGCCGCCTCCTCTAATTCAGCCGCTATTTGCATCAACTGTTCAGCGCTCAAGTTGCCGGCCACACCTTTAATACTGTGGGCAAAATAGGCAATGCCCTCGTAGTTTAAATCAGTTAAGTCGACTTCCAATTTCAACAGCATCTCAGGGATGTTCGTTAACGCCATCTTAACTAAGATAAGCAGGCGTTCTGACTTATTTTTAACTCGATTTAACGCTTTATCCTTATCCCAGACAATAACATCAGGCATAGGCCTAGCCGAAACTTCAGGTGTCGATAGATCTTTGCTGTGAGCTTTTCTTTGCGGTAACAACCAATGAACTAATTGCTCCTCAATTGCATCAGGGTTTATTGGCTTACTTAAATAATCATCCATACCTGAGGCTAAACATTTTTCCCTGTCTCCTTTCATTGCATTGGCGGTCATAGCCACTATAGGCACTGAAATATTATGTTCACCCGCACGCCCTTGGCGAATAGCTTCGGTGGTTTCGTAACCGTCCATTTCAGGCATCTGGCAATCCATAAATACAATTTTATAAGGTAAGTCTGTGCCCGCTTGTTGCATGATCGATAACGCCTCAAGCCCGTTGCTGGCTAAGTCACATTGCAAACCAAAATCTTCAAATACACCCTGTACTACCACTTGATTGATGTAATTATCTTCCACCACCAAGACCCGAGTATCAGTCGGCCACTCATAGAGGTTAACCTGAAACGCTGTTGACTCTGGAGTAGATACATTTTCGATAGCTGCAGTCTTATTTTGAGACTGCATAACAAGCTCAAGAGCGCCTGATAAATCAGATAAGGTGGCAGGTTTTGGAAAACAGGTATTAAAACCGATAGTCAGCAGTTTCTGTAAATCAACCCGCTTAGCTATAGATGTCATCAGAATCAAAGCCATGCACGAATGCTGCTCGTCTTTCCTTATGGACCTGCCTAGGCTTTCACCGTCCATAATCGGCATTTCCATATCTATAAACGCGGCTTTAAAAGCTGGTTTGTTTGATTGTTGGCGCTGAGCCAAAACATCCATTGCCTGAGCACCTGAACCAGCTACGACGACTTCAGCACCCCAACTTTCCAATTGGTGAGATAAGACTGACTGATGCATTGCATTGTCATCAACAACCAAAAAAGGAACTCCGGCAATATCCGTTTTCGGAATAACCAGTTTAGACTGGGCGCTCTTTTGTAAACGAAGGGTAAAACTGAAACAAGATCCTACTCCCTCCTCGCTTGTTACGGTTAGTTCGCCGTCCATTAACTCACACAATTGCTTAGCGATGGCCAAACCAAGACCAGTCCCACCATATTTTCGAGTCGTTGAAGCATCGACCTGATCAAACGAGTCAAAAACACGTTTTTGTTTTTCGACCGCGATGCCAATACCGGTATCTTGAATGTCACACGAAAACAGCAAACCGGTACCTGCATCTTGGACTCTGGCACGGATTATCACCTCACCAGCCTGAGTGAATTTAATCGCATTACCGGTTAAATTAGATAGAATTTGTCTTACTCGGCCAGGATCTCCCCGTGCCATCGACTGATTAATGCCGGTTAAATCCAGAATAAACTCGACGCCTTTTTCCTGAGCTTTTTGCGCTTCAAATTCGGCAAAGTCACCCAGCATTTCAACCAGGTCAAAATCAATAACCTCAATGTCTAACTTACCGGCTTCGATTTTAGAAAAATCGAGTATGTCATTAATTAGTGTCAGTAAGGATTGTGCGCTGGTTGTCGCCAAACGTACCTGATGCTCTTGGGTCGAATCTAAACGGCCTCGAGACAATAAACCCAACATGCCTAATATGCCGTTCATGGGCGTACGAATTTCATGGCTCATACTGGCCAGAAATTCACTTTTCGATTTCGCTCCCGCTTCAGCTTGTTCTTTAGCCGTTAACAGATCGAGCTCCGTCTGCTTACGCTCGGTAATATCTAAATGAGTACCAATCATCCGGGTAGGTTTACCATTGGCATCGCGCTCTACTACTTTCCCCGCATCCAGAATCCACACCCAATGACCCAAACGGTGTTTCATACGAACTTCAGCTTCGTAGTTTTGTCGTTTACCACTTAAATATTCTTCAAGCTGAGTATCAGACGCCATTAAATCTTCAGGATGTGAAAGACGATTCCAGGTATCAAGCGACACTGGCGACAAGCTCTCTAACGTATAACCGAGCATTTCTGCCCAGCGCTCATTAAAAACAATGCCATTAGTGATGATATTCCAGTCCCAAGTTCCTATCGCTGCCCCACGAATAACCAACTCTAACTGCGCGTGATTATCTTTAAGTATTTGCTCAAATTTTTGCCGAGCTAGTAACATGTCATTAAACGTATCTGCCAAATGGCCAACTTCATTATTGGCCTTTACTGTTACTTGCTGGTTTTGCTTACCCTGTGCCACGGCTCGGCTAGCATCGGCTAATTGAGACAAGGGCTGCGTCAGTCGGTATGACAAGCGAAAAGCAAAAAAAACAATCAAGCCGCTGATCAATAAAAAAATGACAGCAACGGTAAATGCCAGCTGTTTTGCTGGGGCCAGCACCGCACTTTCATCAATTTCGTTTACCAATAACCACTCAACATCGGCTACGGTAATTGGTTTGGATATTCCAATAACAGAATACCCATCAGGTCCTAAATACCCAACTTTGGTTTCACCATTAAAATCGTCCGACTGTTTTAGCCCCTTATTCGACGACAACCATTCATGAAATATTGGCGTACTAATCTGCTTTACAAGTACGTCGTCCTGTTCATTATTTACCGCTGTGCGCATCAAACCGTCCGTCCCAACCACATAGTGGGACTCACTTTTTGACTGGTTTTTTTGCAAATAACTTTGAACTCTGTCTAACCGGACCTGCATAGCGAAAACGCCAATTTTTTCTCCTGTGTCGGAGAATATCGGAGTGCAAAAGAATGCACTTAGCAGGTCATTGGATGCCGCATAAAATTCAAAGTCAGAGAATGCGGTTTTTTCTGATATAAATGAATGACGAGCGGTTTTAGCAAATAAGGTGTTTGCATATTCGCCCTTATAAAGGTTGGTCCCTAAGTCCGACTCTTTAGCCAAGGTAAACAGTATTTCACCGTGTTCATCGATCAAGAATAGATCATAGATAAAATCGTAAGAAGACATTTGATTTGAAAAAAAATCGCGCAAATATCCTGCTCGATACTCCCAATCAACACTCTTAACATAATTCGCTATTGGCAGACCGCTATCACTTACACCTTCGTTAAGTGAGGTTAATAGCATCGAAGATACTGGACTCTTCGACATTCGCTCAACATCCATAATGCGATAGTCAAACCAATTTTCAATAAAAGCCACATAATCAACTGCCGTTGTTTCGATTTTTTCTAATGCGAGTTTGTGCAAGCTATCGCTAGCCAATTGATAACTAAGTACAGAGACTATAAGAAGTGGCACTAACGAGGTTAACAGCAGCCAAGCAACCAGCTGGTTACGCAAAGACCCTTTACGAGAAGAGGCTGTGGTGTTACTCATAATATTCAGATGAAATATTATTGAGAGTCACGTCGGCGGCAAACTTATTGATAACAGGCAGCCCAATCACAAGACTATAAATGTTTGAAAAGTCGTATTTCATACTGTTTTAAACGGCTAAAAGGATGTCAAATAAATATAGCAGTAAATCTTTAGTAGGTAGGGCGTAGATACCAATGAGATATTGGTATGAAAACTAAAATTGCCGCACTAGTTGATACAACGAGCGTGCATAGCGTCGACTAACGCTCGGAGGAAATCACAACTAAATCTACTTAGTCTTAGTGATTCGACGTAGAGCGGTATCTAAATGGGTTTTATTAGCATAGGCATAAATATTCACATCACCGTTAACCTTTATTCCGTCACCTATTTTGAGCCCTGTTTTTTCTAATAAGTCCCAGCGGTACTGCTTCGCGGTTAAACCAAGTGACGTGTAATTATCTAAACTGAGTCCGGTTCGAGCTATTGTACGCTTAATCGCGACTTCTAAAATCGAGTAGTCTTCTGGTGTGATTTTTATCATCGTGGCTGAGTCCAATACTAGAGATCTGTCTCAATATGATCTCAACATAAAAACGCTGAGACCTCAGAGCTATTTAACTTTACAGTAATTACTCTGATATAAATATTAGCCTCTATGCCTTTGAGGAACGTCTTCTTTCAATGGAAGCTAGATGGCCACAGAGTCAGTAAAAAAATTAAACCTTAATCAAGTCTTAACTCAGGCATGTGGTTTTGATTAAAAGGCAATTGTTCATAACACTGCCTTTGATAGTGATCCAGCTGATTTGACTCCTGTCTCACAAAATCTCCCACCGCCTCATGAAAGCCCTGATGCGTTAGATGGTGTAATGAATAACAAAAGCTGGGTTCAAAGCCGCGACTGATTTTATGCTCACCTTGAGTACCCGGGTTAAAGTGCTTAAGCCCATGTTCAATGCAATACTCTATACCTTGGTAATAACACAATTCAAAGTGCAATCCGGGAAATTCTTGAGCGCAACCCCAGTAACGGCCATACAAATTCTCATGGTCTTTAAAATACAGGGCACAAGCTAAGGGTTGATCGTTATGGCTGGCTTTTATCAACACCATTTGATCCCCCATACTGGCCGCCATCATCTTAAAAGCGTCAAGGTTGATATAACCTTCCCTACCCCGTTTGGCATATGTAGATTGGTAGCAATAATAAAAAAAGTGCCAGTCGGCTTCGCTTACAATCTGGCCATTCAATTTAGTGATTTCGATATTGGCTTGTTGAATTTTTAAGCGTTCTTTTAAAATGGCTTTTCGTTTACGTGATTTAAAGGTACTTAAAAAATGTTCGAAGCTCGTGTATTGATTGTTGTGCCAATGAAACTGTACCGACTTTCTTAAATGCCAATTATGCTCTTGCAGTAAGAGCTTTTCTTCATTGTTGCAAAAAAGATAATGCACGCCTGACAATCCCTGTTCGCGGCAATGGCCTTGTAACGCATCGCTGATTTCTTGACCGTTGATGCGTGTCTCACAACCAATAATTTTGGGACTAGGGACCGGGGTTAAAGGAGCCGCAACAATGAGCTTTGGATAATAATTTAATCCGTGTTTCTGATAGGCTTCAGCCCAACTCCAGTCGAAAACATATTCTCCAAATGAATGCCTTTTAATAAACGTGGGCAGCACCAGACTAGGCGATTTAAGTTGTAGGTAATGGGGCTGCCAACCTGACTCACCACCAATAGATCCATTGTCTTGGAGTGCTGATAAAAACTCTTTTTGAAGAAACGGAAAAGTATTATTCCATTGGGCTGAATCGACTTCACAGATATGGTTAAGCCATTGCATAAAGTGGTCTTATTTTGGTTGGTGTGAATATCATGCTTTTTCACTTAAGGATTATTTATCGGTACTTAAAGGCTCTTAACCGTATCACTAGTCGGCACGAAGATACCAAATTTTTTCTTTTTGAGTTTGATTTTTTCGGGATTGGCTAGAGCGTATAACTCTTCTACCACTTGATTTACATTCATTGTTTTTTTGAATTCATTGTTTTTTTGAATTCATTGTTAATCATAAAACAGCATAGACAACATAAAACAACAGCCACAAAAAAGCCCGCAACAATGCAGGCTTCTTTATATTTTCATATGGTGCCCAGAAGAGGACTTGATTTAAATTCATAACTATTTGTTTTTACTATGTTTATTTAATATTAAAAAATAACAATGTTACCTCAAGTGTTACATCAAAATCTAACCATTTAGCCATGCGAATCCTATTCCTCTGCGCCTCTCAACAGCTCAATAATTCACCACTGAAATTTCATAAAATAGGAAAGCACTGTTTTTGTCTTGATCAAAAATTGTCATTTTTGAGAAGTTAGCGCCCAGCTTCTCAATGATACGATGCTTGAAACAAGCAATTGGACGCTAGAGTAGCAGTCAATTAGACGGATAACAGACATCTACGAACTGTATTTTCTAACCATAATGCAAAAATAGGGTTAGAAAATCATAAAAAATATCCATGTTTTACCAAAAACCCCTTCCACAGCACATATATGGCTACATTTTTAACTTATATCGACATAATGGGTTGACGTGTCGATGCCATCGACATAAGCTGCCGACGTGTCGATAAAACTATAATTTACAAACATATGAACTGGAACCCTGAAAAACCATATAACGACCTGCCTCTTTTACCACCTGAGGTCGAACTGGAAACCAAAGCCGTTTTGAAACGCTGCATTGAAGCCAGAGCCGCATTGGCAGAGCTTAAGCAAGCAGCTGAATTAATTCCCAATCAGGCGATGTTGATCAACACCTTGCCATTATTAGAGGCCAAAGATAGCTCTGAAATAGAGAATATCGTTACAACCACAGATAAGCTTTTTCAATTTGCCGATAGCGATGATGCCCACGCAGATTTAGCGACTAAGGAGGCCTTGCGTTATCGCAGAGCCTTGTACGAAGGCTGGCAGGCGTTATCAAAGCGCCCCATCAATACTAATATGGCCGAATCCATCTGCAGCCAGATCAAGGGTGTCGATATGAGCGTGCGCAAAGTTCCTGGCACAACCTTGGCGAACGATAAAACTGGCGAGATCATTTATACACCTCCTGAAGGTGAAAAAGTGCTTCGTGACCTGTTAAGTAACTGGGAAAAACTGCTTTATGAGCACCCAGAGCTAGACCCTCTCATACGTATGGGGGTGATGCACTACCAGTTTGAGGCAATTCATCCCTTCACAGATGGTAATGGTCGCACCGGGAGGGTTTTGAATATCCTGTACCTAGTGCAGGAAGAATTGCTTAACCTGCCGATTTTGTATTTAAGCCGTTACATCATCGCCAACAAGAGCCAGTACTATAGCAATCTACTCAAAGTGACTCGCGAGCAGGCATGGGAACCATGGCTGCTCTATATGCTGCAAGCGGTAGAAAGCACAGCGCAATGGACAACACAGAAAATTATTAGCATTCGTAAGCTGGCAGATCACACTGCCGATTATGTGCGGGAGCAGTTACCCAAAATATATAGCCGTGAACTAATTGATACGATTTTTGAACAGCCGTACTGCCGCATAAGTAACCTGATAGAGGCTAACATTGCCAAGCGTCAGACGGCCTCTGAATATCTGAAAAAACTGGTAAGTATTGGAGTGTTAGTCGAGCAGCAGGTGGGAAGGGAGAGATTGTTTATTCATCCTAAGTTGATTCAGTTAATCACCGTGGATAGTAACGATGTCGAACTGTATGAATTGATGGATTGGAATATTGCCCAGCCAGGGAAAGACGAATTTATTTAGTCGGTCATCGATTTTTTTATAGTATGTTTCGGAAACATTAGGTTGTTTGAGTTTGAGCCACCTATCGGCTACTACCCGAAAAGTGCTGGCATAGGCTTCGTTGGCTTTGAGCTCCTGCTCCTGCCTATATTCTGCGGGTCTAAACCCTTCGCTAAGACGGTTCGAAATTCTTGAGCTTTCTCTCTGGCATCAGCTAATGATAGATCGGGATAGTTTCCCAGACCAAGGTTGGCTCTTTTTTTAATGACGGGCCGAGTGAAATTGAACAGCCAAAGTTTGGAGCTGTTGGGCTTAACGCGAAGGTACAGGCCTTTACCATCAGCGATGGTTATATTCTTTGTTTTTAGGCTTAGCCAGTTTTATTTCGGTACTGGTGAGTTGTCTGGTCGTTTTTGGCATTGTAACACTCACGAAACTTCAGATTGGGTTGGAATCCTAATGTTACATCTGATGTTACAATAAAGTGCGGATTTAGCAAAATGTTACAACACGACATCGGATGCAGTGTTTACAAAAAAAGCCTGTTTTTATAGTGTTTTTAGACGTTTTCGGATGTTGCTGGATTTAATAATGGTGCCCAGAAGAGGACTTGAACCTCCACGGCCTTGCGGCCACCAGCACCTGAAGCTGGCGTGTCTACCAATTTCACCATCTGGGCAAGATCGAGGCGCGAATATTAGTGATCTGTTTATGGGTTGTCAATCGGCTTCAACAACCATTTTTACCGTGGTTCTAGATTGCCAAACGCTTTTTGATAGGCCGCTTCTATCGCTGGAACTGTGTGTGCATAGTCGGGATGAATATGAGTGTAGAAATTTATCGTTAGAAAAGGTTCATCGTCTTCACACTGCGTTATTTGATCGATATCATCGAGAAGCTGAATGCCAGGTTTTGAGCCGATTGTAAATTGGGCGCGGTCACGAAGTAATAGTTTGACTAAGTTACCCACCTTTGGAATTCCAACGTGATGTTTAAAGTGTGGAAAGATCATTTCTTCGTAAAATTTTAACCCCTGTATTCCGACAACGGTCATTTGAAAGCGCTCGGCTTTACTCAGTTTGCAGAGTTCGGGATTTGCAGTCCACCACCATAGGTTGAGAGTATCCACGGGGGGAAGTATTTTAATGGGATTAAAATTAGATGGTTCTGTTTTATTGGCGTAAACAATAAGATCTACGTTATTTTTACTGAAGTCGTATCCGCTTCTTAGATCAGGGCGTACCGTATATTCAAATTCAAAATCCGTAGTCGCTAGAACGCTTTTTATCGATTCGGCTTTCTCGGGAAACAGACGAGTGATACTGTCAGGAATTACTGCTTTTATAGGGTATTGAGGTTTATCAGCTGAAGCAAGTGTACTCCAGAGACAGGCACAAATAACGATGAGACGCACGGCGTATGAAATGTTCAAAATATTTCCTGTTGTTAGGTGTGGCTCATGTGCTCAATTCTAGTGCCTGAAGTTTAGGTGTCTAGCAATGCCACCATCAGCGCCCACAGTTTTTACTGAACTTACCACCACGGATAAAAATCTGGCATATCCGTTGAAGATTTTTGAGTGAATTCTGGAGCACGTTTCTCTAAGAACGATGCCACTCCCTCTTTGCCGTCCTTACTGCTGGTATAAAAAATAGCCAAGGAATCAACATTATGAGCCTCCCGAGGGTGGTTAGCAGCCGATAACTTAAGCATCATTTGTCTGGCTAAGGTTATTGATACTTGAGACTTTTCAGCAATACTACGAGCTATTTTGTAAGCTTCCTCTAAGAGATTTTCTGGTGCATGAACGGATCTAACAAAGCCTTTTTCTTTCGCCGTATTGGCGTCAAAAATCTCTCCGGTATACACCCACTCCAACGCTTGTGAAATACCTACAATTCTCGGTAAAAACCAACTTGAGCAAGCTTCTGGGGTAATGCCTATTTTGGCAAAAACAAAACCAAACCTAGCTTTTTCGGATGCCAAACGAATATCCATGGCCGCCATCATTGTCGCGCCAATACCAACTGCAGGTCCATTCACAGCCGCTATGACCGGCTTTTTACAATCATAAATACTTAACGTAACTAGACCACCGGTATCACTTATGCTGTCAATCTTGTCGTTAGTTTGCATGTCTTTTAGCGTAGGCTTCTGACTTTCATTCAAACCAAAAACATTGCCACTCTGGTTTAAATCCATACCGGCACAAAAAGCTCTCCCCGCTCCCGTTACAACAATGGCGCTCACGGCATCATCATCACTGGCACGGTTAAATGCGTGAATCAATTCATCAGCCATTTCTACGGTAAAAGAATTAAGGTTATCTGGCCTATTTAACGTGAGAGTAAGTATTAAATCTTTAACATCGTATTGAATTGTTTGATACGTCGGATGGCTCATAACATTGGTTCCTCAAACTGCCTTAGTACTCTAATAAATACGTTAACAAGCACTCTAACACTCTAAGTAACACGATCAATAGCACTCAAATGAGATCAAAGAATAGCATTCTTATCCGGTAATACACGAATGCTTTAGAAGAACTAAGTAGCGCTTAATAATATTGGCGAATATTGAATATTATTAGTGTCACATAGATTTTTTTTAGTCATTATAATGACTGCTAAAATCACCCCTAAAAGGAAGAACATGAACCCATTCAGCTTCGCCACCAGCCAACGTATTATTTGTGAATTTGGTTCCGCCTCACGTTTATCTGACCTTTGCAAACAACAGGGTATAACGTCGGTCATGTTTATTACCGATCCTGGTATCAGACAATTAGGCCTGCATAGAACAACACTAGAAAACCTTCAACAAGCCAACATAGCCATCCAACTATTCACCGATGTACAAGCAGATCCACCTGAAAATGTTGTCTTAGAGGCTATCGATATGGCCAAGCAAGCTAAGGTCGACGCCATTATAGGTTTTGGTGGTGGCAGCTCTATGGATGTCGCTAAAATCGTGGCTCTGTTAGCACACCCTGACAGCCAGCAATCGCTAAATGATATTTATGGGATAGATAATGCCCGAGGTAAACGACTACCACTACTACAAATACCAACCACAGCGGGTACCGGATCAGAAGTGACGCCCGTTGCCATAGTTACTACCGGTTCAACCACTAAAATGGGTGCCGTAACACCGCTATTTTTACCCGACTTTGCCATATTAGATGCTGAGTTAACCATGGGCTTACCGGCACATGTAACCGCCGCTACCGGTATTGATGCAATGGTCCATGCCATTGAAGCCTTTACCAACAATACCAAAAAGAACCCAATGTCAGATCTTATGGCGAAAGAAGCCCTGCGGCTCATGGCCAGTAATATTCAAACTGCGGTTCACGATGGAACCAATCAAGAGTCGCGTGAGAATATGTTGTTGGGTGCCATGATGGCCGGACAAGCCTTTGCCAACTCGCCTGTTGCGGCGGTTCATGCACTGGCTTACCCGCTTGGAGGACACTTTCATATTCCCCATGGTTTGAGTAATTCTTTGGTTCTACCACATGTGATGCGTTTTAATTTACCCAATGCGGCAGAGCTTTACGCCGAACTTGCCCCCATTATTTTTCCTAACGAAAAATTCATAGGTACAGTGCAGGAAATCAGCGTGCTGTTAATCGATAAACTAGAAGCTTTAATTAAAGAACTTGGTTTACCGACTCGCTTACGAGAAATGAAGATTACGGAAGACTTTTTACCAACGCTTGCAAACGATGCCATGTTGCAAACTCGCTTATTGGTAAATAATCCTAAAGAGGTTGATTACCCTGCTGCCCTATCCATTTATCAAGCGGCCTATTAAAAGCCACCACCGAGATTCTACAGCTAAGAGGACATTATGACTGACCGCACTATTGAAACCCGAGAAAACTATTGTCACTTTGATACTATTACAACACGTTGGAGCGACAACGATGTCTATGGCCATGTTAATAATGTCGTGTACTACTCGTACTTCGACACAGCCGCCAACAACTACCTGATCGAAAAGGCTGACTTAAATATTGAGTCCGGCCCTGTGATTGGTTTTGTTGTGAACTCAGGTTGCAATTACCACAGCGCCATCGCTTATCCCGACGAAATTGAAACCGGATTAAGAGTCAATCGGTTAGGCAACAGCTCGGTGGAATACGGTATCGCTATCTTTAAAAAAGGTGAGGCCGTAGCCGCTGCCAATGGTCATTTCGTGCATGTGTTTGTTGATAGAAAAACCAACAAACCGGCTCCCATCCCAGATAAAATTCGTGCGGCGTTACAAGCAATAGCTAACGATTGAGATAACCCGAACCACTTATGTAAAACAAAAAACCTATCGTAAAATAGAATGTCTATCTTTGGGTCAATAAATGCCCAATTATCTAACTCGATTAAGTCACACACCCAAACCAATATAAGGCTTTGAAAATGGACAAAGAAGAATCAATCAACATTTTTAACGAACCATTAGAAGTCTGTGGCGACTCTCCAACCACGGGTTTTTTCCGTGACGGAAAATGCAATACGTGCAAAGAAGATTTGGGGTCGCACACTGTTTGCATTGAAATATCACAACCTTTTTTAGAATATTCTAGATTTCGAGGCAATGATTTATCGACACCCGTACCTGAGCATAACTTTCCGGGCTTGAAGCCAGGAGACACATGGTGTTTATGCGCTGCACGTTGGTTAGAAGCAAAAGACAACAAAATGGCGCCTAGGGTTTACTTACGAAGAACTCACATCAACGCGCTAGAAATTATCCCGCTGAAATTACTCAAACAACACGCCGCCGATTTGAATTAGCATTGAGGATAAAGTCAATTATTAGCACTGTGATTAAATCAGTTACTGGCTTGGTTATTTTTTAAAAAGGTAAGAAACATTTGTACAGCGGTGTCGCACATAGACTCAATGGCCGTTTGATCAACATAAATACCGTCTATCAATAACCGGCTCATCCCGTGCATCGTACTCCAGCTCACTTGGGCGTATCGCAGCACATCAATAGAATCATCAATCAGGCCGTCAACTTGCCATTGGCGTGCACGATCTACTTCGGCACGAAACGATTGGTAGGCTTGTGCACGTAGACTGGCGGTTAAGCGATCAGACTTCCAAATATGCCCCCCAAACATCAAGTCATAATACTCAGGAAATTGAGTGGCGAACTGCACATAGCCTTTAACCACCAACTGTAACCCTTCTTCTGATACAGGGTTAGCCATAGTGTACAGAGGCTGTCGTAATTCATTAAAGCGGCAGAAACCCTCTTCCGCAATAGCACACAAGAGCTCATGCTTGTCTTTAAAATGATGGTATGGCGCAGTTCTAGAAACCCCAACTTGGGTCGCCAGTTTTCGCATTGACAAACCCGCCTCTCCTTCTGCTTGAATGATTTTGGCGGCTTCGCTAATTAACTGTTGGTGTAAATCACCGTGATGATAATTCTTTTTCATAGCGTCAATTTAGCAAACTATCTTGACAGCGTCAAAATATAGCAGTAATTTAGCGCTATCAAGACTAGACAGCGTCTAGTTTTTATTCAGAGATGACTTAACGCGTTAACGAAGGAGAAAGCTATGTCCACGACCGAATACACAGCCTTTAAGCTTGAAATAAACAATAAAATTGCCCACTTGCAATTAAACTGTCCTGATACGTTAAATACGATGACTGCGGCATTCTGGACTGAGCTACCTGAAATCGTCACGCAAATAGACAGTGATAGCTCTGCCAGAGTCATTGTGATTTCATCAACGGGTAAACATTTTTGTGCGGGTATGGATCTAGCCGTATTTGGTGGTGATAACCTCGGCAAACAAATAGAGCTTGCCCGTAAACATGAAAACCTACGCCGCTTAGTCTTACAGCTGCAAGATTGCCTAAGCAGCTTAGAAAATGCTCGTATGCCCGTTTTGGCGGCCATTCACGGTGGGTGTATTGGTGGTGCAGTAGATATGATCAGCGCCTGCGACAGTCGTTATTGTACTGAAGACGCTTTTTTCAGTATTGAAGAAACAAAATTAGGCATGACAGCCGATGTCGGCACCCTCCAGCGTCTGCCTCATCTTATCCCCCAAGGTCTTGTGCGTGAACTGGCTTATACCGGACGACGCATGTACTCCGAAGAAGCAAGAGAATTTGGTCTAGTGAACAAAGTATTCCCTGATACAGAGTCAATGCAAGCCTACGTAATGGATATTGCCGCACAGATCGCGTCACGTTCACCGATGGCAGTGAATGGCTGTAAAGAGATGATAAATTATTCACGCGATCACAGCGTGGCTGACAGTTTAAAATATATGGCGACTTGGCAAAGTGGGATGTTTCAACCGCAAGTTGACATGATGGAAACCTTCACCGCTAAGATGGAAAAACGTGAACCCGTATTTGACGAACTGGCTCAAATAAAACCACCATTTTCTGCTTAACTGTTTTTGCTTAACTGTTTTTGCTTAACAGTAAGCGCTGAATTTTATAAAGAATGTCATTTAAGGAAATTTTTATGAGCACACAATTGTATCCAAAAATGTTAGAGCCTCTAGACCTTGGCTTTACCACACTAAAAAACAGAGTATTAATGGGCTCAATGCACACCGGCCTTGAAGAAGCTCCCAACGGTCACGAAAGAATGGCGGCGTATTACGCTGAACGCGCCAAAGGTGGCGTTGCACTAATTGTTACCGGTGGTTTCGGTCCCAACAAAAGAGCCGCTACCCATGAGCACACAAAAATGCTGTGGAGCGAAGAAGATTGTGCCGATCATAAAATCATTACCGACGCGGTGCACGCCGAAGACGGTAAAATTTGCATGCAGATTTTACACACAGGTCGTTACGCTTTTAATGAAAACCCTATCGCACCTTCTGCCGTTCAAGCCCCTATCAATCCTTTTATGCCCAAAGCGGCTACCGAAGATGAAATTGAACAACAAATAGTCGATTTTGTGCGCACTTCTGTTCTAGCGCAAAAAAGTGGCTACGACGGCGTTGAAATCATGGGTTCAGAAGGTTACTTTTTGAATCAATTTATAGCCGCTCGAACCAATAAACGTGATGATGATTGGGGTGGAAGTTACGAAAACAGAATGCGCTTACCCGTTGAAGTCGTACGCCGAGTTCGCGAAGCTGTTGGTGAACATTTTATTATTATTTATCGTTTATCCATGCTTGACCTCGTTGAAGGCGGAAGTAATTATGAAGAAGTCGTAACACTAGGCAAAGCAATCGAAAAAGCTGGCGCCACCATTATTAATACTGGCGTGGGCTGGCACGAAGCCAGAATCCCCACCATTGCCACCAAAGTACCTCGCGCTGCATTTACTTGGGTGACGGCCAAATTCAAACAAGATTTATCCATCCCTGTGGTTACATCAAACCGTATTAATACGCCTGAGGTTCTTGAAGAAGTACTAGAGCGCGGTGATGCAGACATGGTGTCTATGGCTCGTCCGTTTTTAGCTGACTCTAATTTTGTTAATAAAGCAGCCGCCGGTAAAGCGGATGAAATCAACACTTGCATTGGTTGTAATCAAGCTTGTCTCGACCACATTTTTCTCGGCCAAATGGCCAGTTGCTTAGTCAATCCAAGAGCTTGCCACGAGACCGAATTAAATTTAATCCCAACGACAAACACTAAAAAATTGGCGGTTATTGGTGCAGGCCCTGCTGGCTTATCTTTTGCTGTTTCTGCGGCGCAACGTGGTCATGAAGTTACACTATTCGACGCGGCTGATAAAATTGGCGGGCAGTTTAATATTGCTAAGCAAGTACCAGGAAAAGAAGAGTTCTATGAAAGCTTGCGTTATTTTCAGCGTCAGATCGAGCTCACCGGAGTTAACCTACAGCTCAATTCAACAATGAGTGCTGAACAATTGAACGCGGGGGATTATGATGAAGTCATCATTGCTACGGGGATCGTGCCACGTACGCCACCTATCGATGGTATTGACCACCCCAAAGTTCTTAATTACATT
The DNA here is from genome assembly GCA_034112445.1 of Cellvibrionaceae bacterium. Classification (GTDB taxonomy): domain Bacteria; phylum Pseudomonadota; class Gammaproteobacteria; order Pseudomonadales; family Cellvibrionaceae; genus Pelagadaptatus. Next base: position 97,154 of record JAWUVI010000017.1, on the reverse strand, counting down.
GATGTTTTGCGCGACAAAAAACCGGTAGGTAAATCTGTTGCTGTTATTGGCGCTGGCGGCATTGGCTTTGATGTGTCTGAATATTTAACTCACGCAGGTGAAGCGACCAGCCAAAACATACCGGCCTTTATGAAAGAATGGGGTGTTGATATGACGTTTACCGCGCGTGGCGGTATTGAAGGCGTAATAGCAGAACCGGCAGAGTCACCACGTGAAGTATTTTTATTACAACGTAAAGCCAAAAAAGTTGGTGGTGGTTTGGGTAAAACTACAGGCTGGATTCATCGCACCGGTTTAATTAATAAAGGCGTTAAAATGATCCCTGGCTGTGAATATCAGAAAATCGATGATGCGGGATTACACATCAAAGTCGGCGATGAGACTCGTGTTTTAGCAGTTGATAACGTCATTATTTGTGCTGGACAAGAGCCGCAAAGGGCTTTGGTCGAAGGCTTGAATAAAACTTACCACTTGATTGGTGGTGCGGATGTGGCGTCTGAATTAGATGCTAAACGTGCGATTAATCAAGGGGTTCGTTTGGCGGCTGAAATATAAGCCTTATACCTGATGCTTTGAAGTCCGGAAACCGCACTGTGCAAGAGTGCGGTTTCTGAGCTCTGCCTATTTTAACTTCACCCAAAATTTTTATTGAGCATCTTCCTGAAAGTATACATCCAACCTGAATTCTAACTCTGGATTGGGCTTCCAGTTATCTTCTCGTGGAAATCTCAGCCTTGGATTCACACTGACAACAACCCAATCTTCATACACTGGTTTTTTATAGCTAGCTGACAAAAAATAATTATTTACTCGGGGATTAGGCTGGTTTGAACCAACCACACCAAACGTAAAAGAGTTCCAGTAGTTATCCGCAATATTCTGGTAGAGTGTAAAAAACTGGCCAAATTCAAATTCTTTATAACGGTTTTGAAATTGAGCTTCGGTACTGACTCGTAAACCATATTGCTCACTCAACTCACGTGAGAAAGAGAACTCAGTAGATTCTCCCCAGCCTTTTTCGTGGTAATACCAAACTTTCTGCTCAATATCACCTTTCCAATTATCATTAATAGCGTAATCATACTCGGCTTTAAAACGATAAAATGGGTCCAAAGGCACCCTGAATTTAGCCCCTATTTCGTTACTGAAAGAGAAATTCTTAACCTGCTTGGTACGTCCAACTCCCGCGGTGGTATAAGTATCTTCTGCGGTATCTAACTTTTTATTTTCAAGACTGTCTTGATCATTGGTTTCAGAGTCAAAGAATATTTTAAGCTTGCGCTTGGTGTTTGGGACATCAATTTTACCGCGAATGTAAAAATCGCTCTCATTATTGCCGTACTTTCTAAATTCTTGTTTTACACCAACATTGATGCGGCTTTTATTACGACCTCGGCTCTCATTACCTGACATCCATGAGTCAATACTATGAGCCGTTGACAGCCATGAGGCTGATATACTATCGCGCTTAGATTCCGTCCAGCGCACACCTCGAACAACCAAGCTGTCTTCATCTACGTCTTGCTGGTCTTGTTTAAAAACAACCTGTGAAGCCGGTGCTTGAGCGGCGGTATAAACTGGCAAAGTAATTAACGATGTTATGATCACTTTTTTTATTATTGTTTTTGGAGACATAAAAAACTCAACATAATTATTGTGTATTTAATCTGTCTTAATTAATAGCATGTCAGATAGTTAATGGCAAAATATTGGAATTTATAGCCATTAGCTTAACTATCAGCAAAGAGTTTTAAGCGTTTCTTCTAAGCTGGATATTTTAGACTTATACCAATTTTCGGTTTTAACTCGAATGCCGGCTCTCTTGCTGGCCTTGAGTTCATTCTGATAACGGACCAAACTATTACGATAACTCTGGCATGACTTTTTTTGCGATTGATTTAATGATTGCTTGCGTTTTAGAACCGCTTTTTGCTTTTGTTTTTTGATTACTTCAGACTGCTCTCGGCGTTTTATTTGTTCGTCAAACCAAAGCTTGTTTGATCCAATGGTATCGCCATCTTCAACAGAAGAATGTTGTTTTGTTGGTGGCTTTACCTTTATTTCTTCGATTGATTTTTGCGTCTCATGTGGCTCCTCTTCTGAGTAGTGCGTTTTACCCTTTGCATCAACCCATTTGTATATTTTCTGTTGAGCGTAAGCGTTGCAATACATAAAAAAAACAACACATAAAAAGAGACTTCTAATCATTGAGCTAGAGACAAGGAGTTAACAATTGGTTCAAGCTTTGTGTCCCAAACCCGCTGATCAACCACACCAACGTGCTTATAACGAATCACTCCTTCGCGATCAATAATGTAAGTTTCCGGAGCCCCAAACACACCCAAATCAATACCTAACCGACCATCGGCGTCTACCACGCTGAATTTGTAGGGATCACCTAGTTTGTTTAACCAGCCAAGCGCCGCATTTGTATCGTCTTTGTAATTAATCCCAAAGATCGTCACACCGCGCTTGGCCAGTTCAATTAAAAAAGGATGCTCAACTTTGCATGACACACACCAAGTTGCCCACACATTTAAAAGTGATACTTGGCCTTTAAAAGCCGTTTGAGTGACCATCGAATTAGCGTCTTTAACGATAGGCAATTCAAACGTTGGCATTGGCTGATCAATTAAGGCCGACGGCATAGCCGTTGGATCAAGACTTAATCCACGCCAGAAAAAAACAGGCAAACCAGCGAAAATAAATAGGGGTAAAAATAACGTTAAGCGCGCCATAATTTAACTTCTGTAATGTTTCATTTAATGTTTATTTAGCCTGAACAGCTGGGGTTTTTCGGCGATAGCGTTTATCAATAATGGCCATCAAGCCACCCAGCCCCATAAAAATCGCCCCCAACCAAATCCAGCGGACAAAAGGCTTATAATGCAAGCGTACAGCCCATGCGCCATCACTTAATGGCTCGCCTAGTGCAACGTATAAATCACGCATAAATCCGGCATCGATAGCGGCTTCTGTCATGATATTACCGCCAGAGAGATACCGACGTTTTTCAGGCTGTAATTCGTGAATTAGCTGACCTTCTTTAAACAGCAAAATGGTGCCTTTATCAGAAACATAGTTAGGGCCTTTTACTTTCTCTGTACCAATAAATTTATATTCATAACCACCCTGCTCAATGACTTGATTGGGGGTCATGCGCAAATCACGTTGATCGCTGTACATCGTATTCAAGGAAACACCGAGTAAACTAATCGCCAAACCAAAATGCCCAAGAACCATTCCGAAATAACTGGGTTTAAGTTTTAATAAACCCACCACAACATTATCCGCATGACGGGTTTTATTGAGCATATCCGATAAGGTTGAAAAGATGACCCAGCTGCCTAATGCAATGGCAACACTGGCGCCAAATAAATATTCATCCGCAATAAACAACGGCAATATAGCTCCGCATACCACGGCTAAAATAATTGGTATTTTTATTCCGGAAATTAGCTTTTGAGGAGCTGTTTTTTTCAAATTTAGATGGGCACCAAAACCTAAAAAGACACTCAATAAACCCATTAATGGAACAAAGAAAAAATTAAAATACGGAGGACCTACTGAAATCTTCCCCCAATTTAATGCATCGGCAATTAATGGGTATAAAGTTCCCAATAAGATTGTTCCTAGCGCCACCAGCAATAACACATTATTAATTAATAAAAAGGCATCTCGTGATAACCACTGAAACTTGGTCACACTTTTTACTACCGGAGCGCGAAGGGCGTATAGGGTTAATGATCCGCCAACAACAACGGCTAAAAAACCTAAGATAAAAACACCCCGCTCAGGGTCAGCCGCAAACGCATGGACTGACGTTAATACGCCCGAACGAACCAAAAATGTTCCCAGTAAACTTAATGAAAAAGCAAAAATTGCTAACAATAAAGTCCAGCTTTTAAATACACCACGCTTTTCTGTAACCGCTAAAGAATGTATTAACGCTGTAGCCGCTAACCATGGCATAAAGGAGGCATTCTCTACTGGGTCCCAGAACCACCAACCGCCCCAACCAAGCTCGTAATATGCCCACCAACTCCCTAAGGCAATTCCAAAGGTTAAAAACACCCAAGCGATGGTTGTCCAAGGTCGACACCAGCGCGACCATGCACTGTCTAACCGACCTGACAATAACGCCGCAATAGCAAAGGCAAATGCAACGGACAATCCAACATATCCCATATACAACATGGGTGGATGAATGATTAATCCTGGATCTTGTAACAGTGGATTTAAATCACTGCCCTCACTAGGGACATTGGGGAAACTGCGTGCGAATGGATTGGAGGTAAGTAACACAAAAGAGCAAAAACCAACGGCAATCATCCCCATAACGGATAACACTCTAGCCACCATATCTAACGGCATGGCTTTACTAAATACCGCTACTGACAATGTCCAACCCGCCAATATCAAAAGCCACAACAATAACGAGCCTTCATGCCCGCCCCACACGGCACTGAGTTTGTATTGGATTGGAAGCAAACTGTTTGAGTTGGAGGCTACATAAGCCACAGAAAAGTCATCATTTAAAAACGAATAACACAAACATAAAAACGCTACCGCGATAAAAAAGAACATTCCGGCCGATAGACTTCGACTAGACCGCATCCACATTAAATTGCCGGTATAAGAACCTATTAATGGAATAACGGATAGAATCATCGACAAAAAGAACGCTAAAATTAACGCGAAATGTCCGAATTCAGGAACCATCAAAATAAATCCCATCTGTTCAGGAGCAATGCTGTTAAGCGCCATACCGTTAGGATCCATAACTCATTCCTTCACAACTTGCTTGATGCTCACCAGAATTCTGACTCGCGTTCGTCACGATAGATTCCGATACTTCTGGTGGCATATAGGTTTCATCGTGTTTGGCTAAAACTTCATTCGCCATAAAAACACCTTCTCCGTTAAGCATGCCATTCACGACTACAGCCTCACCTTCACTAAATAAGTCAGGCAGAATACCGGTATAGCGAACTTCAACCGATGCGGCGCCATCGGTTATTAAAAAACTCACATCTAAGCTGTCCGTAGAGCGGTCAACCTTACCGGGTAAGACGCAGCCTCCTGCTCTAATACGTTTATCAATTGGTGCTTTGCCACTGACGATAGCGCTGGGGGGATAAAATAAATTGATGTTCTCGCGCAAAGCAAATGCCATAAGGGCAACAGCTAGAGAAGCAAAAACGACAATAAAAAGAACAATAATTAAACGCTGTTTACGTGCTGGATGCATAAATAAAACTCATAACTTATTAGTAAAATTGGAGGTACTTATATAAAGGTGCTTGTTAATTACGTTGCTGTTTCTCATAGGCTTCAATTTTCAATCTTTTATTAAGATCCGCCAAGAAACTCTTACGAGCAATTAAAGGGCTTACTAGTAAATAGGTTAAGCAAATAAGACCCAGTAAATAGCAGCTCCACACATAGGGGCCATGCCCTGCCATGTAGAAAAAATCGGTTAAACTTTCAAACTGAAATTGCATGTCAAACACCATAAATATTTTTTAAATGACTCATTATACTTGCTGAGCTAATGCTTTTACCCATTTGGTTTTTTTCTCTCGTTTGAGTACTTCTGTACGGGTGCGCTGTAGCAACGCCACGGCATAAAACACATACAAACCAACAATCATGAGCAGCAATGGATACAACATGGATGAGTGAATCGTTGATTCGGAGGTTAATTTTAAAGTGGCTGGTTGATGCAAGGTGTACCACCAGTCAACTGATTTGTAGATGATCGGAATATTAACCGTACCTACTAAGGCCAAAATTGCACTGGCTTTATTGGCAGTTTCTTGGTGCTGATACGCTTCTTGCAAAGCCATAACGCCTAGATATAAAAACAACAATACCATCATCGATGTTATTCGAGCATCCCAAACCCACCAAGTTCCCCACGTTGGCTTACCCCAAATGGCGCCCGTAACTAAAGCTAAAAAAGTGAGTACAGCACCAATCGGGGCAGCCGACTTCATCACCATATCGGCGAGCTTCATTTTCCAGATCAAGCCAATCGCACCACTGATAGCCATAATGTAATAGCCAGCTAATGCCAAAAAAGACACAGGCACGTGTAAATAAATAATACGGTAACTATTACCCTGCTTAAAATCAGCCGGAGCAAAGGCCAAACCCCAAATACTGCCAACTAACAAAGCGCCCACACCGATAACTGTCAACCAAGGCATCCACGGGGATGTTTTTTCATAAAACCACTTAGGCGAACCCAAGCGGTGAAACCATTGCCAATTCAAAATACTAAACCTTTTATTAAAATCACTTAACCGTTTACACCAATACGTAAAGCCGCTGCGGCAGCCAAAGGTGCCATAATGATAGCCACGGCTAAAAATGTTCCGAGCACAGCTAACTGTCCTGCTATTGGAAAACCTTCGATAGCGGTATTAACCGCGCTACTGCCAAAAATTAAGACCGGTACGTATAACGGCATAATAATTAAAGACAGTAGCAAGCCACCTTTACGCAGGGCAACCGTTAATGCAGCACCAATAGAACCAATCAAGCTCAAACAAGCTGTGCCCAATAGTAATGAAAGCCATAACGGGCCATAACCCTCTGCGGGTAAGTTCATCATAACCCCCAGCACAGGAGCAATCAGTGTTAACGGTAAACCAGTTACCAACCAATGCACTAATACTTTCGCCATTACCTGAAAATACAAAGGCTGCGGAGCAATCAACATTTGCTCGAGTGTGCCATCGTCAAAGTCACTTCTAAATAGACTATCGAGTGACAGTAATGTCGCCAACAACGCTACCACCCAAATCATACCCGGCGCTAGTACCGACAATATTTTTGGATCAGGGCTAATTCCCATTGGCACCATCGTAATCACCATGAGAAAAAATACGATAGGATTTGCCATTTCGCCGCGATGACGAAACGCCACTACAAAATCACGTTTTAAAGTTGCGCTAAAGCCTAAACTCAAACCGGGAGCTTGCTGTGCTTCACCTCTGATAATATCTGCAGTTGGGAGACTCATACCATGCCCCCTTCATAATCATTCGGCATAGATTCACGAGCTTCAAGATCTTCTGCCGATGGACGGTTATCCAACAAATTAATTCTTTTAACATTGGCTAAGTTCATCTCTTGGTGAGTTGTCAAAATAACACAACCACCACCCGCCACATGCTCAGTCATTACTCTTTGAAGGTTTTCTATACCGCTATGATCAATAGCCGTAAACGGTTCATCTAAAATCCACACTCTAGCTGGCGTAAAAAACAATCGAGCTAAAGCCACACGTCTAGCCTGACCGGCTGAGAGCTGGAAGCATGGAGTGTCTTCGTAGCCAAACAAACCCACTTCAGACAATGCTTGCTCTATACGCTCATTGTTATTAGAACGACTGGGGTGGGTATTATTCATACCCGCATACCAGGTTAAATTTTCTCTGGGTGTCAGCGCTTTTTTTACACCGGGTAAATGTCCAATGTGCAGTAATTGGCTGAGGTAATCTAACTTCACTCTGGACAGTGGTTGACCTTGCCAAAGAATATCACCTTGGTAATCATTTGAAATACTGGTCAAAACTCGCAGTAAGGTCGTTTTACCTGAACCGTTGGGACCTTCAATTTGAACGATATCACCAGCATCTATAGTTGCGTTAAGCCGATGAAACAATAATCGTTCATCACGTTCACAACTGAGATTGTGTAATTGTAAAAGTGCCTGATTCAAAAACTATTACCCATAAATGGCACCTAAAAAGCACCTAAAAATAACACTTAAGCTGCATTAGCTATAACCGAATAGCGGGTTCTGCCGCTATACTCTATACAACACTGACATGAGTGTTAATAAATTCGAGCAATTATAGCTGTTTCAACCCTAAATTTAATCGGTAATTTCAGGTTTATGCTTATAGATCCCCCTTCTTCGCTTGGGCGTGTGCTAAAAAGCCTACAAAACCAACAGCAAGAAGCCATCAACTCCATCGCTAAATCCCTGAATATAAAGGTCGGGGAAACGATCAGCGGCACCATTACTGAAGTGACCTCAGCTTCGGACACCACGAAACAGCGTTTGTTACAAAATCACATTGCCAAACACAATTTAAACCAACCCAATTCAGCCAAACCTACTGGAGCCCAATCAAATAATCCAGCAAGCCCAACCGCCGGTACACATGTTAACCCCGCTAGTCAGACACGCCTACCTCCACAATTACTGACTCAGTTAAGCGCTCAACCGCTTAAAACAAAATTCACTAACTCAGCTTTAAGCAACACTGAAAATTTGTTGCTATCGTCCAAATTAAAATTACTGCAAGTTGAAGTTAAATTACAAGGCGTCTCCCGACAGGAGCCTAGTACCAAGCAAGTGTTGGTTTATACCGATCAAGCGGTCAGTAAGAAACAGTCTGTGCAACTGCAACTTAAAGCGTCAGGGGATTTAGTCTTACTCAACACTTCAACCGCACCTAAAAGCGCTCAACAGACTCAAGCAATACAATCACAACAAGTTCTAAGCCAAGCTTTACGAAACGCTTTACCTCAAGATCTAACCTCTAAGCCTCATATTTCAAAAGCGTTAGAGAGCACACTATTACTAACGCAATTAACCCAACGACTTGGATCTTTTTCTCTTGAGGCAAGCTTACCTAAAAACATTCAACAATCGCTTCAAATTCTGGCCAGCCATTTACGCTCACCGGAACAACTGTCTAAACCAGACGTATTAAAACAAGCCGTACAAAACCACGGCGTTCAATTTGAAAACCGATTGAAACAAATATCCGACGCTTCACCCACAAACAATATGACTTTGGTTAAATCTAATAAAGTTCCTGTATCACCAATAGCCTCATCGGCTATGACTGCAACAACTAAGACTGAAGCCTCAATCGCTAAAACAGCTAATACTCATTCGCCAACAGCTCAACCTTTAGCTGACATCAGCAATAGCATCAGCGAGACCAGTTTAGCCAAGCAGGATTTAAAAGCGGCTCTACTGTCATTAGCGAATAGATTACAAGCCAGCGCCGCCAATATAAGAGCAACTGCTGGTCAGACTGGAGCAACAGCGACAAACAGTCAAAGCAGCTCACTGACTCAAACCAATACGTTGATTTTTCTGTTAAAAAACTTACTGGCCAACCACGCTCAATTAAACCAAGTAAAACTAGAGTTACCTCGTGAAGCCTTAGTTCAGCAATTACAGCAACTGGTACAGCAAGCGCTGGCAAAAATACAAAACCAGCAGCTTCACAGTTTGAGCCGAAAACAATCTGGCACAGCGGAATCACAAGGCCTTAGCAGCCATAATTGGCAATTAGAAATTCCCATACGTTATGGCCAGGATGTTCACACCTTGTCGCTGCTCATTGAGGACGATTGGGTTCAACAGTACAAAGATAATCAAGAACAAAACACACAATCAAGGGAATCTGAAAAAGTCCGGAAATGGATGGTTAAACTAGGATTTGATCTTCCCGATGCAGGAAGCTTTCACGCGCACCTGACCGTTATAAACGATTCGGTTAAGGCCAACATTTGGGCCGAGAAAAACGAAACTCTGGAGAAAGCTCTACAACAGATCGACACACTTAAGTCACGACTTAGAAAGGATGGTGTTAATATCGAGTCACTGGAGTGCTTTCCCGGAAAACCACCTAAAGTCGACAATAAACTCAGCTATTCATTGATAGATATTAAGACATGATGACCTTACGAGCCTATCCCTATGAACCTTAATAATTTATCTGACGATCAACTCAATAAAGCCGTAGCGCTGTTTTACGATGGTGAAAACGCACCTACTATAACCGCCACGGGTATTGGCGAAGAGGCTCAAAAAATTATCGAGGTGGCGCAGCTGCATAAAGTCCCACTGTGTGACAACGCACAATTAGTTGACCTATTGGTTACGCTTGAGCTGGGTGATTCAATCCCCGAAGCTCTGTATATTGCTATCGCACATATCATTGCATTTGCCTACGAATTACAAGGTAAAGCACCAGAAGGTTTTGAACCATGACGCAACCACAATCTGAATTACGCATAGGATTTATCGGTATAGGTCTTATGGGTGAACCGATGGCAAAACGCCTAATGGATTCTGGTTTTAGCGTCTCTGTTTGGAACCGCAACCCAGACAAAACCACATCGCTTAAAAACAACGGAGCGACCGTTGCTGAATCCGTAGAAAGCCTTACCCAAGAGTCCGACATCATTATGCTGTGCGTTACCGATACTGAAGCGGTTGAGCAGGTAGTATTTGCAGATGGCGGAATATTCGAATCACTAAGACCTGATCAAGTTATTGTTGATTTCTCCAGTATTGATCCTCAAGCAAGCAAACTATTTGCCCGAAAAGTTCAATCTGAAACCGGTGCACAATGGCTAGACTCGCCAGTATCTGGCGGAGTGAGCGGTGCTGAAAACGGAACCTTAGTGGTTATGGTCGGTGGTGATTGCGCAACGTTAGATCGCATTGCACCCGTATTAAAACCACTATCTCAACGCATCACCCACATGGGACCTGCTGGCAGTGGTCAAGCGACTAAAGTGTGCAATCAAATACTCGTGAGTTGCAATGTCATGGTGATGGCCGAAGTGTTGGCTCTCGCCGAAAAGGCCGGTGTTGATGCAACCAAACTGCCTAGTGCGCTACAAGGTGGTTTTGCCGACTCTATCCCATTACAAATTACGGGGCAGAGAATGGCCGACAATCAATTAGATGAGGTCAAGTGGCATGTTAAAACCCTGCTGAAAGATTTGAATTTAGCGCAGGTATTGGCCACTGATTTCAGCAGTGACACGCCTATGGCTAACTTGGCGCAATCATTAATGTTATCGCACTCAACTGATGGCTATGCCGACAAAGACCCTGCCACCTTAATCGAGCGCTACCGCTCGAAAAGCCTTTAATACTTTAAATAAACCTGCGTGAATAATGCATCCATGAACAATACCCCCATGAATACCCCCCCGCTGAAATTCAGTGCCAACATATCAATGCTTTTTACTGAATATGATTTTTTAGATCGATTTAGTGCGGCCGCCGACAATGGCTTTAAGGCCGTTGAAATTCAATTCCCTTATGATACGGCCTTAATCGATATTCAAAAAGCACAAGATAAAAGCCAGCTAGCGATCGCTTTGATCAATCTTGCAGCTGGCGATTTAATGCAGGGAGGAGAAGGATTAGCCTGTGTTCCAAAACGCCGCGATGAATTCAAACGCGCGGTTGAACAAAGCATGATTTACGCCGAAAACCTGAACGTTGAGCGAGTCAATGTCTTAGCCGGAAAATGCTTTGAAGAAAAAAATATCGAGCGCTACTACGATACATTGTTAACCAATCTTGATTACGCCGCTGATCAACTACAAAGCCTAGGTATAGGCGTAGTTTTTGAAGCTATCAATACGGCGGACATGCCCCATTTTTTGATTCATAGCGTCGAACAAATGACGCGAGTCATTCGCGATTTAAATCATTCCAATTTAGCCATGCAATACGACATATACCATATGGCGACAATGGGTGAGCCTATTCAAGAGCAATTACCTGATCTCATCAACGCTATAGGTCATATCCAATTTGCTGACACACCGCATCGACACGAACCCGGCAGTGGTGAACTAGCCCTCACCGATATTTTTGTTCAACTAAAAACTTTAGGCTACACAGGATGGCTTGGAGCCGAGTACAAGCCTTCGACAAACACCGAAGACACTTTTAAATGGTTCGACGAATTTAGATGATCAGTGCCTATTATAAGAACTAGTAGCGTTACAACCAGCGCCTAACCTGGGTTTTATACTGAGAGTAATCATCACCAAACAAAGTAATCAGTGATCTTTCTTCAGGCAGGATTTGAAATCGTGTAATGAAGCTCATAAAGCCTACAACCGGAACCAAGCTCCAAAACTCGACGAAGAGCAAAGACCAAGCCATAAGCCAAGCGGCCATCGCTAAATACATGGGGTTGCGGGTGTACTTAAACATCCCATCAACAACCAACTTGGTTGCGGTTTGCGGCTGCAGCGGATTAACGGTGGTCTTGGCCTTAAGAAAGCCAACGATTGAAGAACGAGCGATAACAATACCGAAAATGGCCAGTGCCGCTGACACCCCCTGAATCCAGATCACAGTCGATGTTTGAGAATCAAACAACCAGACCAACACCATAAAGCTGACCATAACCAATGGCGGCGGGATTCTACATTCAAGAAATTTCATTAAAATGAACTCCTGTACCACCCAGACCACAATAGCCATTAGGGTTTTTACGTAAATATTGCTGATGGTAGTCTTCTGCGCGATAAAAAGGCATTGCTGCTATGACTTCGCTGGTAATCTCCGCAAAACCTGATTGCGTCAGTTTATGTTGATAATGCGCTTTACTCGCTTGGGCTAAGTCGTATTGCTGTTGTGAATAAGTATAAATACCCGAACGATACTGCGTCCCTAAATCGTTACCTTGACGCATACCTTGGGTTGGATTGTGCGCTTGCCAAAACACCTCTAAAAGTTGCTGATAGCTAACAGCCTGAGGATCAAACTGCACCAGCACAACTTCATTATGGCCCGTTAACCCAGAGCAAACATCCTCGTAACTTGGGTTTTCAGCATGACCAGCACTGTACCCCACCGCCGTAGAGGTAATCCCTGCAAGAGACCAGAAACGTTTTTCTGCGCCCCAAAAACACCCCATTCCAAACATTGCCTGTTCGAGCCCTGCTTTTAGTTTTGGTTTTAGTTCGGTCTCTAGCGTTGAAGAATCTGACATCAATACACCTTAATTCCGTATTTGAGTAACAAGCGCGGCAACACATCGTCAAGATGTTCTACATCGGCTTGGGTTAGTTCAATCATAGGGGTTTGTAGTTGGTTAAACTGCTCAATTTTATCGAACTTGGCGGCTAAGTAATCCGGCGATGTCGAGGCATTCCAATACTCAATATAGACATTAGCACTGGGTAAATAAAAGTCGCTGTATAGCTCAACTTGTGTCGCCGAATCCATAACAGGCAATTGTCGCTGATAGGCATAAGCTAAGCCTGACACATATAACCAATTTGAAATAATGGCTAGCTGAGCATTATCGACCCGATGACCGTCAAGCGTTTTACAATCCTGGTTAGAATTAAACGAGGCTAGATCTAACGCTTTTACCGACGCTAACCAATGTTGATTGGCTGCCATAGATTCTGGCCATAGCGCGTAAATAACTCCGCTGTTGCGGTGTTCTTGTTCTATCCCGCCAAGGGCCTTGCCTTGTACCGTCAGTTGCCAACCATTAATGTGTTTAGCGATTAAGCCTAGTTCTAATAAAACATGATTAACCAGACGCGCAGGAAGATTATGGTCCTTACCCAGAGCGGTTGCGGTTAATAATTTTGCTTTGCGCTCGGTTAAAATTGCGTGTTCAAGCACCATCTTAGGCCAGACAATATAAGTACCGAATTTACTGGAAGTGAAATATTCACCGCCCTCAAATTCACCTTTAGCGGTTAACAACCAGCGTGACTTCTCCTCATCATCACTGCGCTTAATCCAGTGTGAGTCAGCCAACAGATCAAACAGTTCCCGGCTCTCCAATTTAGCGAGTTTAGCCAACTGTGTGGTTGATATTTTCTTGTCATCCATACGCTATTGCTCTATTGATCGGCGTGCAGTTTTAAATGTCGAATTTGATCACGTATCGCTCCTGCTTTTTCAAATTCTAAATCTTTCGCGGCTTGGAACATCATTTCTTGGAGCTTGGCGATCTGATGCCAAACATCACCCTCAAGTTCAACGTCATAGCGACCGGCTTTATCGGCGACTTTTCTATTTTTACCCTTAGCACCGGGAACCTGTGAGGTTTCAAGAATATCCGTAACGCTTTTAATGATCCCTTTAGGTGTTATGCCATGCTTTTTGTTATGCGCTTCCTGCTTTTCACGACGCTGATTGGTTATATCAATAGAGCGACTCATGGATCCAGTCATTTTATCGGCATAAAGAATGGCTTTACCGTTGACGTTACGCGCTGCCCGGCCGATGGTTTGTATCAATGATCTGTCTGAGCGTAAAAAGCCCTCTTTGTCCGCATCAAAAATAGCCACCAGTGACACTTCGGGCATATCCAAACCTTCCCGTAGTAAGTTGATTCCAACTAACACATCGAACTCACCAATACGCAAATCGCGAATAATTTCTACGCGCTCAACCGTATCAATGTCGGAGTGAATATACCGCACACGCACTCCGTGTTCGGATAAATAATCGGTTAAATCTTCAGCCATACGTTTAGTTAAAACGGTAATCAAGATACGTTCATTAATCGCTACACGTTTATTGATTTCGGACATGACATCGTCCACTTGTGTCGTTGCTGGACGCACTTCAATTACTGGGTCAACCAAACCCGTTGGTCGAACGACTTGCTCAACCACTTGGCCAGCATGCTCGTTTTCATAATGACTGGGTGTGGCCGAAACAAAAATAGTTTGCGGTGCTAAGCTCTCCCACTCATCAAACCGCATGGGTCGATTATCTAACGCCGAAGGCAAACGAAATCCATATTCAACTAAGGTCTCTTTGCGTGACCGATCCCCTTTGTACATAGCGCCAATTTGTGGCACCCCGACATGGGATTCGTCAAGAATCAGTAACGCGTCATCAGGTAAGTAATCAAATAAAGTAGGCGGTGCATCGCCTGTAGGGCGACCAGATAAGTAGCGCGAGTAGTTCTCAATGCCGTTGCAGTAACCCAACTCTTGCATCATCTCTATATCGTATTTAACACGTTGCTCTAGACGTTGCGCTTCAACCAATTTATCGTTTTCACGCAGTTGCTTTAAGCGCTCTTTTAATTCTTCTTTGATGTGGACAGTAGCATCTAAAATGGTTTGCTTGGGAGTAACGTAATGAGATTTAGGGTAAACCGTAAAGCGCGGAAGTTTTTGCAACACCTCACCCGTTAGCGGGTCAAATAAAGTCAGCTTCTCCACTTCATCGTCAAACAATTCAATTCGCAAAGCTTCGCAATCAGAATCGGCCGGAAACACATCAATCACATCTCCGCGCACCCGATAGGTGGCACGCTGGAACGCCACATCGTTGCGGGTGTACTGCAGCTCAGCTAAACGCCGCAATATTTGGCGCTGATCAATTTGATCTCCGCGCACCAAATGCAACACCATTTTCAAGTATGAGTCTGGATCTCCCAAGCCATAAATGGCCGATACTGTAGCGACAACTATGGCATCTTTACGTTCTAGTAATGCTTTGGTGGCTGATAAGCGCATTTGTTCAATGTGCTCGTTGACCGAAGCATCTTTCTCAATAAAAGTATCTGATGCAGGAACATAGGCTTCCGGCTGATAGTAATCGTAATAGGAAACGAAATATTCCACTGCATTATCAGGAAAGAATTCTTTAAACTCGCCATAGAGTTGAGCAGCCAAGGTCTTATTAGGCGCCATGATCATAGTGGGACGTTGGACTTTCTCAATAACATTGGCAATGGTAAAGGTTTTACCGGAGCCTGTAACACCCAACAGTGTTTGATGAGCCAAACCCGCTTCGATACCTGCCACTAAACCTTTGATCGCGGCTGGTTGATCTCCGGCTGGTTTGAATGGACTTTTTACTTTAAATTGCTTCATTATATTAACTGGGGTTACCATTTATTGAACGACCGTCGTATTGAAAGGCCAAAGTATTCAACAACACTAGCATCAATCAACACTAGCATTGAACAACACTAGTGTTGATTGATGCGTGAACAGCCGAGCAGTGTACCATTAGCACACCTAACGCTCATCAACAAAACGAGAATATATCACAGTGTCACGGACTACCTGCGTAAACTGCCATAAGCCGACGGCAAGCTGTTACTGCGAATTTATTTGTTCAGTCGACAACCCGATAGAATTAATTATCTGGCAGCATCCTAGCGAAGCCAATCATCCTAAAGGTAGTGCGCCATTTTTAGCGGCTTGTTTAAATTCAGTCCAAACTCTAGAAGCTGAAAGTTGCACGCAAACTGAATTTAACCATAGGTTTGGCACAAACAAATTACGCAACCTTCTTTCTCCTGTTGATTCACAGAACTCAACAGCTCATGTACAGAGCTCAGCCAGTAATGAATCGCCTGCAGTCGCACCACAGCAACTACTTATTATTGACGGGACTTGGCGTAAATCTCGTAAAATTTATTATCTAAACCCTTGGCTTCAGAACATTCCCACTTTACAGCTGAGCACTTCCGCTCAGAGTCAATACAAGATCCGCAAAGCTGAAAAGCCCGGTCAATACTCCACCCTTGAGGCTGCCTGCTTTGGTTTGGCTCAACTGGAAAGCAATTCCAGTCGATACCTAGTAATTCAACATGCTTTTAACGACTATACAGACCACATCTCTCACTTTTATCCGCACTTGAAACAGTAACAAACACTTCTTAAATTAGACTCGTGTTGTTAGTATTATTGGCTTACTTGCTCCCGCTGATTATTTCATCAACAGCAACCATCTTTCCTGAGGTAACTAATGACAATTTCCCACCCGGCTTTCGAACACCTTCGCAGTGAAACCATTGATTCTTTGCAGGTGACCGTTGAGGAATACCGTCATATTAAAACCGGCGCTCAGCATATTCATATTGATGCTGACAACAATGAGAATGTTTTCTTAGTTGCCCTGCGCACCGTTCCCACAGATGACACCGGTGTGGCGCACATTTTGGAACACACGGCGCTGTGTGGCAGTGAAAAGTATCCCGTTCGCGATCCCTTCTTCATGATGATTCGACGCTCGCTGAATACTTTCATGAATGCGTTCACCAGCTCCGATTGGACCGCCTACCCTTTTGCCAGCCAAAACCGTAAAGACTTTAACAACTTGTTAGACGTGTATTTGGATGCGGTATTTTTCTCACGCTTAGACCCACTCGATTTTGCTCAAGAAGGCCATCGGCTAGAGTTCGCAGAACAAACTAATTCCGACTCTGATTTGGTGTACAAAGGCGTTGTTTACAATGAAATGAAGGGGGCTATGAGTTCAGTTTCCAGCCAGTTATGGCAAACCTTATGTAAGTACTTGTTTCCAACCAGCACCTATCATTTCAACAGCGGCGGCGAGCCTGAAGCCATCCCAAATTTAAGTTACGAGCAATTACAGAGTTTTTATAAAACTCATTATCATCCAAGTAATTCAATCTTCATGACTTACGGCGATATTTCTGCCGCAGAACACCAAGCAAAATTTGAAGCCCAAGCTCTGTCTAAATTTGAACCGTTACCACGACAAATTTCAGTCAAAGATGAAGTGCGCTATCACGCACCGGTTAAGGTTGAAGAAGCTTACCCTCTGACTGAAGCCGATGGCACAGAGAAAAAAACTCACGTTGTATTGGGTTGGTTATTGGGCCAGAGCACGGATTTAGAAGCCTCCCTTAAAGCTAATTTACTCACGAGTATTCTGCTCGATAACAGTGCCTCACCTCTGCTACATGCCTTGGAAACCAGTGAGCTTGGTATAGCCCCTTCACCTATGTGTGGCCTAGAGGATTCACAGAAAGAACTGACTTTCATGTGTGGACTTGAAGGATCAGAAATTGAACACGCTGACGCAATTGAAGCCATGATTCTCGACACCATCAATAAAGTAGCCCAAGACGGTGTGCCACAAGCCGAACTTGAAGCAGCCTTGCGTCAACTTGAATTGCATCAGCGCGAAATTGGGGGTGATTCTTACCCCTATGGTTTACAGCTTATTCTAACCTCATTAACTTCCGCCACTCACCGCGGCGACGTTATTGGCTTACTCAACCTTGATCCAGTTCTTGATAAACTCAATCAGGACATTAAAGATCCTGACTTTATTAAGCAGCTCGCCCAAACCTTATTGCTCGACAATCAGCATCGTGTGCGTTTAATTTTACGCCCAGATACTGAATTGGATAACCGACGCAAACAAGCCGAAACCGACAAGCTCGCGCTCATCAAACAAGGTTTATCCGCAGCTGAGAAGCAAGAAATTATTGCAACAGCCGCCGCGTTACAGGAACGCCAGAAGCAAATAGACGACGAATCGATTTTACCAAAAGTAGGTATTGCCGATGTTCCTCTGGTAATGCATTACACGGCCGCTGATAGCACCTCAGCCGAAACCGAGCAATCACCAGCGGCACCATTAACCCGTTACGCCGCTGGCACCAATGGTTTAGTGTATCAACAAATTATTATTAAGCTGCCGCACTTAACCCCAGAGTTATTAGGCGTTTTACCTTATTACGGAATTTGCCTCACCGAATTAGGTGTTGGCGATAAAGACTATCTAGACACCCAACGTTGGCAAGCACAGGTCGCAGGATCTATCAGTGCTTACACAACGATTCGCGGCGCCAGTGACGATGTACAAACCGTTACTGGAAACCTTACCTTGTCAGCCAAATCGCTTAAAAACTCACAGGCCGATCTCTGTCAATTAATGTGGGACACCTTCCAGCACATTCGCTTTGATGAGTTGCCGCGCATCAGAGAGTTAATCACTCAAACACGCGCACGCCGTGAACAGAGCATTACCGGCAGCGGCCACAGTTTGGCTATGGCAGCGGCCTCTGCCGGAATGAGTCCGTCGGCAAAACTGACCCATCATCTCAATGGCTTGGAAGGCATCAAATCGATTAAGGCACTGGATGACAGTTTAAAAGATGATATCCAGTTACAATCCTTTGCTGAACGTCTAAAAGCGCTGCATCAATTGCTGCTTAATTCCAGCAAGCAATATTTACTGGTTGGGGAAAAAGAGCACTTAAATGACTACCAAAAAAGTATCGAAAACACATGGAATGTAAGCTCAAAGACAAATAGCGAGTCTTTTTATCTGCCACCGGTTAGCAAAAAAATTAGCGAAGCCTGGATCACCAACACCCAAGTTAACTTTTGCGCTAAAGCCTACCCTACTGTCGACGTTGAACATCAAGACGCCCCAGCTCTCAGCGTTCTTGGTGGTGTATTACGCAATGGCTATTTACACCGAACCATCCGTGAACAAGGTGGCGCCTATGGCGGCGGAGCCAACCAAGACAGTAATATCGCCGCTTTTCGCTTTTATTCCTATCGCGACCCTAGATTGTCCGAGACCCTAGATGATTTTGATCGATCTATTGAATGGGTTATTAATGAAGAAATAAGTGCGCAGTCGGTCGAAGAAGCCATTCTTGGCGTGGTCAGCTCTTTAGATAAACCAAGCTCTCCAGCAGGTGAAGCCAAACAAACTTTTCACGCTGAATTATTTGGCCGCAGCCGAGATAAGCGTGAATTGTTTCGACAACGCTTATTATTGGTTACTGCCGACGATTTAAAACGCGTAACCCAAACCTATTTGAAACCTGAATTAGCCAGTATCGCTGTTGTTACCAACAGTAATGAAAAAGACGTCATCAGCTCGTTAGGCCTCACATTAAAACAAGTTTGAGCTATGACTATACTGCGACAAATAAAGTCTATACTTCAGCAACACATAGATTTCATGAATACATTAATTGAAATAAGGCCGTTTTATGAGCGATGACAGTAAATCATCCAACACTTCTATCTTAAAGGCACTGGCCAGCTATACCGGTGCCATAACATCCAATCTTGTTGATGTGGTTAAAACCGGTTCTGCCATTCCACTAATGTATACCGACAACTGGCTGAAAGACTTTTTCATGAAGACGGTTGACCCTGAGCGATTACAGGCCATGGTTGATGCAGGCCGTTTATTGAAAGACGCAAGAGAAGTTGCCGGTTTAAATTTAATGGAGCTGTCAGAAGCTTTGGGATTAAAAGATGAAGAGCTATTAAAAGAAGTTGAAGCGGGCCGTGCCACCTTACCCTTCGACATGATTTTACGTATAGCCTCATTAATTGCCCGCCACGACCCAATCCCTTTTATTATCAAATTTGTTCGTACTTACAATCCAGCTCTAGAACAAAAACTTGAGTATTGGGGCGTGACAAAATTACCAAAGCAATACGAGCGTGAACGCCGTTTTATTAATCTGCTGCGTAAACACGACAGCTTGAGAAGCATGAACGATGATGAATTTGAACGTTTTGTCGACTATCAGGCCGAAGCCGTACGTTACGCCATTACGATTATGGACAGTGAAAAAGCAGCCCACAAACCTGAATAGCAATGCCTTTATCATTGAATTTTTACCACACTATAAATAAGGATATTTAATCTTGTGGATATAAAAACACTTATTTTCGCTATGTTTTTGACGATGTCGGCAGGGGCATTGACGCTTATAGCGTTTAATTTTATTAACAAAAACAACACAGCTCTAAAGATTTGGACTGCAGCTCAAGTGTCCGTAGCACTGAGCACATTATTTTATGCTTTACGGGGAATTATCCCTGAATCCATCAGTATTCTATTCGGCAACGGCCTGTTAGCTGTAAGTTTTTTACTCATCATGGTAGGCATTCGCTCCTTCTTTGAAAAAAGTGACTTATGGGTAAAACGCTTCCTTTTCGTATTTGTTCTTTATTTTTCAGTATTATGTTTTTTCACTTTTGTATTTAACGATTTAAGAATTCGTTCGATATTTAATATGTTGTGCTTTTTTATATTAACGATCACACTTTGCTCTTTATTACTGCATCATTCAAGAAAAGACAGCACTTCAGGCAAGATACTCGCCATTAGCTATGCTGGTCACGCTTTTGTCTACCTAGCTCGCGTTTACGGATTATGGAACACCCAAGAGCTAACTTTTTATAGCGCATCTTTATTCGATATATCGGTTTTTGCAGAAGGTGTTGTAGCAGCTTTTATATTCCCGATTGGTTTTATTTTAATGATCAACGAGAAATTATTGAAGGAAAAAGAACACGAAGCCAGAACCGATCCGTTGACTCAGCTATACAACCGTCGAGCATTTTATATCGCCGCAGAACCCTCGCTGCAGCACTGCCTCAGAAACAAAGAACCCATCAGTGTGTTATCAATAGACATAGATCACTTTAAAAGCATCAATGACAACTACGGTCATAATATGGGGGATGACGTACTAACGTTTATTGGCAGTTTAATGAAAGAGAGTTTCAGGGAGCAGGATATTCCTTCACGCTTCGGCGGAGAAGAGTTTGTGGTTGTACTACCCAGTTGTCCTTTCCGAGAATCGTTACAAGTCGCTAATCGATTTCGAGAGGTGTATCAAACAAGAATTGAGCAAAACTCTGCGTTTCCCATGCAATCGACATTAAGTATAGGCTTGGTGTATCACGAAGAAGGACCCATAGAATTAAATCAACTATTGAATATGGCCGATAGTTTATTATACGAGGCGAAAAACACGGGACGTAATCGAGTTGTTTCGAAATACAGCATTCCAAACAATGATACGATTGAAAACCTAGAACCGACCTAATTCACACCGTACTTTAGGGTAAAAACAACTTAAACACCCCGCCACCTAAGTCACCTCCATTGCTTAAATCAATCCGGCCCTTCACCTTATTGCGGGTATGAAGGCCAACAACCTGTTGAGCAAAATACAATCCAAGGTGGGTACTACCCTCACTAAAACTCACGGATTTAGCATAACTTTGTTGCAAAGAGCCCAGCATAAAATTGGGGTAACCATTGCCATCGTCAGAAATACAAATCACCAATTCATCGTTTTCTATAGCGGCTGAAACTTTCATTTTAGTTTTGGCGTAACGAGCTCCGTTCACTAAAATATTGTGGATAACACCCCCAAGTAGTTCTATGTCGTAATACCAGCAAAGGTCTTCATCACAATCTAAAGTTACCGACAAGCCCCGCATTTCAAACAAAGTATCGTTACGCGCCAGTTGCTCTTCTATTATTTCGATTGGAAAATTTTCATCAATGCGAACGGGAGACAACTCATGTTGCATTCGATAAATAGACAGCAGCTGAATCAACTCCGTATTGATACGTGACGCTTCGTATTGAAGAATCCCAAACTGTTGAGCTTGCTTCTCATCTTTTTCAGTAGATTCATGAATCAGATCCTCTAGTGAGTTCAGCAGCATACCGAGAGAATTCTTCATATCATGAACACTTGAAGCCAAAATCAATGAAAAGTCCGCGTTATTATTTTCGTTTTTATCACTCATGAGCATTCCCACTTATATAATCCATAAGATTATCCGTTCTCCCTTTCTATAACTCTTATCATGTCTTTTAATTGTAAAAAACGATTAAATTGATCGTGACGAGCATCAATTAAGCTTTCGACTTTTTTCAGTGCTGACAAGCTCACATCCATATACTCATCATTGCACCCAAACTCTTTCATCTCGGCAAGCAGAGCTTGAACTAAATTCAAGTGGACACCAACATGATTTGGAAACAAGCGTTTAGCGCGAGTAAAACAATCCACTGATAACTTATAATCCTTAGCGCTGTAGTAACCAATGCCTTCTTTATTAAGCTTGGCCACCTTTTTACGATTCACATCACTCACTGGCTCACTGAGCATTTTATCGATACGTTCTAGCGCAACTTGGTCATCTTTATATTTTTCCACTAAATCAGATAAAAATGAATCTGCATCTGTTTTTTTATCTAACGTGATAAGGGTATTAACCCAGTCTAACTCTGCTTCTATGGTTAGGCCGGCACTGAGTAAATCCATCGCATCAGCTAGTTCGGCAAACAAATCCGACGCTTGTTTTTTGTCTCCGCGTTTTGAATACAACTGACACTTAAGCATTTTTGACTGCACTTGAACTCGCTTATCTAAGTCAAAGTCTTTAGCCAAGCTGTCTAATACTTTTAAAGATTCTTTAGCCAAATCGTCGGCTTTCGAGTCACCCTCAGCAAATAAATCAACACTGACTCGGCCAAGCTGTATATGGTTTTTAATATCATCGTGGCAGGAATTTTTGCCCAGTCGAACAGAACGGCTATATGCTCTTGCCGCTACACTCGCATCGTTATTTTTAGCGGCACTGTCACCTAATGATGACTGCCTCAAAATAGACATTGGTGAAACCTGTACAGCACTTTCAAGCGTTTTTTGCATAGACTCTGTATCGCCACTTTTTTCATAAGCTTCAGTCAAAACATCATACGCCGCCATACAGTAGGGGAAATCAGAAATGATTTTAACTAACCATTTTATCGCTGTTTCGAACTCTCCTCGGCCGAGCTTAACTTTAGCCATACCAACTTGAGCCCAATCTAGAGGTCGTGCTTCAAGCACCTGTTTATAAACAGCTTCTGCCGCATCTAAATCGCCATTCTTCAGCAATAGCTCACCTAATAACTTTTGATATGACGAACTGTACCTACTGCTATTCTTAATAGCCTGCTGTGACATTTTTATTGCATCGGTCGTATTTTCAGTATTTAAACATTGATAAACCGGAAGCATTTCTTCCCGTTGAGCCAGCAACCTATCTAACCGCTTTTGCAGTGTTTTACCGGTTATAGGCTTTGTTAGGTAAGCATCTGGAGCATAATCGTATGCGGAAAGGACAATGGTCATGCTCGATTCAGCCGAAACCATTAAAAATAAACTTTCTTTATTCAATAGTTTTTTATGGCGCATTTCTTCCAATACTTGCTGGCCATTTTTACCTGAACCTAAATTATAATCACACAAGACAAGATCATATGATTTTTCTCTGCAATGCTTTAAGGCGACCTCACCGTTAACAGCACTGTCAACTTCCTTGCAGCCAAACTCGTCTAACATTTTACCAACTGTCATTCGAAAGTTATTAAAGTCATCAACAATCAATGCCTTAATATTGCCATACCCATGAAATGCCATAACTAGAAGCTCTAAAATTATTCTCACTCGATAATAGACCATGACTTGTTACTCGTCTTTAGCAACGATAAAATCACCCTCACGTTTTAACCCACTCCCTGGGTTTTAAAAGTTACTATCTATGAATAAAAGTTGCTATCCATGAGTGAATCTAACGGTCACGATGATCTGTTCGCCAATCCATTACAGTCTGTAGCTGGCTTTGCGTTCGATAAGAAAGTTGTTGAAGTCTTCCCGGATATGATCAAACGTTCGGTTCCTGGCTATGCGACCATCATTAGCATGATTGGTAACTTATCCGAGAGGTATGTCAAAAGTGGAACCCGAAGCTACGATTTAGGCTGCTCGTTAGGTGCCGCAACTTTAGCTATGCGGCACCGTATAACAGCCGCTGATTGTGAAATCATTTCTGTTGATAATTCAGAAGCCATGATAAATCAATGCCAAGCTATTATTGCCGCCGACAGTGGCGAAGTTGATGTGACCCTACACTGCGCCAATCTTGAAGAAGTTGATATTACCAATGCATCCATGGTGGTATTGAATTTCACGCTGCAGTTTATTGCCCCAGTAAAGCGCCACGCCATCATCCAAAAAATATACGACGGTCTTAATGTGGGCGGTGTATTGATATTGTCTGAGAAAATTGATTTTGGTGATTCACAACACGATAACTTAATGATTGATCTGCACCATAATTTCAAACGTGCGAACGGTTACAGTGAATTGGAAGTTGCTCAAAAACGAACCGCAATTGAGAACGTCTTAATTCCAGAGAACATAGATACTCATAAAAGCCGGCTTCATAACGCAGGCTTTAAAAGCTCCGACGTATGGTTTCAATGCTTTAATTTCGCCTCTTTAATAGCCATCAAATAATAGGCCCGCCGATTTAATGATTGATTTTGATAATTTCTTACTCAGCATAAAAGACACCGAGCTAGAGGACTGGATAAAAATTTTGCCACAGCAACTAGCGGCTAACTTTAATACCGAGCGCTACGGAGATTTAGCTGGTTGGCTAGAGGCGCTAGAGAACTTACCTGAAGTATCTACCGATACTGTCGAGCTAAGTAAGGAAGTCAGCTTGTCTTCGCTCACCCCCATATCAACAGAAGATCAGCAGCAGATAGATGCAAGCCTTCGCGCACTTATCCCTTGGCGCAAAGGCCCCTACACCATTCACGACATTCACATAGATACTGAATGGCGCTCAGACTGGAAGTGGGACAGGGTCTTACCGCACATAGATGACCTCACCGACAGAACGATTCTTGATGTCGGTTGTGGCAATGGCTATCACTGCTGGCGCATGCTCGGTGCCGGCGCGAAAAGAGTTATTGGCATTGATCCGTCTCCACGCTTTATTGTTCAGTTTAGGATGCTGAAGCATTTTATCGGTGAGGCTGCGGTTGATGTATTGCCTTTAGGAATAGAAGACCTACCGGACAACTTACAGGCCTTTGACACGACTTTCTCGATGGGGGTTTTATACCATCGACGCTCCCCGATGGATCATCTTCGAGAATTAAAAGCCACTCTCAAGCCCGGCGGGCAACTGGTATTAGAAACGTTGGTTATTGCCGGTGAACTCGGCTGTACTCTTGTGCCAGAAGGCCGCTATGCCAAGATGAATAACGTCTGGTTCCTGCCCAGTTGTGAAACTTTGGTATCGTGGATGAAGAAATGTGGTTATAAGAATATAAAGGTTGTCGATTTAGGCACGACGACAACCGAGGAGCAACGCGCTACAGAGTGGATGACGTTTCATTCACTGGCTGAATTCCTAGACCCCAATGATTCCACCTTAACGGCTGAGGGTCACCCGGCACCAATGAGAGCCGTTATTGTAGCCAACACCTAATCGTTAAGGTGAGTAACCGGTAACTCTAAGCCAAACTCATCAACGATTTGCGTACACCACCGGTTCAAACGCTCAGAGGTCAAATCTTCTTGTTGATCTTCATCTATGGCTAAGCCGACAAACAGACTGCCGTCCTTAGTTAAAGCTTTTGAAGCATCAAATTCATAGCCCTCTACTGACCAATAGCCCCGAATAATAGCGCCCTTAGCAACAATAACATCATGCAATAAGCCCATCGCGTCTAAGAAATAGTCGCCATAGCCAAACTGATCCCCCAAACCAAAAAGGGCAACTTGTTTACCAGAGAAGTCTACGTCGCTGATATCCTCCCAAAACTCTTCCCAATCCGATTGAATCTGGCCAAAGTCCCAAGTGGGTATACCCAATACAATATACTCATAGTCGGAAAATTCTAACTGGGTAACATCCGCCACATCATGAATATCGACGGTATTTTCGCCAAGACGTAGTTGTATACGCTGACTAATATGCTCTGTATTACCGTCATCACTTCCAAAAAATAAACCAATAACTGCCACAAATACCTCTAGGGTCAATCAAGTAAAATGTAATTTTCCCAATAATTAGAAATTTAGGCAACACAGATTAACATATTAACCTTATCTACTTTTATGATTGTTAAGATGGGTAAAAGATAGGCTTATACCCATGACAGCCGACGCACATACCAGTAGTCTGCATAAACAGTTTTGAGGCAATCATAATATGAATAAATTACTGCTAGTCGATGACGACACCGAGCTTTGTGCACTACTCAAGGAATACCTTCAAAATGAAGGTTTCGAGGTCACCTTAGCTCACAATGGTCAACAAGGTCTCGATTATATAGCGATAAACACATATGACGTGATTGTTCTCGACGTTATGATGCCTGTCTTAAATGGTCTTGATACCCTGCGCAAAATTCGTACGACCCAAAACACTCCCATCATTATGTTAACCGCTAAAGGCGAGACTGTTGACCGTATCGTTGGTCTAGAAATGGGTGCCGATGATTACCTGCCAAAACCCTGCAACCCCAGAGAGCTTATGGCTCGCATTAACGCCATATTAAGGCGAAGTGATACCAACCCAGTTAAACAAGATGATGAGCTTCATGTTGATGAACTCTTTTTAAGCATCCGCAGTCATTCGATTACGTTTCAACAAACGGCCATCACCCTAACCGGAGCCGAATTTACCGTCTTAGAGTTGTTGATGCGCTCAGCTGGCGAGGTTATCAGTAAAGAAGCTTTAACGGAGCAAGCTCTTAACCGCCAACTAACACCTTATGATCGCAGTATTGATGTACACGTAAGTAATATCAGGAAGAAGTTATCCTCTGAAGGAGCAAACAAAGATTTGATCATTAATATCCGCGGCGCAGGTTACATGCTAACTCGACGCTGAAGTCGATCACCCTAGAAAGTAATTATTATTATGATGAGCCGTATTTATATAAGAATATTTTTGTCTTTTTGGGTGGTTACTATTCTAGCGCTGTTAGGCTCAAGTCTTATTATCCACTGGTTCAACCTTGGCGCAGACAAACATTTTACCTCACAACACGAAGAGTTCACGGAAGGTCCCGGGGCACGCCTGTCTAGAGAGATAGTCAGTGATGCGGTAAACCACACGTTCGATGAGGTTAAGCAGGGAATCCAAGAGCTGCCTCAATGGGTATCACAATACTTTTATATGGTTGATGACACTGGCGTAGACATACTTTTGCGTCCTATCCCAAAAAGCCTACAACGTCATATAGATAAACTATCAGAAGCAAACCCTCTCTATCAAAGCAAAGACCATCGTTATTTTTATAACGGTCGCTACTTTCAATTGTCCGATGGTACAAATGTACGACTCATTACCTTCCCTCCCCACAATAAAGTTTTTGGCTGGAAGCTCTTTTTTTATAATTTATGGGGGTTTTTAATCGCCTGTATCGTGTTCAGTGGTGCCGCGTGTTTTTTATTGTCGCGTTTTCTTACCCGAGAATTTACAACCCTTAACAACGCCACATTACGCCTAGCAAAAGGCGATTGGAATGTGCGGGTTGCAGACCAAGTCACCACTCACCACAGTGAACTTCATCAACTAGCCACCTCTTTTGACTACATGGCTGCCAACCTGCAAAAGTCCATGCTTGAGCAGCAGCGGCTCATTAAAGATGTATCACATGAATTACGCTCTCCCCTTGCTCGATTGCAAGTAGCATTAGCTATCGCCCAACAGAAAGCATCGAATAACATCAATGATGAATTAGAAAAAATCAAACACGCGGCTGATTACCTCAATGATGTTATTTCCAATATTTTATCTCTGCCGACCAATGACAACGAACCCTGGCAGTTAACCGACACCATTGAATTAAATTCATTGCTGGTGACCTTACTCGATAATTTCGAGGCTGAGGCCAAAACCAAAAACATCCACTTTCGCTTTCATCCTACATCCGATGAAGCTTTAGTAGAGAGCCGAGGTCTTACCTTAGTCAGTGTTTTTGATAATATTATCCGCAATGCCATTCATTACACGTTTTCAGACACGACCATCGATATAAAATTAATACAAGTGGACAACAAGCAGTACCAGATCACCATTAAAGATCAAGGACCCGGCGTTGAAGAAAAGCATATTAAGGACATCTTTGAGCCTTTCTTTAGAACCTGTGAAGCTCGTGATCGCCAAAGTGGGGGTTATGGTTTAGGTTTAGCCATAGCACAACGAACAGTACGCCTACATGGCGGTAACATTAACGCTCAAAACGGCCACGATTTTCCACCATCAGCAACTCAACCAAGTGCGCAAAAAGGTTTAGCTATTATAGTGACTCTGCCCGTCGCGGACGCCCTTCAGTAAAGTTCTCATAAACACTCTGTTTAGCTCTAAAAACATGCTATTCACTCCCTAAAAGTAGCCGACAAAAGCTGCCGCCAACTAATTGGCAGCGGCAACATCCTTCCATAAAAAGACATCACCTAATGCCAGTAAATTGTCACAGCCATTTATTCGCCCCTTTAAATTAGCCGTAAGTCATTGTTTTAAATAGAATTAAAATAATATTTAAAAGCTGGCACGCATTTAGCTTAATCAGATGAAACGATAACGCTGAAACAAAACAGTTACCCAGCTTAGAAACGATTCAGGATTAGATTATGGCTACCTCGGTTCGCACACACAGTAATGCTATTAATGTAAAAACTAATACCGTTCGCTTGCACACCCCACAAAAATCAAGTGACAGCACTGACACTCGGCTGTATTTGATTCAGGCTTTGCAAACAACACTCGACATGAATCGAATACTTGAGATTTTCTTTGAGCAATTGCAATCCATTGTTCCTGTGCGCGGTATGCAATATAAAAACGATGCCTTTAAACACGAGCTTCTGCAAGGTAGCCCTAGCCCACACCATGTGGACTACCGCCTTAACTTACAGCAAGAAGAGTTGGGCGAATTAATATTCTCGCGTACTCGTAAGTTTGCCGAATCTGAATTAGAAATTATTGAGGGCCTTATTGGCGCCTTGATCTTTCCTTTACGTAATGCGGTTCATTATAAAACAGCGTTGCAAAGTGCCCTTCACGATCCTTTAACCGGAGTAGGTAACAGAGCGGGACTGGACAACACCTTAAGCCGTGAAATTTCATTAGCACAGCGGTATCAGCAGCCTTTATCCCTTATGGTTATTGATATTGATTTTTTCAAACGTATTAATGATGCTCACGGCCACAGTATTGGCGACAGCGTCATTGCTAAAGTTGCTCACGCGATTGGTATTGCAACCCGCCAAACCGATATGACGTTCCGTTATGGCGGCGAAGAATTCCTAGTGATATTAAATAAAACCGATATTGAAGGTGCGCAAATAATTGCAGAGCGGGTAAGGTTTTTCATAGAAAAACTAAAAATTAACACCCCAAATAACACTGTTACCACCAGTGTAAGTATTGGCGTTAGTGCTTTGACAGCAAGTGACACCCAGAATGAGCTGTTTGATAGAGCCGATAAGGCGCTTTACAACGCCAAACACAATGGAAGAAACAGAGTAGAAATAGAATCAATTACTAGCGCAAACGACTAAAATTATCGTTTCGTTTTTTTGACTCGACGCCCTTGACCCGCACGCAATTTCTTTTGGTGCCTCTGCTCATTGAGCGCGTCTTGCTTCGATACTTTTTTAGGTCGTGGCGGAGTCAAACCAGCAGTCTCATAAAGCCCTGCAATTTCTTGATTGGATAAATCTACCCATTGCCCAACTCGAACATGAGAGGGAATGAAAATCTTACCGTAACGTACACGTTTCAAACGACTAACTTTTACCCCTTGGGATTCCCACAAGCGCCTTACTTCGCGATTACGCCCTTCCATAACCACACAATAAAACCACTTATTAGTACCGCCATCTCCTGTACCATCCTGAACATCACTGAACTTTGCAATGCCATCCTCTAGCTCAACACCGTCGCGCAAGCGTTGCTTCATGTCATTGTCGACTTCACCTTGAATCCGAGCCATATACTCGCGATCGATTCCAGTAGAAGGGTGCATGAGTTTATTAGCCAAATCACCGTCATTGGTAAACAGTAGTAAGCCGCTGGTGTTAAAATCCAATCGGCCTACCGATATCCAGCGTTCATCCTGTAATTGTGGCATTTTGTCGTAGACAGTTCGTCTACCTTCAGGATCATTGCGTGAACAGATCTCGCCTTCAGGCTTGTTATACAACAAGACGCGAGGAGGCTTCTTCTCAGCTTCTGAAATTTTTACTCGGCGCCCATCAACCTCTACAATCTCCGTGAGCATGACTCTATCGCCAAGTTTAGCAATTCTGCCATTAACCTTAACGCGGCCACCAGCGATCACTTTTTCCATTTCCCGGCGAGAGCCAACTGCACAACGGGCTAATACTTTTTGCAGCTTCTCCCCCTTAGGAGGCAGCTCTTCAATTGTTTTATCATCTATCATAATTTTTCATCTGTAACGTTACTGCCCATATCGTCATTATCCATAACGTCACTAGCGGTATCTAATTCAATGTCATCCTGTAACTCAATGTCACTTGGCTCATCGGCTGAATTATCCAGATTAACACCCTGTGCTTCGAGTGTTTTATCAGCGTCAAAATCAAGTTCTGCATTGATTTTATCAAGATCTCTAATATCACCTAACGTAGGCAACTCTTCTAAACTTTTTAAATTGAAATAATCAAGAAACTGTTTGGTTGTTGCGAAAAGTGATGGTCTACCGGGT
Organism: Cellvibrionaceae bacterium; assembly: GCA_034112445.1. Lineage (GTDB taxonomy): Bacteria > Pseudomonadota > Gammaproteobacteria > Pseudomonadales > Cellvibrionaceae > Pelagadaptatus. The sequence goes on along the minus strand of JAWUVI010000017.1, from coordinate 66,242 downwards.
ACATCTCTGTGGCCAATAACCTTAACCCATTCACGCTCGACTAACGTTTTGATTATGTGTGAACTCACCGCCACACCGCGAATTTCTTCTATATCACCACGAGTAATAGGTTGCCGGTAGGCAATCAGCGATAAAGTTTCTAACATCGCTCGAGAATATTTTTGCGGCTTTTCGTCCCACAAGCGATTAACCCAAGATGAGCATTCTTGTTTTACGTTAAAACGCCAACCACTTCCCACTTCCTTAAGTTCGTAGCCTCTATCAACTGAATCGGCCTGAATATCTTGCAATACAGCCAGTAATTCATCTCTTTCCGGCTGTTGGTGCTGATCATCTTCTGGAAATAAGCTCATTAACCTGTCGCGGCTTAATGGCTCAGCGGCGGCTAGCAACGCCCCTTCGACGATGCGTTTTAAAAGTGATTTATCAAAACTCATTGTATGCTTCTCTTTATACCTTCTCTGAAAATCGTATAACCAGCTTAATTGGTATTGCTTCCCGATAATGATATCGAGATTCATTAAGTATTAACTGATTCGGGCTTTTACATGAATGGCACCGAACGCGTCACTTTGTACAATCTCTACTAAGGACTCTTTAATTAATTCCATCACCGCCAAAAAAGTCACAACAACACCTAAACGTCCCTCTTCAATTGTAAAAAGGCTGACAAAAGGCACAAATTGACCACCACTTAAGTTATCCAAAACTTGTGACATGCGCTCACGGGTGGATAATTTTTCTTTTGCAACGTGGTGACTTTCAAACATATCAGCACGACGCAGTACTTCCGATAATGACAACAGCAGTTCTTTCATGTCCACCTCGGGATCTGGTCGTGTTGAATTACGATCTGGCGCCTGAGCCTTAGCTTGATGAATATCTCTCCCCATTCTTGGCAGCTCGTCTATATCTTCTGCCGCTTGCTTAAAGCGTTCGTATTCTTGCAATCGCCGGATTAATTGGGCTCGAGGATCTTCCTCATCTTCTTCAACTTCTGAGCTACGAGGCAATAACATGCGTGACTTAATTTCAGCCAACATAGCGGCCATAACCAAGTATTCGGCTGCCAGTTCAAAGTGCATTGAATCCATTAACTCAACATAACGAACATATTGATGCGTTATTTCAGATACATTAATCTCGAGAATATCAATATTCTGACGCCGAATTAAATACAGAAGTAAATCTAACGGACCTTCAAACGCCTCTAAAATAACCTCCAGCGCGTCTGGTGGAATATACAGATCTTTTGGTAACTCAGTGAGAGCTTGCCCCTGAATAATAGCGAACGGCATTTCAGACTGTTCGGGCTTTACCGGAGAAGCATCGGTTTTTAGCGAGAGCTCAGCCGATTTCGGATCATTTTTTTCAGCCTCATTTACGGCTTCAACATCAGCGTTCAAGATACATACCCATGTAAACGTAACAAATTAAGGCCAAAAGATTTTTTAGCGAGAAAACCGCGCATTATAGCGAGTAAAGCAGCAAGCCTGTAGCCTTTTTTATAGGAATTCGCTGGCGTCGCCACAACCTTGGCGAATAATTTCAGGAACATCGCCCGTCATATCAATAACGGTGGTCGCTTCCATACCGCAATAACCGCCATCGATCACCAGTTCCAAGTGATGCTCAAGCGTATCGCGCATCTCATAGGGGTCTATTGGCGGGTATTCTTCACCAGGCAAAATGAGAGAGCTAGACATAATAGGCTCCCCCAGCTCTTCCATTAGAGCAAGAGCAATGGCGTTATCAGGAACTCTTATGCCTATGGTCTTGCGTTTGGGATGTAATAAACGGCGCGGTACTTCTGAGGTCGCCTCTAAAATAAAAGTGTAGGGACCCGGAGTATGGTTTCTCAATATACGAAATGTTTGATTATCAACCTTGGCATAGGTAGACAACTCTGAAAAATCTCGACACATTAAGGTGAAGTTATGATTTTTATCGAGCTGGCGGATGGATCGCATCCGATCTAAAGCTCGCTTATCCCCAATATGACAACCCAAGGCGTATGCTGAATCTGTTGGGTAGGCGATTAGCCCACCTGAACGGACAATATCCGCCGCCTGACGAATGAGTCTTACTTGAGGGTTTTCGGGATGAATTTGAAAAAATTGAGCCACTTAGATCTGCCTTGTTTGCTTAGCCAACGTAAGTAAGTACTGTACCTAATTTTTATTCAATACTGTACTCAAAGCTTTGCAAAAGGACTACCAAAGTTCCCAAACTGCGGGAACATCTTTTGGTAAGTAGCCGCACACACCTAATTCTTGCCAGTGGCGATCTGGAACATGGAAATCACTGCCGCACGATGCGTGTAATTCATAGTCCTTAACCAATCGGATCAAGTCACCCGTGAGCTGTTTAGTCTGTTGACCGCTGGCAACCTCCATGGCCTCACCGCCAACTTCTTTAAAGTAATCCAGTAAACGTTTGAGCTTAGCTCGGGTCAGATTGTACTTATCGGGATGCGCCAACACTGCCACACCGTCAGCGTCTTTAATCCACTCTACGGCTTCAGCTATATCAGGCCAGAGTTGTTTCACATCACCGATTTTACCGGCGCCTAAATATTTCTTAAAAGCTTCTGAATGATCTTTAACATAACCAGCCTCGATCATAAAAGCCGCAAAGTGCGGTCGACCTATAACGCCATTACCAGCAAGTCTTTGTGCACCCGCTAGAGTATTATCGAAACCTTTTTTGGTAAGCTTTTCAGCAATTTGCTCTGATCGAATTCGGCGGTTTTCTGCTTGCACTTGGACGGCTTTGACAATTGAACAGTGATCAATATCAACATTCAAACCAACAACATGAATACCCACACCATTCCACAAACAAGACAACTCAATTCCAGCAATTAGATTGATATCGTGTTGCTGTGCTGCGGTGCGTGCCGCCATAATGCCTGATACAGTGTCGTGATCGGTTAATGCTAAATGCGTAACCCCCTTACTTTTGGCTCTCGACACCAAATCCTCAGGAGGTAAAATACCGTCTGAATAATGACTGTGTGAATGTAAGTCGTACAAAAATAAATCCTCAGCAAAATATAACGGAAACCACAATGACACAAACATCTGGCGACATACAAACGCCCAAGCAACCTAAGACTGAAAAAAAAGAAAACATGCTGGTCAATATTCTTCTGAACATTGTCATCCCAACATTAATCATGACAAAACTCAGTGGTGCAGAAAACCTGGGGCCTAAAGGCGCTATTGTGGTCGCTCTGGCTTTCCCGATTGTATACGGCCTGCTTGATTTTCGCCGGGCTCAAAAAGTTAATCTGTTTTCGGTGCTCGGTGTTATTAGTATTGCTCTCACCGGCGGCATCAGTCTACTAGAGCTCGATCCAAAATACATAGCAATTAAAGAAGCTGCTATTCCTGGGTTACTGGGATTGGCCACCATTATATCCGTCAATACTCGCTACCCATTGGTTAAGACCTTCCTTTACAATGATAAAATATTACAAATAAGCAAGGTTAACGACGCACTCAAGCAATTTAATAATGAAACAGCCTTTCAAAAATCATTAAATACCGCATCCTACTTAGTTTCAGCGTCTTTCTTTTTATCCTCAGCCTTAAACTATGGACTCGCAAAATATTTATTGGTTAGTCCTCCCGGCACAGAGGCTTACACTCAAGAATTAGGCCGAATGACGGCTCTCAGCTTCCCAGTAATCGCATTACCTGCAACCATTGTCATGATGGTTGCCCTATTTCACTTATTCAGCAGTATTAAAAAGCTGACTCATTTAGATTTAGAAGACATTCTGATCAATCAATAACCCCGATACTTTAATTAGTAACCGATATATTTACATTAACAACCTAAATACATAAAGAGGAAAGCACATGTTTTATGCCATTATCAGTGAAGACGTCCCAAACAGCTTACCGCTCAGAAAAGCGGCTCGACCCGATCACATCGCTCGTCTTGAAGCGTTAAAAAAGCTTGGTCGATTACTGATTGCAGGCCCCCACCCGGCTATAGACAGTCAAGACCCCGGAGAATCAGGTTTTACTGGCAGCTTGGTTGTCGCTGAATTTGATTCTCTAGAGCAAGCCCAAGCATGGGCTGATACAGATCCTTATTTAATAACCGGCGTTTACGCCAAAGTTATCGTCAAACCTTACAACAAAGTGCTGCCATAGCTGCCTTATTGAACCAAAAAACGTTAAACTAGCGCCAATGTTATCCTCAACTGTAAGCGACCCAAAAGCCCTATGAAATCAAACATCAAAACATTATTTGCTCTAATTACTTTGCTTCTATACACCTCTGCCAGCTATGCCGAATACCGCTGGGTTAAAGACACGCTCTATGTTCCTCTGAGGAGCGGCATGGGCAATCAATTTCGTATTCTAGATCCAGGCCTTAAAACAGGTACACGCCTTAAGTGGGTAGAGAACATTGAAGATGGCAAGGATACTTGGGCCAAAGTAATCACCGATAAAGGTGTATCCGGCTGGGTACGCGGGCAATATCTCATTGACGAACCCACTTCTGCGCAAAAACTCACTCAAGCGCTCGCTAAATTGAAAAAAATAGAAGACAACAACTTAGAAATAAAGACTCAATTAGAAAACTCCAGCACATCCAGCAACCAGCTATCTAAAGATTTGAGCAAGGCTAACCGTCAGATCAAAGAATTATCCCAAGAGTTAGTCGACTTAAAGCAAGTTTCTGGCGATGCTATTAACCTGCACAACAATCATCAAAGACTCATGCAAAATCATCAACTACTACAAACCGAGCTGGACATTATGAAAGCCGAAAACCAGCGACTCAAAGATGACAGCAGCCAAACATTTTTTCTCTACGGCGTTGGCGCCGTGATTATCGGGGTACTCCTTACCTTAATAATACCTAAACTCCGTGGTCGCAATAAATATTCCGAGTGGGGCTAATGAATTATCGTAATCTAGGGCTAACGGCTTACCCTGATAAGAATATGATGGCTCAAAAATTGAGTCTTCATGTATTAAACGCCTACTCAGTCGTTAAATTATTTGTCATGCCGTTACTATTTGTATCGGCGGCTTTTTTACTGGCAACCGACTCCCAAGCTGAAACAACTCATGAAAAAACTCATGAAAAAGCTGCACCAAGCACTTCTGAAGTTATCATAACAACCGATTTAGGAAGCTTCAGAGTACAGCTATATCCCCAAAAAGCCCCTGTTACCGTTGATAACTTCCTACACTATGCGGAGTCAGGGTTTTATATCGGTACAATTTTTCACCGTGTTATTCCTGGCTTTGTGGCTCAAGGTGGCGGCTATACTTTTGACTTTGTTAAAAAGAAAGTTCGATCAAGCATCAAAAATGAATCAACCAACGGCCTCAGCAATATTGTTGCTACTCTTGCTATGGCGAGACTCCCTCATCCTGACACAGCGACATCACAGTTCTATATTAACTTAGCTGACAACACCAACTTAGATGCTAAGCCAAACAGCCCTGGCTATACCGTATTCGGCAAGGTTATAGAGGGTATGGATGTTATTGATTTAATAGCCGCGCAACCCACAGGGCAATTTAAACCCCAAGCGCCTGACACACCTATTCGAATTTTATCGATCAAAGCGATTAATACACCATGACTACTGATAACAATCACTCTACTGCTACTAAAATAGACACCGCACTGAGTGTTAACCTGAACAAAATAGCTCTGCTGCGTAACTCACGAGAAGGTAACTACCCCTGTATTGTTGAGCACGCCCAAACTTGTATTGCAGCAGGCGCCGATGGTATTACTGTTCACCCACGACCCGATCAAAGACACATTCGTCCTGACGACGTCCATAACTTGCAACAGTTGGTCGCCCCACTCAGTAATATTGAATTCAATATTGAAGGCAATCCATTTGCTGGCGCTACGGGAAGCTATCCAGGTTTTATCGAACTGGTAGCCGAAACTAAGCCTGACCAATGTACTTTAGTACCCGATACCGATGATCAGCTCACCTCCGATCACGGTTTTGACCTGACTACAGCTGCAGAAAAATTAGCCCCTATTATTGCGAGACTCAAAGACCTTGGATGTCGAATTAGTTTATTTATGGACCCTGACATTGAACAAATAAAGCTGGCCAGTCAATTAGGTGTTGAAAGAATAGAGTTGTATACGGGTCCTTACGCTGAACAATTTAAAGACAAAAACAGTCGCTTTGATGCGCTATTTCAACGCTATTATGATGCCGCAGTTATAGCCCATGAGCTCGGTTTGGGAATCAATGCGGGGCATGACTTAAACTTATTGAATTTGCCAAAATTTCGTGAAATCCCACAGCTTGCTGAAGTTTCCATCGGCCATGCCCTGACGGTTGACTCCATAAAAATGGGAATGTCAGTTGCCGTTAAAAAATACAAACAGATCTGCCAAGCATAAACGCATTTTTTATTAACACTAGAGCTGATATAGGCTAACCTGTATTAAACTTGATAAATAAACTAATAAATACAAGTAAGGAGCTTTAGCATGCAGTCAATTTTGGTCAAAGATTACATGGACCATAACCCCCACTCTATTTCCGTCAGCACTAATGTTAAAGACGTTGTAGATCGTCTACTAAAAGACAAAATCATTGGTGCGCCGGTTGTTGATGGAAATAAAAATCTAGTTGGTTATGTTTCTGAACAAGATTGCATTAAAGAGATGCTCCAAGATGCTTTTTATTGCGAAGAACCCGGCCCTGTTACCAGTGTAATGAAAACCGAGGTTGCTACTGTCTCGCCAGACATGTCCATCGTTGAAATAGCCGAAGCCATGCTGAAAAAACATCACAAAAACTTCCCAGTAGTCTCTAACGGTAAGTTAGTTGGCTTAATCAGCCGCAGTAATGTATTACAAGCCCTACTTGAACACGAAAACGATTGTTATATAAAGCATTAAGCTTTACTCATTAAAGACTGTCGTTGCTATAAATAACGACAGTCTTTAATATTGCCAGTCTATTAGCATTAGCTGCCATACCTCATCCTATCATGCCTCACTATAACCGCATCCAGTCCACCTCCTCGCTCAAGACCAGAACACTGAACATTATTGGCGCAGGAAAACTTGGCATGACTGTGGGAAAGTTATTGCAATCGAGCAATATTATTCCTCAGGACGTAATGAATAGAACTTACAAGAGCGCAGTAGAAGCCTGCAGGTTTATGCAAGCCGGTGACGCTATAACTGACTGGAATGAATTCAAGCCAGCCGATTTATGGCTTATCAGCTGTCCTGACATTGCCATTGAGGAAGTAGCCAAACAATTATCATTAGCTCAAGTATTAACCACTGACACTGTTGTTTTTCACTGCAGCGGCTCTCTTTCTAGTCAAATTCTTAAGCCTCTCGACACCGTGCCTTATCACGCTTGTAGTATTCATCCCATTCATACCTTTTCTGATCCGAACAAATCATGTGGTATCTTTTCTGGCACACATTGCGCCTATGAGGGCGATATAGCGGCTTTAAATATATTGATACCCGCATTTGAAAAACTGGGCGCTCAGTTATTTGAAATTAACCAAGCAAATAAAACGCTTTATCACACCGGTTCGGTTCTGGCGTGCAACGCACTTGTGGGCTTGCTAGACGCCAGCTTAGAATGCCTTACCGCTGCTGGTGTTAAACAAGACAAAGCCCAAGAAATATTAATGCCTATCGTTCAACAAACGGTTGATAACACACTTCTTAAAACACCAGCACAAGCATTAACGGGCCCCGTATCTCGTGGCGATGTTGCTATTGTTACCCAACAGCTTGAGGCGCTAAATAAATTAGATCCTAATATATTGGATATTTATTCTGACTTGAGCCTAAGAATATTAAAGCTCGCAGTCGGTAATGGTTTAACCCCAGATGCGCAACAGCAGTTATTTAAATTACTTAACAGAAAGACATAACACCCTATGAGCCACACCCACGATAGCGATGCTTACTTAGATAAAAAACAGTTTTTCAATCAGCTCTTGACCGTTTATGGCCGTAAACCGGTACTTGAAGCCTTGCAAGATCCACATACAAAAGTATTTAGACTGCATTTGGCCGAGAGTAATAAGCCCGCAGGAATCATCTCTGACATCATTCGATTAGCCGAAAAAAAGGGAGCGGAAGTTTTTTATCATGATAGAAAATCACTGTCGCGATTATCTAAAAACAGCAAACAGGATCAAGGCGTTGTAGTTGACCTTATTTGTAAAGGTTACCAAGATTACCAAACATTTTTAGACGATAATAAGCAACAAAGCTTCGACATCATCGCGCTTGACCGCATAACCAACCCTCAAAATTTAGGAATGATTATTCGTTCGGTATGTGCGGGCGAAGCAAAAGCACTACTACTTCCTGAAAAAGGCTGTGCCAAATTAGATGCTTTGGTCATAAAAGCCAGCGCGGGGACTTTATTTAGAGCCCCTATTTTACGCTGTAATAACTTGTCGAATGCCCTGAAAGATTTCTCTCAGGCCAACTGTGATATTTACGGTCTTTCATCACATGCAACCCATAACTTTGCTAACATACCCAGTACCGGCCGAAATATTTTTGTCCTGGGCAATGAAACCGATGGTGTATCACCTGAAGTAGCGCACTTTTGTAACAAAATGGTCTCAATCCCAATGAACAATGGTGTTGAATCACTAAATGTCGCGGTAACTGCCAGCCTACTATCCTACCGAGGGTTATTGAGAACTAGTCATGTATAATAATTTACCTCTGCCGCAAGATAAGAAATTGACCGTTCTATTTAGAGTAGAGCCTGGCTGCTTAGGCCCTGAAGGCATTAATCATGTTGATCGTTTTTGTGAATTTGTTGGTGATAAAACCGATTTTGTTGAAACAAATTATATCCACATGGATATTGTTCCTCGCCATGACAAGGCCCTTCCTGAAATTGAATTTAGAGTCGGAAATAAACTGTTAAGTCACGCTAAAGCCGAGAAATATTTGGCTTTATTTGATGAAGTTCTAGATGATTTTGAAATGTCTTTATACGAAGGCATTGCCAAATCAATCAACCAATATTTTGAGCGCTAATTATGATAAATAATGATGTTCTACGTCGTATACGCTACGTATTCGATTTTAATGACACAAAGATGATTGCCATATTTGCTTTGGCCGATCATACGATCACAAAAGCCGAACTGATAAGTTGGCTACGCAAAGAGGATGATGAACATTTTAAAAATCTAAGCGACAAACTACTAGCCACTTTTTTAAATGGACTCATCAATGAAAAACGAGGCAAGAAAGAAGGTGCTCAAGTTGAGCCAGAAAAAAAACTAACCAACAACATCATTTTCACTAAATTAAAAATCGCTCTAAATTTAAAATCGGATGATATTTTAGCCATGCTAGATTTATCTGAGTTTCGTTTAAGCAAGCATGAATTAAGTGCTTTTTTCCGCAAACCTAATCACAAACATTATCGTGAGTGCAAAGATCAAGTTTTACGTAACTTTCTAAATGGTGTCCAACTTAAATATCGAGACAATCAAAAGACCGAATCAGAAAAAGAAGCCATAGCAAATTTTGAATGGAATAAGCCATCTTAAATTAAGCGGCTCACAACTGATTAACCGGTGGTCTTCCATAAAGTTTTAGAGAAGAGAAAACAAACAAAGAACATTAAGGTTAGTACACCTGCGATTAAAAACATGGTGTAAGCATCAACGTACTGCAAAGCATAACCACAACTCAACGCACCAAGCGGGGCCGCTCCAAATAAAGCCAGAGAGTATATTGAAATAGCCCGCCCTCGATATACGTCAATTACTTTTTGCTGCAGTAACGCCTTACCTAAACTGGCCGACTGCCCTGCCACAACTCCCCAGAAAAACACTAGGAAGTATAGCCCCGTGGTTTTTGGCCCAGCTGAAATGGCTATCATTAACAATCCGGAATACAACAACGAAAATAAAATATCTCGACCTGGATATTCCGTTTTTCCGCGTTTTAATAAACCTATAGCTGCTGCAATATTTCCAACCACAAAACATAATTGCAAACCTGCAAAATATCCTGCCCCCAAGCCATAAATATCGCGAACCATAATTGGTAAAACCACAATAAATACACCGATGTGCATAAATCCATTAAACGTCACCAGGATAATTAATTGACGTAAGACAGGCTCAGACCAAACAAATGTTAAGCCGGATCTCACATCTGTTGTATCACCGCTAAGGCCTGTACTCAAATAATCAGCCGTATCCTCACTTACGTCAGAAGAGAGAACTACCGTACGATTTAGCCTAAGAGAAAACAATAAAAAAACCACACACAAGACCACAAGACTTTGTATCAATATAACCCCGCCGGTGGTTAACATTTCCAATCGTCCAGCAATGGTAATACCGATAGCCTGAGAAATATAAACCCCTAAACCAACTTGGATAACAGACAGTTGTAAGCTTGAACTTTCTCTATTATTTTTTTGAAGAGTAGGTAATAATTTTTCTCGTAAGGGCTGAATAAAAGCAGCGGCACAACCAACCAAAACAGCATAAAAAAGTAATACCGAAAAAACCAAATGTTGATTCGTTACGCAATACAATAATCCAAAATGAAGCAGAGCTAAGATGAGATACAAATAAGGGAGGTACACAGCGCTACGAGGCTTATCCGCCCAAGCACCACCTTGTAGCATCAATCCAAATACAGGTAAAAAGCCTGCCGCTTGCACCCATGCCAACTCTTGTGACGCCAAGTGTAATTCGCCGGTCGCAAGCCAAGGGATGACTATAATTTGAATACCCATTGCCAAAGCCGCTAAAGCTGTCGCCAGGTAATATCGAAAAAACGGTTTAAACAAATCACTCTCACAAAAACAAAAAAAGCCGACAGTATTTATACCATCGGCCAATTATTTAATGCATCAATAATAATGCACTATGTATCAATATTTGTAACCGGTTTCTTCATGTAACGCTAAATCCAAACCTACATTTTCTTCTTCAGCGCTTACACGTAAACCAGAAGTTAGCAATCCTGTTAGCTTCAACAAGACATAAGTTACTACCGCGGTATACACCAATGTAGCCATAACACCTATAAACTGAACTTTGACTTGGCCTGCCATAGTGGTGATGCCATCGGCAAATCCATAACCACTGAACAACCCCAGATCAGGAGATGCGAACACACCGGCAAGCAAAGTACCTAAAATACCACCTACACCGTGAACCGGAAATACGTCTAAGGAATCATCAATTTTCCATTTACGCTTAATTAGCTGAGTCATGTAAAAACAAATAATACCGGCACTCAAACCAATAATTAAAGCTCCTGCAGGGCCAACGTAACCAGAGCATGGAGTGATAGTACCTAAACCGGCTACCATACCGGTAACAGCGCCTAACACGCTGGGCTTACCAAATTTAACCCACTCCATTGTCATCCATGCTAAGGCTCCCATTGCCGCCGAGAGATGAGTAACGGTCATAGCCATTGCTGCATCACCATTAGCCGCCACAGCCGATCCAGCATTAAAACCAAACCAACCAACCCATAGCATACCGGCACCAGTTACAACCATCGTCATATTATGTGGTGGCATGGCTGTATTCGGAAAACCATTACGATTGCCGATAACGAGCGCAGCAACTAATGCCGCAACACCTGCAGTGATATGCACAACAGTACCACCAGCAAAATCAAGTAGCCCCATCGTGCCTAACCAGCCGCCGCCCCACACCCAGTGACAAACGGGGAAATAAACAGCAACCAACCAAAATGCACTGAACAACAACATCGAAGAAAACTTCATGCGCTCAGCAAAAGCACCCACAATCAACGCAGGAGTAATAATCGCGAAAGTCATTTGAAACATAAAAAACAGTGGTTCTGGAATATCTCCCGAAAGCTGATCGCGTGACATGCCATTCAAAAACATTTTACTTAAGTCGCCAATAAAGGCATTGCCTTCACCAAAGCTTAAGCTGTACCCGGCTACTAGCCACAACACAGATGCAATACAAGCAATAGAAAAACATTGCATCAGTACCGATAAGACGTTTTTAGTACGAACTAAGCCACCATAAAACAAAGCCAAACCCGGTAACGTCATAAATAAAACCAACGCCGTAGAGGTTAAAATCCATGCAGTATTAGCACCATTCATAACCTCTTCAGCCAATACTGAGGGAGACATCATCGCTAAAATAAATAAGCCAACTATCTTGCTCATAAAACATTCACCAGAATTTTTTTGTTATAGAAATGAAAAGCTAAATCAACATAAACATAGCTTTTTATAGACCGGCTATTTTGCCCAGTAATAGTGTATATCTCAAGAGGGTTAGCTTGATTAAGCCCCTAAAATTTTCAAGCAGAGACTGATGCTTGGCCTAAGAGGCGTTTTAAAATAACTAATTGTTGGGTAAAGTCTTTTTGATTGAAATCTTCACTTTCATACTGAGCTTGCTCAAACAATAGAGTCAGCCTGAGCAGCGTCACTTCTATTGCTGGCACTTTGACCGATACTCGACCAGCAAAATCACTAGGGCTTTCACCTATTGCACGAATGAAACCTTTACGTTTTAAAATTCGCTCTAATTTCATATACGCTTTTATAGTCTCACTAACGGGACTCGGCCTCCCCCGCCACCATAAATGTAGTGTCATTAACGTTAAAATAGTGCCGCCACTGCCTAGCACTACCAAAACCATTTTTAAGGGAGTAACACCATTGAGCCAATCCGCAAGGAGGTCAGATTGCGCCTCGCCATCAAACCCCATAACCGATTTATGCCAGCGATAATTCAAAGCATCCCACTGCATTCTTAAATCGTTAATCAATGAAAATTGACGATAGCGCCCTAATGAAAACCAGCTTTCAACAAAATTTGCCGATAAGTCTCCTAAGCTTTGCCTGATTCGCTCTGGAGATACGGCAGCGGTCGGATCAAATCGAACCCAGCCTTGATCTTGCAGCCACACCTCTGTCCAAGCATGAGCATCATATTGATGAACCACATAATAGTTTTCGAGCTTATTGTATTCCCCACCTTGGTAGCCAGCCACCACGCGTGCTGGAATTCCTGCAGCCCGCATCATCACCACAAAACTACTGGCAAAGTGCTCACAAAAACCTTGTTTGGTCTGCCACAGAAATTCATCCACTGTATGCTGACCTAATACAGGAGGCTCTAAAGTGTATTCGAACTCCGCATGATATAAATCTAAAACCCGTTTTATATAGGCGTGATCATCACTTGCAGTGGCTCGCCACTGTTTTGCGATACGAGAACTTTCTGGATTATAAGAAATGGGAAGTTGTAGATTGTGCTCTCGCTCTTCACGACTTAAATTAATCCCAATTTGATACTGAAGGTGTGATGAGACTGAATATTCAAATCGGCTGCGTATTGGCTCATCGGCCAACAATAATGAAGCATCGGCTCGCACAATATCAACATCTGAGCTTGTGGAAAAATCAGATGCCAGCATCAAACTGTAAAGCCAAAGCTGCTGAGTCGGCTCAAAAATAATAGTGTAGTCAACAGGTCTAGCCAATAGATCTTTAGCTGATTTAAAAGTATCGACTGAGTCTGACTCACTACTAGATTGTAATTTCGTCTTAGACGTAGGTTTTTTATGATTTCCCCATAAAAGCCAACTAGCGGACTTTTTCTGTGCACTCGATGGTTGCCAGCGCCGACCATCAAAATCAGAAAAAACCAACCCTCGCCAATACAGCTCTTGCTGTTTGGGTGTGACCCCTGAAAAACTTACCCTAAAGGCCACACCACCTGAACGTGACAAATTGGAAAAATCACCCGGTGACATACTGTCACTTACACCGGTAACACCACTATGACGTGGCGTTGGCATAGACCAAAGCGAACCTATTCTAGGCATAATTAAAAATAGCAGTGCCATCAAAGGCAAACTGTGTAATAGCATTCTACCGCTAAGCTTTAGACTACGGCTGGGATAATGATGCCCTTCAGGTTGATTGAGAACCAATAATGCAGTTGTCACAATCCACAAACAAACGACACCGATCAATAAAGCCTCTAAAAACTGGGAAAACAAAAACTGTAAGGCAATAACAAAATAACTTAGAAACACAATCAGTAAGGCGTCGCGCCGCGATTGCATCTCTAATAGTTTTAGCAGTAACGCGCAGCACAGCAGAGATGCCATAGGCTCTAAGCCCAGCATACTCCCAAACGATTGAAATAAACCCGCCACGCAGACCAGCACTAAAACGGTTTTATTCAACTTAGAAGGCAGCTGCCAATTACCTCGAAAGATTTGTATCCGCCACAACACCACAAACAACCAAATAGCGGTTAACCATAACGGTAATTCGCGGGCAATGGGTAGCATCGACAATGACAATCCAGCAATCAACCAAAGTAAGCTGTTGCGTGGTGGCAAATAACGATTAGCTCTCATTGGTTCCACTCGAACAATGCCAAGGCTTTGAGTACTTGTAACTTATGCTCAGCACCTATATTCGGTTCGATTTCGACATTAGGTAAACGCAATCCATACGCCTGTTGTGTCGAGCTGATTTTTAACACCCAATAGCATAATCGTGACAGTCTTTGTTCGCGAGCCATGCCCTGTAAAGCATCCCAATCAAGCCAAACTTTTTGCTCCCGGTACGCAACATAGTCTTTACTGTACAATCCTTGGCCTCGAGCATATTGCTTCCACGCAATATGCTTTGGTGACATGCCGGTTAAATGAGGCTTAAAGCCATAGAAATCTTCCGCACCGCTAGCATCTAACAGCTCACCTTCATTTTCACTTCCACGACTAACTGGCATTTCAGAGCCTTCTACCGGCTTTGGATAAACCAATATTTGAACATCTAAATCTGGGCGACTCCAACAACGGATAATTCCCAACGGAAAACGACTTAAAATATCAATACGCTCTGGCTTAAACCACCCACGATGTTTAGCTTCAACAAATAGTTTAATCTTAGATTCATTATCATTAATTAAGTTTACAATGACAGATGATCCTGAGTCATAACTGATGGCGATACTCTCTTTACCTTCTTCGCCCTGACAAGAGACCAAAATCTCAACTTCACCTTGCTCACCAACAAAACAAGGTGTTGAACGTAAAAATTCAAGCTGTAGCCCTGCCATATTGAAAAACGTGTGGTAGATAGACACTAAAAATAAGGCCATTAAAAAAAAGGCCAAACCCAGTATCATATTATTTTCGTAGTTAGTGCCGAGAAGCCACAATAAAAAATCGACGAATAAAAAGCCCAAACCCGCTTTAGAGGGAAATATAAAAAGGTTCTTATTATTAAGCGTTTGCTTACGTTTGGGTAATAGACGTCTGTTCACCCACTTATTAAAGCGCGCTTTAACATTACCTTGCAGTTGATTGGCAATCGACATTAGCTAACTCGCTACGTGTTAATTTATACTGAACATAATTTAAAATGAATGCACTTTGTGGACAAACAAACTTATGCCAATAACTGATCATACCCATGCAATCGCGTTAAACCACCATTGGCAAAAAATTGCGTTTATTGCCGCACTGTGTGAGCGTCATGAGCCCAACTTCCAGCTCTATTGTGAGACCCAAGATCAAACCGACAACTCACTTCTTTACAGAAAATTTCTCAATAAAGTTTGGGAGTATTTATTAGAGCAGTTAACGTCCATGCGAAACCTTGAAAAAGCCCTATTACAATTTGAAGAGGTTGTCCCTGAGCCATGTGAAGATGATGGTTATGGGGTTTATCCCGCTTTAGATGCCTGCTTGTTATTGATCAGTAGCTTACAAATGATTCTTGATGACAGCATTGATGATGTCGACATTTCAGCCAATCTATCAGCCGCAACCGTTACTCATTTTCTTTTATTTACCGGCAATGCCGACGATGAAAACCAAACGTTAAATCACCCATTATTACAAGAAGAGCTCGCATTTCAACAACGTATTATTTCGGATTTAGCGGATGACCAAATTTCAAAGTTAACACGTCTGAAGAACATTAGGAGTGAACTCAACCTAAATAGCGTCAGTAATTTAGGCATTGAAGCTAGCTAAGACAACCTAGTTTAGGCAAGCAGTTAAAATAAACTGCTTACAAATCGGGAAATTGGTTATCGCCTTCATCAGGATTGTCTTCATCAATTTCTTCAAGACTTAAACTGAGTCCACCAGAACTGACCGAAGATTTTTCTGTATCGCCATCATCTGATTCAGTACTAGACGACTCACCCTTTTCATACAGCTTAATTCGCAAGCGTAAGTTATTAGCTGAGTCCGCATTTATTATTGCATCATCTAACGTGATTCGGCCGTCTTTATAAAGATGAAATAAAGCTGAATCAAACGTGCGCATCCCAAGATTTTCAGATTTTTCCATGATCTCTTTAATATCTTCAAACCGCCCCTTTATGATCATTTCTTCGATGGTTTTAGTTCCCAGTAAAACTTCTACTGCAGCACAGCGTTTACCATCGACTGTAGGCACTAAGCGTTGAGATACAAACGCACGAAGATTTTGACCCAGCCCCATCAAAAGTTGCGCACGACGTTCTTCAGGAAATAAATTGACGATGCGATCTAACGCTTGGTTAGCGTTATTGGCGTGCAACGTAGAAATAGCTAAATGACCGGTTTCGGCGAAAGCTAAAGCATGTTCCATGGTTTCGCGGTCACGAATCTCACCAATCAAAATAACATCAGGCGCTTGGCGTAATGTATTCTTTAAAGCGTTGTGAAAGCTGCGAGTATCAACCCCAACCTCACGCTGATTGATAATACATTTTTTATGTTTATGTACGTACTCCACTGGGTCTTCAATAGTAATAATATGTCCACCACTGGTACTATTTCGATGGTCAATTAAAGCCGCTAGAGAAGTTGACTTACCTGATCCCGTCCCACCCACAAATAGGATTAATCCACGCTTACTGTTAACAACTTCTTTCAGGATTGGCGGTAGCTTGAGGTCTTCAAACTTAGGGATATCAACATTAATATTTCGGGCAACAATGGCCACTTCATTACGTTGTTTAAAAATATTAATTCGAAAGCGTCCAACACCAGAAATAGACATGGCCAAATTCATTTCCAACTCATGTTCGAATTCAGCTTTTTGTTCTGAGTCCATAATGCTATTGGCTATTGCCGAAATAACACCTGACGCTAGAGGCTCTTTACCCAGTGGTTTTAATGTACCTTGAAATTTAGCGCACGGTGGTGCACCGGTACTTAGATAAAGATCAGAACCATCATTTTTAGCCAGTATTTTCAAATACTCTTCGATATTCACGGCTGCCTCCGGTTATTATTTTTATTGGGTAACAAAGAGAATAGCTTAACGATTTAAAACATCGACACTATTGAGAGTTTTCTCAACCAACGCATAACCACTTTGATCACTAAAATCTGCGGCATCACGTAACCGGTGAGCTGCAACAGCAGGCATAACGGCTTGAATATCTTCAGGTAAAACATGTTTACGCCCGTGAATTAACGCCCACGTTTTAGCGCATCGCAACAAAGCCAGTGCGCCTCGAGGCGACAAGCCAAAGGCAAACTCTGGCGCGGTGCGAGTATAGTGAACGAGGCGCTGCAAATAATCCAACAGTGGATCACTGGCTTGTACTTTTTCGACGGCCGCTTGAATCGTTTGTAATTGTTTAATCGTGATTTTTTGTTTTATTTCACTCAAGCGTCGAGATGGATCAATACCTTTGTAAATTTCTAACTCAGCTTGCGCATCAGGATAACCTAATTCAATTCGCATTAAGAAACGATCGAGCTGCGATTCAGGCAAAGGAAAGGTTCCTGATTGAGTTAGCGGATTTTGCGTCGCAATAACAAAAAATGGTTCAGGTAACGGCCGTGTTTCACCATCAATGGTGACTTGATACTCAGCCATGGCCTCGAGTAACGCACTTTGGGTTTTTGGCGTGGTGCGATTGATTTCATCAGCCAGTAAAACTTGAGTGAAAATAGGACCGGGATGAAAGGTGAAAGTATTGTCATTACGGTTAAACACCGACATACCTAGAACATCGGCTGGGAGTAAATCGCTGGTAAATTGAACCCGGTTGTATTGCAAGCCCAAGACATTGGCCAGCGCATGCGCCAACGTGGTTTTACCCATACCCGGTAAGTCTTCTAGTAACAAATGACCACGAGCCAATAAACAAGTTACAGCCATTTTAATCTGATCGGGCTTACCCAATAAAACACTGGATATCTCATCGACCACATCGCGAATAAACTTGTCCATTTTTTGGCTCTTTGTTATAAAGCGTTTAGACCTTTTTGTAGGTCTTTAATTAAATCGGCTATATCTTCTAGCCCCACAGAAACCCTAATTAAGTTGTTAGTAATTCCTGCCTCTAATTTTTCGGAATCTGATAAACGGCCATGAGTTGTGGTCGCAGGGTGTACAATAGTACTTTTCGCATCACCTAGGTTAGCCGTTAACGACATGATCTGAGTAGCATCAATAAAACGCCACGCTGCAGCTTGATCACCTTTAACCCGAAACGACAGTACACCACCAAAACCTCGCTGTTGTTGTTTAGCCAATTCATAACCGGGGTGGTCAGGTAAGCCCGCATAGAAAACCGTTTCTATTTGATCCTCCTGCTGGAGCCAGGTTGCAATAGTCAAAGCACTGGCCGAATGGGCATCCATTCTTAAGCGTAATGTTTCTAATCCTTTAAGAAACACCCATGCATTAAACGGGCTCATCGTAGGCCCTGCAGTACGCAAAAATATAAGAATGTCATCCAAGTATTTGGCTGGGCCCACAACTACGCCACCAATACAGCGGCCTTGGCCGTCGAGGTATTTGGTGGCCGAGTGCACAACTATATCAGCGCCCAGCTCTAGAGGTTTTTGAAGCGCTGGAGTACAAAAACAATTATCTACAACCAGCAAGCAATCATTATCTTTTGCTAGAGACGACAAGCAAGAAATATCAACGACGTCACATAAAGGGTTCGAAGGGGTTTCAACAAATAACAATTTAGTCTTAGCCGTTATCGCTTCCTCCCACTCCTGATAATCAGTAGCCGTTACAAAGGTAACGTCCACGCCGAATTTTTTGAAATAGCGGTTAAACAATGCGGTTGTTGTGCCAAATACACTGCGTGAACAAACCACATGATCGCCGGAACTCAATAAAGCCATGCAGGTGCTGAGTATGGCAGCCATTCCCGATGATGTTGCAACGGCCGCTTCACCACCTTCTAAAGCGGCTATCCGGTCTTGAAACATACGTACGGTTGGGTTGGTATAGCGAGAGTAAACATTGCCTTCATCAACACCGCTAAAGCGCGCGGCAGCCGCTTCGGCAGAATCAAACACATAACTAGAGGTCGTAAAGATAGGTTCGCTATGCTCACCTTCATGCGTACGGGTTTGTCCAGCTCTTACGGCTAAAGTATCTAGCCCAAAACTTTCCAATGTCTCATCGAAATTCTCAGTGCTCATGTCACACTCTTTCCTGTAGTTTTAGCTTTCGTCAGATTCGTCGCCGTTATGTAAACCTATGACGGCGTTATCACCCTGATCTATGGCCTTTTCTTTGCCCGACTTACTTGAATCATTACGATCAGCATCCAATTGATTAAGATAAGCCTCATCAATATCACCGGTAACGTATTTACCGGTAAACACGGAACAATCGAATTCACTTATTTCAGTGACACCATCAGATGATGCCGATATCAAATCATCTAACTCCTGATAAATAAGCCAATCGGCTCCAATTTCAGAACAGACTTCAGCTTCTGTTCTACCGTGGGCAATGAGCTCATTCGCCGAAGGCATATCAATACCGTAGACATTAGGGTAGATAACCGCAGGGGCCGCCGAAGCAAAGTAAACTTTATTGGCACCCGCCTCTCTCGCCATTTGAATAATCTGTTGGCAGGTTGTTCCCCTAACTATAGAGTCATCGACCAACAAAACATTTTTACCTTCAAACTCTAATCGTATTGGATTGAGTTTATGCCGAACTGATTTCTTCCGTTGCTGCTGTCCAGGCATAATAAAAGTTCGGCCAATATAACGGTTTTTAACCAATCCTTCTCGGAACTTAACTCCCAAACCTTGAGCGACTGTCTGCCCAGCCACACGACTGCTATCAGGAATAGGGATAACCACATCAATATCATGCTGAGGCCGTTCGCGCAGGATTTTTTCAGCAAGCTTTTCACCTTGGCGTAAGCGTGCTTTATAAACTGAGACACCATCCATAATAGAATCTGGACGAGCAAAATAAACATGTTCAAAAATACAAGGGGTGAGCCTCACTTCAGACTCATCCACACACAGTTCTGAATACAAAGTACCAGATCCGGTAATGAAAACCGCTTCTCCTGGAGCCACGTCTCGAATGAGTTCATACCCTAAAACATCAAACGCAACACTTTCAGAGGCAACCATATACTCTTCACCGTGCTGAGTTTCACGCTTACCAAAAACCAATGGTCGGATGCCGTGAGGATCACGAAATGCCACCATACCGTAGTTGGCAATTAACGCCACACAAGCATAACCGCCCTTAACTCGGCTGTGTACACCTCGAACCGCCGCGAAAATATCGGCTGGCTCAGGTTTTAATTTATTGCGTTTTAATAACTCTTGAGCAAAGACGTTAAGCAGTACTTCTGAATCTGAATCGGTATTGACGTGACGTAAATCAGTCTCATATAAATCTTCACTCACCTGCTTGGCATTGGTTAAATTACCATTATGAGCTAATGCAATGCCGTAAGGTGAATTCACATAAAAAGGTTGTGCCAATGCTGGCCCAGAGCTTCCTGCCGTAGGGTAACGCACATGACCAATACCGGCTTTGCCTATTAAGCGTTGCATATGGCGTGTACGAAACACATCGCGAACCAATCCATTGGCTTTTTGCTGCGCAAATTTTCCTTGATGACACGTTACAATACCAGCGGCATCCTGCCCTCTGTGTTGCAACATGGTAAGTGCATCATAGAGCTGTACATTGACATCTCTCTTTCCAACAACACCAACAATGCCACACATAGGTTACCTCTAAAAAAGATTGATAATGAATTGAGTTAATAGTTCGACTACTTGCCTAGACCAGCCTTCCATTGCTTGAAAATGAGGTATAAGTACTGAGTTCAACCACCATGGATCCTGATCTATTGATAATACCGGAGGCACTAAAATAACAACAGCCAGCACAACCGCTATCCCACGAGCAACACCGAACAGCATTCCAAACAAGCGATCTGTACCAGTTAAACCAGTCATTTTAACCAGTTCACCAATTAAATAATTGACCATTGCACCAACAATAAGAGTTGCCGCAAACAAAATAGCAAAGGCGGCCATCTCTCTTACCGATGGTATCTCAATAAAATCTATAAGGATTTGCGCCATCGAGTCTCGAAAAGTGATGGCAATAATAAAAGCAGCTATCCAAACCACTAAAGACAATGCTTCTTTGATAAACCCCCGCATTAAGCCAATTATGCAAGAGATCGCTATAACGGCAATAATACTCCAATCAGCCCAATTCATAAGCACCTGTATAAAACATATTTCACGAGCCTAAAGATCCAATTATTGCTGACAGATTAAGGGACGGCATTCTAACAAAACTTAAACGCAAAAGTAGACTTGCTGTAAAACAATTACGGATCAAAACGAACTACTAATGTTTCTATTCTATACTTTTTATCCAATTCACGTTTTAAATTTTGAGCCATAGTTGGATTAATTCGAGGCCCTATATATATCCGTGTAACCATTCCTTTAGTCGTTTTCAGCGTTCGAGTAAAAGGTACATAGCCATCTTTTTTCAACTGGCTAACAAATTCATTAGCTCGAGATTCGGTTTTATAGCTTGAGACTTGTATCGCCCAAGCTTTAGGAACTCCCTCTTTGGTTAAGAGTATCTTACTCTCAGCTTGCTTGATATTTTGTTGATGCGGTTGAGCTTTATTTACGGCCTCTTCTGTTTGCTCGATCAACTGGGGCAAAGCATCTTCTTCAAGTAACTTATATCTCTCCCCAGCCGGTTGTGCAGGACCTAGCCCGCTGACTCTAGTTGGCGCTTCAACCTTTATCGGCTCAATAGCCGGTGCTGGGGGGATATGTGAGGTTCGGTCAATATCACGTCGGTATTCTGGCTCTAATAATGTTGGGATAAACAACACACCTAACGCTAAGAGAACAAACGCGCCAACTAACCGCTGCTTTAATCCATCATCCACAGGACCTACCTCAAATCATTACCTATTAACTTAGGATTCTACAGCATCTAGAGTAGATTGCGCTTCGGCAACAGTAAAAAATGAACCAAATATAATTATTCTGTCGTGTGCACTGCTATTTTTCAAAGCCCATGCAATAGAATCAGCAACATTCGGAAAAGTATGAATGCCACACCCCTGAAGTGTAACTGCTTCACACTGCTGAATATCTTCGTACAATTCTACTGCTGACGCTGCTCGGGGATTATCATCTAGGTCACATAAAAGCCAATGCTGTATTTGCGGCGCAAGCTCATTGAACACACCCCGCCTATCTTTATCAAACATCATTGATGCAATGGCCCATGTCTGGCCTGCAATTGGATTCTGTTGTAAATATAGGCAAAGATTTTGAGCTGCCGCAGGGTTATGAGCAACATCTAAAATAATAGTTCGCTCTTGTATGGCTATTGTTTGTAACCGCCCCGGTAAACTTAAGCCTTTTAAAATGTCAGGTAATAATTTAGTAAAGACTCCAGATTCCGATAAATATTCTTTTTTATAAGATTCATCAACTTTATAATATTCATCAACAACAAACACAAACGCCATCAGCGCAGCAGCAACACTTGGCAATGGCAAATTAGGTATAGGCAAATCGGTAAACTGAACTTTATGACCCTGACTATCCAGGCCCCACCAAGACCAAGTTTGCAGGTCATTGATAGTCCATGAAAAATCTCGCCCAACACCGACAAAGTGTGCGCCGACCTCTTCTGCTACTATAGAAACACTCAACGGTGCGGACACATCAGCACATATAGCCGGTCTATTCGCGCGATATATCCCAGCTTTTTCTCGTCCGATAACCTTAAGGTCAGAACCTAACCATGACTCATGATCTAATGCGATAGAAGTCACTATAGACACATCGTGCGGCATAATATTAACAGCATCTAAACGTCCGCCGAGCCCTACCTCGAGTAACATAACTTCAACTCCACACTGCTGAAAAATATCGATAGCGGCAAGAGTGCCAAACTCAAAATACGTTAAACTAACATCTTGTCGAGCAGTATTAATTCGAGCAAACGAATCACACAGATCGGAGTCGCTTACAAGCGTTCCGTTTATCCGTATACGTTCATTGTAGCTATGGAAATGAGGAGAGGTGAAAGCACCTGTGGTTTTACCAGCCTGTAAAAACAGCGCTTCAAGGGTAGCCACGCAAGAACCTTTACCATTAGTTCCCGCTACGGTGATTATTTTTGCTGAAGGTTGCAGTAACTTCATACGTTCGGCAACCACACGAACCCGATCCAAACCTAAGTCAATTTCAGTAACATGTAATGACTCTTGCCAAGCAAGCCATTGCGGTAAAGTTTTAAACGAGGAGGACTGTACAGCCATATACAAAAAGCTCTTGGCAATAATTAATTACAATATGCCACTATGCAGCTGGGCGCCCCATAAATTTCGACAGTAAACTACCAATGCGATCGCGCATCTCAGCACGAGAAATAATCATATCAATAGCACCATGATCCAACAAAAATTCACTGCGCTGAAAACCAGGCGGCAATTTCTGGCGAATGGTTTGTTCAATAATATTCGGACCAGCAAACCCGGCTCTAGCACCAGGTTCTGCCGCGTTTATGTCACCAAGTAAAGCCAAACTAGCTGAAACACCACCATAAACAGGATCGGTCATGATTGAAACATAGGGGGTACCTTGCTGCTTTAAGCGTTCAATAACAGCACTGGTTTTTGCCATCTGCATCAAAGAGATCAGCGCTTCTTGCATCCGTGCTCCACCAGTAGCCGAAAAACAAACCATAGGAATATCTTGATCGAGCGCTACTTGCGCCGCACGAGTAAACTTCTCTCCTACAGCGTATCCCATAGAGCCACCATGAAAAGCAAACTCAAAGGCTACCGCAACAACTGGCTGGCCCTTTAGCTCCCCTTTCATCGCAATTAACGCATCGGTTTCGCCAGTGTTTTTTTGCGCTGTAATTAAACGATCTTTATACTTTTTAATATCTTTGAATTTTAAGCGATCAATAGGTTCAACATCGACAGCCAGTTCTTCCCGATTATCCTGATCTAAAAATATATCAAGCCGGCGGCGTGCACCGATACGCATATGATGATCACACTTTGGGCAGACATCTAAATTTTTATCCAGCTCAGGACGATACAAAACCGCACTGCATTTAACGCACTTTTTCCATAAGCCTTCCGGAACTTTACTATTTCCACGTGTTCCTTCAGAACGAATAACTGCAGGAACAATTTTATCCAGCCAACTCATAATAAAATCCTTACGCTATTAAACATTATAATTCATCTAATCCCACACGAATGGGTCTAATAAGCTCAGCTACCGCTTGTGCAATATCTTCTGGAGAAGATGATTTCATCTCACCCATCTTCGCAACTAATAAACTACCAACAATTGCACCATCTGCTGTTGTAGCTACAGATTTTGCTGATGCGGCATCTTTAATACCAAAGCCCACACATATAGGTAAATCAGTAATCTGGCGCAATCCGGCCAGCTTACTCTTCACTGAATCCACATCCAAATGTCCAGCTCCTGTCACCCCCTTAAGAGAGACATAATATAAAAAACCACCAGCGGCTTTAGCGATGCTTTTTGATCGCTCAAGTGTGGTAGTGGGCGCTATCAATAATATATTTTCAATATTAACGGCTTGAAGGCACCGCTTTAAGTCACCAACTTCTTCTGGAGGTAAATCGACCGTTAGCAAACCATCGACACCTGCTGCTGCTGCACTCGAAGCAAAAATCTGATATCCCATGCGCTCGACAGGATTAGCGTAACCCATTAATACTACTGGCGTATGTGTATTCGTTCTACGAAACTCACTAACTAATTTTAGCGTCGAGGTTAAAGACGTCCCATGCTCCAGAGCACGTTCATGCCCCAATTGAATGGTGGGGCCTTCAGCCATAGGATCTGAAAAAGGAACACCCAACTCAATAATATCTACTCCCTCTTCTACTAAGGCGTGCATCGTCGGTAATGTTGCTTCGGGTACAGGATCACCATTAACAATATAAGTAATTAGTGCTTTGCGGCCTTCTTTTCTGGCTGCTTCTAAGCAAGCGGTAATACGTGTCATCTGTGCTTATACCTCAATTCCGTCAATAGCTGCCACAGTTAAAATATCTTTATCACCACGGCCGGACAGATTAATAATAATATGCTGATCGGGGCTCATAGTGCGGGCTAATTTAGCCCCATAAGACAGAGCGTGGCTCGACTCTAAAGCAGGCATAATACCTTCAATTTGTGTCAAGGTACGAAATGCATCCATGGCCTCATCATCATTAATCGCGACGTAATCAACCCTGCCAATATCTTTTAACCAAGAATGTTCAGGTCCCACACCGGGGTAATCAAGACCAGCCGAAACTGAATGAGTCTCAATTATTTGACCGTTCTCATCCTCCATCAAATAAGTACGATTACCGTGTAATATCCCTGGGATACCATCATTTAGTGGGGCAGCGTGCTTGCCTGTTTCCACACCATAACCACCCGCTTCTACTCCATACATTTTGACGGAATCATCTGCTAAAAAGGGATGAAACAAACCAATCGCGTTAGAGCCACCACCCACACACGCAACTAATGCATCAGGTAAGCGTCCAACTTGGGTTAATGATTGTTGACGAGCTTCACGACCTATAATGCACTGGAAATCTCGAACTAACTGAGGATACGGATGTGGTCCTGCGACAGTGCCGATAATATAAAACGTATTATCTACGTTAGTAACCCAATCACGCATCGCCTCATTCATAGCATCTTTTAACGTTCGCGAACCAGAAGTAACAGGGATGACATCTGCTCCTAACAACTTCATTCGGTATACATTAAGAGATTGACGCTTCACATCTTCAGCACCCATAAACACTTGGCATTCTAACCCCAAGCGAGCGGCAACAGTTGCTGTAGCAACACCATGTTGGCCAGCGCCGGTTTCTGCAATAATACGCGTCTTACCGCTGTACTTCGCCAGTAACGCCTGACCAATGGTGTTATTAACTTTGTGTGCGCCAGTATGATTTAAATCCTCACGCTTTAAATAAATTTGTGCGCCACCGACTTGCTTACTCCAACGTTCCGCATGATATAAAGGTGAAGGACGCCCTACATAATGGGCCATATCCTTGTCAAACTCAGCCTGAAAACCAGCATCTGATTTAAGGCGATTATACATCTCCTCTAACTCATCCAAGGCATGCATTAATGTCTCGGAGACAAACCTTCCGCCGTAAGGACCATAATGACCTTTTGAGTCAGGATACTGGGAATAATCAATGGGTGGTGTTTCACCGTTCTTCATTTTTGTGTTTCTCAACCTCAAATATATTTGTAATTTTCGATAATTATAAATTAAGTTACATTTGTTTTACTTGGCTTATAAACTCGTTCACAAGCTCAATATCTTTTTTTCCTGGGAGTAATTCAACTCCCCCACTTACATCAACTCCATAGACTTCAGTAATACTTATAGCCCGAGTAACATTATCTGGCGTTAGTCCTCCAGCTAATATAATCGGCAATAGTGGCTCGCCATCGAGTGGTTTAGGTACCCGCTCCCAATCAAACACTTCACCAGTACCACCCGGAACCCCCTTCTGATAAGCATCTAAAAGGATTCCTGCCGCACTTGAAAAATGATTCATTTGCTCTTGCACAATGATACCAGGCTTCATTCGTATTGCTTTCATATAGGGCCGAGAAAACTTACGACAAAAATCTTCAGTCTCATCACCATGAAACTGCAAAACATGTAAATTAACGCGTTTAAGTACTTGCTGGATATAATCATCTGAAGCATTAACAAACAGCCCCACCACCGAAACAAACGGGCCAACAGCTTTCGCTATCTCAGCGGCTTGAACAATAGAGACGTATCTTGGGCTCGGCTCATAAAACACCAAACCAATAGCATCTGCCCCTGCTTCGACTGCAGAAAGCGCATCAGAAATCGATGTGATACCACAAATCTTAACCCTAGTATTTTTAATTGGCCGTATCATACACAAAACCGATGACTATTTGGTCACTAAAATGTAAATTTGTGAAAACGTTAACAGAATATTACCAGATATATTTATACCTATCTCCATATTCATTCACTTACCGCATACAACGGCACAGGGAAATATCGAGGGCTAGGTGAAGCAATCGGAAGCTCAAAATGCTTAGGGTAATCAACTGCAACTAGATGTAAACCATCAGGTTTAGCCATGACCCCAGCCTTTGTCCTATCTTTAGCTGCCAATACTTGGGCCACCCATTCTACCTTTCTTTTTCCGCAGGCAACCTCAAGCAAAGCCCCAACAATATTTCTAACCATATGATGCAAAAACGCATTGGCATTAATTTCAACACACAACAAATCACCCTGCTCAATAACTTCTATATACTTTACATGCCTAACAGGATTCTTCGCCTGGCAATGAACAGTTCGAAAAGAGGTGAAATCATGATTACCAACCAGCGCTTTAGTAGCCTCTCGCATAATCGACACATCAATACTGCGCCTCTCCCAAGTGAAATAATCTGCTCCTAAAGCAGGCCGCGTCGGCGAGCGGCAGATTAAATATCTATAAGTACGACTTTGAGCTGAAAATCGAGCATGAAATAAAGGACTAACATTCGCAGCCCAATTCACACTCACACTGTCAGGTAAAAACGCATTTACGCCTTTGGTCCAAGCCTTTAAAGGCCTTTCAGAATGTGTATCAAAATGTATTACTTGATAGGTGGCATGAACACCCGCATCCGTTCTTCCTGCACAAACTAACGCTATGGATTCGTTTGCAACTTTTGACAACGCTTTTTCTAGACATTCTTGTACGGTTACAACGCCATTAGGTTGCTTTTGAAAGCCATGAAAATCACAGCCATTGTATTCAATCGCTAGCGCAACACGATACAAATCAACTGGAAACTGCTCTTTATCAATAATTTCACAATTACGTGAATACGGTTTTTCCGTTGAAGAGTAAGACATGAAATTTAATTATTCAGAAGAACGTAAGTTAAAATCAAAAAAGGTTCTGAATCAGATGATTCAGAACCTTTAACCACAACATTTACAGTCCGGCACTAATCCTTGAAAATATTACAATCGAGACAACAGCTCTGCTGCTTCAGATTTTTGAATATCGTTACCTTCTTCAGCAACCTCATCAAGAATATCTTTTGCTCCTTCCTTGTCACCCATATCAATATAAGCACGCGCTAAATCAAGCTTAGTTCCAGCTTCGTCACTATCAGAAAGGAACTCAAGCTCCGCATCTAAATCATCATCACTTAGCACCGAACCTTCGGTTTCATCTGATCCATCAGAAGCTTCTGAATCAGGGATATCCGAAAGAGCCTGAGAAAAAACATCTTCATCTGTCTCACCGTCAAAATCAGCAGCATCCAACTCAAGATCAGCGGCCAAATCAAATCCTTCTTCGGGCTGAAGTTCTTCAACAGAATCCGCTTCGACCTCCTCGTCAAAAGACAAATCGAAATCAGTAGCTAACTCTACAGAATCAGACTCAGGCGTTTCAACATCAAGATCCGCCACTTCCGGCTCAGAAGACAAGTCAAAATCGCTGTCTAGACCTTCCGAATCAGACTCAGGCGCTTCAACTTCAAGATCCGCCACTTCCAGCTCAGAAGACAAATCAAAATCGCTGGCTAGACCTTCAGACTCAGGCACTTCAACTTCAAGATCCGCCACTTCCAGCTCAGAAGACAAGTCAAAATCGCTGCCTAGACCTTCAGGCTCAGACACTTCAACTTCAAGATCCGCCACTTCCAGTTCAGAAGACAAGTCAAAATCGCTGCCTAGACCTTCAGACTCAAGCTCTAAATCACCGGATTTAGCATCAACACTTAAATCATTTAATTCCGAATCCTCACCAAACTCTTCACTGGCCAGATCCATATTGCTCGACAGTGCCTCCATCTCTTTATCAAGAGAAGCCATATCCATATCAACGTCACTTTCTTCAAATTCTGGGAAAGTTGCAAATTCATCCGATGACTCTTCTGAGTCCTCAACTAAATCAGATTCACTATCTGCAAGCTCGAGGATATCTCCACCATCCAAATCCAAATCTAAACTTTCAACATCAAGGCCTTCAATTCCGACAGGCTCACTAGCTGTATCATTGTCGGTGTCGAAATCAAGATTGAAATCCGACTCTCCAGTGTCAATTGTTTCTGTTGAATCAAAATCTAAAGAAAACTCATCATCGGCTATATGTGCTGAAGCTTCATCAGGCTCATCCAAGCTTAAATCCAAATCTAAATCAAACTCTTCAGCCTCATTATCTACCTGCTCTACGGACTCTGACTCTGACTCTTCAAAGTCAAGATTGAAATCCAGATCAGAAATATCATCAGTGCTTGCCTGCCCATCCAGATCCAACGCCAGACCAGCATTTAGATCTAAGCCATCACCTAGGTCAAAATCATCACCTGCGTCTGCTAGCGAATCTTTGCTCTCAATAGTAGGGGCAGTATATTCAGGAGCATCGACAAACTGATTTCTAAGCTCGTTCGCACGCTCAATAACATCACCATCATCAGATGAAATTACAGCAGAGTACTGCCCATCAAATTTATTAATATCTTTTGTTTCAGAATAAACTTCCATTAACTTAAGACTAACAGCCGTTGATGGACCGTCATTCACTAAGGCCTTTAGCAACATTTCTTCTGCTTGATCAAACTTGCCATAAGCAATATAAATATCAGCTTCACCAACAGCATCACCCGTTTCAGAATCTGGGGTGAACGAGTCATCCTCAAGATCTAGTGAAGTCTCATCCTCATCTAGCCCGTCTATAGATTCTTCAATGTCTAGCTCTTCTAAACCAGCTTCAACATCCTCGTCTTGATCAAATTCTTGCGGCTCAACTTCAGCATTGTAATCATCTAAAATCACATGTTCATCATCGACATCACGCTTCCTAAACAGAAAGAGAGCCGCCAACAGAAGAGCCATTACTCCTGCTCCCAGTAGTGCCAAGTTATCCATTAACATACTAATAACAGATGGTTCTTTCTCAACCGACTCAGGAGTAGCCTCTGGAGCCACAACAGGTTGAGTTACTGCATTAGAGTTCTCGGTCACCACAACATCAGCAGATTCATCAGTAATAGCTTCATCAACTGAACTGACCTGGGGTTCAGCTACAACGCCAGCCTCAACCTTAGGTACACCATCTTCAATATTGCTGCTGATCGGAGCTTTGTTTTTGCTAGCTAATTGCAGAGCACGTAGTTCTTGACTAGAAATTTCAACTAAACGCTCCATTGTTGATATTTGCTCTTCAAGCTCTGACACTCGATCCTTTAATTCGGAATTCTCTCTACTGCTTTTATCCAACTCTTCCAAAGTGATAGCGAGTTCATTTTGCAAGCGATCACTTGTATCGCTTGAACCAGAAGATTGACCAGAAGCCTCACCCGCCGCTGAAGAAGCTAATGTAAGTCGCCCCTCTACGGAGTCTGTTTTTGCTGGAGTGGAGGCAAACTGTTTACTGGCCTCAAGCTGTGGTCCAGTAGTAATTTCAGAGCTATCCCACTGTTTATTTTGCTGAGAGACTTCACTCACGGCCTGCCGAGAACTAAGCGCCCCAACATGCATCTCTGTCGGCACACGCAGAACCTGACCTTGACGCAGTAAATTAATATTGCCATTAATAAAAGCTTCTGGATTTAAGCGCTGAATCGCAAGCATCGTCTGCTGAACAGAAAATTTCTTGCTAGGGCGAATCTTTAACGCAATTTCCCACAAAGTATCATTCGACTTAACCGGACCGTAAGTATCTGAGCTTGAAGCAGATGAAGCTTCAGAATCAGAAGATAATTCTCGGGGCTCTTCTGTGGTGGTTTCAGTCGCCGCAACCGGCTTTGGCGGAGCAGATTGAGTCACTGGGCGAGGTGCAGGCTTACTAACAGCTGCAATTATTGGCCTAGCGGTATCATTACTAAAAACCGGCAAATCCATTAACAGTGTGTATTCGCGTAAAATCCTACCTGTGGGCCACTGAGTTTCCACAAGAAAATTTAGATAAGGTTCACGAACAATTTTCTTTGACGTAACCCTAACAATAGGTCCATCAGGAGAATTTGTGACAACTTGGAATTTTAAGTCAGAGAGAAAAAAGTCTCTATCTACGCCGGCGTTCTGAAAATCAATTTTATTTGCCAGACCTACAAGGATGTCATCGCTCGATAACTCTCGTGTCTGTAGCAATTTAATTTCAGCATTTAAAGGCTGGTTCAAAGTTGAATTTAGCTTGATCTCACCCAATCCAAGGGAAATCGCCACTTCAGAACCCAAAACACTTACCAAACCTACTGCCAACGCCAGCTTACGAAGACGCATAATACCGTTCCTTTATTAGACTTTAGGCAGCCATGCCAATTATTATTCTCCAGCTTCCTTGCCGGTATACCCCAAATTAAAGCTTTCAGATCACCTATGTATAAAGTTAGCACACAAAGCTAGAAAGATTCTTCAGTTATTGCCGTAAGTATTCATTATAAATAGCTTTTTATCAACAATCGCACACCTTAAGACTGACCATAAGGCTTAAAAATAAAAAAAGGCCGCCCATAAATGACAGCCTTTTAGTTTATTCACAAAACCAACATCTATTAATGCTCAATAATTATTCTCAGCATTCTGCGTAAAGGTTCAGCTGCTCCCCATAAAAGTTGATCACCTACAGTGAACGCATTTAAGTAATCAGAGCCCATATTCATTTTACGTAAGCGCCCAACTGGAACAGACAAAGTGCCCGTCACTTTGGTTGGCGTTAAATTAGCCAAGGTGGCTTCGCGCTCATTTGGCACGACTCTCGACCACTCATTAGCTTCAGACAGAATGCTTTCCACATCATTCAATGGCACATTCTTCTTTAGCTTAATCGTTAAGGCTTGACTGTGACAGCGCATAGCACCAATTCGAACACAGGTTCCATCTATCGCTATAGGGTTATCCATGCGACCAAGAATTTTGTTAGTTTCAGCTTGGCCTTTCCATTCTTCACGACTTTGACCATTTGCCAACTGCGTGTCTATAAAAGGCAGTAAACTACCGGCCAAGGGGTACGCAAAGTTATCCGTAGGAAACGACTCAGAACGCATTGTCTCAGCTATTACACGATCAATATTCAATATCGCACTGGCTGGATTGGACAAATCCACCTCTACAGCGCTTTTTAATGCACCCATTTGCAAAATCAATTCACGCATATTCTGAGCGCCAGAGCCACTGGCAGCTTGATAAGTCATTGAGGAAACCCAGTCAATCAAACCTTCTTGAAACAAGCCACCCAATCCCATCAGCATCAAACTCACGGTGCAATTGCCACCGATGTAATTTTTGACACCCTTAGCAAGCCCATTCTTAATAACGTTGTGATTTACCGGATCGAGAACAATAATGGCATCATCCTCCATCCGTAGACTTGATGCAGCATCAACCCAGTAACCATCCCACCCCGAAGCTCTTAAATCGGAGATTACTCTTTTGGTGTAATCACCACCCTGGCAAGAAACTATAACCTGCATAGCCAACAGCTCGCCAATGTCGTGAGCATCTTTCAAAGCAGGAATATCTTTCCCTATAGCAGGCCCCTGCCCACCCACATTGGAGGTAGTAAAAAAGAACGGTTCAATATCGGCAAAATCATCTTCTGCCAACATCCGCTCCATTAATACCGAACCCACCATGCCACGCCAACCGACAAAACCTACACGCATTTTCTTTCTCTCACTTCATCAATTAAATCTAAAAATCCAGAGCCAATGGTATCACAACGCGAGAATAGCCGCTGCCACTGCATCACCCATAGAAGCAGTGGAAACCTTAGTCATTCCTTCCGACATGATATCCCCCGTGCGCAAACCGCTGTCCAAGACAGAGCTTACCGCTTGCTCAATTTTATCCGCAGAATCACCAGCCTTAAGCGAATAACGCAACATCATAGCCGCGGACATAATTGTGGCTAAAGGATTAGCAATACCTTGACCGGCAATATCAGGAGCCGAGCCGTGCGATGGCTCGTAAAAACCTTGATTACTTTTATTCAGAGACGCCGAAGGCAGCATACCTATGGAGCCCGTCAGCATTGAAGCTTCATCGGATAGAATATCGCCAAACAAATTTCCTGTGACAATAACGTCAAACTGCTTAGGATTAACCACCAGCTGCATAGCCGCGTTATCAACATACATGTGAGTTAATTCAACATCAGGGTATTCGCCTGACAACTCATCCATAACTTCACGCCACAATACAGTGACCTCCATTACGTTGGCTTTATCGACCGAGCATAATTTTTTACCGCGTTTTTGTGCTGCTTCAAAAGCAACCCTACCTATACGACGAATCTCGGACTCACTGTAGACATCGGTATTAAATCCCTGACGCTCACCGTTTTCTAAAATACGGATACCTCTTGGCTCACCAAAATAGATCCCGCCCGTTAATTCTCGCACGATCAAAATATCCAAACCCGCAACCAATTCAGGTTTTAATGGTGATGCATCGGCCAATTGTGGAAAGGTAATGGCAGGACGCAGATTAGCGAACAAATCGAGGTCGCTGCGAATATCCAATAAACCCGCCTCCGGACGCAGATGGCGCTCTGTTTTACCATCCCATTGTGGGCCACCTACCGAGCCAAATAAAATGGCGTCAGCTGCTCGAGCTTTAGCTTTGGTCTCTTCAGGATACGGATGCCCATACTGGTCGTATGCTCGACCGCCGAGCATTCCTTCAATAAAATTCAAACCCAAGTTGTCTGTAGCGTTTACGGCTTCTAAAACTTTGCGCGCTTCGGCCACTATCTCTGGACCAATTCCATCGCCTTCCATAATTAATACATTGTGTGTCATAGCACCCTACCTAATGTCTTGAGAAATGTCTGTTAACCAGCTTGAATAGCACCAAACAACCAAGGCGCCTGCTGTTTGCGTTTGTCTTCATAGGCACGAATGGAATCGGAATCTTGCAAAGTTAAGCCGATATCATCCAAACCATTGAGCAAACAATGTTTGCGAAACTCATCAATTTCAAACCCAAAGCTTTCACCTGTTGGCGTAATTACTGTTTGCGAATTCAAATCGATTGCCAATTCATAACCTTCACAGGCATACATTTCAGTAAATAATTGATCAACAACTTCGTCAGCCAAAATAATCGGCAAAAAACCATTTTTAAACGAGTTATTATAAAATATATCAGCAAAGCTGGGAGCAATTACCGCTCGGAAACCATAATCATCTAAAGCCCACGGTGCGTGCTCACGACTTGAGCCACAACCAAAATTTTCCCGCGCTAACAACACTTGAGCCCCTTGATAACGGGGGAAGTTCAACGGAAATTCTTTATTTAGTGGTCGCCCACTGCAATCTTGATCCGGCAAGCCTTCATCCAAATACCGCAGCTCATCAAATAAATTTTTACCAAAGCCAGTACGTTTAATCGACTTCAAAAAATTCTTTGGAATAATCATATCCGTATCAACATTAGCGCGATCCATTGGCGCCGCAATGCCTTTAACCTTTGTAAAACTTTTCATAATTTTCTTCCTAAAACTTAATATTCTCTAACATCAACAAAATGACCGGCTATTGCAGCAGCCGCAGCCATTGCCGGACTGACCAAATGAGTCCTGCCGCCGTAGCCTTGACGGCCTTCAAAGTTTCGGTTGGAGGTTGAAGCACAATGCTCTCCGTCACCCAACTTATCAGCGTTCATAGCAAGACACATAGAGCAGCCAGGTTCTCGCCACTCAAAACCAGCTTCGATCAATATTTTATCTAAACCTTCAGCTTCAGCTTCGGCTTTCACTTGGCCAGATCCTGGAACCACCAACGCTTGCATCACAGAGCTAGAAACCTGACGACCTTTAGCAACGATCGCAGCAGCTCGTATATCTTCAATTCGAGAATTCGTACACGAACCTATAAACACACGATCAACATGTATGTCAGTGATATTTTGACCAGCGGTTAGCCCCATATACGTTATAGCGCGCTCGATACTGGATTTTTTTACAGGATCAGATTCTTGTGCGGGATCTGGCACAGAAGCAGTAATTGGCAATACCATCTCTGGGGATGTACCCCAACTTACTTGTGGCTCAATCGAGGCGCCATCAATAACAACAACATTATCAAAGGCGGCATCATCATCGCTCACCAACAATCGCCACTCTTTAACGGCGGCATCCCACTGATCTTCTGCAGGAGCAAAGGTTCTACCTTTAACATAATCGATTGTGGCCTGGTCAACCGCCACCATTCCTGCGCGAGCACCTGCTTCAATTGCCATATTGCAGACTGTCATCCGCCCTTCCATCGACATTTCACGGAAGACTTGGCCACCAAATTCAATCGCATAGCCGTTACCACCAGCCGTGCCAATTTCAGCAATAATGGCTAAAACCACATCTTTAGGGGTCACGCCAGCAGACAAAACACCATCCACACGAATCAATAAATTTTTCATTTTTTTGGCGACCAAACACTGGGTCGCCATAACATGCTCAACCTCAGACGTTCCAATGCCATGAGCTAAGGCACCTAAAGCACCATTAGTTGCGGTATGTGAGTCGCCACAAACAACCGTCATACCGGGCAAACAAGCACCCGACTCTGGGCCTATGACATGCACGATACCTTGTCGATTGTCGTTAATTTTAAATTCAACAATACCAAACTCATCGCAGTTATCATCCAGAGTTTGAACTTGAATTCTTGAGACAGGGTCTTCAATTCCCGCCACACCAGAAGCACGCTCAATTGTGGTGGTTGGCACATTGTGATCAGGGGTAGCTAAAATGCTATCCACTCTCCACGGCTTACGACCAGCTATACGCAAACCCTCAAAAGCCTGGGGAGTAGTTACTTCATGAATTATGTGTCGATCTATGTAGATCAACGACGAACCGTCATCGCGTGATTTTACCAAATGCGAATCCCACAACTTGTCGTATAAAGTCTTGCCTGCCATAACGCGCCTCTTATCATCGTAAAACTATTATGAAATCGATTTTATTCCCTAAACAACAATAAAACAAATTCATATTTTTTATGATTTGTATTCCTAAAAGGAATGAGATTTAATATTCAAATGGATACTCAACAACTACACGCTTTTCTCGCTATAGCCGAAACGGAATCATTTTCTAAAGCAGCCGAACAGCTACATTTAACCCAACCGGCCGTCAGCAAACGCATTGCCTGCCTAGAAGAAAGTTTAGGCTGCAAGTTACTGGATAGAATTGGGCGCTCCACTCGCCTCACCGAGGCAGGGCAGGCACTACTACCTAGAGCAAAAAAAATACTTTATGAGTTCAGCGATACTCATAACGCGTTATCAAAACTCAGTGGCAGCGTACAAGGCACCTTAAAATTAGCAACCAGTCATCATATTGGCTTACACCATCTGCCCGTGATCTTGCGCCACTACACCGAACAATACCCGCAAGTTAACTTGGAGTTGGTATTTTTGGACTCAGATAAAGCGTACGAGGCCATCCAGCATGGTGATGCAGAACTCGCCATAATCACCCTGGCCCAACATAAACCTTTAGCCATTACCCATCTGCCACTGTGGCAAGATAAACTGTGCTTTGTCAGCGCTGCTGATCACCCACTAGCAAGTAACAAACACCTACTATTGCAAGACTTAGGGAAATATCCAGCTATATTACCCGACGCTGAAACCACTACTACTAAGCTGATTAAATCACTGATGGATAGCGCTAATATTGGCCTGACATTAGCCATGCCAACCAATTATTTAGAGACTATTAAGATGATGGTCTCTATTGGATTGGGATGGAGCGCGCTACCAAAAACCATGCTGGCAGACAAACAGTTAAAAACTCTCGAAATACCAAATATTGAACTGATTAGGACGCTCGGCTGCATTCACCATAAAGATCGTTCGTTATCGAATGCGGCGGATGCTTTGTTGTACCACCTGCAAAATTCATCATCAGATACGGTCAAATAGAATGGGTTAGAGAAGCCTCCACCTCTTTACCGCGCATCCCGAGATAAACACAAAGCCAAGCGAAGGCCGCTAATAACGCACTGATGGTAAACGACAGAACTGGACTAATTGACCAGGTTGCACCACTGAGCAAGGCACCAACCGCCCCACCAGCACCAAAACCGACAGCACTGTATAACGCTTGCCCTTGACCTTGAATATTGCCGTCAAAGTAGCGTCGAATAAGCTCGATTGATACCCCATGAAAAGTACCAAAACTGAACGCGTGCAATAGCTGAGCAACTATCAGCACGGTTAGGCTTTCCGCAAAGCAACCAATTAGCCACCAGCGAATAATCGTAAGAAACAAACTGGCCAACAGAATCAAGCGTAAGCTGAAGTGGCGCAGCACTCGGTGCATAACTAAAAAGATTAAGACTTCTGCCAGTACACCCAGCGCCCATAAAAACCCGATTTCTGTACGGCTATACGATAACCCTTCAAGAAATACACTATAGAAGGTGTAGTAGCTGCCGTGACTGGCTTGGAGCAAAAAACAGCCTATTAAAAAGAAGAGTACTGGGGGCTGTTTTACTGTTTGGATAAACGAGCCTGATGTTCTTTTATTCTCCCCGATCACGGGCTCTTTTATACTTAAAGAACTAAGCCAAATTAAGGCTAAAAAGACCATAACAACAATGGGTAAGTAGCGAATATCAAGCCAGTCAAATAACACACCAAGACCAACCACCACGACTACGAACCCAACAGAACCCCAAACTCTAATACGTCCGTAATAGTGGGCATTTAAACCAAGGTAATTTAGGGTAATCACTTCAAATTGAGCCAGTACCGCATTCCAAAAAAAACTATAAAGCGATACGGCTAAAACCATCCACCAAAAGCTGTTACGAAACAGTAAAACAATAAAACACAGACACGCTAGAAAGCAACCTAGCCGAACAATGGTCAGGCGTTTTCCAGTTCGATCACTGAGCCATCCCCAGACATTGGGGGCAACAACTTTAGTGGCCATAAGGATTGCGCTAATGTATCCAATCTCGGCGGCACTAAAGTTGAGCGAATGAAGATACAATCCCCAAAAGGGCAAGAGGGATCCAACGACTGAAAAGTAAAAAAAATAAAACCCAGACAATCGCCAATAAGGTAATCGAGTCGCCGACATTAGCCCTCGGCGGCTGGCGGGATGATCGCCACGTTATGATTAATCAAACCATTTTGCGCTCTATGACGTAGCAAATGATCCACTACCGTTAACGCCATCATCGCTTCGGCAATGGGTGTAGCGCGGATACCCACACACGGATCGTGACGACCTTTAGTAACTACTTCAACCGCCTTACCATTAACATCAACACTTCGGCCAGGCAGATGTAAGCTTGAGGTTGGCTTCAACGCTATATGGGCAATGACATCTTGGCCGGTAGAAATACCGCCCAACACGCCACCAGCATGATTCGACAAAAAACCTTCCGGTATAATTTCATCACGATGTTCAGTGCCTTTTTGTTCGATACAATCAAACCCGGCACCAATTTCGACACCTTTTACGGCATTAATGCTCATCAATCCATGAGCCAGTTCAGCATCCAAACGATCAAAGATTGGCTCACCCAAACCCGCAGGTAAACCACTGGCAACTACGGTGATTTTAGCGCCAATGGAATTGCCCTCTTTATTAAGCGCCTTCATATAATCTTCCATCTCTTGTACTTTGCTAGCATCAGGACAAAAAAATGGATTATTGTGAATTTCGTCCCAATCAACCGTATCAATTTTTATCGGACCTAATTGCGATAAATAACCACGTATACTCACACCACAGGTTTCAGATAAATATTTTTTAGCAATGGCGCCAGCGGCAACACGCATAGCGGTTTCACGTGCAGAGGAACGTCCGCCACCACGATAATCTCGCACCCCATATTTTTGCATATAAGTGTAGTCAGCATGGGCCGGGCGATATTGATCTTTAATATTTGAATAATCTTTAGAGCGTTGATCGGTATTTTCTATCAATAAACCAATAGGAGTGCCCGTGGTTTTACCTTCAAATACTCCAGACAGAATTTTAACTTGATCAGCTTCGCGACGCTGGGTAGTAAACTTTGATTGGCCAGGTTTACGTCTATCTAAATCGCCTTGTATATCCGCTTCGGTTAAAGCTAAACCGGGGGGACAACCATCAACAATACAACCTAAAGCAACACCATGACTTTCACCAAAACTAGTAACGGTGAATAATTTTCCGAACGAATTACCAGACATACTCTTCTCTATTAATTATACAGCGAACATCATAAGCCAGTCATTATACGCCGTTTCAACAAACAGGCCTACCGGATAAAATGACCGATAACCTACTAAAAACAATTAAACACATCTTCAGCAAAACCCAATACATTGTCGATCAATATATGCTGACCATCATCCAACACAACCGAACCATTAAAATAGCCAAACACCTGATGTTGGTTGCTTTTAATAATCAGCATATTGCTATTACTTGAGCGATCTAATATTGGCGTAAACTTAAGCTGCAAACGATCATCACTGCTTGAAGTTTGCCACTCCTGTAGATAATCATCCTCATTAAAATGAAACTTTATATCTTCAATTTTATGAGCTTGGCCATCATAGAACACAACGTTTTCAGAGGCCGAACTTCTATCGCTAAACCCATAACCTAAATTCAACCCCAATAACTTTCCGTTTACGTGGCCGTTAGCACTGGCCCAAAACCAACGATTTTTGTAGGTCCAATTACCTCGCCCCCAATCCAACCCAGCCAAACAATTATCGTGAGTGAACTCATATTTTATTCCACCAACTGACACTTGCCCTTGAGCCAACATGGTGTTAATTTTTCTATTGTAGTAAAACGCTTTAGGCTTATTATGCCAGCTAGTCGCTATATTAAGGCTGTCGTACTGAGGATTCTCTGATAAGACTAATTGCCCTGATAATCCCACATGATTATCAATTTTAATGTTGGGCACTGAAAAATCTAAAGTTCGCGCCCCTCTACTGGACTGATAGTTAACGCTTAAATCTTTGCTTGAAAACTTAACACAAGATGACTCGGAATTTTGGTCCAATCCCAACTTGCCCATAGGCAATAAAGTGAGTGTTTCTGTTTGATAAAACCGCCGATATTTAAAATCCAGCCAACAAACAACCAACAATCCGGCATAGCCTAAATCACTGATGGTAAACGTAATCCCAGTTTGCATATCATCGGATAAAACCGAATAGTAATCCCATTCTTTTTTTCGATACCAAGGCGCTTTCACTTGAGTTCGATCGTACTGCCAAAAAGGTTGTCGCGCCCAACCTGCAGCGGTCAAGCTACCATCAGGTTTTAACAAGGGTATGGACTGAGTTATTTCATTCTGCATAAAAGCTCTCTGGATTAGCCTTCTAGGCTTTTAAACAATTGATTTCACAGTTTAAAGATCGCACCAACAATTCATTAAAGATCACACATACAGTTCATTAACATCACGTCAACAACTCAGAATACTGATCCAGTTGCTCAGCACTCAATACAAAAATACCGTGACCACCAGATTCAAACTCTAACCAAGTAAAGGGCAGTAAGGGGTAAGCTGCTTCCAATGCTGGCCAACTATTACCAACCTCTACAACCAACAAACCATGATCTGATAGGTGCGCTCTAGCCTCTCGCAACAACTGGCGAGTAAAATCTAAACCATCATTGCCGCTACCTAAAGCGATTTCAGGTTCAGCTTGATATTCCTGTGGCATAGCACTTAAATCTTCAATATTTACGTAAGGCGGGTTGCTCACAATTAAATCAAAAATACGTCCTTCAAGGTTGCTAAACAAATCAGATTCGATTGCCGTAACTTGGTCACCCATGTGGTGCTTCTGAATATTACTGTTAGCAACAATCAAGGCGTCACTGGAGATATCACTTAAAGTAATCTCGGCATCAATAAAGGTTGCAGCACAAGCAAGACCAATACAGCCGCTACCTGTACACAAATCGAGTATCCGCTGTGGATACTGCTCTAACCAAGGCTGGAACTCTTGCGCGATAGTTTCCGCTAAAGGTGAGCGAGGCACTAACACTCTATCATCCACATTAAAGGCCATCCCCCCAAACCAAGCCTGGCCAGTGATATAAGCAGAAGGAATTCTGTCGGTAACACGCCGTTCAATAACATCCACTAAGATGCGCCGTTCTTCCAGTGTGAGACGCGCATTCAATAAATCCGGTGAGCTATCCCAAGGTAAATGCAAACTGTGCATAACCAATTGCACGGCTTCATCCCAGGCGTTGTCAGTACCGTGACCAAAATACAGTTCAGCGGCATTAAAACGACTGGTGGCCCAGCGCAAATAATCACGAACGGTTAACAATTCAAGTATGGGGGCTTCACGTTTTTCAATCATAGTGTGTCATCTAATTATTCTGAAATGTGACTTCTATTCTACCTGCTATTTCCAGAAAAAACTTTACCCTAACTAGCACATCACGTAGGGTTAATGCCTTCTAAAAACAGCTCAATCAGGATGCCCAATGAAACAACAATACACAGAGATTTTGCAAGCCATTGGCGAAGACATCAATCGCCCAGGGTTGCAAGATACGCCTCAGCGGGCAGCCAAAGCCATGGCCTTTTTAACCAAAGGTTATGAAGAGGACGTTGATACTGTTGTAAACGGAGCCTTATTCCCTTCTGACTCCAGCGAAATGATCATAGTTAAAGATATTGAACTCTACTCTATGTGTGAACACCATCTTTTACCCTTCATAGGTAAAGCCCACGTTGCTTACATTCCTACAGGCCAAGTAATAGGCTTGTCAAAAATTGCTCGTATCGTTGATATGTTTGCTCGCCGCTTACAAATTCAAGAGCAGCTCACAGTACAAATTGCAGAGACCATTCAAGAGGTTACCGGCGCTGCAGGGGTTGGGGTTATTGTGGAGGCCAAACACATGTGCATGATGATGCGCGGAGTCGAAAAACAAAATTCCTCAATGAAAACATCATCGATGTTGGGCTCATTTCGAGACAATCAAGCCACTCGATCAGAGTTTTTATCTTTAATCCAATAATCTTTTAGATCAATTAGTGAATGATCGTTACTGACCATTCACTAATACGACATACAGCTGCCGCATTCCAATATTTACATTTACTCTAGGCACTAAACCACCCAGGCCATAAGCAACAATTTGTTGTTCTTTGACTCCTTGAGCAATCAATTGATCGCGTAAACCTTGAGCCAAAACAAGCGACGCCTGCTTTTGTTGCTCCAACGACACCGGCGAAAAGTCATGTCCAACAATGGCTATAGTCCAATGCCTTTTTTGCTTTAACGCTGCAACCAAACTAGAAAGGTGTTCTGATTTTAATTGGCCTGTGAGCGAATCGAACCCGGACAAAGTGAAAGTCTTTTCTTGCGTCAACTGCTCAACAATAACCTCTGGCGTAGCTGAAATACTAAGTTTCTGACGAGTTTGCATTACATCCAACTGAATAAAACTGCGTTTATTGCCCCGCGTAACGCCATACAGTGTTACATAAGATCGAGCACTCGAAGGACTATCCGAATCAAGACCATCAACTTCAAACACAGCATAAAACTGCTTGTCATCTAAACCATAAAGCTGTTTTACATGAAAGCGTGTATTGGCCCAACTGTTACTGCTACCACAACTACGTCCTCTGCATTGGAACAATAGTCGGCCACCTAGCTGCTGGGTCTGTTTAAAATAATACTGAAAAACTTCTTGTGCAGAATGGCCTTCATCCAACTTAAATGTTTTCTTATCAAGCGTGCCGGCTAATCGTTGTTCGTACTCAGGAACCCACTGATTGTTTATTTTTTCTAAAGCACCAAGGGTTAATCGATAATCATCCTGTGAAGTTAGTGATGAATACATCTCATGCGCATGTGGATACTGCACTAGAGGTAGGGAATTTACCAAAGAGCTGAATAATAAAACAATAACGGCAACATATAATCTAAACATAGATTTACTCTTAACCTGCGAGGAACACAGTATGAATTTATAGTGTGCGTATAAACATATTAATTTTTTTCGCGATAACTTTCACTTCATCATCCATATGAAAATGGTGATTTCCAGGTAAAGTTTCAACCTCTAGAATAGAGAAACACTCCAATATTTTATGTATTTTTGGAAACTCTTGAGCCAACCCCGCTTCAGCTAAAAGGAGTTTCGTGGGTGCGTCAATAGCTGATAGAAACGCTCCAATTTGCTTACGAGTTAATTTAAAAGAAGACGCTGACCGTAACTTGGGATCAGAACTCCAACAATAGCCTCCCTCTACTTTTTTTACGCCTCGCTCTAACAGCGCATCAGCTGATTCTTTTGATAATGGCCAACGGCTGTTTTGCCGAGCCACCGACATCTCTTCTAGAGATGCATAAATACTAGGCGTTGATACTTTTGCGTTATCATAAACAGCCTGAGCCAGTTGTTTGGGTGCGTTTTCTTCTTTAATGGGCTCAGGAAACACACCATCGAGAAGCATCAACTTTTTAACTTTATCGGGAAAGGTAGCACTAAAAAGCGAGCTGACGATAGCGCCACGAGAATGCCCTAACATTGAGAATGACTGCCAGTCCAACTGCTTCGCAATCGCGAAAATATCACTAACGTCATTCCAAATTAAATACGGCGAAAAGCCAGAGCGATGATCAGACTCTCCATGCCCCGCCATATCAATAGCTATTAACCGAACACCTACTAATAACGGCGCTAAACGATAAAAACTAGCGCTGTTATCAAGCCAACCATGTAATGCTAAAACCGGCTCGCCAGTTGGATCTCCCCATTCCTGAGCAGCAATGGTAATGCCATTAACATCGAATCTTAATTCTATAGGCCTAGAGCTATTCACTTTATTTCTCACTACTACTATTAGGAAAGGTCTAAGCTAGACAATTCTTGTGAAGGCGAGCTTCTTAAGGCTGTTTTAACCATTTTAAGTCACCACAATTTTGGGCGATAACGTCTGTTTCAATAGCCGCCAAGGCACTGGTTCCCATAGAATGGTAACCGTATTCTAAACCGCAAATCCAATTTACAAAACTCCCAACCAAAGGCTGATGACTTACAATTAATGGTAATTGACCTCGTGATTCGGAGGCTGTTTCCGAT
This sequence comes from Cellvibrionaceae bacterium, assembly GCA_034112445.1. Classification (GTDB taxonomy): domain Bacteria; phylum Pseudomonadota; class Gammaproteobacteria; order Pseudomonadales; family Cellvibrionaceae; genus Pelagadaptatus. Next base: position 21,780 of record JAWUVI010000017.1, on the reverse strand, counting down.
AACAATTGTACCAACGATTTAATCCCACCTTCAGGAACAATCGTTTGAACAGTCGTCACTTCAAGTTTTAATTCTTCTGCCACAATGGCAGCCGTTTGTTGCGCCCTAACGTATGGGCTAGAGTACAAGTGTGTTACTGCTTGCAAATCAGATAATTGGTCCTGAACAATACGGCGCGTTTGTATTCGACCTACTTCAGTCAATTTTCGCTCTGCATCACTAGCTGCATAATCTTCAGCTTGGCCGTGACGTAAAATAAAAAAATTCATCATAATTCACAGACTCGAGTATTCTACGTCGGTGTTTTGCTCACCACTCATCAAGCCTTTTGAAACTTCATCTAAGCCAGCGCCTTCAAATAAAATACCATGCAGCCCTGTAACCAGCGGCATATAAACATTTAATTCATCCGCCTTTTGCTTAACTATACGCACAGTATTAACCCCTTCAGCAACTTGCCCTAGAGACTTTGTGATTTCATCTAAGCTTTTACCTTCACCTAAACCATAACCAACTCGATAATTACGGCTCAAATCAGAAGAGCATGTAAGGACTAAATCACCCACTCCAGCCAATCCTAGAAATGTCATAGGGTCAGCCCCCATCTCTTTTGCAAAGCGACCCATTTCAGCAAGGCTGCGAGTTAATATCATCGCCAAGGTATTGTGACCACAGCCCACTGCCGTTGCCAATCCAGAAACGATGGCATAAATATTTTTCAAGGCTCCAGCCAATTCAACACCATAACGATCTTTATTGGCATATACCCTAAAAGTTGGGGAGCACAAAATATCTTGAGCGCACTTAATGACATTGTCACAATCACTGGCAATGACAGATGCTGTTAGCTGTTGCTGAACGATCTCTTTCGCAAAGTTTGGACCACTCAAAACGCCAATACTGACATCCGATAACTCTTCAGCCAAAATCTCACTCATTAACGTAAAGCTACCCGGCTCAATGCCTTTAGTGGTACTGATGACAATCGCCCCTTTGTGCAACACTGGTGCTAACTGTCTTGTTACCGCCCGTACCGATTTACTGGGAACCGAAATAAACACGACATCACTAGGCTCGATGGCCGCTTCCAAGTCAGACGTAATAATCAAGTTATCATCTAACTTATAACCTGGCAGATACTCTGTATTCTCTCTCGCGTTCTGACTAGCAGCTGCTTTTTCAACATCGCGCATCCACAAATAGGTAGTATGCCCATTAGCGGCAATAATATTGGCGATAGCGGTACCAAAGCTACCCCCACCTAAAACAGCAATGGTCATTTTTTTTGCGTTCATAAGTAAAATATTGCCTTATATTGAATCATATTTAGATGTGTCGAATTATAGACCTCTAAATAAAAACGGGTGCTAATGCACCCGTTTTTATTTAAATATAATTAACTGATGTACTTTGGATTTGAATCCACGTCAGCTTAATTACTTAATTCAAGCAACAACTTATTCAAACGTCCAACGTAAGCTGCCGGATCCTCTAACTGGCCACCTTCAGCCAGATTAGCCTGATCAAATAAAACACGAGTCAAATCAACAAATCGATCTTCATCTTGCTCTTTATCTAATTTAATCACTAACGGATGCTCAGGATTTAACTCAAAAGTAGGCTTAGTACTTGGAAGCTGCTGACCGGCTTGCTCTAAAATTCGACGCATTTGCGCGCCCATATCATCAGCGCCAACCACCAAACAAGCTGGAGAATCAGTTAAACGATTAGTTACTCGGACATCTTCAACTTGCTCAGTTAAAACCGCTTTAACACGCTTAAGTAAATCTTCATTTTGTTTGGCCGACTCTTCAATAGCCTTCTTTTCTTCTTCTGTATCAAGCTCACCTAGATCGAACTGACCCTTGCCGACATCCTGGAATTGCTTGTCTTTGTACTCTGACAGATGCCCCATCAACCATTCGTCAACACGGTCGGATAAAAGTAAGACCTCAATATTCTTTTTACGTAAAGCTTCAATGTGAGGGCTATTTTTAGCCGTATTAAAGTTCTCAGCACAAACATAAAATATTTTCTCTTGGCCTTCCTGCATACGCTCTATGTATTGATCTAACGACTGATCGTGATCACTCTTATCTGTATGAGAAGTAGAGAATCGCATTAACGATGCAACTTTTTCTTTGTTAGCGAAATCTTCAGCTGGCCCTTCTTTTAATACTTGACCAAAAGCATCCCAGAACTTGCTGTATTCTTCTGGTTTGTTTTTCGCCATTTTTACAAGCATATCTAGCACGCGCTTGGTAAGCGCGCCGCGCATTGCATCGATATTAGGGTCTTTTTGTAGAATTTCACGTGACACGTTCAACGACAGATCATTTGAATCAACAACACCTTTTATGAATCGCAAATAAGTGGGCAAGAATTGCTCAGCATCATCCATAATAAATGTGCGCTGAACATACAACTTCAAACCACGCGACACGTCACGGTTATACATGTCAAAAGGTGCATTAGCAGGTATGTACAATAAGCTGGTGTAATCGAGTTTACCTTCTACACGATTGTGGCTCCAAGTAAGAGGCTCAGCAAAATCATGGGATATATGTTTATAAAATTCTTTATACTCTTCTTCAGTAACGTCACTACGTGAACGAGTCCAAAGTGCCGTCGCTGTATTGATCGTTTCATCTTCAGGCTCTTGCTTATCAGCGTCTTCACCGTAATGCTCTTTGAGCATAATAACGGGCAAAGAAATATGATCAGAGTATTTTTTGATGATGGTGCGCAAACGGTAGCCATCGGCAAACTCTTCTTCGCCGGCCTTAAGGTGCAGTACAATGGTAGTACCACGCTTTTCTTTAGCTGCAGTCTCAACAGTATATTCTGCTTCACCATCACACGACCAATGCACGCCTTCAGAGGCATCAGCTCCAGCACGACGAGTAAACACATCCACTTTATCCGCAACAGTAAATGCCGAATAAAATCCCACACCAAACTGACCAATTAGTTGTGAGTCTTTTTGTTGATCGCCTGTCATGTTTTCCATGAACTGCGCTGTTCCAGATTTGGCTATAGTGCCGAGATGCTCAACAACATTATCGCGCGACATCCCAATACCGTTATCACTGATAGTGATGGTTTTAGCTTCTTTATCAAACTCAACTCTAATCGACAATTCAGAATCAGATTCATACAGGCTGTCGTTTGACAGGGCTTCAAAACGCAGTTTGTCGGCTGCATCCGAAGCATTGGAGATAAGTTCACGAAGAAAAATTTCTTTATTGGAATATAAGGAGTGAATCATCAAGTGAAGCAATTGCTTCGCTTCTGTTTGAAATCCACGAGTTTCTTTTTGGGTATCGACAGTCACAGTTGACTCCTGAGTATTAGGCGCTTTGTATTAGTTGTTGTTTCTTAGTTGTTGCTTCAATGTTGTGCAATAACATCACACATCTGGATAGTGAAATGGGGCTACAAAAATAGATTTCAAGACTTAGCCAAGAAGAATCTAGAATCAGACGTTCATGTGAGGTAAATCACGCACTGTAGAATAGGCTCATTCCACCAAAAATTGAGCACGAGCTTTTGACACGGGTGTATTTTCATTGCCTTGCCAAGCTTCAACACTGACGTTGACAATCTTACTGCCAAATCTAACGATCTCACAGCGCGCGTAAGTATCTACCAGCTTAGCCGCACGCAAATAATCCAGACTGAAATCGATTATTTTAGGCATTTTTAAAACTTCCATTTTCATAATCAGGTGTAACGATGCCGACAATTCTAAAAATCCGCCTATAGCACCGCCGTGAATCGCCGGTAATGTTGGATTACCTACATTACTTTCAGATGGTGGTAAATGAAACACCAGCTCACTGCCCTCTTTGCCCCGTACACCCAGCAATTTTGCGTAAGGTATTGCATCAATTAAAACGTTAACATTGTTGGTTTCACGAGCCATGATTGTAACTTTTGCCAAATTACTCATTGGGCAGCTCCAATTGATCGTAAGCCTTTAATATTCGCTCACGATATCCTTTAAAAGTGTTAGCGCCCATCTTGGCAAACGTGCCAACGGCGTGTGCAATTGGGTAATTTTTGTCCCCCTGATGAACAAGCCCGCGAGTGAAAATAATATTGCGCGTATTGCGATAAACTTCAGCTTCTCCGTAAAGAGTTTTATGAGGTTGAGAAGCCCCCATATAATCTATGCGCAAGTCTATGGTTGGCGTTAAGCCTAAGACATCCAAAACAGTACCTGCAGCAAAGCCACTAGCACTGTCCAACAACGTTGTAATCACACCTCCATGCACAGCGCCGGTATCAGGATTGCCAACTAAAGACTCTTTGTAATCGATACTCATACAAACAAATCCGGAGTCGACCTTGTTGATTTTAATGCCTATGGCATCGAAATGATCTTTACGATTTGAGCGCAGCATGACCTGGCAGAGCTTACGGTAATCTTCAATATTATTTGTCATACACTTCTCTTGTATTTTCTAGCGTGCAATAAAAACGGCCCATAAGGGCCGTTTAATCATACAAATTCTGGCTAAAAACTTACCAACCAGTAATTTCTTTCAATGCATCGCCGATACCAGCAAGTGAACGAACAGTTTTAACACCCGCATCTTCAAGTGCTGCAAACTTTTCATCAGCCGTACCTTTACCACCCGAGATAATTGCACCAGCATGACCCATACGCTTACCTTCAGGAGCAGTTACACCAGCAATATAAGATACTACTGGCTTACTAACATTAGTTTTAATATAAGCCGCAGCTTCTTCTTCAGCTGAACCACCAATTTCACCGATCATCACGATCGCTTCAGTTTGTGGGTCGTTCTCAAACATTTCTAAAACGTCAATAAAGTTAGTACCAGGAATTGGATCACCGCCAATACCAACACACGTAGATTGGCCAAAACCAAAGTCTGTGGTTTGCTTAACGGCTTCATAAGTTAAGGTACCTGAGCGCGATACGATACCCACCTTACCTGGCAAATGGATATGACCAGGCATAATGCCAATTTTACATTCGCCTGGAGTGATAACACCTGGACAGTTAGGACCAATCAAGCGCACACCTAGCTCATCACACTTCACTTTAGCTTCAAGCATGTCCATAACCGGAATGTGCTCAGTAATACAAACAATGAGTTTGATACCGGAATTAGCTGCTTCAAGGATAGAGTCTTTACAGAAAGGAGCCGGAACGTAAATAACCGAGGCTTCTGCACCCGTTTTTTCTACAGCCTCAGCAACAGTATTGAACACAGGCAAACCAAGATGAGTCGTGCCACCTTTACCTGGCGTAACACCGCCAACCATTTTGGTACCATATTCAATAGCTTGCTCTGAATGAAAAGTACCTTGAGCGCCAGTAAAACCCTGACAAATTACTTTTGTATCTTTATTAATTAGAACACTCATTTATTTGCCCTCCGCCGCTTTAACAACTTGTACAGCAGCATCATTAAGGCTCGTCGCCGCAATGATATTTAAACCACTGTCTGCCAATACCTTGCTACCTAATTCAGCATTGTTGCCTTCAAGACGAACAACTACTGGCACCTTAACACCCACTTCTTCAATTGCGCCAACTACACCCTCAGCAATCAAATCACAACGAACAATACCGCCAAAGATATTGATCAATACCGCTGCAACCTTATCGTCAGAAAGAATAATTTTAAATGCTTCAATAACACGCTCTTTAGTTGCTCCGCCACCGACATCTAAAAAGTTAGCTGGGTTGCCGCCGTTAAGATTAACAATATCCATAGTACCCATTGCTAAGCCAGCGCCATTAACCATACAACCAATGTTGCCATCTAATGCCACATAGTTAAGATCGTGCGACGCTGCATGAGCTTCGCGCGCATCTTCTTGTGAAGGATCGTGCATTTCACGCAGTTCAGGGTGACGATATAAAGCATTGCTATCAATAACCAGTTTGGCATCTAAACAATGTAGATCACCTTCTGGAGTAACAACCAAAGGATTGACTTCTAGCAGCGCTAAATCTTTCTCTTTGAACAATTTAGCCAAACCTAAAAATATTTTAGTGAATTGGCCAATTTGCTTGCCTTTCAAGCCTAACTTAAAGGCTAAATCACGGCCTTGGTATGGTTGTGCACCTACCAATGGATCAATTTCAGCTTTCAGGATTTTTTCAGGTGTTTCTTCCGCAACTTTCTCGATTTCAACACCACCCTCAGTAGAGGCCATAAAAACAATACGGCGACTTGAACGATCAACAACGGCACCCAAGTACAACTCTTGATCAATATCAGTACACGTCTCAACCAAAATACGACTAACAGGCTGACCACCGGCATCAGTCTGATAAGTAACTAAATTTTTGCCTAGCCACTTTTTAGAAAACTCTTCGATTTCAGCTTTAGAGCTCACCAATTTAACGCCACCAGCTTTACCACGGCCACCAGCGTGAACTTGAGCTTTAACAACCCACTTATCACCACCAATAATATCCGCTGCGTTAGCGGCTTCTTGAGGAGAAAGTGCGGCTACGCCTGTCGATACAGGCAATCCATACTCAGCAAATAATTGCTTACCTTGGTACTCATGCAAATTCATAATAATGTTCCATAACACGCATCTCACGATGCTGATTAAAAATACAATTCAACTTAGAAAATTAACTAGTGGTTGAATCAATTAAACCCTTCACTTGCAGCTATTATTTCTTACGTTTTTTTCTGTTCGGCATATGAATAGCGTGGCCATTAACCGCCAGCGCTGCTTCTTTAACCGCTTCAGAATGAGTTGGATGACTAAACACGGTCATACCAATATCTTCTGCGGTCGATCCAAATTCCATAGCAATCGCAACCTGCTGAACCAAGTCAGCCGCATGTGGGCCAACAATATGGCAACCCAAGACACGATCTGTATTTGCATCAGCAATCATTTTAACCATTCCATCGGTATCATCCGATGCCACAGCACGGCCAACAGCTATAAACGGAAAAGTCCCAACATTGTAATCAATGCCGTCAGCTTTAACTTGCTCCTCTGTTCTGCCTACTGCAGCCACTTCAGGATGAGTGTAAATAACGCTTGGAATTACATTGTAGTTAACCAATGGCTTTTGTCCGGCAATACGCTCAGCTACCATAACACCTTCTTCTGATGCTTTATGGGCCAACATAGGTCCACGCACTACATCACCAACAGCCCAAACTCCTGGGGCATTGGTTGAACACAGATCATTAACATAAATAAAGCCACGTTCATCTAAGTTAACGCCACTATCAGCCGCCAACAAACCTTCGGTATAAGGTCTACGACCGACACAAACAATTAATTTATCAAAGGTTTCTTTTTGTTCATTACCATCTTTATCGGTATAGGTAACAATAACTTTTTTACCTTTAACTTCTGTGGCTGTTACTCGACAACTGAGACGAATATCAAGGCCCTGTTTCGATAATATTTTTTTAGTTTCTTTGGCTATTTGTTGGTCCATCATAGCGAGAAAATCGTCCATCGCCTCAAGACAGATAACTTCAGAACCTAAACGGCTCCATACACTACCCAACTCTAAACCTATAACACCGCCACCTATTACTCCTAGTTTTTTAGGTATCGACTGAAGATTTAACGCACCAGTTGAGTCGATAATGACATCACCGTCAATTGGAGCAACAGGAATATCGACTGGGACCGAACCTGAAGCAATAATGACATTATCAGCTTCTAGTACTTCAACAGTACCATCAGCAGCCGTTAACTCAACTTTACGACCTGCCAACAATTTACCCATACCGTAGAGTGCCGTCACACCATTGGCTTTAAACAAACCGCCAATACCGCCCGCCATTTGCTTAACAACTTTATCTTTACGAGCAATCATATCGGGAACGTTGATTTCAACAGCACCGGTAGAAATACCATGATTTTCATAACCCGCTTTCAGATCATGATATTTATGCGATGAATCTAATAATGCTTTTGAAGGAATACAACCGACATTAAGGCAGGTTCCGCCATTTACACCCTTACCTTTTTCATCCTGCCATTTTTCTATACACGCCGTTTTTAAGCCCAGCTGTGCTGCACGAATAGCGGCCACATAACCACCGGGACCAGATCCTATTACAATGACATCGTATTTATTGGACATATTTTCAAACCTAAAAGTAAATAAAAATCTTTAACATCAACCACTATACTTGCTGTAGCTCAATTTAGTTACAGCTCTAATAAAATCCTAGCAGGGTCTTCAAGCATATCTTTAACAGCAACTAAAAACTGCACGGCATCTTTACCATCAACTAACCGATGATCGTAAGACATAGCTAAGTACATCATTGGTAAAATTTTAACTTCACCATCTACCGCCATGGGTCGCTCTTGGATTTTATGCATACCTAGGATGGCCGTTTGCGGTGGATTAAGAATGGGGGTAGACATCAATGATCCAAAAGTACCACCATTGGTAATCGAGAAGGTTCCACCCGTCATTTCTTCCATCGTTAATTTGCCATCACGAGCTCGTAAACCCATATCACGGATGGTATTTTCAACAGTAGCTAAGCTCATATTTTCCGCATTACGCAATACCGGAACAACAAGACCTTTTTCCGTAGAAACAGCCACACTGATATCTTGGAATCCATGATAAACAATGTCGTTTCCATCAATAGAGGCATTTACTGCAGGGAAACGACGTAAAGCTTCTACGGCAGCTTTAACAAAAAAGCCCATAAAACCTAGTCGAGTACCGTTGTGTGACTTCTCAAAATGGTCTTTGTATTTTTTACGCAGAGCCATCACCGGTGCCATGTTCACCTCATTAAAGGTTGTCAGCATTGCTGTACCTTGTGAGGTTTCCATTAAGCGCTCAGCTATTCGCTTACGCATACGTGTCATTGGTACACGTTTTTCAACCCTATCACCCATCATGCCGACTGGTATATCTGCAGCCACTGGTGCTGTTGTCGCTACAGACCCTGTTGTTACAGACCCTGTTGCTACAGGCACACTAGGAGTGGCGGCTTGCGGTGTTGTATTGGCAACATCTTCTTTACTTATACGTCCATCTTTACCTGTACCCTTGATAGAGGCTAAGTCGATACCTTTTTCATTTGCCAGCTTTTTAGCTGACGGGCTAGCAAGAACATCTGCTGTCACGCCAACAGTTGTTTGCGGTTCTTCAGCAGTAGAAGACTCAGCCGTCCCTGCCGCACCTGCGGTAAAAACTGCTATAACTTCGTTGCTTAAGATCACTTCACCTTCAGCTTTGATGATGCTGCTTAGAGCCCCATCAGCTGGTGCCACAACCTCCAATACAACCTTGTCAGTCTCGATATCAACAATCAGTTCATCTCTAGAAACAGCTTCACCGGGTTGCTTGTACCAAGTTGCAATAGTTCCATCCGGAACAGATTCAGGGAAAGCTGGAGCTTTGATCTCAATGGTCATTGTTTCTTCCTTTAGCTTCTCGCTATTGATCTTGTTGTCTAGTTTAAAAGCCTGCAAATTAAACTTTACTGGCCATTATTAATTATTCAAATACTGGTTATTTTTCCACACATAAAGCTGTAGAAATAAACCTTGCTTGCTCTTCTAAATGCAATGACATATAGCCTGCTGCAGGTGCCGCCGATGCTTCACGCCCAACATATTCAAGGTATGCTTTTGGTATTAGCTCACCAATGACTCGCCTCATATGATGCTGACTGCTATACCAAGCACCCTGATTCATGGGTTCTTCCTGGCACCAAGCAACGTTAGAGATTTTTTTAAATGGCTCTAAAGCCTCTTTAAGTTCTTCTTCTGGAAATGGGTATAATTGCTCTAGGCGGATAAGGACCACGTCCTCTTGCTTAGCTTCTGTTCTAGCTTCTAATAGGTGGTAATAAACTTTACCGCTGCATAAAACTATCTTTTTAGCTTTTTTAGGTTCAATAACGTCATCACCGATCACATTCTTGAAGCTGCCTTCAGCTAACTCCTCTAATGAGGAAGTCGCTAGTTTATGTCGCAGTATCCATTTAGGGCTCATTACGACTAATGGTCGACGCATCGGCCTCAACGCTTGCCGTCTAATCAAATGAAACATTTGAGCAGGTGTTGTAGGAATACAAACCTGAATATTGTGTTCAGCACACAACTGCAAATAACGCTCAAGGCGAGCCGATGAATGCTCTGGCCCCTGCCCTTCATAACCATGAGGCAATAACATAGTAAGTCCGCATAAACGACCCCATTTATGCTCACCACTGGTAATAAATTGATCTATAACTACTTGAGCACCATTGGCAAAATCACCAAATTGAGCCTCCCAAATAACCAGCGTATTCGGTGATGTTGTTGCATAGCCATATTCAAAAGCTAAAACAGCTTCTTCTGAAAGGTATGAATCATAAATATCGAAAGATGGTTGATCATCAGATAAATTCTGCAATGGAATATAAGTGTTTCCATTTTTCTGGTTATGTATAACCGCATGGCGATGTGAAAAAGTACCACGCCCTACATCTTGTCCAGTTAAACGAATTCGATTGCCATCTTTCAGAAGGGTTGTATAGGCTAAAACTTCTGCCATACCCCAATTTATTGGCAAAGCTCCACCAGCCATTTTTCGACGATCATCGTATATTTTTTGAACCTGACGCTGCACTTGCACACCATCTTGAACATCACACAGTTGGTCAGCGGCTTCTTGTAACCACTTAATGTCACAGCCTGTATTAGCAGGTGTTTTCCAGCCATGGCCTATATAAGGTGACCAATCAACAAATAATGATTTATCTGGTTCGCTAACCAACTCCTGAGTAACATGCTCACCCCGGTCCAATGAAGCCCTATAATTGTTAGTCATCTCATCAGCTTCAGCTTGCGACAATACACCTTCACTGACTAATTTATCTGCGTATAACGTCCGGGTAGTTTTTTGCTTGCGAATTGTTTGATACATCAACGGCTGAGTTGAAGAAGGTTCATCCGTTTCATTGTGACCTCGGCGACGGTAACAAACCAAATCAATAACAACATCTTTTTTAAATTCGTAGCGATAATCCATTGCCAATAAAGTAACAAACAAAACCGCTTCTGGATCATCACCATTAACATGAAAGATAGGGGCTTCGATCATTTTGGCAACATCAGTACAATATTCTGTAGAGCGTGCATCATCTTGACGACTGGTTGTGAAACCTACTTGGTTATTTATCACAACATGCAAAGTGCCGCCGGTTGAATAACCACGGGTTTGAGACATTTGGAATGTCTCCATAACCACGCCCTGCCCCGAAAATGCAGCATCTCCATGCACTGAAATAGGAACAACTTTATTTCCAGTGGAATCATTACGGCGATCTTGCCTTGCTCTTACCGAACCTTCAACAACTGGCGAGACAATTTCTAAATGCGATGGATTAAAAGACATGGCCAAGTGAATTTCTCCACCAGGGGTCATCACATTAGAAGAGAAACCTTGGTGATATTTAACATCGCCTGAGGTAGCCAGTACCTTTTTACCTTCAAACTCATCAAACAAATCAGACGGATTTTTGCCAAGAACATTGACCAGAGTATTTAAACGACCGCGATGAGCCATACCCAAAACAATCTCTTTAGCCCCGTGTGTACCTGCTCGACGAATTAGACCATCTAACAAGGGTATAAAACTCTCTCCCCCTTCGAGCCCAAACCGCTTAGTACCAGGATATTTACTGTCTAAGTGACGCTCCATACCTTCAGCAGCGGTTAACCTCTCAAGTATACGTTTACGTACATCAACACCATGATCAGGGTTAGAGCGAACACTTTCTAGACGCTGAGCTAACCATTGCTTTTCTGCTGTATCAGTTATGTGACGGATTTCAGCGCCAACAGAACCACAGTAAGTCTGCTCTAAAGAATGAATAATCTCTTTTAATGTGGCTTCTTTAGTACCAAAGTTAGTACTGCCAGTTTGGAATACCGTATCTAAATCGGCAGGGGTAAGACCATGGTAACTTAATTCTAAATCAGGAATAGATTCACGAGTCATAATACCTAAAGGATCTAACTTAGCTTTCTGATGGCCTCTAGAGCGATACGAGCTAATTAGCTGGACAACATTTACTTGCTTGCGTTCGTGCTCAATACTGGAACCACCAGAACCTGGGGCAACCATAGGGCGAGCACGACTTTTACCCAACAATCTAAAGTTTTCTCGAATAACTGAGTGCGGAGTATCTTGAGCTATAGAGTTTTCTACTCTAGGCAACTGATCAAAATAATCTCGCCACTCTTCAGGAATGCTGTTTGGATCATATAAATAACTATCGTAAAGCCCTTCAATATAAACCGCATTTCCTCCAGATATATGAGAGGTACGCCTCAATTGCTCCATGATGCTTTCTTGCATTATCTCCACCTTGATAAGGGTGTAATAGCTGCTTAAATAACAGCAGTATCAAAATAAAAAACGCTACTACGTAGCGCTTTGAATCAACATATTACGAATATGACCAATGGCCCTAGTCGGATTCAATCCTTTAGGGCAGACCGAAACACAATTTTGTATGCCGTGACAACGGAACACACTGAAAGGATCATCCAATTTGGATAGGCGACTTTCTGTAGCATTATCTCGACTGTCCGCTAAAAATCGATAAGCCTGTAACAATCCCGCTGGACCAATAAACTTATCTGGATTCCACCAGAAAGATGGGCAGCTCGTTGAACAACATGCACATAAAATACATTCGTATAGGCCATCTAATTTCGCGCGCTCTTCTGGAGACTGCAACCGCTCAATCGCTGGTGCTGGTTCGTCATTTTGTAGATAAGGCTCGATTTTTTTGTATTGTGCATAAAATTGGCTCATATCAATAACCAAATCTCTTATCACTGGCAAACCAGGTAACGGTCGCAAGATAAGCTTGTTATTTTCAATACATTCTGAAATAGGCTTAACGCAAGCCAGTCCATTTTTGCCGTTGATATTCATGCCATCAGAGCCACACACACCTTCACGACATGAGCGACGAAATGCGATTGATGGATCTTGAGCCTTAAGCAATTCAAGAACATCAAGAACCATTATATCTTTCCCTTGAGTATCAATCTCATAGCTCTTCATATAAGGCTCTGAGTCTGTCTCTGGGTTATAGCGATAGATTTCTACATTCAACATAATTTTGCAATCCCCTATTAGTAGGTGCGAATTTTTGGCTCAAACTTATCCATCGTTTTCGGCGCAAAGTTAACTGCGCGCTTGCCGACTGTTTTATCACCAGGGAAATACACCGAGTGGCACAACCAATTCTCATCATCACGATCTTGAAAATCTTCACGCGCATGAGCACCACGAGATTCTTTACGCTCTTCAGCAGCAATAGCGGTTGCTTCCGCAACTTCTAATAAATTTTGCAGCTCAAGTGCTTCAATACGAGCTGTATTATAAGCATTTGATTTGTCACTGAGTTTAACGTTTTCAATACGCTGACGAAGGTCGGCCAATTTCTTAATGCCTTCCTGCATAAAATCACCTTTACGGAATACTCCGAAGTGATTTTGCATGGTATTCTGAAGCTCTTTACGTAATTCTGCAGCTCCTTCACCGTCATTCTTAGTGTTCAAGTTATTAAGACGTGACATAGCAACTTCAATATCTGATTCACTGGCATCACGGTGCTCAACACCTTCACGCAAAGTCTTCTCAATAAACAAGCCTGATGCACGACCAAACACGACCAAATCAAGCAATGAATTACCGCCTAAACGGTTAGCTCCATGCACTGAAACACAAGCCACTTCACCACAAGCATAGAAACCATCAATAACTGAATCTTTACCATTGGCATCAACTGTCAGCGCCTGCCCATCTACATTAGTCGGGATTCCACCCATCATATAATGGCACGTTGGGACTACTGGGATAGGCTCTTTAACTGGATCTGCATGAGCAAAAGTACGAGACAGCTCAAGGATTCCAGGTAACTTAGCGTTCAATGTTTCTTCGCCTAAGTGATCTAGCTTTAAGAACACGTGATCTCCGTCCGGACCACAACCTTTTCCATCAAGAATCTCAAGAACCATTGAACGAGCAACAACATCACGGCCGGCCAGATCCTTCGCGTTAGGAGCATAACGCTCCATAAAACGCTCACCGTCTTTATTGACAAGATAGCCACCTTCACCACGACAACCTTCTGTAACCAAAACACCCGCACCAGCGATGCCAGTTGGATGAAATTGCCACATTTCAATATCTTGAACTGGAAAGCCTGCACGCAGTGACATACCAAGACCGTCACCGGTATTAATATGCGCATTAGTAGTAGAAGCAAAAATACGACCTGCACCACCAGTAGCAAAAACAGTGGCCTTAGACTTAACGTAGACTACTTCGCCATCCTCAATGTTCATGGCTAGCACACCAGTCACTACTCCATCTTGGTTTTTCACAAGATCAATAGCAAACCATTCATTTAAAAAGACAGTGTCATTTTTTACATTGCCTTGATACAAAGTATGCAATAACGCGTGACCTGTTCTATCTGCTGCCGCGCATGTACGTGCGGCTTGGCCACCACGACCGAAATCTTTAGATTGACCACCAAAAGGACGCTGATAAATACGTCCCTCTTCGGTACGCGAGAATGGCATACCCATGTGATCTAATTCATAAACAGCTTCTGGGCCAACATTACACATATATTCAATAGCGTCTTGATCGCCGATATAATCGGAGCCTTTAACGGTATCGTACATATGCCAGCGCCAATCATCATTAGGATCATCACTAGCAATTGCACAAGTAATACCACCCTGAGCAGACACAGTATGTGAGCGAGTCGGAAATACTTTGGTAATTACAGCCGTCTTATAACCAGACTGAGCCAACTGCAACGCAGCTCGCATACCAGCACCGCCACCACCAATAACGATACCGTCAAAAGAAATTGTTCTCATATTCGACATAACTTAAAATCCCCAAAGAATTTCTATGCCCCAAACCGCATAGGTAATTGTTACAACACCTAGTACCATTTGAGTCAACACGCGAAGAACTGTTGCTTTCGGCCCCATCATGCGAGTTGTAATATAATCGGTCAGCACCGACCACAAACCAATCCAAGCATGCGCCAAAATTGAAACGAGCGTTATGAGGCTAAAGACCCTCATACACAAGGTCGAATACAAATCTTGCCACTGCTCATAACCTAAATCCGGCGTACACAAAATAAACCCAACTAAAAAAACAACATAAGCTGTCATACTTACGGCTGTTGCGCGCTGAACAACCCAGTCGTAAAGTCCGCTACGACCAAAACTCGTTACTGCAGTTACCATACCCATAACCCCGCTAAAACAATCAAAATCACTGACACGAATATAACTATTTTTGCACCATTTTGACCGCCTTCTAAGGTCTCACCGATTCCTACATCCATAAGAAGGTGACGAACTCCAGCAACCAAATGGTAAGCCAAGGCAGCAATGGTTCCCCATATAAAGAACTGATACAAAGGATTCTGCATGGATTCTTTCAAGCTAGCAAAACTCTCTTCCGATTCCAGACTGGCATCTAACATACACAGCAGGATTGCCACTCCAACAAACAAAACTATCCCTGAAGCTCTATGTAAAATAGAGACATAAGCGGAAATAGGTAGTTTGATCGTGGAGATATCAAGATTAACTGGTCTATTTTTATTCACTGTTTAGCCCACACATTAAATGAATTCAATTTCATAAGATTAGCGTACATGGTAAATGCTACGACATAATAATATATGCCTGTTAGGTTTCTGCTCAACAGAGCTCAACCGTAGAAACGATATTTTATAGGAAAAGCAACTACAAATAGGAATCATGACCACACAGACAGCGTGCAAAATTATAGGAGTGCAACCATAAAAAAACAACAAAAATACCTTTATTTCAATAGGTTATTTACCCTAGACCTTAGTCTACTTCCAAAATAACAGCTTCCAGAGTAAAACTTACAACCCTGCAAAAACCTACGACAACTGAAGAAATTCAGCGATCAACAACCAACACTGTACAATTTAAATTCAAATGGATTGATTTAACCGCTACACAAGTGATTAATCATCCATTTTAATTGACAAAAAACTGACTCAGCTTATAGTTGCCGTCTATACAGAAGAGATAAATTCATCTCCGAACAATAAAAAGCAGTCTTACTTAGGTAAAGTACATTATCATTTATTAGCATAAACGAATCAGGAGCCAACAATGGCGGATAGAAAAGCTGAACTCACAATAGACGGATTAAGTGAAAGCATTGAACTTCCAATGTATTCCGGTAGTTATGGTCCAGATGTTATTGACGTATCAAGCCTCACAAGCAAAGGGTATTTCACCTATGACCCAGGCTTTATGGCAACTGCAGCCTGCGAGTCAAAACTAACTTATATTGATGGCGGTAAAGGCGTTCTACTTCACGGCGGCTACCCTATCGACCAGCTAGCAGAACATTCAGACTATCTTGAAACCTGCTACCTACTACTCAATGGTGAACTACCTAACGCCAAGCAAAAGAAAGAATTCGTTGGGATAATCACTGCACACACCATGGTTCACGAGAATATTGCTCGCTTTTTCCGTGGTTTTCGCAGTGATGCCCACCCAATGGCTATCTTATGCGGTGTTGTCGGCGCACTCTCTTCTTTCTATCACGACTCTCTTGATATCACGAACGAAGAGCATCGTAAAATTTCAGCTCACCGCTTAATTGCTAAAATGCCTACACTGGCCGCCATGTGCTACAAGCACCACTCAGGTCAACCTTTCATGTACCCCAACAATAAGTTGAGCTACTCTGAAAACTTCTTACATATGATGTTTGGCACTCCTTGTGACGACCCAGAAGTAAATCCTGTACTCGCTAGAGCCATGGATAAAATCTTTTTACTTCACGCCGATCACGAGCAGAACGCATCAACATCTACAGTTCGCTTAGCAGGATCTTCAGGTGCCAACCCGTTTGCATGTATCGCTGCCGGCATCGCCACCTTATGGGGACCAGCTCACGGCGGCGCTAACGAAGCCGTTTTAAGTATGCTTGAGGAAATCGGCACTGTTGACAATATCGATGCTTACGTTGCAAAAGCAAAAGATAAAAACGATCCGTTCCGCTTGATGGGCTTTGGCCATCGCGTTTATAAAAACTTTGATCCCCGCGCTAAAGTCATGAAAGAGTCTTGCGATGAAGTTCTTAAAGAACTTGGACTAGAAAACGATCCTTTGCTAGCAATAGCCAAGCGATTAGAAGAAATCGCCCTAGAAGATCCGTACTTTATTGAGAAGAAACTTTACCCGAACGTTGACTTCTATTCTGGCATCATAATGAAAGCCATTGGTATCCCTACCGATATGTTCACGGTTATTTTTGCAACCGGCAGAACAGTTGGCTGGATTGCTCACTGGCATGAAATGATTAGCCACCCATATAAAATTGGCCGTCCACGCCAACTTTATACAGGCTATAAGCCACGTGACTTCACACCACTAGAAGATCGCTAAGAATCTGATCCCTGCCATCTACACCAAAGGGCTGTTTTCACAGCCCTTTTTTATTCCATATTATTCCTACCCGCCTCACCTCATACACCTATACTTGTCATAACACTCAACCGATACAATAACGATTCAGCTTTTAGAGTTGCAGCCGATAACACCTGCAGACCCTACCTATATCCATTTACGTACAACTCTTTGGAGACATCTTATGCAGTGGTACAAGACAAGCATGCAGGCTCGCTTAATGACTACGGTTTTAGGTGGCGGCTTAGTACTGATTCTTATCGCTATCAGCGGCATCAAGCTACTATCGGATAAAATCTCCGAATATGATTCACTGATTACTGAGCACGTCACGTACGAACGCGACATATTACAGATGAATTTTTTATTTAAAGTTCAAGTACAAGAATGGAAAAATGTACTGCTCAGAGGAGAAGTTTCTGAAAAAAGAGAGAAGTACTGGGGCAGATTTCATACCAAACAAAAAGAAATACAGGAACTTGGCAATAAAGTACTTTCCGGCTTAAAAGATAGCGATGCTCTACCTCAAGTAGAAAAATTTTTAGCTGCACACAAAAAAGCCTACGAGCAATACCAACAAGGCTATGAAATATTCACCTCCAGTGGCTACGATCATACAGCCGGAGACAAAGCTGTTTCAGGTATCGACAGAGCCCCATCTAACTTACTTTCTGAAGCTGTATCCATTGCAGTACAAGAAGACTCCTCAACTGGGAGCAACCTGCATCAAACAGCCAAATCTATTCCCATGAAAGTTCAAACTGGCTTATTAGCCTTTTCTATTGTCTTAACAATTATGGTATGGCTAACACTGAAAAATACATTTCTACGGCCCCTGCATCATATAATGGATGTGATAACAAAATTCTCCAAAGGTGACTTTTCAACTCCCGTCACCCTAGACTCGCAGGACGAACTCGGCACATTAGCTTCTGATATTGAATCAATGCGTCAAGAGATTGTTAATATATTTGGCTCCATTAACTCCACTGCCTCAGAGTTATCTGACGCCTCAATTAATATCAATCAAGCTGCCAGTGACATTGCCCGTCATACCGGGGAAACCGAACGATATACAGATCAAGTATCAACAGCCATAAATGAGCTTAACGATACTGTTCAAGAAGTTGCCACAGGAGCATCCAACGCCGCCAGCTCAGCACAATCAGCAGATGAAGCCGCTCAACAAGGCTTAAATATGATGGATAAGACAACCGCATCAATAAACACTCTATCTGAGGATGTAGTAGTCGTAGCTGAAGCAATGGATAAGCTCGAACAAGACACTGCCAGCGTTGGTGCTGTACTCGATGTAATTAAAGGTATTGCTGAACAAACAAACTTACTAGCCCTTAACGCCGCGATTGAAGCTGCCCGAGCAGGCGAACAAGGTCGAGGATTCGCCGTAGTTGCCGATGAAGTAAGGGCGCTAGCTCAAAGAACCCAAGAGTCGACAGAAGAAATTCAACAGATTATTGAAACAGTTCAAAATGGCACTTCAGCTGCCGTTAAAGCCATGAGCTCCAACAAAGAGCAAACACAAAATACTGTAGAATTAGCCAACAACGCCAGCACATCAATAACCGAAATAACTCATTCAGTTGGCAGCATACGCGATCAAAACAATCAAATAGCCACTGCTGCAGAAGAACAAAGCTATGCGGCCAAAGAGATCGGTAAAAATGTCGATAGCATGGCCACCCTAGCAAAAGAAGCGCATACCACCGCGCAAAACTCTACCGCTATTGCCAACCGACTAGACGCCACATCGAATGAGTTAAAAAAACTGACTCAGCGCTTTAAAGTTTAGTCCTTGTAATTATGTCACGGCCTTTGGTCGTGGCATTACTTCATTAATTCTTCGAGCATTCGCTCATTAACTTTTCGCCACTGCGGTAAATTTTTCTGACTACTGGCTTTAAGCTTTTTACTTCTAGCTTTAGCCAACCACAACGACTCTGCATTAAAGCTGTAAATGGGGAGGAGGTCTTGACGTTGTGATGCAGGTAGAATCGTTTTGTTAATATTATCAAGGATCAGCGGTTCAGCCTCAGGAGATGAATAGTAAGCCAAAACCATATGCGCCTGATTATAATCGAGCGCTTTAACGTAAGTTATTCGAATCTTCTCACTGTTAACACCAGCTTCATTCAAGGTGAAATATTTACCAATTGAAAAGTCCTCACAATCTCCTGCATTAGTGCCTAACGTTTCAAATGGAGTCGCCCAATAATCTTCTTTTCCCCAATGCTTAATATCGCTAACCCACCTAACCTTATTAAAGAAATCATTGGCTTCGCGGACTTTAGCTTTATCTGACAAGGAAGAGTCTTCACTCATTGAACTCATTAATTTCTGCCAATTGTAAACTCGCACGCGCGCGCGTTTACCATATTTTTTTTCAATGGCCGAATAAACCTTTGCACTCAAATCAGTAAAGCTGGCCATTACAACAACTGTACTAAAAATCAGCAGAGTAAAAATCGAAACCTTACTGAAAGAAAACTTCATTCATACCATCTTCTATAAAATTAGAGGTTTTATTATAGCTAACCTATTCGTGCATCACGCACTTGCTTTCCAAGTTTATTATTCTTAACACTTCAGCGCCATCAAATACCGCGAATACAATCATTGCCGGTTATACTAAAACCCTCTTATTACTTAAGCTCATACAAAAAATGCCCCTACTTTCAGACAATAGACTCAAAGGCATCCTTTTCGCCCTAGCGACTTCATTAATAGGAAGTACCGCTGGTGCAGCAGGAAAGCTTATAGCAGACGATGTAAACGCCTACTCTATTGTCTTTATTCAATATTTCATCTGCCTGTTATTGATGCTGCCCTGGCTGCAAAAACATGGAATCCGAGAACTTCGCACCAAGAAAGCGAACATCTACTTGTTGCGGAGCCTGGCCGGCTGGCTAGCCTTTATCGTATA
Organism: Cellvibrionaceae bacterium; assembly: GCA_034112445.1. Lineage (GTDB taxonomy): Bacteria > Pseudomonadota > Gammaproteobacteria > Pseudomonadales > Cellvibrionaceae > Pelagadaptatus. The sequence continues at coordinate 1,334 of JAWUVI010000017.1, read as the reverse complement.
TTACTTAGCTCTCAACTCCGTATCATTACTAGAAGTAAACCTACTTAGAAATACAGCTCCATTATTTGTTCCTCTTATAGTTTGGCTGTGGCTTGGCAATTTTGTTCCGAAGAATCGATGGATTCCATTATTGGTTGGCTTCGTCGGCGTTTGTCTTATCCTCAAACCCAAACCAGGTCAAATTGATCTTGAGATAGGCTACCTCCTAGGACTCCTATCCGGCTTAGGCTTGTCGATCTCTATGGTCGGAACTCGAATGCTGTCAAAAACAGAAAGTGGCAGCAAAATAATGTTCTATTATTTTTTTATATCATTTGTTTGCAGTCTTCCTATCGCCATTTACTTCTGGGAGCCCATCCCTCAGGATGCATGGCCCTACCTAATTTATATTGGCTTATCTATATACATAGCCATGTGGTTCTACACTCTGGCTTACAGCTACGCAAAGCCAAGCATCGTTTCGCCTATTAGTTACTCCGCCGTTATTTTCTCTGGCTTAATGGGATGGTGGATTTGGAATGAGATCCCAGATTTATTCTCCTTAGCAGGAGTTATTTTTGTGGTCATTGCTGGAGTACTAACCGTTTACCTCTCGAACACAAAAAAAGACCTAGAACAGCCATAAAATAGTACCTTACAGAGTTCGTAAAACAGCTTTTATATCAAAGAGTTAATAAAGCTTTATATTAGTTGACAGTCAACAAGCAAATGATAGAATGCGCCCCACTTTGCAGTTACTTACCTGCAAACGGGGCCTTAGCTCAGCTGGGAGAGCGCAACACTGGCAGTGTTGAGGTCAGCGGTTCGATCCCGCTAGGCTCCACCAAACGGAAAGCCACGGCCTGTAAGGGTTTAAGGCAATTTAAGAAGTCACCTTAGGGTGGCTTTTTTTATGGCTGCAATTCGCTAAGGAGCCTCTGAAGGAGCCTTTTTTTTACTTGTTGGCGGTAGTTGTCGCATAGTCGTAACAATAAGACATGGCTTCGTCATTGGTACCTTGGCTTCTTGGATTGGCACCTTAGCCACCGGTTAAACCCGCTTAAAATTATTTCGCATTTATTTTTTCACATGGTTCGCTGTGAAAAAATAGCTCAGTTAAGGTGGCTCCACCGTTAAACATCAGGAGTTACAAAATGCATAAAGCAGAGCTAGATCAATATCTAAGATACAACGAAGTGGCTGCCCGCTTGGGTGTTTCTGTCAGTGGCGTAAAGCGATGGTGTGCTGAAAGAAAAAACGGCTTTCCACAACCACGTTACTTAGGTCGAGTCGCGCTGTTTCTTGAAGCAGAAGTGGCGTATTGGGTTGAGCGGAATTTGGCTCAAGCCCCGCCA
>JAWUVI010000016.1:0-13162 GCA_034112445.1 Cellvibrionaceae bacterium | reverse complement strand
GAAGGAATGATGTTTTTAAAGCAGCAATATCAAAACCATACTGGCAAATTAGATTATGACAACATAGCCACAGCGGTATTCAGTCAACCTAATTTAGCAACGGTTGGCTTAACCCAAGAAACTGCCACCGAAAAAGGGTTTGATGTGACTGTATTTGAAAGTGAATTCAAAGCACTTAAACTCACCATGACAGACTCCACAGAACGTACTTATATGAAGCTTGTGGTCGATAAAAAATCAGACAAGGTTCTAGGTGCTCATATGGTTGGTGAGCATGCCGCTGAAATCATTCAGGGTATCGCCATTGCAATTAAAGCAGGCGCAACTAAGGCTATCTTTGATGACACCATGGGTATACACCCAAGCTCTGCAGAGGAATTCGTAACCATGCGGACGGCTTCGAACTAGTAAACAACCCCAGCCTGATAATATCGACAGGCGCCTGAGTATCTTTATTTAATATGCTCAGGCGCCCACATTGAACCCTCAGCTTTCATTCAACACATTTACTCAGTATGTCAAAGCACATTGATGGAACCGCATAAATCAAGTTCGTTTGGTGTCTAGTGAGATATCAATACATTGAATTTCCGATAATTATTATTATCGGAAGTACTATTTAATGTGTAATCTACGTTCGCCACACACAATAAACCTGAGTAATTTACACTCTAATCCCACATATGTAAGCTTCACGCCTTTTAACTACTGCATTGGTGGCTATTTATGCGTGTAGAAAAGCTTAATCATCCAGTCTTAAATCGAGTTACTTATAGGGCTTATTTGGATGGCTTACCTGTTAAGCATGTTAATAAATTCTTATCTCATTTGGATAAAAGAGACTTTGCTCCCAATACAGTTAAGTCTTATGCGCATGACTTATCGCAATACTTTCGTTATCTGAACAAGAAAAGCTTAGATTGGAAGCACTCTGATATAGAAGTAATAACCAGCTTTATAGCGTTTTATAAACACTCAAAAGCTGACTCTCTATCGGTACTCCCAACAGAATTAGGCCAGGCTAGGTCCATAAGTACCATTAATAGAGCCCTAGCTTCGATCTCAGCTTTTTATCGATATAAGTTGAATATTGGTGAATTAGGTCAGTCAATTGCGCTAGAAGCTATATCAACAAATGTCTCAAAAAACCCAAAAGTTAAGGAGTTTTTGTCATTTGCCTCTGCATCTAGACCTCAATCGGTTTCTAGAGAATTAAAACCATTTCGTAGAGCTAAACCAGTAAAACGTAAAGTAAAAACAATACCTGAAGACGTACAACTAAAGCTCATAGAGTTTTGTGCAAACAGCAGAGACCGACTATTGATTTGCTTGCTGCTTGAAACAGGCATGCGTGTAGGCCAAGCATTACAGTTAAGACATTCAGATATTGAGAGCTGGGATTCAAAACTAACAATATTTTATAGGCTAGATAATTCAAATGAAGTTTATTCAAAAACTAGAACCTCGTATGAAGTTGTGATTACAGATAAATGGGCAAATATGTATACAAATTATTTGCTTAACGAAATAGGTGATATTGAATCAGACTATGTATTTACAAAGTTATATAGAAAAGATGGTGGAAATCGAGGTGAACCGCTCTCCTACCCTTCTGTAAAATTTCTGTTTAAGCGGTTTTCAAATTCAATAGGCTGTAACATTACCCCACACATGTTAAGACATACGCATGCCACTGAACTTTTACGCCAAAAAGTGCCGATTGAAATTGTTTCAAAAAGACTAGGGCATTCTTCAATTGAGACAACAAAAAATATCTATGAACATTTAACAGCTGAAGATATGAAAAATACAATTTTTGGAAGTAAAGAAGGCATTGAGAAATGAGCACTAATATGAAAACCAACTCAAAGTTAAAAGTGATTTCGAAAAGCCCTATCTTTCAAGAAGATGTTTGGAGTTTCGAAGATCTTGGCTATAAAGAAGATGAACGCCCTAGCGGGCAAAATAATCTTACACTCTACGGAATAAGCCAGCCATGGCTAAGGGATAGATTTAAAGAAGTAATTTGGCGAAAACGGGTATCTGTTCAGGCTTATACAATCGTATCCTATGCGAGAGTCGGCAGAAGTCTTAGTGCATTTATAGATGCTGAATATGACCGTTCCTCTATTCAAATAATCACAAAAGATCTAATGCAGCGGTATATGGATAGCATATCAGATAAATCCCATGCAACTCGTAGTAGTACATATTCACAATTAAATGAGATTACCACCTGTTGGATGCAATGGGGTTTATTATCAAAGGATAAGTACCCTTTGATAACAAAAGATATGGCACCAAGGCGCCGGCCAGCTTCAAAACCTAAAGGCTTGAGTTTTAAAGTACAAAATGATTTAGATGGTTATTTGGAAACTGAAGATACTGAAGCAACTAGAATGCTAAAAGTCATTATGGAAACTGGTATGCGTGGTAGTGAACTTATTACTCTAAAGAAGGACTGTTTAACTCAGGACAATGATGGAGATTGGTATCTAACTAGATTGAATCGAAAGTTTTTGAAAGAGCACACAATTCCTATTAGTCATAAGTTAGCCGATTTGGTGAAGAATCAAATTACTTACAATGAAGAATACTGTGGAAATAGGAATATTCCGAACCCAAGTAACTATCTGTTTGGTCATAAGATAAATGGTGAGTTTAAGACCTATTCCCTAAGAACAATTAATACTCGCTTAAAGAAAATCACAGAAAGTCTAAAACTTACAAATGAATTAGGTATCAAACAAGAAATCAGCACTCATGCTTTTCGACATACAGTTGGTACTAATCTAATAAATAATGGCGTGGATATGATTACGGTTCAGAATTTTCTTGGCCATGAAACACCAATGATGACAGCAGTTTATGCACAATTGCATAATAAAACGATGCGAACTGCAATAAACAAGGCCCAGAATCAATTAATCGATATTAAAGGCAAGTTTTACAGTGGGATTGATGTTATCCAAGAGGTTGAAGTGATTGAAAGTGACAGCACCCCTATTGAGGCTAAATGGTTGAAACATCAGCTAGCAACGCAGGCTTTACCCAATGGCATATGCGCCCTACCAATTAAGCAAACTTGTCCACATGCAAATGCTTGTCTAACATGTACAAGCTTTAGAACCGACAAGACTTTTATTGATGTTCATCGCCAGCAACTAAGGACTGCAAAGTACTTAGTGGATGAGTCGAAAGCGAAGAATTATACGCGACAATATGACTTAAACATCCAAGTTAGAGACAATTTAATTACGATTATAGATGGGCTGGAAGCAGTAAATGACTGATAATTCAAAGCACTTAATTGCTCATAAAAAAAACGAGTCTGTGAAGAAAATAGAGGCTGTTCGAGAGGCTGTATCTTATATGCTTTACTCCTCTGAAGAAATAAACTTAAACAAAGTAGCAAAAAAAGCCCGCGTATCTAGGACTTTTATATACAGCAATAAAGAGTTAAGAGAGTTAATAGATAGCAGTAGAGAGCCATCTAAAGTAAAAGCAGAAAGAAAACGAATTTCATCTGGCCAGGCGCGTTCAGATGAAAGCAAATTAGCCATTATAAATAACTTAAAGCGAAGACTATCTGAGCTGACTAAAGAGCTAGATAGAGTTAAGTCTGATAATGCCAAATTAAGAAGCTATATTTCGGAAATTGAGGACTGAGAACTTTTTAAAAAGTTAGAAAACAGAAGGAATGTAAAATTCTACTGCACTTTCTGCCATGAAGCAGAATAGAATACTTTGAAGCTATATCTTGCGTTACAACAATAAATGAATCCAAGTGGAAGCCGCATCATAGCTTTAACCCTCTATGATGCACGAAATTACTTGAACACTACTTAACTGGGGTCTCTCTAGGTTTATCACTCATGAGTATCATTTAAAGTCCGCTCACGCAGTCCCTCTAAGAATCAGTAATAGACGATAATTCAGCCAAAATACCACACTGTTCGACAGACCTAGCACTTCCACATTTAAGGCGTAACTGCTTTAAGGTATCGTGAAGTTTTTGCAGGTCTGCAATGCGTGACTTAATAGCGTATAAGTGCATATCGACCATTTCATTGACTGCTTCACAAGGTATAGATGGTGAAAATTGCAAAGAAATTAATTGTTTAATTTCATCTAATGCCAAGTCCAGTCCACGGCAATTCTTAATAAAAATTAGTTTTTCTAGTGCATCTGAGTTGTAAACTCGAAAATTCCCTTCGGTACGATTAGGTGGTGAAATTAACCCCTCTTTTTCGTAGTGACGAATTGCTTGTACAGAACAGCCACTGCGTTTTGCTAATTCACCTATTTTCATATATTACCTCACTAACCCTTGACTCTATACTTACTATAGAGATTAGAATAAATAACTTACATCATCTTAATAATCAAGATTAATTTATGACTGAAGATTCTAAAGCATGTGACTGCGAAGGCAGTCATGGAGCGTCATTTAAATGCAAATCGAAAACTATGGGTAATGATCAGGCTGAGATAAGCCACTTGAGTGTGTTTGACGTTCCGAAAATGGACTGCCCGTCGGAAGAGAATCTGATACGTACGGCTTTTACTAGTCTTGGTGAAGCACTCACCTTTGAATTTGACATACCCAACCGCAGAGTGCGTGTATACCATCCAGGTATTGGGGAGGAAATAGAAAGAACTATGGTGTCTGTCGGGCTTGGAGCAAGTTTGATCTCGATTGAGTCGGTCGATCGAGAAGCTACTCACGCTGCCCGGGAAACTGCAATATCAGATGAGCTGCGCGAAGCACGAGTGCTTCGGTGGTTACTGGGTATTAATGCAGTCATGTTTGTACTCGAGCTTAGCGTGGGCATTATTGCTCAATCCACAGGACTTATTGCTGATTCACTGGATATGTTTGCTGATGCAGCTGTTTACGGTGTGTCCTTATATGTGGTTGGTAAAGCTGCCAAACTTAAGCTTAAAGCAGCCCATTTCTCTGGTTGGTTACAAGTCACGCTGGCACTTGGTGTGCTATTAGAGGTGGGTAGGCGTTTCTTATATGGAGGTGAACCCGCCTCAATTCTCATGATGAGCCTAGGTGCAGTGGCACTAATAGCGAATATTGCCTGCCTATTAATAATATTCAAGTCACGAGACCAAGGGGCTCATATGAAAGCGAGCTGGATATTCTCCGCGAATGACGTTTTGGCTAATGTGGGTGTCATTGCGGCCGGAGTATTGGTGGCTGTGACCAACTCTCAAATTCCTGACTTGGTAATTGGAACTATCATTGGATTAGTCGTTTTAAACGGCGCCCGACGTATCCTTTTGTTAAAATAAAAAATCACCATATGACAGCCTATAACGGGTATAATTGGAATATGCTTAAGCGTATCCTGACATACTTACTGATGATATTGATTGTATTTCAATCAAGTCTTGCTATGGCTGATGCTCATCAGTTTTATCAGTCAGGGTATGAGCATATTAATTTCGATCAGCATAACCAAGACTCAAATAATCTTACGATTGAAATGCAAAATACCGAACTCCTAGACGAAAGCTTATTTTCTTCTCAAGAGTCGGATTGTCAACACTGCTGTCATTGTCACGGCCATTGCCCTCCCTGCCCTACTGACCATGCCTTATTGCGCAAGCATTCCACAAAAGTATCGGAGTATTCTGAACAAGCTTACCCCGGTTTTGTAAATACTTTACTGCGCCCACCAAGAATATAAACCCTAAGTACCGTTACCAGCCGCAATTGCGGGTTTACGAATTACATTAGGATTTATCCATGCATCGCATCACTTTAAACAGGTATTGCACCTCCTGCGTATGGCTTGCGTTTTTACTTTTCAATTTAAGTATTGCTGCCAATGCAGACACCGCACTAACCTTAAAAGAAGCGCTAACCCGTACGTTAGCGAAAAACCCACAGCTTTATCAATATACCTTTATTCAAGAAGCAACAAGAGCACAACGACAAACCAGTGCCTTGCGACCGGCGCTAGAATTAGAGCTGGCAGCTGAAAACTTTGCAGGATCAAATAACAACAAGGGATTTGATTCTGCGGAAATCACTCTGGCTTTGTCTTCAGTTATTGAGCTAGGAGGAAAACGCGAAGCTCGCCTTTCTTTCGCTGACGCAAGAATAATTCAAGCCGAATGGGAAAAGAAAGCCACTACACTGGATGTGCTCGGTGAACTGACGGCGAGTTATATTGAAAGTTTGACAACCCAAGCCAACATTCAGCTAGCGGAAGAATCTTTGGCACTATCTCAATCATTACTAAAAACGGTTAATACGCGTTCCAACAAAGGGGCAACACCCGAAGCTGAGGTCATGCGTGCGCAAGCTGCCGTCACTCGGGCAGAACTTCAATTAGCGGCGTTGACCTCCAAACTGCAACGACAAAAAGTACTGCTGGCACGTTTTTGGGGAGGCACATCTCCCGAGTTTAGTCACTTAAATGGAAACTTATTCGAATTTGATAAGAACGAGAGTTTCGACCAACTTTATGCGCGTATTAAAACATCTCCTTCTCTTCATGTATTTGCGAGTGAAGTACGAATAAAAGACGCGGAGATTACTTTAGCGCGCACAAATGGTCGCAGCGATATTACCTGGCGGGCGGGCATTAGGCGATTTGAAGAAACTGGAGACTCGGCATTAACAGCCGGACTTTCGATTCCACTATTTGCATCCAAGCGAAATCGGGGTGAAGTTAAAGCCGCTCTCGCTGAACGCAACGCTATCGAGTATGCCAAGCAAGACACCCTCCTGCGTTTGCATGCAAAACTCTTCGAAGCCTGGTCCCTGCGAAACCAAAACATGGAAGCTGTTATGAAGATGGAAGACACGGCCATCCCCGCTCTGGAAAAGGCATTTCAATTAACGAAAAAAGCATATGAAAACGGGCGATATCGATATCAGGATCTCGTCGCCGCACAGGAAGAGTTGCTCGCTACAAAACAAGCCCTTATCGATGCCGCCACGAATGTGCAGATAAGCCAGGTACTGATAGAACAGTTAACCGGTACATCGATCTCTCAATAAACCGTTTTTAAAATTTCAGTGATCCATCGATACGTGGATCAAATAGGAAAAACAATGAATAAATACTTACTCTCACTATTTCTATTGCTTGGCGTTTTAGCGCCGATTCAAAGCACCTTGGCGGATGACGACGATGATGATGAATATGAAGAAATCAGTCGAATTAACGACGAGTTATCTACCAAGGTAGGCATTGTTACCGCAAAAGCAACTGCAGGGACAATCAGTCAAACCGTTACCGTCTATGGGAACGTGACACAAGCGCCTGAGAACAGTCACGAAATTTATGCGCGTTTCCCCGGCATTATCAAATCAGTCAATGTTGTAATCGGTGATACCGTTCAAAAAGGTGATCGCATCGCGACCATTGAGTCAAATGAAAGCTTAAAAAGCTATCCAATACACGCTCCGGCATCCGGGGTTATTGTGCAACGCCACGCGAACCCAGGTGAACCGACACAACAACGGCGGTTATTGACGATTACCAACTTGGATACCGTGTGGATAGAGTTCCGTATTTACCCGGAAAAGCAGGCAAAAGTGAGCGCGGGACAGCCTGTTTCTATCACCATCAACGATAAGACTATTCTTTCCGATGTAGCCCACCTAATACCGGCTGAAGATAAACCTTACGTACTTGCGCGCGTCAAGCTTGATAACGATGAATTAAAGCTTTCTCCAGGTCTGCTTGCCAAAGGGAAAATACATACCAATGAATTTGACGTTTCTTTGGTGGTGACGAAAGACGCCGTACAAGAATTGGGGGAACGATTAGGCGTGTTTGTTAAAGAAGGTGAAGCTTATGAGTTTGCGCCTTTGGTACTAGGGAAATCCGACGACAATTTCATTGAGGTTGTTTCAGGGCTGGAACATGGGGCCGAATATGTTTCAGAAAATAGCTACTTAATCAAAGCGGATATTTTGAAATCCGAAGCTGAAGACGACGACTAGGGGTGCATTATGATTGAATCAATTTTGCGCCTCGCGATAGAGAGGCGTTTTCTATTTTTAAGTTTTATTTTGGTGATTGTCAGTATTGGCGTGTGGAGTTATCAAAAACTTCCCATCGATGCAGTACCGGATATCACCAATGTACAGGTACAAATCAATACCTCGGCACCGGGCTATTCGCCTCTGGAATCGGAGCAACGAATCACCTATCCGGTTGAGACGGCTCTTGCCGGCTTACCTAAGCTTTCCCACACGCGTTCTTTATCTCGCTATGGTTTATCTCAAGTCACGGTGGTATTTGAAGAAGGCACTGATATCTATTTCGCCAGAAACCTGATTAATGCGCGCCTTGGTGCAATTAAAAGTGTGTTGCCTGCCGGGCTGGAGCCGGAGATGGGGCCCATATCAACGGGCCTTGGTGAGATATTTATGTATACAGTACAGGCTGATACGTCTGCGCGCATGAGTAACGGTGAACCGTATACGGCCACGGCCCTACGCGAAATTCAGGACTGGATTATCAAGCCCCAATTAGCACAGGTGAAAGGCGTAATTGAAGTTAATAGTATTGGCGGATACAACAAGCAATACCATGTGATGCCAAACCCGGAAAAGCTTTTATACCATCAGGTCAGTCTCGAGGATATTGCCGATGCTTTAAGGTCAAATAACGATAACCGAGGTGCCGGCTACATCGAAGCCAATGGTCAGCAACTATTGGTGCGTTCTCAAGGTCAATTAGCCACGATTGAAGAGATTCGTCAGGTCATCATCAAACAAAATGATGGTGTGCCTGTGAAAATAGATGATGTCGCAGAAGTTGCAATAGGCAAAGAGCTCCGTACCGGTGCCGCCACGCGTAATGGTGTTGAAACCGTACTCGGAACAACCATGATGCTGATTGGTGAAAACTCACGTACCGTAGCACGAGATGTCGCGCTTAAACTGGCGGATATACAAGCTTCGTTGCCAGAAGGCGTTATTGCGGAAGCGGTATACGATCGCACAAGCCTGGTTGATAAAGCCGTTAAGACGGTAAGCAAAAATTTATTGGAAGGCGCGCTACTCGTTATTGTTGTCTTATTTGTATTACTGGGGAATATACGTGCCGCACTGATCACCGCTGCTGTCATTCCTTTGGCGATGCTGATGACGATAACGGGCATGGTAAAAACAGGCGTGTCTGCCAATTTAATGAGCTTGGGAGCGCTCGATTTTGGTTTGATTGTCGATGGCGCTGTAATTATCGTTGAAAATTGTATTCGACGCTTGGCTGAGGCACAGCATCAGAGTGGACGGCAAGATCTTCGTGAACGACTGAATACGGTATTTGAAGCGACTTCTGAAGTGATACGTCCAAGTCTGTTCGGTGTCGCCATCATTACCATCGTCTACATCCCGATATTTAGCTTGACTGGCGTTGAAGGAAAAATGTTCCACCCGATGGCTGCGACCGTCGTGATGGCGCTAATTTCTGCCATGATATTGTCGTTAACGCTGGTTCCTGCAGCCGTCGCGGTGATTATGAATGGAAAAATTAGTGAAAAAGAAAGCGTCGTCATCAGTGCCGCCAAATCTGCTTATCGTCCGTTACTGCTTGCCGCGCTCAAGTTTCGCTGGGTGGTCGTATCAGGTGCAGCTCTCCTTGTGGCGTTCAGCATTTGGCTGGCGACCACTCTAGGATCAGAATTTGTGCCGCAGTTAAACGAAGGTGACATTGCTCTTCAAGCGCTACGCATACCCGGTACAGGCTTGGAACAATCTGTCGAAATGCAGGAGGTTCTGGAACAGCGCATTAAAGCGTTTCCGGAGGTCGATAAAGTCTTTGCTCGAATAGGCACACCAGAAGTAGCCACTGATCCCATGCCGCCAAGTATTGCTGATATTTTTGTGATTCTAAAACCCAGAAGTGTATGGGCTGAACCATCAAAAACAAAGAGTGAATTACTTGAAGAAATAGAAGAAGCACTGTGGCAGCTACCAGGAAATAACTATGAGTTTACCCAGCCCATACAAATGCGTTTTAACGAACTTATTTCGGGTGTCCGAGCAGATCTAGGAATAAAGATTTTTGGTGATGACCTAGACCAACTCACCCTTACCGCGAAAGACATCTTACAGGTTGTAAGCACCGTTGAAGGCGCGGCCGATGTCCGAATGGAGCAAGTGGAGGGATTGCCATCCTTGTCAGTGAGCCCTAAAAGAGAAACGCTCGGCCGCTATGGTTTGAATGTGATTCAACTGCAGGATTGGATTGCCGCAGCAATAGGTGGCGAATCAGCGGGTGTTTTATACGAAGGAGATCGTCGCTTCGAGCTGATCGTGCGTCTTCCCGAGCTGCTCAGACGGGATATCGAAGGACTTAAATCCTTACCTGTTCCTCTTCCCAACGGCGACTATGTCCCTCTGGAAGAAGTGGCCTCTCTCACTATTGCGCCTTCTCCGGCACAAATTAGTCGAGAAAATGGGAAACGACGTGTTGTAGTAACCGCAAACGTGCGCGGGCGAGACCTGGGAAGTTTTGTTAGTGAGGTGAAAAAGGAAATTCACGAACAAGCCGATATCCCTCCAGGCTACTGGTTAGATTACGGCGGCACCTTTGAACAGTTGGAATCGGCCAGTCAGCGACTATCTCTTGTGGTGCCACTCACTCTGATAGTGATTTTGGGTTTGCTGGTCATGGCCTTTGCATCACTCAAAGACGCATTGATTATTTTCAGTGGTGTGCCACTCGCGCTCACTGGTGGCGTGTTATCACTGTTTTTACGTGATATGCCGTTATCGATCTCCGCTGGCATCGGGTTCATCGCTTTATCAGGGGTAGCCGTTCTGAATGGTCTGGTGATGCTCGCTTTCATACGTCAACTTTGGCATGAGACGGGAGAATTGACCCAGTCCATCGTAGACGGAGCCATGATCCGACTACGGCCAGTGTTAATGACGGCACTTGTCGCAAGTTTGGGGTTTGTGCCGATGGCACTGAATACCGGTACCGGTGCAGAGGTTCAACGACCACTCGCGACAGTTGTGATTGGAGGGATTATCTCTTCAACTATCTTAACCTTGCTCGTACTTCCAGTGTTGTATCAGTGGTTACATAAAAACGAAAAGGTGAGCTAATAACAATGGAGGAGCCCCTTCTTTGTAAGGGGCTATACCTATGAAAAATACTATTATCATTTTTTTAGGCGTTTACTTTATTTGCTTCTTTGGATTTGCCGTTATATTCAGGAATTTTGTTGTTGCAAAGAGAACGGGCGTAAACGCCTTTAAGCTCAACCAGAAAACAGGGGCCGAATCGATTACGGGGTGGTACTTTAAATTTCTACCTCTTGTTTCCATTCTGGTTTTTATTCTATATAGCTTTCTGCCAAACCTGTATCAATCTATCGGGCCGATTGACCTGATGAACCATGCCGCTATTCAGTGGATGGGGATAGGAATAATGGTTGTTTCGCTAGTTTGGGTACTGGCGGCACAATCACAAATGGGCGCTTCATGGAGAATCGGAATCGATCATGAAACAAAGACAGAATTTGTTCAAAAGGGCTTGTTCAAATACTCACGAAATCCTATTTTTATCGGTGTAATTTTCATTTCCTTAGGATTTTTTCTATTACTACCCAATCCAATTACGTTAACGATACTCGCCCTCGATATTGCGCTAATTCAAATACAAGTGGCCTTGGAAGAAGAGTATTTAGCAAAGCAGCACGGGGAATCATATAGTGAGTATTGCCAAAATATTCGTCGCTGGCTATAGGTGAAATACCATGCACACTCATGCGCACCACAACCAACACAATGAAAGTACATCCAGAATAGCTTGGGCATTTTTCCTAAATGTCAGTTTTACAATCATCGAGTTTATTGGGGGCTGGCTGACAAACAGCACCGCAATCATGGCTGACGCGGTTCACGATCTTGGGGATAGTTTATCGATTGGTCTTGCTTGGATACTGGGTAACCTGAGCGAAAGAGAGTCCACCTCAAGGTTTAGCTACGGTTATCGAAGATTTTCCTTATTGGGCGCACTCATTAATGGAATCGTATTAATTATCGGTTCAATTTGGGTTTTATCTGAAGCAATTCCCAAACTCCTTAACCCCGAAATGCCGGTTGTTGAGGGTATGTTCGGCTTGGCCGTCCTAGGGGTTACCGTCAATGGCTATGCAGCGTTTAAACTCTCCAAAGGTAAGTCACTTAATGAGCAGATGCTGAATTGGCACTTACTGGAAGATGTTCTAGGCTGGGTAGCCGTACTGGTAGTCTCAATCATTTTGATGTTTATCGAGTGGCCCATACTCGATCCTATTCTTTCCATTGCTTTTACGATTTTTATATTAATCAACGTTCTTCGTAATTTATGGGCCACAACTAAACTGTTTCTTCAGGCGACGCCAAATGATGATACGGCCATTACTATTCGTGAATCACTACTGAGTTTTGCGGAAGTCAAAGAGATTCACCATCTACATTTTTGGTCGCTTGACGGGGAACACCATGTCATGACCGCGCATTTAGAATTGAGTAAGCTAATCGAACCAACCCGTCAAATCCAATTAAAAACCGAGATTGCTGACCGCCTATCGGGATTTGGGTTAGAGCACACAACCATCGAGTTAGAATTCCCTAACGAACTATGTAGGGATGAGTAGACGGATTTAAGGCTAGAAGTAGAAGCATCTATATAAATGTGCAGAATTGAATATTAGCTAGGAAGTAAATCAATATGATGGACTCTCTAGTATATACAGGCAATGGGTCATTACCCCTTTAATTCACTTTAGATTTCCTGTTAAACGTACATGTAATCTTAAGTGGAGAGCCCTAGTTATAAGTAAATTGAATATTAAACCCTATATAATCGTTATTATCGGAAGCATTGGTATCGAACTATACCTAGGCGTCCTTAGAGGCATTTAATGTAGAAATAGTAAATACAATCCCGCCGTTGGCTTGTTACAGTACAATCAAAACTAACTGTTGGCCTGTAGTCAGCGTTCGATACAACTCATAAACTGCTATGGTTTAATATGTAACAAAGTGTAAGCCTGTATGCTTCCAAACTTGTTCACATGTGTATTTTTAAAGCAATAGTATGTTTTCCATTGTCTTTGTTCATAATCTGCAACAATCAATCTCGAAACAATTACATGTAATTTTCATCTTTGCCGATTATTATGG
>JAWUVI010000015.1:0-90799 GCA_034112445.1 Cellvibrionaceae bacterium | reverse complement strand
GGGTGAGCTTGCGGTACTTGTTCATCTTGAATTCCCCCAAAGTGCCGACTCTGATGATCCCAGAGAATTTGAAGAACTTGTCTTGTCTGCGGGTGGTGATCCAGTAGCTTTTTTAACCGGCAGTCGAAACATGCCGACCCCTAGATTTTTCATTGGAACTGGCAAGCTTGAAGAGCTGAAGCAATGCGTTGCCGATAACCAAGCTGAAATTGTCATTTTCAATCATAATTTATCTCCTAGCCAAGAGCGCAACTTAGAGGCTGCTCTTGAATGCCGAGTTTTAGATCGTACTGGATTAATCCTTGATATTTTTGCTCAGCGAGCACGAACCCACGAAGGCAAGTTGCAAGTTGAGCTGGCGCAATTGCGCCATATGTCGACTCGATTGGTGCGAGGTTGGACTCACCTAGAAAGACAGAAGGGCGGGATTGGTTTACGTGGCCCGGGTGAAACTCAGTTAGAGTCGGATCGCCGCTTATTGCGTGGCCGCATCACGACTATTGAAAAACGGTTGAGTAAAGTTCGTAAGCAGCGAGACCAGGGTCGGCGTTCACGCAAGCGTGCGTCGCTCCCAACCGTGTCGTTAGTGGGCTATACCAATGCAGGTAAATCAACGCTGTTTAATAATATAACCGACGCCGGCGTGTACGCTGAAGATCAATTGTTCGCGACACTAGACCCCACTATGCGGCGTATAGATTTACCCGTGGCTGGTGCAACTATATTGGCCGATACGGTAGGCTTTATCAGTCATTTGCCTCACCGTTTGGTAGAGGCCTTTCGGGCAACATTAGAAGAAGCAGCCAGTGCTGACTTGTTGTTGCATGTGATAGACGCCGTAGCCGAAGAACGGGCGCGCAATATAGTCCAAGTGGAAGAGGTGCTGGAAGAAATTGGTGCAGCACATTTACCTCGCTTAAATGTATACAACAAAATTGATTTGGCCGAAGGTTTTGAGCCGCGCATAGACAGAAATGACATGGGTAAACCGACCGCGGTTTGGTTGTCGGCTAAAACCGGAGCGGGAATAGATTTATTATTTAATGCTTTGAGCGAAATATTAGTTGAAGAGCGTGTATCGGGGAGTTTAGTGTTAACCTCTAGTGATTCACGTTTTAGGGCAAAACTATACGAAGCTAACGGAATCGTTAATGAGCGATATCGAGAAAACGGTGATTGTGAAGTGGATGTATTAATGCCCAAAACCGATTTTTTACGTATTTTAAGTGTGGAACAGCAATTGTTTGATGATTTAAGCTGGATTTAATTTTTTTCATCCCCACATAAGGTGGTTGCGGCTTAATAAAATTTTAAGCTTTATTTGAATTTTTTTTGATACTGGAGATAAACTATGGCCTGGAATGAACCGGGTGGGAATAACCAAGATCCCTGGGGTGGTAAACGTGGTAATGACGGTCCGCCTGATTTAGATGAGGCTTTAAAAAAGTTTCAAGAAAAACTCAATGGCTTGTTTGGCGGTAAAGGCGGGGGTGGTAAAGGTAGCTCATCACCTTTAGGTGCTGCGTCTGCTGGTCTTATTCTGGCTGTTGTTGCAATTGTTTACGGTTTGTTTGGTATTTATCAGGTAGATCAGCAAGAGCGAGCGGTAGTACTGCGTTTAGGTGTTTACCATGAAACTGTTCAGCCGGGTTTGCATTGGAATCCGCCAATGATTGATTTGGTTACTAAGGTTAATGTTACCAAGGTTCGTTTACACAGCTCAAAAGGTATGATGTTAACCGAAGATTTAAACATCATTGAGGTTAATGTCTCGGTTCAATACAGTATTAACGATGCCGAAGATTTCGTTTTGCGTGTGCGTGATCCAGAGCGCAGCTTGGCGCAGGCCACTGACAGTGCGTTACGTCATGTTGTCGGCTCGACAGCGATGCATGAAGTGCTAACTGAAGGTCGTGAGCAAATTGCAATTGAAGGCCATGCCCGTATCCAACAGTACCTAGATATTTATCAAACCGGTATTAAGTTGGAAAAAGTTAACGTTGAAGACACGAATCCACCGCGTGAAGTGCAAGCGGCATTCGATGATGTTAACAAAGCCCGTGAAGATGAAGAACGTTTGAAGAACGAAGCGGAAGCTTACTCAAACGGCATTATCCCTGAGGCTCGCGGTAAAGCGCAGCGTGTCATTGAAGAAGCTAACGCTTATCGTGAACAGGTTATCGCACAATCAACCGGTGAAGCAAAACGCTTCGAGCAATTGTTAACTGAATATAAGAAGGCGCCAAGAGTTACTCGTGAGCGTTTGTATTTGGATGCGATTCAAGAAGTTATGGCAAACAGCTCTAAAGTTATGATTGATGTCGAAGGGGGCAACAACATGATGTATTTACCGTTGGATAAAATGGTAGGAACATCGGCTCAAGGTGCTTTAGAGCAAAGTATTTCGCCTGAAATGCTTCGTGAAATTACCAATCAAGTGACTAATCAAATACGCCGAGAGACTATTAATTCAGATCGCCGTAGGGAGACTCGTTAATCATGAATAATAAATTATTTACCGTTGTTCTGAGTTTAATGATCGCTTTGGTCGTTGCTAGTAACACGCTGTTTATTGTTAAAGAGACTGAGCGTGGCGTGATGCTGAAGTTTGGTAAAGTGATTCAGGATGATTTGCAGCCTGGATTGCAATTTAAAATGCCGATGATGCACGAAGTGCGTAAATTTGATGGGCGTGTTTTAACCTTAGATGCTCGTCCTGAGCGTTTTCTAACGGTTGAAAAGAAAGGCATGATTGTCGATTCTTTTGCTAAATGGCACATCAAAGACGTAAGAACTTTTTATACATCTACTAATGGTGAAGAAAGCCGTGCAGAACGTTTGTTAGCTCAACGTATTAACGAAGGTCTGCGTAATCAGTTCGCTCAACGTACTTTGCATGAAGTGGTGAGCGGTGAGCGTGACCAGTTGATGGCGGCGCTTATGGAGCAGCTTAACAAAGTTGCCAATACCGAGTTGGGTATTGAGGTGGTTGATGTTCGAGTGAAGCGTATTGATTTACCTGATCAAGTCAGTGAGTCAGTGTTCAATCGGATGGCCTCTGAGCGTGAAAGAGAGGCTCGTGAGCATCGTTCGAAAGGTAAGGAGCAAGCTGAAGTTATTCGGGCTGATGCCGATCGCCAGAGAACTATTCTAGAAGCCGAAGCTTATCGTGATTCTGAATTGGTTCGCGGTGAAGGGGATGCTAAAGCAGCGGCTATTTATGCCAACGCTTACAATCAAGATGCTGAGTTTTATTCTTTTGTGCGTAGTCTGACGGCTTATAAGCAAACCTTTCAGAATAAAGGCGATGTATTATTGGTTGATCCTGACGGTGATTTCTTTCGTTATTTGAAAGATAGCCGAGGTGGCACTAAGTAATCGAACTAAAATGCTTATTAAATAGTCGAATAGATTAACGCCACTGGCTGTTCTGGCAACAGCAAAAGTGTTAAAATTAGAAAACCGAGTCCAGCTGACTCGGTTTTTTATTGCGTGAACAAATATCGTTCGGATGAAAATATATGTGGGAAGAGTTAGGCAAAGCCTTTTGTTTGATGTTGGTTTTTGAAGGCATTATTCCATTTCTATATCCGCGACGTTGGCGTAACTTAGTCGCATCACTGGCCCAGGTCTCTGATGAGCATTTAAGAGTAATGGGATTGTTCAGCATGTTATTGGGTGCAGGATTACTGTATCTCATTAATTGAGCGGGCTCTTTTAATCAACGAATAAGAAGACAATTTCATCATGACTTACGCAGAACGCTGGTTGCTTCCAGATGGTGTCGAAGATATTTTGCCTGAACAGGCTGCACGTATAGAGTCGTTGCGCCGCCGGTTATTGGATTTATACGCAAGTTGGGGTTACGAATTGGTTATCCCACCTTTAATCGAATATACAGACTCCCTCTTGATAGGCCTTGGTGCTGACGTTGACTTGATGACCTTTAAGGTCATTGATCAGCTAACAGGCCGCACCATGGGAATACGAGCAGATATTACCCCGCAAACCGCGCGTATTGATTCACACAGTTTACAGCGCGATGGCGTTTCACGTTTGTGCTACGCGAGCCATGTTTTATATACCAAACCTAAATCACCACTAGGAACGCGGTCTCCGTTGCAGGCTGGAGTAGAGCTTTATGGTGAGTCGGGTTTAGATGCCGATATTGAAGTAATATCATTATTACTGGCATCGCTACAATGCGCAGGTCTGCAAAAATTAAATATTGATATTGGTCATGTAGGTATATTTGAAGCTTTAGTTGCTGCATCGGGAATGGATGATGTTCAACAGTCCGAATTGTTAGCATTATTACAGAGTAAAGCCATCGTTGACTTGAACGCGTGGTTAGATGCAGCACAACTTGATGCTGATATCAGCGCCATGTTCAAAGCTATGCCATCATTAGCTGGATCTAGAAAAGTCTTACAGCAAGCGACTCAAATATTTGTCCATGCACCTGCTGAAGTAACATCAGCATTGCAAGAGCTGGAAGCGATAGCGTCCATAATCGAAGCTCGTTACCCAGCGGCTGAATTGTATTTTGATTTGAGTGAGCTACGCGGTTATCACTACCACACTGGCCTGGTGTTTGCGGCTTTTGCTCCGGGCTATGGATCAGCTCTGGCTAAAGGTGGCCGCTACGATCGAGTTGGTGAAGTATTTGGCCGAGCTAGACCGGCTACTGGTTTTGATGTCGATGTTATGGCTTTAGATAAGATACTTGATCAGTCATCAACATCTAGTCGTGCTATTTTTGTCGCGCACGACGAGGCTGAAAAGCAGTGGCAAATAATTTCTGACTTACGCGAATCAGGTGAGACAGTGGTGTGTGGTTTTGCTGGGCAACAGGTTACGGATATGCAGCTAGAGTGTGATCGCCAGTTAGTTTTAGAGCAAGGTCAGTATGTGGTTAAGCCGCTTTAAATATTGATACTAATCTTTTTTCTTTTTAATACATTTACAGAGAGTTACAGAAGCAATGGGAATAAACGTCGTAGTGTTAGGCACCCAATGGGGTGATGAAGGTAAAGGCAAAATTGTTGACCTACTAACGGATCAAGTGTCGTTGGTTACACGTTTTCAGGGCGGGCATAATGCTGGCCATACCTTGGTTATTGATGGTGAAAAAACCGTTCTTCACTTGATTCCTTCTGGTATTTTACGTGAAGGCGTCACCTGTATGATTGGTAATGGTGTTGTTCTAGCGCCCGATGCGCTATTAACAGAAATGGCTGGCCTTGAAGCTAAAGGCGTGCCGGTTAGAGAGCGTCTGCGCTTGTCTCCAGCGTGTCCTTTGATCTTGCCTTACCATGTTGCTTTGGATCATGCGCGTGAATTGGCACGTGGTAACGAAAAGATTGGTACCACAGGTCGTGGAATTGGCCCTGCTTACGAAGATAAAGTTGCACGCCGGAGCTTACGTCTTGGTGACTTGATGCACCCCAAACGTTTTGCTGAAAAACTTAAAGAGGTCATGGAGTATCACAATTTTTCATTGACACAATATTACAAAGTAGACGCTTTAGATTATGACACCGTGTTGCGCGATGCGCTGGCATGGGGTGAACAAATTAAAGACTTGGTGTTGGATGTTACGGACGCACTTCATAACGCCCGTGAAGCGGGTGAAAGTATCTTATTTGAAGGCGCGCAAGGCTCGTTGTTGGATATTGATCACGGCACTTACCCATATGTAACTTCGTCTAATACAACCGCTGGCGGCACAGCGACAGGTACCGGTGTTGGCCCGCTGTACCTTGATTATGTGCTGGGTATTACCAAGGCCTATACCACCCGAGTTGGCTCAGGACCTTTCCCTACTGAATTATCATGCGAAATCGGTCAGCACCTAGGTATAAAGGGTAATGAATTTGGAGCGACTACTGGCCGTCAGCGTCGTACTGGTTGGTTTGATGCCGTTGCCGTACGCCACGCTATTCGTATCAACAGCATCTCGGGTATGTGCTTAACCAAGCTTGATGTGCTCGATGGTATTGATACCATTAAAATTTGCGTCGGATATAAAGACGCGGCGGGCAATAACATAAACGTACCTTATGATGCAGAAGGCTGGGATGAAGTTCAGCCAGTTTATGAGGATATTGCGGGCTGGCATGAAAGCACTTTCGGTGTTCAAAAATGGGATGATTTACCCGCTAATGCTCAAGCGTATATTAAGCGCATTGAAACTTTGGTTGGCGCCCCGGTCGATATTGTTTCTACTGGCCCCGATAGAATTGAAACCATTGTTTTACGTCACCCGTTTGATCAAAAATAAAAAGTAAGAATTGATGGTCTACACTGCTGTAAGTAATATTTACAGCAGTGTGAAAATTAATTTGGTTGTAACTAACAGAGCATAAGGTCCGAATTATTATGGCGAATATCTTAGTTGTTGATGACTCCTCTTCAATGAGGCAAATGGTGGCTTTTACCCTTAAGTCGGATGGCCACACAATTGCTGAGGCTGCAGACGGTAATGCGGGCTTAAAGTTGGCCACTGAAACAGCATTTGATCTTGTTATTTCTGATGTGAATATGCCCATTATGAATGGCTTAGAGCTAACTGCTGCAATCCGCAAAAATTCAGCTTGTCAGCGTGCGCCAATCTTATTATTGACGACCGAATCTTCACCAGAGCAAAAAGCCGCGGGTAAACAAGCTGGCGCTACAGGTTGGTTGGTTAAACCATTTAACCCACAGTCATTACAGCAAACTGTTAATAAAGTGATTCGGTAGTCGTTTAAAGTAAAGTCTGATTTAGAATCAACTCAAGAGCGGCTATGGTCGCTCTTGTTGTATGTGATGCATTGTATGTGATGTATTGTTTGTGAGGTATTTTATCTAATGTTAAGTTTTTTCCCTGCTACTATCCGCGGCATTCTTGCCAGCCTTATTTTACTCATCAATACGTGTTTATGTGCGCCGGTACTTTTCTTGGCGACTTTTCTCCGAGTCTTTATACCCGTTCCTGCTTGGCAGTCTTTATGCACTAGGGCAGCTATTGTAGCGGCTGAGTTTTGGATGTCAGTCAATTCAAGTTGGATGTGGTTAACACAGCCGCTAGAGTGGGATGTATCTGGAATCGAGGAGTTGGATAAACAGCACTGGTATTTTGTTACGTCAAATCATCAGTCGTGGGCCGACATCTTAATTTTGCAACACTTGTTGAATCGTAAAATCCCGATGCTTAAATTCTTTTTGAAGCAAGAACTTATTTGGGTGCCGATAATTGGTTTGTGTTGGTGGGCTTTAGACTTTCCTTTTATGAAGCGATATACCAAAGAGTATTTGGCTAAGCATCCAGAAAAACGCGGCCAAGATTTTTTGAGCACCAAAAAAGCCTGCGAAAAATTTCAATATACGCCTGTGGCTGTTTTTAATTTTTTAGAGGGCACGCGTTTCACCAAGTCAAAGCATGACCGTCAAGAATCACCGTATAAATATTTGCTAAAACCTAAGGCCGGTGGCATGGGATTTGTGGTGGGCGCCATGGGCGACAGCATGAAAAACTTATTGGATGTGACTATTTTTTATCCGAATAATCGTCAACCAAGCTTTTGGGATTTTATTAGTGGCAATGTTAATAACGTCATAGTGGATGTTCAGCAAAAACCAATTCCGGCTGAATTTTTAGGTAAAAATTATTCAGAAGATGAAGCCTTCCGGTATGAATTTCAAACTTGGACGTCTGATCTTTGGCAAGAAAAAGATCAACTCATGGCCGAGTTGCACCAGCAATCAAAAGATAAAGGTTGGTCGAATTAAAAGGCGTTAAGTTCGTGTTACTCTAGCCACAATTGAAGCTCGCACGTGAAAATGCTCGAGTACAAAAAAAGCCAGATCTATCAAAGATAAAGCTTAGCTCTGCCATCAGGTTGAGTTTTAAAGCGTCGGTGGGTCCACATGTATTGCGTTGGAGATTTTCGTATACAGGTCTCTAGCGCGCTATTAATCAGAGTCGCATCGAGGGTGTCGTCGCCACTGGGGAATTCTGCAGGCGCCTGATGGAAGCTTAAGTGATAATCTCCGGTGTCATCATTACGATAGCAAGACATCATGACCACCGCTGATTGATTGAACTTTACCAAGCGAGTGGTGGCGGTAATAGTCGCGGCATTCACCCCAAAAAATGGCGCAAATACAGCGTGCTGTTTACCGTAGTCTTGATCCGGTGGGTACCAAACAATTTCGTTTCTTTTTAGTGCTTTAACGATTCCGCGCATGTCGGTTCGCTTTATGACACCTTTCATAAAGCTCATGCGGCCATTGATGATGTACTGGTCTAATAGTGGGTTATTGTTGGGGCGATATATGGCGTAAGGATCACAGACTAAAGAGACGAGTGCCCCACCTAAATCAAGATGGCTGTAATGAGCGCCTAAAAGCAGGACGCCTTTACCTTTGGCGGTTGCCGCGTTTAAAACGTCTAAGCCTTCGACGTGAAGCTTTGCACGATAAGATTCAACTGGACGGTGGTAGACGCTAATGGATTCAACGATGCCCAACGTGTTGTTGAACATGACCTCATCGGTTTTTTGTTTTTGGGTGGCAGCGTCCCATTCAGGAAAGCACAGCTGTAAATTTGTGGCGACTATATTCCGTCGGCGTTTGGCGAGGCGACCCAGAAAAATACTGAGTATTTGAGCAATTTTATACTGCCCAGACCAAGGAAGTTTTGCCCATAGTTTGAATAAAAATATCATTATCCAAGTTGGCCAATAGCGAGGCGTGTAAAATTTTTCTTTGGGTTGATTGTGAGACATAAGACTAATCATTAAAAATAGTGTATCTATTATAAGCGCACTTATACTGAGCCGCATAATATTTCCCTTGGAGGGAGCGTGATGGCAGTGGATTTCGATTACCTTATTATTGGCAGTGGCTTTGGTGGCTCGGTATCGGCACTGCGCTTGGCGGAAAAAGGCTGGAAGGTTGGGGTTGTTGAACAAGGCAAAAAAATCACGGTTGACGATATTACGAAGGCTAAAAACTCGGTTCTAAAATTATTATGGATGCCTTGGCTGGGTTTGCGAGGTTATTTTGTACAGCATATGTTTAGACACCTCACGGTTGTTGGTGGCGTTGGCGTTGGCGGAGGCAGCTTAGTTTGGGGAGCTGTGATGCTAGAGCCCAAAGACACTTTTTACTCTGACCCCAACTTGCAAAAACTGGGTGTGGACTGGCAGCAAGAACTGGCTCCGCATTACGCAACGGCTAAAAAAATGTTGGGTGTAGATGTTAACCCACGTCGTTCTCGTCAGGATGAATTACTCGAAGTGACGGCGAATAATCTGGGGGCGGGCGATACCTTTGCGTCAGTGCCTAACGCTATTTATTTTTCTGACAAGGATGACTCTGAAGCTGATCCATATTTTGATGGTAAAGGCCCGGTTAGAACGCCTTGTAATTTCTGCGGTGGTTGTCTTACTGGCTGTGAATACAATTCAAAAAACAGCCTGGATAAAAACTATCTTTACTTTGCTGAGCAGCGTGGAGTGGAAATTTTACCGAACCTTAAAGCCGACAAAATTCAATCATTAGCCGGTGGCGGATATAGAGTAACTCTGGTTGACCCGGTTAGTGGCAAGCATCTACAAACACTTACGTGTAAAAAATTAATACTGTCCGCCGGTGTGGTGGGTACGCTCGATATATTAGCTAAAAACCGAGATGAGTACGGCACTCTGCCAGAAGTCTCCACGACTATGGGGGATATAGTTCGGACTAACTCTGAAGCGATAACCGCTGTCTTGCATCCCTCTGGTGAAGACTTAACCCATGGCACAGCCATTTCTACTGATTTTCATCCTGACGATCACACGCACATTACCCAGAATCGTTTTGATCGCGGTTATCGGTTTATGCGCTACATGTTAGTGCCGATGGTGGACGGCGATAAACCACTGCTGCGTGCGTTAAAGTCAATCGGATCCATATTGGTGTCGCCGGTGTTGATGTTAAAAAATTGGTTTATGGGAAGTTGGGAAAAACGCATTACGGTTTTTACGGTGATGCAAGATTTAGATAACTCTGTGCGCCTTAAGTACAAACGCAAAGGATCACGATTGTTTCGTTATGGCTTAATGACAGAGGTTGATCCTAAGAACGCTGCACCGACATTTTTGCCTGTTGCCAATAAAGTCACTCGCGAATACGCCAAGTTAGCTGGCGGTGAGCCCATGAGTATAGTGTCAGAGTCGATTGGCAATGTTTCAACAACGGCGCATATTTTGAGTGGTTGTGCGATGGGGAAATCAGCGCAGAATTCAGTCATAGGTACAGATCATGAAGTCCACGGTCATCCGGGTTTATTTGTGGTCGATGGTGCCAGTATTCCTGCCAATATTGGGGTTAATCCAAGCTTGACTATTACCGCTATGGCGGAGCGATTTGCGGCGTTACAGCCCAACAATACCAATACCAATACCAATACCAGTACCAGTACCAACAGTACTAGCAATACCGATAGTACTAACAACATCAATAGTACTAACAATATCAATAGTACTAACAACGTTAACGATACAGAGGGAGTTTAAATATGGCGCGTAAGACAGTAATTACCGGTGGTTCATCAGGGTTAGGTTTAGCTTTGGCTCATGCACTTGCCAAACAGGGTGATGAGTTGACTTTGGTGGCTCGCAACGCTGAAAAATTGGCTGCTGTGGCGGTGCAAATTCGGGCTGAGTCACCAACGGCTAAAGTTCACTGTTACTCTCTGGATGTGGCTAATGATACAGCCATGACAGAAGGGATGATGAGTATTTCTAAACAGATGGGTGGTATAGATTTGTTAATTAATTCCGCCGGAATTATGCGCGAAGGTCATTTTGAATCGCTAACGGATGCAAATTTTAGGGAAGTGTTTGATATTAATCTTTTTGGCGTTATCAATTCTTGTCGAGCAGCTCTACCATTTTTAAAAGACAGTCACGGAGCCATTGTGAATATAGCTTCAATGGGTGCGCATATGGGGGTGTTTGGCTATTCGGCTTATTGTGCCTCTAAGCATGCATTAAAGGGTTTTACTGAAGCGCTTTACCACGAGCTGACCCCGCATAATGTTCGAGTGCAGTTGATCTGCCCGCCTGAGTTTGACTCGCCGATGGCCGATGCGTTGGATAAAAAGAGAACGCCTGAAAATCAGGCGCAAACTTTAATGATTCCAAAAGAGCCAGTTGACGTTATTGTACGTGACACTCTAAAGGCTATTCGTTCTGGAAATTACCACACAATAACAGGGTTGAATGCCAAAATTGTTGGTTTCGGAATTCAACATTTTTCTGGTGTGGCCCGACGCATTGCTACTAGAGTTATTCGCAAAGCCAGAGCAGAAAAATAGTTTATGGTATCTGTCGAATTTGTACGGCGTCGACCCCAGCACCTTCGAGTATGTCAGAAATAACCACAACCTTGTCTCCGCGAACAAATTTTTCACGCTCTTTTAGTAGCGTAAACGCTTTGAGTAAGGTTTTCTCTGGGTCTTGACTGAACTCTAAACGGAATGGATGAACGCCACGATTTAATAACAGCTGGCGGCGCGTTCGGCTGTCGTTGCTAAAGGCATATATAGGCGTGCTGTGAGGATGGCAGTTGGTGACGTAATTTGCCATTAAACCACGCCGTGTAATGACCACAATACCTTTGGCTTGAATGGCCTCAGCAAGATCAGTTGTGGCTGCCGCCAAGTGTTGCTTGTCGTTATCTTTAATGAGGTTTTTACAAAAGTCTAGACCGCTTTCTTGTTCAGAAGTAAGCGCGATTTTATTCAATGTTTCCACGCATTTAACTGGGTATTTCCCAACGGTGGTTTCCCCCGACAGCATAATCGCATCGGCACCTTCATAAATGGCATTGGCTACGTCGGTAACTTCAGCTCGGGTCGGTATTGGATTGTCAATCATGGACTCTAATAAATGGGTGGCGACTATAACGCGCTTGCCGTGTTCGGCACATAAACGCACCATTCGACGTTGTTCGTTTGGCAGTAATTCAATGCTGATTTCAACACCAAGATCACCTCGGGCGACCATGATGCCATCGGCTTCATGAATGATTTCTTCTAAATTACTAACGCCTTCTTGGTCTTCGATTTTGGCAATGATTTTAATTTTGCCCGCCTTATCGCCGAGTAGGGTTTTAAGTTCGCGCACGTCTTCGGCGCAACGCACAAAAGATAAGGCTATGTAATCGAGTTCCTGCTCCATTGCGAATAAAATATCTTTGCGATCTTTTTCGGTAATGGCCGGCAAATTAACTCTAATTCCTGGCAGGTTTACATGACGTTTACTTTTCAATACGCCGCCATCAATAACTCGACAACGCAGAGTTCGGTCGTGTTTTTCCAATACTTCAAAATTAATGAGGCCATTATCAACGGTAATGATATCGCCTAGCTCAACACTGTTTACTAAGTCATCATAATTAATGTGGATGGAACTCTCTTCGACATCAGTGGCGCCTCGAACGCTGATGGTTATTTCCGATCCTTGTTTTAAATTTAGATCTTCAGCCCTATCGCCGGTTCGTATTTCAGGGCCTTGAGTATCCAATAAAATAGGAATGGGAAACTTCACTTTTCTATTGAGTGTGCTAATAGAGCGGATAACTTTGGCGTGGGACTCATGATCACCGTGGGACATATTTAAGCGCACCACATTCATACCAGCGTGGTAAAGTTTTTCTAACATATCATAAGATTCAGTGGCAGGACCGATAGTGCAGATGATTTTGGTTTTACGCATTGTAGTTCTCTTGTGTACGGATAAAAATATATCGATGTATAGTTAAAATAGTAGTTCAGTCTTGAATATTGAATATTGAATATTGAATGTTGGTTGATGCAAGTGAACAGGAAACACCTTAATTATTGTGATCTATTCCAATCAATGCATTCTTGTAAGCTAACACCACTGCCGCCAAAAATATCTAAGGCGCTGCCTATGGTTAAGTCCACCCTGCCATTAGATAAGCTTTGAACAAGTTCTAAATCAGCTAGGTTACGAGCGCCACCCGCGTAAGTCACGGGGATATCACAATGCTGGCCTAAAAAAGCCACCAGCTCTTGATCAATACCTTGTTGCATACCTTCAACATCGGCGGCGTGAATTAAAAACTCCGCGCAGTGTTGGCTCAGTTCAGTCAGTGACTCTTGATTGATGGTGGTGCGAGTAACGGTTTGCCAGCGATCGGTGGCAATATTCCAGCCCTGATCGGTTTTACGGCAGCTAAGATCAAGCACCAACTTTTCAGCGCCAACTTCTTGTTTGAGCGTCGCTAATTTTTTCCAGCTAAACTCGCCGCTTTCAAATAAATAAGACGTGACAATGATGTGTGAAGCACCGGCTTCAAGAAATTCTGCCGCATTGGTGTGGTTAACCCCGCCGCCAAACTGAAGTGCGTTTGGCCAGGCTGACAGGGCTTTTAATACTTGCTCTTTATTGCCTGGGCCAAGGGCAATAACATGGCCGCCCGTTAAACCATTATCACGATATAATTTTGCGTAATGTGCGGCGTCATACGGGCTAACATAATTTGTTTCGGCACCGGTAGTGTCGTTAAGGCTACCGCCAACAATTTGTTTGACTTGGCCTTGGTGTAAATCAATACAGGGACGAAACTGAGTCAAGGTATTACTCCGGTGCGAAACGTTAAATGTGTTTAAAGAGGACCACAACCTTTAACCATAAGTGCAACATTTGCGGCGTCACGTGCTTGGGTATAATACTCAGACGCTGAAATGGTTGAGCCAATGCTATCAGTTGAAACACCCATTAAAGCCGTTAGGCTGCTGATGCTGGTTTTATCGGCGTTATAGGCATCGAATGCGCTGTTAATTTGCGCGCAGGTCATATTGGTTAAACCGCTACCAGCTATGTTTTGAGCATGAGTGATTGATTGGCAACCAGATATAATCATTACGGCGGCGATCATGCTAGTAAGTCGTACTTTATTGATGTTTTTCATGAGGTTATCTCTAGGAAAGGTTAACGGTGACTTTTTGATGGCGCTATTCTAATTAAATTTTATCTTTTTGTATGCGCTGTAACGATTTTAATTCGGTTAAAAACGATGGCATTAAGATAATTATGATACGGGTAAATTTAATGACTTCTAAAGCGAAAAATTATGTAAAATCTTGATTGATTTCAGCCAGTAGCCCTTCGCGCAAAGCAAAATCACAATAATCCATTGTGTCTATTTCCATTGCCTCGAAAATCGCAATCAATACCGATAATCCGCCGCAAATAACGCTGTAACGTTCTTCTTTAATCCCGTTTAAATCAATGGCGCTTACAGTACCGGCATTAAGTAATTTTGTTTTTATATCTTGCAGTGTTTCGTAGCTGATGCTGCTTGGAATAGTGTCATTTATAATCTTATGTTGTGCGACAAATTTATAGATGGCCTTAACGGTACCGGAAGTACCTATTACGGATGTCCAGCCAGTTTTAAGGTAGCTCTCTCTGATGGGCTCAAATTGTTGCTTAGCGTAATCAATAGCCTGCTGAAATTTATCGAGGCTAATTTCAGGTTCATTAAAGTAATTATTTGATAGGCTCACGCAGCCAACATTACAGCTGTTCAATTGTATCGGTGTGTGGCCTTTGCCAATGATCATTTCGGTGCTGCCACCGCCAATATCAATGATGAGATGATTACTTTTGAGTTGAATATTATGGCTTACGCCTAAGAAGATAAGTCTGGCTTCTTCAAAGCCGGAAAGTATTTCAATAGGGTAGGGTAAAAACTCCTGAGCTTGTTGGGTGAGTTGCACGATATTAGTGGCAGATCTGAAGGTGTAAGTACCTACTATGCGAACAATATCAGGTTTAAATAGCAAGAGTATGTCAGCAAAAGTTCGTAGAGTTTGTAGCGCGTATTCTATTGAGTCATCTGACAGTTGGTTGTTGTCGTTCAGACCTCTAGCCAAGGCAACTAGTTTTTTTTCTTTATGGCAGGTTGTGAAGGTTTCTGCTGATGCTTCGGCCAATAGCATGTGGAAACTATTTGAACCTAAATCTATGGCGGCTATTCGTTTACTGATCACTTCTTTATATTCTCTAGGGCTATTAATAAAACTGTATTATAAGAATAGACCTAGAGAGTACTAAAAGAGAAGGTGTAATTTATTACCGATTAATTGCTTGGGAAAGAAAATTGCACCGCTTCACGTACGCCACCTGTAGGCCAGCGTTGAGTAATGGTTTTACGATTGGTGTAAAAACGCACACCGTCTGGCCCATAAGCGCTGAGAGCTCCAAACAATGAGCGCTTCCAGCCACCAAAGCTGTGATAAGAAACGGGTACAGGTAGAGGCACGTTAATGCCGACCATACCAACTAAAATGTTGTCACTGAAATAACGAGCCGCTTCGCCGTCGCGGGTAAAAATACAGGTGCCATTTCCGTACTCGTGATCGTTAATTAGCGTCATGGCTTCCTCCATACTTTCGGCGCGCATGACTAACAAAACAGGTCCAAATATTTCTTCTTCGTAGCATTTCATTCCGGCTTTTACTTGGTCAATGAGGGTGCCTCCCACAAAGAAACCGTCTTCATAGCCGTCAACTTGAGGGTTGCGACCATCAACGACGATAGTAGCGCCTTGCTGTTCGGCGCTGTCGATATATCCGTTGACTTTATCTCTGTGTGCGCCGGTGATGACGGGGCCAAAATCATTACTGCTGTCGGTGTAAGCACCTATTTTAAGGTCTTGCATCGCTTCGCTCATTTTTTCAATCAGAGAGTCGGCGGCCGCATCGCCAACACACACAGCAACAGACAATGCCATACAACGTTCGCCGGATGAACCGAAAGCAGCGCCAGTCATAGCGGCTACGGCGTTATCCATATCAGCATCGGGCATAATAATCGCGTGATTTTTAGCGCCGCCCAGTGCTTGGCAACGCTTGCCATTGGCGCTAGCGGTTGCGTATACGTATTCGGCAATGGGGGTGGAGCCAACAAAACTGACCGCTTTAACTCGTTGATCGGTGAGTAAAGTATCAACCGCAACTTTATCGCCGTTAACCACGTTAAGAACGCCCTTTGGCAACCCAGCTTCTTGTAATAGCTGGGCAATGAATAGCGTGGAGGATGGATCGCGCTCAGAGGGCTTCAGTACAAAGGTATTGCCGCAAACAATGGCTACGGGATACATCCACAGAGGAACCATGGCCGGGAAGTTAAAAGGAGTGATGCCAGCGACTACGCCCAGTGGCTGCATTTCGCTCCATGAATCAATGTTAGGGCCAACGTTTTTACTGTGTTCGCCTTTTAATAATTCAGGGGCGTAACACGCGTATTCAATATTCTCTATTCCCCGAGTTAGCTCGCCCATAGCATCATGAGAAATTTTACCGTGCTCTTCACCGATCATGGCGCAAATTGTATCCGCGTTATCTTCTAGTAATTGCTTAAAGCGAAACATGATCTTGGCGCGCTTAGCCGGTGGAGTTTTGCTCCAGGCTGGGTAGGCGCTTTGTGCTGCGGCTATGGCTTCTTCCGTAGTGGCTTGTGAAGCAATGGCAACCTGCTTCGTCACCTCGCCAGTGGCAGGGTTAAATACATTTTGAGTGTGGTCTGCCGCAACGCTACTTGCGCCATTAATAAGGTGGCCAACAATATTCATAGTGTGTCTCAGATTATGGATTAGAGAAGTAGTAACCTTTAATTTAGTCGACTTTCTATGTTGCATAAATAACTAATTATTCATCTTTAGGTGTAGTTCTGTAAAACATTCAAAAGGTGTTCTGAATCGATTTCTTTTAAAAGCTGGTACCTACACCACGTTTTCCATAAAATTGATCGTCAGGACAATATAAGTATTAAAGGAAATATAATGAAATTCCACTTGTGTCGGCTATTTATACTAGCCATTGGAGTGATGCTATGTCTGAACGTTCAGGCGGATACAGAACGCTTGCGCATAGCGGCTATCGATGCACCACCGTATATTTATAATGATAATGGGCAAGCGAAAGGTATTTTAGTCGATAAATTAAATGCCGTTTCAGCCCAAGCCAACTTAACGTACTCTATCGTTTTTATGCCGTGGGTTCGCGCCATCAGAGAGCTTTATGTGGGTGACGTTGATGTCGTTATGCCTGTGGTTAAAACACCCAGTCGAGAAAAATTTCTTCGCTATGCGAAATACCCACTGTTCAGTACTGATGTGGCTTTAGTTTCAGCTGTGGGTGCACAGGTGGAATATAATGGCGACATAAGTTCTTTATACGGGAGTACTTTTGCGGTGGTAAGAGGTGTTAGTGTGGGTGAGCAGATCGATAATCTGTTTTTACAGGGAACTATAACTAGGGTCACCGTTAATGACGTTCCTTCGGCGATAAAAATGATTGCGGCCAAGCGGGTTGACTATATTGCCTTGCCCTATGTTATGGCTAGGCATTATCAATCACAGATAAATGCCAACATTGAAGTGTCAAAAATACCGGTAGCGAACTTGGCCGTTTACAGTGCTTTCTCTAAAGACTCTAAGGTTCCTGAAGAGCTCCAAAGGCGTTGGCTTGAAGCGGATCATTTCCTTAGAGAGAGGGGAGAAATGGATATTACGGAGAAGAATCTTTAAGTATATTGACCGCCCACAGAAATAATTTTCATGGTGTTAGTGCCGCCATGAACATTGTGGAAATCGCCTTTCGAAATAATGACCCAATCCCCATCTGTGACTTCCTCACGCGCAATCAATTCTTCGACAACACTTTTGTTAATGACTTCTGGGGCGAGATTTTTAATGTTGTAGGTCACTGGAACGACGCCACGATACATGGCCATTTTATTCTCGGTTTTAATATTGTTGGTAAAGGCAAAGATAGGGATGTTGGAGCTAATGCGGGACATCAACATTGGGGTGTTGCCAGTTTCGGTCAGGCTAATAATGGCTTTGACTCCAGCCAGATGATTGGCTGTGTACATGACGGCCATGGCGATGGATTCATCGGCAACACTGAAATCTTGATGCAGCCGATGAGCCGATACGTGGGATTTTGGGTAACGCTCGGCGCCCAAAATAATACGATCCATTGCTTCGATGGCTTCAACCGGAAATTTTCCGGCAGCGGTTTCGCCAGACAACATTACGGCATCGGTACCGTCCAACACAGCATTGGCAACATCAAAAACTTCGGCGCGGGTGGGCATGGGGCTATCGATCATTGACTCCATCATTTGAGTCGCCGTGATTACGGTTTTATTAAGGCCGCGTGAACGTTTAATTAAATACTTTTGCACCGCAATTAATTCAGCGTCGCCAATTTCAACCCCAAGATCACCCCGAGCTACCATGATGACATCCGTGGCCTCAATAATAGCATCAAGTTTATCGTAATCGGCAACAGCTTCGGCACGCTCTATTTTTGCCACTAAGCCCCCTTTACCTCCGGCGTCTGCAAAAGCTTTTCGCGCTTCGTTTAGGTCATCTGCTGAGCGGACAAAAGATACGGCTAAATAGTCCACATCAATTTTGGCGGCGAGCTCTATATCGATATAATCTTTCTCTGTTAGCGCTGCCGCCGATAAGCCGCCGCCCTCAAGATTTATGCCTTTGTTATTGGACAATTTCCCGCCAATGACGACTCGGGTTTCAATCCTCGATCCCTGAATGTTAGTCACCTGCAATGCAACTCGACCATCATCTAGTAATAAGCGACTGCCGATAGAAACTTCATTGGGTAGATTGGTGTAATCGAGCCCTACTTGTAATTGGTCGCCGTCGTTCTCCCCAAGAGCAGAATCTAGGGTGAAAACATCATTAACATTTAGGTCGATAGAATCATTGGTGAATCGAGAAATGCGAATTTTAGGACCTTGTAAATCTCCCAGTATGGCAATGGAGCGGCCGTGTTTTTCGGCAATGTCACGTACTGATTTTGCTCGTAGAATATGATCTTCTGGGTTGCCGTGAGAAAAGTTTAAACGGACAACATTAGCCCCAGCTAAAATGAGTTTTTCAAGGGTGCCAGGAGTATCGGTGGCGGGACCTAAGGTGGCTACAATTTTTGTGCGTCGAATCATATGGCGTCATTAGACCTGTGTTGGGAGCGGCAGAAGCAAGGCGTACAAGCATTATCGTACCACGACATAGCTAAACAATTGAACCTTACCGGCTTTATGGGCGTTTCTACTTTATTTTGTGTGTTGAGAAGCTACTATAATAGGCACACACCAATTTGAGTCTTTAGTGTCTTATGCTCGATGAAAATATTGTTTCAATTATATCAGGGCTTACAAATAATCGCTCTGCAAGCTTGATCGAAAACCTTTGCTTGGCTTTTGATAACGCTACCAATGCGGACCACATTTTTATGGCAACGGTCGATGCTTGTTACACGGTGGCAACAACAGAAGTCTACGTCGAGCAAGGTGTGCTTAAAGATGATTTTACTTACGAGCTAAAAGGCACTCCTTGTAGTTTAATTGTAGGCTCAGATCCTAATTCCGTATGTGCCTACAATGGTGATGTGCAAGCGTGCTTCCCTGACGATCAGTTACTAATAGATATGGGTATCAACAGCTATGTTGGTGTCCCACTCATAAGCAGTAAGAATAAGATATTCGGTATTATTGTTGCGCTGTTTAAAGACACTATTAGTCATGAAAAAGAAGTCGAAGCTCTTTTTAAACTTTTTTCAGGAATGATTGCTGGTGATCTAGAGCGCCAGGACAATCAACAGCAACTTAATGTTATCCAGTCCATTCTTGGCGTGGTTTCTGATGCTGTGGTCGTTGCCAATGACTCGAGTGAAATTATTTTATGTAATCAAGCCTTTACCAATCTCTCGGGTTATTCTGAAGCAGATGCGATTGGCCAGTCGGCAAGTTTATTAAAGTCAGGCGAGCAGGACACAGCTTTCTATCAGTCTATGTGGGACCGTATTGAGCGTGATTCACGCTGGGAAGGTGAGGTAATCAATAAGAAAAAATCAGGAGAGTTATTTCCTGATTTTTTGCGCATTAATAAAATATACGAGCCAATATCCGATGAAACGATGTACGTATCTATACACAGCGATATTAGTGAGTTGAAGCAAGCGAAGGAAGAAGCACACTTTAATAAAAACTATCATGCACTAACGCACTTACCAAATCGGCAGTTATTTTTAGATAGAGTAAATCAATATCTTTATCTCAGTAGAAGAGAAAAACGCAAAGTTGCCATAGTGACCTTTGATCTTGATGGTTATCATTCGATCAATTCATTGTTGGGGCATGAAAGCGGCGATGTATTATTGGTGGAACTGTCGAAGCGCATGAAGGAGCGTCTTCGATCCGCAGATTCTATTGCTCATTTTAGTAGCGATGAATTTGGTGTGTGCTTGCCTATGTTAGGGTCGATCGATGAAGCTCGAAAGTTTGCAGAGAGTTTACAGTTGTTAATTTCGGAGCCCTTTGATTGTTTTTCTGAGTCCGTTTCTATTACGGCTTCAATTGGTATCGCTATTTATCCAAATGATGCGAGAGATCCTCAGGCGTTATTAGAAAAAGCCAACGAAGCTATGGTTTTAGCTAAAGCTGACGGAAAAAGTCGATACCATTTTTATACAAAATCAATGCATGAAAGTATCAAGCAGAAGCTTGAACTTAAAAACTCTTTGCTACAATCTTTGCATAATGAGGAGCTGAAGGTTGCCTACCAACCAATAATCTCTAATCAAACTGGGCAGGTGGTCAAATTAGAAGCTTTAGCACGCTGGAGTAAAGATGGCTCTCCTATATCGCCGGCTGAATTTGTGCCGATTGCTGAAGAGGGTGGTTTTTGTTCCCTTCTGGGTAATCAAGTGTTGCAGCAGTCTTGTCAATTGATGA
Source organism: Cellvibrionaceae bacterium (assembly GCA_034112445.1). Taxonomy (GTDB): domain Bacteria; phylum Pseudomonadota; class Gammaproteobacteria; order Pseudomonadales; family Cellvibrionaceae; genus Pelagadaptatus. The sequence continues at coordinate 69,965 of JAWUVI010000015.1, read as the reverse complement.
ATGTGCTGAATGGTTTAAGTTTGCCGCTAGAGTCAATTTCTGTGAATCGCTCTATTGCCGAATTTAATGATACAGATGACCATGTGAATACATGGCAATCTATTATTGGTGATGCCAATATTTCGGCCACCCAAATAAGTTTTGAAGTGACAGAAAGCTTATTAGCGCCAAATCAAAATACGATTCAAAAGTCACTTTATGCGTTAAAAGATTTTGGTTCGAAAATACTATTGGATGATTTTGGTACGGGTTACTCATCGCTCAGTTATCTTCGTGGTTTTCCTATAGATTATCTCAAAATAGATCGCTCTTTTGTCTCAGATATTGACAAGAGCCATGAAGCTCGAGGACTGGTCGCCGCGATCATTGCGATGAGTAAGGCGTTGGGAATTAAAACCATTGCTGAGGGTATTGAAACTAAAGAGCAGTTGCAGGTTCTGCAAGACTTAAGTTGTGATTATTTTCAGGGTTTTTATTTTTCAAAGCCCCTATTTCAAGATGAATTGATAGAGTTTCTTACAAGCTACAATCGTGCACCATGATTACGGTCTGGCTCAGTTCTAATTTATTTTGCGCGTTTTTTTTCAGGTTGATACTGATAATTGTGCATAAGGCTATGATTGTATTCTATTGGCTAGGTATGACTCGTAATCAGGTATCGTTTTTGAATAGCTCGAGCCAAATAAAGGCGATGTGATAAGCAGCTCTGCGGTGGCCTGATTACAGGCTACAGGAATATTCCAAACAGCCGCCAAACGCAGTAGGGCTTTTATATCAGGGTCGTGAGGTTGTGCTTCTAGGGGGTCCCAAAAGAAAATCATAATATCGATTTTTTGTTCGGTAATCATCGCTCCAATTTGTTGGTCGCCACCCAGTGGCCCGCTGATAAGTTTTGTTATGGGCAGCTGAGTCTCTTTCTCGAGCAGATGCCCTGTGGTACCCGTTGCGTAAAGGTTATGCTGAGATAATTTTTCTGCATGATTTTTGCACCACTCAATAAGAGTGGATTTCATGTTGTCATGAGCTACGAGCGAAATGGATTTAGTGGCAGAAACGGGTGAGTTTTTATAAAACATACAGTGCTCCTCAGAGCTCAATTAAGTTTGTATTATCGATTTTTTCTTCTTCTGCAGCAAATCATTTTTTGTTCATATAATACCCAATGTTAAGCATGATTTTCTGGCTATACTTACTGCTATATCTATCCCAGTGGATTATTGGAAAATATTATGAGCAAAGCAACATCAATCCCCAGAAATAAAGAAAACGACCACACACGTGAGCAAAGTGATCTACGTAGAACTTTCATTCAAGAAAAAACCGGTGCTAAATTAGACGCTGTTGCCAGTTACACTATCGATGCGGAAGTAACACGCGGCAATATTGAGAATTTTATTGGGGCGATACAAGTTCCAGTGGGTGTTGCGGGGCCGATTACGATTAATGGTGAGCATGCAAAGGGTGAATTCTATGTGCCATTGGCGACAACAGAAGGTACTTTGGTTGCCAGTTATAGTCGTGGTATGCGTGTAATCAGCGAGTGCGGCGGCGTTAAAACAACGGTTGCTAAACATTCTATGCAGCGCGCTCCTGTGTTTATTTTTGAGGATGCTCTGCAAGCACGTGAATTTGGCGGATGGCTAAGAGACAATTTCGAAGACATCAAGAAGAGAGCTGAGAGTACCACCAGTACGGGCAAGTTAATTGAGATAGAGCAGTACGCTGTGGCCAATATGTTGTATACCCGCTTTGATTACACAACGGGTGATGCGGCAGGTCAAAATATGACGGGCAAAGCAACCTACGCCGCGTGTGAATGGATTTCTTCGGTGCATCCGAGTCAGCCGAAGTATATTTTATCGGGGTCTATTGATACGGATAAAAAACACTCGGCCATGAACATGATTCAAACCCGTGGCAAGCGGGTGATTGCCGAAGTTACTTTGAAGAAAGACGTCGTTAAAAGGTTGCTAAGGGTTGATACCGAAACCTTGTTTCGATTTCGGCAAATTTCCAATGCAGGTTCTATGCAGGCGGGATCAGTGTATAACAGTGCTCATTCGGCCAACGCCATTGCTGCCCTATTTATTGCAACGGGGCAAGATGAAGCGAATGTAGTGGAGTCTCATGCAGGTATCACTTACGCGCAGTTGCTTGAAAATGGCGATTACTATTGGTCGGTGACCTTACCAGCGGTTATTTCAGCCACCTATGGTGGCGGTACTGGCCTGCCAACACAGAGAGAATGCTTAGAGATGCTAGGCTGCTACGGCGCTGGCAAATCCGATAAGTTTGCTGAAATTATCGCGGCGGTTGTTTTGGCTGGCGATATCTCTTTGGCGTCGGCGATTTTGGCGGGGGATTGGGTCAGCAGTCACGAAGAGTTAGGGCGTAATAGATAAGGTTACTCACACAAACACAGTGCCGTGGTTTCGCATTGTGTAACTTCTTTGTTTCATTTTATCTGGGTGTATTGAATTTATAATGAGCAACGAGACACCACTGTCCATATCTAACGACGATTCAGAACCAGATACGCCGGCCGGAGCTGATCAGCCGCCACCGTTTATCTCGGTTGCGTTTAATTTCACCAATAAACAATTGATCGCTCGTATAACTCCACATGTTAGTAATTCCCCCCCCACGATTGTCGGCCTGCAAAAACAGATAGCAGAATTAGGTTTTGATAGCTTGTCGCTTCTCCCGCAGGTGCTTGACGATATCGTCAAAAAAAGAGAATTATCGAAACCAGAAGAATTCATTGTTGGTGAGCAAAAAGACAGCTTAATCACTATTGAGATCAGTAAAGATAAAATGCAGGCTCATATTTCAGCAACTCCAGCGCAAGGTGGTGAAACTCCCAATAAAGAGGCCATTATTAAACTGATTCAAGAAAAAAAAATAGCGTTAATCTGCATTATTGAAGAGGTTGTGGATGAGGTTATAGCATTGCTTGGTGCGGGTGAAAAAGTTACCTCTGCGATCATCGCTAAAGGCAAGTCACCAGAAAATGGAATTGATAGCACGTTTATTTCATTATTCTCTGACGATTTTTATCAGGGGCCACAACTGCAAAGTGACGGCACTGTTGATCACTATGAAACGCATAAATACCTGATTCTCAGTGAAGATACGCCTTTAATGAAAAGGACATCAGCAACACCAGGGAAAGGCGGGTTTGATGTATCGGGAAAAACATTGCCAGCTAAGCCGGGTAAGGAGTTGCCTTTTGCAAAGTGCGATGGTGCACATACCTCTAGTGAGCATGAAAATATTTTAGTGGCGACCCGTGAAGGGCACCCCGTTCTCATTGAGCATGGGGTGAATGTAGATCCAACCCTCCAAGTTAAGAACGTTGATTTAGGCAGCGGAAATATTCGTTTCGATGGCTCTCTGCTGGTTCTAGGCGATGTACTGCCTAAGATGTCCATAGAGGTTAGTGGCGATGTTTTTATTAAAGGCAAGGCTGAGCATTGCAGTATTCTTGCAGGTAACAACATCACCATAGAAGGGGGCTTGTTTCAGGACGAAAGCCTTAATCGAGATGGCCTATCGTCGGGCGAGTATAATATAGAAGCCGGTAACGATATCGATGTGTTGTTTATGAATAGTACGGCGGCCAAGGCAGGAAATAATATTACGCTTCAGCGGTACGCGCTGCATTGTGATTTACTTGCAGGAAACGGAATTTTAATTGGGGATAAAGGTGGTAAGGGACGTTTGATTGGAGGGGTTGCCAGAGCCGATAATAAAATCGAAGTCAATGTTCTTGGGAGTGAAGCCTACATAAAAACAGAGTTGATTTGTGGTGCAATAGAGGAGTTTATGAGTTTAAAGAAGAAGCATTTACATGAACAATCATTACGCCTAAAAGAACTTGGCATGTTGAAGAGTTTGTTAGAAAAAATTAAAGCGACAGGTACACCTGAAACGGTCGGAAGAGTCACCTTAAATAAAGCCAGGAAAATAAATGCGGCGGTTCAAGATTTGTCTATAAGGCTTAATTCAATAGACAGCGAGTTGAAGCGAATAGAGCCTGTTATTGAAAAAGCGTTGCAGGCTAGAATTATTGTTAATCAAAAAATATTTCCAAATAGCACTTTGTATATTAACGATGTTTATTTTAAGGCAGAAAAAATTTCAAGTAAGAAAACTTTTTATACTGAAGATGAAATATTGAAGACGGAATAGTTTAACTAAAAAACAATAGATTGAGAATATTATGTTAGCTGAAAATATAATGACGACCGAATTAACCTGCGTCAACACGGAGCAAACGTTGAGTGAAATCCATAATATTTTTACTCGTGTGCGATACCATCACTTGCCGGTCACTGATAAAGGAAAGATCATTGGCATAATTTCAGACCGTGATGTGAGTGTTTTGATGAGTCCTTTTATAGGTACTGATCAAGAGGATGAACGTGATGCTCAGGTATTGAAGACACCGGTTAAAGATATTATGACAACAAATATCATCACTATTGATAAAACCACCAGTGTAGATACTGCATCGATTTTATTATTGGAAAATAATATTTCATGCTTACCTGTAGCCGATCAAGATAATAATTTAAACGGACTGCTGACTTGGAAGGATATTCTCAACTACTACGTTTATGCATAACAGGTACGTATTCATAATTCTGTAACACAGGAAAAGTACGGTATATCATTACCTAACTTGAATTGTTTTTTTATGAATATGAGCCATGATTAAAAACTTACCGCGCTTATTATTGAAATGATGATGTCGATTTTCCGTATAATACTAGTGCTCTTGTTTGGCGGGGGCTTATTTTCTGTATTGCCTGCCTATGCAGACGAAATGCAGCGAGAAGTAACCTCTGATACAAGGGTTATAAAATTCAATGGTGCTATTCCTGCTGCATTGGATGACGGTAGCGGCATCCCTAAGATTTTTTCTACTGAACTCTATTCTAAAACGACCCAGCCTAGCCCTGATTATTTTTGGTATAAAGTCTCTCTCAGTGCGAATTTGGGTGATGATCTAGAGCTGTCCAAGACTCTGCACCTATGGTTTTCTAGTCACATACTCCAACACCTGAGTGTCTATGTGTATGATGGCGAAGAGCTACTTGCTCGTCATGATTTAGGCCTTTTAGATGATCGAGCCAGTGATACTTCATTATTACGTGAGCCAACGTTTGAATTCTTAATTAAAAATAAACAGACACTGACTTTTTACATTAAAAAGCAAAATGACGGCCCAGGAATTTTACCTTTCTCCATTCTTTCTGCGGAGAATTTTGAGGAAATTGTTGTAGAGCGGTACATCGTGGCTGGTGGTGTGTTGTTTCTATTTATGATTTTAGGTCTCTACAATACGGGGATAGGCTTCATCGGGAAGGGTAAGTTGTATGTTGCTTACTTAGGCTTTTATTTATTTTCTTTTGTTTTGGTTTGCAGCTTATCTGGCTTTGGCTATATCTTGTGGCCGGAACAGGTACATAGTTGGTTTGCATCGAATATTCATGCGGTTAATTTTTTGGGTCTGGTAGTAGGCCTTTTATTTGCTCGAGGTTTTCTTAGACTAAACTGTCAACTGCCCAAACTATATCGCTTAAGTCGCTATCTTATTGGTATTAATGCTGTTGGCTTTTTAGTGTCATTATTCGTCTCAGAATATCAGATTCTGAGTTTTTTCTTTATTAATCAAATGCTGGTTTCATTTTTCATACTCTTTAGTGCCTTCAAATCTATCCGGATTGGTTTTAGGCCAGCAAAGATTTTCCTCGTTGCGTGGACGGTATTGTTTGTATTTGCCGCGATTGGTTCGGGAGTTTATATCGGTATTGTTCCTGTAACTTACTTTACGTTAAACGCTTATTTGATCGGTGTGATTCTTGACTTGAGTATTTTGTCTATCGCGTTATCAGACAGGATCATGTTTTCAAAGCTCAAAGCTCTTAATAAAGCTTACTCAGACCCTATGACGTCATTGCCCACTTATGCGTATCTATTACACTCCTATGAGGGCGGCTTTGATAAAACCCTGATGTCAATGGAAACCAAACTTTGGATGGTCATATTAAAGACGACCGGAATTTCAACATTTGCAGGTATTTTTGGTCCCAAGGTCGTTTCTCAGGCGTACCATGAATTTATTGAAAAAGCCGAAACTTATATGGCCGAAACCAATTGTGCTGTGCCGATACCGATGCCAGATGGCAGTCATAAATATTTAATCAGTCTGGCCGATGGGCAAATGCTCATGATTGGTATTGCCGATAAAGATAGCGAATTAGTGGCGGCCAAATTAATTAAGGCACTCAATCAGCCGTTAAAGGTTGCTGATTTAGAGTCTAGCCTTCACGTAAGGCTAGGGGTTTCTATATTAACCGATAGCAGTGGAAATTTGGTTTGCTCGCTTGAAGAAAGCTACCGGAAGTCTCAGGTGGCTCTGAATCAAGCCGTTGCTTCTGGGGTTGTTGCCTTTGAGTATAGTCAGCAGCAAGATACTGATCATAGCAACATGATCCGGCTAATTAAGGATGTTGATTTGGCCATCAAGGCCGAAGAGTTCTCATTTAATATCCAGCCCCAGTTTGATTTGAATGACAACCTTATTGGTGGAGAAGTTCTTATCCGTTGGATTTCTCCCGTACGTGGTTTTGTTGGTCCTGATCTGTTTATCCCCGCCGCAGAAAATGGCAATATGATATTTAGAATCACCAAGATTGTGATCAAAAAATCATTTAAATGGCTGGGAGACAATATTAATAAGTTACCAGATAATTTTCATTTATCCGTAAACTTATCGGCAATGGATTTATTTGAACCAAGCTTAATGTCGTTTATCAAAGTCATGGCGTCAGAGAACGGAATCAGCCCAAAAAATGTTGTTTTTGAAGTTACTGAAACGGCGTCTTCCCAGGAAATGAATCTGTTTGTGAAGGCCATTTTACAAATAAAGGCTGAAGGCTATATGGTCGCGTTGGATGATTTTGGTACGGGTTACTCTTCGCTATCGTATATGCAAAAAATGCAGCCAGATATTGTTAAAATAGACATGAGTTTCGTTCGTGATATTCATCAATCGGATGTTAACCAAAGGATTGTATCCGCTATTTGCCAAATGGCAGAGTCTACTAACGCCGAAACTGTGGCTGAAGGAGTAGAGGTGATCGAAGAGCTCAATGTCTTGAAAGATCTTGAGGTAAGCTATGTGCAAGGTTACTTTAAAGGCAAGCCGGTTGCGATGGACGAGTTCATAGAGAAATTCTCTTAAATAAGTTATCGAATGGGTGAGAGGCTACTTGCCAATCGCGTGCGCATCAGTATGGTGTGCAGCTTGTTTTAATATATTAAAGGGCGCTTGCGCAGCGACTCGTCAATGACAGCAATTTTAGCGGTAAATAATTTAGGATGGGATGCCGGTAATAGGCGCATTCTCGATAATATTTCTTTTGATGTTGAGCAGGGCTCTTTCGTTGGTCTTATTGGCCCTAATGGGTCGGGTAAATCGAGTTTATTGCGTTGCTTATACCGTGTTAATCAACCTTGTCGTGGTTCGGTAGAATTATTCGGCCAAAATATTTGGCAGCATTCGGCTAAAGATAACGCTAAAAAAGTAGCTGTTATTTTACAAGAGCATTCAGAGCATTTGGGCTTACGAGTTAAAGATGTCGTAGGGCTGGGCTTAACACCGCATAAAAAATTATTCACGCTCGACTCGCCAGCCGATAAAGAAAAAATTTCACGTGCTATCGAGCAGGTTGACCTTACTGCCTTTAGTGACGAGCCCTATGTGCACCTTTCTGGCGGCGAGAAACAACGAGTTATGGTCGCGCGCGCCATGGTTCAAGATCCGCAATTACTGTTGATGGATGAACCGACTAATCACTTAGATATTCACTATCAAATCAGTGTGTTACAGCAAGTGCAAAAAATGGGAGTTACTATTTTTGCGTCCTTCCATGATCTGAATTTAGCCGCCGCTTATTGTGACAGAATTATCACGATTGATCATGGGCATATAGTCTCTAATGGCACCCCAGAAGAAGTATTAACCGCCAATATGATTGAGTCTGTGTTCAAAACCCAAGCATTGGTCGACCAGCACCCTCTCTATGGTAAGCCCCGCATCACCTATGCTTATGGTGAGTCTCAATATGATTAATTATGCGGCTCGCAATAATGCTGTGGTTATTACCGTTATAGGGCTTGCGATAGTATCACCCTTTTTGGCCATTGGTTTTGGTGCGGCCGAGATCACTTACTACGATGTGATTGCGGCCGTCTGTAACAGCGTGGGTGGCGAATGTGATATCAGCCCTATTAAGCAAAGAATTATAATTGAGTTGCGAATGCCGCGCGTAATTTTGGCTTTCTTGGCAGGCGCGGGCTTGTCTTTGGCGGGAGCTGTTTTGCAAAATGTCACACGTAACCCATTGGCCGATCCTTTTTTGTTTGGGGTGTCGACCGGTGCTTCGTTTGGTGCGGTGTTAGTGATCGCGGCTGTTGGATCTGGTTCTGGTGTAATTACTGCACTGGGTATTCCAATGGGAGCTTTTCTCGGAAGTGCCTTATCGATAATGTTAGTGGTCAGTTTGGCGGGTAACGGCGTACAAATTGAGCGTATGTTATTAGCGGGGGTGGCGGTATCCTACATGTTTGGTGCGGCCACCAGTTTGGTTTTATACAGCTCTGATCCTCAAGCGGCTGCCTCATTATTGTTTTGGAGTTTGGGTAGTTTTACTCGCGCTCAGTGGGGTAACTTATTATTGCCCAGTGTCATTATCGGTGTGGGCTTAGTGGTTTTTATTGGATATGGTCGTCAGCTGAGAGCTATTTTGGCTGGCGATGAAAGCGCCCGTGCGCTGGGTGTTGATGTGAATCGATTGCGGGTTGGCATGCTGTTGTTGAGTTCATTAATGACGGCCGTGCTGGTCGCGAATTGTGGCGGAATTGGTTTTGTTGGTTTGATGGTGCCACATTTAGTGCGACGCTTAATGGGCACTAATACCGAATTCACTCTCGTTATTATTGCCGTATTCGGTGGCTTATTTATGATTTGGGTGGATGTGTTGGCGCGTCAATTATTGAGCGATGGCGAGCTTCCTGTCGGGGTAATCACCGCGGCTATTGGCAGTGTGTTCTTTTTGATTGTACTGCGCCGTCGCAGTTGGCTGGATGGTTAATGAAAATTACTTTAACCCTACTGCTAGGCATTCTTACCTGTTGTTTTACGACCAATTTATTGGCGTCGAATAATGACAATCAGTCAGGCGCGCAACGCATCATTGCTTTGTCACCCCATTCAGTTGAACTACTTTTTACGCTGGGTGTGGGGGATAGAATTGTCGCCGCCAGTGACTTTGCAGATTTTCCTGAACAGGCTAAATCCATTCCTCGGGTGGGTGGGAACTACGGGATTAATTTTGAACGGATTTTGCTGGCGAACCCAGATTTGGTCATTGTTTGGGAGGGCGGAAATAACGCGGCCGATATAGAGCGATTACGGCAGATGGGATTTAATTTATTCGTCAGTAAAACCAGCCGCTTAGAACAAATAGCCGATGAATTGCAGGTGTTGGGTGAGTTGATTGGTAAGCCCAAAGCTGGGTTGTCCGCTGCTGATAAATTCAGACAGGATCTTGAGTCTTTGCGTGAGACTTACCAGCATCTCGAACCAGTCAGCTTTTTCTATCAAATTTGGCCCAATCCCCTGCAAGGTGTTGCCTCTGGCAGTTGGATTAGTGAGATTGTTGCTGGTTGTGGAGGGCAAAATATATTATCGGGTTCGACCGTCGATTACCCCATGGTGAGTCTTGAAAATATTGTATTGAAGATGCCTCAGGTTATTTTACTGCCATCACAGCCTGGTACCGACCAATGGCAAGCTTTAGATTGGTCTGCTTGGCAAGAAATCCCCGCCGTTGCCAATAGCCACGTGTTTTCAATTAATGGCGATTTGCTGCATCGCTTTAGTACCCGAGTTCTGCAAGGTATGAGTGAAGTGTGTTCTCACATTCAGTCAGTTAGAGATTTCAATTCGTGATTTTTTTGATCATTGTTTGACACAATCCTGGAGTTTGAGTACTGTGCGCGCACTGTCTCAGGTGCCTAGCGCTATATAGGTTTGTATAGCTGGCTAGGTTAAACGGGAAGACTGGTGTAAAGGCATGAAGCCCGAAATCCAGCGCTGCCCCCGCAACGGTAAGTCTATCGTGTAACGATTAGGCGAGCCCGAAACCGGCCTGAATAGTAGAGTCTTTTCATCTCAGTCACTGAGAGGGACTCATCACGATGAAGCGGAGGGCTTTGTCGGTGGAACTATTCTTTTATAAAAGCGTTCTCCACTTCCCCCTCCCTCAAACCGTGTTTAATTTTTATGGTTGAGGAAAATCATGTTTAAAAAATCTTTATTGGCTGCTTTTGTAACAGCGGCCTCATTGCCTGTAATTGCAGGTGTTCAAAATATAAATGACGAAATTATTGTTACCGCAACACGAACCCCTGTGGCTATTCACAAAGCTCTATCCTCAGTTTCAATCTTAACCCGACAAGACATTGAACGCGCCCAAGCATCTGATCTAAACGAGCTTCTAGGAACCTTGGTGGGAATTGAAAGTGTTCGTAACGGCAGTAGAGGGTCTCTCGCATCTATTCGCTTGCGGGGCTCAGAAAGTGATCACACCCTGATTTTGGTGGATGGCGTTAGAATTTCTAATGCAACATCGGGAAATGCGGGCTTGTCACAAATTCCGGTGTCTCAAATAGAACGCATCGAAGTTGTTCGTGGCCCAAAATCAAGCCTCTATGGTGCGGAAGCTATTGGCGGCGTTGTACAAGTTTTTACCCGTAAAGGCGGTGAACAAATAACACCTTTTTTTGAGGTTGAATCGGGCTCACATAACTTGAAGAAATCAGTTGCTGGCGTTACGGGCAGTATCAATAGTTTTAAGTTAAGCGCTGTTGCTGCCCATGAAGAAAGTGATGGTATCGATAGTACTCCGTTTTTTGTTGGATCGGCTAATAATGATAAAGATGGTTTTAGGCAGTCGTCATTTAGCTCGTCAATTGACTATGACTTGTCTGCGGACTGGAATATTGGGGTGGATTTTAAACACGTGAAGTCTGATGTTGATATTGATCAAGTTAGCAAGTTAGATAGAAGTGAATTGTTGAATCAGCTAATTGGTTTGCGCGTGCGAGGTAATCTTACTGAAGACTTGAGCTTAACAATGACGGTAAACCAGTCAAAGGATGAGTCAGAAACATTTGGTACCTATCCAAGTGTGTATAACACCAAACGTAAGGGGTCTACTGCACAATTGGATTATGTTTTTACTGAAGGTCAATTACTTACCTTGGGTTATGATTACTACGACGATCAAGTTGATTCTACAGAGCCATTTAGTGAGACATCTAGAGATAACAAAGCTGTGTTTGCTCAATATCAAGGCTCATTTGGTCGCTTCAGTACAGCGTTAAGTGTGCGTGAAGATGATAATCAGTCTTTCGGAAAATATACTACTGAAAGTGCCAGTATTGGCTATAGCATAACGGATGAGGTTCTGGTTAGTCTGTCTTATGGGACAGCGTTTAAGGCGCCCAGTTTTAATGATCTGTATTACCCGTCTTCAGATTTTGCTTTTTTTGGTACAACCTATCGATATACTGGTAATCCAGATGTTCAGCCGGAAAGTTCAAAAAGTACTGAGCTGATGTTGCGGGGTTTACATGATTCTTTTCATTGGTCAATATCGCTTTATCAAACAGAAATTGAGGATCTTATCTCTGTAGATGATCTGTTCACTTCACCATCGCTAGTCATTAGCGCTCCTTCAAATATTAGTGAAGCAGAGCTCACTGGTGCTGAAGTAGAAGTTGGAACTTCTTTATGGGGGTGGAATGGTACGGCCAGTTTAAGCTATGTTGATCCTATGGATAAAAGTGATGATTCCATGCTGCGCCGTCGTTCTAGAGGAAAAGCTGACTTTAGGGTCGATCGAGATTTTGATCAGTTAAATTTTATGGTGTTTTGGCAGGCACAGTCTTATCGCTACGATGGTGCTAATGCGAGCGACAGGTTGAGCGGTTTTAATACCGTCAATATCAGAGCCAGCTATACGGTAAACCCTAAATTAGAATTGGCCTTAAAAGTTAATAATATATTTGATGACGAGTATAAGGTTTTGAAAGACTACAATACGGATGGTATGTCTGCTGCTGTTTCGGCTAAATATACATTCTAAAATGTTATCGATTAAAATCAATTGTAAGTTTGGCTTCAGGGCGCTCCTACTGAAATGTTCAATTCATGGATGAATTGACAAGCTACAAGGACGTATTCATGCGTTTCCAGTAGGGGCGTGCTGGAGCCAAACGGTTCAGCAGAACAAATTATAAATGTACGAATAATGGATCACCGCGTTTCGCTCGTGATGACGAGAAACAACGTGTTTATTTTGAATAAAAAATTATTTGGCTTTAGTTATGAGCGATAAAAATACAGACGAAAAACACAAACAGAAAATGCAGAAACAAAAAACAAAAATTGATGCGCACATTGCTGAAGCCAATGAAGAGCGCGGTGTGTTAATTTTGTTGACGGGCAATGGTAAAGGTAAAACCAGTTCCGGTTTTGGTATGGTGCTACGCGCTTTAGGTTACGATCATAAAGTTGGAGTAGTACAGTTTATTAAAGGCGTGCAATTGTCTGGAGAAGAGCTTTATTTAAAAAATAAATTACCAGAGGTCGACTTCTATCAAATGGGCACAGGCTTTACTTGGGATACACAAGACCGTACCGCTGATATTGCCGCCGCTAAAGATACTTGGGCTGTGGCTGAAAAAATGCTGAAAGACGACAGCTACAATTTAGTTCTGTTGGATGAAATGACCTACATGCTGGCGTTCAAATACCTCGATGAAGCAATGGTATTAAAAGCACTAGCGGATCGTCCTGCTAGCATGAGCGTTGTGGTAACAGGTCGAGGCGGCGGCAGTGCGCTGCAAGAATTAGCCGATACGGTATCAGAAATAAAAGATATCAAGCACGCGTATGCTTCAGGCGTTAAAGCGCGCCAGGGCGTTGATTATTAAGTGTCTAAAAAATCAAGCCAAAGCGCTTTAAATCAATTTGTTAAAAGATTAACTCAAGCGCCCTTAAAGAATCGCACCTTGATGATTCAGGGCGCAACATCGGATGCGGGCAAGAGCACTCTCGTCGCAGGCCTCTGTCGTGTACTGCATCGCCAAGACGTTAAAGTGGCTCCTTTCAAGCCGCAGAATATGGCGCTCAATAGCGCGGTGACTACGGATGGCGGTGAAATTGGGCGGGCCCAAGCGGTGCAAGCTCGTGCTTGTGGTCTAGAACCGCATAGTGACTTTAATCCTATTTTATTGAAACCAAACTCCGATGTGGGCGCCCAAGTTATTGTGCACGGTAAAGCGATAACCAATATGGATGCCGTGGTTTATCACGACTATAAAAAAGTGGCGATGCAGGCGGTTCTCCAATCACATGAGCGGCTACTAGAAAAATTTGAAACGGTTGTGGTTGAAGGTGCAGGCAGTCCAGCAGAAATCAATTTACGTGAAGGTGATATTGCTAACATGGGTTTTGCCGAAGCGGTGGATTGCCCTGTAATTTTGATTGCCGATATAGAGCGTGGCGGAGTTTTTGCGCACTTGGTGGGCACCCTAAATTTACTCAGTGAGTCAGAGCAAAATCGAATTGTAGGTTTTGTTATTAATCGTTTTCGTGGTGATTTGGCTTTGCTGGAAGATGGCTTAGATTGGCTAGAAGAGAGAACGGGAAAGCCGGTTTTAGGAGTATTGCCTTACTTGCACGATTGGCATTTAGAATCAGAAGATTCGATTGCTGTTGAGCAAAACAGCCAGGATTCTGAAATAAATATTGTGGTTCCTGTGTTGCCAAGAATGAGCAACCACACTGATTTCGATACACTGCGTTTACATCCACAAGTTAACTTACAGTTTGTTGCCTTGACTGATGAGCTTCCACCTGCCGATTTAATTGTATTGCCAGGCACTAAAAATACTCGAGCTGATTTACAAATGCTGAGAGAGTCAGGCTGGGATGTGAAATTACAAAAACATTTGCGCTACGGTGGAAAGTTAATCGGGATTTGCGGCGGCTTTCAAATGTTAGGGCAGATGATTGAAGATCCAAAAGGATTAGAAAGTTCGGCGGGTAAAAGTGAAGGTTTTGGTTGGTTTAATATGACCACAACGATAGAAGAAGAAAAAATACTAACGCGAAAATCAGCCAAATTGAGCTGGTCTGGTGCTTGTGTGAAGGGTTATGAAATTCATGCTGGACGATCGTGTGTTAATGAAAGTCCAGCATTACTAATAGACGGGAAACCTGAGGGTGCCCTCTCTGCTGACAATCAAATATTTGGCACTTACCTGCATGGCTTGTTTGATCACGCCGAAGCAATACATGCGCTGCTGGAGTGGGCTGGATTAAAGAAAGTCAAAAGCTTTGATTATGACGCTCGACAAGAGCAAGACATTGATCGCCTTGCTGATGCCTTAGAGCAGTATATTGATTGGAATAAACTCCTTTAAAACAACTCGATTGCGTCACAACTTTCATCCTCCAGTGTTTCCGATTCTGCCACTTTGATCTCTGCTAAAGTTGCGCTCAATAAATTGGTGGCCGCAGAAATACGATCGACTATGTCGTCAGTAGAAATTTCATCGTGCTCTTTGGCGTTAAGCATGCCGTCAATAATATTTTTCAGATGCTGTTCTTGCTCATCATTGAGGTCGAGAATGTGAAAGCTTAGAGCGATGTCTTCAGAAAACTTATCGATCATAGAGAGTTTGTTTTTGTTGGCATTTTCTATAGACGTTATGGCCTCTTGGGTTAGGTCGCTTAAGTCATTCACTACCTCGGCTAAAACACGGTTTTGTAAAATGCTCATGTAGCGCGACTCCATGCATTCGATCAGTACCGCCACATAATCACGTGCTTGGCCTTTTTCAACTTCATCGGTAGGCATATTTTTGACTAAAAACGATATGTGATGATCGTTAACCATCAGTCTATGGCCAAACTCATAGAGTCGACCTTTGTCGTGTAATAATTCAAATACATTAAGCTCTGTTGGGCAACAGCTAAGCTCTTGATGATCGAAGCTGCAGGTATGTTCTTTGTCTCTAAATACAATGGAGCATGATAGACCTCTGTTGCCCATGTATTTAAAAAGGGCCCTTGAAATGCTGGGTTCATCACTGCCAATTGAAATTTCTTTCATGAACTGCACTATATCGCCATAGTGAGATGCTTCGCGCATGGACTGAAATGCCATGGACTCAGTATCTTTAATTTTCTTATAAGTCTCTTTTCGCTTTTTATGTAGTGCAGCTACTCGATTAATTCGGGTGACTAAGTCAACAATGGATATTGGTTTTGGAATAAAAGCCACACCACCAGATTCATACGATTTAATTTGGTTTTCTTGGCTGTTGTCTCCAGAAACAAAAATAATACTGTACTCGGACTCGTCATTGTTTTCATTGATGCTGTTTGCAATGTTGAACCCATAGCTATCTTTTAAATTGACATCGAGCAGTAATATTTCAGGTTTGTCGTGAGAAAATATTTCTAAGGCGTCAGTTTCGTTATTGGTTAAAAATATTTCATAATGCTCCGATAGAAGATCAACCATTAAGTTACCGTATTCAACATCATCTTCAACGATCAATACTTTGAGTCGAAAGTTTTCGTCGTTTTCAGCATCAACAATGTTACGAGATTCTTGGTTGGGTAACTGGTCAATTTCAACCGGTTGCCCAAACAAATACCCTTGCCCAAAATCGACGCCATAGTTAGTTAGCCAGTCGACTTCGTCATTATTTTCAATGCCAATCGCGGAGATGCTCAACCCCATTCTGCGTGATAAGTCTAAGTAATCCTTAATAATACTTTTGCTGGAGTTGGCCTCAAAAATATTACAAATTAATGTCCGCCCAATTTTAATTTCATCGATGGGTAAGTTTTCAATTTGTTTAGTGTTGAGCTGAGATCCAGAAACTATATCCAACGACAGGTTTGCGCCGAGCATTCGCAAGCGTTCTAAACCTGTAATGGCTTCAGGCGATAGTACTGTTTCTTGCCCGATGATGATGTCAATAGACAGTTTTGACGGGGGCATGTTTGATTCTTTGATAATGCCAATTAGACGTGACATCACTTCGGGATCTGCAAAAACACTGGTGTCGATATTTACAGCAACTGTTTGCTCTAATCCCATAAGACTCAATAAATCCCAGTCTTTGGTGACTTGAGTTATGAGTAGTTCAGTGAGTTCAGGTATGAGCCCCATTCTTTCGACGACAGGAAGAAATGCAGCAGGAGAAAAAACGGTTTTGTCTTCTTGTCGCAAGCGTAAAAAAGCTTCCAAACCTACTGTTTCAGAATTATCTACTAGGGATACTTTTCTTTGGTAAGTAAGAAAAAAATCGTTTTCATTAAAGAAATTTTTAACGATTGATTCGTCTAAATTAGCTCTAATTGTTTTGGAGTTATCCATTGTCAATCCTTGTTCATTCGATCTGTTGTTTGGCTATAGCACGTAATTTTCTCTTGGACTATATCGATAATTTCCTTCATGTCGAAGGGTTTGGTTATGATCCGTTCAACTCCAGCTTGCTGCATCAAAGACATATTTTCATTTGATGAGTATCCGGTTATGCCTATGACGGGAATGTGGGATGTATAGGTGTTTTTTTTCAGGTATCGGCATATCGCGTCGCCTTTAATCCCGGGCATCATAATGTCTAGAAATATTAAATCGGGCATGTTTTGAGTAACTAATGCACCGGCTTCAAAGCCATCTGTGGCATACAGTATTTTTATATCGCTAAAGTGATGCTGAATTTGAGCCCCAAGCATTCCTGCAACCTGAGTGTCGTCGTCAACAATTAAAATGGACTTTTGATGACTGTCAGGGACACTTATATCGATTTCCGTTTTCCGTGAGGCAAGTCTTTCTACTTCTTCAAGAGAATAGCGTCGGTGACCGCCCGGCGTTTTGCTGGCGGTTATGATGCCTTTTTGTGCCCAACTCCTAATGGTAATAGGAGAAACTTTAAAATAGGCAGCGACTTCGGCAGGCTTGAGCCATGCTGTGTCGAGATGAGTGGCCATTGTTTGCCCTTATATCGATAAAAACGATATTGAACGCTAATTATAGGTCTACTTTTTTGTTTTAATCCAGTTTGAAGCGATAATATCGATATTAATTTTTTAGTTCATGGTTTGAATTTGTCTGTATAGAGGTGTTAGTTGAGCGCAAAGTCGAGTGATTTAGAGGGTTCGCAAAAAAAAGGTATGGATGATCTGCTCAGCATGTATTTGGCTGAGCGGCTATCTATAGGTTTGTGGAGACTTTATTTTCCTTCTAATAAGGTTGTGTGGGCTGGAGCAGCACATGCTATTCATGGGGTGGAACCTGATTTTATTCCCACTTTGGAAACGGCAATTGATTTTTATGATTCTATAGAACCTGGTGAAAAAGCCATTACGGAAGCCATCGATAGAGCCCTAAAAGACGGGGTTGATTATGATATTGAATGCCGTTTGATTACCGCTAAAGGTAATCGGGTTTGGGTAAGAACGATGGGCCATGTGGTAAAAAATAAAGATGGAGAGCAGGGCTATCTAGAGGGGATTATTCAGGATATATCGGCTCATAAAGCATTGATTGATGAAGCTGTACTACAAAAGAATGAGTTGGAATATTTAACCGATGCATTTGATCATCATTCCATAGTCAGTGCGGGGGATCTTGCGGGCAAGATTATTTATTGCAATGAAGCCTTTCAAAAAACATCAGGTTACACAGTAGACGAGCTGTCTGGCGCTAATCACCGGATAACTAATTCTGGTATGCATGACGACCAATTTTGGAAAAATTTCTGGGAGACGATTTCATCGGGTAATGTTTTTAGAGGCGACATTTGCAATAGGAAAAAAACGGGAGAGATTTATTGGCTTGATACTACGATTGTTCCGCACATAAATGAGCAGGGCAAGGTTGATCGGTATATGGCTATCCGTACCGATATTACTGAAAAACGAGTAACCGAAGTGAAACAAAAATCACTTGAAAAAAACATGATCCAAATGCAAAAAATGGAAGCGATTGGTTTGGCTGTCGGAGGAATAGCACACGACTTCAATAATATTTTGGCGGTATCGCTCGGTTATGCGCAATTACTGCAACTGCAATATCAAGAGAGTGACGATAAGCGCTTACTTAATTACTTAAAAAACATTGAATCCTCTAGTTTACGAGCTAAGTCTCTTGTAGAAAAAATGCTGGCGTTTTCTCGCGGCAGTTCGGAAGAAATGGTTCATATTAATTTGTCGGCCAGAATTCCAGAGTTCTTAAAGTTATTGCATCCATTGCTGCCAGCCACGGTGGATATGGAGGTGAAATATTTCGAAGAGAATGTGTCCGTATTTATTGCAAATTCATCTATGGACCAAATTTTAATGAATCTCTGCCTTAACGCTAAAGACGCCATTGACCAAAAAGGCCATATATTAATTTTTGTCAATCAAGTGACTCTAAGTGATGAATCGTGCACCTCCTGCTTATCTAAAATTACCGGCGACTATGCAGAAATATCGGTTATGGATAATGGCTACGGTATTGATACTTTTAAGTTGTCGAGTATATTTCAGCCCTTTTATTCGACTAAAGGTACGGGTAAAGGTTCTGGTATGGGGTTGGCTGTAATCCATGGATTGGTGCATGGTGCGGGCGGCCATATAGTCGTTAAAAGTAATGTTGGCAGTGGCACTGTCTTTTCAATTTATTTGCCTTTGGTAGAGGGGAAGAAACTCAAGAGCAACGTTGTACCGCCGAGTAAAGAACCTGCCTCTCTTAAGGGCTTACATGTTGTTATTGTCGATGATGAAATTGATATTCTTGAGTTTTTTAATGATTTTTTCTCTTCGTATGGGATTGAAATTACGACTTACCATAGTTCTCCTGAGTTTCTTCATGACCTAGAAATGGGATCTGTTAAAGCGGATGTTTACCTGCTGGACATAACTATGCCACGAGTTGATGGCATTGAGGTTAATCGCCAAATTAAACAAAAATATCGCGATGCGAAAGCTATAGCCGTGTCGGGATACAGTGAGTATATAAACGCCAGTAATTTTAAAACCCATGGTTTTGAGGCGTTCATCGAAAAGCCAGTTGATATTGAACGTATATTGGGCGTTTTAGCGGGCATTATGAACGTTAAATAAGCGCATTTGGTGGGCGCTACCAGTCCTTTTCGGTTATAGTTGCGGTATATTTTTTTAATCTGCAGGTAACCTCTTGGTAAAAACAAATCCCCCGAAAAAGTCATCGTCTAAAAATGACCCGCATCAAGCTCGGGAAGCAACAAAATACGAAAATCCTATTCCTAGTCGTGAGTACATAATGGAAGTGCTGGCGCAGTCGGCAGGACCTATGACTCACGAATCATTGTGTGACGTTTTAGAGCTCACTAATGAAGAATCTATTGAAGCTTTACGCCGACGTTTAATAGCCATGTCCAGAGATGGGCAGTTAGTGAGCAACCGCCGTAGCGGCTATGGCTTGTTGGATAAGATGGATTTGTTGCGTGGTCGAGTTCAAGGGCACAAAGATGGTTTTGGTTTTTTCATTCCTGCCGATAGCAGTGGTGATTTGTACCTCTCGTTTCGCCAGATGCGTAAAGTGTTTGATGGGGATGAAGTCCTTGTACGTAAAATGACTCGCGATGTGCGTGGTCGTCGTGAAGCGAATATTGTTGAAGTTCTGGCCCATAAAACCAATCAGATTGTTGGTCGGTTATTTCATGAAAGTGGCGTTTATTTTGTTCGTCCCGATAATCCCCGTTTAAGTCACGATATTATTTTAGCGGAAGGCTCTATTGCTGGAGCGACACGTGAGCAGTTTGTGGTTGTTGAAATATTGCAGCAACCTGGTCGTAACAACCCGCCGGTAGGTCAAGTTATTGAGGTCTTGGGTGATCATTTGGCGCCAGGTATGGAAATTGACGTAGCAATACGTGCTCATGCCATCCCTAACTTGTGGCCTAACAATGTTCAGGCCGAAGCGGCCAATCTTCCTACTCAGGTCGATGAAGATGACAAGAAAAATCGTATTGATCTGCGCAAATTACCGTTTGTTACTATTGATGGTGAAGACGCACGTGACTTTGACGATGCTGTGTATTGTGAACCACAACAAGATGGTGGCTGGCGTTTGTATGTTGCCATTGCCGATGTGTCCCACTATGTCCCTGTGGACTCGTCTCTAGACCAAGAAGCCTTAGTGCGAGGTAATTCGGTTTACTTCCCAGACTTTGTTGTGCCAATGCTGCCCGAAGCTTTATCAAATGGTTTGTGCTCATTAAATCCCAAGGTAGATCGCTTGTGTATGGTTTGTGAAATGACTATATCAGCCGACGGTAAGGTTAATGGGTACAAGTTCTATGAGGGTATTATTCATTCTCATGCACGCCTGACCTACACCCTTGTTGGCCAAATGCTTGAAGAAAATAATCAAGATGGTAGTGATGTTAGGGAACAGTATTCTGAAGTCGTGTCACACGTTGATGAGTTACATAATTTATATGGTGAGTTACGTAAGGCCAGAACTGAGCGTGGCGCTATCGATTTTGATACGGTAGAAACGCGCATTGTTTTTGATGAGCAGCGAAAAATTGAAAAAATTATTCCGGTGGTTCGCAATGATGCGCACAAACTGATTGAAGAATGTATGTTGTGCGCCAATGTCTGCGCAGCACGTTTTCTTGAGCAGCATGAACTGCCGTCTTTATTTCGCGTACACGAAGGACCCCGTAGTGAACGCTTAGAAAAATTGCGTACTTTCCTTGGTGAGTTGGGTATGGGCTTGCAAGGTGGCGACGAACCGAAGCCGTCAGATTATCAAGACTTATTACAATCTCTAGATGACCGGCCTGATCGTAGTTTGATTCAAACCGTTATGTTGCGCAGCTTAAGTCAGGCTGTATATCAGCCTGATAACAAAGGTCATTTTGGTTTGGGCTATGGCGCTTATGCGCATTTCACTTCGCCAATCCGCCGTTACCCTGACTTATTAGTGCATCGAGCTATTCGACATATTGTTCGCTCTGACATTGAAAGCAATTTAGTTAAGCGTGTTGAAGGCTCTAAAGTTTTGAAGAAGGGGGCTATTTACCCCTATGACATGGCTCACATCTTGTCTATTGGTGAGCAGTGCTCAATGACAGAGCGACGTGCGGATGAAGCTACGCGCGATGTGGTGAGTTGGCTTAAATGTGAATATTTACAGGATCATGTTGGCGACGATTTCCCTGGCATTATCAGCGCAGTGACGAGCTTTGGATTGTTTGTCGAACTGAAAGATCTGTATGTTGAGGGTTTAATTCATATCACCAATTTACCCCATGATTATTATCATCATGAAGATGCGCAACATCGTTTGGTCGGTGAGAAAAGTGGCATGGTATATCGCTTAGGCGATGAGATTAACGTGCGTGTGGCGCAGGTTAATCTAGACGATCGTAAAGTCGATTTTCAGCCGATCGATAGTAATGGCAAAATCGCTTCTAAACGTAATGAAGCGACGAAAAAGAAACGCAAGAAAGGCAGTCCGGCAACAAAAATGATTGCTGATGAAAAACAGCAAGAGAAAAAACGCAAAGGCCCTTCTGGCAAACCTGAAAAAACATCCGGAAAAGGCCCCGGGAAAAGAACCAGAAAACCTTCGGCTAAAGCGGCGAAAGGCAAACAGAATAAATCGCACTCTGCCGAAAAACCTAATCGTCCGGCTAAAACAAAAAAACCAGTAAAAGCTAAAAACGCAGAACGTGTTCAAAAACCTGCGCAAAATAATGAGGTAAGTAAGCCCAAGGCGAAGTCCTTCTTGAGTAAAACTGCTGCCGCAATTAAAAAAGGTTTGATGGGTAATAAGAAAAAATAAGCCAGTCTAGGTATCGTGAGTTATTGAACTGGCCTGGCAATATATAATAAAGCCGTCTTCGAAAAGGCGGCTTTATTTTTACCGCATGAATAAGCAGGAAATTAAATTGGCAAAGTTGGAAGTTATTTTTGGGATGCACTCGGTGCAAGCTGTATTGAAAAGTGCACCACATCGAATCAATGAAATTTTGGTGTTGCAAGGGCGACAAGATCAGCGTCTGCAAAAAATCTTAAATGGCGCAGAGCAAAATGACATTAAAGTTCGTCAGGCTTCACGCAAAGAAATGGATAAGCTTGCTGACGACGGCAATCATCAAGGCGTGGCTGCGTACAGTTTCCCTGGTGATGTTTATGATGAACAATTTCTCTATAAAACAATTGAAGCATTAAAAGGGCCTGCGTTCTTTTTGGTGCTCGATGGCATTACTGATCCACACAACTTAGGCGCCTGCTTACGTACAGCCGAAGCGGCTGGTGTGCACGCGGTGATTGCTCCCAAAGACAACTCAGCCAGTATCACTCCAGTATCGCGTAAAGTGGCCTGTGGTGCCGCTGAGGTTCTGCCTTACGTTACTGTGACTAACTTGTCGCGGACGCTGAAAAAAATGCAAGAGCTAGGAGTGTGGGTTATAGGTACTGCTGGTGAAGCCGAGCAATCAGTTTATCAGGCTGATTTAACTGGCGGTTTGGCATTAGTGATGGGCGCTGAGGGTAAAGGTATGCGTCGATTAACTCGTGAAGGTTGTGACAGCTTGATTAACATTCCAATGGCGGGTGAGATCAGCAGTTTGAATGTTTCGGTTGCTACCGGAGTGTGTTTGTTTGAGGCTGTGCGTCAGCGAACCTAACTTTTTTGGTGATAGATCTTCTAAGAGTTATGGTGATATCGAAAAGAGCAGTGGTGATACTGAAAAGAAGTAATTGATTTGGGCATTTAGGCATTGGTGTCTTTATGTTACTAGTATCGCTACCAATACCAGCCAATATTAAGTGCGGTTTGAGTGGCTACATTTTTATCTATTGAGAGTCTTACATCTAAATTCCGTCCCAATTCATAACGCATAGAAGCGTTGATATGAGTTTGACTGGTGCCTGAACTTATATGATTTTTTTGGCTAATAGAAATCAAAGTATTTGTTTTTTTGCTTAATTGGAAGTTGGCCTTAAAATCAATTCCGCCATAAAAAGCATCGGATGTAATTTTTTCTGATTGAGCGCCTATTTTGGCAACGACACTAAAAAGCAATGTGTCTGGCATGTTCCCTATGCTGTAGCCTCTACCCATTTCAGCAATATAACCTAAGCAATTCCGGCATTGATTATTGGTTTTTCGAGCGCCTACCAATATGCTCCAGGCACCCTCATTATCACCAGGGAGTTTAGTGCGATTAGTGTTTAGATTTTCTATGGCGATAAAATCAATGAAATTTATTTGTGTCATAGTGTCGTAACGAGTTATGTCCACATCGAGCATCGATAAAGAGGCATTGGGTATATGCCCATAGCTCGTATCGAGTTGATCATAATAGGCAGGGCGTAAGCGAACATTAAAACCAGCCCCATGCTCAATGCTAGAAGTAAAACCTGCCGACACATAGCTTGGGCTATGGCCTAGATGTGGAGTGTTATTTGATCCATAAATAAAGTCGGCTTCCCCCGACTTTATTGAGAACCGCTTTTTTAATACTTCGTTATAATTTTTATTAGATTGAAGCTCATCTAACGGAACTAAATACCGATAATAATCACGTAAGGTATCAAGTATTTTAATTTGGCTTTTGTATTGTTGATCTTCGAATTCTGGTTGATTTAATGAGTAAATATTATTGATACTTGTAGATACTGATTTTTTTTCTGTGGGGTCTAGCTGTATATACTTCTGATATAGTTGGCTTTGCCTAGACGGTATGTATTTTACTTTATCAATAATGGCTATGCTGTTGTGTTTTGCTTTATTAAGTCTTTGCAAAATAGATTGTGGAGCCTCCCATGGTAGATTATTCCTGGTCATAGGTTTATCTGATACTAACCCTATCAACTCCGCCATTCTGTACGCACAGTTTCGATTTAAAAAATAATAATTATGCTCCACTCCGATCATTTCCCACGCGTGAGCCACCAATAACTCCGTTGCGTCAGCGGGTAAATTTAACTCGTACTCCCATAAGTCACGTAGCTCTCCATCGCTGTAATTATGCAGATGAAAGTAAAACTCCTTTGGTGTAAATGTCGATGGATAATTACCCACAACACCATTGAAAATATAAGCCAGCATATTTTCATTGTGAGGAATCCTTGCTCCGTAGTTAATCGCGGTATCCTTTAAGTTATTCTCTTTTGTAGACTTACTATTCATCTTAAATAACAGATGACCATAATATGATGCAGGGTTACCTAAATATCCTGTAGCAAAAACGAGGCTTACAGATTTGAGATTTTTCTTTTGAGAAAAAGTATCGTAGTCAGGGCATTCTATTGCCTTGATCCCATAATCACTTAATAATATTTTCTTTTGTAGCCACACGTACCGTCCACGGTATCGGCATTGGGCGTGATTATTTGCCTCAATTACAGGTAAGCCAAAGGCAGTTATTGTCTGATTAAGTTCAGCTAATAAATCGGTTGCACCGGAATCTGATAAAAAGAATGACTTACTGATAATGCTGCTTTTTTTTGCTGCGTTATAACCCAGTAATAATTTCCATACTCGGTTTTCCGACAATAACAGTAAATTGTCTTCTTGCTTTAATGGATTGGCGGTAGCACCTAGCGAAAACAACGTAAGAATAAAAGCCGATAAGAACAGCTTAAGGTAAGGTTTACAGTGCATAGTGTTTTTTACAAAAAAGCATTGAGAGAGTTACCCCTCTCAATTTGTGATAATTAAGCTCGTGTTGCTACGGCGTTCATCACACTACTATAAAACGATTTTGCACGTTCTATACGCGTACTTTCTATATAAGCTGCACTAGAAACAAATAAAGTCATATCATCGCGGACCTGACTAACAATACTTGCTTGTTCAATGTCATTTACGTCAAGGATGTTGAGTAAAGAGGTTAAATGCTGCCCAGAACCTTGAGCAACTTCTTCCATCAAGCTGTCATGGCTTTCAAAAATAAATGCTGCCGCTACTGCGTCGGGAGCACTGCAAGTTTCTGGAGACGCGGTTGCGGAAGTAACCGCGGTAGTACCAATATCCCAAATAACATTGGAAATTGTTGCGGCGATATTATTTTTAAACAGCGCTGCACCTATACCACAATCTGAGAATGGATTTGGGCCAGTGCCGGGTTTTCCTTCAGCCATACTGGGCATTGATATTACAGATGCGACAATTGCTGTCGTGGCTAACATTTTTTTAATCATTTTATATCCCTTTAGTATTTCCATATTGAAAAAATCTAGACGCATTAAATCTCCAGCATCAATTACTTTTGATGAGCGCCTAGTGTTCCAATGATTACATTTTTAGCGTCAAAAGAGCAACTGCAATAAGGTTTGAATTTACGTTTAGCGGATGTCAGAGCAGTAATGAATCAAGGACTTTATAATACCGTGAAAGTTTGAAGGGGATGGTTGAAGTATTTGGCTGGTGTCCGATTGAAATGATCTTCAGGTCGGGTTTGTATAAATAAAAAATATGGCGCATAAGTGCGCCATATTTGGTTTCAAGTGGGTCGTGAATCTAAGCTGTTAATCTTTAGATTGACCTCTGTGTCCACCTGGTTTTCTAGAAGGACTTTTCTTTTTGTAGGGGCGCTTTTTCTCGCCTTCATCAGATCCGCCGTCAAATTTGCTCATTCGTATTGGTACGTTTCGAATGTGCATTTTTTTCATGTGATCTAGTAAGTCTTGTGGCATACCTTTAGGTAAGTCGACTGTACTGAAATCGTCGCTGATTTTAATCTGGCCAATAAACTGACTTTCAATTTGGGCTTCATTAGCTATCGCGCCAACAATGTCGCCTGGACGAACTTTTTGATTGTGCCCAACTTCAATGCGGTAGGTTTCCATATTCGCATCAGCTTCTTTACGATCACGTGGTTTGCGATCTCGGCGATTGGATTTGTCGTCACGATCATTGGCGTAATCATCGCGTCTCGGGCTCGGACGTTCAACCCGGTCTTCTTTGATCTCTTTCGGTTGCAGTAAAGGCTTTTCTTGTTGAGCCAAATAAGCCAGTGCCGCAGCAATATCGAGAGCGTCACCTTGAGTTTCTTCGCTGTAGTTAATAACAATTTCACGGAAGAACTCTAAATCTTGATTTTCGATAACAGCACTTAATTGTTCTTTAAATCCTGTGATGCGCTTATCGGCAACCTGAGCTTTGGTTGGTAGAGTTAGCTGGGTGATAGGTTGATTGGTGGTTCTTTCAATGCCACGCAGCATGCGTTGTTCGCGAGGAGTAACAAACAAGATCGCTTTTCCTTTACGGCCAGCACGGCCAGTACGGCCAATGCGATGAACATAAGCTTCATTGTCGTAAGGAATATCGTAATTGATAACATGGCTGACACGAGCAACGTCAATACCGCGAGCAGCAACGTCTGTGGCAACAATGATGTCCAATTTGCCATTCTTGAGGCGTTCAATGGCGCGTTCACGCAATTGTTGGCTCATGTCACCATTCAGTGCGGCCGCGGAATAGCCTCTGGCTTCTAGCTTCTCTGCCAGTTCAGCCGTCGCTGTTTTGGTGCGAACGAACATAATGATCGCATCAAAATCTTCTACTTCAAGAATGCGAGTTAGGGCGTCTAGTTTGTTTACCCCGCGAACCAACCAATAAAACTGATCAATTGTTTCTACGGTTTGAGTTTGTGATTTTATTTTCACAATTTCGGGATTGCTTAAATAAGTGTCTGCGATACGACGAATTTCTTTGGGCATGGTGGCTGAAAATAAAGCTACCTGACGTTTTTCTGGGGTTTGATCCAGAATCCAAGTCACGTCATCAATAAAGCCCATGCGTAACATTTCGTCGGCTTCATCCAAAACGATAGTTTGAAGAGCGTTGAGTTTTAATGTGCCGCGACGAAGGTGATCCATGACGCGACCGGGAGTGCCGACAATAACTTGAGCTCCGCGCTCTAGGCCGCGTATTTGACCGCGAAAGTCAGTGCCGCCGTAAATAGGCAAAACGTGAAAGCCTTTCAATTTTGAGCCGTAAGTTTGAAATGCTTCGGCAACTTGTATGGCTAGCTCGCGAGTAGGAGCCAATACCAATACTTGGGTTTTTTTAAGTTGTGGATCAATGCGAGTTAGCAGGGGCAAAGCAAACGCAGCGGTTTTACCGGTACCGGTTTGTGCTGTGCCGAGAATATCTTTGCCTTCAAGCAGATGTGGAATACTGGCTGCTTGAATGGGGGATGGTGTTTCGTAGCCAACGGCTTGAACAGCTTGTAATACTGGTTCCGCTAAACCGAGATCGGCAAAGCGTATAGTTTCTTCAGACATGAGGTCGCCTTTAAGTAAGATAATGGGGTAGATAGCCCTTTACCTTGCGTCCCGTCGAGTAAGGTTTCTGGCCAGCATCCCGTAGGAAAATGGACGCGCACTATACAGGCAAACCGGCTAAAAGGGCAGCAGTATTTACTTTCAATACTTTTCTTAGGTCGATATCTGAAAAAATAAGCGTTCATTATCGGTTGAATCGTGTACAATTTGCGCCCTTAAAATTCATAGCAAGTAAGTAACTTATACTCATTAAACTCACTCGTTAAACCACGTAGGGCTATTAATATGTTTGATAAATCATTGACCATTGCTGACTTTGACCCTGAAATATGGGCCTCTATTGAAAGTGAAGGTGTCCGTCAGGAAGAGCACATTGAACTTATTGCATCTGAAAACTATACCAGCCCAATGGTTATGGTGGCTCAAGGCACCAAGTTAACCAATAAATACGCTGAAGGTTATCCTGGCAAGCGTTACTACGGTGGTTGTGAGTATGTTGATACGGCTGAAGCCTTAGCCATTTCACGCGCAAAAGAATTATTTGGTGCTGATTACGCCAACGTTCAGCCGCACTCTGGCTCACAAGCTAATGCAGCGGTTTATCAGGCTTTATGTGTTCCTGGCGATACTATTTTGGGGATGAGTTTGGCTCATGGTGGTCATTTAACTCACGGTGCATCAGTGAGCTTCTCGGGTAAGACATATAATGCTGTGCAATATGGTTTGAACCCTGAGACTGGCGTTGTAGATTACGACGAAGTTGAACGTTTAGCGATTGAGCATAAGCCTAAAATGATTATCGCTGGTTTTTCGGCTTATTCACAAATTATGGATTGGAATCGTTTTCGTGAAATAGCCGACAAAGTTGGTGCGTATCTATTTGTTGATATGGCACACGTTGCTGGTTTGGTTGCAGCGGGTGTTTACCCAAGCCCAGTACAAATTGCTGATGTAACGACTTCGACCACCCACAAGACATTACGTGGCCCACGTGGCGGTTTAATTCTGGCTAAGGCTAATCCTGAAGTTGAGAAAAAACTTAATTCGGCGGTTTTCCCTGGTGGTCAAGGGGGCCCGTTGATGCACGTCATTGCGGCTAAAGCGATCTCGTTCAAAGAGGCCATGAGCGATGACTATAAATTGTATCAACAGCAAGTAGTTACTAACGCTAAAGCAATGGCCGCTACGTTTATTGAGCGCGGTATTAATATTGTGTCTGGCGGTACTGAGAATCACCTGATGTTGGTTGATTTAATTGGCAAGGAGTACACCGGTAAAGACGCCGATGCGGCACTGGGTTCAGCTAATATCACCGTGAATAAAAATTCGGTTCCTAATGACCCACGTTCACCATTTGTAACTTCTGGTTTACGTGTAGGTACGCCTGCGATTACAACTCGCGGATTTGGCGAAGAAGAAACCATTGAGTTAACCAACTGGATGTGTGATGTTCTAGAAAGTTTAGAAAATGGTACTTCCGAAGCGGTTATTGCTGATGTGAAAACGAAAGTATTGAGCTTGTGTAAGCGCTTTCCTGTTTATGGCTAGTTATATAGAAATTAAAAAGGCCGAGTAGTTATTAACTACTCGGCCTTTTTTTATACTCGCTATTTACGCCAAATTAAACGTGAGCACCATTCAGAACGGCAGCGAGAGCTACTTGTTCTGTGGTTGCTTTAACGGCTTCTTTTGGAGCTTGCTCGCCTTTAGCTGCTGCTGAGTCTGGGAATACTTTGTAAACCATACTCATAACTTGCTCAAACGCATCTGGTGAAATCATGCCCATAGCTTTCATTGCTGAGCCTGTGATGTTGTTGATCTCATGTGGCTGTTTGATGATGGCTTTCTCAATCAGGTCAACAGCTTCTTCAGGGCTCAATGTAGGCACTGAGTTATAGATTGAAGTAGGACCAATCATAGGCGTTCTAACCAATGGCATATGGATGTTGGTGAATTTGATATTGTCGGCGCGGAATTCAGCACCGGCACAGCGTGAATATACATCCAATGCGGCTTTTGAAGCAGCATACGCTGAGAAGCGAGGCATGGCGCCAGCAGCAACAGCAATGGATGAAATATTAATGATGTGGCCTTTTTGTTGATTCGACATGGATGGTAAAAAGCCCATGATCAATTTAACCGGACCGAAATAATTTAGCTGCATGGTGCGCTCGAAATCATGGAAGCGATCATAAGTAAGTTTCAATGAGCGGCGAATTGAGCGGCCGGCATTGTTTACTAATATGTCAGCGTGGCCGTGATCATTAACAATTTGTTGTGCAAGAGCGCCACAGGCATCCACGTTAGATAAGTCACAGGGGTAGGTATAAGCTTCGCCGCCCATTGCGATGATGTCGCGTTGGGTTTCTTCGAGCTTTTCTACGCCACGAGCAACCAAAATGACTTTTGCGCCAGCTTGGCCTAAGCGATAAGCCAGAGCTTTACCAATACCTGATGATGCACCAGTAACAACGACTACACGACCACGAACACGACCTTCTAAGGTGCGTCTGGCTTTGTTGTCTGTGTCTAACTGACGTTCCCAGTAGTTCCAAATATTTCCAGCGTAATCTTTCAGATCAGGAACTTTGATGCCCGAACCTTGTAATGCTTTTTGGGTGTTACGGCTGTCATAAAAAGCCCCAAACTCCATCATGCCAATTGCTTCGCGCGGAATATCAAGCAACTTAAAGACTTGATCGGTGGCCATTCTGATCGGTGGTAAGTGGCTCATTACCGATGCGATTGGACGCGGTACAAAACCCATTAATTTAGGTGCATTAAGGCGCAGTGGGAATTTTGGTCCGTTGGCTGCGCTTGAAAAGATCTGTAGAGCGTCACCCATTGTGTAGGCTTTAGGGTCTGTAAGGTGAAAGCATTCGCTGTGATTTCCGCCTTGGTGAACAATGTAATCAATAGACTGTGCTACAAAATCAACCGGAACAATGTTAATCGGACCAGCCTCTAGACCAATGGACGGCATCCAGTTAGGCATAACTTTACGAATTTTCTGTAAAGATTTGAACATGTAATACGGGCCGTCAATTTTATCAATTTCGCCAGTTTCAGAGTGACCAACAACAATAGCTGGGCGGAATATACGCCAAGGAATGGTTTTGGTGTCGCGAACGATGCCTTCGGAATCATGTTTGGTGCGTAGATACGGGTTGGAGTCGAGGCCGATTGCTTCGCTGAACATACGCTCAGTGAAGGTGCCTTTGTATAGGCCGCCTGCTGCGATAGAGCTGATTTGATTAAAGCAGCCCGCTTTGAGTGCTTCGGCAAGAGCGATGGCTTGCTGAGTACCTTCAACATTGCTTTGATATTGTTCGGCGGCTGGAGCTTCAATATCGTAAATGGCAGCGGCGTGAATAAATTCTTCTACTTTTCCTTCTAGCTTGGTTATGTCTTCTTGGCTAACGCCCAATAGTGGCTCGTTTATATCGCCAATAATAGGGATTAAGCGGGATTTACTCAGTTCATATTTCTGCGCAATTTCATCGATTTTATACTTAGATGATTCACGTACTAAAACGTAAATCTTACCTTTGCGAGCGGCAAGCTCTTTAATTAAGTTTTTACCGATGAAGCCTGTTCCGCCTGTCAGAAAGATGTTCATTATGTTCTCCGTAATGTTGTTGTCGATATAATTGTCTAAATGTGGCTATTTAAATCTAATTATAAAAATATACTTGTTATAAAAACTCTGCATCTAACAACGCTTGTGCGTAACATTTTGCAGTGATGGCATACAGTATTAACCAAGAATGGAGATTCGTCTTTTACATGAGAGGTAAAGTGATGTTAATTTAAATTTTAAATTCGTAGGAAAGGATTTTATTGTGGAAATGGAAGGGCAGGTAGCTGCGGGTGCTTTTGGGCGATTACTGCGTTATTGGCGACAAGTGCGTAAATACAGTCAAGAGGATGTTGCTCTAGAGATTGAGTCTTCTATTAAGCATATTAGTTTTCTTGAGAATGGCCGATCATTGCCGAGCCGTGACATTGCTTTACGGTTGGCGACTTTTTTAAAGCTCAATAGCCGAGAAACCAATAATTTACTGGTGTCTGCAGGTTTTGCTGCCTGCCAGATTGTTAAGCCAAACTCTATTGAAGAAAGTTTTCTCAATCATGCTTTGATCAGTAGTTTGAGAGGATTAGATCCTTATCCGTCGGTCGTCATTAATCGAACGGGCGATGTTTATATGATGAATCGCGCCTGGATGGAAATATTGGGTCAGCGAGTACCTTCTATTCATAAGCAGCCCGAATTTAATATTTTAGACTTATTGTTTGCTGAAGATGGTCTTAAGCCTTATATGGATGATTGGGAAGAAATTACCAGTGCTCTGTTAGTATCCATACAGCAAGAAGTGTTGATGTTTCAGGATATAGAGTCGGTAAGCACCTTACAGCGCTTTTTGTGTGATAAATCGCTACCAGCCGATTGGAAAATAAGAGGCGCCAATCGGCTTACCCTATCGGGGATGTATACCCGGATAAGTCTGCCGGATCATGAGCCTCAGGTGTATTTACAGGTCTTTAATACGGTAGGAGCTACACGAGTTATGCCTGAGCCGGCGCTGATGATTTACAGTATTTATCCTGAAGACCAGAAAACAGCCGAGCTTTGGGGCAAAAGATTGGCGAAGAAAAAGAAGTACAAACACCCATTACTCAAATATTAAATATTAACTATTAACGGTATTATGCGTTGATTTGTGGTGCTTAAAATGAAAGCGATTGTGTTGGATGGGTATGCGTTAAACCCAGGGGATTTATCGTGGCAGGGAATCGCTGCAGTTACGGATTTAACGGTTTATGATAGAACCCCTCCGGAGCAGGTTTTGGCTCGCAGTTTGGATGCTGAAATTTTGATCACTAACAAGATTGTTTTTGATTATAAAGTCATGCGGAGCTTGCCTAAGTTGAAGTACATTGGCCTTACGGCGACAGGTTACAATGTTGTCGATATTAAGGCTGCGCAACAGCTTGGCATTACGGTAACTAATATTCCCGCCTATGGATCTAATTCAGTAGCTCAATTTGTGTTTGCGCAAATTTTGGCGTTGGTTCAGCCTGTGGCTTATTACAATGACGCTGTCCAAAATGGACGTTGGTCTGAATCCCAAGACTTTTGTTTTTATGATCATTCGATGTTGGAGTTGGCCGAGATGTCGATAGGTATCGTTGGTTATGGCGCAATAGGTAAGCAAGTGGCGCGAATAGCTCAAGCATTTGGGATGAAGGTTCTCGTGTGCTCGCGTTCGGAGCCAGAAATATTGCCTGAGGGTGTGGATTATTTGGGTATGGATCAATTGTTGGCGCGCAGTGATTTTGTTTCCATACACTGCCCCTTAACGGAGGCTAATGCGGGTTTTATTGATGTCAGTTTTTTAAGGAAAATGAAGCCCACAGCATTTTTGATTAATACCGCTCGTGGCGCATTGGTTAATGAACTTGATCTGGCTGAGGCGTTAGCCAATGATACGATTGCTGGTGTGGCCCTAGATGTTTTAACTGTTGAGCCTGCCGCCGCAAGCAATCCTTTATTAAATAGGTCAGAATGTCTTATTACGCCCCATATTGCGTGGGCAACCACCGCGGCACGCAGCCGCATGATGACTATTACCGAGAACAATCTAAAAAGCTTTTTATCTGGAATACCCATTAATCAAGTGACTGCTTGATTCATTTTTAACGGAGAATAAATATGTTTGGTTTTGATGTTTTTGCTGTCGCCTTTGTTGTGTTGGGCGTTATTTTGGTGGCTAAGGGGGTGAATAGTGTGCCGCAAGGTCAGGCTTGGACGGTTGAACGATTTGGTAAATACACACAAACCTTGAACCCAGGGCTGCACATCATCATCCCGTTTATTGATGATGTGGGACGCAAACAAATTGTTATGGAGCAGGTTTTAGATGTTCCGCCACAAGAAGTTATCAGCGCCGATAACGCTATGGTGACTACCGATGCGGTTTGTTTCTTTCAAATTGTTGATCCTGTGGCAGCTTCCTATGAAGTGAATGATCTTGAGCGGGCGATGCGCAACTTGGTGATGACCAATATTCGTGCGGTTTTAGGTTCTCTGGAGCTGGATGCGATGCTGTCTAATCGTGATGAAATCAACTTTAGTTTGTTGAAAAAGGTCGATGAGGCCACTAACCCATGGGGAGTTAAAGTTACTCGCATTGAGATAAAAGACATAACACCGCCGCGTGATTTGGTGGAAGCTATGGCGAATCAAATGAAGGCTGAGCGTGAAAAACGGTCCACAGTTTTGATTGCCGATGGTGAAAGGCAAGCGGCAATCATGGTTGCTGAGGGTGAGAAAAAAGGTCAGATTCTTAAGGCTGAGGGCCAGCGAGAAGCGGCGTTTCTTGAGTCTGAAGCGCGAGAGCGTGAAGCGCAAGCTGAAGCGAAAGCAACTTATATGGTTTCTGAAGCAATTGCTAAAGGTAACCCACAAGCGATCAATTACTTTATTGCGCAAAAATACACGGAAGCCTTGGCTACTATCGGCTCTGCTGAGAACAGTAAAGTCATTATGATACCTCTAGAAGCGAGCTCTTTGCTGGGTTCAATCGAGGGAATAAAAGATTTACTTGGTTCAGCTAAATCATAAAGGTATTGGCGATGAATTTAATTACACAGCTAGAACCATGGCACTGGATGGCATTGGGAATATTATTGCTGGTTGTAGAGGTTGTTATTTCTACCGAGCTATTACTGGGTGTTGGTTTAGGGGCTTTGGTGACGGCTTTGCTTTACAAAGTGTTTCC
Source organism: Cellvibrionaceae bacterium (assembly GCA_034112445.1). Classification (GTDB taxonomy): domain Bacteria; phylum Pseudomonadota; class Gammaproteobacteria; order Pseudomonadales; family Cellvibrionaceae; genus Pelagadaptatus. Next base: position 35,741 of record JAWUVI010000015.1, on the reverse strand, counting down.
TGACCTTACTTGGCAGGCGCAGTTCATTTGGTTCTCTGTTTTTTCGATAGTGTGTACCTTGGTTTATTGGAAAAAATTTCGTTCTTCAAATTCAGACAGTGACCAGCCCTTACTGAATCAAAGAGCTCAACAATTGGTGGGCAAAACCACCCGATTAGTAGAGCCCATTATTGATGGTGAAGGGCGTGTGCAAGTAGCCGATGCTTTATGGGTCGTGCAAGGTGCTGATATGGATAATGATACCGCGGTCAAAATTATAGGCGTTAATGGTATGGCGCTTTTGGTTGAGGCGGCATAGTTATGCCAAGCGTTATGCAAGAGGTTATGTCGACTGTTATTTCAATAGATAGAAACCATTCCTGAGATAGAAACCATTCCTGAGATAAAAACCATGCCTGATTTCAAAAAAGCTATGTTGGGCGTGCAGAAGATCAAACCGTCTGATAAAGTCGCGCTGGCAAAAAATACCATACCTAACTTGGCATTAGAGGCACGACGCAAAGCCGCGGCTCATGAGCTTGAGAGTGAGCTTAATGAGTTGTCTGGCGAGTTTTTTGAGCCGGTAGAACCGAATGCAGTATTGAGTTTTCAGCGGGTTGGTATTCAACACGGAGTGTTTAAAAGCTTGCGTCAAGGTAAGTACCCGCTTGATGCATGCCTTGATCTACACGGACATACGGTAGAGCAAGCGCGTACGGCGTTGAACCGATTCGTGCAAGATTGTTTGCAGTGTAATATACGGTACGGTTTGATTACCCATGGCAAAGGGGAAGGCCGTAAACAGCCAGCTGTATTAAAAAGTTGTGTGAATAATTGGCTGCCACAAATAGATTCTGTTTTGGCATTTCATTCGGCGCAAAATCAACATGGTGGCCTGGGAGCTACGTATGTTTTGTTACGCAAAAATTCAAATTAAAAGGGGATAATTAACATGGAAATTGATGTAGAAAAAACAATGACGATGATGACCGATCTGGTTATGGTTTACGGGGTTAAGCTATTGCTGGCGATAGTTATTTATATTGTGGGAAAATGGCTAGCTAATACGGTGGCTGATGTATTAGAAAAGGGCATGGCAGCTAAAAAAATTGATTCTACGGTATCCCGATTTACTCGCAACATCTGTTATTACGTGTTGTTTGCTGTTGTTATTGTTGCGGTATTGGGGCAGTTAGGCATACAAACAACATCGTTTGTGGCCATTATAGGTGCGGCTGGCCTTGCTATTGGTTTGGCTTTACAGGGCTCGTTGGCTAATTTTGCTGCCGGAGTGCTGTTGATTTTATTTCGTCCATTTAAAGCAGGTGATTTTGTTGAGGCTGGTGGTACCAGCGGTGTAGTAAAAGAGATTTCTATTTTCTCAACAATCCTGACAACGGGTGATAATAAATTAGTTATTGTTGCTAATAACGCCATCATGAGCAGTAATATTACCAATTATTCAGCTTTGCCTGAGCGTCGTGTTGATATGGTTGTGGGGGTGAGTTATGACGCAGATTTGTCTCTGGTTAAACAAACCTTGCACGAATTGGTTAATGCCGAAGAGCGAATTTTAAAAGATCCGGCGGTTACTATCGCGGTAGCAGAGTTAGCCGATTCTTCGGTGAATTTAGTCTTGCGGCCTTGGGTTAAAAGTGCCGATTATTGGGGGGTTAAGTTTGATTTGACCGAGGCCATTAAGATTAGATTTGATGAGTTGAATATTGGCATTCCATACCCGCAAATGGATTTACATGTGAATCAAGTTGGCTAGTTGTAGTTCTCTTGAGCAATAAAAAACCCGCTGCTGCGGGTTTTTTATTGCTTGGCAAAAACAGGCAAATAAAAATTATTGCATGCCCAATTTCTTCTCAAGGTAATGAATGTTAACACCGCCTTTAGCAAAGCCTTGATCCCGTGTGAGTTTGCGTTGCAAAGGGGTATTAGTGCGAATCCCTTCAATGACCAATTCATCCAATGCGCTGCGCATGCGGCTTAATGCTACTTCGCGAGTTTCGGCATAGGTGATGATTTTTGCAATCATGGAGTCGTAGTTTGGCGGCACGGTATAACCACTGTAAAGATGTGAGTCTACCCGCACACCTAAACCACCTGGGGGATGATAGGTAGTCACTGTACCGGGACAAGGCATGAAAGTTTTAGGGTCTTCAGCGTTGATTCGGCACTCAAAAGAATGACCACGGATGACAATGTCTTCTTGCTTAAAAGAGAGTGGTTCGCCAGAACAGACGCGAATCTGTTCTTTAATCAAATCAATACCGGTAACCATTTCGGTAACGGGATGCTCAACTTGTATGCGGGTATTCATTTCAATGAAGTAGAACTCGCCATCTTCATATAAAAATTCAAACGTACCCGCTCCGCGGTAGCCAATTTCAATGCAGGCGCTCACGCAAGCCTCGTAGACTTTTTCTCGAGCTGCGGGATCAATATCGGGGGCTGGAGCTTCTTCCAATACTTTTTGATGGCGGCGTTGCATAGAACAATCTCTGTCGCCAAGGTGAATAGCGTTGCCTTGCCCGTCTGACATTACCTGGACTTCTACATGGCGAGGATTTTGTAAAAACTTTTCCATGTAGACCGTGTCATCTCCAAATGCCGCCGCCGCTTCTGACTTGGTTATGCGGATGCTGTTAAGCAAAGCAGATTCGGTGTGCACGGTACGCATACCTCGACCACCACCTCCTGAAGCTGCTTTGATGATGACTGGATAGCCAATGTCGCGGCCGAATTGCAGGCATTTTTCTTTGTCGTCAGGCAGTGGGCCATTCGAGCCAGGCACTGTTGGCACACCTGATTTTTTCATGGCCGCAATGGCACAAACTTTATCGCCCATTAAGCGAATAACGTCGGCACTTGGGCCGATAAAAGTGAACCCACTTTTTTGTACCTGCTCGGCGAAATCAGCGTTTTCGGCTAAAAATCCATACCCAGGATGCACGGCAACAGAGTCTGTAATTTCCATGGCGCTGATGATACGTGGGATGTTTAGGTAGCTGTCGGTCGAAGGGTTTGGACCGATGCAAACAGATTCGTCGGCTAGTCGAACGTGTTTTAAATCACGGTCAACTTGAGAGTGGACTGCGACGGTTTGAATACCTAACTCTTTACAGGCGCGTAAAATGCGCAGTGCAATTTCGCCTCTGTTAGCGATCAATATTTTTTTAAACATGTGAAATTCCTCTGAGGTTGTCCTGCAAAAAAGTCTCTGCTTAGACAATGGTGACCAGAGGCTGATCAAACTCTACCGGTTGGCCATCTTCCACTAGAATAGCTTCAATAACACCGGATTTATCGGCTTCAATTTGATTCATCATTTTCATTGCTTCAATAATGCAAACTACGTCGCCGGCTTTAACGTGCTGGCCGACTTTTATAAATGCAGGTGAGCCAGGACTCGGAGATGAATAGTAAGATCCGACCATGGGTGATTTAATTAAGTGGCCGCTCAAGCTTTGGCTGTCTTTCTCTGTTGGTGCTTCTACTGCTGCAGCGAGAGGAGCTGCAGCGGGAGCTGGTGCTGCATACATTTGTGGCGCTAGGTGATTGTTACCACGGCTTATGCGTACGGATTCTTCACCCTCTTTAATTTCTATTTCGCCAATATCAGACTCTTCAAGGAGCTCGATGAGTTTTTTTATCTTACGGATATCCATTGTTTCTACCCTCTGGTTAATTCTGTGTGAGTGTGTGTGCTAGCTTTCAAATTTAGCTTTCAAATTTACTTAAGGCGGCTGTTAGAGCCAGTTCGTAGCTCTGCGCGCCAAAACCGCAAATAACCCCTTCGGCAATATCGGAAAAGAAGGAGTGTTGACGAAACTCTTCGCGAGCGTGAGTGTTTGATAGGTGAATCTCTATAAAAGGAATTTCTACCGCACTAAGAGCGTCACGTAAGGCAACACTGGTATGAGTAAATGCCGCAGGGTTGAATAGGATAAAATTAATACCTTCTGCGCGAGCGTCGTGAATTCGATCAATAAGCTCATATTCGGCATTACTTTGCATTGCTTGTAAATGGTGTCCTTGAGCCAGACATAGATCAGTCAGACGCTGATCAATATCGGCGAGAGTTTCATGTCCGTATATTTCAGGTTCACGAGTCCCCAGTAAGTTTAGATTGGGTCCGTGTAATACTAAAATGCTTGCCATCGGTTGATCCTGCTTTCAGTGGGCATATCTATTTTGGTGAACGACTGGTCATATTTTGAATAAATTCTGATTAAGAGTCTAGGGTAAAATTCAACTTTTGTGAAATTAACTGATTTTAGCGACAGATTTGCCGACGTTGGCAGTAAATAAGTTATATCTGATGGTGTGTTTAGTAGAAATTAGTCTTTTGTCGGCATGATTGGCGAAGTAGCGGTTATTTAAGTCTGAATTTACTCTTTTGTCGCCAAAATCCTTGAATATGCTACTAAAAATACTGTTTTTAAGGCTTTATGGTGTTAATGATGGTTTCTTGACTGAGTATTTGAGGTAATACTTGAGGGGCGGGGAATTTCGAGTCGGTTGCCCGAGGGTAAAATATATAGAGCGGAACTCCATTGCGTCCAAATCTGTTGAGCAATTGAGTTATTTCTGGGTTGTAGTTAGTCCAATCGCCTTTTAGTTTGACTACACCTGCAGCGTTAAATGCGGCTTTGCTCGCATCGGTATTAAGTGCGACTTTTTCGTTAGCGAGACAAGTAATACACCAGTCGGCGGTTAAGTTTACAAATATAGGGGTATTGCTTTGCAAAAGCTGCTGGAGTCTTTGCTCGGTGTAAACTTCCCATCCATTTTCGAGGGGGGAGTTGGTTTGAAAGCTTTTATCGCTTGAGATATTAGTGAGCGGCAGCAGCGCTAATAAAAAGAAAATAATAGCGATGGATTTTTTGATGTTATAAAACCATGCGCCCATAGCTATAAATACAGCCCCGCAGATAATCCCAATGATGATATCGCTATTGGTTTGTCGGCCAAGTACCCACAATAACCAGACAGCTGTAAGCAGTAAGGGAAAGGCTAAGAATTGTTTTAGATTTTCCATCCATTGGCCTGGGCTTGGCATCATCTCAGCGAGCTTAGGCGAGTAGCTCAATATTAAAAACGGTAGAGCCATTCCGAAGCCTAAGGCGGCAAAAATACACAGGCCGGCGAAGGTTGGTAGTGTAATGGCGTAGCCTAAAGCAGCACCCATAAAAGGAGCTGTGCAGGGACTGGCAACTACGGTTGCAAGTGAGCCGGTAAAAAAGGAGGCTTTATAGCTGTGGCCTTGGGTGAGCGATTGTCCGAGGTTGGTTATTTGGCTGCCTATCAAGGTTCGGCTACTTAACAGCAGTAGACTCATGGTGAAAAATAAATAGGCGAGCAATGCGACAAATATAGGGGATTGCAGTTGAAACCCCCAGCCGATGAGTTGGCCGCTGTTGCGTAAAGTGATCATAACTAAGGCGACTAAGCAAAATGTACTGATACAGCCTGCGGTATACATCCAGCCATGGATATGTTGTTTGTGGGATCCGTGATGAGCTTGCATCAAACTGAGTGCTTTCAAAGACAAAACAGGGAATACACACGGCATTAAGTTGAGGAAAATACCGCCTATAAGTGCTGCAAACATGCTGCTCAAAATTAACAATGGATCCATGTCGGGCTTGCTGGTTGAATCGGGATTGTTGGTTGAGTTGGAGTTGGTTGTTGAGCCGGATCTGCTTATTAACGAGTTTTGGCTTGATGAGCCCTGATTTGATAGAGGTTGGGTATTGAGTTGATCGGTGTTAGTAATGGTGGTTACACCGCTATAAGGATCAAGCGTTATATGATGTGTTTGTGGTGGATAGCATAGGCCTGCGTCGGCGCAGCCTTGAGATAATAAAACGGTGGTTTGATTGGCGTTAACTTGGTATCTGAGTCGTTGATAATAGACTTCAAGGTCTTTTTCAAAAACCTCATCGTATTTGATTTCCCCTGCGGGGAGTTCGAGCGTAATCGGCTCCGCGTTGTTTAATCGGTGTGCTTTGATTTGATGTTTGTAGAGATAATATCCTGGAGCAATTTCCCAGTTTATCTGTAATGTGTCTTCATTAATTTGGGTGGCGCTAAGTTGATAGGCTTGTTCAACGGGTAAGAAGGTTATAGCTGTTGAGTCTAAATTTATAATTGTTGAGTCTAATGATGGCGTGGTGAAAAGACTCTCCCCCCATTGGGTAGTGCTGGCTTGCGCGAAACTAATTGAGCTAAAGCAAGCTAACAATAAGCTGACAATGATTAGTGGGATAGTGGAGTGAATTGCCGTTGTTTGAGTTGTTTTATATGTAGAGGCCATTGTTATGCTGTTTTTATTTAAGGAGTTGAGAGTCACTGAATATCTGTCAAAATGACTATTTTAACGTACAGTTGATGGTGCTTCGTGCCATCTTACAACGAGTCGCCTTATAACGACATTGAATTAGGTTTGGAGTTTCTTTTGATTGGGATCAGTGGGCGAGTTAGGCGATTAAAGTTTAAAGGTATGGTCTGCAAAATATTTTACGTGGCCGTTATCCTATTTTTGGGTGGCTGTGTCACTGCGCCACGTGAACCAGTAATGACGGCAACTAATTTGGCGGCAGTCGAAAAGCAGCTGGTCATTACTGGCTTATTGGCGCAGGCCGAACGTGATGTGTTGGCGGATCGATTGATGTCCCCCTATGGTAATAATGCCTACGATCGATTCCAGGGAGTATTGAAGCTCCAGCCTGAAAATGCACAAGCTAAGAGCGGTCTGCAGTTAATAATTTTACGGTATGTAACTTTGGCTCGAGAGGCGTTGAAAAGAGATAAGCCAGCAAGGGCCAAAACATTACTTGCCGCGGCGCAACGCATTAATGGTCAGAATCCTTTGCTGTCAGAGCTGCAAGCGGCCGTTGATGAATCGTTTAGCCGCCAGGCTAGGCTTAAAGGAATGGATAGCGACAATGAATTCATACTGAGTAGGCGAGATTTGAATGTCCGCAGTGACGCACTCAAATCATTATTGAGATCTCTTGCCCAAAGAATTCAGCAGTCAGACGAAAGTGTTTTGATTGTGGCGCGTAATGATCTTGAGGGTCGTTGGCTTTATCAGCAATTGCGGCTTGCAGCTACAGGTTATCGGGTGAGAGGAAATATTCGTGTGGCGGCCGAGCCTAAAATAGTATTATTACCACCTTTGTAATTACTTGGTTAATTGCAGTGGTGAATAGGTGAACTGAATTGCTATAGTGTTAGTAACTCAACGAATGACCAAAGTGGGATAAACAGTGACTTTATATAGACAGTTGGTAATTGCTATAACCATCCTGATTATTTTTTTAATGGCAGGTAACGTGTTTGTGAGCGTCTTTAATGCTCGCGGTAATATTTTTCAGCAGATTCAAGTGCATGCTGAAGATACGGCGACGTCGCTCGGCTTGACTATTTCACATGTTGCTCAAGATAAGGATGAAGCGCAAATAGGTTCATTTATTGATGTGGTTTTTGATCGGGGTTATTACCGTGAAATATCATATAAAAGCTTGTCGGGTGATATGAACATCACCAAAAAGCAGCCGATTGAAGTCGAAGGTGTGCCGAGCTGGTTTATCGAAATCATGGATTTACCCGAGCCTTCTGGACATTCGGAGGTTATTTCAGGGTGGTTTCGTTTGGGTACGGTTGATGTCATTAGTCATACGGGTTATGCCTATCGTGATTTATGGCGGATGTTCAATGAGCAGCTATGGCTGTTTATGGTGACAGCTGTGCTGAGTTATGGTTTGGCAGGTATAGGACTGAAGTTCCTTTTGCGCCCCTTGCGAAAAGTTGAAATTCAAGCGGAGGCAATTTGTCGAAGAGAATTTCCAATTCAAGACAGCTTGCCGCGTACGCCAGAATTAAAACGTATGGTGATGGCTATGAATCGTATGGTGAAGAAGATTCAAGCTATGTTCCAAGAGCAGGTAGAGTTAACCGAAGCTCTGCATCGCCAGGCTTATCTTGACCCAGTGACGCAATTGTCCAATCGGCGCGATTTTGATTCAAGGATGGACGCTTTCCTTAAGTCAGAACGGGGCGGCAGTTCAGGGATTATGCTGCTGTTGCAAGTTAGCGGTTTGCAAGGATTGAATGAGCGCAATGGCCGGGATGCAGGCGATCAATGCCTAAAAGAACTGGCGGCGGTTTTGGTCGACAGTTTTTCTGTGGCAGAACATGCCATTTTATCGCGTCGAGGCGGCGCGGATCTTTGTGTGTTTGCACCTATTGTGAGTCAAGATGAATCGCAGTCTCTTATTGAAAAAATGTTTACCAAAATGCAGGAAATTAGCTGGTTCATAGATGATGAAAAACTTTCTGTGCATGTGGGCGTCGTTTTTTCTGGCCAAGTAATGTTGGGCAATGGTTTGCTTGAAGAAGCTGATTTGGCTCTTCGGCAAGCCCAGCATCAAGGTAAAAACAGTGTGCAGTGGGCTAATAATATCAGTGTGGATGGCAGCGCTAGATCGGCTAGTGAATGGAAAGCTTTTTTGCATGATGCCGTGGCTAAAAGAATGTTCAGCTTTCAATTGCAGCCTGTTTTTGGTGTTGATGGTAAAACTGTTTTACATCAAGAAGTATTATGCCGGTTGAATGATGGCGATCAGTTGTTAAGTGCTGGCGTATTTTTACCGATGGCAGAGCGCTTCAATATGTTATCAGTCATCGACATGCTTATGATTGAGTTATTATCTGACCATGCTTTGACGCACAGCAATGGGAAGTTGTGTATTAATATTTCTCCGCGCTCTATAGCCGATTCAAATTTCGTTTCGTGGGTGAAAGAGTTTTTAGCTGCGCATAACGAGTTTGCTAACAATCTCATTTTAGAATTGCCAGAGCAGGCTCTGGTGGCCAGCGAGGTTGATGTAAGAGCATTTGCTGAAATGATTGCAGAACAAGGAGCGAGTCTTTCTTTGGATCACTTTGGCGCAAGTGCTTCGGCGTTTCATTATTTACAAAGTTTACCAATGAGTGTCCTGAAAATAGATCGGTGTTTCGTGCAGGGAATTGATGGTAGTCCAGACAACCAGTTCTTTGTGAAGTCGTTGCTACAGATTTCTCATAGCTGTGATCTGGTTTTATTGGCAGAAGGTGTGGAAACTGAGGATGAGTGGCAGTCTCTACTTAATGTTGGGGTTGATGGCGGTCAAGGTTATTTCTTGGGTAAGCCGCAGTCGCCAACAGTCTAAGATTTTTAGGTGAAGTGAATTATGTCTGCTAGTACTTTTTTTAAATATATTGTGGTGGTTGTTAGTTTATTTGTAAGCGCCAATTTAAAAGCTGAAAACACAACAGATTTGAATGACATAACTGGAGTGATAGCGACTCAAGTGGAGTGGCGTCAGCCGCTTCCTGGACAAACGGTCGGGGTTGTTTATTTAACGTTGAATAACAGCACGCCTATTGATTTTCAGTTGGATGGAATTTCTTTGTCGTGGGCAAGAAAAGCTGAGTTTCATCAGCATTTTCATGAAGCAGGATTAATGAAAATGCGTAAGGTATCTGGGTTATCGCTGCATGCTATGGAGCAATTAGAATTCAAACCAGGCGGTTTGCATATCATGGTGTTTGGTGTGAAGCCATTAATAGAACGCCAGCGTGATTTAACGATTCGGTTGAATTTTAATGACAGTCAATCGTTAACGGTTGTGTTGCCTGAACAAAAATAAATTAACAGGGGTTTATTGCCAGATGAGTATTCGTGGATCGTTTGAAAGTTTTAAATTGAGTGCTCAAGATCGTCTGGATGATTGGCGTGATGACTACCAAGGTGGCGGCTGGATGATTAAATTATTCGTGATTACGATGGTGCTATATCTGATTGCGGCTATCGGTTTTGGGGTTTATTGGAGTAAGCCTCCGGCTGATTTTTCTGTGCGTGATTTGGCTGCGGTCCAAAGTGGCGGAAAATCTCCTGCGAGGGGGGTGGCTACAACAGCAACTTTAATTAATGTCAGCTCAATGTTACTGAATAAAAAAGGTGGGTTCATTTCCAATGACATTATGCCGCCTGGAATCTGGTTGGATGATATGCCTAATTGGGAATATGGTGTCCTTATCCAAATTAGAGATATGAGTAAGGCTATGCGCGAATCCTTTAGCCGTTCGCAATCGCAATCTACAGAAGACACATCCTTGGCTATGGCAGAGTCGAGATTTAATTTTGATCACGACAGTTGGGCGATACCAGCGTCAGAATCAGAGTACCGCGAAGGCGTTAAGTTTTTAAGTGATTACTTAGAGCGATTGCAAGACAAAGATGATCACAATGCCCAGTTTTATGCTCGAGCGGATAATTTGCGTTACTGGCTTAGTACGGTAGAAACTCGATTAGGCAGTTTGTCGCAGCGTTTAAGTGCCAGTGTTGGCCAAAGACGTTTGAATACAGATTTGGCTAATGAAGAGCGTGCATCTCAATCAACTCGTTCGTCTGCTGAGCTTGAAGTAAAAACGCCATGGCTAGAAGTTGATGATGTGTTTTATGAGGCAAGAGGAAGTACGTGGGCCGTTTTGCATTTTCTGAAAGCTATAGAGGTTGATTTTGAGGATGTGCTTGCTAAGAAAAACGCGGGGGTGAGTGTTCAGCAAATAATTCGTGAGCTCGAAGCCACACAAGAAAAAATATACAGTCCTATGGTTTTAAACGGTAGCGGATTTGGTTTTTTAGCGAATCATTCGCTGGTCATGGCATCTTATATTTCGCGTGCGAATGCGGCGATTATTGATCTGCGTGAACTCTTGTCACAAGGTTAGTTTTAAATAAAAATTGTAGCTGGCCAACACCCCCGCCCAGAGATCTGTATGCGGGTGTGTTGGGAGAATGATTAGCCAATGACCTTTCGTAAAATCTCCCCATGCTGTTCAGGTTTCAATCTAGGTCCAAACTGAGATACGACTTGAGCTGCTGCGTGAGAAGCCAGATTCCCAGCAGTAGTGAAATTATGGTTGTGGGTTATTGCGTATAAAAATGCGCCCGCAAACATATCCCCTGCACCGTTTGTATCAATTGCGTGGGCAGCTTGTGGTGCAATTTGAATATGGTTGCTGCCATCAAATAATAATGCGCCTTTGTTGCCCAAAGTAATGGCAAACTGCTTACTTATTTTTTGCAGTGCTGTTGATGCTGCATCAAGGTTGTCGGTTTGTGTATAGCCTAAGGCTTCGGCTTCATTGCAAAATAATAAGTCGACACCGGCGCCAATCATTTCTTGCAGTCCATCTCTGAAAAATTCCACCATCGCAGGGTCAGAAAGGCTTAGTGCTGTTTTAACGCCATTGCTCTCGGCTTGTTGGCGTAATTCAATTGCGGCTGCACGGCCTGTGTTAGAGGAAACCAAATATCCTTCAATGTAGGCGAACTGTGATGAGCTAATGGCTTCAGGGTGGAGCTCGGCCGTTGATACGGTTTCGCTTATACCTAAGTTAGTGTTCATTGTTCGTTCAGCGTCAGGAGTAATCATGACTAAGCATTTACCGGTAATGCCTGATTGCAGCTTGGTTTCGTGATGGTATTCAACGCCGGCCTGTTTAAGATCATTTAGGTAAAAATGACCGTTCTCGTCATCCGCCACTTTGCAGGAATAAAATGTGTGAGCGCCAAAGTAGCTGGCGGCAATTATGGTGTTGGCGGCAGAGCCACCACTGGTTCGCTTTGACGCGATCAAGTGGTTGGATAAATGATTAAGCAGTTCTTGCTGGCGAGTACTGTCAACCAGTGTCATAACACCTTTATCTATGCCCATGGTTGTTAAGTCTTGGTCGCTAACTTCAATCTCGGTATCTACTAATGCTGCGCCTATACCATATAGGTGATATGTCATGGTGAATCTCTTTGTGTGTGGGTTTGTATGTGGTGGGTATTATGCGCAATATTTATTCTCGAATAAACCTCCTTGCTGTCTCGCTATGATTTGTCTGAATCAGTAAACTTAATATTATGAATAAAAAACGCAAAGCAAAATCACGAACGAAAAAAATTAAGCGCGCAGCATGGATAAAATGGGTCGTTGTAAGCGGCCTTTTAGTTTGCGTGTCGATCTTGTTATGGATTGTCTATTTGGATGTACAGGTTCGTGAGCGTTTTGATGGTCGAAAATGGAAGCTTCCTGCGCAAGTCTATGCGCAACCCCTAGAAATGTATGAAGGGCAGTTATTAACATTAGATGAGCTAAAACTTGAATTGGTGGCTTTGGATTACCAAGAAGTTAAGCGCGTTCGTAAGCCTGGAGAAGTGCGTTATTTTTGGGGAGGGGTAGAGATTTTTAGTCGTGGTTTTTCAGCCTATGGTGAAACTGAGAAGCCACAGAATTTTATTGTGCGCATACAGGACAATAAAGTACAGGAGCTAAAAAGCGCTTCTAATAGCGGTGTAAGTTTGGTTCGACTTGAGCCTGCGCTTATTGGTGGCATCTACCCTCGCTTGCAGCAAGATCGAGAATTGGTTCAGTTGGAAGGCATACCTAAGTTACTCGGAGAAGCGATTATTGCTGTTGAGGATCGCAGGTTTGTTAATCATTTTGGTGTGTCGATAAAAGATATTGGTAGGGCGGTTATAGCTAATGTAAAAGCTGGTCGAATTGTTCAAGGCGGTAGCACGCTAACTCAGCAGCTGGTTAAAAACTTCTATCTAACCAACCGCCGTGATCTTTCGCGAAAGATAACAGAAGCCATAATGGCTGTGCTGTTAGAAATTCATTATTCAAAGGCAGAAATATTAGAAACCTATATTAACGAAGTGTATTTGGGGCAAAGTGGGCCGCGTCAAATCCATGGTTTTGCGTTGGCATCCCAGCATTATTTTCGGCGTCCTTTGGGTGAGCTGTCGGTAGCAGAGCTCTCTTTGTTGGTGGGTGTTGTTAAGGGGGCGTCTTATTACAATCCGTGGCGACATCCTGAAAGGGCTCTCGCTCGACGTAATACCGTGATTGATATTCTGCTTGCGCAAGAATTAATCTCTATGGCTATGGCTCAATCGGCGAAGCAAAGTGGGTTGGGTATTGTTGATATGAGTCAACGTAGTTTGCGAGCTTATCCCGCGTTTATTGATTTGGTAAAGCGCCAGTTGTTGAAGGACTACAGTCTGGATTCATTGAGCTCTGAAGGTTTAAAAATATTTACAACCTTGTCTGTGAGTGCGCAATATCAAGCGGAACAATCATTGAGTAAAACGTTGATGGATCTTGAGGCTCGCTATAAGCAGCCGAAAAATTCACTTCAAGGCGCGGTAACTTTGGTTGATGTTGGATCAGGGGAAGTGGAGGCCATGGTCGGTGATCGAAACGCCTCTTTCGCGGGCTTTAATAGAGCTCTAGATGCGCATCGACCCATCGGGTCTTTGATTAAACCTGTGGTTTATCTAAGTGCTCTGGATGCGTCTACTGGAATGAATTTGGCGAGTAAGATTTCAGACAATACTGTCACTGTCCAAAGTTCAAGCGGTACTTTATGGCAGCCAAGAAATTTTGATCGAACATCCCATGGTGATGTGTTGCTGGTCGATGCATTAGCTCACTCTTATAATCAGGCCACAGCGCGATTGGGTATGACTGTAGGATTGGATAATGTGGCGCGTACAATGCAAGAAATGGGTATGGAGGTTGAAGACTATATTGTGCCCTCAACGTTGCTGGGTGCCGTGGAGATGTCGACTTTGCAAGTGGCGGACTTGTATCATGTGCTTGCTAATGATGGTGTTAGGGTGCCGCTTCGCAGTATTCGTGCGGTTGAAAATGCCGATGGCAAGGTTTTGAGTCGCTATAACTTAAACGTAAAAAGCTTTTTTCAGTCAGATACTATTGGTTTAATTCAATACGCATTACAGTCTGTCGTTCGTGATGGCACCGGCAGGGGATTGTATAAAATAATCAACAGTGACTTAAATGTGGCGGGAAAAACTGGAACCAGTAACGATCAGCGCGACAGTTGGTTTGCTGGATTTAGTGGGCAGCATGTGGGGGTTGTTTGGGTTGGTCGTGATGATAATGCCCCCACGCCTTTAACCGGAAGTAGTGGTGCACTAAAAGTGTGGGGTGAACTGTTTTCAGTTTTGTCTTCTGCCAGTTTTGATACACCCCATTTTGCTGGTATGGAGTATGTTTGGATCGATGCTCGTTCAGGCGGCTTAAGTGGAGAGAATTGTAAAAACTCTAAATTAGTGCCTTTTGTTCGTGGTAATCTACCTGATTTTCAGGCGACCTGTGAATGGCGTCAGAATCCTATTTATCACTGGGTGAAAAAATGGATTTACTAAAACATCCGTCACCAGCATGGGTAGTCTTAGCATTGATATTACTTTCAGGCTGTCAGTCGACAGTCTATCAAACTGACGGGCAGAGATCAGGAGCTATTAGTCAGGATCAAAAGAATCCAGATCAACAGATTCAAAGTGCACCGATTGATGAATTGTCCTCTACTGTCCCTGTTTTTGAACCTCAAGATGCGAAAAATACAGAAGTTGTTGAGGTTATGCGGCATAAAACGGAGAGGCTATTAGAGCTCAACGCATGGCAGCAGGCAATTGATATGGCTGAGCGTGGTCTACGTATAAATAGGCGCTACGGGTATTTTTATCAGGCCATAACGGAGGCTTATGTTGGTCTAGGCTCAATGCAGAAAGCGATAGATTTTGCGCGTCTAGGGTTGCGTTATTGTGCTACAGGCTCGACTTGCAAAGCTAAGTTAGAATACTTTCTTGCAGGAGAGTGATGGCTATCAATATTGATGGGGATAAGCGGGCGGTTATTGGGATGAGTGTTCGGACTTCGCGTTTTACCTAATGTTATGCTCTTTATCCTTTTGTTGGCTATTATCAAGAGGATAGACTTTGTGATATCCCTTTTGGATGTTTCCATATTTTTTAGTAAATAGACGAAGAACTGTATGACCGATACGAACAAATCTGATTTAAGGCGTGACGCTGAAGTGCTCGCGGGTACATTGACAGATGAAAAGGTCATTGCTCACCTTAAAAAATGTCAGAAGCTGTCAACAGCAGCTGTTGGTGAGCTGTTTCCAAAGTTTTTCAAGCTCTATGACGAACAAATGACAGAGCTTTGTGAGGCGGCGTCAACCAATCAAGATCAATCTTTGTCCCATGAGCGTCAGCGGATATTGCATCAAAATGCCGAAAACCTTCAATATTATCTGAGCGGTTTTTTAGGCGAAGGCTTTATTAAATTTAATAGAGGTGAGCTTGCGACCCATACTGGCGAGGAAAAATACGAAGGCGATATGCTGTCTTTGGTTGAGAATGAAGATCTTGAAGAAACTATCGCGATAGCCTCTATTTCGCATCGTTCAGAAAACTATAATGCTGAAGTTGTATGGGAGCTGAATCAGCGGTTTTCTGTGTTGAACGGCGGTAAAAAGGTTGACGAAAGCAGCAACCCTGTTAGTCCAATACAGTATTGTGAAGCACTGCGAAAAAGTATGGCTCGAGTTGAATTTGATACCAATACAAAAATCGTAGCCTACAAGGCGTTCGAGGAAGGTTTTCTGGCTCAGCTACCTGAGGTTTTGGCTCAGGTTAACGACTATTTAAAACAGCAAGGTTTCTTACCTAATCTACGTTACAAGCCTGGAGGTTATGATGCGCCTCCTGTTGCTCAGGTTGAAGAAATTCCATTTGATCGCTGGACAGATGAAACTAATCCAGCGCCGCCTCCCCAGTCAAATCATTACCGTCAAACAGGTCATTCTGCTTCTTCAGGTCAAGTGGGTGCCGCACCTCAGACTCTTTCAGGTTTAGAAAATCCAGCTCCTACTGGTCTTATCGATAGTCCAGATGCTAGCTTGCCTACAGACCAATATCAAAACAGCCTCATGTCAGCTATTAAAGTGCTGCAAGGTCACATTGGTGGAGTGGTATCTTCGGCTGCTCAAATCGGTGGGTCGGAGCAAGCAATTGGCGGCTCTGTTGCTGGAAGCTCGATCGCTGCCGGTACCGGAAGTGGGCAGCCACAATCAGGTGCCTCTATAGGCAATCAGGCGTCAGGTGCTCCTGCTGCGGGCGGCGCTGCTGCGCCAGGAGGCCGCCAGGTAACGCTTTACAATAATGATCAATTGGTCGGTGCCATTCAGACCCTGCAGAGGCAGGTTATGGGTGTTTCTGGACAGGATTTACTCGGATTTTCTGCTGATCAAATAAAGCCTCAGTCATTTATTGAAGTTGGTAGTCAGTTGCGAAATCAGCTGAAAGAGGAGGCGGAGGATAAAGATCAGGCGGTTGATGCCGAGGATATGCAGATTATTGATTTGGTCGGTATGTTATTTGAGTACATGCTTTCTGATGATAATTTGCCCAGTTCTATAAAAGCGCTATTAAGCTATTTGCACACACCATTTTTGAAAATAGCGTTTATTGACAAAGACTTTTTTGAGCAGGTGAATCACCCTGCCCGCTTATTGCTTAATAGTATGGCTGAAGCGGCCGTGAAATGGGTTGGTAATGACGGCTCGGACGAGTATGAGTTTTATGAAAAAATAAAACTCATAGTGTCAAAAATTCTAGAAGAGTTTGAAAATGATGTCAGAATTTTTGCTGAATTGTTAATGGAGTTTAGTGGCTATACAAAAAAAATATCGCGTCGCCAAGACTTACTGGAACGTCGCGCCCTAGAAAAAGTACAAGGTGAAGAAAAGCTTAAAGAAGTTAAAATCAGAGTGAATGATGCAGTTCGGTCTCGTACGGATGGGCAGGATATTCCCTCTGCAGTTTTGTTGCTTTTATTGCAGCCATGGTCTGATTATTTAGCGTTTATATTGCTTCGCTACGGTGAAGAGTCTGATAGCTGGAAGAGGGCGAATCAGGTTGTTGATGACGTGTTGTGGAGTATTAAGCCTAAAGAAAAAAGTACGGAAAAAGCTCGGCAAATGGAATTGCACGATTTTCTTCATACAGAGCTCGAAACAGGATTTGAAACCATTGGTTATGATCAGGCCAAAAGTACAAAACTAATTGAAGCATTATTTTCATTGCAAAAAATGGCGTTACAAAGCAAGAAAGTCGAACCGGCACCTGCGCCAATGCGAGATAAGTTAGAAAGTATGGCTGCTGAAAAAGCGGGTAAACCTAAAGCCAATGAGCCAAAGGCAACCCCTGAAGAACAGAGGATGGTGGAAAATTTGAAAATGATCGAGTTTGGTACTTGGTTTGAATTTGAAGGCGGTAAACGTTTAAAAGTCGCTTGGTACAACTCCAAAACACTGCACTATATGTTGGTCGATCAGATGGGAAAAAAAGTGGCTATGAAGTCTGGGCTTGAGCTTGCTAGAGCAATGCTTACCCATAAAGCTCGGGTTATAGCCGGCAGCTCTAAGCCATTTTTTGAGCGAGCATTGGAAAATATATTCCAAAGCTTGAATGCGAAAGCTGAACATGCGCAGGTGGATTAATCTATGAACGATATAGTGAATCAGCAAGAGCGTAACTTTGAGCGACATCATATTACGGCTGCGATCGAAGTGTACGACGTGAGCTCTGGGACATTACTTGGTTCGCTTGTGAATATCCACGAGGGTGGTTTGTTGATTGTTGGTGGTTTTTCGGTTCAGCCTGATCATGTGTATCAGCTCCAGTTGCTCTTGCCCGATGTGATTGAAGGCTCTGATAATTTACGCTTAGGTGTTGATACTCTCTGGGTAAAAAAAGATGATGGCGCTGAAGTTCAGTGGTCGGGTTGCCAAATAATTGATTTGTCAGACTTGGCAAAAAAACAAATAACCTCGTTGGTTGAACTGTATACAAGTTAACCACACTCTTTCGAGGTGGCTAACTCTTTGGGAGCTTACAGAGTTGCAAATACCGCCTTGGCGGCCTCTAGCGTCGCTATAATATCGGCCTCAGAGTGTGCCGCCGAAGTAAAGCCAGCTTCATACGATGCTGGTGCCAAATAGATGCCGTGCTCTAGCATTCCGTGAAAGAACTTATTAAACCGCTCAACGTCACAAGCCATTACTTGCTCATAGTTGGTTACGTGCTTTTCTTGAGTAAAAAAACAGCCAAACATACTGCCGACATGATTGGTTGTGAATGGTATGCCAGCCTCATCGGCAAGTTTCTGTAAACCATTGACTAGGGCGGTAGTTTTATCGAATAGCGGTTGATAGAAACCGTCTTGGCAGATTAAATTTAAGGTTGCTAGGCCTGCTGCCATTGCGACGGGGTTGCCTGATAAGGTTCCAGCTTGATAGACGGGGCCTAGTGGTGCGAGCTGTGACATGATTTCTCGTTTGCCGCCAAAGGCTCCAACTGGCATTCCGCCACCGATAACTTTTCCGAGCGTGGTGAGATCTGCCTCTACACCATAATGACCTTGTGCGCCGGTTTTACTGACACGAAAGCCGGTCATGACCTCATCAATAATGAAGACGCTGCCATGTTTAGTACATTGCTCTCTGATACTTTCTAAAAAACCCGGTATCGGAGGAATGCAATTCATGTTTCCCGCTACAGGCTCAACAATTACGCAAGCAACTTGATCTCCTATTTCGGCAAACGCTTTTTCAATTCCACCTATATCGTTATAAGTGAGGGTGATGGTGTGATCTGCAAGTACACTGGGAACGCCAGGCGAGCTGGGGACACCAAGAGTTAGTGCGCCTGAGCCTGCTTTAATTAATAAGGAATCTGAATGGCCATGATAGCAACCTTCAAATTTTATTATTGTATCTCGGCTGGTATAGCCTCGTGCTAAGCGAATAGCGCTCATTGTTGCTTCTGTACCGGAGCTTACGAAACGCACCATATCCATGTTCGGCATGATCTCACAAAGGCGATCAGCTAAAGTGGTTTCAATTTCGGTGGGGGCGCCAAAGCTAAGTCCTTTTTCAGCTTTCTTGATCACGGCTTGTAAAACCTCTGGGTGTGCGTGGCCCAGGATCATAGGTCCCCATGACAGCACGTAATCGATGTATTTTTTATCGTCGACATCAAATATGTAGGCTCCCTTGGCTCTTTCAAAAAAAACAGGAGTACCGCCTACAGCTTTAAAAGCTCGGACTGGGGAGTTTACTCCGCCAGGTATATGTTGCTGCGCTTGTTGGAACAGCTTGGCCGATTGATTCATAACATTCCTTAAAGATAAATAATTTTTTGCTAATGCTTATTTTGAGTATTGATTTTACTGCTCTTATCGCTCCAGAAAAAGCGATTAAGGAAGTGTTTTCCCATGCCTAGGCGTCGGTGATTTAATAACGCCTGCCAGGTAAAATGCTGACCGTGTTCTATGGCGTCAGTAATGCTTAATCCGTGTCCAATATAACAAGTAATGGCAGCGCTTAATGTTGTGCCATGACCTCTGGAGGCTATTTTTAATCGTTCTCGTGAAAAACGTTTAACCATTCCTTGTTGGTTGTACAAAAAGCTCTCGAAAAGATCTTTCGACGTTTTAGAGCCGCTTAATAATACATTTTGACATCCGCTTTCTAGTAGCTCCTGGGCGCAGGCATCTTGAGAATCAGCCTGGTGGGCAAGATTATAAGCTTCAGATAGATTACACAGAACGATAGTGCTTATCGGTAGCAGCAAAGTACGCATAGCATCATAGATGTATTCAGGTGCTTCTGATTCGTGTTGGGCAACACGTATAGTTGGGTCAAAGATCACCGGAGTACCGGGGTAGTCTCGTAATATAGAATGGATTGCCTCAATGTTTTCTATGCTGCCGGGGTAACCTATTTTGATAGCGCTTATGGGCATGTCTTCCAGTATGGCCCTGGCTTGCGCGATCAATAATGTACAGGATACGTGGGATATGTCTTTAATTTCACAAGTGTCTTGAGCGCACAGAGAGGTAATAACTGTACTGCAATGACAGCCAAGGCTGTTGGCTGTTTCTATGTCTACCTGTATCCCTGAGCCTCCGGATGGGTCGTGTAGCGATAGCGATAAAATAATAGGTGTTGTTGGTTGGTCTTGATTGAGATGGTTGGCCGCAATGTTCATAAGACGCTTCCAGTAGTCGATTTATTGGCTCAGCTTGAAGGCTTTACCACGACAAGAATGATAACCCCTATTAAAATTAAAACTGGGAATTCATTAAACCAGCGATAAAATATATGACTTCTATCGTGTTTGTTGTACTTGAGTTGGTTCATATATCTAGCGCAAAGGCAGTGGTAGAAAATTAAAGTAATGACCAATAATATTTTAACTTGAAACCACGAGCTTGAAATAAAATAGGACCAGTTGTAACTGGCTAGCCATGCGCCTAGGATAATAGTAGCAATCATTGCTGGTGTGGCTATGCCATTATAAAGCTTGCGCTCCATTAGGCTAAACCGCTCTTGGCTTATCAAATCTTCGCTCATACTGTGATACACAAACAGTCTGGGTAGGTAAAAGAGCGCTGCAAACCAACAGACCATGGAGATGATATGAAAAGCTTTTACCCAGAGCATAAAGACTCACGTTTATTTCGGTGTGTTTAAGCAGCTATGCTAACTGCAGTTCACTATAGACTCAAGCTGGGTGAATTATCGCGTTACACCTAAAGAATTTCGTAATCTAGCCGAAATATACTAAACATTTTATTTTTAATAGAAGGCTTTTATTGCAGTGAAATTAAGCCTGCTAGAATTAAGTAATATATAAAAAGAGTGGATTATTATGCGTAATAATGGGCCTGTGACAGGAAAAGAAGTTACCTATCCGGATGATGCTGAAATTGTATCGGGGACTGATTCTCGAGGAATTATCACCTTTTGTAATGAAAACTTTTGCCGGATTGCGGGTTTTGAGCGCGATGAGCTTATCAATAAACCCCATAATATTTTACGCCATCAAGATATGCCTGCCGCCGCATTTGAAATGCTTTGGGTGCGTATTAAAAGTGGAAAAGCGTGGAAAGGAATCGTAAAAAATCGCTGTAAGAATGGCGATCACTATTGGGTTGATGCCTATGTAACCCCTCTACGTGATGATGGCGGCGAGATAACGGGTTATGAATCAGTACGGGTTAAGCCTGATGCGCAGGTCGTCGCGCGTGCAGAAATGACGTATCAGCGAATTAATAAAGGCCAGTCGATTTTTCCTGCGGGACTGATTTGGCGGCAAAGAGTTGGCGCGCAGTTGCCGGTCTGGTTGGCGTTATTTGCGTTATTGATGGTCTCGGCAGGAGTTGCTTCAGCTCTTTCGGTGGCTGTGTTGGTCGCTTCATTGTGTATAAGTACAGTGCTGGCCTTTGTTTCTTATTTAGTGCATGAAAAAAGCTTAAAGCAAACATTAGCCAATGCTAGAAGTGATGTTCATGACCCTCTAGCGGCCTATATTTATACTGGCAGAGTTGACTCTCTGGGCGAAATTCAATTCACTCGGTTGATGAATAAATCTAGATTAAGAGCTGCTCTAGGACGTTTCTCTGAGTCTGCTAAGGAGTTGAGAAGCCGTGCAGAGCAAGTCAAAGAGCAAGCTAATTGCAGTCGTAATGGGATGAATGCGCAGCAGCAAGAAACTCAAAAAGTGGCTATTGCTATGCAGCAAATGTCGTTGGCAGTACAAGAGGTGGCTGCTGGAGTTACGGAAGTGTCTGGGGCGACCGGTGAAACCCTAGAGCAGGTAACTAATGGTACTCAAGTTTTAGCTGAGGCCAGCGGAGCCATTGATAGTCTTTCTGATAAAGTCTCCAATCTAGGTCAAATTGTTGATCGCTTGTCGGCAGATAGTGCTGAAATATCAAGTGTTGTTGATGTTATTCGCGGTATAGCAGAGCAAACGAACTTACTGGCATTGAATGCGGCGATTGAAGCTGCTCGAGCCGGCGAGCAAGGCCGTGGTTTTGCGGTGGTGGCCGATGAGGTCCGAACTTTAGCGCAGCGCACTCAGGAATCTACCGGTGATATCCAATCGATTATTGAAAAGTTGAGCAGCGCTACTCATGATGCTGCAAATAGCATGACATCCTGCCAAGAGCTGGCTGAGCGCAGCGTAAGTGAAATGTCGAATGTCGATAATGCTTTAGGGTCTATTTCTGAATCGGTAAGCAGTATTGATCAGATGTCTCATCGCATAGCTTCAGCAGCTGAAGAGCAGTCGGCTTCAGCAATAGAGATTGAGAGTAATACGCAAGCAATCTCTGATATTTCTAATCGGACTCAGGAGGAAGCGGTGGCCGCAGCCGATTTAAGTCAAGAGATGACGGAGCTGGCAGAGAAACAATTTCAATTGGTCGAAAGATTTCAGTGATGAAAGCTGTTCTGTGAATTAATTCTTTATTCCACGAATTAAATAAGTCTAATTCTTAAGTCTGGCTACCACAGTGTTGTATACTGGTCAGTGTCGTATGACCGGAATCTTATATGAAGAAGCTTTCTTTAACCCAAGTGCGCAATGTACTTGGGTCCATCATGGTGTTGTGCCTGTACTTACAGAGTGTTCCTACTTACGCGGTAGCTGCTTTAGCTGATGCGGTTATTGTAAATGATGTGGTTGCTTTGGATGTGGGAGTTCCATTCCAGTCTTTAGCCGTTAAACCGTCGAGTTATAGCTTCTGGGACGATGATAATGCCTATAGCTTGGAGCAAATGCTGGGCGATGCGCAAAGCTATCTAGATGATGGCTCTCTGCCCAGTTATTGGGGCCCACAAATACAGGGTATCAGGACATTTTCACACCCACCTATGTGGGCGGTCTTTATTGTGGAAAATAGCTCGTCGAACGCTGAAAATATTGCTTTACGCAGTAGGTATGTCATTAGCAAAGAAGTCCAAGTTACTATCGTTGGAAGTGCAGGGCTTGAACAGAGTTTCTTGTTTGGCTCCAGCTACCCATATGCTTCTAAGCCTATAGAGCACCGGTGGTCCGTTGTTCCTTTTTCTCTTGAAGCTGGAGAGAGGAAAGCAGTTTTAGTAAAAATTCAGGGCTCGGCAGGTGTTTTTTTAAGCGTAACTGAAATTATTCCCGAGCTCAGTGTTTTGAAAGATGATGTTGGTCGGGTTCTTTTTGATGGGGTATTTCTTGGGTTTGCGGCTTTCTTTTTTGTCGCTGGTTTTCTCGCGTGGCTAATCATTAAAAAGGCTATTTTCTTTTATTACTGTCTGGGCTTGCTCTCGACGATTCTCTTTTTATTGTCGAATTTAGGTTATGGGGCGCAATATTTATGGACAGATAATACGTGGATCTCCTCACGAATTTATGCGTTGTCTGTGACCATGATGCCTGCAGCCCAAGCGATGTTTGCGTATTATTTTTTACGGCTCAAGCGTGCTGGATATACAAAAACTCGCCTATTTAACGTCGCCGTATCATGGCTTTGCATCATGTGTTTTGTCATTGAGTTATTTGTTGAGCCTATTAACGCATTGATTATTGCTATGTGGTTGTTGTTGCCATTGGGATTGGTAATGATTTTGAATGTGATTGCTAGTGCGCGGTTGTGGAGTGATGGTTTTCCTGCGGGTAAGTTCTACACAATAGTGTGCGGTTTTTATTTTATATTATTGGGGTTTAGTGCGTTTAGCGGTGTTCTTGGCTTGGAAGTTCCGGTTGAGAATATATTTCCGCATGTGGTTTACATTTTTGTGTCGGCTGTATTATTTGGATCTCTGGTTAAGCATGTTGCTGACTTGCGAATTGCGAGTGATAGAGCAACTGCAGAAAGCCGCGCTAAAACACAGTTCTTGGCCAAGATGAGTCACGAAATAAGAACCCCAATGAATGGTGTTCTTGGTATGACGGAATTATTAAAAGATACTCGCTTAACAAAAACGCAGCGCCACTATTTAGATGTTATTCATAGCTCTGGACGTTCATTACTGACGGTTATCAATGAGATATTAGATTATTCAAAAATCACTTCTGGGAAAATAGATTTAGAAACTATTAAATTTAATATTGCTGAACTGCTAGAAGATTGCGTTAGTTTGTTTTCGGCTCAAGCCAGAAAAAAACAGCTAGAAGTAGTGTGTCGTGTTCAGCCGTCAATGCCTAGAAACTGGAACGGAGATCAAGCAAAAATCCGTCAAGTACTAACAAACTTGATAGGGAATGCAATGAAGTTTACTGATGCCGGCGATGTTAAAATTGACGCATCAGTTGGCGTCGATGGTGACTTAGTAATTGCTATTAGTGACACCGGTATAGGCGTAGAAGAAAGTAAGATTGGAGAATTGTTCCAAGATTTTTCTCAGGCCGATGTCTCTACAAGTCGAAAATATGGGGGTACCGGTTTAGGTTTAACAATATGTAAGCAGTTGGTTGAGCTTATGGGTGGCTCAATTGAGGTTGAAAGTCTATTTGGCGCAGGCACTACGTTTACTGTCATTATTCCTCTGAGTAGTTTTCCAAATGAAGAAGCTGAATCTATTCCAGCGAATATTTGCAGTAAGCGTGTATTGCTCGTGGATGATAATATAGCCTATCGACGTGTAGCCGTTGAGGCATTGAAAGATTGTTTTTGTGAGGTAATAGAAGCTGTAAACGGTGTCGATGCCTTAAGTAAAATACGTGCTGAGGAATCTGTAGGTGGAGCTTTTGATCTCATTTCTATCGATATAGAAATGCCTGAAATGGACGGTATTGAACTTGCTAAAGAGCTGCACCGAGAAGGCTTGGCTAGAGCGAGTGCCATTTTATTTCTATCAGCGTCGGATAATTTACCTTCAGCAGATTCATGTCTAAGTTGGGGGGTTTATGGTTCAGCGAGAAAGCCCGTGCTGACCGACGAGTTGATCGTCATTTACATTCGAGCAATTACGGGTGTTGTTGATGGCGAGAGTGATAAATCAGATGTACCAAGTCGAGAGATTGCAGAAGATAAATTACATATTCTTGTGGCTGAAGATAACGACGTTAATTTCATGGTTGTTTCGGCTATGTTGAATAAAATGGGGCATGAAGTGCAGAGGGCTAAAAATGGTCTTATCGCCGTTGAGCTGTTTAAATCGAATAATATAAACCGACACGCACACAGCTTTGATTTGATTTTCATGGACTGTGAAATGCCTGAAATGGATGGGTTTGAGTCAACGAAAACAATTCGTTCCCTAGAAAAGGGGCGAGCCGGTAAAATAAAAATAGTCGCGTTAACCGCACATGCTGTTAAGGAGTTATTGAATAAATGTATCGAAGTCGGCATGGACGAAGTGGTTAGTAAGCCGTTCACCCGAGATAAATTAATAGAGGCCTTGAGTCTTTAATTGCATAACCGAGTCCTTACGTCGAATAAAAATTATCAATTTGATCTAATGTAATAATGCCTAGCACAGGGGATAGTAAGTGGGACGTTTGTCTTTCTACATACAGAGCCTCGGCGTTATTTTTTCTTAGCATATTCTGCGCTTGGAGCAGACTGGCTTGTTGGCTGATAGGCTTTATTTGCCATTTGCGTCCAGGTATCTCATTAAGACTGATATTGTCGTTCTCATCCGTACTTACTGAGCTTAAATAGGCCGCCACATCCGCTGCAGCTAATAGTTGCTTTTCTTCATTAACGTCAATGACAAGCCATTTAGGGTGTAGCTCAAGGGACTTTTTTAACGTTGCTGCAGGGAGGTTTGTTGGGCAACGCTGAAAGCTAATATCCATTACGCTGCGCACGCCTACTCTATCTAAGGCCTGTTGAATTGGGCCGCCAGAAAACTGAAAACCATTAGCTTCTAGCTGAGCGATGAAAATGCCTTGGCAATGAAATAATTGCCGAGTACAGACGACAGAGACTACGATAATTAGCATGGTTGGAAAAATAATGTGCGGATTATAGGTTAATTCTAATACGGTAATGAGCGCGGCTAGAGGCGCGTTTATGACCGATGCCATCATGGCTGCCATTCCGAGCATGACGTAAAAGCTAGGACTTGAAGCGTTTTCTGGAAAAAATAAATGAGCAATTACCCCAATCGCGCCGCCGAGTAGTGCTCCTATGAAAAGTTGAGGGCCAATAATACCTCCGGGCAAGCCTAAGCCAGTGCTGATTGCCGTGGCTAGAATTTTGGAGAACAAAATAGCCAGCAATAAGCTGAAGCCTATTTGTCCGAGCATGGCACTTTCTATTGTGTCGTAACCCAGTCCAAGTATTTGTGGTAAAAATAAAGCGATGACACCGGTGGTTGTGCCTGCCAGTAAAAACCTAACGGGCAGTGGCCAATGCTGTTTGTTGTTAAACCAGAGTTGGGTGCGTATTACGGTTGCGGCAAATAACGCGACGATGAAACCGGCAACAATAATTATGGGCAATTCCTGCAGTGTGTTTATTTTCATGGCGCTGATGGTGAATACAGGGTCGGAGCCAAATACATATTGTGCTGCCATGGCTCCTGTAACAGAGGCCAGCATTACCGGAACAAACCCAATGATAGCGTACTCCATTAAAACAACCTCCATTGCAAAAATAACGCCTGCCATGGGGGTGTTGAATGACGCTGCAATGGCTGATGCTACACCACAAGCTACCAGCGTCCTGAGGCTGTTGTTTGGTAATTTAAGCCATTGTCCGAGTTGGCTTGCAGCTCCTGCGCCTAAATGAACAGCGGGGCCCTCTCTGCCCATGGATTGCCCGCTGACTAAAGCAATGATTCCGCCAAAAAATTGTAGACACCAATTTTGTATCGGGAGCCGACTTTGATGGTTGTTGATACGTTCGATGACGTGTCCGACACTGACTTGGCGGTGTTCTGGTTTAAATAGATAAGACAACCCAATGAGCGTTATGGCGCCAATGATAGGAAGTGATAATCGCCAATGTAAGGGCAAGCTCTCAAAGTTTTCACTGTCACCGGAAAGCATAATGATGAGTGGAAATTCCATCAGTAAGCGAAAAGCGATAATGATTCCAGCAGCCGCCAAGCCGGTAATTAAGCCTAGAATGGTTAATTGGGGTAAAGCATCTAAGTGGGCGAGTTGGTGCCTAAAATCATCAAGAAAAGTTTGGGACTTCTGAATGACATGAGTCCTGCGGTTCGGTTTTTTTTTGGCATTCATGGGATATAAGTTCTTTTACTTCTTTATTCAGAATATACTAATCAGCTTGCACTATTGTGGCTACCTATTTCGGTGCCGGAGATAAATCTATCAGGATGAGGTTGTTGTGATTCAGGTTGGTATTGTTGGTGGTACGGGTTATACCGGCGTAGAACTATTGCGTTTGTTGGCAAATCATTCTGAGGTTGAGGTAAAAGTTATTACCTCGCGTGCTGAAGCTGGGGTTGCAGTGTACGATTTATACCCAAGTTTAAGAGGCTTTTACGACCTAGAATTTACCGTGCCCGATGTCAATGTTTTGTGCGAATGCGACGTGGTTTTTTTTGCGACACCGCACGGAGTTGCCCAATCGCTAGTGCCTGAATTGTTATCGCGCGGTGTTAGGGTGATAGATTTATCTGCTGATTTTAGGATTAGAGATTCTCAGCTATGGGAGTCATGGTACGCTCAACCGCATGCATGCCCAGAGCTATTACCAACGGCTGTTTATGGTCTACCTGAAGTGAATCGCGCTGCCATTGTAGGAGCTCAGTTGGTAGCTTGTCCTGGCTGTTATCCTACAGCAACTCAGTTGGGTTTTATTCCATTGCTGGAAAAGGGGTTGGTTGACACTACCGATTTAATTGCCAATGTTGCCTCGGGTGCTAGCGGCGCTGGCCGCCAGGCAAATGTTAATAATCTTTTGTCTGAAATTAGTGATAGTTATAAAGCTTATGCTTGTTCGGGGCATCGTCACCTCCCAGAGGTTGAGCAAGGCTTGAGTGATGTGAGTAAGAATCCTGTTACTGTGACTTTTGTTCCTCACTTACTTCCAATGATTAGAGGTATACACGCAACTCTCTATGCAACGCTTAAAACTGATACAGTTGATCTGCAAAAATTATTTGAAGACCACTATAAAGATGAGCCGTTTGTCGATGTGTTGCCCGAGGGTGTGCATCCACAAACTAGAACGGTTAAAGGTTCAAATGTTTGTAGGTTGTCTGTATTTAGGCCGCAAGGTAAAAATAAAGTGGTTGTTTTGTCTGTAATTGATAACCTTGTTAAAGGTGCTTCTGGCCAAGCCATACAAAATATGAATATTATGTTTGGATTTGATGAATGTGCAGGTTTAAATCAAGCTGCTCTGTTACCTTAAGTACTTTAATAAACCTGTTTTTAAATTGAAGGTTCTGATTAAAATATTTAAAAGCAATATCAGGAGACGTTTATGACCGCCGTGAAAGGCAGCAAACAGCTTAAAATGATGGTCGTTCCTTATCGTCCATGGATTAGGGTCATTGTTCTATGTGTGGCACTTGCCGTGCTTTTGACGGCCACATGGATTAGCTACTTTTCAGGCCTAAAAGATGGCCAGTCACAGCAAGCCGTAGCTATTTCAGAGCGCAATAGGCTTCAAAAAGAATTGGAAATAAAGCAGCTGCAAGCTAAAGAGTTAAGTCAGGAAGTGGCTAACCTGAAGCTTGGTTCAACCGTTGATCGTAAATCGAGCGAGGACGTGAGGGCTGAGGTTATAGAGTTGAAATCGCAGATCGCTGCGCAAAAAGAAGATATTAGTTTTTATCGTGGATTAATGTCACCGACTGATAATAAGCGTGGCTTAACCATTGGCTCACTGAATGTCATTTCTACGGGTACTCCGCGGCACTATGAATATAAGTTGGTTGTTCAGCAGTTGGCGACCAGACACGCCATGCTAAATGGCTATTTAACGTTTGAGATATTTGGACGACAGCTCGATCAGTTGACTACTTTACCGCTTAAAGATATTTCTAGCACCGTTAGCTTCAATAAAATTAAGTTACGGTTTAAGTATTTTCAAACAATAGAGGGCCGACTTATCTTGCCTGAAGGTTTTGAGCCAGAGCGAATTGAATTGGTGGCAAAATCTTTGGAAGACAGTCCGGTAGAGGTTAAGAAAAAATTTGGTTGGCTCGTACAGGAGGGTTAAAGCATGTGGGGGAAAAATAAGGAGAGTAACATGGGTTTTTCGGCAGGTAATACAACGTTAATTTCAAGAAGCACAGAGGTTGTTGGTGATATTCATTTTACTGGTAGCTTAGAGGTTGAGGGGCGTGTGCGCGGCAATATTTATGCTGAAGAGGGTACTGATGCTCGAGTAAGGGTAATGGAGAAAGGTCTGGTAGAAGGACAAATTTCAGTGCCAACTGTTGTGATTAATGGCAGTGTAAATGGCGATGTTCATTCCGGTAAGCACATAGAGCTGGCTGCTAAAGCAACGGTTCAAGGTAATGTTCATTATCATCTTATAGAGATGGTTAAAGGCTCTCAGGTCAATGGCAATTTACTTTATAGTGGTAAGGAGGCAAAAGGTAAACCAGCAGAAAAGTTAATCAAGGAAGCACCAGAGAAAGCGGCAATCTAATCTTGATTAATAGTTGACTAAAATACTCAGGTAAAGAGATAATTGTCGTTTACTTGGAGAGATAAATGAGTTCCCCACAAGAATATATCCCACAGCCATTGCTGATAACGGATAGCGCCGCAAATAAAATCCGAAGTTTGGTTGAGGAAGAAGAAAATCCGCAGCTTAAATTACGAGTTTTTGTCACCGGGGGTGGGTGCTCTGGTTTTCAGTATGGCTTTACTTTTGACGAGGCGGTTGCTGAAGATGATGCTGTTATTCAATATGAAGGGATTGGTGTGATCATGGATGCTATGAGCTACCCATATCTGGTCGGCTCCCAAGTTGATTATGAAGAGGGGCTACAAGGATCGCGCTTTTTGGTGAAAAATCCTAACGCAAGCTCTACCTGTGGTTGTGGAGCTTCTTTCTCGGTCTGATTCGATGAAATACGCATGTTTATTCGTATGCTCTTTTTGTTTTCCATGCTTTGCTCAAGACGCAATATTCCCTCCGTCTTTTAACCCCATAGAAAATTTATTTTCCGATAAGGATAGTGAACTCGTAGCTCCTGGTTACTTGGTTAAAATAGATGAGCCAACACCAAGTGGACTGGAGCGAGCTTTACTTAGAGCTGAGATGTTCTTTCTTGATGGGGGCTTAAAAGGTACATTACCTCCGGCCAGTTTTGTTGTGCATGGTCCGGAAGTGTCGGTTTTTTTTAAAGACAATTACGCCGAGCATAAATCATTAGTAGATTTGGCTGCTCGCTTGACGGCGTTTGGGGTTGTCGACATACAAGTGTGTGAAACGAGGACAGGCATTCTTGGTAGAAATAAGAGTGCCTTAATGCCGTTTGTGGGAACCGTTCCCTTCGGTCCAGCCGAAGAGAATCGTCTATTGCAGCAGGAGGGCTATGTTAGTTTTTAGCAAAATCCTATTCTGCTTCGGTATCTTTTGCTCTTGGCTCTTCCAGTAAACTGTTTTCAATTACATAAAGATTAGGCTTAGAAAGAGATGTTGTATCGTAGATTATGCGGTAGGGAGTATCGTCTTTTGGAATAGTCACCCAAAAATCTTTCTTGAACACACTGATTTTCAAATTTCCGGCTTTAGCTGTGGTCGTTACACTATACAAGTCATCACCTATGTAGCTCATGCGTATGGAGCCAAATGATTGCTTCGCTTCTGCGATGACTTTAGGTAAAAGCGGTTTTTCGCCCTGGTTTAGTTGTTTTAAAGCCGATGCTATCGACGCCTTTGCAAATTTAATGTCAGCTGGGTGAGGTTTTTCAAGTGAGGGCCACTGAGCTTTATGTGTTGGTTTTTTTATCGGAGCTGGAGTTGGTGTTTTGATTTTTTTTATGGGTGGCAATTTAGCTACCGGCGTTTGAGTTTTAACTTGTTCTGAGGGCAGTCTTTTTTGAGCGACCTGTTTATGTATGGCAGCTTTTTTCTCGTTATCAACAATTGCTTGGTTGATTTTATTTTGTAGTGAGGTTTCTATTTTGGATAGGTTTAGTTGTTGCTGCTGGAGCTTTTTGATTCTGGCTTTACTGTCAGTAATGCGTTTTTCAATTCGTTCTACTCGACTTAGTTTCCGGTTGTAGGTCATCGAAATTAAAGTTGCTGCTCTAGTGGTCTGGTCGTTGGGGTTTGTTTTTGCCTCTTCAAACAAGCCTGTCATTTTTGTTTCAGTCTCAGCTAAAGAAGCGTGGGCATCCTCTAAATCTTCAACTTGTCTGCCGATGCGATTTTTAAGGATCTCAACTTCGTTAGTGAGTTCTGAGTGTTCATTGTTTATTGCAGCTAGGCGGATCTTCATTTCTGAGACTTGAGCGTAAGCGCTTGAGGTGCAGATGCATACAATAATGAGTAGTTTGCTAATGGGTTTTATCATTTTTAGAATGGCTTCATTTTTTATAGTTATTGTTTGTAAGTCTATATGCTTTATAGGCGTTATGAGCTGTAAGGATAGCAGTTGGGTTAGGCTTGGTAAATGCCACCCAGTATTACGGGGTGTGATCCACCAGTAACTTCTGGGCAATTACCGGTTTTCTTTTGCAGTGTTTGTTGAGCAAGCCAAGCAAATGCAGACGCTTCAACTAATTGAGGGGGGATTCCTAGTGATGCGGTTGAGTCTATTTTGATGTCTGGCAAGAAGCTTTGTAATGACTTAATGAGCGACTTATTCAGAATTCCACCACCGCAGACGTACATTTCGCTACAGTAGTGAGCGTGAGCTTCTATGCTACTCGCGATGCTTTTAACAGTAAGTAATTGCAGTGTTGCTTGGACGTCTTGTGGGGATATGGCTTTTTTATTTTTTGTTAATGCCCCCTCGATCCAGTTTAGGTTGAAGGCTTCTCTCCCTGTGCTTTTAGGTGGCAGGGTATTGAAGTGAGGGTGCTCAAGTAATACTTCTAATAATTGATGATCTGCAGACCCCGATTTACCCCAGTTTCCCTGATCGTCGTAGGGAAGCTGTTTGTGCTTATAAATCCATGCATCCATTAATACATTGCCGGGTCCAGTGTCGAACCCCGTGCATGGTAAGCTCGGGCTAAGGATGCTGATGTTCGCCATGCCGCCGATATTTAAGATGACCCGGCTAGTTTCAGAGTCTGAAAAAACGGCTTTATGAAAAGCGGGTACTAGCGGTGCGCCTTCTCCTCCTTCAGCAATATCGCGGCGACGAAAATCCGCTACAGTGGTAATGCCCGTTCGTGATGCAATGATGTTAGCGTCACCAACTTGTAAGCTAAAAGGATGGCTGCCTATTGAAGGGGGGTGGTGGCGAATGGTTTGGCCGTGACTGCCAATAGCTTGTATTTGAGTGGCGCTAACTTTTAACTTGGTTAGCAATTCTATTGCTGCTTGAGAGAATAATAAGCCTAGCTTATTGTCTAGCTCTCCCATTCGATTGATTTCGTTTTCTCCCTGCTTGCAAAGAGCAAGAATATCTTGGCGTGTGCTGTAATCGTGGTCGATAGAATGATGGCCAATAACTTTAAAATTTTTGGGTTCACTGTCCACTAGGACCGCATCAATAGCGTCAGCACTAGTGCCGGACATTAGCCCGATATAAAGATTACTTGAGGTGGGGCGGCTCATTGGCGAGAGCTAAGTAGTGGGGCTGCGGACTGTGCGTATTGTGTTTCGCGATGATAGTCGTTCATGCTAGCTAATAATGGCTGAGTTTGTTGCTGAAATCGAGATAGTTCTGATTTGGCTATTGAGTTGGCTTTTGGTAATTTGACGGTGACTGGGTTTCTCACGGAGCCATTAACATAAAATTCATAGTGCAGGTGTGGGCCGGTTGCTAGGCCAGTAGAGCCAACGTATCCAATGATTTGGCCTTGTTTGACTCGGCTTCCTGTGCGAACTCCTTGGCGAAATTTACTCATGTGAGCGTAGAGTGTTTTATAGGTTTGTCCGTGCTGAATGATAACAGCGTTACCATAGCCGCCCTTGCGGCCAGCATGTATCACTTTGCCGTCGCCGGCAGCCTTTATCGGAGTGCCTCTTGATGCTGCGTAGTCGGTACCTTTGTGAGCTCGGATTTTATTAAGTACAGGGTGTTTTCGACGAAGGTTGAAGTGAGAGCTAATGCGCCCAAAATCGACTGGAGTGCGGAGAAACTCTTTACGCATGGTTTGACCTTCAGGTGTGTAGTAGTG
This sequence comes from Cellvibrionaceae bacterium, assembly GCA_034112445.1. Taxonomy (GTDB): domain Bacteria; phylum Pseudomonadota; class Gammaproteobacteria; order Pseudomonadales; family Cellvibrionaceae; genus Pelagadaptatus. The sequence goes on along the minus strand of JAWUVI010000015.1, from coordinate 2,767 downwards.
CGTATTGTTTTTGCTGTCCACGTAACGTACTGCTTTAAAGGTTTTACCTTGGTTGGTGAATTCGGCAGCCATGATTGGGCCATTACCGAGTTTTTCGCCTTCTAAAAAGTGCTCTTCAAATAAGACTTTAAAGGAATCTCCTTGGCGAATGTCTAATGCGAAGTCTACATCCCAGCCGAAAATGTTGGCTAGTGCCATTATAAGGTTGGCGTCCATGTGAGCTTTTTTGCCTGCCATAAATAAAGAGTCGTTAATGGTTGCTTCGCGATACGCTGTATGGATGTCGGGGTGACGATTCTCTTGATTGCTGCTAAAGCCGTTGTCTGATTTTATAAAAACTAGACTGGTTAACGGGCTGTCTTTGTAGCGTAATGAGACGAGCTGCTTGTCCTCAATTTGAAAATCAATCTGGTGGCCTGGGTGGATACGCTTTAATTTTTTTGTATTGCTGTTGCTGCTCATGAATTCGTAGAGTGCGCGATCGCTTAATCCTGCTCTCTGAAAAATCAAAGAAAGGTTGTCGCCAGGCTTAACGGTTTCTGTGTGCCATAAAGGTTCAGCAAATGCAGGCGCAATAGGAGTTGCTGTTGTAGCGAGCAGCTCAGTATTGTTGGGTGGTGCGATTGTTAAGTTAAGTGGCAGGGATTTACGTTCAAGGGTGCTGGTATTGGTTGGCGAAAGAATTAAAACAATAAGGCTTAGGGTGAGGGCTGCAGCAACCATTATATGCTGTTTTGGGAACTCGGATATAAGGTTTAAAATCTTTGCGCGTTTGTGTTTGTCAGTGTGCTGCATTGCCAACCTGTAATTAAGCTAAGTAAAACGATATAAAGTATTAAATTTATACCAGAAATACAGATAGAAATCATCAGCAAGCGAATAAAACAATCACTTGTGGTGATGTTTTGTGATTAGGCTTGTTTTTAATGATGAATTCGGTATCTTGGCCGATTTTCAGAATGAAGTAATTCATTTCTTACTGGATTAGATGCCAATAATAGAAGGTGTGCTGTGAGCGACATGGGATTGATTGAAGATTTAACGGCGAGAGGTTTAATTGCTCAGATGACGGGCGATGATGCTCTCAGTGAGTATTTAGGTGAAGCTTCCAGAACACTTTATTGCGGCTTTGATCCGACAGCAGATAGTTTGCATATTGGTAGCTTAGTGCCTCTGTTGACTTTGCGTCGTTTTCAATTGGCTGGTCATAAACCATTGGTTCTTGTTGGTGGTGCTACTGGTTTGATTGGTGATCCAAGTTTTAAAGCTCAAGAGCGTAAGCTAAATACACCGGAAATTGTTGCGGGGTGGGTGGATAAGATTCGTATTCAGGTGTCGCGCTTTATTGATTTTAATTCTGGTGGGTCTGGGTCTGATGCTGAAGTGGTGAATAATTTAGACTGGACTGCGGGCGTAAGTATTTTAGATTTTCTTAGGGACGTTGGTAAGCATTTCTCCATTAATAACATGATAAACAAAGAGTCGGTAAAGCAGCGGATTGATAGAGAGGGTGCCGGCATATCGTTTACAGAGTTTAGTTATATGTTGTTGCAGTCCTACGACTTTTCAGAGTTGTATAAGCGCAACAATTGCACGCTTCAAATTGGTGGCTCCGATCAGTGGGGGAATATTGTTGGCGGTGTGGAATTGACCCGGAAGATGCATGGAGGTCGAGTGTTTGGTTTGACGCTGCCTTTAGTAACCAAGTCTGATGGGACTAAATTTGGGAAAACTGAAAATGGAACCATTTGGTTAGACGCTGATAAGACCTCTCCGTACGCGTTTTATCAGTTTTGGCTGGGTGTGGCGGATGCTGATGCGTATATATTTTTAAAGTATTTCACCTTTTTGTCTGTGTCTGAAATAGATCAAATAGAGGTTAAAGATAAAGCTGCACAAGGTCGTCCTGATGCTCAACATATTTTGGCTCAAGAGGTGACTAGGTTGGTGCATGGTGCTGAAGGATTAGCGGGCGCTGAAAGAATTACAGACGCTATGTTTAGTGGGGAGATATCTTCTCTTGGCAAAAGTGATTTAGAGCAGTTGGCTTTAGATGGTTTGCCGTCAAGCAAATTAACTGCCAGCGATCTAGTTGAAAAGCCGCTCACTACTATATTGACAGAAAGTGGGATCGCTAAAGCTGGGCGCGAGGTAAAGGACGCTTTGGGGCGAAATGCAGTGTTTGTTAATGGGAAGGCAAAATCAACGGCTGATAATATGAATTCTTCAGAAGTGTTCTCGGTGAGTGAATCATTGTTCGGTAAATATTTTTTGGTGAAGATGGGAAAGAAAAAGAACCATTTGTTTTTTGTTGATTAGTTGTGATCTTTTTCTTGTGTTTATTAATTATTTTTAGAAATAAAAGTTAAACCATATAAACACTTGTGTGCTACATATTGCTATGTATAATGCGCCGCTCTCAACGACAAGACCTAAGCAAAAAGCTTAAGTCACCAAGATTGAAAGATCTAAGTTGTTGGGTTGAAAATATTGTTTTATTAAATGTTTTCGAGGTTGCGAAATTTATTTGAAATTAAATAAAAAAGTAGTTGCCAAGTTTTAAAAAAGGCGTATTATTCGCCTCCCTTGAACGGCAAGGCTAAGCGAAAAGCTTAAGTTAATCGGGTGAAATATTCGAGGCTGTTGGGGGAGAAAATATTGATTTTAGATATTTTCAGGGTTACGAAGTTTATTTGAAATTAAATAAAAAAGTAGTTGCCAAGTTCAAAAAAAGGCGTATTATTCGCCTCCCAGTTAAGGCAAAGCA
>JAWUVI010000014.1:0-456199 GCA_034112445.1 Cellvibrionaceae bacterium | reverse complement strand
TGGTTTGAACCACCTCAGAAATATCTATCTGAGCACTCGATTATTCATGCCCGCCTTGATAAGCAAGATCAAGAGTTGTTACAACAAGAGCAAGTAGGCCAAATTAGTGAGCAGCATACAAAAAAGATTTCCCAAGCCAGTGATCCTTCAAGCGCCACAGATGACCAACCGCTTAAACAAGAGGCGACGAAAAGCGTTAACAAAAGCCAAGATGAAAAGCTGATAAGCAGCCAAGCTAACAACAAAAGAAAGACTTTGCTTGAAAGCGAAGAAATAACACCGGAAGTTACGACACCCGAGGTCGAAATTGAAGAACTGGTAGAAAAAACAGAAGTAGTTGCAACTCAACCCAAAGCTCAGCAAGAAAGCCAGACCAATAATGATAGCCGTGCTCAAGTCGAAGCGCTGGAAGGCAGTGAAGACCCAACCTATCGCTCATACCATAAAGTACTAACTCAGTATCTCAATCAACGCCTAGCCGCAAAAGCGGATTACCAAGGCACTGTGCGTTTAAAAATTAAACTGCAATACGGATCGGTTGCAACCAGCGTTAAGATTATTCAATCCAGCGGTAATCCAGAAATTGATCACTGGGCGAAAACCGCAGCATTGGCGGCAAATCCCTACCCTAAAATACCAAAAGAGCTCGGCTCTACGTTTGAGTTTTCACCGACACTTCAACTAGGTCAAACAGCGCCTTAGCCTAGCATTAGCTAATGAATTAACGCTACTAGTGTAAGTATAGAAAGTCATGTTAACGGTGATTCTGCCCTTTTTTCATTTCTTACAGGCATAAAAAAAGGCCACCCTTAAATAAATAAGGATGACCTCTTTTTTAGAACATTCGACTTACTGGATAAGTCGAACTAACCACTCTCTGTTAAGAGAGCCTCAATTAAGAGAACTCTCGATTAAGAGAACTCTCGATTAAGAGAACTGGTTAGAAGTGTTCTTAGCGCCACCAGCTTTAAGAGCGTTTTCGCCAGCAAAGTATTCTTTGTGGTCGTCGCCCATGTCTGAACCAGACATGTTCTGGTGCTTAACGCAAGCGATACCTTGACGGATCTCTTTACGCTGAACGCCTTCAACATAACCCAACATACCAGCTTCACCGAAGTACTCTTTAGCCAAGTTATCAACAGACAATGCAGTTGTGTGATAAGTAGGTAGAGTGATCAAGTGATGGAATACGTTCGCTTCACGAGCTGTATCAGCTTGGAAAGTCTTGATGCGAGCATCAGCTACTGCAGACAATTCAGAATCGTCATATTCAGCAGACATTAGGTTGTTACGATCGTATGCAGAAACGTCTTCACCAGCTTCAACCATAGAGTCGAAAGTCTGCTGACGGAAGTTTAGCGTCCAGTTGAAAGATGGAGAGTTGTTATAAACAAGTTTCGCATCTGGGTGAACCTTACGAACGTCGTCCATCATGCCAGCGATTTCGCTAACAGTTGGAACTGCAGTTTCGATCCAAAGCATGTCAGCACCAGCATTGATAGCACCGATACACTCGAATACGCAACGCTCATGGCCAGTACCTTGACGGAACTGGTATAGACCAGAAGGTAGACGCTTAGGACGAACTAGCTTGCCGTCACGGTTAAAGACAACATCGCCTTCAGCCATGTCAGCAACGTTGATTTCTTCAACATCTAGGTAAGAGTTGTAGATATCACCAGAATCGCCTTTTTCTTTAACAACAGCGATTTCTTTAGTAAGACCAGCACCTTCAGAGTCAGTACGAGCAACGATGATACCGTTGTCGATGCCTAGCTCTAGGAAAGCATAACGCAATGCGCGGATTTTAGAATGGAAGTCAGCGTGAGGAACAGTTACTTTACCGTCCTGGTGACCACATTGCTTTTCATCAGCAACTTGGGTTTCTATCTGCAGTGCACAAGCACCGGCTTCGATCATTTGCTTAGCCATCAAGTAAGTTGCTTCAGCGTTACCGAATCCTGCATCGATATCAGCAACAATCGGCACAACGTGAGTTACGTGGTTGTCAATTTGATCTTGGATTTTGGCTTCAGCAGCGCTATCGCCAGCTTCACGAGCCGCGTCTAGTTCACGGAACAAACCGCCTAGCTCACGTGCATCAGCTTGACGCAAGAAGGTGTACAGTTCTTCAACTAGGTTGGCAACAGAAGTCTTTTCGTGCATAGATTGGTCAGGAAGGGGACCGAAATCAGAGCGCAAAGCAGCAACCATCCATCCAGAAAGGTACAAGTAGCGACGGTCAGTTTGGCCGTTAAAATGCTTCTTGATAGATATCATCTTCTGCTGACCAACAAAACCGTGCCAGCAACCCAAAGACTGGGTGTACTTGGTTTTGTCTTTGTCGAACGCAGCCATGTCAGCACGCATGATGTCAGCGGTGTACTGAGCTATGTCTAGGCCAGTTTTGAATTTGTTCTGTGCGCGCATACGAGCAGCAGATTCTGGGTTGATTGCATCCCAAGGGCTGCCAGCAGCAGACTTAGCTGCAGAGATTGTTTCGATGTCTTGAGTAATAGTCGACATTTTCGGTCCTTCCTTAAATATTAAAGAGGTTAGTTTCTTAAGGTGTACAGAAAAATAATTCAGTTCACCTCTTGAGCGGGACAAATTGTAGTTAGTGTGTCAGAATTTAGCTAATTTATAGTTTTTATATCCGGTATTCGTTTTATGAATATAGCTCGTGTTGATCTTAACTTGTTGGTTTACTTAGATGTTTTGTTGCGAGAGCGCAACGTCACTAAAGCAGCAAGCCTGCTTGGTATTAGCCAGCCAGCCATGAGTAATGGCTTAAAGCGGCTGCGTGGCCTGTTCGATGACCCATTATTAATTAGAACCAGTGAAGGTATGACTCCTACGGAGCGAGCGCAAGAGCTTGGCCCTGTTATAAGGCAAGTGTTGGAGAAAATTGATCAGGCGGTACAGCCACGCACAGAATTTAATGCTAGCAGCAGTAAGCGTGTCTTTAGAATCATGGCCAGTGATTATGCCGAATCAACTTTAATACCCCATGTTCTAGCCGAGTTAAGACATCTGGCTCCGGGAATCTCTCTGGATATTATGACGCCCAGCGATGTTAGCTTTCTTGATGTGGAGCAGGGACGCGTTGATATGGCCATCAACCGATTTGATAGTATGCCGCAGTCTTTCCATCAAAAAACATTATGGCTTGATGACTTCAGTTGTTTACTCAGCAAGAAAAACGCTATTTGCGATGATTTCTCTCTCGATAATTATCTAGCCAGTCAGCATGTATGGGTTAGTAAAACCGGAATGGGGGTTGGTGTTGGTATCGATCCTGCTGATGTTCAAAGGTTAGGTTGGGTTGATGAAGCCCTTAGAAAAAGGGGCGAAATCCGTAACATTACTGTTTATACACGGCATTATCAGGCTGCCGCACTTTTGGCTGAGCAGGATACTTTGGTCGTCACAGTGCCCACTAAGCTTGCAAAGCTACAATCTGAAAACCCTAAAACCATATTAATGAAACCACCATTTGAAATACCTCCATTTGAACTTAAAATGGCTTGGAGTCCTCTTTTACAAAATAACCCTGCGCATAAGTGGCTGCGTAATTTAATGTTCGATGTAGCCAAAAGCTTATAAAATTCCAAGAGTAAATTGAATGCGTGTCCTTTATAGCTATTTATTGGTGACTTTATATTCCTCCTCTATATCTTTGGTGAATGGCGGAAATAAAAACAATAAATTGGCTAAATTATAGAGCCTTGAGCTACTATTTCTTTTTATTCTTTCTTCCTTATTTAAGGCACCACAAAACAGAGGCATTGTTTATGACGAATCGAATTCACAAAGGTGGTCTACAGATCGCTGAAGAGCTTTTTAACCTTGTTGAAAACGACATGGCTCCCGGAACTGGTATCAGTGCTGACCACTTTTGGGCAGAATTTGAAAACATCCTTGATGAATATGCACCACGCAATAAAGCCTTATTAGAGAAGCGTGATGAGTTACAGGCTCAAATCGATGCATGGCATGTTGCACGCAAGGGTCAAGCTCATGATGCGGCCGTTTATAAAGAATTCTTAAAAGAAATCGGCTATTTGTTACCAGAAGGGCCTGAGTTTAAAGTCACTACGCAAAATGTTGATGTTGAAATTGCTGAACAAGCAGGCCCTCAACTTGTTGTTCCCGTCAAAAATGCTCGTTTTGCTCTTAATGCGGATAATGCACGTTGGGGAAGTTTATACGATGCGTTGTATGGAACAGATGTTATCTCTGAAGACAATGGCGCCGCCAAAGGTCCAGGCTACAATCCAGTTCGTGGCGCTAAAGTTGTGGCGTTTGCGCGTAATCATTTAGATAACGTTGCACCGCTAGAGCAGGGCAGTCATAAAGACTCAGCCAGTTATAGTGTTGAGAATAATGCGTTAGCCATTACTTTAGTAGACGGTTCAGTTGTCGCCTTGGCTCAACCCGATAAGTTTTTGGGGTATAACGGAGAAGCCAGTAATCCATCGTCGGTATTACTTAAAAATAACGGTTTACACGTAGAGATTCAAATTGATTACACCAATCCTATAGGTCAAACAGATCCTGCTGGAATCAAAGATTTATTAGTTGAAGCGGCTGTTACGACCATCATGGATTGTGAAGATTCTGTTGCTGCGGTTGACGCTGAAGATAAGGTTGAAGTTTATAGTAATTGGTTAGGTCTAATGAAAGGAACTCTACAAGAGTCTTTTCAAAAAGGCGGTAAGACCATGACGCGCTCAATGAATGCTGATCGTACTTATATAGGTGCTAATGGGTCTGAGCTGACCTTGCACGGTCGCAGTTTATTGTTTGTACGTAATGTTGGTCACCTAATGACGAACAATGCCATTCTGGATAAAGAGGGTAATGAAGTACCCGAAGGCATCATGGACGGAATGATGACCGTTTTGGCTGCTATTCATGACATCAAAGGTAATAGCGATCGTAAAAATTCGCGTACAGGCAGTGTTTACATAGTGAAACCCAAAATGCATGGTCCTGAAGAAGTAGCATTTACCTGTGACTTGTTTGGTCGTATTGAAGATGCCCTGAATCTTGATCGTAATACCCTCAAGGTAGGCATTATGGATGAAGAGCGTCGTACCACGGTAAATTTGAAGGAATGTATCCGTGTTGCTTCTGAGCGGGTTGTATTTATTAACACCGGCTTCCTTGATCGCACTGGCGATGAAATACATACCTCTATGCTGGCTGGACCATTCGTGCCTAAAACAACCATGAAGCAACAAGTATGGATTGGGGCTTACGAAGATTGGAACGTCGATATCGGCCTTGAGACAGGCTTACAAGGTAAAGCTCAGATTGGTAAGGGCATGTGGGCAATGCCTGATGAAATGGCTGCCATGATCGAACAAAAAATTGGTCATCCACAGGCTGGAGCTAATACAGCGTGGGTTCCATCACCAAATGGTGCTACTTTACACAGCACTCATTATCATCAAGTTAATGTAATTGAACGTCAGAATGAATTGAAGCAACGTGCGCGCGCGAGCCTTGACGATATCTTAGCTATTCCTATGATGGCTGATGCCTCTGTTCTTGATGCTGAGACTATCAAGATGGAGCTCGATAATAATTCACAGGGAATTTTAGGGTATGTCGTACGCTGGATTGATGCCGGGGTAGGCTGCTCTAAGGTTCCAGATTTCCATAACGTTGGCTTGATGGAGGATCGTGCAACGTTACGTATTTCTTCGCAACATTTAACCAATTGGTTAGAACATGGTGTGTGTACCAAAGACCAAGTCATGGAGTCTTTAGAGCGTATGGCAACAGTTGTTGATGAGCAAAACGCAGGTGATGCAACTTACCGAAAAATGGCTGGAAATTTAAATGACAACATAGCCTTTAAAGCGGCTTGTGATTTGGTGTTCAAAGGTAAAGAACAACCGTCTGGTTATACTGAACCGTTGTTACATGCTTATCGTCGAGAAGCTAAGGCTAAAAATAGCTAAGTCTATTTACTTATGTTCAACAAAAAGCCGGCGGATGCCGGCTTTTTTATGCACTGAATTAACAATAAAAGTGTGGTTTGGCGTATTTTTAATCATTCTAAAGCTGTAAATAGACTTTATAGGTTAAGATCTACTAACTTTTTATGCACAAAATTATTTCGCTTCATAAATGCAAGATAAAAATATCATTATTTTTTATAATGAGCGTATTGACATTGATAAGCTATTGATAAATAAAGAGTTTTTGTGATTGATTAAAAAGTGAGCAATTTTTAATATGCATACATTTGCTGGCTTTAACCGACTAATTAAATGTTTATCCACCTTGTTATCCACAGAAAATGTGGAAAACTTTCTATTCTAGAAGTTACATTAAGATGACTGGGTAGTCATCCACTGAGTGACCGTTTTCGACTATTAACTGGTTTGTTTAAGTTTTTATATAGTGCCAAACGGAGTCTTTAAGAGTCATACGATGATGAGGATAAGAAGCGTCTATATTGCCTTCTGAGTGTCCAGCGTCATCATTCAGTAAAATGCTGGCAGTCTGGTCATGGAACACCATTGAAGGGAAATAATGAGGCGTTTCACGTTTTTTGCTGGCGATAATGGCCGCCTCTATTGAATTAGATTGCGCGAGCTCTGTGAGCGTTAAATAAGTTGGTGGAAGTATTTTTAAGGTTTGGTTGTTATGTAAGTCAATAGCAGCTTGAGGGGTAAGCCAACAAAAATCGACAATTTCACTGTCATCGACTTCTATCTCTTTATTTTCAAGTAAGGGGGCAATTAAAAACCAGGTGGCAAATCGTTTTTTTTCAGCCAGAGGTGTAGTCCAATGAGAGAAAAAATCCAGATGAGCAGGGTTAAGATCTAATCCTGCCTCTTCTTTAACTTCTCTGACTGCAGCGACTTTTATTGCACTGTAAGTATCTTCATGATTATCACGATAATCAGCTTGATCAACCCGGCCACCTGGGAATACCCAACTTCCTCCTGCAAATTTGACTGCTTTGGATCGTAATAACAGCAAAACCTCAAAACCATTGGTGGCTTTAATGGAAGGGCGCAGCAATATAACCGTTGCAGCTGGATGAGCTATAACGGGTAAATTACTGCCCATTCGCTTGATCTAAAATTCGTATTTCACGTTGCGGATACGGAATATTAATATTGTTGTCTTGTAAGGCTTTATAAACGGCTTGATTCATTTGATAGAGGGTTTGGTAGTAGAGGTGAGTGGGCAGTAATATCCTAATGCCAATATCAATGCTACTGGCTGCAAATTTCTCAATACCAATAATAGGTGTCTTACCTTCCTCTATATCAACCACTGTTTCTATGGCCTTACGAATAATATCAACAACCTGTTCAGGTGCTTCGCTATAGGCAACTCCAATAGTTACTTCCGCTAAAGTGCACTTATAAGAGTTGTGTATTATTTCACCGACAATGTGTTTGTTGGGAATGGAGATCTCAATATCATCTTCATTGTTGAGTAAGGTGTAAGCTAAATGCACTTCTTTTACTTGGCCGCTAACACCCTGAACGCTGATGGTGTCACCAACAACAAAAGGACGAGTTAGGATAATAGTGAATCCTGCCCCATAGTTTGATAGTAATCCTTGTGCAGCTAGACCAGCACCCAGTGACAGCGCACCTATAGCGGCCAAAAAAGGCGTAACACTAATACCTAGTTTACCTAACGCAATAATGGCTACCATGGTAACTATAATAATCTTCGAAGTGGCCGCGATAAACCGACTTAAAGTAATGTCGATGCCTTTCTTTTCACATAAGGAAAAAACGAGATTGCTGACTCGTTTGGCTATAAACAAGCCAATAAGAAGAATTATCATGGCGCCCAGTATTTGAAAACTGTATTCAACAAAAAACTCAGTAATCATGTTATAGATGGCTGCGGCTTGTTCTAGTTCGGCACTAATATTGTTTTCCAACTTGAATTTCCTTTTGGTTTGTTGAAGGTTTTATTGATATTTTAACAGGTTTCCCAATATTCTAGTTAGGTCACGCAGTGAATTACATACATCCACTTTGGAGCAGTAGGGGCTGTAGATGTCCATGATCGAATCACCGCTGTTCCAATTAGATCTGGTTTCGGGATTTAACCACAGAACTTTCTGGCTTTTCCGATAGACTTCCTGCCAAATTTCAACGCTGTCGTTACCATTATTATTTCTGGCATCGCCAAGCATAATGACTGTTGTTTTATTGTCTATGTCGCTCATGCCCAAGTCTTTAAAGTCAGTTAAGGCCTGGCCATAGCTGGTGGGCATATTGCCCCAGTTCTGCATAATGGTAGCCATAGCAGTATCCATGGGATGAGACTTAAACAAATCTGTAACCTCCCCGAGCTCTGAAGCAAAAACAAATGAGCGAACATTTGGCATAACATCTTGCAAACAGTGAATAAACAAGAGTAAAAACCTGGCTACACGGCTTACTGATCCACTGACATCACACAAAACCATAACCTTGGGTTTATCAACTTTAGTGGATTTCCACTTTGTGTGAAATAAAAAACCGTCGTATGCAGCATTTGCCGCTATGGTTTTACGCACATTCAATGTTCCGCGTTTTGTTACTCTTTGGCGACGACTATGCATGCTAGCCAATTGTTTGGCCGCCTTTTTAACCAAATCACCCATGTGCTTGTAATGCTGATGATCAATGCTGGTTAATTTGATTTTTTGTAGATTCTCTTCTCTGAGTTGCTTGGGGATGTTTTGCCCAAACAGCAGATACTGTTGTTCAACTAAGTCTCGAACTTGCAATCTTAGTTGTCTGCGTTTTTCTTGTAGGAGTAAAGCAAAGTTTTCTGATATTGATTCTGTGGCCGATTCTGCAAGATTTGAATTATTAAGCCCTGTTTCTATTTCTCTAGCTAACTCAGAATCACCCAAGCTTTGCATTATTTGAAAGGTGATCAGAGGAATCTGTGTGAAAAGCTTCATGTCTTGCGCATTGGTTTGTGCGACTGCACTGACAATGGCTATTTGTAATGCAGCTTGGTCATCCGCCATTAGTTGCTGACCAAGCTGAGATTGGGGCGCGCTGTTGTTATTACCTACGTTTGATTCTTGATCTTGCTGTGTTGTTTGATTTTGTTCAATTGTTTGATTTTGTTGAGTATGGTCTTGTTGAATATGGCCTTGCTGAATAATTTGAGGTTGATCTGGATCGATGGTGTCATCAGTAGAGGTATCAGCTTGTGAATCACTACGACTAAAAAAATAACGCGTAAAGGTTTCATCAAATAAAGGTTGGTGATCCAGCCGCTTAACCAGAGTTAAGCTGAGCGTGTACTTTAGAAGCGGCTCATTGGCTATACCAACTAATTGTACGGCATTTAAAGCATCCAGTGTCTCTGCCGATGAAATAGGCAGGCCGGATTGACGCAAAGCATGTATGAAGTCCCCAAGAACCTGCTGCATGCCTAGAAACGTTTGGGATTGAGTAAATTACGAATTTCTGGCTCTACGGCTTCTATGTCGTCTTGAAACTTGAGCAATAAATTCAAAGTACTTTTAACCCAGTCGTGATCTAACGTACCTACATTTAATAATAATAACGCTCTAGCCCAATCAATAGTTTCACTAACGGCTGGGGCTTTCTTCAGTGCCAAATCTCGAATTTGTCCGACAAAATCTACCATTTGTTTGCTTAGCTCTGAATTTAACTCAGGGACTTGAGATGAGATGATTTTTTGCTCAGTTTGAGGGTCAGGAAAAGGGATATAAAGATGTAAGCAGCGGCGCTTTAAGGCATCGCCCAATTCACGAGTATTGTTGCTGGTTAAAATAACAATGGGAGTCGACTTTGCTTTGATTGTGCCAATTTCAGGAATGGATACTTGGTAGTCTGATAACAACTCAAGTAAAAACGCTTCGAATTCTTGATCAGCTTTATCTATTTCATCAATGAGTAAAACTGCACCATCTTCAGAGTTGAGCGCCTGGAGCAGGGGTCTTGGCTCTAAAAACTCCTCGGAATAAAATATATCGCCAAATTGATGTAGGCGAGAAACTGACTCATCCAAACCTTTAGCTCCTCGCATAACGTCACCCAGCTGATCTTTAAGCAGTTGGGTATAGAGTAGCTGTTTGCTGTATTTCCATTCATATAAAGCTTTAGCTTCGTCTAGGCCTTCATAGCACTGCATACGAATAAGTGGGGCGGATAAAAATTCAGATGTTTTTTTCGCTAATTCTGTTTTCCCAACCCCTGGAGGGCCTTCGACCAAAATGGGTTTTTGTAAGTGACAGGCTAAATAAATAGCTGTGGCAATCGAATCGTTACAGATATAACCAAGCTTTTCGAAGTGCTCTTTGATCATCCCTGGAGAGTTTATTTTATCTTTATTACGAATGATCACGATCTAGCTTTCACCTATGTCGATTATATTTATATGCGGATGTAGAAGATTATGTGTTGAGCGGTGTTCTGAAAATGATTAAAACTATAATATGGCTTAATAAAAACAATTAAAATAGAGATCTATTTGATTATGCCTTTATAAAACAAGAGTTTGCCTGTAAATTATGAAAAAATTTAAGTAAATATATATGCTGCTACCTAACCCTTATTGTTTGTTTTCTATGATTGCTCGTTGGCGTGGAGTTCGTTGTTTTGGCTAATGTTTCTCCAGCACCGGGCTTGATGTTAACGCATAAAGAGTACCAATGTTTAAAAACAGCACAAAGCTATAGGCGTAAGCTTGCTTTTGTTCGCCTAATTGGTCTTCATCGAATTATTTGGCCGGATTTGCTACATCGCGTGAAGTGGTCTTCAAGCTGGTGGCGCTTTAGTATCCAGTTATTAATTCTTGTCCTATTTTGGCCTGTAATTATTGTTTTGGGATTATTTGAATACCTAAAAGGGTTGATCTCTTTTCCTATGCGATTACTGTCTTCGTTTCAGTACAATCCATCGCTTCGCTCACCAGGTGAAAAGTCTTTAGTCGGGATTCATAATGCGTTTTCAGTCTTGCTGGATTTACCCAGAGCCTACTATATGGAGTGTATGGATGACTGGGTGGGAATTTTGTATGGCCAAGAGATCTTATTAGAAAAATCCTTTAGCCGTTATGTGGCTGATGTGAAGGTGCACAAAACTAACGTAGCAATGGATCAAGAACCGCTTAACTTCAATTTACGCAGCGATTTAGCCGTAGCCCGTGAAGCACTCTCAATAGACCTTGGCCACTATTTGCTAGATGGTCAGTGAATCCCACCTTTAGGTTATGGGTTGACGGTATAAGGTGATTGTTTTTCTAAGTAAGGTTGAATGATTTTATAAGATTGAGTGTAGATTTCTTTTACATTAGGTAGTAAACCAACTTCTATTCGTCTCGACAGCATGGTGATTGGGAATAAGCATTCGTCGGCCATGGCGCTACAAAGGGCTCGGCTTCTGCCTTTACTGTCCTCATAAATTTTCCATTCCAAATCAAATTCGCTGGCCATGACATTCCCTAAGACCACGCCTAATGCCTGCAGGGTAAGTGAATCAGTCTTAGCTATGGATCCCTTGTATATTAGATGCTGCAAAATATCTAAATCGTGTTTGTTGTTGTGTATCTGAGAGCCTAGCTGTGAGCGAGCAAGGGTATCTATGGTATTAACCTGTTGTTGCATTTGCCTTTTGTCTGTCCACTTTAATGGGGTGATGGCATAAGCGGAACTCTCGTTCTCGTGACTTTTCGAGTAGTCGCCGGCAAAAATGTCAGTTGAATTGAAGCCGAGTACAACAAGGCTAAATACAGTGAAGCAACGAAAAACATCATTAAACATAATAATTAATCTTAAATGCGTAGCGTGGAGAATAAGTTTATTATAATCCGCATCAGACATATAGATTTCTTAATATTCTCACATACTTTTTATTAAACAGGCCAACACATGTCTATCTCTCATTGCGCTATTCATTCTATCAGCAGAGCTAACACGGAGGCTCAGATATTAACTGGCCTTTCAGAAACAGAGCTTGAACTTGATGGTAAGCTTTTAGAGCTAAGCTCTGAGCTTAAACAAGCTTACGTTGGTAAAGCTGGAAAGCTTTATGGTGTGTTTGACCAAGAATTAGCTAATAGTGTTGTTTCTCAGTGGTTAAGGGAGTTCTTAGAAAATAAATTGGGTTTTATCTCGTTTACCAAAAAAGCTACCGATCATCTGGTGTCGCTGCTTGCCAATACTGATTTGGTGGTTGATGGACATCTTGTTTTTCTTCAGGAAACCTTGGCGGACGGTGAATTTTTGAGCGTTTACTTTCTCCATCATAATGAAGGTTCTTATGTGAGTGGCGATTTAAAAATCGACAGTTGCCGTTTTCTGGATGTACGCGGTGTTCTGATGGGGTGTAGAGTAGCTATCACCGACTGGCAGTCAGATACCCCTCCTTCTGGTTACCTATCTGTCCTGAGAGCGCGTGGAGATAAGGATTTAACTGATATATTTTGGCACTGGATTGGCTTTGCTGATAAACGCGATATAACCACTGAAACCAACCAATTCTTACAAGCAGTATCTGCTTTTGGTGAATCTTTGGATGATAAAGAGGTTGCGCAGTATCGTCATAAAGTTATCGATTATTGTTTAGATCAAGACAAGCAGGGTGAGCCTGTTATTATAAGAGAGCTGTCGTCCCACTTGAGTGACTCTGAACCGCAGAAATTCGAAACCTTCTTGTCTGAATCTGTTGGAGTCACCTCAGTTGATCTCATACCTGATCGAAGCCAAATGAAGCAGTTTTTACGAATCAGTGGCCGCAATGATTTACTGAGTATGAGCTTTGATGCAAACTGTATTGGTGAAAGTGTTCTCTATAATAAAGAGCAAGACAGTCTAACTATTACCAATATCCCTGCACCTTTAAAATTAAGACTGCTAAAATTTTTACAGAACGATAAAAGTGAACATTGATCGTGACTAAGAGGGACTATTTTGATGAAAAACCTACTCATTGTCGTGTTGTTACTGGCATTGTTTGGCCTAAGCTGGATGCAGATAAGGACTCAACAGAAACTCGATATAGCCCAGCAACAGCAGGATTCTTTAGCTCAACACTTAGATAAAACTAAAATTGAAATCAACCAACTTAAGAATAAAATCTCCGAGTTAGATAAAACCAGTATCAATGGATTGGTTAAAGAAGCCAATAATGCCATTTTAGGTGGTTGGGAAACTCTGGTTAATGGTGTAGGTGAAGAAGTTAAACGGGCGCGTGAGTTGATGCAAGAATCAATTCAGGAGCAGACCACGCCAAAACCGGATCCCCAGCAGAATCCTTCAGAGATTGAATCACCCAAAATATTAGAAAGGACATAGTTAATTCAGCAACCTTTAACAGGTTATTTAAACTTTATAGATAAAATAAGGAACAAATAATGAAAGCTTTAAAAATTATAATCGGCTTAGTAATAGTCGTCGTAATAGCGGTTGTTGTGATTGGTTTACAGAATATCAATGGGCTGGTTAAAGCAGCAATTGAAGAAGTCGGAACTGACGTAATTGGCACTCAAGTCAGATTACAATCAGCTAATATTGAAATTACCGACGGTCGCGGTGAATTGAATCAGTTAAGTATCGCTAATCCTAACGGCTTCTCTAATACCAGCGCTTTTGAATTAGGTAAGGTGGTATTGCAGGTAGACCCTTCTAGTATTACTTCTGATGTTATCGTCATTAAGGAGGTTTTTATCTCGGGTGCCAATTTATTGGCCGAACAAAAAGGATTAACCGAGACTAACCTACAAGCACTACTGAATAATGTCACTGGTGCTGCTGGCAGCAGTAGCACAGACTCAAATTCAACTGCTAGCACTACAGAGTCAAATAGCGCTGTATTATTTGCTGTAGAAAAATTTACTTTCAGCGATAGTAATTTAAAGGTAGTCACTGAGAAATGGGGGGATTTTAATTTAACCCTACCAGCTATATCGCTTAAAAATATAGGTTCCAAAGATAAGGGTTTAACTCCCGAGCAGTTAACGGAGGCTATGATTCAACCTATTTTAAAATCTGCAGAGAAGAGCGTAAAACAAAATATAGAAAAGATGGCAAAGAACAAAGCCAAAGAAAAACTACAAGAAAAGCTCAATGATAAGCTGGGTAGTGGAAAGGTTGAGCAGTTGAATCAGCTAAAATCATTGTTTGGAAAATAAATAAACGGCTATTGAAATCTATACTCTGAACAATATGAGATGAAATAGGGTAGTTATGCTGGATTGGGTGTATAGTGGTGTAAAAATACCTGCAATTAATATTGAAATGTATACTATGTTCTAGCAAGTCTGTTTTGACATTATATTCGAATTGGTGAACTCGGATGTAATTTTTATATTTCACCAACAATCAAGAGTAAAGAAGATGAGTAAAGGTACTGTTAAATGGTTCAACGCCGATAAAGGTTTCGGTTTCATTACACCTGAAGATGGCAGCAAAGATTTGTTCGTTCATCACTCAGAGATTCAAGCTGGCGGCGGTTACGCTACATTGAATGATGGTCAGGCAGTTGAGTTTGAAGTTGGCCAAGGCCAAAAAGGTCCATGTGCAAATAAAGTCGTTCCTATCTAAGACTGCAGCACATTAGTACGTAAAAACAGCCACACGGTTTCACCGCTGGCTGTTTTTTTATGGGTGTCGCTTTTAGTCAAAAATCATCCATCAACTTCTGATGTAAAAGCTCTTTCCAGCTGATAACGCTGGTATCTTCAGAATCTAAAACCTCAAGACCTATTTTAAAAAGATCAGAGTTTTCTGGTGCCGTTTTAACCCAGCGAACCTGCGTGATCAAATGCAATCTAGACGAATTGTTGTCAATTTGAATGCCTGCCTCATGAATTGAATTCACCAGTAACGGTCGATCCGTTGTTATTTGTAAACCATTGGCAGAGATGTCCACACTGTTACTGATGAGCATTTCAGCAGGCTCATTACTATCGGGGGATGCGCAAATGACCTCTATAAAAACAGTCGCATGATTATCTAGCCTAAATTCTTGACGTTTGTTATCCATAGTTTTGATCCCGGTATTAGTCCTTGCGAAGACTCTTAACAATTTTTTCGAGTCTATTATCAAATTTTTCTGCATTGCTAATAATGGATAAACGTCCACTTATCATCAGGTCTATTAAATCATTTAAATAATAATCGCCTGTAGGCTGACCCAGGCGGTCTGTGAATATATATTTTTTAGTTGTAGCGAGCTTGACGGATAATTTGCAACGTTGGGAGCGGTCTTGATCGTCAATAATGGCTACCCATGCACCAATTTGTAATCGTTCAATGTTTTCGCTGTGCTGTATCAAATCGGTGTCGGAGAGGGCCTCTCGTTGTGATAAGGCTCGCTCTTGTTCTTGCTGCTGTGCTTGTCTTTGTTGTGTGAGACGGTCGGCTTCTATTTTTGCCTTGTTTGCAGCTTGAGTTTTTTCTTCGTTATGGTTGTCTCTGTTTTTTTGCTGCTCACGTAAATTCTTTCGATGGTGTATTTCTAATTGCTTAAGTGAGTGATGTAATCCCTTAATAAACCAGCGGTCGGCATCAATTAAGGGAGTGGTAGCTTGGGAAGCTAACTGTAATTGAAACTCTTTAAATGTGCATTGATACACATTTCGGCCCAAATAATTTACGAATAATAAAGTATCGGTTGCATTTAGCTTAACGGCTAGCTTTGCTCTTAAGTTTGTATGATCTGAATTTTTAAAGAGATACCAGGTGCCGACTTTGAAGTCATCATTTGTGATGACTACCTGTTTTATAACAACGTTATGGTCAACGTTAGAGCTATGACCATGAAACACTTCACATTGATAGCGGTCTCCTTTAATCAGCCCCATTAATATTGTTGAAGTTGTATGCATAAACTCTTGATATTTCTCAGTATCTTGCATCTGAGAGTAATATCGCTCGTCTAAATTTTCTACCACATCAGGCAGTGCGTTATATAATTTTTTCTGAAATAATTCATCTGTATCTTGCTTAAAAATCCAAGAGAACAGATGCAGTAATTTCTGCCATTCATCCCAAGTAGAGCTGGTATCGCCTTGATGAATGAATAGATATTGTAAGTCGCCAATTAAGTGATTTTTAATAAATCCGATTAACTCTTCGGGGAGTAATTTGTTATCCAGTTTTTTATTTATCCACTGACTTATTATTTGTTGCTGCTTTTCAATGCTGATTAGTTTTTCTTCAGCCTCGCTCAATCGTTGTTCAAGCTTTTTAGCTCTCTCGATATTACCCCTATTAAAATTGGCAATAATATCCGTCTGTTTTTGTATTGTGTTATTAGATTGAATGTCTAGCGTGGATACATGTGCAATTAATTGGTCCAAAAGTTCTGGTGCCGCTCGACCACTTCTCCCTGACGTGTATTCCCAAGTGCTTAATAATTTAAAAAATTCATTCGCGAATTTTTGAAGTGGGTGTTGTTTATCGCAGAGCGCTTCTGTGCGCCTTGAAAATGCTAAACATAATAATAAACTCAGTTTATGCGCAACATGAGTTAATTCAGGATGGGGTTTTATGTGGTTAAAAACAAAACTGAATAGATTATCGTTCAGAAAAAGAGGTATGGGAGTTTCTGTATCGTAAATAGAGGCGTTAGGGTGCTGTTGAATTAAAAATTGATTGAAAATAGTGCTCTGATTATTGTCTGGATTTTTAGTTGATACCCCACCAGTAAATTCGTGAACTTCTTGCCTCAAGTTGTTTAGTAGCAGGGAAGGACTAACAGATGTACTTTTAGCGTCTTTTTTTTCCACTTCACGAAAAGAATCAACAAGGCACTTATAATCACCGTGAAGAATATTTTTTAGTGGCAATATAGTATTAGACATAAACAGTTATAGATCTCAGCAATGTTTGCTTTTAACACGATCAATGGCTTCTAACCAGCCTTGGTATAAGCTATCTCGACGCGCTTCATCAATACTGCACATAAAATCACCATTGCATTGCCATAACTCGGTAAGTTCTTGTAATGAGTTAAATATACCGCATTGTAATCCTGCTAAATAGGCTGCTCCTAATGCGGTTGTTTCAATTATTTGTGGCCTTTGAACTTTCGTGTTTAACGTGTCAGCCAGCGATTGCGCAAACCAGTCATTGGCAACCATACCCCCATCAACTTTTATGGTGTCGGGGAAGTCAGCTCCATCACTTTTCATAGCTTCGAGTAAATCTCTGGTTTGGTAGCAGACAGACATCAATCCAGCCGCCACCACTTCTTTAATGCCTGTATCGCGATTAAGTCCTAGTAATGCTCCGCGTGCATAAGGGTCCCAATAAGGAGCCCCAAGACCAGTAAACGCTGGAACCATGTAAACTTTAGATTCTGGGTCAGCTTGTTTGGCTAATGATTCTGTTTGTTCAGCTTTTTCAATGAGATGCAATCCGTCACGTAACCATTGAACGGCTGCTCCAGCTACGAAAATACTGCCTTCTACGGCGTAAGAAACTTCACCATTTAAACGGTAGCCTACTGTCGTTAGCAGCTTGTTTTTTGATTTTATGATTTTTTTGCCTGTATTCATTATCATGAAGCAGCCCGTACCATAAGTGCTTTTCACCATTCCGGGAGAGAAGCAAGCTTGGCCGACTAGGGCTGCCTGCTGATCGCCTGCAATGCCCGTTACTGGTATTGATGCACCTAATAGCGATTCATCAATTATTCCAAAATTCGCACTGCAATCTAACACTTCAGGCAGTAAAGATTTTGGGATGTTGAAGAGCGAAAGTAGTTCTTCGTCCCACTGCTGGGTGTGGATATTAAACAGCAATGTTCTAGAGGCATTAGTGGCGTCGGTTTTATGGCTTTTGCCGTTGGTTAACTTCCAAAGTAAAAATGTATCTACCGTGCCAAACAATAATTCACCTGACTCAGCTTTCTCTCGTGCACCGGATATGTTACTTAAGAGCCAATTAATTTTACTTGCAGAAAAATAGGGATCGAGTAATAAACCGGTTTTATCCGTTACGGTATTTTCATGGCCTTCCGACTTTAGCTGCTCACAATAGTCCGCTGTTCTGCGGTCTTGCCAAACAATAGCGTTAGCAATAGGTTCGCCACTGACTTTATCCCACAATATGGTTGTTTCCCGCTGATTGGTAATTCCTATACAGGTAATATCGGAGGCACTTATATTTAAGTTTTTAATAGCTTCTTTACAGACCGATAATGTCGATTGCCAGATATCATTTGGGCGGTGCTCTATCCAGCCATCATTAGGAAATATTTGTTCAAATTCTTGCTGAGATCGTGAACAAACTGAACCACTTGAATCAAATATAATAGCTCTGCTGCTAGTTGTTCCTTGGTCTATCGACAAAATATATTGAACCATGCATGCCTCTTGTGCGTATAAAAATATATAATTAGTTGTTGGGTTTGAAAAGCTTTGCTCTTACTGTTGATCGATATTGGCTTGGGGTTGTGCTGAGCACCTTTTTAAAAAGTGCAGCAAAATAACCCATATCTTTGTAGCCAACACGGTCAGCCACTTCACTAATTGATAGGTTGCTTGTTTGAAGTAAATCTTTGGCCATATCGATCCGGATTTCATGTAAATAGTGCAATGGTGTTTGGTCAGTAGCCTGTTTAAAGCGGCGATTAAAATTTCTTGTGCTCATGTCAAATTTGGAGGCAACGTCTTTAACTTGTATTTCTTTATGGTAGTTATTTTGCAGCCAAATTTGCGCTTGAACAATATCCTCATCCGGATGATAGCGATGCTTATCATCATAATAGCTGGTAGAAGAGTAATCTTTACGAATTTCGTGAGAGAAATGGCGCTGAACATGATTGGCTACGTCAGCACCATAAGCTCTATGAATAAAATGTACGGTTAAATCAGCGACCGCATTTATGCTTGCTGCACAATATAAATTACTGGATTGGGTAATAAAGTACTGGCGCTTGAGTCTAACTTTTGGGTACTTTTTAGCGAACTCATCAAAATAATGCCAATGAGTTGTTGCAGGTTTGTCGTCCAGCAAGCCCGCTTCAGCCATAAAGCAACATCCGGTACCAACTCCTATAATCGTTGTCCCTTGCTCATTTAATTGCTTTAACCACTCAATGATGTACGAATTATTGATGATGGACGGGCGTGGATTTCTCCAAAGCGAAGGGATGATTAATAACTGAGTAGATTCTATATCATCAATATTATAGTCAGGCGTTAATTTAAATCCGGATTGGGTTTTAACGGGATTGAGGGTTGTACCTACCGATACTAAACTCAATTTTTTTAAATGCCTGTTGCCTGCAAGTGCGCGGCTTTCAGCAGCTCTCATCATTTCTAAGGGTAGAGTTAAGCTGGTTGAAAGAATATCATCTAATAACAAAAAAGCGGCACCAACTTTCTCTCCCATCTTTTCCCCCTTATGTTTTAGTGGCCATTATAGCCTAAAAAATGGCTTAAAATTAATAACTCATCTTGAGTCCTGTTTGTAAACTGAGGACATCATACACACTATGTCTTAGGAAAATTATGCAACGCTTACCTGTTATTGTTGGTTTTGGTGGTTATAACGCTGCTGGTAGAAGTTCATCCCATCATGGTTTTAGGCGTATGATTATTGACTCATTGTCTGCGTCAGAGAAAGATGAAACAGTTGCTGGACTTGCCGTCATGATGGGCTTGGTCGTATCCAAAAATGGCCGATTTATGACGTGTGACGACAAGGTATTATCTATGAGTCAGGTTTCAGAACTGTACTGGGGTCAAGTTCGTGATGGTACGTTGGTTAGAAAATTAGAAACTAACGGTGCTGAACCTATATCAAACGTTGGTTCAGCTGCACAATTACCGTCAGGTTTTGATGTTGCAAGTCTGTATAAATCAAGATCACACCCGAGGAACTTACAAATTACGATATGCGGCATCAGTGATGCACTTTATTCAATGGGTATTGATTGGGGAACGGTTGTTGATGCGATAAACCCTGATGAAGTAGCGGTTTATGTTGGCAGCATTTTGGGTCAAGTTGATGAGTGTGGTGTTAAAGGCGTATTTAATGCCTACGAACAAGGGAAAAGAGTTTCCGCAAAGCAGTTACCGCTAAGTTTAAATACCATGCCTGCTGATTTTATCAACGCTTATGTGTTGGGCAGCGTGGGTACGACAGGATGTGTGACGGGTGCCTGCGCAACATTTCTTTATAATCTAAAGGCTGGCATTGAGTCTATTCAAAACGGTAACAGCAGGGTAGTTATTGTGGGATCAAGCGAGGCACCTGTTATACCGGAAGTCATTGACGGTTTTGCTGCGATGAATGCCCTAGCAACTGAGAAATCCCTTAAAAAATTAGATCATTCTGACACTCCAGATTATCAAAAGTCGAGTCGGCCTTTTGGCGATAATTGTGGTTTTGTTATTGCTGAAGCCTCTCAATTTATTATTTTAATGGATGATGCGCTCGCTGTTGAGCTTGGAGCACAAATACACGGAGCGGCCACTGGCGTATTTGTTAATGCCGATGGTTTTAAAAAATCCATCTCTGCGCCTGGTGCCGGAAATTATCTGACACTAGCGAAAGCGATGGCATCAGCTAAAGGGATAGTAGGGGAAGAGGGTTTGCGATTGAGAAGCTTTGTTCATGCTCATGGATCAAGTACTCCTGCAAATAGAACGACAGAGTCTGAATTACTTAACGATCTTGCTGATTCATTTAATATTTCATCATGGCCGGTTACTGCTGCCAAAGCGTATGTCGGTCACTCCATAGGTTCTGCAAGCGGCGATCAAATGATGTCGGTTCTGGGTTCTTTTAGATACGGAGTTATTCCAGGTATTGAAACTATAAAACAGGTGGCTGATGACGTTAGGCAGGATTCAATTAAAATTTTAACCGGGCATCATGTGTATCCAAAAGGTGCTTTAGATGTTGCTTTTATAAATTC
Source organism: Cellvibrionaceae bacterium (assembly GCA_034112445.1). Taxonomy (GTDB): domain Bacteria; phylum Pseudomonadota; class Gammaproteobacteria; order Pseudomonadales; family Cellvibrionaceae; genus Pelagadaptatus. Next base: position 435,305 of record JAWUVI010000014.1, on the reverse strand, counting down.
AAAAGGCTTCGGCGGCAATAATGCGACAGGTGTGGTTATATCGCCCGATAAAGTTGAAGAGATGTTATTACAGCGCTATGGGTTAGATACATATAAGGCCTATTGCATAAAAAGAAAGAGCACAATATCAGAATCAACTGACTACGATCAGCGAGCAATTATGGGGGATTTTAATGTGATCTATAATGTAGGAGAAGGTATGATTGACCCATCAGATCTTAAAATCGTCGGTGAATCGATAGTTATTCCTGGTTTTATAAATCAATTATCGCTATCAGTGGAGCGTCAGTATTCTGATATGCTACATCAGAGTGCTTGAATTTAGATTCAGCACCAGTTAATAAATTTTTTGATGAATAGGGGAATATGTTGGAAGCTATTGGACTGAGGCTGCGCTCTTTAAGAATATTTCACGGCGTATCTCAGCGCGAACTTGCTAAGCGCTCCGGTGTACCTAATAGCGCTATTTCAGTAATTGAGCAGGGTTCCGTGAGTCCATCAGTGAGCTCGCTTGAAAGGGTGCTTAATGGCTTTCCCATCTCGTTAGCTAGTTTTTTTTCTATACCTATAGCAAAGCAATCTCATCATATTAGACGTGGTCATACCAATGACAACGAACCTCTATTTGCCAAGTTGATTGATAGTGGAGATGTGGCTTATCCAGATTGTGAAGTTCATTTTTATAGCTCCACTAATGCGAGTAGCTCTAAGAATCATTTGAACCGCTATAATTCTTTGTTGTTGATTATCTCAGGTGCCGTTACTTTTTTTTCCATAGATACAGAACAGGTTCTTAATCAGGGTGACAGTGTTTCAATTAGTCCATTTGTGCCTTACAGGCTCGAATCCATCGACCCTCAAGCTACATGGTCTATCACAACAGTGTGATTTTATTTAAGATTTAACCAAAGAAAAAACAAATTTTCCTTTGATCTAAGCGACCGCTCTGCTATATAAACATGCACTGTTTTGCCAGTGTGACGCTTCGGTCAGAAATAGTTGGAGCTTCACCGTATTCAAACAAGTGTTTTAAAGGCTATAATCAAACGACCGTTTTGAACGGTAAACGCTACCCATCGGGTTTCCCCCTAAGGAACTTAAGAGGTCAAATATGATTTTTAAAGGCAATTCTGTTTCTGTGAAAATGCTTGATTCTGGCATCGCAGAACTAAATTTCGATTTACAAGGTGAGTCAGTTAATAAGTTTGACAGCCAAACCGTTGCTGAGTTAGACCAAGCAATTACGGCTTTAGAAGGCACCAGCGATTTAAAAGGTGTGTTAGCGACGAGTGGTAAAAGTGTTTTTATTGTTGGTGCAGATATTTCAGAGTTTGTCCCCTTACTTGCAGCTGGCCCTGACGCCGCTGGTGACAATTTGGGTAAAAACACTCAAAACAACAATCGAATTGAAGATCTCAAGGTTCCAGTCGTAGTTGCTATTAACGGTTTTGCGTTAGGTGGTGGCTTAGAGTTTTGCTTGGCTTGTGATTACCGAATTGCCAGTACGGCGGCTAAAGTCGGTTTACCTGAAGTTAAATTAGGCTTAATTCCTGGATGGGGCGGCACTGTCCGTCTACCTCGCTTAGCTGGCTGTGACGTCGCAATTGAGTGGATTGCTTCAGGTAAAGACCAAAGACCTGATGCAGCCTTAAAAGCTGGTGTGGTTGACGGTGTTGTTGCTCCTGAGCAATTGCGAGCCTCTGCATTGAACGTGCTACAACAATGTATTGATGGGAAGCTTGATTACGAAGCTCGCCGGAAACAGAAAAAAGCTCCTTTACAATTAAATGGAACCGAATCAATGATGGCTTTCGAAACTTCGAAAGCATTCATTGCTGGTCAAGCTGGTCCAAATTACCCAGCTCCAGTTATTGCCATTAAAGGCATGCAAAAAGCAGCAACCATGGGACGTGACGAGGCTCTTGAAGTTGAAAAACAAGGCTTCATGAAAGTTGCTTCTACCGGTGCAGCTCAATCCCTAGTGGGTTTATTCCTCAGTGACCAGTTGATAAGTAAAAAAGCCAAAGACTGGGAAAAGAAAGCTGACAAGAAAGTTGAACGCGCAGCAGTGTTGGGTGCTGGGATTATGGGCGGTGGTATCGCTTATCAATCAGCTCTTAAAGGTACCCCAATCAAGATGAAAGATATTGCTCAAGCAGGTCTAGATCTTGGTATGAATGAAGCGACCAAGCTGTTGAGCAAGCAAGTTGGTCGTGGTCGCATGACCGCCGATAAAATGGGACAAATTTTATCCAGTATTGATGCAACTTTATCGTACGATAACTTCGATGATGTTGATGTTGTTGTTGAGGCCGTTGTTGAAAACCCTAAAGTTAAATGTGCAGTATTGGCTGACGTCGAAAAACACGTTACCGATGACACTGTCATAGCTTCTAATACTTCAACTATATCAATTAACCATATGGCTAAAGCAATGGCGCGCCCAGAAAATTTCTGCGGCATGCACTTTTTTAACCCTGTGCACGCCATGCCTTTGGTTGAGGTTATTCGTGGTGAAAAGTCATCCGATACCACCATTGCTCGTACCGTTGCTTATGCCAATGCTATGGGTAAAAAAGCAATTGTTGTCAATGACTGCCCAGGCTTTTTAGTTAACCGAGTTCTTTTTCCTTATTTTGCTGGTTTTGCTGGTTTGGTTCGTGATGGCGCCGATTTTCAGAAAGTCGATAAGATCATGGAGCGTTGGGGTTGGCCAATGGGTCCAGCTTATTTACTTGATGTGGTTGGCATTGATACCGGTGCACATGCAGAGCACGTTATGGCTGAAGGCTTTCCAGACCGTATGTCTAAAGACTTTAAGACCGCCGCAGACATTATGTTTGAGAATGATCGCTATGGTCAGAAGAACGGCAAAGGTTTTTATACTTATGCTCCAGATAAGCGCGGCAAGCCAAAGAAAACGGCGGATGAGAGCGTGTATGAACTTATATCTCCCGTTTGTGCAGAATCTAAAGAGTATGATGAGGAGGAGGTCATTACTCGTATGATGATCCCTATGGCTACTGAGTTAGCTCGTTGCCTCGAAGAAAATATTGTTGGTTCGGCTCCTGAGGCTGATATGGCATTAATTTATGGTGTTGGTTTTCCTCCATTCCGTGGTGGTGTATTCCGTTGGATTGATAGCATCGGTCTCGACAAGTTTGTTGAGCTGTGTGATAAGTACAAGCACTTAGGCAAACTTTATGAAGCTACTGACGCTCAGCGTGAAATGGCTACATCAGGTAAAAAATACTACGCCTAAGGGCGCCCGTTAACTATTAAGGAGATTAAGACGTGAGCTTGAATCCAAGAGATGCCGTAATTGTAGATTACGCTCGTAGCCCAATGGGTCGTTCTAAAAATGGCTGTTTTCGCAACGTTCGTGCTGATGATATCAGTGCAACTATTATTCAGGGGTTGTTAGCTCGTAATCCAGGTGTTGATCCTGCGATTATCGATGACATGATCTGGGGTTGTGTAATGCAGCGCGAAGAGCAAGGTTTTAATGTTGCTCGAATGATTTCGTTGTTGGCTGGTTTGCCACATACCGTACCAGCACAGACTGTGAATCGCTTATGCGGCTCATCTATGTCAGCTATGCACACTGCTACCGCAAATATCAAATCCGGTATTGGTGATGTGTATTTGGTCGGTGGTGTTGAGCATATGGGACACCTGAATATGATGGAAGGCGTTAACCCCAACCCTAAGATGGGTTTGTCTGTTGCTAAAGCGGCAGGAAGTATGGGTATGACGGCTGAAGTTCTAGCCATGATGCATGGCGTTGGACGTGAGCAAATGGATGAGTTTGCAGCACGCTCACATCGCTTAGCTTCGGCGGCTCGTGAAGCAGGTAAGTTCAGCAAAGAAATTATCCCTGTTATGGGGCATGATGAGTTTGGCGCACCATTTATGGTTGAGCATGATGAAACTATTCGTCCAGAAACTACGGCTGAAGGTTTATCTAAGTTACGCCCTGCATTTAACCCTAAAGGTGGAACGGTAACAGCTGGTACGTCATCACAGATTACTGATGGCGCTTCCGTGATGTTGATTATGTCTGCTGAGCGTGCAAAATCATTAGGCTTAAACCCTATAGCCAAGGTAACCGCAACTACATTGGCTGGTGTTGACCCATCGATCATGGGTTATGGTCCTGTACCATCAACCCAAAAAGCTTTACAGCAATTGGGTATGACAATGAAAGATGTCGACTATGTTGAGCTTAACGAAGCTTTTGCTGCTCAAGCTATTCCTGTTCTTAAAGATCTTGAATTGCTTGATGATATGGAAGACAAGGTTAACGTCCATGGAGGCGCAATTGCGCTAGGCCACCCATTTGGTTGCTCAGGTGTTCGCATCAGTGGTTCACTACTAACTGTTATGCAAGATAGAGACATGAATATTGGTGTGTCTACCATGTGTATTGGGTTGGGGCAGGGGATATCAACTGTAATAGAAAGAGTCTGATAGCAGTATTGAATCAGCCTTTAAGAGCCGGGTAACCCCGGCTTTTTTGTGCCTGATATTTCAATAAATTTTAATCTGTTTTTTGCTAAACTCCTGACAACCCATAATTTGATGGCTTTTTAGAATGACCATGAATCAATGCATACCCGTTGCTAACCCTGAATCATATCTTCTGGATGCTGTGTCTAAGCTCCATCCTGATGACAACTGCCTAGCTATAATTCGCTATCAATTTGAGCAATATTATCTAACAGGCTCTCCAAAAATACCGTTACTAGCGGTAGCGGAGTTAACGGGTGGAAATATTGCTAACATTTCTGTTATGGATTGGAGTGCGGTTAGAGAGCAAGAGCTAACAGGTCAATGTGATTGGCAAGGCGTTAGCTTTTGGCTTAATGAAAATGAAATCCCTAGCTTTAATCCAGGCGCAGCAATCGCTCTTGAAACTGTATCTATAGCCAAACCCTGGGGGCAAGAAATATGGTATACCGGAATTGAAGAAAGGGGTTTATCCAAAGTGACTGATGGGCAGGGCGCTATACCTTTGCCTTGGTTGTTATCAATAATGCCTAATGCTTTGTGCAATAGTATGCACCGTAAGATCAATTTACTTAAAATATTAGATCCACTGCCTGAAAAAATGTTTGGCGATTTGTATTTTGAGCAGCACGAAAAAAAACAAGAAGTCTATGTGGTCACCTCTGTTGATGAATCTTGTTGGCCTAATGGCTTGGGAGGGATTTGTATAGGCTTAAATCCGTCTAAGCGTCGTGAGTATAAAAATGATACTGACTGTAAAGCAGCGTTCGCTCAGTCAATAGCCGCTTACGAAACTATACGCCGAAAAATAGATCTTGTTATAGATGGTTTTCGCCATGAAGCTGGGATAGCTCTATGCGCTCCCGTATCTTCTGATCAATTAAAGCAATGGTTAAAACTATTGCCTCCTGAGTTGATTGCACAAGAACATTTACTTCGTGAGGCGATGGATAGCTTTAAAGGTTTAAAGAATCTAGTGGTTGGTGATGTTTTAAAGGTGCCATGCTATACCCCCCACTCTTTGCTCCACGGTGTACGTACTATCGAATTTCAAACTCCTGTTTACGAGCGCCAAATAATTTCTTTTGCTCAAAAGGTACTTACACAAGACAAATGGGACACTCATTCAGCTTTATCTACAATGAATTTAGATATTCCTGAAGACCGTTTGTTACCGCTGATTTATGAATCTGATGAAGTTTTGGTTGAAGAGGTTGTGTCATTCGATGATTTTTACGTATGGAGAGTTACGCTAGAAAAGGGTGGATGCCATTACCTGCCAGAGATGGCCAGCTATGCCTTGGTGATTTGCGTTAGCGGTATATGTACGATTGGTAATGATTGCGAACCGCTTGAAACAGGTTTGTTGCCAGAACAGAGTGCTTTCATAACTAGAGTAGGAGCAAGAAACAAAACCTTCATCTCTAATAAAAGTGACAAAAAATCAATAGTTTTGGTGTCACTTCCCAAGTAACGTTGAATTAATTAAAATCTAAAGCTTGGAGCATACGAATCAAGCATGGAAGCACTCACAGGCTCTTTCTTCACGCCTGTTTAATTATTTTAGGTTATTTATATTGAATAAAATCAATGTGTTAAAACCAAAAATAATCTTATTTCGATATATTATAGTTTCATATCATGAAGAAAATGGTTGGCCGGAAAGAATTAGCTGATCTTTTAGCACTAATAACTCACAGATTGCTTTTTTTCCAACCTTTTTATGTCGATTTTTGTTTATTATTTGGGCAGATTGCTACTGATTAACAGCTGTTTTATTTGCGCTGTGATTCGCAATGGCAGTGCCAATTAGATAGTTACTAAGGCACTTCAGTTTTTTACATCTAGTGCGTTGTACTTTTGTGGGGGCTGTGGCAGAATGCCCCGCATTGCGGCCGTGGCGGAATTGGTAGACGCGCTGGTTTTAGGTACCAGTATCTTTGATGTGAGAGTTCAAGTCTCTCCGGCCGCACCATATAAGAGATAGAGGGTTAGCACATGCTGACCCTCTTGTCTTAAATAATAAGAGTTTTGGGTTCTAAGAGCTACGATCTATGTTTTTGTTCTAGCGTCTAAAGATGTGGGATTTTAAGTCTCCTGTCCTCACCATTATTCATATATACCATACCGAAAGGTATTTCTTTCTTTTCTTTTTTTACGAGGAACATCATGCAGGTTTCAATTGAAACGACTTCTGGATTAGAGCGTCGCATGACCGTAGGCATACCCGCCGCACAAATCGATTCTGAAGTACAAAAACGTTTACAACAGGCAAGTAAAACCGTAAATATTAATGGTTTTCGTAAAGGCAAGGTACCACTAAAAGTTGTTAAGCAACGTTATGGTGCTGGAGTGCGTCAAGAGGTTATCGGTGAAGTATTCAGTCGCTCCTTTTATGAGGCAGCCAAAGAGCAAGGCGTAGTACCTGCTGGTCAGCCTGCTATTGAGCCAAAAGAAATGAGCGAAGGCAAAGATTTAGAATACATTGCTACGTTTGATGTTTATCCCGAAATAACTTTAGCGGACACTTCAGGCTTTGAAATAGATAAGCTCAATGCCGAAGTTACCGATATAGATGTTGATAGCATGCTCGAAGTTTTGCAAAAGCAACACTCCGACTGGAAGCCAAGCAAACGTAAAGCTCAAAAAGGTGATCGCGTAAATATTGATTACACTGGCACCAAAGACGGTGAAGCTTTTGAGGGTGGCAGCGCTGAAGGTCAAGCATTAGAGTTAGGCTCTAATAGTATGATCCCTGGGTTTGAGGATGGTCTTATTGGTTTAAAGCCTGGCGAAGAAGTAGAGCTAGACTTGACCTTCCCTGAAGACTACCACAGTGAAGATCTGAAAGGAGCTGCGGTTAAGTTCTCCGTCAAGGTAAACTCCAATGAAATCACTCAATTGCCCGCTCTTGATAAAGAATTTTTTGGTAAATTCGGTGTTGAAACAGAAGACGAAGCAGAGTTTCGTGCTGATGTTAGAAAAAACATGGAGCGTGAGCTTAAAAATGCTGCCAGCCAAAAGCTTAAAAGCTCGGTAATGGATAAGTTGGTTGATGCTCATGATGTAGAGCTTCCATCAGCCTTGGTTGCTAGTGAAATCGAAGGCCTTCGCAATCAGATGATGCAGCAATTTGGTGGCGCTCAACCAAACATGGATATGAAAGCCTTACTTCCGGATGACATGTTTACTGAGCAAGCTAACCGTCGCGTATCCCTTGGTTTAATTGTTGGTGAAGTGGTTAAATCTGCAGATATTAAAGTCGACGCTGACAAGGTAAGAAGTAAGGTCGAAGAAGTTGCTTCAACTTACCAAGATTCTGAAGAAGTCATTAATTATTACTATGGTAATCAGCAGTTGCTAAATGGTGTTGAATCAGTAGTTCTTGAAGATCAAGTAGTTGAGCACATACTGGCTAACGCTAAGGTTACAGAAGTGCAAAGTAGTTACGATGAAGTGATTAAGCCCGCAGAGCAAGCAGGCTAATTTAGTCCGCAGTGCTTTTTCTTGTTTGTTTTTTAAGCATAGTCGCCGCGAAATGCTCATTTCGCGGCTATTTTTCTTCTTTTTTATCTCAATGCTGGAATATAAAAGCAGCAAGGTTTAAGCTCCTAAAAGATTAATATCTTGTTCGATTGCCAGATCATTTTGATCAGCATAAGTTCTATTAAACTCTTGAAGGTATAAAAATAACATGTCTGTAGTTGATTCCATGCTTCAATCTTCACCAATCCAGAATTCCGGCTTAGTTCCAATGGTTATTGAGCAAACCGCTCGTGGAGAGCGCTCGTTTGATATCTATTCCCGCTTGCTGAAAGAGCGAGTTATATTTTTAGTTGGTCAAGTAGAAGACCATATGGCCAATTTAGTTGTTGCTCAACTTCTTTTCCTCGAAGCTGAAAATCCAGACAAGGACATCCATCTTTATATTAACTCTCCAGGCGGGTCTGTTACGGCTGGCATGTCTATTTATGACACCATGCAATTTATTAAGCCCGATGTAAGCACTATGTGTATCGGCCAAGCTTGTAGTATGGGTGCGTTTTTATTAACAGCGGGTGCTAAAGGTAAGCGCCATTGCCTACCTAATGCACGTACCATGATTCACCAACCAAGTGGTGGAGCGCAAGGTCAAGCGACTGACATCCATATTCACGCTCAAGAAATTTTAAAGACTAAGGATCGACTCAATCAATTAATGGCTTATCATATAGGTAAAGAAGCACAGCAAATTGCCGATGACACTGAAAGAGACAACTTTATGAGTGCTCAAGAGTCTGTTGATTACGGCCTGATTGACAGTGTTATCGATAAGCGAGTGAGCGAATCTGAATAACCAACGTCTATTTGCGAAGTTTATTTGACGTTCTGGTAATACAGGGGCTTGAAAATGAGGGTTGTTGCCCTCATTCTACTTGATCGTTAGTTTTGCTATTTAAATTGTGCCTTTTGGCAAAGAATATGATTTTCACGGAGAGGTTTGATGACCGATCACACCAATGATAAAGAAGACGGCAAATTGCTGTATTGTTCCTTTTGCGGAAAGAGTCAGCATGAAGTCCGCAAATTAATTGCTGGTCCATCTGTTTTTGTATGTGATGAATGCGTTGATCTTTGCAACGACATTATTCGTGAAGAAATACAAGAGAGTGCCACAGAAACAAGCTCTAATAGCTTACCTACACCTCAAGAAATATCTGGAATCCTTGATCAGTATGTTATTGGTCAAACTCGTGCCAAAAAAGTATTGGCTGTAGCTGTATACAATCATTACAAACGCTTGCGGGCTGATGAGGCGAATAAAAACAAAGACCAAGTCGAGCTAGGCAAAAGCAATATTCTTATGGTTGGGCCTACAGGTAGCGGTAAAACACTGCTAGCTGAAACTTTAGCACGATTATTAAATGTTCCTTTTACTATAGCCGATGCTACAACACTGACTGAAGCTGGTTATGTTGGAGAAGATGTTGAAAACATCATTCAAAAATTATTGCAGAAATGTGATTATGATGTTGAAAAGGCTCAGCAAGGTATAGTTTACATCGATGAAATTGATAAAATTTCTCGTAAGTCAGATAACCCATCGATCACTCGAGATGTTTCTGGCGAAGGTGTACAGCAAGCATTGTTGAAGCTAATCGAAGGCACAGTAGCTTCTGTTCCCCCTCAAGGAGGACGTAAGCATCCACAGCAAGAGTTTTTGCAGGTAGACACTTCAAACATCTTATTCATTTGTGGTGGAGCTTTTGCAGGCTTAGATAAAGTTATTCGTGATCGCTCCGAAAAGGGCGGAATAGGTTTTAGCGCTGAAGTAAAAAGTAAAGATACCAGCAAAACTGTTGGCATGACTATGAAGGACCTAGAGCCAGAAGATCTGGTTCGCTATGGCCTTATCCCTGAGTTTGTTGGGCGTTTACCAGTCATTGCTACATTAGAAGAGTTGGATGAGGAAGCATTAATCCAAATTTTGACCGAACCTAAAAACTCTCTGACAAAGCAATACAATAAATTGTTCCAGATGGAAAATGTTGAAATTGACTTTAGGCAGGATGCTTTAGAGGCTGTGGCCAAAAAAGCTATGGATCGTAAAACAGGCGCTCGTGGTTTGCGTTCAATCATGGAGTCAGTGCTACTCGACACTATGTATAAAATACCAAGCGAAGATAATGTTTCAAAGGTAGTTGTTGATGAATCGGTAATTAGCGGTGATTCAGAGCCATTGTTGGTTTATGAAACACCTGAAAATATTGAACCAGAAAGCGTACCGGTTAAAGCAGCGCAAGATGACTAACTAGAGACCTTATATTTTAATTCGCAATAGAGGCTAATAGCCTCTATTTTTTTATGTCTATTTATATATTTAAAAATGACCCCCAATAGAGTAGAAACCATCCATCGAGTACTGTCTCAGCGCCAACCAGACTTAACGGTTATAACTGATGAGGCACACAAGGCTCGTAACTTGTCCGCTATTATTAGAAGTTGCGATGCCGTGGGGGTTGGAACATTTCATTGTGTAACCCCAAAGAAAGGCTTTAGATCTTATAGGGGGACAGCATCAGGTAGTAATAAGTGGGTGACAACACAGAATCACGAATCAATATCTGATGGAATTAAGTCTTTAAAAAAACAGGGCTTTCGTATTGTTGCAGCAAACTTATCCAGTAAGGCTGTAGACTTCAGAGAAGTAGATTATAGCCAGCCTACGGCTATATTGATGGGTTCGGAAAAGTCAGGGGTGAGCTCGCAAGCTTTAGAGCTTTGTGATCAACAGGTAATAATTCCTATGATGGGAATGGTCGAGTCTTACAACGTATCAGTAGCTTGTGCGATTATTTTAAACGAAGCTCAAAGGCAGCGCCAAGTGCATGGAATGTACAGCCATTGTCGATTGGATGATGACTCCTACAAAAAAGCATTTTTTCAGTGGTGTCAGCCAGTAATAGCAAAATACTGTGACGATAATGATATTTCATATCCAGAGCTAGATTCAGATGGAGATTTAAATGAGCCTTCTGAATGGTATACTCAAGTTAAAAGTATTTAAGAAGTTTACTCCGAATACTTATTTGTCATGGTTGACAGCTCTTTCAATTTTTCGGTGGCGATTTTGTGAATACTACCATTGGTATAGTTTCCCGTTTTTGATTTAACTCCCGCCTTTCTATGCATCAATATCTCTAACGCCTGATCGATACTGCCAACCGCATAAATATAAAATTGCTCATTAAATACAGCATCAATTATTTCCTGTTGCAGCATTAAATTAATTTGATTGGTTCTGGGTATTATTACACCTTGCTTACCTGTAAGTCCGCGAGAACTACAAAGCTTAAAAAAGCCTTCTATTTTATCATTCACGCCACCCACTGACTGAACCTCACCATGCTGGCTGATTGACCCTGTAACAGCAATTGATTGATCAATAGGTAACTCAGTTATTGCAGAAATTAAAGAGCAAATCTCGGCTAAAGAAGCGCTGTCGCCATCAATAAGGCCATACGACTGCTCAATGGCAATATTAGCCGACAGCGACATATGAAAAGATCGGCCATATTTATGGCCTAAAAAGCCAGTCAGCAACATAACGCCTTTAGAGTGTATTGCTCTACCTAAGTCTACCTCTCGCTCAATATCAGTAACGCCTTGCTTTCCTGCGTAAGCGGTGGCGGTAATTCTAGCGGGGGTACCAAAAGAATCATCGCCAACGGAAAATACCGTCAAACCATTAACCTTGCCCACCTCAAAACCATCGGTGCCAATTAAAATTTGCTTCTCATGAATGTCATTCAGCATTAACTCGCTGGTTCGGCTTGCCCGATATTGTTTGGAACTAATAGCCGATTCAATGTGTGATGCATTAATACAATCATTTGATTCCGTTTGACCCCATATGAAATATGCTTCGTCCAGTACTTCATTTATTTTTTGGATGTTATTCGACAGCTTATTCTTATGCTCAGATCGGCGCATAGCGTCAGTGGCTAAGGCCGCTATAGCGTCGTTATTAATACTTGGGTAATTTAAGCGATGGCCTCTTTCTTTAACCAATGCGGAGAAGGCTTGTAGGGTCTTTGGTGAATCCGTGAGCGTTTGATCGAAGTCGGCTAAAACCCGAAAAAGCTCAGAGAACTCTTGATCGTAAGCTTGCAAGGCGTAATAAATTTCTCTCGATCCTAGCAGTACTACTTTTACCTTCAGAGGGATTTTTTCTGGCTGTAATGGATAAGAGCTGCCACTTATAGAATCAGACATCGGCGGCTCAATTTTTATTTCATGAGTTTTTAATGCCAGCTTTAATTGCGCCCAAACATGCGGCCGCTCAATTAGTTTTTCAGCATCAAGCATTAAGAACCCGCCATTAGCCTTGTGAAACGCGCCAGGACGAATCATCGTGTGATTAGTGTGTTGAGCCCCCGGAGTTGTAGAAAAATCAATAGTCCCAAATAGATTTTGGTAAGAAGGGTGCTGCTCATAGATAACAGGTGCACCTTCGGAGATATCTCTCTCAATTAAAAGGTTGGGTAAAAATAAATTGACGAACTCTTGTCTCGCCTTGCGGTTATCAAGTCCTTCACTCTCACCGTCGTCAATGTTTAAGATATCAACTATTGCCTCGGCAATATTGTGTTTAACAATTTTAAGGTATTTTTGTACCCCTAAGTTACTGGAGTATTCTCTGCCTAGATCTTTTAGTAAGGGCTTAACCGCATGATCAATCGTTTCATATTCCAGCTTGCGTAATTGCTCACTTGATTCCCTCTTCCATACAGGAAGCTCAAGTAACTTCTCTGAAAGTTTTTCCTCTAAATGAGATAAAAGAGTATAAAAATTATTACGTTGAGCTTCATCCAAAGCAGAAAATTGAGCATCATCGATTGCTTTTCCGTCGACCAATGGTGCAAAAGTAATTGAGCCTTCCTCCTCATAGAGGCCGACGCTATTATTTAATGCTTCTTGTTCCACTTCGGTAATGGCACGCTCATACTGCGATGTGAATTTCCTCTCGATTACTTTCTTTTGGCGCTGATAGTGAGGATTTTCAAAAGATTCAGGAAATAGGGTCAAAATATTATCAATAAAATGATTGATGAGTGATATCAGCTTTTTACCACTGCCAGGGTCTAGGTATAAAATATCTGGTGCATGTTGGTTTTCAAAATTGTTGATATAGCACCACTCATTGCCGCAAGGTTGTTGGGCAGCAAATTCTTTTAACATTTGCTGGCTTAAGGTTCTGCGGCCTGAGCCTGCATCACCAGCACAAAAAATATTAAACCCTGGGATAGCCATAGACAGTCCGAACTCAAGTGCCTTTTTAGCACGGTCATGGCCAATAACTCGTAAGTCTGATGAATCTTTTTCGTGTGTTAGTGATTCAAAAACATGGTGATCTAATGTCACGCCTAAATCTTTAGAGGCAACGATACATTGTGATATGTCGGGAGACATAAAGAATCCTTCAGTGATAAAATTATTAAGCGTTCTTAAAAGGGTGGCTTAGAAATAATAGCCTAATCGAGACATTAAATTTTTGGAGGACATAAAAAAAACCCGAAGTCTTGGGGGAGAGCAACGGGTTAAGACCATTAGGAGTGAAACATTAAGAACATCACCAATGCTCTTAAGCTTCGAGCCTCTCCATGCCGGATTGGCTCAACTGGTGGCTACGAGCATTTGGGGGATGCGAGTCACCAGTCATAAGATTATTGACCAGAACGGTAGAATTTCCAGCTGTAATTAAAGATCGTTTAAATGCTTTTGCAATAGATTTCTTCTCTTACTTTACAAAATGCTATATCAATTTTGGCTGCTTTATATAAATCAATAGCTTGAAACAAAGTCCTAATAATTATTTTACCTACTGATGTAAAATTAAATTATTCTTGAATATTTTACGGCTTGAGGTTTTTTAAGATACGCATCAAATGCCATGCAAATACGCCTAATTAATAAGCGACCATCATTAGAAATTTTGATGCCAGATCCGTCGAGACTGATTAATCGATCATTAATTAGAGGTTTTATGTCGTCTAAAGCGTCGGAAAAATAATCACTGAAGTTAATGCCGTAAGCGTGATTAAATGGCGCAAACTCTAATTCAAAATGGCAGATCAGTTGATTAATAACAGCTTGCCGCAACATATCGTCGTCACTCAGTTTTAAGCCTTTCAGCATTGGCGGGTGGCTATTGGCTAAATCTAGTGTGTAGTTTGCGATATCCTTATGGTTTTGGATGAAAATATTATCAATTGAGCTAATGGCTGAAACGCCAAAAGCAAACAAGTCACAATTTCCATGGGTTGCATACCCTTGAAAGTTTCGTTGTAGCTCACCGTTTGATTGAGCAATAGTTAATGAATCATCGGGCTTGGCAAAATGATCCATGCCGATGTACACATAGCCTGCACTCTGTAGTTTTTCGATTGAGCTTTCTAGGATAGCCAGTTTCTCTTGCGGCTCAGGCAGGTAGCGCTCATCAATTTGTTTCTGGCTTTTAAATAAATGAGGCATATGAGCATAATTAAATAAGCTCAACCTGTCTGGGTCTAGATCTATGATCTGATTCAATGTCTGGTCAATGCTCTCTACCGTCTGATGCGGTAGGCCATAAATTAAATCCATACTTAGCGAATGAAATTTTTCTAGCTTAGACTTGACGACAAGCTCTTCAACTTCTTTAAAAGTATTAAATCGATTGACGGCTTTTTGCACCTGAGGATTAAAATCTTGTATGCCCATGCTCAGACGATTAAAACCAATCTCTCGTAATACGCTGACGGTATCAGTTGTCATGGCTCCGGGATGAATTTCAATCGAATATTCGCCCGTATCATCATCCAATAAATTAAAATGCTCGCGGGTGGCGCTCATCAGTTCAATTTTTTGCTGATCACTTATATAAGTTGGTGTGCCACCCCCCCAATGCAGTTGGTGTACAGGGCGATGGCTGTCTACCTGCTCAGCGCGTAATTCAATTTCTCGGTAAAGAGAATCAAGATAAGGTTGGGCTCTCGTCTTGTTAGCCGTGACTATTTTATTGCAGCCACAGTAATAACAAATGGTATCGCAAAAAGGGATGTGGAAATAAAGCGATAATGGTCTCCCGGCCGCATTACTTCTATCGACAGCCGAGTGTACTTCAGACACTGCAAAACCTTCAACAAACTGTGGCGCTGTTGGGTAAGAAGTATAACGTGGGCCAGCTAAATCATAGCGACGAATCATCGCCGAATTCCAGTGAATGTTAGGTGTCATTATTCTCAGCTAATATTGTTATCAAAATAGGAATCCTAGATTATAGAATTGATCTGTATTGTTCAGTGATGTGAGTCAAGTAAGCGGTACTATTGCAAGATATACAATGCAAAGGACTGTATACATTGACTGCTAAATGTTAATAAAACCTTTACAATATGCACCAATATACATACTTCTAATTTAAGGCGCTCTCATGATCGACATAGGCAAATTCAACCGTTTACCCATTGTTAAAATTGTCGATTTCGGTGTCTATTTAGATGGGGATCATCTGGGCAATATTTTATTACCCAAGCGTTATGTTCCTGATGGTCTCGAGCTAGGTGACTTTGTTGATGCGTTTATTTATTTTGATTCTGATGATCTAATAATTGCCACCACTGAAAAACCTTACGTTACCGTAGGGCAGTGTGCTTACTTAAAGGTTACAGATGTAAATGATATCGGTGCGTTTCTTGACTGGGGCTTGTCTAAAGACCTATTGGTGCCTTATGGCGAACAGCATAAGCCCTTTGAACTTGGTAAGTCGTATGTGGTGACGGTTTATATTGATGAGCATACAGACCGCATTGTGGCCTCCTCAAAATTAAGCTATCACTTAATGGAGCAATCAACATATTTTAAGCTAAAGCAAGAGGTTGAGTTGTTGATTTGCGGAAAATCAGAGTTGGGTTACAAGGCTGTTATTAATAATACTCACATTGGCTTGTTATTTCGCGATGATGCTTTTAAGCCGCTAAGATACGGGAAAAAATTACCGGGCTATATCAAAGAGATAAGAGCAGACCGAAAGATTGGCGTGAGCATGCAGCTTCCATCAGGTATGGGTAAAGATGATCTAACCAACAAAATTATTGCTCATTTGAAAGCGTTAGGAGGCTCATCTCCATTTACCGACAAAGCTGCCCCTGATGATATATACAATACGTTTAGTGTCAGTAAAAAGAATTATAAAAAAGCTTTAGGGGCTCTGTATAAACAGAAGGTCATCAATATTGAAAAAGATAAAATATCATTAATCTAGCAACTCTCTTTTACTCGTATTTTTTATAATTGAATTAGCTTCTTGGTTAGATTGATTATTTAAGCGCGACTGGTGTGCTTTTATAAATAAGGATAAGTCAAAGAAATCGCTGCCTTGTGATTTAAGCTCGTCAAATAAAACGGATTTTGGAATATTACCTTTTCCCCAATAACGCTCCAAAATAGCAATGTATTGACCGTTCTTAGTGATCTCACTCATCCCCGTAATAAAATTACGGTAAAGCCTTTGGCTTCGATCAACTGATTTCAAAAAAGCCAAGTTTACAGGGAAAGGCTCTCTCATTAGCGTAAAACTAAGTTGTTCTGGGTTGCTGATATTATGATTAAGTATTGAGTGCCAGCCGGTCAATTGAGAGAACACAGCATAATCGGCTCTACCTCTCGCTATCATTTCTAAAGAGCGCCGGGGGTCTTCTACGCTGATTCTTGTTAAGCCTTTCTTCATATAAGGCTCTAAATAGTCTAATCCACGATTAGTTGCTGGTGAGATCAACAAGCTTCCAGAGAGGTCTAATTTAGAGTTAGGATCATTGCCTCTTTTATGAAACCAAACAATATTAATAAGCGCACTGTTTACCCATTGCAGTTTATCTAAATTTTCTGGCTGCCTAATGAACAACGTACCAGGCGAGAAGGCATCTACATCATTGGCTAAAAGCTTCCGGATCCCTCTTTTGATAGGTAGCGGTTGCATTTCAACCTTAATATTCTGAGACGCAAAAGCAGCAATATAAATTTCTGCGGCGAAGCCATGACCTTTATTATCGTAAAAGGGCTCGTATGGATGGAAAGCAATGGTGATAGTGTCAGGCTCTATAATTTCATTCTCATTAGCTTCAAGAGTGTTGTCTTGCGCAAAAGAGAGATTAGAAATTCCAACAAAGACCAGAAATAGAGAAAATGTGTGGATAGCAGATTTTTCATGCCGCGGATTCAAATCTGAAGTGCATCATCCACTCCGGTAGAAGAAGAGGCTAACTGAAGGTAAGCTCTCATTATTTTTCTCCGGCAAGAGATGAAGCAATGATGAGTAATTACCAACAGTTAGCCTATGAGCAACGATGCCAGATTTCAGCACTAAAGAAAATAGATTGCAGTCAAAGAGTTATCGCTGATTGCATTGGGGTGAGTCAGTCGACGGTGAGCAGAGAGTTGGCTCGCAATACAGGTAAAAGAGGATATCGACCGATCCAAGCTCAGAGCCTTTGTAACTTACGGGCTAAAGATGCATCACAGCCAACAAAAATGACGGCGGCGATGATAGATCTCATTAAATCAAAGCTTCAGATAGAATGGAGCCCCGAACAAATTTCAGGCTGGCTGCTGGATGAAAAAGCACAGCTCATCAGTCATGAATCCATATACCTTTACGTATGGGCTGATAAGCACGCTGGTGGTGAGCTCTATAAGCACCTGCGTCAACAGGGTAAGAAATACGATAAACGCCGTAATGGGAAATCAACGCGAGGCCAGATAAAGAACCGCGTGAGCATAGATGACCGCCCTAGTATTGTTGATGAAAAATCTCGTGTTGGTGACTGGGAAATAGACACTGTTATTGGCAAAGGCCACAGTGGCGCATTAGTAACAATCGTTGAGCGAGTTACGAAACACACTGTTTCAGCACAAGTAAACAGCAAGAGCGCTAAAGATGTTACTCGCGCGACCATTGCATTGCTGAAGCCTTATAAGGAACTCGTCCATACGATAACCGCTGACAACGGAAAAGAGTTTGCGTACCATCAGGAGATCAGCAAAGCGCTGTCAGCAGATGTTTATTTTGCTCACCCTTATAGCTCTTGGGAGCGAGGTTTGAATGAAAACACCAATGGCTTATTGCGGCAGTACTTTCCGAAAAGCACTGACTTCAAGAAAGTATCACAAGCATCAGTGGACCATGCAGTTAAGAGATTGAATGCTAGACCAAGAAAAGATTTAGGATTTAAAACGCCAGGTAAATTAATGGGCGATTATATGGCCGCTATTGCGGCTTAAATTTTGATGCACTTCGGATTTGAATCCGCGTGCCTTTATGATAGTACAAACTGATTTAATCGACATCGTTAGACTCACCGATAAACAACCCGTGACAGACTTAAGAGAGGGACTCGATCAACTCAGGTATTTCATTCGGATGGAATAAGGTATGGGTTGGATTGATACCGAGCTCAGCATCAAGGGGTTGTTGGTGCTGAATCCAGACAGAAGTAATACCGCTTTTATTGGCCCCCGCAATATCTGCAGCAAGACTATCACCGATATGAATAGCTTCATGTGCTTCGCAATTGGCTAGTTTGAGAGCTTTGTCAAAAATAGAGATGGCTGGTTTTTGCTCAGGTTCTTGGCCGCCAATGATTATATGATCTACATGGTCGGTTAACTTTACAGACTCTATCTTAGGAATTTGTGAAAACTCTGGACCATTAGTAATAACAATTAAAGTAAATGATTTACGTGCGCTCGCTAAAAAATCAATAATCCCAGGATAAAACTCAAACGCATTAAGCCTGTCGGCATCAAATTGATCCTGTAATCGTTGTGCATCATCGTGAGTAATGCCAGTGATGTTTTGAGCAGCCAATAAATCTAAAATTAATTGAATTCTAAATGCGCTTTCGTTTTGTGTTTTGATGATCGGTAAGTATCGCTGTTGCTGCTCTGGAGTCCACTCTCTGTAAATACCACGAACATAATCATTGGCTATATTCTGCCCATTGATCTGAGAGCCAAATATTGACTCTATCGTCGCTCCAAATAGTTTCTTTGCTGTTTCATTGGCCTTGTTAGTGTCACATAAGGTTTCGTCCATATCGAGAAATAGAGCCTTTAGCATGCGGAATTCCAATGAAGAAGAGTAAGTGTGATAATCATAACAAACGCCGATGCAAGAGTTTAATTATTTTAAGGTAGCCTATGCGCTCAAAACGAGCTCGCCTAGATCGCTTCATCAGTCAACAGACCGGCATAAGTCTTAGGGATATAAAATTAGTTTTGGCACGCGGTCGCGTGGTTGTGAATGGCGCTATAGCCGTCGATGCCTCTCAGATCATAGATATGTTCTCACATATAATGTTCGACGAGCAGGTATTACAGGATAATACGCCTATGTATATTATTTTGAACAAGCCTCAAGGTGTCGTCAGCGCTACTAAAGACGATAAGCATAATACTGTTATTGATCTGATTAATATCGACAATAAAGACCAATTGCATATAGCGGGCAGGTTGGATTTTAATTCAACAGGCTTGCTGTTACTGACGAATAACGGACAATGGTCTCGACGTATAAGTGAACCTGAAGCTCGAGTTATAAAATGGTATCGAGTGACGTTAGAGAAGCCAATAATTGATCCAGATGATTATATAAAAGTTTTCAGTGAAGGCATTTATTTTCCATTTGAAAATATTACAACTCGACCAGCTAAACTTAAAGTGCTTAGCGCTTATGAGGCCGAAGTGGGTATAGAAGAAGGGCGATATCACCAAGTTAAACGTATGTTTGGAAAATTTCAAAATCGCGTTGTTAAACTGCATAGGTTTTCAGTTGGGGACTTGGTGCTAGACCCAAGCTTGGCTCCAGGAGAAAGTCGTGAGCTAACACCACAAGAAATGGCATGCATTGGCTAAGATCAGCTTAAGCCAATGCAGCTCCTATTTTTTGCGTAATAGTTTTTTAATGTGAATACAAAAGCACAACATCATTAATCAGCTCTTCAAGTCTATTCGCAGTAGATGACCTGGCTACACATTCATCCATTAACTTCCTAAGGTCTGTTAGCTTTGCTTTAGCCCGTCTAAATTCAATGCAGACAGGTTCATATTCCATATAGTGGTCTTGTATGCTGAGCTTCGCCAATTCAGATAGCTCGTTATTAACCGCGCTAATAAGATCGTAAAAAAGATCCTTTTTTTCTATTGATGATGATTCCCAATAAGCATCCTCTAAGCCCAATAATAGTTCGCTTAACGTGTTGATTGCTTCGCTTATAGTAGTGCTCATTATTTCTCCGAATGTTATATCTAAATTTTTATATGATTGAACAATCAGTATAGTTGCCAAAATGAATATCTGTGATATTCATGAGTAATAGCAGAGCTAATTTAATTTTTTCGGGTGACAATAATACTTAAAGCGATTATTGTTCGACAGCTATAATATTTCGTGAATGCTCAGTCAGCTATTTTTGTGAACGGCTGATGTTTGCATCGGTCGTATTTAATTTCACTACTGCTTCAAATGCTCAGGTAATCGTAAATGGATAAAGCAAAGCTTAAAATTCAACAATTCAAACAAAGAGAACAGGACATTCTAGACGCCTCTTTGCATTTGTTGATGAGTCATGGAGAAGACAAGGTTACCGTAGAGCAAATAGCTATTGAGGTGGATATAGGCAAAGGCACTATTTATAAACATTTCACATCAAAAACTGAGATTTACTGCCGCTTAATGTTTGACTATGAGTGCGCACTTAAAAGCAAGCTAGAAGAGGCCATTGAGCTGGCTGACGAGGGTGATTACAGTGCACCAGCTAGAGTTTATTTCAGTGGCAGAATGGAGAACCCTGTTAAGGCTCGCTTATTCCAGCGCCTAGAAGAAAAAATGCTTGCTAACGGCGAAGAAAAAGAAAAACTTGCAGAGTTAGAACGAGTACGTCAAGAAACCATTGAAAAGATCAATTCATCTTTTGGTCGGCGAATTGCTGAAGGTCGACTTAAAGACGCTCCACCGTATTATTATTACATGGCTTATTGGGCTCTTACTCATGGTGCTGTAGAGCTTTATCACAACCATTATTGTCAAAGTGTTGTTGATGATATGGATGGCTTAATGGAGTTCATTATGGAGGCCGGTGTACGAATGGGTCTGGATCCATCAACAAAAAAATAAGCTGTATTATTTAACTCTAATAATAAACGCTCAATAGCCGATATATTATTAAGTTCATAAGCTTTCTGTAAAGTAACTTTCATCTACGGCTTAAATATGAAAAAACAAATTAGTTTACCTGCAAAGCACCTATTTTTCGTATTTGTTGTATCGCTTATTGTCGGCTGTACACCGCAATACACAAAAAACATTATAAAATCAGGGCTTCAAGAAGCCAATATGATCAGTGATTCCACCCTGATAACAACACGGCAGTGGGTCTTACCAAGAACCGTAAGTTTATACGTCCCCCTCCCAAAAGATAGGTGGTCCATTGCATTGCGTCGACGCTTAAAAGAAGAGCTTTCGTTGGCGTTAAATCAATCTTTTGTAACTGTTCGGCAAAGCGAGCAGGAAAGAAGCATTAACCAAGCTTTAGAAGACGCTAGAGTGCATGGTATTGATTATGTGGTTTATCCACAGCTAGCTGTCTATAAAAACAAAATTAGCAGTTTAATTGAACTGGATGAGGATTTTGAAGATTATACTCAGTTAGGTTTTGATCGTTTCGGCGTTTTGCTGAAATTATATGATGTTCAAGCATCCAAAATTGTAGATGTAACCCAAGTTCAAGCCAGTAGTGGTTTATTGTCAATTGCTCGTTCTACACCCGCAAGCCTTTTTGATGGGGCATTTAAGGTCTACTCTGAAAGCCTTGTTTCTCAGAAGGTTAATTAAAGAGACTATGCGTGAATACTATTGATGGATTGCTTGCAGAGCTTAAATTAGATCAAAGTAATTTTGAGGATTCACTTCCGCCCGTCGAACTTTGGTCACCTGATTTGAGTGGTGACATTGATATTCGAATTGATAGGGAGGGGCGTTGGTTTCATGAGGGCACGGAGTTTACACGTAAATCGTTAGTTAAATTATTTTCCAGCATAATTAAAAAAGAAGGTGGCGAGTATTTTCTTGTCACGCCAGTCGAAAAGTGGCGCATTCAAGTCGATGTAACGCCTTTCTTCATTAAAAGCGTTAAGCAAAACGCAAATGGTTTGGTGATGACCACGAATGTGGATAACGCTATTGCCGTTGATAAAGACCATCCACTTTGGGTGGAGTCTGATGCTCAAGGTCAGCCCTTGCCTCTGATTAAAGTTCAGCGCAACCTAAATGCACTTATTAGCCGTAATGTGTTTTATCAATTGGTTGAACTGGCTAAAATCATACCCATTACTAATGATGCTACAGGCTTAATTGCAGAAACATTGTTCATTGAAAGTTACGGTTCTCAATTTGACCTTGGCGTCATTTAACGAGCATTCTCCAAACATGAAAAAAGAGGCTTAGAGCCTCTTTTTTCATGTTAAAGCATCACTTTAAGCACTTTAACTTTCGCCATTAACCCCCTGTTAAATAACAGGTTTTTATACTTTCCTACATGTTGGGATAGGTTGGCCCTCCCGTTCCTTCAGGTGTTACCCAGGTGATATTTTGGCTTGGATCTTTGATGTCACAGGTCTTACAGTGCACACAATTTTGTGCGTTTATTTGTAAGCGGCTAGCGCCTTCCTCATTCTCAATAATCTCATAAACACCGGCAGGGCAATAACGTTGTGCTGGCTCATCATAAATAGCTAAATTTTGCTTAATAGGGATGTCAGCATCTTTCAAAGTTAAATGGCAAGGCTGATCTTCTTCGTGGTTAGTGCTCGATAAAAATACAGATGACAATTTATCAAAGCTCAGTTTACCGTCTGGTTTTGGATAGCTAATAGCTGCGCATTCAGTTGAAGGAAGTAATTGGCTATGATCAGATTCAGGATCAGATAATGTCCAAGGTAAATTACCGTTAAACAAGTTGATATCGATAAAGGCGTAAGCTGAACCTATTAAATTACCCCATTTATGCTGGGCAGGGCCAAAATTACGTTGCGCATAAAGCTCTTTATAGGCCCAAGATTCCTGATAAGCCGTAGCAAAGCTAGTTAAGTCATTATTGGCCTGGCCATCTGCTATCGCTTTCACAACACTTTCAGCAGCAACCATTCCAGATTTCATGGCGGTGTGACTGCCTTTGATTTTTGCAAAGTTCAGTGTTCCAGCGTCATCACCAATCAATAATCCACCAGGAAAGTGCATTTTAGGTTGTGATTGAATACCGCCTTTAGTAATGGCTCTGGCACCATATGAAATACGATCCCCGCCATCTAAATATTGCTTAACGACTGGGTGGTGCTTATAACGCTGAAATTCATCAAAAGGGCTTAGGTTGGTGTTCTTATAGGACAGGTCTGTAATTAAACCGCAAACAACTTGGTTGTTTTCAATGTGATAAAGAAAGCTTCCGCCTGCAGCACCATTCTCAGACAAAGGCCAGCCAGCCGTGTGGACAACAAGACCTTCCTGGTGTTGTTCAGCTGGGATTTTCCATAGCTCTTTAATGCCGATACCGTAATGCTGAGGATCTTTACCTTCATCTAATTTGTATTTAGCAATAATTTGCTTACCCAAGTGGCCTCGACAACCCTCAGCAAACAATGTGTACTTGCCGTGCAACTCCATGCCAGCCATATAGGAATCTTTGTGTTCCCCGTTCATGCCTATTCCCATATCACCCGTCGCAATACCTTTAACGCTTCCATCGTTGTTATAAACAACCTCGGATGCAGCAAAGCCAGGGAAGATCTCAACACCAAGAGCTTCAGCTTGCTCACCTAACCAACGACATAAGTTGCCTAGGCTGATAATGTAGTTGCCTTCGTTATGCATGGTTTTGGGAACGAATAGACTAGGTACTTTTTGCGAGCCTTCACTATTGGTTAAATAGTATATGTCGTCACCTTTAACCTCGGTATTCAGTGGCGCGCCTCTTTCCTTCCAGTCTGGAAATAGCTCAGTCAGTGCTGCGGGTTCGAATACTGCTCCGGATAAAATATGGGCACCAACCTCAGAGCCTTTCTCAACCACACAAACGCTCAGATCTTCATTAAGTTGACGAATACGGCAAGCAGCGGCCAGACCAGAAGGTCCAGCTCCAACGATGACAACATCGTATTCCATATATTCACGTTCCACGGGCGTATCTCCTAACTGACTGATTTTTAAATAAGTTTAGATGTTTCTTAGTATGGCAAAAATAGTCTTCTGTACATACAGAATAATTGTATTAATTATATCGTGCTAGAAAATTAATCAACAATAGTATTTTCCTCCAATAAAGTGGTCAAAACGCCCACTCAGTGGAATTTATATACATACCGATCAAAATTAACTCTAACTTATAGCCTTCACATGTACTGCCGTAATTGAATTTATTGAGTACTATTGATTTTAGTTAAGGAAGAGTTCAACATACTGCCGCTCAGAATTGAGTGGTACGGCCATTAATATTGACCTAGTATCAATGGGCTACAGGCCGCAAAAACGAGAAAAGCGAATCTATTCGCTTTATACCCAATCAGATAATCAGATGGAAACCCCATGAAAATTCTTGTTGCAGTTAAACGTGTAGTTGACTACAACGTGAAGGTTCGTCCGAAATCAGACGGAACCGACGTTGATATAGCCAACGCCAAGATGTCCATAAACCCTTTTTGTGAAATCGCAGTAGAAGAAGCGGTTAGATTAAAAGAAAAGGGTGTGGCAACTGAAATTATCGCCGTGTCTATGGGCCCTAAGCAGGCTCAAGAGCAGATCCGTACTGCTATGGCACTTGGTGCAGATCGTGGCATTTTGGTTGAAACAGATGTAGAGCTACAGCCTCTTGCTGTTGCAAAATGCCTTAAAGCAATTATTGATAAAGAAACCCCTGACTTAATCATTATGGGTAAACAATCAATTGATGCTGACAACAATCAAACTGGGCAAATGTTAGGAGCATTAACTGGTATGCCACAAGGTACATTTGCTTCTGAAGTCACCGTGGCTGACGGAAAGGTTAATGTAACCCGCGAAGTTGACGGTGGCGCACAAACTGTTGCGCTAACTTTACCTGCTATCGTAACGACTGACCTGCGCTTGAACGAGCCACGTTACGCTTCTTTGCCTAATATAATGAAAGCTAAGAAAAAGCCTTTAGAAACAACTTCACCTGAAGATTTAGGCGTTGATGCTGCACCAAGAGTTCAAACCTTAAAGGTTGAGCCACCAGCTGAACGTCAAGCAGGTATTAAGGTAGCGGATGTAGCTGAATTAGTCGATAAATTGAAAAATGAGGCGAAGGTGATTTCATGAGTATTTTAGTTATAGCTGAACACGATAATGCCAGTCTTAAAGGCGCAACTTTAAATACAATTGCTGCAGCCAAAGCTATTGGTGGCGACATCGATGTATTAGTTGCAGGTAGTGATTGCTCTGGCGCTGTCCAAGCTGCTGCTGCCGTCAGTGGTGTAGCCAAGGTTATTAATGCCGATAATTCAGCTTACGCCAATCAATTGGCTGAAAATGTTGCCTTGTTAGTTGCTGAATTGGGAAAAAATTACACCCACATCTTAGCTCCAGCAACGTCAAACGGTAAGAATATTGCACCACGTGCGGCTGCATTATTAGACGTGCAAGCCATATCAGAAATTGTTTCTGTTGAAGCTGCAGATACCTTTAAACGTCCCATTTATGCTGGTAACGTAATTGCTACGGTACAAAGCTCGGACGCCATTAAAGTTATTACTGTTCGCGGTACGGCTTTTGACCCTGTTCCTGCAGATGGAGGATCAGCTACTGTTGAAGATTCATCGTTGTCTACTGATGCTGGCATTTCATCTTTCGTTAGTGAAGAGCTTGCTAAGAGTGATAGACCAGAGCTAACAGCGGCTAAAATCGTTATTTCAGGTGGTCGAGGCATGCAAAATGGCGACAACTTTGAGATGCTCTACAGTGTTGCCGATAAACTTGGCGCGGCTGTTGGCGCATCACGCGCTGCCGTTGATGCTGGTTTTGTTCCAAATGATATGCAAGTTGGTCAAACTGGTAAAATTGTAGCTCCAGATCTTTATGTAGCCGTTGGTATCTCAGGTGCGATTCAGCATTTGGCGGGCATGAAAGACAGTAAAGTTATTGTTGCGATCAACAAAGACGAAGAAGCTCCGATCTTCCAGGTTGCTGACTATGGACTTGTAGCAGATTTGTTTGACGCTATTCCAGAGCTCGACAGTAGCCTTTGATTTTCAGCGATGCTGGTTAATATTTAACATCTTCTAACACGTTAAATATTGTAATAGATCACAAAAAAGCCGGTGTTAAGCCGGCTTTTTTGTGCAAATACTATAATCAGATATTACACTTACTAAATCATCCATCAAGGCATGCGAAAACGTGGATATAGAAACTTTTGAAACTTGGTCTTTATATATTGGTGTTGGTGGTTTAATTGCTTTTATGACATTCATTATGTGGGATTTAGCGAAAGAATCGAAAGCCGGTCGTTTCGGTACGATTATTTTATTTACCGCGCTTGGCTTGGGTTTACTTGGTTTTGTTATCAAAACAGTATTAGTAGAAGTGTTTGAATAAGCGCCAGTAATGTGGACTTCCAATTTATGCTCAAAATTAACCGAATATAATATAAATGGCTCTCTTTACCCCCAGTAGCAAAGTTCAGCGTGATCGAACGATTATGCGAGAAAGTGACATTTTACTGGTTCAATACAGTAAGAGAGGTCTAGGTCTAACTCTTTTAATCTATGCAGTGTGCTTAACTTTCGGTTATCTTCGTGTACTTGAGCCTGTGCTAACCGCTTGGCTAACCGCCGTCTTTTTTGTTCTGAGTATCATCCGGTCTTATTTTCTATTTCGCTTTGAACCTATATACGCAAAAGGCCCAGGCCGATGGCGTAACATGTATTTTTTTACCACGCTTCTAGGTGGGTTTTGGTGGTGTTTAATCATTATCACACTCACAGTGAAAGTAGGAATGCTAGGTGAAACTCCCATTCTTTGGATTTATACCATTATTTTGGTTTCTACTAGCTCTCACTTTTTAGCGCCATATAAGCTCTTCAGTCATATATTTCAATTTATTTTAGTTGTTCCATCAGCACTAACAGCTTTTTGGGTGGGTGGAGTTGATGGCTATATGTATGGCGTGCTAATGCTCGCTTTTTATATTTTGTTGTATTTTCAGGTTGAAAATTTAAGCGATAGTTATTGGCAAAGACTCACCGCTAGTTATGAGTTATCACAGCGAACCAAAATACTAGAAGCCGAAAAACGCAATATTGATGCCTCAGTTGATCTTAGCTCTGAATTTTTGACCAGTTTAGGGCACGAGTTTAGAACGTCGTTGAGTAGTATTTTGGGGGGATTATCTCTACTAACAAACAGCACATTGACAGAAGAGCAGCATGGAATGCTGAACTTAGCTGAAAAGGCAGGCGAGAACCAGATTGACCTAGTTAATAATATTGTTGATTTCGCCAAAATAACCAACCGCAGCTTAATCTTAGAAAATGCTATATTTAATCTTCGAACCCATATTGAGTTATGGATAAGCGAACTCAGTAAAAGTGCCCATGATAATAATATAGAACTGGATTACCAGCTCACTACAAATTTACCTTTAAGGGTTAATGGTGATTCAAAACGCATCCATCAGATTGTTAATAATCTACTGAGTAACGCTATAAAATTTTCTGAGCACGGATTAATTTGCGTAGAGGTCTCTTTCGATCGCGATACTGACGAAGTTGGTATGCTCAATATTATTATTACCGATACTTATAGGCAAAAACCAAGCAGTGATATTTCAAGCGTGCATTCAGCTACTAAAGTAGCTGCAGCCACCTCTAGTCTTTGGTTAGCGTTATGCAAAGGTTTAAGTGAGTGTATGGGAGGGACTTTAGAGGTTGTTATGCAGGCCCGTCATGAGCGTCAGTATCTCACTCGCATCCCACTTGATATCAGCAACCGCCAACCTGCAGTAATTAGGAGCTTTTCAAAACTGCATGACCAAAGGGTGCTTTTAATTGGTGAGCTAGGCTGGCTAACCAGCAGTTATTACATTGCCGAGATGGAACGATGGGGAATGGTGGTTGAAATTGCTTATGGTCTTGATGCCGCCAAGATTTGCTTATCTGAATCAGCAAAAAAAGGTGAGCATTTCAACTTAATTGTATTTGCATTTACGAGTATTACTGATGAGATATCTGAGTTTATTGAAGGTAACACCCAGATTGAGTCATTGAAAAAAATATTGCTTATATCTCATACTGATTATGCAAATAATCAGGCGAAGCAGATATTAGCGAAGCCTAATATCCATTCAATATTTAGGCCTGTAATAGCTCAACAGTTACACGATGAAATCTGTTTAGCTCTTTTTAATAAGCCTATCTCCAGACAAGTCTCTGAAAGTATTAATACGCGTCAAGGCTCGGGCAAAGAGATTCTTCTTGTTGATGATCATAGAGTCAACCAAATGGTCGCCATAGGTATGCTGAAAAAGTTAGATTACAGTGTCAGTACGGCATCAAATGGTTTTGAAGCATTAAAAATTTATTCTGAAAAAGAAATAGACTTAATTCTTATGGACTGTCAGATGCCAGAGATGGATGGCTTTGATGCGACTAAGCGTATAAGAGAGATTGAGCGGTCTGAACACGAAGACATGCATGTTCCTATAATAGCCATGACAGCACACACAGATGACTCAGACAAAGCATCTTGCTTTGCTTGTGGCATGGATGATTATTTAGCCAAACCTGTTCGCTATGAAGATCTAGAAACGCATTTGAAGCGCTGGCTAGGCACTGGTTCTGAGTGAGTTGCTGTTGAGGTTTGCCATAACTAGCCTAATAACGTCCAAACAGGAGCATGGTCCGAAGGTTTATCCATAGCTCTTATATCATAATCAATACTACTGGCTTCACAGCGTTTCATTAAGCTACTGGTCAGCAATATCAAGTCAATACGTAAACCACGTTTTGGTTCTCGATCAAAACCTTTACTGCGGTAATCAAACCAGCTAAATAAATTTGACTCGGTAGGGTTAATTGCTCTAAAACTGTCTGTAAACCCCCAACCTATTAGCTTATCTAGCCACTCACGCTCTTCTGGTTGGAATGAACATTTACCGGAGCTTAACCAGCGTTTACGGTTATCTTCGCCAATTCCTATATCTAAATCAGTAGCTGATATATTTACATCTCCCATAACCACCACTTGATCACTTGGCTTATGAAATGTATCTAAGTGTCGCTGAAGGTCACTATAGTAACGTCTTTTATTGGGGTACTTAACATCATGATTTATGTTTTCACCCTGTGGAAAATAGCCATTTATAACGGTGATATCACCACCATAAGGAGACTCACAGGTGATGCTGATCATACGCTTCTGATCAGCATCAGTATCCGTGACAAACCCTTTTTGGACCGACTTGATAGGATGCTTAGATAAAATAGCAACGCCGTAGTGAGTCTTTTGGCCAAAAAATTCAACGTGGTAACCCAGCTCATTAATAGCTGCAACTGGGAACTCCTCGTCTCTCACTTTAGTTTCTTGTAAGCCGATAAAGTCAGGAGCGTGAGTATCTATTAATGCGGCCAATTGGTGTAAGCGCATTCGTACGCTATTGACGTTAAAAGAGATTAATTTCATGTGTGGGAGGGCTTCTCTTAAGTTAAAAATTGGCTAGTTTTGCTTGCTTATCGTGATCAAACTGCTGAATCATGTCGATAAGGATATAACCTGCTTCTGACAAATAAGCATCTTCATCGTTAACCGCCGATTCGGGTTTTAATTTATTCTGTTCAGCTTTCGCTTTAGACTCTTTTTCCCAGTCCTCTATGGAGGTATATGAGTTTTGGCCTTTGGCTTGGCGGCGAATATTTTCACGATTCAGCGCATTTTCCTTGCGTGTATTTAGTTCATTCTCACGAATAGTTTTATTAAGCGAAATGGTTTTTCTTTCTTTATTTTTTAAAGCTATTTCCATTTGATCTTTCAAAAACAAAAAGTCAGGGTCGGTATCCGTTCGTTGATTATGCTTTTGTATTAACGAATCAATGATGGATGAGAAGTCAAAATAAGCAGGGTGGTTAATGGCGTGAATACTATCCCAAGGAAGGGCTGTTTCGTATGAGCTCTCACCCACCTCATCGATATCAACTAAAAACGGAAAAGAGATGTCGGGGACAACTCCTCGGTGCTGAGTGCTGCCACCAGAAACTCGGTAAAATTTTGATTCAGTCAATTTCAGCTGGCCGTTATGTACGGGCATTAATGATTGCACGGTACCTTTACCAAAGGTCTGTCCACCCACTATAAGGCCTCTCTTATAATCTTGGATGGCACCCGCGAAAATTTCAGACGCAGAGGCACTTAATCGATTTGTTAAAACAACCAAAGGCCCTCTAT
Organism: Cellvibrionaceae bacterium; assembly: GCA_034112445.1. GTDB lineage: Bacteria > Pseudomonadota > Gammaproteobacteria > Pseudomonadales > Cellvibrionaceae > Pelagadaptatus. The sequence continues at coordinate 404,770 of JAWUVI010000014.1, read as the reverse complement.
ATACAGCAGGCCCTCTGGATTTATAGTTACGAGAAATATAATTGTTGGTTTGTCTGATCTGAACCACAGGGCCAGGATCTATAAACAGATCCGTCAACATAGCCGCTTCCTGCAGTGATCCTCCACCATTGCCTCGCAAATCAATAATCAAACCCTGAACACCGTCTTGCTTAAGCTCACGCAACAAGCGAAATACATCTCTGGTTGTACTTTTGAAGTCAGGGTCTTGTCGGCGATAAGCTTCAAAATCGACATAAAACGTTGGCAAATTAATAACACCTATCTTATACAAACCACCTTTGCCATCACTGAGCTCTAAAATACCTTTCTGAGCGGCTTGCTCTTCAAGCTTTACTTTTTCTCGGCGTATTTCAATTTGCGTAGATTCGCTTGCATCGACCGCCGAAGAAGGCAAAACCTTCAACCTAACAACCGTATTTTTAGGGCCCCTAATGAGATCAACAACGTCATCAAGCTGCCAATCAACTACATCCACAAAATCATCAAAGCCTTGAGCAACGGCAGTGATTCTATCAGCCGGCTTTAAATCGCCTTGCTTGTCAGCAGGACCGGCCTTAATAATGCGAACCACTTTGGTATAGCCTTCGTCGCTTTGTAGTACAGCTCCTATACCTTCTAATGAAAGTGACATACTGATATTAAAGCTTTCGGATGTTCTAGGGGCAAAATAAGAGGTATGCGGATCATAAAGTTCAGTTAAAGCGTTGATTAACAGCTCAAATATTTCAGTGCTGTCTTGCTCCTGAAGACGCTTCAATTGATTGCTGTAACGTTTATGCAGTGCCTGCTTTGCCTGAGCTTGGGTTTTATCATCGAGCATAAAACTCAGAACATTTGATTTTAAGCGCTTGCTCCAGATTAGATCTAATTCAGATTTATTGGCGGCCCAACTTTGCTCATCATAATCAATATTAAAAAGTTCATTCGTCGTGAAATCAAAATTATCATCAACCTGAGACAATATGCTTATATTAGACTCAAGTCGTGAAATCGAATTAGAAAAATAGCGCGAAACAATTAAACCGGCCGCATCTAAATTACCATTAGAAAAAGAGTCGTCAAAGCTGTACCGATAATCATTGAAAGAATCAATTTCGGCTTGCGTAAAATAAAAGTGGTTAGGGTCGAGCGCTTTAATTAAATTATCCAAATACGCTGAAGATAATTTGTCATCAAATGGCTGACGACGAAAGTGATTTTCTGAGAGGTTATCAATAATATCAATCAGTGTTTTTGAATGACTTTCATCGAAACTGATATTTGATTTGGCCGCATTTAAATCGGTCGGCAAGCTTACAATAGTCGTTGGTGGTCGGGATGCCCCATAAGCTGATGAGCTTAAAATAACAAAGGAATAGAATAGTGCAGGGAAAAGCTTGTACATCAGTAACGATCTCAATTGTTATTATAAGGACGACAAAAGCATAGAGAGATAAATATATCATAAGTTTTATGATTCTTATTATATTGATTTGACGCAACCCTTATTAAATACAACTTGCTATTCTAATCATATTATCTGTTTTTAGGTGCCCTATGAAATACCGACTTATTCTTGGTTTATGCTCAATTCTTATAGTCATATTCGTTTGGCAGTTTTCCCGTCCAAACCCTATCGCTGTTCATTTTTCGACAGTAGAAAAGGGTAACGTTGAAAGCATCATCGTTAACACCAGAGCAGGAACTGTTAAAGCCTGTCAGCGTGCTCGTCTGTCTCTTGCAATAGGAGGGCAAGTCGAAAAACTTTACGTGCAAAACGGCAGTAAAGTAGCTGCCGGAGATACTCTGCTGGAGCTTTGGAATCTTGACCGAAAAGCATTGCTGCAGCAATCTCAAGCAGCCTATGAATCAGCTCATTTGGAACACGATAGAAGTTGCGTAACGGCTTCCAACAATATGCGTGAGGCTCAACGTCATCAAAGCCTATTAAAGAAGCAATTGGTGTCACAAGGTCAAGCTGACAGCAGCTTATCGCTCGCTAAGTCTTCTGAATTTGCGTGTAAGGCCGCTAAATCTCGGGAAGAACAAGCGCAAGCGGCAGTAACTGTCGCCACTGCATTGCTACAACAGACCATACTCACAGCCCCATTTGCAGGGGTCATAGCAGAAGTAACTGGTGAAGTAGGGGAGTTTGCAACTCCTTCGCCGCCTGGAGTTGCCACACCTCCAGCAATCGATCTGATGTCTGATAACTGCCACTATGTAGACGCGCCTATCGATGAAGTCGATGCATCAAACCTGCATATTGGACAAGAGGTACGTGTACATATTGATGCAATACCTCAGCAAGCTATTATGGGTAATCTGCGTCGTATTGCACCCTACGTCCAAGACTATGAAAAACAAGCTCGAACGGTTTCTGTAGAAGTAAATTTGCTGGGAATTGAGGATTTAACGTTATTGGCTGGCTACAGCGCCGATGTAGAAATCGTATTAGAGCGCCAAAGTGAAGTGCTGCGTATTCCCGCAGAAGCACTACTTGAAGACGCATCATCAACTATCGCCAAACCGAGTTATTACGTACTCAAACTAAGTGCCGACAACACCCTAAGCCGAGCACCGGTTACTGTTGGGCTACGCAACTGGCAAGTAATACAAGTCATCAGCGGACTGAAGGTCGGAGATACAATTGTCTCATCCGTTGGTTTGCCCGGTGTTACCGATGGAGTCTATGTTGTTGATGCGAAAGCGATACAAAATCAATGATTACATTAACTCAAATTTGTAAAACCTATGCCATGGGCGGTGAAACAATCAAAGCCCTTGACCATGTAGATCTCAACATACACAAGGGTGACTATATATCCGTTATGGGAACGTCTGGCTCAGGCAAATCAACTCTTTTAAACGTAATAGGCTTATTAGATCGCCCTGATAGTGGTCAATATTTTCTACAACAGAAAAATGTAGCGTCGCTAGATGATGACACACAAGCTCAAATTCGGCGCGAAACAATAGGCTTTGTTTTTCAAACCTTTCATTTGATTCCTCGACTTACGGCCTTTGAAAACATCGAGCTGCCGTTGATATTAGATAAAATACCCGCAACCGAACGCCGGTCAAAAGTCATCAAAGCACTTAAGCAAATGGGGCTAGAGCGTTACCAAAGTCATCGCCCGAATGAGATGTCTGGAGGGCAAATGCAACGAGTGGCTATCGCCAGAGCCATAGTCAATGAACCCAATATTCTATTGTGCGATGAGCCTACCGGTAACTTAGACAGCCACTCCAGCGCCGATGTTATAGCGGTTTTGGAAGCATTAAATCAGCAAGGAATCACCCTTTTAGTCGTTACCCATGATGCTAAGCTGGGGAAACGCGCAACGCGCAGCCTCTGGATGGATGACGGTCAAATACTAAAAGATGAAACCCAATCTGGAGCGCTTATCAGTGCGCACCCTTGATCTCATCAGATTTAGCTTTAACACGTTACTCCGACATCGTTTACGCACCTTTTTGGTCGCATTTTCGGTCGCGATAGGGGTTACGTCAGTTTGTTTATTAACGGCTTTAGGGGAAGGTGCACGTCGCTATGTCGTTACTGAATTCTCAAGTTTGGGCAGTCATTTACTGATTGTGATGTCTGGGCGTACAGAAACAACCGGTGGCATGCCACCAATTTATGGCACAACGCCAAGAGATCTCACGGTTGAGGATTCATCTAGATTGCATCGTGTCGCCGGCATTAAAAATATAGCTCCCGTTATTGCGGGTACTTCACTCATTGAAAATAGCAGTAGTAGTATTTCACGCAGCCGCGAAGTTATTGTTTTAGGTTCTACTCCTGCAATTTTTCCGATTCGCGGCTTAACCTTAGGGCAGGGACGACAACTGCCCGCAATGGCAAATACCAAGGCGACTCCCTTGGCGGTACTTGGCTCTAAATTAAAGCACGAGCTGTTCGGCTCACAAGCGGCTGTAGGTCAATGGATACGTGTAGATGGGCGAAAGTTTCGGGTAGAAGGTGTCTTGGCTGAACGGGGTCAATCTTTGGGTTTAGATTTGCGCGATATGGTTATCATTCCGGTCCAATCAGCGTCTCAATTATTTAATACCCAAGCTTTATTTCGGATTCTCATAGAGCTTGATCAATACGCCTCTGAAGATAAGATTAAACTGGATATTATTAAGCTCATTAGTGAGCACCACCAAGGCCATAATGACATTACCATCTTAAGCCAGGACAGCATTCTCTCCAGTCTAAATGAGGTGTTAAGTCTTCTAACGGTCAGTGTCGGCATGATATCAGCCATTAGCTTATTAGTGGCTGGCGTACTTATTATGAACATCAGTTTGATAACCGTCAGTCAGCACCGCGAAGAGATCGGCTTACTCAAAGCACTCGGTGCGAGCAGTAACACCATCATGGCTTTGTTCGTCAGTCAGGCATTATGGGTGGCCGCTATGGGTGCTATGTTCGGGGTATTCCTAGCCTATTTTATTCTTTATGTAGCGGGATTGTTGTTTCCTGATTTCCCAATACAGGCTCCTATTTGGGCTGCACCGGCGGCCGTCTCTGTAGCAATGAGCTGCGGTTTGATATTTTCTTGGTGGCCATCCAAGCAAGCCGCGTTGCTGGCTCCAGTTATCGCACTGAGGGGTTAATATGTCCTTTAAAGACGCTATCTGGTGGATATTTAAAGCGGTTGTTGCACAACGCACTCGTAGTGCTTTATCAATACTGGGCATAGCCATTGGTATCTTTTCAGTTGTTATATTGAACTCGTTAGGCGAGGGCGTACGTCAATTTGTATTAAAAGAATTTACTCAGTTTGGTACTCGTATCATCGCAATAACTCCTGGCAAGACAGAAACCTTTGGCTTGGGTAGCCTTCTAGCAACCAAGCGTCCCTTGAGTTTGGCGGATGCCCAAGACTTGAAGCGGTTAGCTTTTGTTGAAGCTGTGATACCAGTCACGTTTGGATCTGGTCAGGTTAAATCGGGGCGCCTAAGCCGTTATACCAATATAGCTGGCGTAGCGGCAGGAATGGATAAGGCCTGGGCAATGACTCTCGCCTCAGGGTCTTTTCTCCCAGACGATAACTGGAAGAACCCACGCCCCTATGTTGTCTTAGGGCACAAGATTAAGCACGAACTGTTTGCCCAAGGTAAAGCCGAGGGTGAATGGTTGCATGTAGGAGGCAGACGCTTTCGAATTATTGGGGTAACCGCTCCTAAAGGCCAGTTTCTAGGGCTTGATTTGGACGATATTATTTTTATCCCCGCACAGTTAGGCCTGCAGTTATTCAACCGCAACAGCTTGATGGAAGTTGATATTTTTTATCGTGAAGGGACTTCTTCTAAGGCAATCAGTCAGCAAGTCCATAGGCGCTTAATGGCACGTCATGGTAATGAAGATTTTACCATCATGACACAAGACGACATGCTTGCCGTATTAGATCGTATTTTGTTGATTTTGAAGTACGCAGCAGGGGGCCTAGGTGTTATATCGCTATTGGTTGGGTGTGTGGGAATTATTACAATTTTATTTATCACTGTACGCGAGCGGACTCAAGAGATTGGACTACTTAGAGCTTTAGGTATGTCCCATCAAACCTTATGGTGGCTGTTTGTAAGTGAGTCAGCATTACTGTCGTTACTAGGAGGTAGCTGCGGCATTTTAGCGGGCGGCTTTGTGGTTGTGGTCGTTGGATTTTGGGTGCCATTAGAATGGCAATGGTTCGAAATAGGTATAGCATTATCCATTGCGGTAATAATTGGTGTTTTAGCGGGTTTATGGCCTGCCACTCAGGCAGCGAAATTGAACCCCGTGCTGGCTCTGCGGCAGAATCCTTAGATTGACGATTATTGTTTAAACGAGTTTATAGATAAATACACGAAAGATTTATAGCATCAATGAATTATTGAACACATACAATAAATCGGAAACCTTCTATTATTTAGACATACAAATTTTCGGATGCAAAAAATCGGCATGATATACAGACACAGACGATTAATAACGTTATCTCTACTTTTGCTTTGCATTCAAAGCGTTGATGCAAGAGATAAAATTGTTATGACATGCTCCCAAGACATATCATCTGACATTATCATTTTAGGTAAACAAAAAATGACCCAAGCCTTTGTTAATCTTGGGTTAGATTTTGATTACAAAATAGAGCCTCAACAAAGAGCACTTCATTCCGCACAATCAGGCGCCTCCGATGGTGTCTGCGGACGCCCGTTTAATTTATCTACTTTTGAAGACACAACTAACTTGATCCGTGTAGAAGCACCAATTGTTGCTGGTGGGACTATTGGGGTATGGAGCGCCAATAAAGGCAAAACACTCAAAGATTTTTTCATCAATTCAGTAACCCCTAACTATCCAGTTGGTTACCTAAAGGGAAATCTGATTACAAAGAACCTACTAGAGTCATTTGGCACAACAAAAACCATTGCTTTACGTACAGTTTCAAGCGGAGTCAAAATGACTTTAGCCGGTCGGATTTCTTATTTTGTAGGCGATCGATTTACCGTTGAGCCGATAATAATAGAAAACAATTTAAAGCTATATTATCTAGGCGACATTAAGAATTTAAATTATTACCCATACTTAAATATAAAAAAATCTCACCTCGCTGAACCTCTTGCACGTGAACTTAAATTACTTAAACCAATTGAACTCCCAAGTTCATCTAACAAATAAATATTATTGACCTGCACAAAGTTCCCCAGCTTCAAATGTTTAGCGTTAGAGCCTAGAACATTCCTTGCAAGATGTATCCGTAACATTGATCAGAAGGGGTCAGCCTATGAAGGGGTCAGATAACGCCGTATGCCCACATCCTTAAACAATATTAAATTTAACATAATATACATTATGCGAAGTATAGTATTGTGAGGACCGGCTTTAGCGTTAAGGATAAAAGAATTTCGATTCGATTAGGATAAGCACCTAACTTAAACGATTATCCTAATAAAACATCAGTATTCGGCCTTGGGCTTTTGGGGCTTTGCTATTACTCTGGATTACTGTAGAAGTATTTTTCAGCTGCTTGATGATGACAGAACCCAACTTGCTGAGATGGCTTGTATTTTTTTACCTGAACTTTGGCTTAATCAAGTGTGATTAGGGCGACTTTAACTTTACCCAAACAAAACCAAAGGAAATATATTTGAAAAAATCAGTGTCGAATACACGTCGAAACGTATGGGTGAAATTTACGGCAAGTGTTTTTGTCGCCACATTTCTGTTGTATCCGGTGACATCAACAGCATTGGTTATCCTCCAATACCACCATGTCAGTGATATAACTCCAGCGATTACAAGTACTTCCCCAGCTCTATTCTCTGAACACATGCAGACCATTAAAAAAATGAACTACTCGGTACTAAGCCTGGACGAAGTACAGAAAATGATTCGACAAAAAACTGTTCTTCCAGACAAAGCGGTACTTATCACATTTGATGATAGCTACAGTTCTGTTTTCACTCAGGCATTCCCCATTCTAAAACAAAAACAATTTCCCTTTACCCTCTTTGCCAATACGAAAGCACTTGACCAAAAGATCAAAGGTTTTCTTAATTGGGAACAAGTTCGCATAATGTCCGCCCATGGCGCCAGTATCGCCAACCATTCAGTCAGTCATTCACATTTAGCTCGCAAGCTCACTCCTGATAATGAGCTTTTATGGCGTTCTCTTACTCTGCGTGAAATAGATGACGCTGAAAATCGAATCCGTGAAGAAACGGGGCACCACTACAAAGTGTTTAGCTACCCATATGGTGAATACAATATAGAACTTCAAGCGCTCCTCGAGCAACAAGGTTATCTCGCGATGGGGCAACACTCGGGTGCGGTTGGCTTTGGTCAATTGACAGATATCCCCAGGTATCCTATGGGCGGTGAATATGGAAACCTGAGAGATTTTAAAACCAAGCTCGTGTCGCGACCGCTACCTTTTAAAGCGATAACAGTTCGGTCTGATGATGGAAAGGTATTAAAAGACGGCTTGTTACCTGCAGAGCTTGCAACACCTATAGTGGAGTTTTCCTTAGATAATCCAGCTCTTATACAGTCACTCAGGTGTTTTGTGAGTCAACAAGGAGCAAGCCATAAAGACACTGTTTCCGCTTCTTTAGTTCGTTTTAAAGCTAAAAAGCCACTGACCAGTGGGAGAACGCGTTTTAATTGTTCCGCACCATCAGACGAGCCAAACCGGTTTTACTGGTATTCCATACCGTTTATTAAGCGAAATATCGACGGTACGTGGCCCAGCGAAAACTAACAGCACTTAAGAATTAGGGTAAAGGTAGCGTCAATACTTTTCATACTGATTGTGCGATTAATACCGACACCAAGCAGCGCCCCCCAAGCTTACATTATGTTAAATTTGGCTGGTTGTTCAGCAAATATACCAACATTAACTTTCAATTCTAACCTATTGATATTATTAGGTTTTATTTGAATTCGGATATCTATACGCATAGCTTTAGCGATTATGTATGTTATTTGCGCTTTATCGATTTACCCGCTTTTTCAAGCATTGGCTGTTCTGGCCACCTGTGTTTAGGGTATTTGCCTCTCATGTCCTTGGCGACATCAAAGTACGATGATTTCCAGAAGTTTTCTAAGTCGCTCGTAGTTTGAATAGGACGCCGTGCTGGTGATAACAATTCAAATCTAAGCGGAACCATTCCACCCCCTATGCGAGGTGATTCGATCTGACCAAACATCTCCTGCAATTGCACGGATACTGTAGGCCCTTGCTGCGGGTCATAAACTATAGGAACTGTTTTGTTGCTCGGTGTTATATATTCTGTAGGTGCTTCTGAGAGGAGTAACTGCTGCTGCTCCCAAGATAATTTGCCCAGCAATAACTCGTATAGATTAATTTTTTTAAGTCCGGATATCGTATTAATTTCTGTTAGATATGGAAATAGCCAATCATCCAAGCTCGTAAGCAGTGCCTCTTTAGATATCTTCGGAAAAGTATCTACATACTCTCCAAGCCACTGAGCCCTAGCAATATAACGTTCACATTTCGCAGTCCAATTTAACAACTCTAAGCCACAGACTTGAAAAGCTTGCTGGAGGCAATGATTAAATATCTCCCGAGGGATTTTTGAAATGACGGAGGTTTTCAACTCAATGGCACCATATTGAGACACTCTACGCGCCGAAATTTTCTTTTTAGCCGCATCAAATTCATAAGTATTTTTTTCTTTTATCTTATCTCCAAGGCAGTCCCATACAGTTTCCGTGGCAATACCAGCGGCACTGTATATACGCCCTTCTTTCTTTTGAGCATCGCAATCGGCAACAATTAACCATGCACTTCCAAACAATGGATCATCATCAAACAGAAATACACCCTTTCCATTTGAAAGCTGATAACGTCCGCCAGTGCTTGCGCGCCTGCAAGCCAGCCTATCGGGATAGGCGTATAGCAATAGCTTAGCGATATAAGTCTGCAATTCACTTAACGAAAAACCGTCTACTGCTCTATCAAGGTTAAGCTGCTTTCTGTGAGTTCCAGAACTTACTAAGAGCTGTTCTACAGCCAAGCGTTTGAGTGGGTATGACTGTAAAGCGGACTTTCTATTGAGCTTATATTCTTGTACTGCAAGCAGTCGGGCAGTGATATCAACCCCACTGTTATGGTGGAATATATCCCTATCAGATAATAGTGCGGAAAGCTCACATGCTATCCCCTGCTCTACCAAACTGCCTGCCTGTAGCAGCATGGCAGCAAGCCTTGGTGAAAGCCCAATACTCACTGCTCGATTACCGAGGTCAGTCAACTTGTTATTAGCATCATTCATTCCTAACGCTATCAGCGTGCTTTGTGCTGATTCATAGTGAGGTCTAGGCGGAGGAGTCAACCAATTGATATCGTCATAATCTCCCGCCCCCCAAAGAGAGAGTTCAAGCAGCACGCCGGATAAATCAGCCGATAGTATTTCTTCTTCCTGAAAGTCTTTAAGGGATCTATGCTTTTGCTCATCCCATAAGCGCACACATCTACCTGTTTGAGTCCGGCCAGCACGGCCTTTACGTTGTTCCGCGGAAGCCTTTGATATATAGGCTGTCTCAAGCCGACTCATGCCACTTTTTGGGTCATAGACAAGCACCTTTTCCAGGCCACTATCAATCACACAGGTGACACCCTCTATAGTTAGGCTGGTTTCAGCAATGTTGGTGGTGAAAATAATTCGCCTGTTTCCATCTGGGCTAGGCATAAGAGCCTTCTCTTGTTGAGATAAAGGCAGGCCGCCATACAGCGGTAGAAGCAGTAAATTTGATTCTGATTGAAATGATTCATTAGCCGCTTCGATGCACTTATTGATATCTGCCTGCCCGGGCAAAAAAACCAATACATCACCGGGCACATCCTCTAGCAGGACAGACCTCAGGGCAGTTATAACCTGATTTACTAATGGTTCTTTATTAGAGCAGGTGTGGTTAACCGATACTGGAAATGCTCGACCAGGACATTCAATAATAGTGGCGTCACCCATATAGCGTGACACTAGCCTCGTATCAATGGTGGCTGACATGACGAGCAATTTTAGGTCTTCACGGATGGTTTGTTGTATTTCAAGGCATAGCAAGAGGGATAAGTCAGCATGGATAGACCGCTCATGGAACTCATCAAATATGATTAACCCAATATCCGAGATTTCAGGATCCCCCTGAAGCCTTCGGGTTAGGATTCCTTCAGTAACTATCTCAAGTACCGTATCTTTCGATATTTTCCTGTCGTTTTTTATCTGATAACCAATACGCTGACCAACCTTTTCCCCAAGCTGACAGGCCAAATAATGGGCAATAGATTTAGCCGCAACTCGCCGAGGCTCAAGCATTAAAATTTTCTTACCTTCGAGCCAATCCGCGCCAATCAAACTTAAAGGCAAGGCGGTAGACTTGCCTGCTCCAGGCTCTGCTTGCAGCACTAGATTACAACCCGCTGACAGCAGGTTAGATACTTGCGGTAAAAATTCAGTTATAGGTAACAAAAGAACCTCTAGGGACTACACAACATAATTGTTCGATTTTCATGAGAGATCACACTTTGTATCATTACGCTGAGCTAATCGAGTCGCTTTATCAACCAAGCTAAATACTATATCCACCGATGTTTTAGACTTTTGTGACTGATGACCTTTCACTTTTATCAATGTAAATGGATGCGAGTCTATCGCAGCGTAAAACCTTTGATATAAAACTTGGTTGTTTAGGCGTTTGTTTGTACGGGATAAATAATCATTAGCCTCAATTCGAGTGCGTCTATTAGGTAAGCTAATAATGTTTTGCGAATCGGTATACACCGTTAATTGATATTCACGATCGCAGATATAAGGGTTAATTTCAGTCAACGCCCACAGTAAGGTTTGTAACTCTAATTTTGTTGAGCTGGTTTCTTTAAAGCGCTGCAATACGATTGATTCATTAAGGTGCTTAAGACTCCCAGCATTAATGCCTATTAACCGCTCAGCTTCGATCATTAAAAAACCACCGACCCCGTTATTACTTGAATTATTAACACTGGCATCGGTGAATAATAAATAGTCATGCATTATGTTACGTTAACCTTATTATTTTAGAGCTATAGCTACATGAATAGCCGCCAGTAACTTATTGATTCTAAACATATATTTACTCCACCAAACGTACATTCCCATAGAATCCCGATAGTGTAAATATTTTTAAGACTCTAGCACATTAAGTAACAGCTCTAACCCATTGATAAATAAATGTTTTTCATTGCTTTGGTAAAGTTTATTTAATATATAACGTTTTAACACTAAAATCTTTGTATGCCCTGTTCACCCCTCGCAGTACAAACCTGAGATAACAGCATGATAAGTTTTGAACTCAATGGTCAATCTGTTTCAACCGATGCCAGTCCTGACACACCTTTATTATGGGTGATTCGAGATTACTTTAAATTAAAAGGCTCTAAGTTTGGATGCGGTATGGGGTTATGCGGTGCTTGCACCATGCACCTTAATGGTGAGGCCATAAGAACCTGTATATACCCCATAGCGGCTGCAGAAGGCAGTAACATAACCACCATTGAGGGAATATCTCCCAAAGATACCATCCATCTAGTACAGCAAGCTTGGGTTGATCGCAGCGTACCACAGTGTGGCTACTGCCAATCGGGGCAAATCATGGCAGCCAGCGCTTTGCTCACAAACAATAATGCGCCAACCGACAGTGAAATTGATAGAGCAATGCAGGGCAATATTTGCCGCTGCGGTACCTACCCAAGAATAAAACAAGCGATAAAGGATGCCGCATCAGCTATTCAAGCCAACGGGGGCGTAGCTTATTACACTCCCTCTGCTTCCACACCCGCCTCAACAAACTCACCGGAGGCCTTAACATGAAATCTGTTAACACCTCTCGCCGAGACTTTTTGAAAATGATCAGTGCCGCAGGCGGCGGCTTAGTCATTGGGTTCCCATTTTCAGGACACGCTGCCGCACCTGTCACTACAGATAACTCGGAATTAAGTGAAACTTATTATCACGATGCTTTCATCCAGATCACGTCGTCTAATGCCATTCATTTTTATCTTCCTAGAAGTGAAATGGGGCAAGGTGTATACCACGGTTTAACCACGCTAATTGCTGAGGAGCTGTCTACTTCTCCCGATCTGATCACAGTTCATCACGCATCGGTCGATAAAGCCTTCAATAATGTGGAGTTTGGCGTTCAGGGCACTGGCGGTAGTAATAGCATGAGAACCCACTATCTGCCTTTACGCCAAGCTGGCGCTAATGCCCGTATGGCGATCCTAAATGCTGCTAGTGATCAATTAAACGCTCCCATCACAGAACTTACTCTGCAAGATGGTCAGGTTCTGCATCAGAACCAACGCTATCCCTTTGGTGATTTTGTCGGTGTCGCCAGTCAACATTCACCCCCTACCCATTCGCCATTAAAACCATCGGCCGATTTTTTGTTTATCGGTAAAGATCGAACCAGAATTGATAGCCATAGTAAATCCAATGGTTCAGCCCAATTCGGCATTGATATTGAACTTCCCAACCTTATGCGAGCCGTTCTCAAGCGCTGCCCTGTTAGAGGAGGTACCGTTAAGTCTTATGACGATAAGACAGCTATATCAATGCCGGGCGTTAAGTGTATTGTTCAAGTTAACAATGGCATTGCCGTGGTTGCCGAGAGCTACTGGCAGGCCAGACAAGCCTCTAGCAAAATTGTTGTTGAGTGGGACCTTCCTGAATTAGCCAAATTCTCGAGCGCAGATTTTAAGCACACACTGCATACCATTTTAGAAAATGAAGACGGAAAAGAAGCCTATATAAAAGGTTCTGGTGATACATTACTCGCTTCTTCCGAAACGGTGTTCACCGCAGAATACTGGGCGCCCTACCTTTCCCACGCCACAATGGAACCGATGAACTGCACGGTTAGAATTGAAAACAACCAATGTGATGTTTGGGTTGGCAGTCAACTGCCTGACGTAGCTAAAGGTATCGCGGCTTTATATTCAGAGATTGATATAGAAAATGTCACTATTCACTCTACATTTCTTGGTGGCGGTTTTGGTCGCCGACTGTCCGCTGACTATGTAGCGGAAGCAACAACCATTGCTAAAGCTAGCGGCCTACCGATTCAGTTAATTTGGAGTCGTGAAGACGATATGCAGAATGATTTTTATCGCCCTGCCTCACTAGTTCAGTTTTCAGCCAGTGTGGATACTAACGGACTACTAAACACATTCAGCGTAAAACGAGCTGGCCCTAATATACAACCCTACCAGATTGAAAATGCCTTACCCGGTTTGGCGCCGGCATTCATCCCGGAAGGGATTACACAGTGGCTATCTGAAAAAGGTCATTGTCTTTATAAAAGCTGGATACTTGACGAATCAAGTACTGAAGGTCTGTATGAAAGTTATGACACACCGAACAAGCTAGTACGGCACGTGACTGTAGACCCCGGACTCCCTACAGGTTCTTGGCGCTCTGTTGGGCACTCAATTTCGGGCTTTTTTAAAGAAAGTTTTATTGATGAAATCGCTTATAACACTCAACAAGATCCTGTTGAATTCAGATTAAAGAATTCCACCCAAGATAAAGTGTTCAGCCAAGTGATTGAAGTAGCAGCCCAGAAAGCAGATTGGGGGAAACCCAAACACGCAGGTAGCAGTCAGGGAATAGCGGCTCATTCGTCTTTTTCATCAACCGTTGCGCAAGTAGCTGAGGTCAGCGTCATCAACAATCAAATTAAGGTACATCGTGTCGTCTGCGTAGTTAATTGTGGAATGATCGTTAATCCCGATATTGTTCGTGCTCAAATGGAGGGTGGGATAAACTTTGCTCTAACGGCTGCGTTATATGGGAATATTGATGTTGTTGATGGGGCTGTTAAGCAATCCAACTTCCATGATTATCCCATCCTGCGTATGGATGCAGCACCTGAAATAGACGTTCATATCATACCTACTGATAATCCTCCTACTGGCGTGGGTGAACCAGCCGTACCACCATTAGCTGCGGCTATTGCTAATGCAGTATTTGCAGCAACCGGCAAACGATTGCGATCGCTGCCACTGACTATGGGCTAGCAGTGGTTTTAGGTTGATCAAATTATACGTTTTGCATTAAGGGAAGAATCACCGTTGGAAATAATCAAAAAAGAACTTAATAACGTTAGTGTACCGACATCCGTACTGACCATTAAAGCTCAGGGCAATTATAAAGCTACGGTTGTTTGCCTGCACGGTTTCCCCGACAGCAACCTAAGCTATATTCCATTAATGCACTTATTATCGACGGCGGGTTACGATGTTTGGGCGCCGGCCATGCCAGGCTATGAGACAGCTTCGGCTAGCGCCCAACCTGACTATTATCTCACTGACTTAGCCGCCACAGTACAAGAATGGATAGACCACGATTTAGGTGCTAAACAAATCCACTTGGTCGGACACGACTGGGGCAGCCCAATAGCATCAATCATGGTGGCACAAAATTCCAACCATGTTTTATCTCTAATATCGTTGGCCATTCCACCACTACAATATGCCCGAGAAGCCTTTATAAAGTTCCCGGAACAACTTTGGTATTCACGGTATATGGCGTTTTTTCAACTACGCGGTATCGCCGAGATAATAATCAAAAGAAATAATTTCAAATACCTAAAACAGCTTTGGCAACGCTGGTCACCCACTTGGGAGATCCCAGACGACTATTTAGTACAACTTGAGAGCACCTTTGTACAACCTCTCGTATTAAAGGCCACCTTGCAATATTACCGCTGTATGCTTGATGCGTTTTCACACAAAGGTAAAAAGGTAGGGGTACTAACAGACCACGCCATAATCAATGTGCCTAGCTTATTTTTAAGCGGTAAAGATGACAAATGCATGAGTCAGCGCCATTTTTCCCCTTGGAATTATAACACCACACATTATCCTGCAGGCGCCAGCCACCAGTTTATTAATGGCGGTCACTTTTGTCCTTTAGAGGCTTCCTCAGAGATAACAGAACATTGCTTACCTTTTTGGCAAGCGATTGAGCACCAACATCTAACTCCTTTTAAAGCTTAAACGGAGCCCAGTATTCTTTATATTTTTTCTCGATCAACGGTGCCTGCTCTTTATGACGCGGATGCAAACTTGGATAAAAAGTTACCTGCTCGATTAGGCCTACAGAGTACAGGGGCTTTTGTAGCAGTACATTCCTGAGCTGACCAGTCACAGCAAGTGAATATTCAACCAAATAGTCAATCTTATCTGTCGCCAGCATTTCCAACCCTTTTTCGAAAGTCGTTATAGATAAAAGGTGAGCCGGCCCTTTAGCTAAAGCACTTTCTATATGTAACGAACCACTTAGAAAGCCCACTCGGTCATGGCTTTTGAAGTCTGCGGCTGAAGCAACCACACGATGGTTGTTCATCGACAACACTTGTATAGAGCTTGTGAATATAGGCACATCAATATGGACCTGCCATTGTTTATCAGAGTCAACTTGATTACTTGACGCACAAAAACCATCGGCGCTGCCATTTTTAAGTTCACCTAAAGCTCGCATCCTCGAGGAATAATGCATTCTAAAGTTGTAACCTAAGTCAGCAAAAACTTGACGGCTTACCGTAAGAAAATGTGTGGCAAGAGAGTATTCTGGCGGCACACTGCAGGTAAAATTAATAGTTTTATCTTTAGGGTTATCCGACAAGTCTAACAAGGGCTCTTGATAACTCTCTTTAGTAGTGTTTTTTTGTGCCCGTAAATAGGGATAGCGACGATCAAAAAAATCAATTAAGGCTTTGTGTTTATCCATTAGGTGCAGGTACACAGGCGTAGAAAAAATAACATTTTGTACTTCAAGCCAACCTACAGGTACAGCTTCTTGATAACGGTAAAAGCTAGCTTCCAAAACCACAACAACATCAATAGATTTGGATTTAAGCGCACTAAAAAGGTTATGCAGTGAACCATAGCCTCTGCTCTTGCTAGTATTCAAAAACTTGCCTATGGCTACGTGACTGCCTTGGTACCCTACTTTAACACCAGTAAGATCTTGTGGAACCAATTCTCCTTTGCGGGTTACTGCGACATATTGAATTGAAAATAAAGGTGTCTCAGGTCGCACTAAAAAATCCATACCGCTCAAGCTTGAAAAGCTTTTTTGACGAGCACAAGAGCCATCAAATTTTTTATCTCTCAATGCCTGTACAGATTCAGCCGGAGGAACATAGACCACTTGCATATCTACGTTAACGGCTTTAAAGGTTTCTATCAGATCAGTAAGAGGCCGTCCAAGTATTGGATTATCGGTGCTCTCCTGACAAGCTATACGGAGAACTGTTGGTGCTCCTGAAAGAGTTGACGCTGGAGATGCCCAAACCACCATAGGCAAGAGCAATGCTAAAAATCCAATCGATAAAACGTATTTAAATGCTTTTAGATTCATAGTCTAATTAGTAATTGATGGTACAGAGATAAGTGTAGTCAGATTTTAATACCCGCAGCTGATGTTTGCCAATGCAAAACCATCAACTCTTATAAAACCATGAGCCCTTATAAAACCATGAACCCTTATAAAATCATGGACCCTTATAAAATTATCAACTCTTATAATAAACTAATGGGTATGATCATCAGGGTAAATTTTTCTGCAAAAATTCAACCATGTTCTGCCCCATAACACGTTTAATTTCTAGTTCAGTAAAACCGGCTTTAAGCATCTCGTGAGTTAATATGTCGATTTCGGAAATATCAAACTGTGTTTCGACAGAACCATCATAATCTGAACCCAGCGCTATGTGCTTAACACCCACTAGTTCGATACCATAACGCAAAGCTTTGACTATATTGGCTGGTGCCGTATCACAAACAGCACCATCCCAAAAACCTATACCGATTATTCCACCTGCGGCTGCTATTTCCTGCATCAGCTCATCGCTGATATTGCGATCACTCTCACAATGGCCATTTAAGCCTGTATGGCTAACGATCAAAGGTTTATTACTGATCGCCAAAACATCAACGACCACCTGTGGTGCAGAATGAGAAACATCTATCATGATTCCCTGCTCTAGCATCAACTTAACGGCATTGACACCAAACTCAGTCAGGCCAGCACCACTTTCACCATGCAGAGAGCCACCAAGTTTATTATCGAAAAAATGCTGCAAGCTCATCATTCTGAAACCAGCATCGTATAAAACTTCAATATTGGCTAAATCACCGTCCAACGCATGGGAACCCTCGGTTCCAATCAATCCGGCCACAACTCGCTCTCCTGCTTGGCGCATGGCAAGAAAACGGTTGAGTTGTTTCTTATTTAAAATTAACTGGAACTCTTCGGGGGCTCGATCTTCAAGGTCATGAAGTTTTTCAGCTTGGTACAATGCTCTTGCCGTTAAACTAGTTAATGTTGAGATGGGCCAAGCCTGAGCTGCCGCCAGTAAGGTAATGTTGTCTGAGGCATCGGTAGAGTTACTGTGATAATTTTGTCCACGTGGAGACTTTGTAACCGAAGTAAACATTTGTATAGCTACGTTGCCTTCGCGCATTCGTGGAATATCAACATGACCTCGATCGCTTCTCTCTAGTAAGTCACGACGCCATAACGTGCTATCAGCGTGAAAATCTCCAATTAATAGCTTTTTATGAAGTTCCTGAGCCGCAGTTGAAATGGTATAGGGTTCGTGAACAGTGACCTTATTGGCATTGCGCTCTATCGACGCTGGGACAAACTGCAAAGCCACACCATAACCAACCGCCACAATAAGCAAAAGAACCAATAAAACCCGCATTAATAACACTCCAAATAAATACTAATGATTATCCAACGCTACGAGTAACTTCCCGCATGGTTACAAATTCTTCAGCGGCGGTTGGATGAATTCCTATGGTCTGATCAAATTGAGCTTTTGTGACACCAGCTTTCATCGCTATGGCAATACCTTGGATGATCTCTCCTGCATCACTGCCAACCATATGGCAACCGATGATTCGATCCGTTGAACGATCAACAACAAGTTTCATAAAAGTACGTTCTGGCGACCCACCCAGACTGTGTTTCATGTGCTTAAACGTTGAAGTGAAAACGTCAATTCCATAGCCTTTTTCAAGGGCTTGCTCTTCACTCAAACCTACCGTTGCAATATTAGGTTGAGAAAACACCGCTGTTGCTATGTTGTCATAATCTAAGGTATTAACCTGATCTTCATACAATTGCTTAACCAGAGACATACCTTCAGCCAAAGCCACCGGAGTCAAAGCCATTCCACCAGTAACATCACCAAGAGCATAAATACTGGGCTCTGCTGTTTGAAACTGGTCATTGACTATAATTTCACCGCGCTGATTCAACTCAACTTGGGTGTTTTCTATGCCTAAATTGTCAACATTGGCCTTTCTACCCGTCGCGGCTAATACGCAATTAAAGATATCGGTCTCGCCGTTAGTAAATGTGACCTCAAATTCGTTATCAGCCAGCTTTTTTAACTCAGTAATATTCGTATCAAAATTTAACGAAACCCCCTTTTGAGCAACCTCGTTACGAACAAACTCCCTGACCTCATTATCAAAGCCTCGCAGAAACAGTGGGCCTCGATAAATAAGTTTAGTATCAACACCAAGGCCATTGAATATCCCAGCAAACTCAATGGCAATGTAACCACCACCGATGACTAAGGCTTTTTTTGGTAGTACGTCTAAATCAAACACTTCATTTGACGTAATGATATGTTCTTTGCCCGTTATATCTGGGATAACTGGCCAGCCTCCTGTTGCTATTAGAATGCGTTCAGCTGAATAAACTTTAGAACCTACCGATACGGTATGTGGGTCAATAATTTTAGCCCTACCTGAAATATAGTAGACACCTGCGTTGCTCAATAAATTTTCATAGATACCATTAAGACGGGTAATTTCTTTAGTTTTGTTGTCTCTTAATGTCGGCCAATTAAACCGATAGCCATCAATGTTCCAGCCATAACCTGCTGCACTTTCAAGCTCTTCTTTGATATGTGAACCGTACACATAGAGCTTTTTAGGAACACAGCCGACATTAACGCAAGTTCCACCTAGATATCGATCTTCAGCTACGGCGACCTTTACACCTTTTTGAGCAGCCATACGACTGGCCCGCACACCACCAGAGCCTGCACCAATAACAAACAAGTCAAAATCAAACGTCGTCACAATAGAGTACCCACAAGAAAATTTAAGTCACGGCCATTGTAGGTGTTTCTAGAAAAATAGAAATTAAAGTATTTAAATGAGTTTGATAATATATTTAAATTGAAACGTCTATACCCGATCCACCCTCTGCAACTCGGCGATCGTGTCCTGATCGTAATTCAAATAATTTTTTACCCAGACTAGATTTCTTACGGCGATCAGCTAATTTTCGACGATCTTTATTATGCTCAATAACTCGTTTGGGTAAATGCTTAGAGGATGAAACAGATTTTTCCCGATCAGTGATTTTATTAATCGCTTTGATCGGGTGAGTTATAGGGGAATTTGTAACTTTACTTATATCCGACATGTCAGCACCTCAACTACTAGCACTTCAATTACTAGCACTTCACAAATGCCAGTAAATAATAGTATGCCGTCACGCTTCGCTAGTGATTTTATACCTTAAATTGTGACGCCACATTTTGCAGTTCATCGGCAAAGCTTTGTAACGATGAACTCAACTCAGAAACTTTCCCGGTATTTGATTCAGTCGACATTGCACCATCTTTCATCACCTCGACCTTATCTCGGATTGAGTTAGCAAAATTATGCTGATCTTGAATTGCTGCTACGATATCGTTATTCATTTCAGTAATGGATGTTACTTTACTACTAATAACCTCCAGTGACGTTCCCGTTGCGGCCGCTTGATCGACACTGCTTTTTGCTTGCTCTTTACCTTGATCCATAACCGAAACGGCTGACCTTGCCGCAGTTTGCAACTGCTCGATTACGGTCTGAATTTCTAATGTGGACTCTTGAGTTCTGGATGCCAGAGTTCTAACCTCATCGGCTACAACAGCAAAGCCACGTCCCTGCTCTCCTGCTCGAGCGGCCTCAATCGCTGCATTAAGGGCAAGTAAGTTAGTTTGCTCGGCAATACCTTTAATAACATCAAGAATCCCAGCCACACTTTCTGTATCCGCTTCTAGCTTATTAATAACCTCACCTGCACGCTCAACATCGCTGGCCAAATCGGTTATAGATGTAACTGTATTTTGAACAATTCTGTAACCTTCCTTAGCTTCTACATCAGCATCGGTTGCTGCCTGTGCTGCGGTCGTTGCTTTTTCGCTCTCTTCAACAACACTTTTTATCATGTCCTCCATAGCTTGAGATATAAACTCAGAATCATTTCTTTGATCTGTTGAAAGAGCAGACGTTTCAACAGATAGTTGACTTAAATCTTGTGAAACTCGAGTTAAAGGAGAAATCACATTAACAACATTGCCAATCGTTCCCTGTAACTTTTCAATAAAGACATTAAACCAAGTAACCAATTCACCAAATTCATCTTTACTATCCTGCTCTATACGGAGAGTAAGGTCACCCTCACCTTGAGCAATATCCTTTAAGGAGGCGATGATGCGTGTAACGCCCGCCGTAATTAATGAGATAATGGCAATTGACATAATCACGGTAAGGAATAAAGACACCACACCAATAAGAACGCCAAACTTCAAGTTATCTTCTTGGTTAGTGATAACCTCGTCGACATTGTTGATGAATAATGTATGGCTCGTTTCGTTAAACTCGTCCAGACCTCTGGTTAATGTATCTAAAGCATTCTTCTTTTCCTCAGCGATCTGAGCAATACGACTAAAATCCATTGTGCCATCTATCATGTCCTGAGTAAGCTTGAAAGAAAGAACCGTAAAGGCATTTAAATGTGATTCGATTTTATTAATATCTTTGTTTGAATTTGAATTGAGTTGTTTTTGTTTCGATAGATTCTTTGTGATTTTCTCAGCAAGAGATTTAGCATTATCGAGCATATCCTGCTCACCAGTGCTAGCTGCACTCGTCATTAACTCATTAATACGGTCCAAGAGAACTATATTTGTAGCAGCTAGTTCTAATACAGGAAAATTGACTTTACTAACTTCATTCAATCGATCTATATTTTTGCTGCCTGAAACCACTGTCAGTAACAAAAAAACCAAGAAGCTTACAATTGACACCATGGGTATGAGTGAGATTTTTAGTTTAATGCTCAGGTTCTTTAGCCACTGCATTGAGAGCTCCATCTATTATTATTTAAAAGTTAATATACTTAATTTGGCAATTTTTTAAACCGGCGTCTAACCATAGAATAGACAAATTACTGCTTTATGCTAGAAGCAGCAGCCTTTACTTTCCTACATCTATAATGACTATCGGCTTAACGTTGCAGTTCTTTAAAATTATTTATGCTGCATGCAACAACTCAAAGAAAATGCCTCCATTTAGAGAAGCTATTAAGAATACCAAGCAAGTTTTTCCTGAAGTAGAACAACCTTACCGACAATGATTAGGGTTGGTGCTTTTAAGTTTTTTGAAACTGCAAGGGCTGCGATATCCTTGAGAGTAGATATTACGGTACGTTGGTGCTCTGTTGTGCCCTTTTCTATGATTGCAACAGGCGTCGTCGGCGCTAGCCCTGAACTGATAAGTTGCGCCGTGATGTATCCAAGTTGAGATAACCCCATATAAAACACTAATGTTTGATTTGGATTGACCAATTCAGGCCAATTAAGAGTATTACTTTCATCTTTAAGGTGTCCGGCAATAAAATGTACCGATTGAGAATAATCACGATGGGTTAACGGTATTCCAGCGTAGCTTGAGCACCCTGAAGCCGCAGTAATACCCGGAACAACCTGAAACGATATATTGTTTTCCGCCAGCAACTCTAACTCTTCACCACCGCGCCCGAAAATGAATGGATCTCCACCTTTCAACCTGAGAACACGTTTACCTTGTTTGGCTAAATCAACCAGTAGCTGGTTAATATTATCTTGCGGCAAAGCGTGGTTAGATCTTTTTTTACCAACATATATTCGCTCACAGTAATCTGGGACTAAGTCCATGATTGCGTCAGAGACCAGCCTATCGTAGAGAACTACTTCGGCTTGCTGAATTAACTTTAGCGCTTTAATCGTGAGTAAGTCAGGATCACCTGGGCCTGAGCCCACCAAGAAAACTTGCCCTGTTATGGGATCGCTTTTATTAAGATACTGCTTGATTTGAGAATCAGCCTGTTCAAATTTTCCAGATAAAACCCAATCTTTGATCTTTCCGCTGAGTAAAAACCCCCAAAACTGTTGCCTATCAACCGAGTTTGAAAACTTATCTTTTATTGTGTTCCGCCATGACTGGGCCCAGCGACTAAGGGAATCAATATTTTGAGGAATAAAAACCTCTAGCTGCTGTTTTAAATAACGAGTAATGACTGGCGATTGACCGTTACTGGAGACGGTTACAACAACATCGCCGCGGCTGATTATCGCAGGCAGAATGACATTTCCAGCATCGTGCTTATACGCAGAATTAACTAATACACCCGCCGAGTGAGCCTGTTTGGTAATGATTTTATTGGTCGACTGGCAGCTGGTTGCAACGACAATTAGAATGAACTGCTTTAATTGCTGGTTCGTTCTAGAGTCGTCAGTAAATAGAGCCTCATGCCACACCAACTCTCCTTTATCTACGTAACCCTGTAACTTTTCACACAGAGCCGGAGCAATAACAGTAATCTTGGCATTTGCCTGTAATAAAGAATCTATCTTTTTACACGCTATTTGCCCCCCCCCAACGACTAATACTGGTTGAGACTGCAAATTAATAGCTAGAGGGAAATACTTCATTGGCATAGTCTCATTAAAATACTGGTCAACCTATTTGAGTTATACCACCCATATAAGGCTGAAGTACATCGGGGACCAAAACGCTTCCATCTTCTTGCTGATAGTTTTCCAATACGGCAATCAACGTTCTGCCAACGGCTAAGCCAGAGCCATTAACGGTATGAAGCAATTCGGGCTTTCCCGTTGCGTTACTGCGATAACGAGTCATCATCCGGCGTGCTTGGAAATCACCGAAAGTACTGCAAGATGAAATTTCACGATATTTTTCTTGAGAAGGCAACCAGACTTCAATGTCGTAAGTTTTAGCAGAAGAAAACCCTAAATCACCGCCACACAAAATTACCGTGCGATAAGGTAAGTTAAGCGCCTGCAAGATAGCTTCAGCATTACCCGTTAATTCTTCTAAAGCGGCGTCAGAAGCTTCTGGTTTTACGAATTGAACCAGCTCAACTTTATCAAACTGATGCTGTCGAATCATGCCGCGAGTGTCACGGCCATGACTGCCAGCCTCTGAACGGAAACAAGGAGTGTGACATACATACTTGATTGGCAACTTAGCCTCATCAGAAACAACTTCGCCACGCAATATATTGGTTACAGGGACTTCAGCAGTAGGAATTAAATACAAATCACGTTCATCGTTTAACTTAAACAGATCATCTTCAAATTTAGGTAGCTGGCCTGTTCCATAAAGAGACTCGCGATTAACTGCATAAGGAACATAGACTTCGGTATAGCCATGTTGGCCGATATGAGTATTGAGCATAAATTGAATTAAAGCACGGTGAAGTCGCGCGATACCGCCTTGCATAACAGCAAAACGAGAACCGGTTAATTTCGCTGCCGTATCGAGATCTAGCTCACCAATATCAGCGCCAATATCGACATGGTCTTTGACCTCAAATGAAAAGTCTTTAGGCGTACCCCAGTTACGGAGTTCAACATTGTCGTCTTCAGTTTTACCAACAGGAACTGCGTCAGCAGGGATGTTAGGCATGTGACTCAATAGCTCATGCATTTTAGCCTGAACACCATTTAACTCAGCTTGCGCATCAGACAATTGTTGTTTGAGATCATCAACTTGCTGCAACAATGGAGCAATATCTTCTCCGTTTGCTTTAGCCTTACCGATACCTTTTGAACGCGTATTTCTTTCTTGCTGCAGGTTTTCTGTTTTAACTTGAATTTGACGGCGTTCTTCTTCTAGAGTTACAAAAAGTGTAACGTCAAATTCAAAACCTTTCTTTCGCAACAAAGTTGCTACGGCATCAGGGTTGGTACGAATAAATTTAAGATCAAGCATAAAAAAACCAATTAGAAAAAACGAAATGTAAGTTGATAACCAAGCGTAACAGCGGTTAAGCAGCACACCAAACTAGTAATAATATATCCAACCGCCATATAACTGTGGCCATTTTGCCACAATAATAAAGCTTCTAGAGCAAAAGTTGAAAAAGTTGTAAACGCACCTAAAAATCCAGCCATAAGAATGAGTCGCCAATGATCAGGCAAAGCCATTTTCTCTATAACTAATACGTAAACACAACCAATTAATAACGACCCTAAAATATTGACGCTTAGGGTAGCTACTGGAAAGCGGTGGGCAGCCAGAGAGGCTGAATAAATCATAATTGCGTATCGGCAAAGAGCACCTAACGCACCTCCACAAGCAACGGCTATCCAAGCCATATTAAGCACCTTATTTGAGTAATATCATTATTCATTAATGTCATCGTCTGAATACCGCTGCCATTCACTACTAAAAGTTAAATCGTCCAAATGACTTAATTTTTCTTGTATTTTAATTTCCAACCCCCTGTTTACCGGCAGATAGTAGCGAGAGCCATCTAATTCTCGCGGTAAATATTTTTCTCCTGCTGCATAGCCTTCAGGGTAGTCGTGAGCGTACTTATACTCAGCACCATACTCTAATGTTTTCATTAATTGAGTCGGTGCGTTGCGTAGATGAACCGGAACATCATAACTAGGCTGGGATTTTACATCCGCCATTACTTTGTTGAAAGCCTTATATACTGCATTACTCTTTGGGGCGGCAGCTAAATAGGTTATCGCTTGAGCAATGGCCAACTCCCCTTCGGGGCTGCCGAGACGTTCCTGCACTTCCCATGCATTTAAACTGATCTGTAACGCACGAGGATCTGCGTTACCAATTTCTTCACTGGCCATTCGTACGACGCGTCTTGCGATATAAAGAGGATCGCAACCCCCGTCGATCATTCGAGCAAACCAATACAACGCAGCGTCGGCTGCTGAACCTCGAACCGATTTATGTAAAGCGGATATTTGTTCGTAAAAAACATCACCGTCTTTATCAAATCGTCGCACATCGTTGGCTAAAATTTCTGCAACAGTTGATGTGGATATATGTTTACTGCCATTATTTTGCTCTGCCAAATCAGAGCAGATTTCCAATAAATTTAATGCTTTACGGCCATCGCCATCAGCGGCATGAGAAAGTGTTTCTAAAACGCCTTCATCCAGTGTGATATTACACTGCCCCAGCCCGCGCTCAGTATCCGTTAGAGCTTGTTGCATCATGTTCAATAACTGTTCTGACTTTAAACTGCGTAACACATAAACACGCGAGCGTGAAAGTAAGGCGTTATTCAAAGAGAAGGATGGGTTTTCAGTAGTTGCACCAATAAAAATTACAGTGCCGTCTTCGACATAAGGTAAAAAAGCATCTTGCTGTGCTTTATTAAATCGATGCACTTCATCAACAAACAGGATGGTGTCTTTGTTTGATTGCTGACGCATCATTTGCGCTTGGCTTATTGCCGCACGAATATCTTTTACACCAGCAAGCACAGCTGAAATTGTTTCGAAGTGTGCATCAGAAACTTCGGCGATCATCTTAGCCATAGATGTTTTGCCAACACCTGGAGGCCCCCATAAAATCATCGAGTGTAATTGCTTATTAAGGATCGCTTCTCTTAAAGGTTTACCTGAAGAAAATAAATGTTCTTGCCCAATGTATTGATCGGGATGACGCGGACGCATTCGAGCAGCAAGTGGTTGAATCACGGAGTTATTAATTGATGATGTTCCATGTGTTGCCACTAATGAATCTTGAGAGAATAAATCAGTCATTGATCAACACGTCTACACCTTCGGGTGGCAAGAACTCAAAAACGGATTCATCGTCAATAACAGAGACAGAGGTCTCAGAAAAAGAATAAATCGTTTTTTGAGCCATTTGATCAAACATCTCTAAACTAACCAGTTGCTCATGGTCAAAACCTATACGAATGAATTTAAATAACGATTCATCAGCTATAGGCGTTAACTGGAATTGATTTTGATTCAATTGTGTCACTGTGTATTTTTTTTCAAGAGAAATAAAGTCACCTGAAAAAATAATGGCTGGTGTGTTTTCCAATTGATCTGTTATTTTACTGACCGTTACTTGCTCAAGATCTGGGTCATATAACCACATAGTTTTCCCATCACTGATTAAACTTTGTGGAAATGGATCAAAAGTTTGCCAATTTAATTTATTGGGTACTTGTAATGAAAACTTACCATTTGCTTTGGAAATTAACTCATCCAAATTGGTATAAGTATGCTGTGTAAAAAGCCCAGACAAAGATTGAACTAGGGATAATTTCTCTACCAATATTTTTGCGTCGTCAGTCGCATGTGAGCTTGCAAAAGTATAGAGCGACAAAAATACGGTAATGTATAAACGCGTCTTCAATCTATTTATGCTTAACATGGCAATAGTTTTCTTGTTGGCTGCTGGACTGTCTTCTTGTCGGTTTGCTATAAATTAGCGTCTGGGTGGCGCTGGCGCTAAAACTTCACGACTGCCATTATTTCCGGCTTCTGTTATGACACCAGAAGCTTCCATAGTTTCAATTAATCTAGCAGCACGGTTGTACCCAACTCTTAATTTTCTTTGTACTGAAGAAATAGAAGCCTTACGTGTTTCAGTTACAAACTCAACTGCTTCATCATACAAAGGATCAGACTCATCATCTGACCCTTCTTCACCTTCAGTACTAAGCCCCGGAACAGGGATGCTATTAGTGCTGTCATCTATGACGCCTTCAAGATAATCAGGCTGGCCGCGTCGCTTCCAGTCTTCAACTACCTTATGGACTTCATGGTCATCAATAAAAGCACCGTGAACTCGCTGTGGAACACTGGTTCCAGGTGGCAAGTACAACATATCACCATGACCTAACAATTGCTCCGCACCGCCCTGATCGAGAATAGTCCTAGAATCAATTTTTGATGACACTTGAAAAGCCATGCGGGTTGGAACATTAGCCTTAATCAAACCAGTAATCACATCAACCGAAGGTCGTTGAGTCGCTAATATAAGATGGATTCCTGCCGCCCGAGCTTTTTGGGCGATGCGAGCAATAAGTTGCTCAACCTTCTTACCAACAACCATCATCATGTCAGCGAATTCATCAATAACCACAACAATTGCTGGCAAAGCGACTAAATCTGGTGCTGGTGCCACCTCGACGCCAGGCATAAAATTATCTTCAGGGATCCACAGTGGATCTTTAATAGGCTCACCCTGTTTAATGGCGTCCTCTATTTTGCGATTAAAGCCCGCTAGGTTACGAACACCCATTGCCGCCATAAGTTTATAGCGGCGCTCCATTTCACCAACACACCAACGCAATCCATTAGCCGCATCTTTCATATCAGTAATTACGGGGGTCAATAAATGTGGGATGCCTTCATAAACAGAAAGCTCCAACATTTTGGGATCAACTAATATAAGACGAACATCTTTAGGTGTTGATTTGTATAACAAGCTTAGCAACATGACATTGACACCGACTGACTTACCCGAGCCTGTTGTACCGGCAACCAGCAAATGGGGCATTTTGGCAAGGTCGGCAATAACCGGCTCACCAGCAATATCATGACCAAGTGCCATGGTCAGTGGCGACTTTGATTTTTCATACAGCTCAGTCGAAATAACTTCACTGAGTCTAACCATTTCTCGGTGTTCATTGGGTATCTCAACACCCATAACTGATTTTCCGGGAATAACTTCCACAACCCTGACACTGATAACGGCTAAGGAGCGAGCTAAGTCTTTTGCTAAGCCACTGATGCGACTCGCCTTGATACCCGCGGCAGGTTGAATTTCGAAACGTGTTACCACCGGCCCAGGCAATACAGATACAACTTGAACCTCAATACCAAAATCTTTTAACTTCAATTCAAGCAGCCGTGACATCGCCTCAAGAGATTCTTTCGAGTAGGACTTGTCACTTTTATCATCAGCTGGATCCAACAAACCTAAAGCTGGAAACTCCCCTACTGAAGCGGTTTCAAACAAAGAAGTTTGTTTTTCTTTTTGAGCTTTTACACCCGTTTTAGCTTTTTTGATCGGCTCTGTGATTTTAGGAGGAGCCTTAGACTCCACTATTTTAACCTTCTCCCTAAAAGTAACTTGTCGAGCTTTTTGAGTTTCTTCTAATTGCCTCTTTTCTTGTTTTTGTTTTTTTCTTTGCTCAAGAATGCTGCTGATTTTATTAATGATTGCCAGCGTAAAACCGCCTATACGATCCATTAAGGAAAACCACGATAGATCCACAAAAACCGTTAATCCAAACAAGAAGATGGAAATAAGCAAAACAGCACTGCCTATATAGCCAAGAGCCAATTCCATTGATGAGGCCACGCTTGAACCAAGTAAGCCGCCATTTGAAAAAGGCAGCAACTCACTTTCTACGCCTTGATATAAAGTTGTAAAACCGGTGGATGAAAGCATAACTAAAACAAAGCCTATGACTCTTAACGTCACGAGCACGCCATCAAACTCAACCCTATTCATGCGCTCTTTCAATAAAACCCAAACCCGATAAGCAACCATCATAGGGAATAAGTAAGACATAAATCCAAACAACGAATAAAAGACGTCTGCTAACCATGCGCCTGTCGGCCCACCCGCATTTCGGACAACTTCATTGGTACCCGTTTGTGACCACCCAGGATCACCGGGATGGTATGTGATTAATGCCATCAATAGATAAACACAAAGTGCAACCAGACCAATTAATGCACCTTCAGTGAGGATACGTATAGATGCTGTTGAGCGGCCAACACTGTTATTACTGTTACGAGCTATGTGATCAGAAGACTTCAAAGAAACCCCAAAAATATATGAATATAAGTTGTTCGTGCCATTATCATTTTTATTTAGCCATTCTAATGCCGTGAGCAGGCCATGTCCTCTATCAAAAGGTAAAAAAACCAACTGAAATTGATTATTGCCTAATAATCAATCAAAAGAGAGGTGATAAACAGAGCTTATTTAACTAATTGAATCTATTTACTAGTCGAGCTGTGTCAACTTCCTTATTATAAGTGGTAACCATATTCAATATTCAGGAATGATTCATGAGCGAAGCACAACACCATCAGGTTATTATCCTAGGTTCAGGCCCAGCTGGTTATACCGCAGCAGTTTACGCCGCCCGAGCCAACCTTAAACCAGTTGTTATTACGGGTATGCAACAAGGCGGACAGTTAACCACCACGACAGAAGTTGAAAACTGGCCTGGCGGACATGAAAATCTTCAAGGCCCTGAATTAATGCAGCAAATGCAAGAACACGCTGAACGCTTTGATACTGAAATCATCTTTGACCATATAGAAACCACTGATTTAAGCCAAAAACCTATCGTATTGAAAGGCACTAACACTTACACATGCGATGCTCTAATCATTGCAACAGGCGCATCAGCGCAATACTTGGGATTACCTTCCGAAGAAGCTTTTATGGGTAAAGGCGTCAGCGCTTGTGCGACCTGTGATGGCTTTTTCTATCGCAATAAAAAAGTTGCCGTTGTCGGCGGCGGTAACACGGCTGTTGAAGAGGCGCTTTACCTCTCAAATATTGCCAGTGAAGTTACACTGATTCATCGCCGTGACAGCCTGCGCTCCGAGAAGATATTACAAGATAAAATTCTAGCTAAAGCTGAAAATGGAAATATTAATATAATTTGGGATCACGGGCTGGATGAAGTGCTCGGTGATGACTCTGGGGTTACTGGACTGCGTCTTCGCGGCACTAAAACTGATACCACTCAAGAAATTGAAGTGGCTGGTGTTTTCATTGCCATTGGCCACAAGCCTAATACCGATATATTTGAGGGCCAATTAGAAATGAAAGATGGCTACATCATAATTAATGGAGGGCTTTCAGGTAATGCTACAGCTACCAATGTAGAAGGTGTTTTTGCTGCTGGTGATGTTGCTGATCATACTTATCGTCAAGCCATCACCTCGGCGGGCGCGGGCTGTATGGCAGCTCTGGATACTGAAAAGTATATAGACAATCTTTAAGAATAAAGACAACGCAACCCTATTAAGGGTTGCGACGTAAATATGCATAACTTACCTTGGCTTGAGGCTAATTCAATTGATTTTCCGAGTGTCAGTACAGCACTGTCTGACCCAAATGGTCTCCTAGCTGCAGGTGGAGCATTAACTCCTCGATCCCTGATCAAAGCCTATTCTCTAGGAATATTTCCGTGGTTTGAAGAAGACCAACCCATTCTTTGGTGGAGCCCTTCTCCTCGCTTAGTTCTATACCCAAATGAGCTACACGTATCAAAAAGCCTAAACAAAATACTCAAACGTCAACCTTTTCGCGTTACAACCAACCAATGTTTCCATCGTGTCATGCAAGCTTGTGCAGAGCCTCGTCTTAATCAAGAAGGAACCTGGATAACCGATGACATGCTGGATGCTTATCAACAGCTACATGAAAGAGGATTTGCCCACTCCGTTGAGGTTTGGGATGGTGAAACACTAGTTGGTGGCTTGTATGGTATCGCCATGGGTAATATTTTTTTTGGTGAATCTATGTTTAGTCGTCAATCTAACGCATCCAAAATTGGCTTCGTGACAATGGTTTCCGCTTTACAAAAACAAGGCTATTCTCTTATTGATTGTCAGGTTCATTCTGAACACCTATCAAGCTTAGGTGCGCGTGAAATACCCAGAAGTATTTTTTGTGATGAATTAAAAAGACAAATAAAACCAAGCAATCAACCCGTAAACTGGATAAACAACGAAGACCTTCAATTATTTTAAATACATAACCTTATGACTGATTTATCTAACATAAAATTATTCGCTACACATCCCCATGAATGCAGCTATCTAGATGATAGAAAAGCGACAACAATTTTTGTTGATCCTGAACAATGTGTAGATCAAACCTTATACAGCAGATTATCTGAGCTTGGCTTTCGTCGAAGCGGTACTCATGTATACAGGCCTAAATGTCAGCAATGTACAGCTTGCATCCCAACGAGAGTAGTCTCCTCTCAATTCGAACAAACCCGCAGCCAAAAACGCTGCTTTAAAAAAAACTCAGATTTAACCGTTAAAGTTTCAAAAACGTTTAAATTTACAGCCTATTACGATTTATATGAACGCTATATTAATGAGCGTCACTGCGATGGTGATATGTACCCGCCAAGTGAGGAGCAATTTCGTTCCTTTTTAAATAACGAATGGGATATTACTGAGTATGTTGAGTTTTGGCTGACGGATACTTTAATTGGTGTTGCTGTGATCGATCGGCTAGATAATGGATTGGCTGCCGTATACACATTCTATGATCCAGATTATGAACGTCGAAGCCTTGGCACTTTCGCTATTTTATGGCAAATAGAATACGTTATATCTGAAGGTCTTGAGTGTTTGTACTTAGGCTATTGGATAAAACAATCAAGAAAAATGAATTATAAAATTCACTTTCGTCCGCTACAAATGCTGGCTGATAAACAGTGGATTACCATTAGTTAACTTATTTAAGCTTCTTTTCCATGCTTCTAGCGCATTTATTGGACTTAAACGGCCTTAGCTCTTGGTTCTCCTGTTATTTTCAGGCACAATTCACGCCTGCTCAAAACCGAGCATTTTTTCAACAATTTATAGGTGCGTGCCGAATGGCAAAAGAAGACAATATTGAACTTGAAGGCGAAGTTATTGATACATTGCCGAATACAACATTCAGAGTGGAACTAGAAAATGGCCATATTGTTACGGCCCATATTTCTGGCAAAATGAGAAAAAATTACATTCGTATTTTAACGGGTGATAAAGTAAAGGTCGAAATGACACCTTACGATTTAAGTAAAGGCAGAATTACTTACCGCGCCCGCTAGGCTTCACCGGGCTTGGTAACAGGAGCCGGTCTATGCCGGCTCAGTGTCCAAATGCAATTCTTCATCCTCTACTGTTACATGTACTACACCACCAGACTGCGATAAATTCCCAAACAAAACCTCTTCAGCTAGTGGCTTCTTAAGCATATCTTGAATTAACCTAGCCATTGGTCTCGCGCCCATCTTCTCGTCATACCCCTTAATTGCAAGCCACTCACGTGCATCATCTGAAATCTCTAGGGTCACACGCTTATCATCGAGCTGCGCCTGAAGCTGAACAATGAATTTATCCACAACTGTTTTAATTACATCAATATTTAACGACCCAAACTGAATAATTCCATCAAGTCTATTTCTAAACTCAGGGGTAAAGACTTTCTTAAGTGCCTCCATACCGTCGGACGAATGATCCTGCTTAGTAAAGCCAATCGATGCACGACTCATATCTTCTGCACCAGCATTGGTGGTCATAATGACAATGACATTACGAAAATCAGCTTTACGGCCATTATTATCCGTTAACGTACCGTGATCCATAACCTGAAGTAATAAATTAAACACTTCAGGATGAGCCTTTTCGATTTCATCGAGCAATACAACACTGTGCGGATGCTTTGTGACTGCTTCCGTCAGCAAACCACCTTGATCAAACCCCACATAACCTGGAGGTGCACCAATCAAGCGTGAAACCGTATGACGCTCCATATACTCAGACATATCAAAACGAATTAACTCTATACCCAGAGAGTTAGACAGCTGTTTGCAAAGCTCTGTCTTACCAACACCTGTTGGTCCTGCAAATAAGAATGATCCGATAGGTTTGTCTTCAACATTCAGCCCTGCTCTGGCTAATTTAATAGAGGTAGAGAGCATTTCAATGGCTTCATCTTGACCAAAGACCGTCATTTTAAGATTTTGAGAAAGGTCTTTTAATTGTGTTTTATCAGACGAAGATACACTTTTGGGTGGAATGCGTGCGATCTTCGCAACAATATTTTCAATATCATGCACCCCAATAAGCTTTTTACGCTTTGATGGCGACAACAGTTGCTGATAAGCACCAGCCTCATCAATAACATCAATGGCCTTGTCCGGAAGGAAACGATCAGGAATATAGCGGCTCGACAATTCCGCGGCAGCTTTCAATGCAGTATCGGTATACCGAAGAGAATGGTGATCCTCAAACTTGGACTTTAAACCTTTTAATATTTTATACGTATCCTCGACACTAGGTTCGTTAACATCTACCTTTTGAAAGCGTCGAGATAAAGCACGATCCTTTTCAAAAATCCCACGATATTCTTGAAACGTCGTTGAACCAACGCAACGTAAATCGCCAGAGGTTAGAAGAGGCTTCAATAAATTTGAAGCATCCATAACACCACCCGAAGCCGCTCCCGCGCCGATGATAGTGTGAATCTCATCGATAAATAAAATCGCGTGATCTCTATTTTTAAGCTCTGCGAGCAACCCTTTGAAACGTTTCTCAAAGTCACCGCGGTATTTTGTTCCCGCAAGCAAAGAACCTAAATCTAACGAATAAACAACACTTCCTAACAGAATGTCTGGAACCTCGCCGTCTACAATACGTTTAGCTAAACCCTCGGCTATGGCCGTTTTCCCTACCCCAGATTCACCAACCAGCAATGGATTGTTTTTTCTACGTCGAGTTAATATTTGACTGACTCTCTCAACTTCATCTTCACGCCCAATGAGGGGATCAATGCGTCCGTTCATTGCTTCTTCATTTAAATTAGTGGCGTAAGACTCTAGAGGGCTTGGCGCAGGAGTATCAACGCCTGCCACACTTTCATCAGTAGAATCCTGACTTGGTTCCTCCGAATGATCATCAATGCCTGACACCTTAGATATGCCATGAGTGATGTAGTTGACCACGTCTATACGAGCAATATTCTGTTGCTTCAAATAATAAACAGCCTGACTTTCTTGCTCGCTGAATATAGCGACCAGAACATTAGCACCAGTAACTTCTCGCTTACCTGACGACTGCACATGGAAAACTGCCCGCTGCAAAACTCGCTGAAAACCTAGAGTAGGCTGGGTCTCTCGTTCGATATCTGTTTCAGGAATAAGGGGGGTAGTTGAATCCACAAATTCGATGAGATCTTTGCGTAAACTATTGAGGTCTGTACCGCAGGCTCGTAATACTACCGCAGCAGAATCATTATCAATGAGCGCAAGCAGTAGATGCTCAACCGTCATGAATTCATGGCGCTTTGATCTAGCACCTTTAAAGGCAATATTTAGTGTTACCTCTAAGTCTTTACTTAGCATTTTAATCACCCCTAAAAACAAAATTAACAAAGTCATTGATAAGAATGAAGGATGCGTTAAGCATCTCTGTAGTTAATCATCCTCATCATCATTTACTGCTTCAATTTCACACAGCAGCGGATGTTCATTATCTCTAGCATATTGATTCACAAGTGCAGCTTTAGTTTCAGCTATATCTCTTGTAAATATGCCACAAACACCTTTTCCTGCGGTATGTACCGTTAGCATTACACGGGTTGCCTGCTCTTTTCCCATAGAGAAAAAAGATTCTAATATCTCAATGACAAACTCCATTGGAGTATAGTCATCATTTAGTAATACAACTTTATAACGAGAAGGCTGTTTCAGCTTTGGCTTCATTTCTTGAAGCGCTAAATCACCGTCATCATGCTCTTCACTTTCGCTATTCATGTTCAATACTAGACGAATATTGTTGGATGCACTCATTCTGTCAATCATTTCTTTTGTAGTTTACTTTAATTGAGTTTGGAAGAAGAAAGAGCGTCCATTTTACCTTATTTATCGGCTAGAAACTGGAAAATTGATGTCTTTATTTTATATAAGTCCCGACTCGCTATTCTTCAAGCCCTTAGTGATAATATTTTCAATATGCGAAAAGCTATCCTCATTCTAGAAAGACGTATTAAAAATGGCTGAAATAATAAATTACCCGCCATAAAATCGACCGAGAATAGAAACATTACTGTATAAAATGCAATTATATAACCACTCAATAATTTAAGGTGAAAGCACTTTGGCTCAGCTTATTCTTTTAAACAAACCGTTTAATGTACTTAGCCAATTTAAGGACAACGATGGCAGAACAACATTGGCGTCTTATATTGATATACCCGAGGTTTACCCCGCGGGAAGATTGGATTTTGACTCTGAAGGACTTATGTTGCTGACTGATTCCGGCCCTCTTCAGCACAGCATCTCCCATCCAGACAAAAAAATGGAAAAAACCTATTGGGCTCAAGTAGATCGCTGCCCTACTGATAAAGAACTAGATCCATTACGCCAGGGAATTAAACTCAAGGATGGTATGACTAAACCTGCTCAGGTGACGTTAATACAAGAGCCTATGCACCTGTGGGAACGTACGCCTCCCATCAGGGTACGCAAAGATATTCCCACTCAATGGCTAGAAATAACCATTTCAGAAGGCCGCAACAGACAAGTAAGAAGAATGACAGCCGCCATTGGCTACCCAACACTTAGACTTATACGCTGTAAGATAGGTGTCTGGAGCTTAGGAAAATTACAACCTGGAGAGTTTTTCAGCCAGCAGATTGAACCTCCCAGAATGAAAAAGCCTAATCGACCTTTCAAGCAGAGAAAAACTAATCGACAGCGTAAATGAAGCCTATTGGTTTATGGATATGAGCCAATAGCACAGGTAGAATACGTCCTCGACAAAATCCTGCAGAAAGATAATGAACAACACAGAATCCAGCACGCACTCAGCCACCAAAGTCATCGTAGGCATGTCCGGCGGCGTAGACTCATCTGTGTCTGCCTTACTGCTCATGCAGCAAGGCTATCAGGTTGAAGGCCTGTTCATGAAGAACTGGGATGAAGATGATGGAACCGAATACTGTACAGCCCAAACCGATCTTAATGACGCTCAAGCTGTTTGCGATAAGTTAGAAATTAAATTGCACACCGCAAATTTCGCGGCTGAATATTGGGATAATGTATTTGAACATTTTCTTGCTGAATACCAAGCCGGTAGGACGCCAAACCCTGACATTTTGTGCAATAGAGAAATAAAATTCAAAGTGTTTTTGGAATACGCTCAAGTATTGGGTGCCGATTTTATTGCTACGGGCCACTACGTTAGAAAGCAGACGGTAACCTCCGCAGATCAAGCCCACACTCACCTACTAAAAGGTTTGGATAACAACAAAGATCAAAGCTATTTTCTTCATGCTGTAGGTGAAAAAGAGTTTTCTCGATCCTTATTTCCTATAGGCGAAATGCAAAAAAACGCTGTTCGCGAGCTAGCAAAACAACACGACCTTATAACCAGCGACAAAAAAGATAGCACTGGCATTTGCTTTATAGGCGAAAGACGTTTTAAAGATTTCTTGGAGCAGTATTTACCCGCCCAGCCTGGAAATATCATCACCGATGATGGCACCATACTTGGAAAGCATAGCGGCTTGATGTACCACACTATTGGCCAGCGACAAGGCTTAGGGATAGGAGGCATCAAGGGCGCTAATGAAGATCCGTGGTATGTGGCTGAAAAGAAGCTCTGCACCAATGAGCTGCTCGTAGTTCAGGGCTCCCAGCACCCACTTCTATTCCATAAGAACCTTTACGCTAGCAGCTGCCATTGGATTAACGGAGCACCTAACGACGCACCTCTTCGCTGCATGGCTAAAACCCGCTACAGACAAGCGGACCAAGAGTGCACCGTGCATATTAATTCTGACAATTCACTCCACGTTGAATTTGATCAGCCACAACGCGCAGTAACCCCAGGCCAATCAGTTGTCTTTTATATAGATGAACACTGTCTTGGCGGAGCCGTAATTGAATCCGCTAGTAATGAGCCGATTAAGACTGAGAATAATTCGTGAGTAAAAACTGGACCGATATAACCATAGCTTTAGGAGGAATTTTTCAAGCTGCCGCTTTGGTCGATCAATTAGCTAAGACAGGTTATGTTACAACTGAAGCTCAAAGAATCTCCATCAACAGCATCCTTCAAGTGAGCCCTGACAGCACTTTAGATGTTTATGGCAGCGATTTACGCAACCTTGAGCTAGGCCTGAACACCTTAATTAACGCATTAAAAAGTCAGCCAAATAGACAGGGTTTTGATAAAAACAGTACAGATGTATTACGTTACATACTCGGACTACAACACCTACAAAAGAAGCTTCTTTCCAAGCCAGACATGCTTGAAGTTGCTAGCACTCGAATAAAACAGTCCATCCATCAGGCTGATTTGTTTGGCCTTGATCATGAAAACGTTTTGGCTAACTTAGCAGGTATTTACACAGACACTATCAGCACCTTTAAATTTCGCATTCAAGTCACTGGCGACGCTACCTACCTTCAACAAAAACGAATAGCCAATCAAGTTAGATCGCTCTTATTGGCAGGGATACGTTCAGCCATGTTGTGGCGTCAAGTTGGAGGGACACGGTGGCATATGGTTTTTCAACGCAAAAGAATCGTCGCCTGTGCAGAATCCTTACTGAAAGACATCCACCGCACCTGATATTGAGATAAAATTCAGGTATCATGCGCGCAATTTAAAAATCGACTCATAACCCCTTAATCTATTCAACTAATCAA
Source organism: Cellvibrionaceae bacterium (assembly GCA_034112445.1). Lineage (GTDB taxonomy): Bacteria > Pseudomonadota > Gammaproteobacteria > Pseudomonadales > Cellvibrionaceae > Pelagadaptatus. Next base: position 366,661 of record JAWUVI010000014.1, on the reverse strand, counting down.
CTTGAGAGTTATTGACCATGGAGCTTTCCGCACTTAACGCTGTATCCCCAATTGATGGCCGTTACGGCAGTAAAACCGCTGATTTTAGAAGTATTTTTAGCGAGTACGGATTGATTTATTACCGAGTTGAAGTTGAGATACGTTGGCTGCAAAAACTGGCCGAAAACCCTGGAATCACTGAAGTTCCAGCATTTAGCTCAGCAACCAATCAACAGCTTAACAATATAGTCACTAACTTTAACGAGTCCCATGCTCAGCGTATTAAAGACATCGAAAGCGTCACTAATCATGACGTAAAAGCGGTCGAATACTTTATTAAAGAACAGTTTGCTGACAACCAAGAGCTCGATAAAATTAAAGAGTTCGTTCACTTTGCTTGCACATCTGAAGACATCAACAATCTTTCTCATGCCTTAATGTTAAAGCAGGGGCGCGACACAGTATTAACGGTTGAAATGAACAAGATAATTGATGCCATAGCCGTGAAAGCAAATGATTACGCTGAAGATTCAATGTTGGCCCGCACTCATGGACAAACCGCATCACCAACTACCGTTGGCAAAGAAATGGCCAATGTAGTGGCTCGCTTGAGACGCCAGCTGAAACAAATTAACCAAATAGAAATGCTCGGGAAAATTAACGGAGCCGTAGGCAACTACAATGCTCATCTGTCGGCCTACCCTGACATTGATTGGCAAACCAACGCTAAAGAATTTGTTGAAGGCCTAGGCTTAGCCTGGAATCCCTACACCACCCAGATTGAACCACACGATTACATCGCTGAATTATTTGACGCCATTGCACGCTTCAACACGATTCTTATCGATTTTGATCGTGATATCTGGGGCTATATATCAATGGGCTACTTCAAACAAAAAACCATTGCTGGAGAAGTAGGTTCATCCACTATGCCACATAAAGTTAACCCGATTGACTTTGAAAACTCGGAAGGAAATCTTGGTCTTGCCAATGCTGTTTTAGGCCATATGGCAACCAAGCTGCCTGTTTCACGCTGGCAGAGAGATCTTACCGATTCGACCGTACTGCGTAATATGGGTGTTGGTTTTGCCTATAGCACTATGGCTTATGCAGCAACATTAAAAGGTATCAGTAAGTTAGAAATTAATAGAGTAAAACTCGCCGACGATTTGAACTCTAGCTGGGAAGTTCTAGCGGAACCTATCCAAACCATTATGCGTCGCTACAATGTAGCTGAACCATATGAAAAATTAAAAGCGCTAACCCGCGGCCAAACCATTTCTCAAGAAGTTATCGAGAAGTTTGTAGAAACTCTGGACGTGCCCGAATCAGCTAAGCAAGCTATGCGTGATTTAACCCCAGAAAACTATGTAGGCAATGCCGCTTCACAAGCTAAAAACATATAAAAGTCCCTATATTCTTATGGCTTCAATTGATCGTTCAAAATCACAATACCCCTTACCGTTTACAACTCTAGGGGGTATTTCAACCGCTGAATTTATTGATAACTATTGGCAAAAAAAACCATACCTTATTCGGCAAGCTTTACCTGATTATGACTCCCCTATTACTCCAGATGAACTCGCCGGACTTGCCCTTGAAGAAGAGATAGAGTCACGGCTTGTGATCGAGCATGGCAAGACCCCATGGGAGTTGAAACACGGTACATTTACCGAACAAGACTTCCAGCAACTGCCTGAATCCAACTGGACATTATTAGTACAGTCCATCAATCATTGGATTCCCGACTTTGACGATTTATTAGAATTCTTTCGTTTTATTCCCAACTGGCGCCTAGATGACATTATGGCCAGCTACGCCACAACTGGGGGAAGTGTCGGCCCTCATTTTGACCAATACGATGTGTTTTTATTGCAAGCCAGCGGCCAAAGACGCTGGAAAATAGGCCAATACTGCGATAGCAGCACCCCCTGTATAGAAGGTATAGATTTACACATACTCAAACAATTTGAGCCTGCAGATGAATGGGTATTAAACCCCGGCGACATGCTGTATTTACCTCCCCGTCTTGCCCACTGGGGGACAGCTGAAGATGACGCCTGCATGACTTTTTCTATAGGATTTAGAGCGCCAAGCTATGGAGACTTACTATCTGATTTTTTAGAGGAAGAATTATCAACAGGTTCCGCAGAACAACGCTATGAAGATCCAGGATTTAAGTCACAATTCAACCCCGGTGAAATATCTACAGAGGCACTATCAAAAGTACACAACATTCTTAATAGCCAACTAGATCAACCCGAAAAAATATCCCGCTGGTTTGGTCGCTATACAACCAGACCAAAGTCTGATGACTGCCCTACTCCCATAGCTATAAACGACCATCATGCTCGCATCAACATAGAACTTGAAGAAGGACTCTATAAACGCAACCCTCAAATGCGCTTTGCTTTTATCCCTAACAAAACATTTTCGCACACAGAGCAAAGTGCCTATCTTTTTATATCAGGAGAAGAATATTGCGTATCTTTAAGTTTTGCAGACTTATTGTGTGCCAATAATGTTTTTCATTCTGATGATCTACGTGTCTTTTTAACAAGCCCTAAAGACAAGGAGGTTTTAGCCATGCTACTTGATGTTGAAGCCTTATACTCAGAAACAACTGACTACTAATCAACACCTGATAATCAATGCCCACTCACTGCCAACACTGTATCTTGAGTAACAGTTGTATCTTGACCAACAGTTGTATCTTGACCAACAGTTATATCTTGAGCAACAGTTATATCTTGACCAAGATTGTATATTGCTTTCTACAAACTAGAATTGAAGCATAATATTTCAAATCAAAATTGAGCTACCTGATGCTGTCTATACGCTTAACACTGAGTTTTTTAGTCTTTATGTTACTTCTTTCCCTGTCTATTAGGGCTGAAGAAACCCACATGGAGATTATCCCACTCAAGCACCGCCCGGTAGAAATGATTTTGCCTACGCTAAAGAAAATGGCCGATGACAATGTACTGATTAGCTCAGCTAATGATCAAATAATTCTGAAAGGATCAGCAGCAAAGCTGGCCGAACTTCATTTTCTTATAGACGAATTAGACACGCCTTTAACGCAACTCCTGATCTCTATCCGCCATGGCGAATCATTACAGCAGCAAGGTAACCTTATCGCCTATGAAGGGGCACCAAAATTTAATTCAGGCAAGACAACATTGAGTATTGGTAGTACTTTTCGTTCAACATCCACGGAAAAGTCTAAAACAACTGTTAGAAATAAATCGACAACGACCAACAACAATATAACCCAACAAGTCAGGGCTACAGAAGGCCTTCCAGCCTATATAGAAACGGGCTCTAAAACGCCAATCAACTTCGTCTCACGGCATCACAATAATGCTGGAAACCCAGATCACATTGAATCCCATCCAATAATGACCGACATAGTGACCGGCTTTTATGTCACCCCTTTATTATTAAGTGGAGATAATATTTTGCTGTCACTATCAACCAAAAAACAGTCATTAAACAACCAGCGTCACATTAACAGCGATACATATGAAGGCACCGTCACAGGACGTTTGGACCAGTGGATTTTGATTGGAGGCAAGTCACAAAAACAACAAAAGAATCACTCCGCACTTATAAAAAGATACAGCAGCCAATTAAGCAGTAATGACTCAGTTTATTTGAAGGTCGAGCGCGCAACTCAATAACAGTTTTAATAGCGTGATTGAAAAGACAGGATTTCACGTATTTGTGACACACATAAAATAGGGTTGAACAGTTTTAATCGATCAATATGATGCGCGCCATAATCTACCGCTATAGACTGCATATTTGCTCGTTGCGCCATCTCTAAATCGTACTCCGTATCGCCGATCATAACCGCCTCCGCCACAGGAATATTTAAACTCTCTAAAATTTCATGCAGCATTTGTGGATGTGGTTTTGATCCAGACTCATCCGCACAACGAGTTACGTGAAAATAATCCATCATATCTAGATCGTTTAAAATACGATCTAACCCACGACGACTCTTCCCTGTAGCGACAGCTAATTTGTGTCCATCAGAATGCAGAGACTCCAAAGTTTCAATAACCGCTGGGAACAACTCAGGATGAGACTGGTCTTCGACAACAAAATGATGAACATAGCGGTCTTTCAGCGCAATAACATCATCAGCACTTATGCCTTTATATAACGTCTGTATAGCTTCGGGCAAACCGAGCCCAATAATATCCTTTACTGAGTCATACGATAGTTTAGAAAAGCTTAAGTCGTCTGCGGCACTTTGCATGCAGCGCACTATTTTATCGGTTGAATCACATAAGGTGCCATCCCAGTCAAAAATATACAGCATCATCCAGCCTGTTTTTTTAACCGAGCCAATGCGTTAGCCAAACTAGGCTCTAGTGGTGCTTCAATAAACAAAGGTTTTCTTTCATTAGGCAATTGAACTTCCAAAGCCGCCGCATGAAGAAATAAGCGTTTTACCCCTTTGCTTTTCATCAATTTATTGAATTCATCATCACCGTACTTATTATCACCCACTAAACCGTGTCCACCGTATTGCGCATGAACTCTAATTTGGTGGGTTCGTCCAGTAATAGGTTTGGCTTCAACTAATGAACAAGAATCATAACGCTGCAACACTCTAAATAACGTTCGAGACTGCTTACCAGAGCTATCAACTCGAACTATTCTTTCACCACTACTGAGTTCGTTTTTCTTCAACGGCGCGTTTACTTCACGCATTTGATCTGGCCACTGCCCGATCACTAACGCATGATAAAACTTTTGAATTGTTCCTTCGCGCAGCTGCTCATGCAAATAACGCAATAAACTGCGTTTCTTAGCAATCATAATGCAACCTGAAGTATCTCTGTCTAATCGGTGAACCAGTTCAAGTGCTTTTTCTTGAGGTCGAATCTGGCGCATTGTTTCAATTAAACCAAGACTAATACCACTACCACCATGCACAGCCAAGCCTGATGGTTTGTTTAGAATGATCAAACTTTTGTCTTCGTATAAAATAGATTCTTCGATCAATGTTGTTAAATTTTGACTGGCTTGAGGGATATGCTTCTCCTCAGGCAAATGTACAGGCGGGATACGAACAATGTCGCCCGATTGCAATTTATATTCTGGCTTGGCTCTAGACTTATTAACCCGCACTTCACCTTTGCGCAAAATACGGTAAATACGTGACTTAGGCACGCCTTTTAACGTTGCCAATAAAAAATTATCAATTCTCTGGCCCGCTCTGTCGGCATCAATATCGACAAATTGAACTTTAGTATTGGGTTTTTGTTGGATCTTTAGGGGGGATATATCAGTCATGGCGCAGGATTATACGCATTATTGGAGATTATTCTCGTTATAAGCCTCAAATAACGTTTTATTTAGACATAACAACGTCATCTAATTGTATGTGCAGGGTATTGTTGCTATATTCTCGCGGTCAGTACGGACTGGTTTCCGGATACGCAGTTTTATTATGTAGGTGTATTGCAAGGAAATACCGCGTCAGACAACGTAGACCACAGACTGGTCAAAAATAAATTGTGCTCAACATTGGCGTAAATGTAGTAAACATAGCCAACAGCACACGATGACAATTGCACAAAATGGTGCAGGTCATGTAGAAACATGTAGTAGTGAGAAACTCTAATTTAGTTAAACGCTCTTCTTATATAAAGCTTTTTAACAAAGACAAATCAACGACAATAAAATCGTCATTGATTTGAGTACAGGTTGATCTTATCGGAATGTATACAATAAATTTACAATCATATAGCAGTGTTAACGCCCGCTAAACGGTAACGATTACCCACCAGTCGACAATATGAGCAAATCGCAGCATATTGTATTAATTAAGACTGATCTCCACATATATCCGCATACCCTGCCCTGATGTGCCCAAACATATTCAGGAATAACATGAAAAGAATGCTCATTAATGCAACTCAGCCAGAAGAAATGCGAGTTGCTATGGTCGATGGCCAATGGTTATACGACTTAGATATTGAAAACCGTACCCGCGAACAGAAAAAAGCCAACATTTACAAAGGTAAAATCACCCGTATCGAACCCAGCCTTGAAGCTGCTTTTGTTGATTATGGTGCTGATCGCCATGGCTTTTTACCTCTGAAAGAAATTTCTCGTGAATACTTCAGTAAACCACCGAGTGGCTCCGAAGGCCGCACCAAAATCAAAGAAGTATTGAAAGAAGGCCAAGAGGTTATAGTTCAAGTCGATAAAGAAGAGCGCGGCAACAAAGGCGCAGCTCTCACTACCTTTATTAGTCTTGCTGGACGCTACTTAGTATTGATGCCCAACAACCCTCGTGCAGGTGGTATTTCTCGCCGTATTGACGGAGAAGATCGTGCCTCTCTTCGTGATGCTCTAGCAGAAACTGAAGTTCCTTCTGGCATGGGCGTTATTGTTCGCACAGCCGGAGTAGGCCGCAGTGCCGAAGAATTACAGTGGGATCTAAACTACTTATTGCAGCTTTGGGATGCCATCAAAACTGAAGGTGACAATTCAGGCGCACCTCACTTTTTATTCCAAGAAAGCAATGTCATCATCCGCGCTATTCGTGATTACTTACGCCAAGACGTCGGCGAAGTTATAGTAGATAACAAAGAGGCTTTTGATCTTTGCGTAGCGTTTATCCAGCAGGTAATGCCAGATTATCAAAGTAAAGTTAAATACTATGACGATCCGACCCCTCTATTTAATCGCTATCAAGTAGAAAGCCAAATTGAAACGGCTTTTGAGAGAGAAGTTAAGCTACCTTCTGGCGGCTCAATTGTTATAGATTTAACTGAAGCTTTAGTATCGATTGATATCAACTCTTCACGTGCCACTAAAGGCCGAGACATTGAAGAAACGGCCGTTCAAACCAATTTAGAAGCAGCCGATGAAATCGCTCGTCAACTAAGATTGCGCGACATGGGCGGCTTAGTCGTCATTGATTTCATTGATATGCAGCCAGTTCGCAACCAGCGTGAAGTTGAAAACCGTATGCGAGATGCCTTAGCTATGGATAGAGCGCGCGTCCAAGTTGGACGTATCTCACGCTTTGGCTTACTTGAGATGTCTCGTCAGCGCTTACGTCCGTCTCTTGGTGAAACTACGTCCAAGGTATGCCCTCGTTGTAGTGGTCAAGGTACGATTCGCGGCACCAAATCAATTGCTTTATCTATTCTTCGTCTAGTTGAAGAAGAGACACTCAAAGAGCGCAGCTCAGAGATTCGTGCAATCACACCTGTAGCCGTAGCCACCTACTTACTGAATGAAAAGCGCAAAACCATTTCGAGCATCGAAGAGCGCAATAAAACTCGTGTAGTTATCGTACCTTCAGAACAATTGGTGACACCTCACTTTGAAGTTCAACGTATTCGCGATGACGAAGCCGGATCAATAGAAACCAGCTATAAAATCAGCACTTCATCTGACGAATCATCTGATATACCAACAAAAACTGAAACTGCTCCAGCACCAAAGGCTGCCGTACAGCAACTGGTACCAACACAGCCAGCTCCAGAATCAATAAAAGCAGAAACTAAAAAAGAAGACAATGAGCCCGGCTTTTTCAGTCGCTTATTTAAATCTCTTTTTGGCGACTCTGAAGCTGAGAAAAAGAGACTAGAAGCAGAAGAAGAAAAGAAAAAAGCTGAAGCTAATCGTCGCAACCGCAACAACCGCGGTCGTAACAACCAAAATCGTTCGCGTCATTCTAGCAATCGCAATATCTCTAGTCGTAATGACAACCGCAATCGTCAGGACAATCGCAACAGTCAAGATAAAGACACGCGTAGCACACAAAATCGCAATAAGAATGACAAACAAGACCAGCCTCTCTCAGAACAACCGCGTAGCAATAAGCAGACTAATGCACGTAAAGCTCAAGAGCCTAAAACCAACCAAAGTAAAGCTCCTGAAGAGGCTAATTCTGATCGTCCGGCTAAACGCCCGGCCAATCAAAAACCTCGCACACAACAAAGACGCCGTGGCCGTCGTGATGAAAAAACTGAAGCTACAGCGGCTGAAGTAACTACTACTGAAGTAACTACGACTGAAGTAACCACCACAGTTGCACCTTCGGCAACTGAGGTTGAGAACTTAAACGCTCAAGTTGAAAGTGCTATTCAAACAAAAGCGGATACCACCACCAAACCAGTTTCAACATCTATAGCCAAAGAACAGCCGGAAGCCCCTAAAGAAAAATCAGATAGCACAGATAAAAAGGAGCCTAAATCCGAAAAGCCTAAAGCTAAAGATAAGCCAGCATCAACTGACGCTCCTAAGAAGAAAGCGACTGCAAGCAAGCCCGCAGCCAAAGCAGCAGAAGAAAAAACCAAACCGGTACAGGATGAATTGGATTTAGATGCTAATACAGCAAAACAGGAAGAGGTCAAAGCTACTCCCCAAGAAGCTCCAGCCGTAAAAGAAACAATCAGCGCCGTAAAAGTGCCTTATACTCGAGCAGGTAATGATCCAAGAATCAGCGCTCACCCAATTGTAAACTTAGCGGTTTCATCAGTAACTATTAATGCTGATATGAGCGAACCACTCGACACAAGCACTAAGGCTAATATCGAGCACAACCCTCGACCACTGAAACGTCCCGCAAATGATCCACGTTTAGCGAGAGACACAACACCTGAAGCAGTGCCAGTAGATTAACAATTAACCATATTGAATAAGCAAGCAAAAGCCCTTGAAGAGAAATCTCCAAGGGCTTTTTTATTTTCCTATAAATACTAAAAAAATGTAATTATCTGTTAATAAATAATAGGTTAGAGGTTGTTCCAGTGAAAAACCTCTGTATAATTCGCGTCACTGGAGGGGTGGCAGAGTGGTCGAATGCACCGGTCTTGAAAACCGGCGTGTCGCGAGGCACCCAGGGTTCAAATCCCTGCCCCTCCGCCATATATGTAAACCCTTATTTATCATAGGTAACTTTGATAAATAAGGGTTTTTTTATGCCTAAATGAAATAGGGTAACCTTTAGCACAAAATATCCATAAGAAATTATTGCGCATTCATTAAGCTAGAGAAATTATCATTCGTTGGGTAGCCACCTTGGCTCCAACCCAGCCTTACAATAACCATGTTTTTAGATGGTATTATCATTGTGATTTGTTTTCTGTTTCCTCTTGCTGCATAGCTGTCAACTGGCAAATCGGGCCAGCGTAACTCTTCCCCGCCCTGATTTAACCAAAACTGATAACCATAACGCTTCTCATTATCTGAATGATTTGGAGTTGACGCTCGTTTCACCCAATCTTCCGTTACGACGCGGTGACCGTTTAAAACTCCACCATTGAGCATTAACTGCCCTATTCTCGCCCAATCTCTAGCACTTGAATAAAGATAAGAACTGCCAACAGGAAGACCGCTTGGATCTGGCTCGAAAATAGAGTGCTGCATAGCCAAAGGAGTAAACAGCTCTTTATGAAAAAGCTTAAGCGCTGCGTGCTGTTGGCCGCCTAATCTGTCATTCATTAAACGGGTTAGAATATTTGTTGTTCCTGACGCGTATAACCAGCGCTGACCAGGCTGTACCGCCAATGGAGCCTTAATAGCAAATCCCGCTGCATCGTATTCACTGAACAGCATGCGGGTGGCATCGGCACCAGGCTCGTATATTTCATCAAAATCTAATCCTGAAGACATGTGCAATAAGTTTTCAACGCTAATATCTTTGCGTTGATCACTCTGCCAATCATCAAATAAACCAACCTCATCAACAGACAGTTTATGTTTCATCTCCAAATTTCCCAGCATAATGGAGGCTACACTTTTAGCCATTGACCAGCCAAGCAGCGGACTGTCTTTGGTAACACCTTCTGAATATGATTCAGCGATAAGAGTGCCATCTTTTATCACCACCATAGACCGAGACTGAAGACCAGCTTCATTATCTTTTTGCATAATCTGGTCTAAGAGATTCTGAACGTTTGAATTGATCGAAGCGGCACTGCCAGCAGGCCACGCGATATCGGCTGCTGCAGGCGCCCCTGCCTCTAAAGCTACTGAATCTAGGTGGTTCGTATCATTTATGGATAACGTACAACCTAATTTATCTCTATATTGTGCTGAAGTTACACTCATTCCAAAAAAAGAAGAGGTTACTCGCATTGCCTCATCATCAAAATGTAGATCGACGTATTTCAACACGGGAGAGTAAGAAGAAAGATCTATCGTCGATTGCCTTTCCGATAAGCCGCTGACGTATTTACTCGAGCAAGCCAATTTTGCTGAAATCCCTGTTAACATTTGTGGAGCAGAAGCAATATAGCTAGGACTGATGCCAACCAAACTTAACCCAACCCCCAAAATCACAAAAACACCAATCACATACAACGATAGCTTCTTCAAAATCATCCCCTTTATTATTAAATTTGATCTAAGCACAGCTTAAGTAATTGTCTTGAAAAAACAAATTAATAACCCCATATAAGGATTACTTAAACATTTATATGTATGATATAAATCAGTTTTAACGTATTGACTAATTCTTGATTTCCATTGGAGACTACAAATGCAGGAAATTTATACTCAGAGCGAAAACCAATCGGCTTTGTCCACTAATAAAGTCCTTAGAAATACTTACATGCTGTTGGCAATGACTATGGCTGTTAGCGCAGTAGCTTGCGGTATTGCCATGTCTATGGAGCTAGGTCGTGGCTCAGCCCTATTCATGAATATCGCAGCATTAGGGTTGGTCTGGTTTGTTCTACCTCGCACAGCCAATTCTGAAAAAGGTATATACGTTGTATTCGCTTTCACCGCTCTACTTGGTGCATCTCTAGGCCCAACTCTGAATTATTATTTACAATTCAGTTATGGCTCACAAATAATTATGCAGGCGTTAGGCGGTACAGCAGCGGTATTCTTAGGTTTATCGGCTTATGTTCTAACCACCCGCAAAGACTTTAGCTTTATGCGCGGATTTTTAGTTACCGGCTTAATTGTAGTTTTACTTTGCGCCGTTGCTTTAATAGTGGCTAGTTTTTTCGGCGTTGCCATTGCTGGAGCTCAATTAGCGATTAGTGGTGCTATCGTTTTGTTAATGTCTGGATTTATTTTGTACGATACAAGCCGCATTGTTAACGGTGGTGAAACTAACTACGTTGTCGCTACTGTCTCACTTTATCTTAATATATATAATTTGTTCGTTAGCCTGTTGCACATACTTGGCGCAACCAGTGATGACTAACTATCTACTTTAAAATAACGCCCCTTTTGGGGCGTTTTTATTGCCTATTATTTATGGCCTTACTCGCGTAATTTATCCCTATGCTATTCACTATTGTTGTGCATTCGTCGCCCGAAAACCAGCAAGGCAGCCAATCGGCCCTAAACTTTAGCACAGCAGTTTTAGCTGCCGGACATAGTATTTATCGAGTGTTTTTTTATGCTCAAGGCGTATTAAACGCTCATTCTGTAAAGCATCCAGATATTGCCCAAGGCTGGTCCCAACTGGCAAAAAGAAACAATATAGATTTAGTCCTCTGTTCTACATCAGCACTTGATAATGGCATAGATGATGAGTCATTCCCTTTGGCGGGATTTGAAATTTCTGGATTAGGTCAGCTTACTGATGCCTGCGTGCATTCCGACAGAACGGTAACATTTCATTAATGAGTGTTTTGTTTATTCACAGACAAGCTCCCTACAACAACAAACTGTCTGAACAAGCTATGGTTGCTATAAGTGGCTGCGCTCTATTTGGTCAGCCGGTCTCGGTACTTTTTTTAAATCAAGGAGTTCAAAATGTTGTGGGGCCTCACTGCAACACAGTGTTTAACAATCTTCAACTTTATGGTGTCGAGAAAATTTACATACAAAAAACAGCTGCTTCTAAATTGGATCAGCCTAAAAATCTCATCACAAACAAACTTCCAAATTGCATTAGATTTATAGGTGACTCACAGATCAGTGACGTCATCAATAACGCTCAACATGTGATAAGTTTTTAATGGCCTTACATATTATTAATCATCCAAGATCAACCCATACAGCGATCGATGACTGCCTTGCTATTGCGAGAAAGGGAGACGTACTATTACTTATAGAAGATGGTGTTTTATCAGCGCAATCACTTCACTTTAAGAATGAAAATAAGCTAAAGGTGTTCGCACTTAAAGAAGATTTACTGCGTCGAGACATTTTGAACAATATTAATAAAGACATCAATATTGTCGATTATTCTGGCTTTGTAGAATTGTGTGTACTCAACAACCCTACCGTAAGCTGGTTTTAGAGTTAGTTGATTTTAGGTCTACTCAGGCATACTGAGAGCTTCAGGAGAGGTAATAACACCATTATTATCGGCGTAAACAAATTGACCTGGAACAAAAGTAACACCTCCAAAAGTAACATTTAGATTTATCTCACCAATGCCTTTTTTATCGGTTTTCATTGGATGAGTATTTAATGCTTGCACACCGAGATCTAAGGCCATTATGGCATCCACATCTCGAATACAACCGTACATTAAAATTCCTTCCCAGTTATTAGCCACCGCTTTTTCTGCAAGCATATCACCTAAACATGCACGTCTAAGCGAGCCGCCTGCGTCAACAACTAAAACTTTCCCCTGACCCGGCTGCGCAACTTGTTCACGAACCAATGAATTATCTTCAAAACATTTGATGGTAACGATTTCACCACCAAAGGATTTTCTCCCGCCGTAATTGTTGAACATGGGGGCAACAACATTGACAAGTTCAGGATAAATATCACAAAGATCTGGGGTTACGTATTCCATCAAAATTCCTTAATCTATAAAAAATCAAAAGGGGTAAGTTTGAAAAATAATAATCATGATACCGCTTTGTGCGCAAGTATCACACCATGCTTATTAACAAAGCTCTCTAACTTATCCGTTAACGAATGCAGCAAATGCTCTGCGCCTACTGAAGTTAATAAAGTTGAATGTACATTCTCAGGAGCCAAAGCTTCCCAACTTAGCGAACAGTCTAATAATTCTAATTTATTAGCCTTAAATAATTCTTCTAAACCTTCATCGAGTTTAATTAAATCTGCTTGGGAAGCCAGCCAACGTATGGGATGATTTTTTTCGAGCAGATGATCCCATAGGTTAACGCCCAAATTAGAGCCTCTTTGATTTAGCCACCCACCCTCTTTTAGCAATTGTTTTCGCAAAGCCCAAGGTTCAGACTCTGGCCCCCTGCGAAGAGAAAACTCCTGCGATCTATTAAATGGTTTGGCAAGTAAATGTGACAGAGGCATACGTGACATGGGTAACGATAAGAACGGGCTACCTATCCCGGTGATGCTAGAAAAAGCGTCAGCATCAAGTAAGTCACAGGCCAGAGAAAAAAGTAATGCCCCTGCTCCTTCACCATACCCAATCCAATGAGGCTTACTGTTGGTATGTTCAGTTACAAAGTCATTCACTGCTGGAATATCATAACGAGCATAATCTTCCAGAGTGTTTTTATTATAACGGGTGTTAATCGGCGACATGCCATGGCCACGATGCTCCATAAGCCACACATCAAAGCCCTTCTCTAACAACTGATCAATAAGGTCTGAATGTTCGGGAGAAAACCATAAGTTTCTATTTTGATAACAACCATGCAGTAATATTATGGATCGTGAGTCTGCCGCCTTATTTTTTATGCGACCTTGCCACCAAGATTTTTTTTCATTTTTAGTTGCTTGATTAAACTCGCCGATTGAATTTATTTTTGACAAATTGGTAACGGCTATCTGTACCGATTTATCTCTATTATTATTTGGTTTAATTAAATAAACATCTTCTGTAAAGCCGCCGTTATTATTTTCAAAAACATCAGCTTTAATTAACTGCGCAGGAAATAATTCACTACTACTTTTCATATTAAGTTCCCAATAATATTTCATCAGACCTTTATATTATTCCGAATCAATCGAAACGTTTAGCTGACAAATGTAGACGGCAGAAGTGATGAATTATACGACATCAGAGATAATGATTCTGTATTTATTTGCACGAAAAACGGAAATAAATAATCATGCATCACATGTTGATATGATGCATATAAATGATACGTGGTTTAATAATTCAATTGGCATTAAAATAGTGTTTATTAACAAGCACCTAAACTACTGAATCAACTTATGTTAAAACTTGAACAACTTCCCTACACAGAAAATTCGAGTTTTTATTTTGAAAAAATCAGGCATTTAGATTGGCCTATTTGGCTTGATAGTGGCAAACCCAGCCAGCCAAGAGGTCGTTATGATATTTTAAGTGCTGACCCTCTGTATAAAATCCATTCCAAAAATGATATTACAACGGTCTTTGATAAAGACAACACCACCACCAAACATACTTCAGTGTGGAGCGCCCTTAAGTACAACCTAGACCTTATCAAGCCTCCTATCACTGGGGTCGATCTACCGTTTACAGGTGGCGCTATGGGGTATATTGGTTATGACGCAGGCAGAAAAATAGAGCACCTTAACGATCTAATCACTGACGACATTAATCTGCCAGAGTCACAATTAGGGATATATACCTGGGCACTGATTCAAGACCACCATAAAAAAATCACAACCTTAATCGCACAACCCGCAGTAACCGATTTAGAGTTTGAGAAACTTAAGAAGGCACTGAAAGAGAAATCCAACTCACAATCCCAGACATTTAAAACCGGCTCGACAAAACATCAAATTACTCCACATCAATACGCTGCTGCCATAGAAAAAATCAAACACTACATTACCTCAGGGGATTGTTATCAAGTTAATTTTTCCCAACGCTTCGACACCTCTTTCAGTGGCGACCCTTTTATTGCCTACTTAAAACTTCGAGAACAATTACCTGCTCAATATTCCTGCTATTTTGAAACTGACAGTAGCCATCTTTTAAGCTTATCCCCAGAGTGCTTTATTCAAGCCGGCCCTCTAGGACAAATTGTCACACGCCCAATTAAAGGAACCCGCCCACGAGGCGCAAGTACAGTCGAAGACCAAGAATTAGCTTTAGGATTATTAAATAGCGCGAAAGACAAAGCTGAAAACCTGATGATCGTTGACCTTTTACGTAACGATCTCAGCAAAGTGTGCGAACCACACAGCGTTAAAACCCAAAAGCTATTTGAATTAGAAAGCTACGCCAACGTGCATCATTTAGTGAGTACAATTGAAGGAAAACTATCAACTGAAAACTCCACGTTGGACGCAATAAAAGCAGCCTTTCCTGGTGGCTCTATAACCGGAGCACCAAAGATAAGGGCTATGGAAATAATTGAAGAACTAGAAGTTAGCCGTCGCTCTGTTTACTGCGGAAGTGTTGGCTATATAAGCGCCGATGGACAAGCAGACATGAACATTGCCATTAGAACTTTGCACTGCAATCAAGACATGATGTATTGCTGGGGAGGAGGAGGTATTGTGGCTGATTCTGATACCGAGCAAGAGTATCAAGAATCTTTAAATAAGGTTGGCCTAATTCTAAACACGCTCAAACAATTCAAACCAACCTAGTTCAAACCAACCTAGTTCAAACCAACCTAGTCGATAACCTGGATCAGAGCGTTAAATCACGGTTACTGGCTTTAATAAATTCTTTCTTTAAATCTTCGTATGTATGCACAGCTGGAAATTGTGGAAACTCATTAATAACGTTTTCAGGCGCTTTAAATAATATACCTGCATCCGCCTCAGCTAACATCGTTGTATCATTGTATGAATCACCCGCCGCTATCGTTCTGTAATACAATGACTTTAAGGCTACGATAGATTGACGTTTAGGATTGGCCTGACGAATATTATAATCAACAACTGTACCTTGAGCGTCGACCGTCAACTTATGACATAACAGAGTTGGATAGCCTAACTGCTTCATCAACGGGCCAGCAAATTCATAAAAGGTATCTGAGAGAATAATAAGCTGGAAACGTTCACGCAGCCAATTCGTAAATTCCTGCGCGCCCTCTAATGGGCTTAATGTAGCAATCACCTCTTGAATTTCATTTAAACCAAGCTTGTGCTTTTTTAACTCATTGAGGCGCATGGTCATTAACTCATCATAATCAGGAATATCTCTTGTCGTTGCACGCAGCGCATCAATCCCTGTTTTCTCTGAGAATTCAATCCAAATTTCTGGGATTAAGACGCCTTCTAAATCCAAACATGCAAGTTCCACAATAATCTCCTAGTCGAGTTAAAAATATTAGCCAAGCACTATCTATAATGATTGCAGGCGCAATCTACCGTTTTCTATCTTATGACGCAATCGCTGTTTAATTTGAATGCTGGCGCTAGAGCTATCATCTCTTTAGAGGTAATATTATGACTGCCGATTCACGTGAAACACATTACAACCAACATTAATAAAGAGATGCAAACCTTTAAATAGATGATCAATAATCAACCAAATATTCCTCCATATATCAATACACTGTAATTATTAACATTTAAAGCTGTGTTAAATTGAGGCTTTTAATAAAACCACTTTATGTTTCACGAAGTTTTAATAAGATAAAAAAATCATGCTTAAAGTGATGGATCTATAACCGTTCATACAGCAGTTTTAGTTATAAACGTATCACCTAAGGTTATTTTTAAGTTATGAGTAAGTTTGCTATCCTGCAGCCTAATTAATAGCCATAAGCCAAAACGTTCAACCCCAATGAAGGACTTAAGAATGAGCAGCTCTTTGCTTAATACCGTTGATATAGACGCTACATTACAACAACAATCTCCTAAAGAGATCATTACTTACGCTTTAGCCGAGTTTAGCCACATAGCGCTATCGTTTAGCGGTGCTGAGGATGTAGTACTTATTGACATGGCGCATAGGATTGATCCTAACATCGAGGTTTTTTGCTTGGACACAGGTCGTTTACACCCAGAGACTTATCAATATATCGAACAAGTTCGTAACCATTACAAGATTGATATTGATATTCTTAGTCCTGATAGCGAAACCGTTAGAAATCTTGTTCAAAGAAAAGGCTTGTACAGTTTTTTAACCGATAACCATCAAGAGTGTTGTGGAATTCGTAAAATAACGCCATTACGAAATAAATTGCTTGAGGTAGATGCATGGATAACAGGCCAAAGAAAAGATCAAAGTCCAGGAACCAGAGCCTCTATCCCAATCATTCAAGAAGATAAAGCTTTCGCTAGAGCCAATGAAACACTGACAAAATTTAATCCCTTAGCAAATTGGACTTCACAACAGGTATGGGACTATATACGAATTAACGACATTCCCTACAATAGCCTTCACGACAAAGGTTACACCTCTATTGGCTGTGAGCCTTGCACTCGACCAACCGGCCCGGGTCAGCACGAACGCGAAGGTCGTTGGTGGTGGGAAGAATCTACTAAAAAAGAATGTGGTCTTCACTCAACCAACGTAGACAAATAATGACAAGACACCATCGCCGCCAATATTTATACTAAGAAAAACATCATATAACCGGAGAATAAAAGTGCACATCACTTTAGTAAAAAAAATATTAGCTGACGGCAGCCCCTGCAAAAAATGTGCGGATGTTATAGGTAAGCTCGAAGCTTCTAATCAAATGCAGTACATAGATAAAATCGTTACGGCTGACGAGCGTGACAGTAACAGTGAAGGTCTAAAGCTCGCCGAAAAACACTCGGTTGGGCGCGCTCCATTTTTTCTTGTGGAACAAGAAGATAAACCCGCTGTTATTTATACGGTCTACTTCAAGTTTGTAAAAGAAGTCCTCGATGGAAAAACCAATGAAGCTGACGAGATAAAAGAAATTATGAATGACAATCCTGATTTGGATTTCATTTGAACAAGTATTTTGACCTATCTATAAACTAATCCGGTTATATTGATTACTCTATTCCCAGCAGGCGCATTCCGTGAATGCGCTACTCAATACAAGTTAGATCACTTTGGCGCTTCAATCACCACTCACTTCTAAAAACCAATAAAATTAAATCACCAACAAAATAAGTCATTGGTTTAAGTGGCTGTTCCAATTAATTTATTTGGGTTTTAACTAGCATATTTCGTTTTATTACTTAGACTTATTCTCTATTAGAGCTTAAATATATCCGCTCTATAACTGTTTTTTCCGTCAACATATAAAAAGTAAATCAACTAACTGTAAAGGACAAATGTTATGGGACTCAAGTTCTGGGGACTTACTGGTGGCTCTATTGTGGGCGCCTTTGCACTCTTTCACTTTGCGACTTTACCGCCTGCACCACCCGAAATACCTCCTGTCCCTGAACATATTGCCAATCCCGTCGTGCCTGCTTTGACACCTTATGATCTCCCCACAGGTCAAGTCGAAGTTTCCACCGAACCCTACAAAGCTACTTTTCGTAGCGTATCCATTCCAGACTTGGTGGAACGCAACTTAGCTACCGGCGTCTATAAAGGAACACCTTACTGGCTAGACAGAGCCGATTGGTTTAACGAACACTATTACGACACTCTGGCCTCACGCAAAGTCTGGCCTGACGGAAAATCACCCGAAACGCATAAACGTGGCGACCCGACAACCTGGTCAACTGAACCCATTCCTCAATATACACCACCACCTTGCGATCAGCCGCAACCTACAGGTTATGATGCAGAAGGTTGTCGCTACGTCATGGCCCTGTTTAAGGATGTTGAAGCTGTAGATCCAGCTAAAGCAAAAGTATTACGTGATCAGGCCAGACGTGGTCGTGATGTTTGGTATAAAGGTACATTCGGCAACCAAGATGAAAATATGCTTCATCAATCTCGGCTGGTTGGCAAAGAAAACATGAATTACCCATGGTTGGATACTCGTACCCGACCGCATCGCTTCACTCGCTGGGGGCTAATTAACGACCCTGATTGCGAACAAGGCGATGCTTCCACTTATTGGTACGATAAATGTCAAGACCCTCATTCTTCAGGAGTACTGGGCTATCGTAAATACTATAACGAAACCATTAAAGACGAATCCGGAAAGGTGGTTTATGACGCTCGAACCGCGCCTTACGAAGAACATGAAATCAAGGAAAACAAGCGCTTTGCTATAGGTCACCCTTGCGTCCAATGTCACGTTGCATTTGATCCAACCAACCCTCCTGAAGACCCCAATGAGCCCAACTGGGAAAACCTTAGTGCCACCATCGGCAACCAACACACTCGCCAACCAATGGCGTTCTTTCAGGGCGCACCCCAAGATCACTTAGCAAACCAAGTTCTTATGGGGGCTGCATTAGGAACTATTGACACCTCTATTGTCGCTTCAGACTGGATGCATAATCCTGGCACTCAAAACAAAATCATGGACTTCCAAAACAAGCGTGTTTTCGAGCACGTCATGAAAGATCCTGTCACCGGCGAAATCTCAAAAGGCCAAACCCGTCATGTTCTGAAAGGCGGCGAAGACAGTGTTGGTGAGCATCTTGCGCTGATTCGTGTCTACATCAATATCGGTATGTGTACGGAAGAATGCTGGGTACCTAACTTCGAGTACCCTGGTCAAATGATAGGGCAAGGTAGCAAACAAAGTCCGATGCGTATTATGCAATGCGCTAATGCCTGTGATTCGTGGAACTACGCTGATGCGAAAATGGATGATCTGGCAGCTTTCTTGATAACCGGCGGCCCCACCTATCTTCTCGCGTCTAAAGATTTAGATGGTAAAGAAGGTAAAGACTATGTTGATTTATCGAAAGTACCTGAAGGTAAAAAAGTGTTCGCTCGAGAATGTGCTGGTTGCCATAGCTCCAAAATGGCCCCAGACAATATTCGCGCTGATAAAAATGCACTGGCTAAATTCTATGAAGGTCATGTCTTTGGTAAAGAAGATTATTGGCAATATGAATTTACCGAAGCAGAAAGAACGACTCCTGAGTTTATCGCGAAATATCTAAGCACAGACGCTAATGGCGTGACTCGACCTAAACAGTTCGCAGACAATGACGTGTTTGGTCAAGATTGGTTATCGAACGATGAACTGATTCCATTTAATATTATTGGCACTAACAGCTGTCGAGCAATGCACAACAACCACAACGAAGGCCATATTTTTGAAGAGTTTTCATCGGAAACTTACAAAAACGCCCCATCTCCGGGTAGCGTACCTCGCATTCTTAATACATTAGTGCCTGGTATTGGTGGCATGCAGATAGGCGAACAAAAAATTGAAGGCGGCCCAGGTTACCTTAGAAACTTCTCTCTTTTATCAGCTTGGGCAACCGCTCCCTTCTTACACAACAACGCGATTGGTGAAGTCACATTCCTTGAAGACGGAAGTCCTGATTACACGGTTAAAGGTCGTATCGAGCAATTTGAAATGGCCTTTGATGAGTTAATGAAATCAGATGATCCTTTAGCTGAAAATGCGCGGGTTCAAAAGATCAGTAAGCTGCACTCTGATATGAAAATGACTCCCAGTGGACAAGCAGAAGGCTTTCCTCAGTTAACTCTACCTAAAGGCACGAACGTCAGTACTTTTGCTTCGCTAAATCCACATGACCCTCTGTTTATGAAATGCGGCGACTTCGTGGAAAACAAAGGCCATCAGTTTGGCGTAGCATTGACCGCAGAAGAAAAGTTAGCACTGCGTGAATTCCTTAAAATGATGTAAGAAAATTCATTCTAAGGAATCGACGTAAATGAAGTTACATAAAATAATCACGCTTACGGGTGTTGTGGTTTTAATTCTTATAGCAGGTGCGTTTGGAATAATTAATTATTTCAGCGCACCGTCTATTTCCACTCTTACAGAATTCACCAACCCCAAACAGCCCACTTTATTTAATAAACTGATACCAGATACCGACCTCCCTCCCGAAGGAACCCGTTCTTTATTTGATCACTTAATTGCTCAAAATGACGGCCTTCCTTTTCCTTTCAATGAGTTTATTACACTGTTTAAAAATTCTAACCCTGCAGGGGCTCCACCCCTTTCATTACTCATACCTGATGGCCGCTCATTGCTAAAAGGTCAGGCTGACAATACTAAACCCCGAATAGTTATCGCGACTGACTTCCAAGAAACCAATACACCCGCTGGTTTAGGTATGAATACCCAGGGGCAACTTTTTATGGGCTTTGTCGAGGCGGCAAATGAAATAGAAGTGGTGAGTTATAACGAAGCTGCAGGTCGTTTCGAATACCAACTGGTGCAAAATTATTGTGAAGGGTGCGTGCCCAGAATTGTCTATGCACGACGCGCTATTTGTCTAACTTGTCATCAAGGCGGAACACCCATTTTCTCTGAGCGTCCATGGAACGAAACCAGCGGTCAACTTAAGGTTTCTTCCGCTATTGAGAAAACCATAGGCAGCAGACATTACTTTGGAGTACCCATACAACAGCCCCTAGCCACACCTGAGCGCTTTGATGAATTAACAGACGTTGGTAACTTCACCATTATCAGCCAGCGTGTGTGGCTCGATGGGTGCGGAGAGAAAGGAAATGAATGCCGCAGGAGATTATTATCTCTCGCTCTAAATTATGCGGATCAACCTGGGCTCTTTGACTCACAAAGCACTGCAGCTCAAGAGTTACGGAAATTATGGGCTCCAACCTTTCCAAAAGAAGGCATTGCTGTATCTGAATCAGACTTAAAAAATCGTGATCCTAGCGGTGAAAGTAACAACGTTACCGACTGGTTATACGCGCTACTAACTCCAGATATTAACTTTGGTGATGGTGCGAAAAATAATGAAGATTTAAGCGCCTTTGAAAAACTGCCACCCTTACCTCCAGCTCTTGACCCGCTAACCCGAAGAGCACCTAAACAGACACTCCACAAAACAGATATTGATGGTGTGTATGGTATTGCTCGTTTTTTCACTGATGACGATTTAAACTCACTCAATAAACACTACAGCTATAGCCTAGATGCATTACTAAAAAAAATAGAAGAATTACCCACTCATGTTTTTGACCCAGCACCTTTCTCACGGGTTAGATTCATGAGTTTGTTATTAGATACAGCACAGCAATATTGCTGTTTAGATACTTCGGAAATGTCCCCGCCTCTAGTCTCAGGTATTCCCCCATTAGAAATCACCAAACACACTGAGTTAAAGCTTTTCGAAAAATACTGCTTTGCGTGCCATAGAGGCAACCCAGCTAAACGTTTAGACTTTATGGCTGGCGATAATGAACTAGCAGTACTGGATAACATTAAAGCTAAAAATGAAATTCGAGAAGCACTTGATTGGGAGCGTTATCAAGATTCAGATAAGGCTGCTAAGCTCATGCCTCCAGAAGATTCGATTCAATATCAAAAACTGAAACAATCGGGCGAAAAAGATCGCAACCAAATGCGTGCAACTGTACCCAGTATGTTTGGCTTTTAAGATTACGTTAGCTCATCACACTAATAAAATAGGTAAGAAAGTGAATCACAATTATAACACCTGTCGCATGACGCCTTTTATTGTTGTTTTAGTTTTAGCGATCCAATCAGCAACCGCCTTTGCTAAGCCCCAATTTGCTCGTCAATATAAACATCACAATGGTTATATCCCTTCTTGTCAGGCTTGCCATAAGGAAGGCGGCGGCACCCCCCTGAATAATTACGGTAAAGCCTTCGAGGAAAGTGGAAAAGACAGCGAGGCTTTTAACCTACTGTCTAGCTTGGATAGCGATGGTGATGGCTTTAGTAATGGTACCGAAGCACTGAAAAAATCAAATCCTGGCGACTCAAAATCAACACCAACTGCCCAAGGAAACTGGCTTGACCTATCCAGTCTAATACCAAAAGAAGTACAAATGTTATTTCCAAATGCTACAGCTTGGAAACCTTTAGATGCCATATTGACCGATCAAGATATTATCCGCGCCCAGAGTATGGGTGTCATCTTAAATACTGACGATGAAAATACCATTTACATTCCAGTAGCCGAGCGTAGGCCTATAGGCACGGCCTTAATATTTCCTGCCAGCTTTCAAGACAAGACTTTCTTCTTATTGATGACAACAGATCGTCAATTAAACATCACGCAAATAACGCCTCTAACCTCTAAAATTTCAGTTTCAGATGCAGTACAAAAACCTGTAAAGCTGCCTAGCAACCTTTTCGAATCATTTGTTGGTAAACCTATTCAGTCAGTCACATTAGTAGAGGGAGATACCTTGTCTGCAAATATTAGCTTGGCGGTGAAAAGAGCCGGTGTGTTAGTTTATATGCGGTTAAAAGGAGCGTGATCATGTTTTGGACAAACGCTTTAAATAAGCCTGATTGCGATTCTCATAGTTTTATACCACATTCAAACAATCAAAAAATAATCATGTTATTACTAACAATGATTACCGTTATCAGTCTACTTTTAGCGGCACCATCCACTAGAGCTGAGGGAACAGATTTTGATTTTTTCAGCGATGAGCCCATTGCGGAAGAAACACTGATTATCGTGCCACCGCCAAAACCAAAGTGGATGACTGTCGGTGGCCCAGTAGCATTAATTGCCTTCTTCTTTTTCGCTTGTTTCTCAGTACAGCGATTTGTTCCATTTAAACAAACCGACATCAATTTCAACCTGCATAGTTTACCTACAGCCGCACAACGAGGTATTGGCATGGCGGTTATTCTATACGGTATTGCTTTGTTCTTCGGGGGCTTTGAAGCCCACTACCAGATTGGCCTCCATGGCAGTGCTGAACTCTATTTTCAACAAATGGGCATTGGTAAGCTCATTGCATTTACGCACGCTCACTTATTTGGCTTTACCACCAGCTTTTTCATCATAGGAATTCCCTTCTCCCTTCATTTTAGCCGCCTTAAAGTGTATCAATGGATCTTCCCTGTCGGCTTAATAGCGTCATTAACGGATATCATTTCATGGTGGGGAATGAAATTCATTTCAGACAACTTTGAATACATTACTTGGTTCTGTGGTGTGATATTCAGCGTTTGCTACATTTGGATGTTGATAGGTCTTATCAGGGTTATCTTTTTCCCAAATATAAAATGGTTTCCCGACTTTATTAGTGAAGACCGACAGCGTCGTATGGATGAAAATATTAAGGATCGTACAAAATAAGATGGGGGTTACTTGAAGCTTTCGATCACTATACTCATAGGAGCGTTAGCCCCTATGAACTCTTAGTTGATGGCAATATTTAAACTATCGCTCAAAACGGACTGCAATAGTTCACTATTTTTCAACAGCATTAAAATCCGTTAATAAAGAATATTAATAAGTAGGTAATTCTATACTTGAGAACAGTTCTTCTATCTCAGCCCTGGTGTGGCAATCATAAGCTTTAGAAACAATATCTCGAGTCAAATGCGGTGCGAACAATTCTATAAACTCATACATGTAACCGCGAATGAATGTACCTCGTCTAAACCCAATTTTAGTAGTGCTGGACTCAAATAAGTGGCTTGCATCAAGGGCAACTAAATCACTATCCAGAACCTCATCATGAGCCATAGATGCAATAATACCGATTCCTAATCCTAACCTGACGTAGGTTTTAATAACATCTGCATCTGCCGCCGTAAACACAACTTTAGGAGCCAGCCCCTTTGCAATAAAGGCTTCATCTAGTTTTGATCGCCCAGTAAAGCCAAATACGTAAGTGACGATAGGATAACCGGCTACATCCTCTAAGGTTAAATTAGAAATTTTAGATAACGGATGATCTTTTGGCACAACAATACTTCGATTCCAGCGATAGCATGGCATCATCACTAAGTCACTGAATAAATCCATAGCTTCAGTAGCTATGGCAAAATCCACAGTGCCATCAGCGGCCATCTCAGAAATTTGCATTGGTGTTCCCTGATGCATATGTAAAGACACTTCAGGGTAACGTTCAATAAAAGTATGAATTTTTTCAGGTAAAGCATAACGGGCTTGGGTATGAGTGGTGGCCAGAGCCAAGCTCCCCTTCTTTTCGTTACTGAACTCTTGCGCAACCTGCTTAATGCTTTCCACTTTGCGTAGAATTTCGCCGGCAGTTTTAAGAATCGCTTCACCCGCCGGTGTAATTCGAGTGAGGTGTTTGCCGCTGCGAGAAAACACTTCGACACCTAACTCATCTTCAAGCAATCGAATTTGTTTACTGATACCAGGTTGTGACGTATATAAACTTTGAGCAGTGGCAGACACATTTAAATCGTGATGCGCCACTTCCCATATATAACGTAACTGCTGCAGTTTCATATCGTCTTCACCAATAGTCTTGCACTAATAAAATCTGATCAATAATAAAATCTAATCAATTCTCAACCAACCTTCAAATTGATTATAAAAATATACGAAAATATTCTTTTCCAGAATAGTAACTAATCCGTATATTTGCCAAACAAATATAAAATTTTTCTTCTGAACCTCAACTTATCAACAGCGATTGCCTATAAATGGATATTTTACTCTACATACTTTCAGGTGCTGTTGTCGGATTAGCCATAGGTATTACTGGTGTTGGCGGAGGCTCATTAATGACCCCCCTATTAATTATGATGGGGTTTCCTTACCATATTGCCATTGGCACTGATTTACTTTACGCCGCTGTGACTAAAGCTGGCGGTGTCGTTGCACATCAAAAGCAAGGCTCAATTCGCTGGAAAACAGTCTTTGCAATGGGCATAGGCAGCTTACCTGCCGCAATATTAACTTCTTACACTCTGGATAAAATATTTACGAGCGCCGACGACTACGAAAATATTTTAACGACTAGTCTTGGCATGATGTTGATTCTTACCGCTCTGGTTCTTATATTCAAAAACAAAATCCAACCCGAACCTAGCTTGGCCCAAGACCAAAACGAACAAAACAGCTGGGGTCACCGTAATGCTGTTCCCATCACTATTTTAATGGGAGTATTTCTGGGGGTATTTGTAACCTTAACTTCGGTAGGCGCGGGTGCGCTTGGTACAGCCATTTTATTAATTTTGTACCCACGCTTGCCGGCACTCCATATCGTCGGTACTGACATTGCTCACGCTGTGCCATTAACTCTTATTGCCGGATTAGGACATCTAATATTTTTAGGAAATGTGGATTTTCTGTTGCTTGGTTGCTTACTGATAGGCTCATTACCTGCGGTACAGCTAGGGACTAAGCTAGGGGCCCGATTACCAAGTAATGTTTTGCGCCCAATACTGGCCACTATATTAATGACACTTGGTGTTAAGTTTGTCTTATTCTAATAGCCTATAAGTTTATTCGTTGGCAACGCCATGTGGCACATGCCCCGTAGCTACATGATCACGAGCTGACTCACAATGAGACTTTTGATCATCGAAGAAAATATCCGCACCGTAGGCTTTTAAATATTCTCCCTTGTCTAAGCCTCCTAAAAACAGAGACTCATCAATACGAATATTCCATGCCCGCAAGGTGAGAATAACGCGCTCGTGCGCTGGTGCAGATCTAGCGGTAACTAGCGCCGTTCTAATAGGGTTATGACCAGCATCATCAAACTCTTTCTGTAGGCTTTGTAAGGCACTTAAAAATGCCTTAAACGGTCCTCCCATTAGCGGATTTTTAGCTTCACTTTTTTCTTTTTCAGCAAAGGCTTCGAGGCCTGCCGATTTATAAACTCGTTCCGACTCATCTGAAAATAGTACGGCATCACCATCAAAAGCAAAGCGCAGTTCATCACTGCTATTGGCTTTTGGATTAGAGGCCAATAAAGTTGCTGCCGCAATGCCATTGTCCAAAGCGCTACGAACATCATTAGCATCATTCGACAAAAATAAATGGCAACCAAATGCAGATGCATATCGATAGGGGCTTTCACCACCACTAAAAGCAGCTCTGGAAATAGATAAACCATAATGTGCAATAGAATTAAATATTCTTAACCCAGTATCCGCGCTATTACGCGAGAGTAAAATCACCTCAACTCTTGGTTCTCCACCTAGCTTGTCATTAAGAGCAAGCAATTTGGTTACAATAGGGAATGCTTCGCCAGGATTGAGCGGCGTATTTTCATGGGATATCTGGTAGCGTGAATAAGCCTCAAGGCCCTGCTCTTCAAACACTTTATGGCTTTCATCTAGATCAAATAATGCTCTAGATGAAATAGCCACCGTTAACTTGCTGCCAAAACCTTTACTCATATCTTCCTCTGGTTAACTCTGGTTACTAATTATTATTTTGAGCCTGATCGTCAAAGTATTCCTTAGTAAGCCTTGCCACAACTCCCGACAAGAGCAATAAAGCAATTAAGTTAGGCACAGCCATTAAGCCGTTTAAAATATCGGCTATTAACCATATGGCATCTAGTTCACTCAACGCGCCAATTCCCACAACTAATATCCACAACATTCGAAACGGGATAATAATTTTTGGACCTAATAAGTATTCAGCACATCGTTCACCATAGTAACTCCAGCCCAAAATAGTCGTAAAAGCAAAAACGCATAAGCCAATAGAGATAATAACATCGCCAAAAGGTAAGGCTGACGCAAAAGCAGCTTGCGACATAGCGGCACCTTTAGCCTCTCCTGCCCAAGCACCCGTTACTATGATTGCCAAGCCTGTGATCGAACAAATAATAATGGTATCGATAAACGTGCCCAACATCGCGATAGTACCCTGCCTTACCGGACTGTCCGTTTCTGCAGCTGCATGGGCAATTGGCGCACTGCCTAAACCCGCTTCATTTGAAAATACACCTCGCGCAACCCCAAACTGAATGGCTAACATAACCGCCGTACCAACCGCACCACCACCAACCGCAGAGGAAGAAAAAGCACTTTTAAACACCAAGGCAATAGCTTCTGGTAAAGCAGAAAAGTTAACGGCTAAAACAGCCAATCCTGCAACTATATAAAGAATTGCCATCGTTGGAACCAAGCGAGTTGCCACATCCGCAATACGCCTGATACCACCAATCAAGACCATACCAACCATTACCATCATCACTACAGCCGTAACACTAGTAGAAATACCAAAGGTATTCTCAAGAGCAGCTGCAACCGAATTTGATTGCACGCCATTACCAATCCCAAATCCTGCCAAGGCACCAAAAACCGCAAATAGAGCGCCAAGCCAATACCACTTTTTACCCAAGCCATTGCGAATGTAATACATCGGACCGCCAACATGGGTGCCATCTTCATCAACTTCACGATAATGCACGGCGCAAACCGCCTCTGCATATTTTGTTGCAATACCAACCAAGGCGCTGCACCACATCCAAAATAAAGCTCCAGGTCCTCCTAAGCCAATAGCCGTTGCCACACCGGCGATATTTCCGGTACCAATCGTGGCAGAAAGAGAGGTCATTAATGCAGCGAATGGTGTGATATCACCTTCGCCACCACCATGCTTAGTACCTTTAAACAATTCCTTAAAACCATAACCAATTTTTAGTAGCGGCAAAAGACGTAATCGCAACATCAAAAACAAACCCGTACCTAAAATCAGTGCGAGCATATAGGGGCCCCAAACAATGCTGCTTATTTGGCTTAGAAGATCCATTAAAGTCATGCTTTTACCTCTACTAATTATTGTTTTGTTGATGTTCTTGTTGACGCGATTGATATATAACCATCATTCTTTAGACCTATGAAAATCAATGACTAACCAAGTTAGTGGGAATGTTTTGTTTATAAGGAAAAACCCCAAAAACACCACCGGTATGTAGAAACACAATGTTTTTTGCATCGCGTAACAATCCAGACTTGATTTCTTCAATCATTCCATGGAAAGCCTTACCGGTATAAATAGGATCTAAAACGACGCCCTCTTCACGAGCAAGCCATCCAATAGTGTCAAAAATTTCAGCTCCTGCTTTCGCATAACCTGGACCGATATAGCGATCATTAACATTGATTTTAAGAGCATCTAAATCTACAGATTGACCATAGCGTCTCATCCAATCTGAAACATCGCTGCGGACTTTTTTGTGAAAGTAATCGGTATTGTCACAAACAGCCATTCCCAGAACTTCATTGTTAAGCTGATTCAAATGAACACCCAAGGTCAAACCCGCTTGTGTACCACCAGAACCTGTAGCGCAAACAATGTATTCAGGATCAATATTATTTTGTAAAAAATCATTCTGTAATTCTTCTACAGCACTTAAATAACCGCACAAACCAAGCCCGTCACTAGCACCTATTGGTATAACAAAAGGCTTGTAACCTCGACGTGTTAGCTCATCGTATTTTGTTTGAATTATTTCTGGAAAACGAAATATATCCGAGCTTGATGCAAAAGTGTTTATCTCGGCGCCACAGAGAGAGTCCAGCAATAGATTGCCATCAACTATTTCTTCAGGTTGTCCTCTCAACACCAAACACACCTTAAGGCCAAGCTGTGCACCAACTACAGCAGTAGCTCTACAGTGGTTTGATTGTATGCCCCCACTGGTAATCAGCGCTGTAGCACCTTCAGTTAAAGCTTGCGCCACAGTAAACTCTAATTTACGAACTTTGTTACCGCTTAATAAACTCCCGGTCAAATCGTCTCGCTTAATCCAAACATTAGTGCCTAACGCACGGGAAACTCTTTCAAGCTTTTGTAGAGGTGTTGGAATTTGAGCTAATGAAATACGTGGGATATTTGATAGGTCTATAGACATAATGATGTTTAATTAAAAAAGGCAGCCTAAGCTGCCTTTTTTAATATCTTAAATAGATTTGATGGTGCCTTTAGGCAATACCGCATGTACGGCTGTTTTTTGAAATTTTAATTCTATATCGTTACCAGTTTCAAGTACCAAGTAATTATCATCAACCTTGATAACTTTCCCTAACATACCGCTACTCATGACAACTTCGTCGCCTTTACCGATTGAGCCAGTTAACGTTTCATGATCTTTTTGACGCTTACGTTGTGGGCGTATAATGAACAAATACATAAAAACAAAAAGCCCACCAAACATGACAAGCGTTATTAGTGGATTAGCTTCTGGTGCAGGTGCTTGGGATTGAGCAACGGCTGCGGGGATGAAAAAACTCATCGAATTACCTCATAGTGGAATGGACTAAAACAGATAAGAACTCTACCTTTTTTGTCTAGTTGAGGCAATGCAGATATCAGCAAAATACAAGAAGAGCTTAACTTAGCAATACTAGCTGTAATCGCGAAATAATTTACGGAATGTGTTGGGCGAAAGTCCTGTCCAGCGCTTAAACGCTAAAGTAAAACTGGTACGGTCAGTAAAATCTAACATTGCCGACAGCCGATCAATACTCAATTCATTTTCTACTAATAAAGGCAGAACAAAATGAAATCTCACTCTATCACGCAGCTCAGTAAACCCTTCATTTTGTTGCAGCAGGTGACGTTGTAATGTTCTTTTAGAAACGTGCAAATCATCTGCAATTGAATCTGCAGAAAGAGAACCATGGCCGATTCGGTTTTGTAACGCTGAAACAACTTTAGCGCTTACCCCAATTAAATTAGACAAACTAGATTGATTAAGAAAATCATCATAGCTTTTCATACTGGAATTGGAAAAGTCGTTCTCTTGATCACAGGAAAGACTTTTTAACTTTATAGCAACTAATGACATATATTTCGCACCCTACTTACCTTTGTAACTCACTTCAAAAAACATTAACAACCAACTGGATAATATTACTGCCGAACAGTATTTAAATCATTACAAAATGCGATTTAACTGTTCAATAAGATCATTATGATGTGTTTTAGTTTTAAACTTATTCATCACCTCTTTCAATCGGCCATCTTTGCCGATAATAAAAGTGGTTCTAATCAGCCCCATAAATTCTTTACCCATAAATTTTTTTAAACCCCACACACCATACTTGTCCGCAATAGCGTGATCCTCATCAGACAATAAATCGAAATTAAGTTCCTGCTTTTCAATAAAACGCTGTAACCGCGGATAAGGATCAGGACTAATGCCTAATACTACGGTATCTAAACTTGAAAAAATGTCGACGCTGTCACGAATTCCACAAGCTTGAACATTACAACCGGGAGTCATGGCTTTTGGATAGAAATATAATACGACATTTTTTTCTCCTCGATAATCTTTCAAGCTGACTTCAGTGCCATCCTGTTTCTGCAAGGTGAATGTTGGTGCCATATTGCCTATTTTTGGATACGCCATGCTTAACTCCGAATAATTATTCAAAAAAAAAGCGCGGCCATGGCCGCGCTTTTACAGAAATTTATTGCTCTTATGAAGGCAATAAATCCTTAACTGCATCACGCTCTTCAGCCAATTCTGTTTCGGTTGCTTTCATTTTACCTATTGAGAATTCGTTCACTTCTACACCCTGAACAATCTCCCAATCCCCACCTTTACAAACACAAGGGAAAGAATAGATAAGGCCTTCCTGAATGCCATAGCTACCATCACTATAAACGCCCATTGAAGTCCAATCGCCCTCAGAAGTACCTAATGCCCAATCACGCATGTGAAAGATAGCGGCATTAGCAGCAGACGCTGCGGAAGAAGCACCACGGGCAGCAATAATAGCGGCACCACGTTGTTGTACGGTTGGGATGAAGTCACCTTCGTACCAAGCTTGATCGATCAAGCTCATAGCATCTGTTCCATCAACAACAGTGTGATGAATATCAGGATACTGGGTAGATGAGTGGTTACCCCAAATGGTTAACTTCTTAACATCATTAATCGTTTTACCGGTCTTTTGAGCCAACTGAGTCATTGCTCGGTTGTGATCAAGGCGAGTCATCGCAGTAAACTGACGTGGGTTAATGTCAGGTGCATTACGTTGAGCAATTAACGCATTGGTGTTTGCTGGGTTACCAACAACCAATACTTTAATGTCACGTGAAGCGTGATCATTAATAGCTTTACCTTGAACAGAGAAAATTGCTGCATTAGCCGCAAGTAAATCAGCCCGCTCCATGCCTGGTCCACGCGGCCGCGCACCCACGAATAATGCGTAGTCAGTATCTTTAAAAGCAACATTTGGATCATCAGTGCAAACCATACCGGCTAACAAAGGAAAAGCACAATCGTCCAATTCCATCGCAACGCCTTTTAGAGCATTAAGCGCAGGGGTAATTTCCAACATTTGTAAAATAACTGGCTGATCTTTACCCAGCATTTCGCCCGCAGCAACGCGGAATAACAATGAATAACTGATTTGACCGGCAGCTCCAGTCACTGTGACACGTACAGGTGCTTTCACAATATTTCTCCGTTAACTCTCAATTGAGGGATTATGACTGACATCTGCCATAGGGCACATATCAGCGGTGCATAATTATAAAGAAATGCTAGAGAAATGCACTCAAAACACTACACACTCACGACCTAAGTCGTACATAATCAGTTGTATTTATGGTTTATTTAATTTATTTCGACGTTTATTTAGTGCCAGAGTGGCCAAACCCACCTTCACCACGCTCACTTTGGTTAAATTCTTTAACAATTTCAAATTCAGCCTGCACAACAGGAACAAACATCAATTGCGCTACTCTATCGCCGTCCTCAATCGAGAAAGTAGTATCACCTCGATTCCAGCAAGAGATAAATAACTGCCCTTGGTAATCTGAATCAATTAATCCCACTAAATTACCTAATACAATGCCATGTTTATGGCCCAAGCCTGAACGAGGCAAAATAGTAGCCGCTAGGCCAGGATCATTAATATGAATAGCAATTCCCGTTGGGATCAACTCTGTCTGCCCAGGACTTAACGTTACCGTTGTATCAATGCAAGCTCTGAGGTCTATAGCGGCAGAGCCTTCGGTTGCGTAGGTTGGCAATGGAATTTGATTACCAATTTTAGAGCTTAATATTTTCAATTCAATTTGCTTCACTTATAACTCCATATAAGTTTTAGAGGGTTCAAATAATTAAACAGGTACTTTATTAAAAAGGCGATGGAAATTATCAGCGGTCACTTCGATTAATTTCTCGTAAGAAACACCTTTTAAGTCTGCTACAAATTCAGCCACTTCACGCACAAATGCAGGCTCATTGGGTTTACCACGCATAGGCACAGGAGCCAAATAAGGAGAGTCAGTTTCAACGAGAATACGGTCCAAAGGAACCTCCTTAACAACCTCCCTTAATTCATTAGCTGTTTTAAAGGTAACAATGCCCGAAAACGAAATGCAGTAATTCATATCGATCGCTTGCTTCGCCATATCCAAGCTTTCCGTAAAGCAGTGCAATACTCCCGCAGATTCTTGGCTGCCATGTTCAGCAATTAAATCCAGCGTATCTTGACGAGCATCTCTCGTATGGACAATAAGTGGAAGTTTGGCCGTTGCGGCTGCCCGCAAATGAACCGCAAAGCTTTCCTGCTGAAGTACTTTACTTTCATCGCTGTAATAATAATCTAACCCTGATTCGCCTAGCGCCACAACTTTAGGATGTTGGGCCCACTCACATAATTGCGCTTCAGTCGCCAAGCCCTTTTCTATATCTAAAGGATGCACACCAACAGAACAAAATACATCGTCATACTGATCGGCAATAGCCACTACCGACGCCCGATTATCCAGGCTAATACCCACGCACAGCATCTTTTCAACACCACGCTCGCGAGCAAAATCCAACGCGGAACTCAAAGAGCCATCGTATTTATCCAGTTTCAAACGATCAAGATGGCAGTGCGAGTCAATTAACATGAAAGCCTCAAAAAATATAAAGATAATAACTGCAAATAATCAATGTATATGCAGTAACAAAAGTGTGAGTTTGGTGCTGAAATAATCATCCAGAAATACTCAATTCATGAATAAATTGAGCAAGAGCTTTATCTTTCAAAAGCTACATAGTATGAGTAGGTCGGTCTGAATCTAGCGAACCCGCCAAGTAAGTTTCAATCTTTTTAGAAGCCGTATCATCTTGATCATTAAATTGAACTCCAACTCCAGCCGCCCTATTACCTTGAGCCCCCTTAGGAGTTACCCATACAACCTTGCCGGCTACAGGAATTTTCTCTGGTTCATCCATTAAATTGAGCAACATAAACACCTCATCACCGAGGCCATAAGTTTTATTAGTGGGTATAAACAAACCACCATTTTGAACAAAGGGCATATAAGCCGCGTACAAAACCGCCTTGTCTTTTATTGTCAGGGACAATATACCGTTACGGCCACCTAAACCTTGCATTTACAGTCCTCCAGAAACATACAATAGAGAATACGTGATGACCTTAATTTAGTCCACTTAATAGGCTTTTTCTCGCAGATAGACGCTTTTCGGAGCGCGAGCTTAACGCATCCCAATCCAATAAAAGCTCTTCCAATAACAATTGCTTATTTGGGTTAGCACCTGAAAGTATTTGCCGCTTCACAATAAACAGTTTATCCATCAGCCGAAAAACCAATTCTTGCGGAGTGGTTTGGATGAATGATAAGAGTTCATTTTCTTGGAAGTGAGAAGATTCAGTACCATCAACACCATATTTCAAAGCGTGCTGGAGCCAATTGAGCATTGTTTCAACATGCTCAATTGGCTCTATTTTTTGTAATTCTTTAGCAACATCAAGAGGTGAAACTTTTTGCTCGGCGATACCGTTTAAGCCTTCGGCAAATTTTTGTCTATAGTCTAATTTATCGGTACCAATCAAATCTAAGGCCGCTAAAGGCGCTCCATTGGCGCACTCCAACAAGTAATCCACGTTGTGCCCTACAACCAATGGAGTAAGCCATTGTAAGCTTTCAGTATTGCTGGGGATAGAGAATTCAATTTTTTGACAGCGACTGCGAATAGTTGCCATAAGGAGACTTGGTGAATGCGAGACTAATAGTAAAGTCGTACTGCCAGCTGGTTCCTCAAGGCTTTTTAATAACGCGTTGGCGGAATTATTATTTAAGCTTTCAACAGGCCCGATAATAACCACCTTGTGCAACCCTTGTTGTGGCGTCTTACTTACAAAATCAGTTAAATGGCGCACTTGATCAATCTTAATCACTTTACTGCCTTCTTCAGGCATAAGTGTAATAAAATCAGGGTGACTCCCGGCCGCCATGAGCTTACAAGTTTTACAGCTTCCACAGGCCAGCTCATTTATTGGCGAGAGGCACAATAATAATTGAGCCGCCGACTTAACAAAATGATGCTTTCCAATACCCTGTGGTCCAGTAACCAATAACGCATGCGGTAATTTCTGATCACGAACCTGTGAACATAGCTGCTGCCAAGCCGATTGCTGCCATGGATAAGGTGTTAAAACGAATGAATCAGCCATAAACAATAAATTAACACCCACAAGAAAAATTAAGAGAATAAGCTTACCAACATAAGCGCTATTTTGCGATAATTACACTCTTGCAACACTCGAACATCATGGAAAACAATCAATTGAGCGACAACAACTTAAACAGCACATTAAATGTTCTTTACGCCGATGACGACCTTATTGCCTTCAATAAACCTTCTGGGTTACTCAGCGTACCGGGCAAAGGTCCCGACAAACAAGACTGCCTGATGAGCAGAGCCATAGCCCTCTATCCTAATAGTCGCTCAGTGCACCGTTTAGACATGGCTACTTCGGGTATTATTTTGGTGCCACAAAGTCATTATTGCCTCAGTGAACTTAGCAAACAATTCCAAAACAGAAGCATCCAAAAAACCTACACAGCCATTGTTGAAGGCCGAGTAGAAAACGCCTCAGGAATAATTGATTTACCTCTAATTTGCGACTGGCCTAATCGCCCCAAACAAATGGTTTGTCATACAAGAGGCAAACCATCACAAACCTACTATGAAGTTGATCGCTATATAGACTCAGGTAAGAATAAAATCTCATCTACGCGAGTTATATTGACACCAATAACGGGCCGCTCACATCAGCTGAGAGTCCATATGCAAGCTTTGGGTCATTGTATTTTAGGAGATAATTTTTACGCGTCAGATGCCGCTCTTGTCGCCTCTAACAGGTTATTATTGCACGCCACATCGATTGCTTTTACACACCCAGTAAGTGGAAAAGCAATCGAGGTTTTTTCACCACCAGAGTTTTAAGCTAACCAGTAAATTGCTTTAATATGCTTTCTATCTCTTGTCGCACAGCATCGAGAGATTGACCAGCATCAACTACTCGATAGCGCTCAGGGCATTGCTCAGCTCTTGCTTTATAGCCGCTTCTAACTCGCTCAAAAAAATCGATTTTCTCACTTTCAAACCTATCGAGTTCAGCCCGTTGGCTAGCACGATCTAACCCCGTCATCACATCAATATCGAGTATTAGCGTTAAATCGGGACGCAAAGCTTGTTGTACCATAGTTTCAAGCGACGCGATAATGTCTTTCGACAAGCCCCTACCTGCCCCTTGATAAGCATAAGTTGCATCGGTAAAGCGATCACAAAGCACCCATGTACCTTGCTCAAGAGCCGGTAAAATAACACGCTGTAGATGTTGTGAACGCGCCGCAAACACCATTAATAATTCAGCCGTCGGGTCTACCGCCTCAGCACGTTTCTCGAGTAATAGTTCACGGATTTGTTCAGCCAAAGGGGTACCACCCGGCTCTCGAGTCACCACTAAAGGGATATCAAGAGATTCGAGATATTCCTTTATAAACTCTAAATTGGTTGTTTTACCAACTCCCTCGGTACCCTCAAGGGTAATAAATTTACCTTTAGCTGCAGACACTGAATTATTCCGTATGAGTGAGTGTTGGCTCTTTGGCCATGCTTAGTGGAGCTGATCGATAGTTAGACTTGCGCTGTAATTGATACTTTTTTACCGCTTTGTTGTGCTCAACTAGAGTGCTGGAAAAATAATGAGTGCCATCACCTTTAGCCACAAAATACAAACTAGCCCCAGGTTTAGGATGCAGCGCCGCATGAATAGCCTCTCGACCAGGCAATGCAATAGGCGTGGGCGGTAAGCCTTTAATTGTATAAGTATTGTAGGGGGTTGGCTCACGCAAATGACGCCGCCGTAAATTGCCTTTATAAGAATCCCCTAACCCGTAAATAACGGTGGGATCAGTTTGCAGGCGCATATTTTTTTGTAACCGTCGAACAAAAACCCCTGCAATCTGAGCTCTTTCAAAAACAGCACCAGTCTCTTTCTCTACGATAGAGGCCATAATCAAGGCTTCATAAGCTGTCTTATAGGGCAAGTTATCGCCTCTAGCCTGCCATTCCTCCTCTAAAATTCTTTGCATCGCTTTATAGGCAATTTTTAACACGCTTAAATCAGTCATACCTTTGGTGTATTGATAAGTATCAGGGAACAGCAAGCCCTCATAAAACCTATCACCTATATTAATCTCGGAAGCAATTTCAGTTAACGGTTTATCCGTTAAAACATGGATTAATTCAGATTTAAGCTTTAGCGTTTCAACAGCCTCCTTAAATGTCATGCCTTCTATGAAAGTGACACTTCTGCTAACCACCGACCCAGCAAGCATCAACTCTAATACTTGTTTGTCTGAAACTGCTTTTGAAAAAGAATATTCACCACGCTTAATATTCGTTTTACCGAACAGCCGAGCATAGATAGTGAGCAATTGAGGGTTTTGAACTAAGTCTTGACGATGCAAACGTTTGGTTACAGCCGTTAATGTATCGCCAGCAACTACCTCAAACAATACCGGATTTGGAACTTCGATAGTTTTCGATAATTTCTGGTAGCCACCACCGACCAACGCCAATAAACACAATAAGCCAGCAATACAAACTAGAAGTAGTTTTTTCACTAAAACACCATCTCAGAAGTGGGCGGCTTACGCTGCATAAACTGAATAAATTGTCTTTGTAGCTGAGTAATATGCTCGGACTTTCCGTAACCTACTTCATCGATAGAACCCACTAATACTAAGCCGGTAATCGCATTACAAATAAAAGCACTCGTGTAGTGATTAAAATTACCGGCTTCAATATCACACTCTACAACCGTCAAACCGCTGCTTTCAGCTAGTTCCTCAATCACTAAACGCCTGACTACTCCGCTTACTCCCGACAGTTCAATTTTTGGGGTATGTAACTGATCATTCATTAGAAAAAAAATGTTACTGCTTACCGCTTCTATCACCAATCCTCTCTGAGATATTAATACTCCATCATCAAAGCCTTGAGCAGTTACCTCTTTGCGGGATAAAACATTTTCCAAGCGATTAAGGTGCTTGATACCCGCTAGCGTTTTGCTTTCAATAATCGCAGTGTCACAGCGCGTTAAACGTAAGCACAAGTCCGACGAGTCCTTAAGACTGTTAGGTTGATAATTAAGAATTACGTTAGCAGAGCTACCATCAACTACCGAATAGCCTCTTTGGCTATCTCCACGAGTAACGATTATCTTACAAACGCCAGTAGTTTGTTCATGACAGACTCTTGTCAACTCATTCAACAACTGCTGCACGACCAAATTTAACATTTCAGTCGGCACCTCAATCGCAAGAGCTTTTAGTCCCTTAAGCAACCGCTCTTGGTGATAGTGCCATAAGGGCACAAAACCATTCACAACCTGAAGAGTCTCGAAAACGCCATCGCCGTAGGCCAGCCCACGATCCTGGGGTGACAAACCACCATTCAACTGGCCGTTGACACTAATGAAATGTGACTGTTTTTCTAGCAAAACGTAAACCTTTCAAAGCATAAGAAAGTGCGAGTTATAGACACTAAAAAGCCGTTTTATCAAAAAAATAAAACGGCTTTTAGAAGCATTCAAATTGTGAGAATTAGAAGGCTTATACGACTTGATTAGCCAAGATTAGAATTAACATAATCAATAGCAAGCTGAACGGTCGTAATTTTTTCAGCTTCTTCGTCTGGGATTTCTGTTTCAAACTCTTCTTCTAAAGCCATTACTAGCTCAACAGTATCCAGCGAATCAGCACCTAAGTCTTCAACAAAAGAAGCTCCAATTTTAACTTCTTCTTCTTTTACACCTAGTTGTTCGGCAACGATTTTTTTAACGCGCTCTTCAATGCTGCTCATAGTCGTTTGTAACTCCTAAATTTAAAATATTAAGTTCAATGTTTTCTGCACATTTTTGCAATCAATATGTAGATTAGGCTTTTTTTTCAGTCTTTCAAGATTATGCAAGAAAAGCCTAAATAGGTTAAAGCGAAACCGTACAGTCATTCTACCTTGAAAGTTATCTGGTTGTAACATTTTAGCGATAAAAATGTTATTTAAGCCATGTACATACCACCATTAACATGGATTGTATCCCCACTGACATAAGCTCCTGCATCACTGGCTAGAAAAGCAACTACCGAGGCTATCTCTTCAGGTTGGCCAAGGCGGCCTAATGCTATTTGGCCAAGCATTAATTGCTTTTGCTCATCAGATAATTCTTTGGTCATATCGGTATCAATAAACCCTGGAGCAACCGTATTGACAGTAATTCCCCTAGAGCCAACCTCTTTGGCTAATGCGCGAGCAAAACCAGCCACACCCGCTTTAGTTGCGGCATAATTAGACTGACCTGCGTTACCCATGGAGCCAACAACAGAGCTGATATTAATTATACGGCCCCAGCGAGCTTTCATCATACCGCGCAAACAAGCTTTACTGAGCCTATAAACGGCACTTAAGTTGGTATTAATAACGTCAAACCACTCGTCTTCGCTCATGCGCATCAGAAGATTATCTTTTGTAATACCAGCATTGTTAACTAAAATAGCTGGGGCACCAAACTCATCCTGAATCGACTTAATTAAACTTTTTACCGATTCAGCATCGGTAACGTTGAGCACCATGCCTTTACCATTAATAGATTTTTCAGCAAGGCGAGCACTGATTTTTTCAGCACCTGATTCACTCGTAGCAGTACCTATTATCACAGCGCCTTGCTCGCCAAGCATATCGGCTATAGCAGCCCCTATACCACGGCTGGCACCTGTTACTAGTACAACCTTATCTTTAACACTCATAATCAAACCCTTACTTTTTTCTATTTGAAGCTCAATGCTCAATGTATATTTAAAATTAAGTAATTTATCCTAGCTCAAACCTTACTGTAAATCAGCACCAGCCTTAGCAAGAGCATCAGGCGTATCTGAGCCATAACAGACTAATGATTTATTAATACGCTTACACAAGCCTGATAGAACCTTACCAGGGCCACACTCAACGGCTTGCTCTATTCCCGCTGCGATTAACGCTTCTGTACAGGCCACCCAAGGGACAGGGGTATAGATCTGCTTAATCATTAACTCTTTAATTGCCTGCGGATCAGATTCAGACTGAACACCGACATTATGGATGATCTTAATTTGCGGCGAATTAAACTGAGTTGCCTCTATATTGGCCGCCAATCGGTCAGCAGCCGGCTTCATTAACGACGTATGGAAAGGCGCACTAACAGGTAATGGTAGAGCACGCTTTGCTCCTGCTTCTTTACATAAGGTACTGGCTCGATCGACAGCAGCAGCTGATCCTGCAATAACCACTTGCCCAGGGGAGTTAAAATTAACCGCCGCAACAACTTCACCTTGCTCAGCATCAATACAGGCTTTATTTATTGAGTCATCATCTAAACCGATAATAGCTGCCATGGCACCTTCACCGGCAGGAACAGCTTCCTGCATGTACATACCACGTAGTTGAACCAATTTGATGGCATCTTTGAAGTCAACAACACCAGCACAAACTAACGCTGACCACTCACCCAAACTATGTCCGGTTAACAATGAAGGCTGTACAT
Organism: Cellvibrionaceae bacterium; assembly: GCA_034112445.1. Taxonomy (GTDB): domain Bacteria; phylum Pseudomonadota; class Gammaproteobacteria; order Pseudomonadales; family Cellvibrionaceae; genus Pelagadaptatus. The sequence continues at coordinate 326,216 of JAWUVI010000014.1, read as the reverse complement.
CGTTAATGCTATTCCAAACTCGCCAAATGGCGACACTACTGGTTAGCAATAATGGCTGTGTACACTCTGTTTTGTTAAGGTCTTCTTGTGGACCTTGCTGACATAGTTGCCATAAATCGTAACCTAGAACATCCGAAGCCTGAGCAAAAGTTTCTTCGACTATAGAATATTGCGCAGCCAATTCAGCCAGCATTTCAACTTTCTGTGAACCTTGCCCAGGAAAGATAAACGCTAATGAGGCACTCGATGTGATCTTATTTTGAGTCATGATTTAAATCCTGCTGTAACGAGAAAGAATTTCGTTGGGAGGGCTATATCAGCAGGACCTATAGCTATAACCGACTAAAAATAGGTTTCAGCAAGGCTTTGATTAATTAAGGACGGTACATCGTGACGCACCTGCTCAAGAGAAGATTCAAGAGCAAAACCAAAGCTTCTTGCATCAGCACTGCCATGGCTTTTCACCACCGTACCCTGCAATCCCAAAAAACTTGCGCCATTATAGACTGCTGGGTCAAATTTTCTATGCCAGTTTTGCAAAAGAGGTTTAATTAGCAATGCTAGGAGTTTTCCCCATAAAGAAGAATTTAATTCTGAGCGCAATCCTTCGGCTAGAAAACTCGCAGTTCCTTCACTAATTTTCAATGCTATATTGCCAACAAATCCATCACAAACAACTACGTCGGCATCGCCCTGAAAGATTTCGTTGCCTTCAATGTATCCGGTGTAGTTTACGAGAGGGTTTTCTTGCAATAAATTAGCGGTGAAACGTATCTTCTCATTACCTTTTATATCTTCGGAACCATTATTCAACAAAGCCACTCGAGGTGAAGCTGACCTCTTTAATGCTTTTGATAAAATACTGCCCATCATCGCGAACTGCACCAATTGCTCAGCTGAGCAATCAACATTAGCGCCTAAATCGAGCGCCAAACATGGGCTGGTTTTGGTTGGAACGTACTTACAAATGGCGGGACGATCAATACCGGGAAATGTTTTTAATACATAACGACCAATGGCCATCATTGCCCCCGTATTACCGGCACTTACACAGGCTTGGCATTCACCCGTAGAAACCAATTCAATCACTTTCCACAGAGATGATTCTTGCTTGCTTCGCAACACCGTCGATAATTTATCGGACATGGAGATCACATCAGGAGCATGAATAAAAGAAATATTAGGCGGTAATTCTGGAAGGGATAGTGTCGTTTTATTACCCACTAGGATCAAATTCACCTGAGGATGAGATAAAGCAAAATCTATAGACGCGGGGACAGTAGAACGGGGACCTAAGTCCCCGCCCATCAGATCAACAGCAATACACAGCTGATTTGGCAATTTTACGTTAATATCAGCTTGCGCCGATATTAATCTTCACCACCGGTTTCAATCACTTTGCGGCCTTTATAAAAACCATCAGCAGTGATGTGGTGACGATGATGTTTTTCGCCTGATGTTGGATCTACTGACAAAGTAGCTCCGGTTAATGCATCGTGTGAACGACGCATGCCACGCTTTGAACGGGTTTTTTTACTTTTTTGAACGGCCATGCTAGTAGCTCCTACTTTCTTTTAGTTTCCTAGAACCGGGGCGCCTCAGGATTTCGGCGAGCCCTTCAATTGTTCTAGAATTTGAAACGGGTTTAATTCTTTTTCAGTATCGTCATCTTCAACGACCTCTTCACCGAAGCTGGTTTTACTGATGCAATCATGATCATGGTAAGTCGCCATGGGCAAGCTCAGTAAAAGCTCATCTTCTATAATACCGTATATATCAGCTACACCCTCAGGCAATATCAATGCTTCTATACTTTTAGGTAAATTGTTAGCCTTTTCTTCATCCCAGACTATGCCTAGATTAAGAGCAGCTGATAAAGAATAATCTACAGATTCCAAACACCTTTGACAGGTTACCTGAACAATACCTTCTGCTGATCCGGAAATCGTACGCAAACGCTGATCATTAATACTAAATTCAAGTGCCGCATTAATTTCTGAAGTGTCATTTAATAACAATCCAGATAAACGCGGCATATCCCTTACACTTATATAACCTTCCAAAAGCACGCCTTTCTGTGCGAATTTTCGCGGGTCAAGTATGCGAGGAAACATTGTTTTTTCAGGGGTAGTCGACATAAGCGCGCATGATAGGGACATGCAGCCCCTCTGTCAAAGGAAAAACCTTTAAAATCAGCATTTTAAAGTAATAAATTTTGACTAATAATTACTGATCAACGAAGAGCATTAATTTTATTGCTAAGCACAATAAAAATAAAACTAATTGTGCTGTGCAAACTCATCACTTACAACCTGAACAATGATATGCAACTTATTGATAAGCATTGAAAATAATAATTACGGAAGTTTAGGTGTTGCCATCATTCCAGCTTTCAAACCAATTATTAAACGCACTTGCAGGCATAGGCATGGCAATAAAATAACCTTGCTTATAATCAACGCCAATATGATTAGAAACATCCCAAAGCTTTAAAGTTTCAACACCCTCAACGACAATCTTCATTCCCAATCTTCTCGCCATTGAAATAGAAGATTCTAACGCCGCACGCTTCGACTCATCCTTTCCCAAACCCAACATAAACTGCTTATCAATTTTGACATAATGAAATGGAAGGTGCTGTAAACGCTCAACAGTAGAAAAGCCGGTGCCAAAATCATCAAGCGATAACTTAAAGCCGTTTATAGACAAACGGGTGATCACTTCTAAAACGATGGCTTCGTCATCCCCCAAACAAGTTTCCGTAACTTCTATGGTGATCTTTCCTGGCGGAACACTAAATTCTTCCGCCTTGCCTAATAGATACTCAGGTAAGTCTTGAGCACCAAGCATCTCTGCTGGAATATTTAACGATATATCAGTAACAATTCCTTGCTTGTGCCACTTTCCCCATTGCTTTAACGATTCATCAATAACAAATAGAGTCACCGTTCTCATCAAATTAGCGGCTTCTAATTCACTGATAAAACTATCGGGGTATAGCATTCCCCTAGATGGGTGTCGCAATCGAAGCAAAGCTTCAGCACTTTTTAATCTTCCAGTATGGACATTAACAATAGGTTGGTAGTGAATCTCAAATTGCTGCTGCTCTATGGCACGCAATAACTCATGGACTTTCACTTTCTGAAGATAGGCCGTTGTTTTATTAGGCTCCCCCTGAGACTTGATAAAACGATACAGCACCTGCGAGACAGAATCTTCGGTAATAGGCTTAGGTATACTGCCAACAAGATCAAGCTTATGGAGCTTAATCAAACCCTCAACCGCTTTAATGATTTTTGGGGAACTACCGCTGATTAGCACAATGGCTACAGCGATATTTTTTTCTTTTAACAATCGAATAAATTGCATGCCATCAATATCAGGCATATTTAAATCTAAAAAAACCAAATCGACATCAGGCCTCTCATCGAGATAATCTAAAGCTTGCTGGGCACAATTAGCACAGTGGGCTCGATTAACATGGCAAGTATCCATTAATATAGAGCTTAAAATAGCCGTAATTGTGACGCTGTCGTCCAACACCAAACAATTGAGCGTTTCTATAGAAGCTTTAGACATAAGAAAAGTCGATTCCAAAAATATACTATATAATATAGCCGTAAAATACTGTTTTGAAAGAACGCCCCAAAGAACGAACCAAACTATATTTCAAATTAAAATCACTGCTCACTAAAACATTTTTTCAATCCGTCTTACTTCGACCGTATACACATTCAAAGCGTACAATATCACCCTCTTCCAAATAAGAACCCGATTGCGCCTCAATCATTTCTAAAGTAATTGAGCCAGGATTATGTAAGCGATGCGTGCACCAAACGGAATATAAGTCGACTGATTTTCACCCACAAGAAATTTTTCATCGCTTTTTTTCACCAGCGCCGCTCCGAAAACCACAACCCAATGTCCAACACGATGGTGATGCATTTGTAACGACAAGTGAGCCCAGTAATTAGCTATGTCATTCAGAAGTCATAATGGCAACAACGCCTGAACATACTTAGAAAATAAAGACGAAAAAAAACGACTTCCATTTCTGAAAGTCGTATTTTGTATATGGGGTGAACGACGGGGCTTGAACCCGCGACATCCGGAATCACAATCCGGGGCTCTACCAACTGAGCTACGCCCACCATTGAAAGGTTTCTGCCTAACGCTTGAAAAATGGTGCGCCCGGCAGGATTCGAACCTGCGACCACCCGCTTAGAAGGCGGGTGCTCTATCCAGCTGAGCTACGGGCGCTTATTTAAAGCACGAACCCAAAGCCTTGTTTTGGCTCGAACATAAATATGGTCGGAGTGGAGGGATTCGAACCCCCGACCCTCTGGTCCCAAACCAGATGCGCTACCAAGCTGCGCTACACTCCGATTTGAACAGCACTGCTGTCCAAGAGGTGCGCATATTACCGATGACCCTATGCCTCGTCAACATATTCTCAGCTCTTTTTTAATGATTTATCTTTTTATTCCAAACACTTAGCGAATCCCTTAAAAGGCCCAGCCAAAAGGACCATAAAAATATTGGTTGTTAGGCCACTGTGTGGGAAAATACATAACTAGCCCATCATTACATTTATTTGACCACTACCACTTAATTGAGACTTACCATGCCAGCACTCGTTTTAGACGGAAAAGCATTAGCAAAAAAAACCGAACAAGAACTCGCTAGCAGAATTGAAGCGTTGAAACAAAAAAGCGGTGGCCAAACGCCCATACTGGCAACTATTTTGGTTGGGGGCGATCCAGCCTCTGCGACTTACGTAAAAATGAAAGGCAACGCGTGTACACGTATCGGCATGGGCTCAATGAGAGTTGAGATGCCAGAAGAGACCACCACTGAACAGTTATTGAATCAAATCACTGAGCTTAATGAAAACCCCAACGTACACGGGATTTTATTGCAGCATCCCGTGCCTGAGCAAATTGATGAACGTGCTTGCTTTGATTCAATTGCACTAGAAAAAGATGTGGACGGAGTTACCTGCTTAGGTTTTGGCCGTATGAGTATGGGTGAAGAAGCTTATGGCTGCGCCACTCCTAAAGGCATTATGCGTTTATTAGAAGCTTATAATATTGATTTTTCTGGCAAGCATGCCGTGGTTGTTGGTCGTAGCCCTATCTTAGGCAAGCCAATGGCAATGATGCTTTTGAACGCTAACGCGACAGTTACTATTTGTCATTCGCGCACTCAAAACCTGGCTGATCATATTCGTCAAGCCGACATTATTGTGGGCGCGGTAGGCAAGCCAGAATTTATTAAAGCCGAGTGGATTAAAGACGGTGCCGTTGTGGTTGATGCTGGTTACCATCCTGGCGGCGTAGGTGATATTGAATTATCTCCATTAAAAGACCGGGTTGCGGCTTACACTCCCGTACCAGGCGGTGTTGGCCCAATGACTATCAATACATTGATCTATCAATCAGTTGATTCGGGCGAAAAGAATATTAAGTAGCCGTCGCTCATGGAGCCGCTCGAAGTCTTATTTCACGATGATCAACTTATCGCCATCAATAAGCCCAGCGGCCTCTTGGTTCATCGCAGCCAAATAGATCCATCTGAAACACGCTTTGCATTACAACTGGTTCGAGACCAAATAGGCCAACGTGTTTATCCAGTACATCGTTTAGATAAGCCTACCTCTGGCGTTCTTATATTTTCTCTTAATAGCGATGCCGCCCGCCATATAAACCAACAAATTGAACATCGAACTACAACTAAAACTTACCACGCCATAGTGAGAGGTTATGCTCCCAAAGCACTGAATATTGATCACTCACTAAAAGAACAACTTGATAAGTTTACTGATCGTAAAGCCACCCAAACCAAAGAGCCACAAACTGCCCAGACTCACGTTAAATGTTTAGCCACTGTAGAGCTGCCCATCGAAATAGAAACCTATCCACTAAGCCGCTACTCGTTGGTTGAATGCACGCCTCACACTGGGCGCAAACATCAAATACGCCGACACTTAAAGCACATAAATCACCCCATTATTGGGGACGCCAAGCATGGCCGAGGCCGGCACAACCGTTACTTCAAATCTCACTTTGACGCAGGTCGGCTGTTATTACATGCCAGCAGCTATCAATTAATCCATCCAACTACTGGTAAAGCTCTTAGCATTAATGCGCCTTTTGACGCTTGCTTAGTCTCATTGGTAAAGCGATTTAATTGGCTGGAAGCATTTGACGTCTGCCCCTATAATCCCCTTCCGTAATAAATCACCTCGCTAACGAAAATACTATTATGCGTTTGGATAAATACCTGAGCAGTGCCACCGATCTATCTCGCACTGATGTTAAGTACCTCATCAGAAACAAACATGTCCTCATTGACGGGGAAATCTGTAAAAGTATTAGCTTTCATGTTTCTGACGATCAAACCGTGGAGCTCGACGGTGAAGTTATTGAACAACCCGGCCCACGCTATTTTATGCTGCATAAACCCAAAGGTTATGTATGCGCCACCAAAGATAGCGAGCACCCCACCGTTATAGATTTGCTGGATGAACCCAACAAAGAGAAGCTACAAGTAGCCGGCCGCTTGGACATTGATACCACTGGTTTGGTTTTGATTACTGACGACGGCCAATGGAATCACGCCATTACCTCCCCCAAGCGTGATTGTAAAAAGCAATACCATGTCACTTTAATCAGTAATATCGACGAACAAACCGTCGCTGATTTTGAAGAAGGTATACAGCTGCGAGGTGAAGAGAGAAAAACCTTACCTGCAACCATGGAGATGCTTTATAAGAACGAAGTTCTTTTAACCATCAGCGAAGGTAAATATCACCAAGTGAAGCGCATGTTTGCTGCGGCAGGTAATAAAGTCTCTGATCTACACCGTAAATCCATAGGCGCAATTGATCTTGACCCTGATTTAAATGAAGGTGAATACCGTCGTCTTACCGCCACCGAAGCTCAAAGTATAAGTGAGAAGCCTTGATGGACAGCAGCGTTCAAAGCTTACTTCCTTTCTTGGCCAACACTAGCAAAAAGACTTTATTGATAGCAGACGAGAACGCCCTTCATCTTAATGGCCTTGAAAATCACCCTCTGCTAAAGGTCATCACCAACCGACTTGATGTACATCAGCAATTTGAACAACAAAAAATCGCATCCCAGTTTTCAGACTTTGATTTTAGTGGATTTGAAGATGCGAGTATTGACCAAGTTTTATATCGCGTATCCAAAGAAAAACCCGTAGTGAACCATGTTATTAATCAATCTCTCAGGGTATTAAAGCCGCAAGGGGTTTTGTTTCTGGCAGGCCAAAAGAACGACGGAATTAAAACCTACACAAAAAAAGCCGGGAAATTATTTAACTGCAAGGAACAAAACAAAAAAGAACGCTCACATTACAGCGCTTCGATTGTTAAAAATTCTGAGTTTTCTAAGTATGAATTATTAGATGACCAAAACTATTCAACCATTCGAGAAATACACTCACTAAATGGGGTCCCCGTGTTCAGCAAACCCGGCCTGTTTGGCTGGAATAAAATTGATCGAGGCAGCGAGTTATTAATTCAAACGGCTGAACCCTTTATTGAGGCTCTCGTACACAAGCCCACAAGCTGTCTAGATTTAGGCTGCGGTTATGGGTATTTGACCTTGGCTACCGAGACATGGCCTAGCATTAAGACCCGCACAGCCACGGACAACAACGCAGCTGCCCTTGCCTGCATGCAACACAACACTAACAACCACAACATAAACGTTGATGTGGTAGCCGCTGATTGCGCCATAGGTATAACCCAAGTCTTTGATCTCATCTTGTGCAACCCGCCATTTCATCAAGGCTTTGATGTTGATTCCAACTTAACGGAGAAGTTTTTAACTCAAGCCAGCAAAAGGTTAAACAAAGGTGGCGTAGCTTTGTTTGTAGTGAATCAATTTATAGGATTGAACAAATACGGTAAAAAGTATTTTCCTAAAATAGAAGAAATCGCAAACAACGGCAGCTTTAAGGTTATAGCGTTATTTAAGTAGCCTACCGATAACATTTTTTAAGCTGTTCCATAGCATCATTCAATTTTGCTAAAGATTCACCGTCACCTCCCCTATCGGGATGCAGGTCCATTGCCATTTTTCGGTATTTTGATTTTATCTCAATCAGAGTTACTGGCTCCTGCAATCCCATTACGGATAAGTATTGCTGTTTGGTATCTTGAGCCAAATATTTACGCCAAAATGAATCTAGCAAGTCATTTACTGATTCGGTTGAGGCACCCTGAAAATGCTCTAAATTAAGATAGTATTCGCGCAACTCTCTATCAGAGTTCATCAGAACGCTGCTGACCACATCATCCAGTGGTGATGTATTTGAGCTGTCAGATAAATGTATCAATAAAGGGGAGACCGATAAAAACTGCCCACTACTCTTTAGGAATGATTGTTGTAAAACATAGAGTGCATTCATCACTAAAAAATGAATCTGAAACAAACCTAAAGAATCCTGTGCGTAGGCTTTATCTATAACATTAAGCTCAATTAACTGACAAATAACCTGGTATTCTGTCCAGCTTGCACCCTCAGAGCGGATTAGTATTTGTTCAATCGGTGCTATTAACTGGTTGTTCAATGGACTGCCCCTAAAAGGTTTTATATATAGCCAAGCAAACGTATAATAGCCGCTTTTTATTCAGGAGAAAATGTATGTTCGAAACCAATGAGTACTTTGCGGGCAAGGTTAAATCCATTGCTTTTCAAACTGCAACTTTACCCGCTACCGTTGGTGTTATGGCGCCAGGTGAGTATGAATTCGGCACCAGCCAAAAAGAATATATGACAGTAACAAGCGGCGCATTAAACATTAAACTGCCCGATACAGATGAATGGAAAACTTACTCGCAAGGTGAGACCTTTATCGTAGAAGCCAATACTTGCTTTGGGGTTGTAGCTACCGTTGACACATCTTACTTGTGTTTGTATGAGTAAAATCAAATAAACTTGCAATAAAACTCTAACGGGTAACAAAGCCCTATAGTATTCATAACTTGCTCCATCATATAAGAGGTCTCTATGCAATACGAAAAATTTCATGAACTACACGAACAATTTCCTGCTGGCCGCTACGAAGTAAACAGTTTACAACTGCTGGACCTTTTATCTCACTCAGGTTTTAAGGGTGTTGAAGTTAGAGTTTTGCACCTGGGTTCTTTTGCATTAAGCGAAAGTGAAGTCGCGACTCGTCTTAGGTCAGACCAACACCCTAGACTTGATGGCATTAACATCACCTGCCTTGAAGGTATTATCATCATTGATGAGCCATCGCATAATCACGACTAAACCCTGCAACACAGGTCAACCACATGACTATAAACTGTAGGATGGTCTCCTCTAAATGACCTTTAGGCTGGCAATACGAATCCTCCGAACCAGCTTAAATAGTGACAAATAAACATCCACTTCCTCAGCTTAAATACCAAGCTCCGCTATACTGTATGATAGGTGTTCGCATTAACGAGTCGACCGAATCATTGGATAACCCATCCAACCGGGAAGGCCCTAGGGTACTTTTAAAAGTGCCCGCTGTTATGCAGCTGTGACGGCAAGATACTTTGCACATCACTTGAGACGCTCCACTAACAGCCTCTAACTCAAGACTCGGTGCGAACACCACCATTTTCTCCAGCCAAAGACGAATCAATTCAATAATATTGATAACTTCCTACAATCTTCTATGCGCCTATTTAGATATCCAATTCAGAATGCTAGATTACCTCTTTGATTTAAAACCCAACCAGAGAGAGCTTTATGGCATTACCCGATATTTTAAAAACAGGTTTGAAGCTTCCAGCTGTCGCTTCGCCCATGTTCATTATTTCTAACCCTGACTTAGTTATCGCTCAATGCAAAGCGGGTGTTGTTGGCTCATTCCCAGCACTTAACGCAAGAGGAGAAGGCGAACTGGATCGTTGGTTACAACGCATTACCGATGAGCTTGATGATTACAATCAAAAGAACCCCGACAGTCCTGCCGCTCCATTTGCGGTGAATCAAATTGTGCACCGCAGCAATAACCGCCTTGAAGAAGATATCGAACAATGTGTTAAACACAAAGTTCCGATTGTTATAACTTCACTTGGCGCTAGAGCCGACCTGAATGATGCCATTCACTCTTATGGTGGTATTACTTTGCACGATGTTATAAACAACACATTCGCTCACAAAGCAGTTGAACGTGGCGCCGACGGTTTAATTGCTGTTGCCGCTGGTGCTGGCGGACATGCCGGGACTATCAACCCTATTCCATTAATTCAAGATATTCGCGCTTGGTTTAATGGGCCATTGTTATTGTCCGGTGCTATAGCAACCGGTGATGCTGTGCTTGCGGCTCAAGCCATGGGAGCAGATCTTGGTTATATAGGTTCAGCCTTTATCGCGACCGATGAAGCCTTTGCCGCTCAAGATTACAAGCAAATGATCTGCGACTCGGATTCTGAAGACATTGTTTACACAAACCTGTTTACTGGCGTGCATGGTAATTATTTAAAACCCTCCATTGCCAATGCAGGCATGGACCCCAATAACCTAGCAGAAAGTGATCCATCTAAAATGAATTTCGGTTCTGGTGGCGATCAAGAAAGTAAAGCTTGGAAAGATATCTGGGGGTGTGGGCAAGGTATTGGCGCAGTGAAAGACATAGTGCCTACAGCTGAGTTGGTTGCACGCTTAATTCGTGAATATGAAGCCGCTAAAGCACGGATTCTTTAAGACAAAAAAATACCCTCAAGCCAAGGAGCTCTTAACTTGAGGGTATTTTTATCGGGATATGTCTATTTTTTACTGGCCACTAATCCAAAAAATACAAGTGGCTACAAAAATAGCAATTAATGCCACAGCAGCAATTGCGTCAGACGTACTATCGCCTTCTTCGAGCATTTCAATTTCGTCGTTCATTGTTATTCCCCAATCCATTATTTATTTTTATTTTATGGTTTTACGATAAGCCAACCCTAATCTCGGCTTACGAATCTAACGATAGTACAATATAGTCTAAATACCACTATTGCTAGTAACTCTTTGAGGCATTTAAAATTATGTTCCGGTATGATGGCCGGCTTATTTAAAACCCTAAGATAAACTAAGCAGAGTTAGGCACTAAATGTATATATATGACGAGTATGACCACCAAATCATACATGACCGTATTGCACAATTTCGCGGACAAACTGAGCGCTATTTAAATGGCCAATTGAAGGAGGAAGAGTTTCTACCTTTACGTCTCCAAAATGGCCTATATATACAGCGCTTAGCGCCATTGCTCAGAGTTAATGTACCTTACGGCATGCTCAACACGACTCAAGTCAGAAAACTTGCCGATATTTCACGAAAATACGACAAAGGCTATTGCCACATCAGCACCCGTCAAAATGTTCAGTTTAACTGGCCTGAACTGGCTGAGGTGCCCAATATTTTAGCTGAATTGGCGAGCGTAGAAATGCACGCAACTCAGTCTAGCGGCAATTGCATTCGTAATGTGACTTCTGATCAATTTGCCGGCATTAGCCCTGATGAAACCGTAGACCCAAGACCTTATTGCGAGATAATTCGTCAATGGTCATCGTTTCATCCAGAATTTGCTTTCTTACCTCGCAAATTTAAAATTGCCGTTTCCGGTGCCGAAAGTGATCGCGCCGCAATTCAAGTTCACGATATTGGCCTTGAAATACAAAAACAAGGCGGCTCTATTGGTTTTAAAGTTTACGTCGGTGGCGGCTTAGGTCGAACCCCTGTAATTGGCAGTGTGATTTGTGAATTTTTGCCCGAAGAACACATACTCACTTACCTTGAAGCCATATTAAGGATCTACAACCAGTTAGGACGTAGAGACAACAAATACAAAGCTCGTATTAAAATTTTAGTTAAGGCTCTTGGTGCTAAAGCATTTGCAGAAAAAGTAAATGCAGAATGGCAACATATTAAAAATTCAGCTTCGACCTTGCCCTCTAGCGAAATTGATAAGGCCAAAGCATTTTTTACTGAGCCCGACTACAAAGCCTTTGATGAGGACGAAACTCAAGCCAAACTCGCCAAACAAGTTGAATCTAACACGGCTTTTGGTAAGTGGTTAAGCCGTAATACACGCCCGCATCAAAAGAACGGTTACGCAGCCGTGACTTTATCGTTAAAGCCAACAGGCGTTGCACCTGGCGATGTAACTGAGTCCCAATTAGAGATTATTGCTGACCTTGCTGATGAATTTAGCTTTGGCGAAGTAAGAACAACTCATGAACAAAATATTGTGTTAGCTGACGTCGAGAAAAATCAACTTTTCAATTTGTGGGAGAAAGTTAAAACTGCTGGTTTCGCAACACCTAATATCGGCACTCTAACTGATCTTATTTGCTGTCCTGGCGGTGACTTTTGCTCATTAGCCAATGCCAAATCCTTACCCATTGCCGAGGCAATCCAACGCCAATTTGATGATCTTGATTATCTATACGATTTGGGCGATTTAGATTTAAACATCTCTGGATGTATGAATGCCTGTGCTCATCACCACGTTGGTCACATTGGTATTTTAGGTGTCGATAAAAAAGGGACTGAATTCTACCAAGTTCAATTAGGCGGTAATTCTGGTAGCAGCACGCGTTTAGGTAAAGTATTAGGCCCCGCTTTTAATGCTGAAGAAATACCCAGCGTCATACAAAAGATTATCGATACGTTTATCCATAATCGCATCGACGGTGAACGCTTTATAGATACCTACCAGCGCATTGGTTTACCACCATTTAAGGAGCAAGTTTATGCCAAATCTAATTAAAGACGGCGCCTTAGCCGAGGACCAATGGCAATTAATTACTAGTTCGGAAGAATCTAATTCCAGCTTACCTTCTGGGAAAATCATCCTGCCCCTTGCCCAATGGCTAACGGTGAAAGACTCACTAGGTGAGCGCATATCTGAAGTCGGCGTGTGGTTAAACAGCGATGAATTTGCAGACTCTATAAGCGACAACGCTAAAGACTTACCCCTCATAGCACTAAACTTTCCAGTATTTGCCGATGGCAGATGCTTTTCTACCGCTCACCTACTAAGGGAACGCTATAAATTTACTGGGGAATTAAGAGCCATTGGTAACGTTATTAGAGATCAAATGTTTTATCTCAAGCGTTGTGGTGTAAATAGTTTTAGCTTTAATGATGATATAGATGCTGAAGCCGCTTTAGCTTCTCTGAATGATTTCACTGAAAGCTATCAAGCTTCTGCCAATCAAGCTCAGCCATTATTTAAACGTAGAGCCTAATAAGCAATAGCAATTTGGTCATACAATAAGAGATTAATCACAGATAAGAGATTTGTTATGCCGATTTTAACAACCGCAGCAAGTATTGGATTATTAGCTTCAGGAGTATTTCTCTTAGTCGGTATGACCACTGGAATATGGAAGTATTATGGTATGCGTACCAGCGCTGACCATGCGGCGCCTTACTACGTAAACATCGCTCATCGCGCCAGCTTAATGTACGCCAACGCCAGTTTGATCTTGGCCGTATTCGCCCAGCTTAGCGATTACTCTTCAATCTGTAATGTGATCGCTATATCCGTACCGCTAGCACTCTTTGCCATAGCCGTTGCCATGTATTGCGTGCACGGTTTTAAAAATACTACCGACAATCAAGTTCGAGATATTGATGCATCCGGCAAATTTTTTATGCTAATACTTATTGTTGGTGAAATTGGTGGGACAGCGATATTAATACTGGGGTCGATGAGCCACTTGTTTGCATAGTTGCTCACCACCCCGCCTAACTTTATGAAAAGAAGCGAATAGATTGCAGCCTTTCAATCCAGGTTAATACCAACCGATCCACGGATGATTGCGCTGCCATCCCTAGTTTTTCTGATATTGATTTTTTATGCACGTAGTTCACTTCAAACACATCCGCTGTTGCCGCAGAATCCAATAAATACTCATCACTCGTTAAAATATCATCGATAAGTTTTTTCTCTAACGCTCTTTGACCAAACCACACATCACCTGTCGCTACTTCAGAAACATTTAGCTGTGGACGCCGCTCAGAAACAAATTCTTTAAATAGCACATGGGTATCTTCTAGATCCTCAACAAATTTCTCTCGACCCTTATCCGTATTTTGACCAAGCATGGTAAGAGTTCTCTTATGCTCACCAGCCGTTAAAAGTTCAATATCGATGTCATTTTTCTTTAATAAACGGTGGAAGTTAGGGATTTGTGCCACTACACCTATGGACCCTAAGACCGCAAACGGCGCGGCAAAAATTTTATCCGCAACACACGCCATCATGTAACCGCCACTGGCAGCCACTTTATCGATACAAACTGTCAATGGTATATTTTTCTTTTTAATTCGATCTAATTGACTAGAAGCCAACCCATAACTGTGAACCATTCCACCTGAGCTCTCTAGTACAACGATGACTTCATCAGTTTCTTTGGCAATACTCAACACACAATTAATTTCTTCTCTGAGGTTTTCTACTTCAGAGGCTTTTATATCACCGTGGAAAGTTAAAACAAAAGCTCGCTTAGTTTCGGATTCTGTTTTCCCCGTGGACTTTTTATTTTGTTTTTTAAGTTTTTTTTCTTCTTTTAATTGCTGCTTTCTAAACTCTGGAGTTTCAATAGCATCACTCATTAATTCTTTTTGATGCTCGAACTTTTCATTCAATTTTTTAATTTCAACAAAACCTTTTTCAGGAGCTTTATGCTTTATCCCCATAGATAAAACAGCACCAACAATTAAAAAAACAGCAATTACTACGGTGACAGATTTTGCTAAAAACAGACCGTACTCAATCAAAAATTCCAAAACTATAAACTCCAAATAAAAGTGTAAACACTAAGAAAATATTCAAGCAGACGATATTGTACTATTTCCAGCGCTTGATCGCTGTATGTGCGCGTTCATTTAATGGCCTAGCGCTGAGACCTGAGTGACTAAGATTAATCTCATACAAAGCACCATCACTCATAGGAACAAACGTTGCGCTGCCATAAACCGCATCAATCCAAGGAATCAACTCATTGCGAGCCCGAAGCCATTGCCAAACATCAATATTCGCTATACTCGAGTTCAAATCATAAACTGTTCGCTCTGCTGTACGTTCTTTTTCTAATGAATAATAACGACCTGCCAAACGATCCAACCTAAATCCGGGCTTAAAACCAAGACTACTTATCGAGTCGTTCCATTTAAAAATTTTTGAATCTAATTGCCATTGATCACCACGCAACTCGTAATGACTCTCACTACCAGAACTATCGACTAAAGAAACTCGGTAGTACTGAAGGTCAAGTTCTTCAAAACTTATTGTAGCAATGGATTTTTCCTCAAGAATTTCATCGTAACGATAAATATCCCAAGCAATAAAGAATACACAAAGAGAAAACATGACTAGGACTAAACCAAAGCTGCTCTTCAGCCAAGCCAAAAACCAATTTCGCCTTAATAATATTTTAGCTGCCAATAGTGAAATGGATATTGCAACAAGAATTGTTACCAAGGCAAGAATATCATAAAACATAGAAGCAACCTGAAGATCAAATTAAAAACTAACGTGGTTTTTTTAAAGTATTAAAATTTTGAAACAAAGGCTTGTATTAACTGCCCGGCTAAAGTTGATATTGGTGGTATTAATGGTAGCTGGTCATATCGGTACCAGTTTGCTTCAATTATCTCCTCCCCATCAATCTCGATTTCACCTGACTCGTATTCAGACAAAAATCCAATCATCAATTGGCCTGGAAATGGCCAAGACTGGCTACCAAAATAAGATACATTTCCCACGGTGATGTTTACTTCTTCAATAACTTCACGGCGTAATGCTGACTCGATAGTTTCTCCCGCTTCAACAAACCCCGCCAAAGCACTAAAGTAACGGTCTGGAAATAAGGGATTATGCGCCAACAAGCAATATTCACCCTTAGTTATTAGCGTAATAACACAGGGGGATAATCGCGGGTAAAACTCCAATCGGCACAAGGGACAAACCTTTGCCCTATCCGCTTTATGGTATTGAGTAGCCACACCACATCGTCCACAAAACTGATGGTCAATATCCCACTGTACAACCTGCAGTGCTCTAGCCACCATCTCATAGTGTGTCTGACTCAGGGAACCTAACAGGGATCGCAAGCTACTCCAGCAATACCCTTCAACAAAAAGCTCTTCGGTTAGATTCACAACGAAACATAGTTGGCCTTTATACTCACCTAGATAATGAGTGTCTGCTTCAGGAGTGGGATTTAAAAAACGCCACTGAGAGGCTGGTATAGGTTCCCAAAAACCACTCTCATCACAAAGCATCTGACCTGATGATACAGGTATATAACAACGAGTACGGTCATCTTTAACAGAAAAAACACCGGGTATAAAAATAAAATCTTCACTCACGATTCGACCTTAAAACCTAGCGCCTCTAAGCTTTCTTCAGCTATTGATAAAATAGACGAATCTGCGGTTTTATCTGACTTAACAGCGTCTAAATAATATTCAAGTCCGATAACGGCGTCAGCAAATGTTTCTAATAATTGTTGCAGAGCTACTGTTTGATCGTTTTGAATAAGAACAGTGTCAATAAAATTGATACAGCTAACGACAACGGCCGCGGCTCGCTCAAAATGCATTACAATTAAGCCGCCACGAATTGCCCTCAAAGTGGCACTCACATTTTGCACATGACTTGAATCATAATTAGATTCGGAGAACGAATTAAGCGCCCGCTTAACTAACGCCAAACCAGATTCAGCTTCTTGAATAACCAGTAATTCCGCCTCAGCCAGTTGTGACGATGCTATAACCTCACGCCTGGCCAATGAGTTAACAACGCTTAACTTTTCATCAGACAGATTAAGCTGCTCAAGACCCGAAACAGTACTCTCAACATATAAAAGTGCATCTGCCACCTCAATAAGCTCTTTTGCATCTGTCGGTTTATTAGAGTTTTTCCAACCTTCAATTTTAACCAGCTCTTCTTTAAGAGTATTACTAGCGGAGACCAAACCCACAACCGATAGAATTTCAGAAACCTTTCGTAAGGTCTCTAATAAAACATCGTAATCTGGTTGCATGCCATCTGCCATTTGCGAGGCGTTTTCTAAAATTTCTTTGGTATTACGCAACTCATCTTTAAGAACAGTAGCCATAGAAGATACCGTATTCATACTTGGGCCTTTTAAAGCTTCCCGTTCGCTGCGTAAAACAGCATCGGTATAGCTTAGCGAGTTAACGCCATAAGCTTTAAGTATTTGCTGGGCTTTATCTGTCTCTCCTCGAGACATAGCGACTATGTAAATCAGAAATTTAATTAGCGCTTCAGGTGCTGCGGCCTCTAAACCTTCAATACCAGCTTTTTGTAACAGTTTAAGCTGTCTATCTAAACCACTTAATAATATTTTCCTATTTTGGGTAAGTTCCATTTTCTCATCGCGCATTGCAGCTAACGCGCTAGAACCCACCCAAAATAAAACACCCAAAGGTCTATCGCTAGAAATAGCTTCTAATCGCTCTAACGCACGCTGCATCATGCCTATAGCACTTCGAACCTGTTTATCTTGTAGTGCACTCAACAAGCCCAGTTGAAACATGTGTCGTAAACGGCGCACCAAGGGAATAAATTCATCAACAGTAACGGAGGACGATTGTGACCCGGTTATTTTTCCAGCATTAACATCAACAAAGAAGAAATGCGACTCGGCTAATACAGGTCGTTTCAAGTGGACTCTAATTTGATTTATATACGGAACCAACAATACAGGAAACGCTTTATGAGTCTGCTGAACGTACTCAAGGTATCTAGGAAGAATAAAAAATCCGTCGGTAATAACACTTAAAATTCGGTCATTATCGTGCAGAGCAGTGTCCGATAAAGAACGAGTTGCCTCTAGTATTTCAGCTGACAAAAGCTCAGCCCCACGCATCTCTATAAGCTTAAAAACACCGATAACCTGTTCAATCTTAAAAATGCATTCATCAAGAGCACTGCCTGCGGAATCCTGTCCATCAACGTACTGTTCTAATTTCTTAGCTGCCTGCTCAATAGTAATAACGAGCTCATCGCTGACCAGATTAAGAGAGGTTATATTGACCGTATCTTGTTGTTGCACAAATAAACCCTTTAGTCTTTTAGAGTAAATGGAAAATAACCAACACTCATTATTGCTTAACTATTATTATAAATAGCTTAAATATTTGGATAACTATAGCATTCTAACTACTTATCCGCCCACAGCTGTATATGTTGTCTATACTCTCAAGAATAACATGAAAAAACACTCTGATCTTATTGAATAATATGATTTTTTTATGCGTCGACTACGCAATAAGGGAAAATAAATGAACCAAACAGTAACCCACGCTATTGCACGCAATTTTCTTGGACAAGCCCCTAATTGGTATAAGCAAAGTATCATTGCCTTTTTGATTATGAATCCAATTCTTTTTGTAACATTAGGGCCATTCATTACGGGCTGGTTACTTATCGCGCAATTCATTTTCACTCTGGCCATGGCCCTTAAATGCTACCCACTGCAACCAGGTGGCTTGCTGGCCATTGAAGCCGTGATTCTTGGAATGACCAGCCCAGAATCCGTTTATCATGAAGTAGCCGGAAACATTGAAGTTATTCTGCTGTTGGTTTTCATGGTGGCAGGAATTTACTTCATGCAAAGCCTTCTTCTTTATGTTTTCACAAAGATATTGATTGGGGTTCGCTCAAAAATAATGCTGTCGTTACTGTTCTGCGTTGTTTCAGCATTTTTATCCGCATTTCTTGATGCTCTTACGGTTACTGCGGTATTAATCGCCGTTTTTGTTGGTTTTTATTCGGTGTATCACAAGGTGGCTTCGGGATTAAAGCAACATCATAAACATCAGCATGACCATTCTGACGACACCAGTGTTGTTGAACTGCATCGCAGTGATTTAGAAGAGTTCAGGAGTTTTTTACGCAGTTTAGTCATGCATGGTGCCATAGGTACTGCACTCGGCGGCGTTTGTACGCTTGTCGGTGAACCTCAAAATTTATTGATAGCCGAAAAAGCAGGTTGGGATTTTGGGGAATTCTTCTTCAGAATGGCGCCAGTGACCATGCCCACCTTGATCGCTGGTTTGATGACCTGCGCTCTATTAGAAAAAATGAAACTATTGGGTTATGGAGGATTATTACCTGAGCCCGCCAGGCAAGTATTGGTTCACTTTGCTGAAGAAGAAGATGCAAAGAGAACCAAGCGTGAAACCATGAAGCTTGTAGTGCAAGCCATCACCGCTTTGATATTGATATTATCATTGGCGTTTCATGTGGCGGCTGTTGGCCTAGTAGGATTGATGATCATTATTATACAAACTTCTTTTAATGGCATTATTGAGGAACACCAAATAGGCCATGCTTTTGAGGAAGCTCTGCCTTTTACTTCATTATTAGTAGTCTTTTTTGCTGTGGTCGCCGTTATCCACGATCAGCATTTGTTTACACCAATTATCGACGCTGTATTCGCTATGGAGACCAGCATTCAGCCGGCAATGTTTTTTGTGGCTAATGGAGTTCTGTCGATGATCAGTGACAACGTATTCGTAGCTACTGTGTATATAAATGAGGTTAAGGCCGCCTTTGATGCAGGTGACATCAGCAAAGATCATTTCGAAAAACTGGCTATAGCCATTAACACGGGCACCAATCTGCCTAGTGTTGCCACCCCAAATGGTCAAGCCGCGTTCTTGTTTTTGCTCACCTCTGCTCTTGCGCCATTAATCAGACTTTCATACGGTAAGATGGTGGTTATGGCTTTGCCTTACACTGTGGTTTTAAGTGCCGTAGGTTTGTATTTTATAAGCACCATTTAAAGTTACAATTGGCTCGCGGCTAACACTCTCACTGAAGAGTATTAGCCGCGAAGGTCAAACCACTAATCATAGCTAGTTATTTTCGCGCCAAACACACGTTCCTCCTGCTGACTTATCCAACACCAATAACTTTGCTTCGTGTCTTTGGAGCTCATCTTCTGACGCGAAAACAACAGGCGTTGAAAAATTTTCCCTGGATAATCGTTTGATACTTCCGCTGGTATTATTAGCAGAATCATTCGCCTCCTCCCTAGACTCTTCAGACAAAAGTAAGTTAGTTTGTCCACCTGTCATTAATAGATAAACGTCTGCCAAAATCTCAGCATCAAGTAACGCACCGTGTAAATCACGCTGTGAATTATCAACTCCATAACGCTTACATAATGCATCCAAATTATTTTTCTGACCTGGATGTTTTTGCCTTGCCATAACCAAGGTGTCAATCACATCACAATAATCTGCCACCGGTGGAATAGCCGGCTTTAGCATCTTAAACTCATGATTAATAAAACCAAGATCAAAGGGTGCGTTGTGGATAATCAGCTGCGCGCCTTTAATAAACTCAACGAATTCTTTCGATATCTGAGAGAATACCGGCTTATCCGATAAAAACTCAGTGGTTATACCGTGAACTGCCAAAGCGCCTTCGTCGCTATCGCGTTGTGGGCAAATATATTGATGGTAATGTCTACCAGTAAGCCGACGGTTCTCTACTTCAACGCAACCAATCTCAATTATTCGATGGCCTTGTTTGGGTTCAAGTCCCGTTGTTTCTGTATCAAGTACTATTTGTCTCATGATTATATTTACACTAAAGGATTTTCATTATATTAAGAGTCATACGATCTATTACTGTCTTTACTAGCTCGATGAACAGGCTCAACTATTGTTACTGATGGTTTACTAATAATGAGGCGCGGAGCCGACTTGAAATTTTCCCAAAAGGGACGAATTGGGGTAACGCCAACACGATCTTTACATGCGACAACAATATAATAACTACCCACTGGCAAGTGAAGAAATCGACACAACCGTTCTAAAAAAGAAAACTTATTTAGTAGCTGGGTATTATTTACTGGCGGCCGAAAAAAACCATGATAACTTGAAATTTTTTGAAAGTTCAATAATTTAAGCCAATCATTCACTCTATGGGTTCCTAGTGAATTTCGCCTCCAAAATCCTTTTTTAATGAAAAACTGAGCAAATAACTTTATCAGTCCCATTATGCTAACCGGATTAAAGCCAACAATAACTATTTTTCCGCGGGGCATAAGAACCCGACTTGCTTCTCTGAGCACTTGATGAGGGTGTAACGAATAATCCAAGGCATGGTGTAACACTACAACATCCATAGACTCTTCAACTACCGGTAGCTGCTCAAAGCGCACGACTACATCACTGAAATTGGACGGTTCTAATGAAAACTTCCACCGATTATTAATTTTGCTGCCCGAACTTAAACTTGCAACAGGAAAGGGGCTCAACTCTAGCAAATGATAACCAAACAATTTGGACAATACTTTATCCAGTTGATATTTTTCATCGTCCAACAGAGCATCAGCCAATTGAGTTCGAGACCACTCGTCTAAACCAATATTATCAGCCTTTTGTACTTGCGGTCCCTGCTTCACCTGAAGCCAAGCCGCTATAGCTTGAAACAACTTTTGTAACCACATAATCTAGCCAATTGTTAGTTCAAATCTTATATCCACACTATAAGATAAAAAAGGTATAGTCGGCATTCATTTTAGCCATTGCGTCCGTAAAAATCCGTTATGAAAATACACTGCTTACCTGCATTTAACGATAATTATCTTTGGCTATTTCACGAAGAAAACAGCTCTCAAGCTTACATTGTTGACCCTGGAGACGCCGATGTTGTTGAGAAAGCCCTATTAGAGCTTAATCTAGAACTTGCTGGTATTTTTTTAACTCACCATCATTTTGATCATACCGGCGGCGTGGAAGCTCTTCTCAAAAATAGAAAAATAGACGTTTATGCCGGCATAGATAGTCAAATAAAATTTGCGACTCAACACTTAAACGATAATGAAGACTTCACACCAACCCCCACTTTGAAGTGTAAAGCCATCGCAGTTCCCGGACACACACTTGATCATATTGCTTATTATTTTGCGGAGCAGCAGATTCTTTTCGCTGGCGACACGCTGTTTGCAGCAGGCTGTGGCCGGGTTTTTGAAGGCACTCATGCCCAGATGCACAATTCTTTGCAAAAATTAGCGTCTCTGCCTCCCGCCACAAAGGTTTACTGCGCGCATGAGTACACTTTAGCCAACCTTAATTTTGCTTTAGCCGTAGAACCGAATAATCTCGCACTTCAAAACCGGATGAAACATTCACAAAAACGACGAAAAGACGGATTCCCCACTGTACCATTCTGTATCTCCGACGAGACAGCAACCAATCCCTTTTTGCGCACATCAAATCAAGACGTGATAGATTGCGCCCAGGCAAGATCAGATCTCCCACTACAAACTGACTCTGACGTATTTGCTGAGATACGAAGCTGGAAAGATGTTTTTTAATGGACTCAACGATAATAAACCATAGATTACCCAATTCTACCAATCATTGTTTGACCCTGTAGCCAAGGCTTCGTAGAATCGCGCAACTTGAACTCCTATCGTGACCAAAACCATGAGATTTACCCCATTTTTCATTTTTAACCTACTTATTTTCAGCTTAACCGGCTGTCAAAATGGTCACTTAACAACAAACCATTCAACAAAATCACTGTTTCAAACAGATGAGATAGATTTCTCAAAAGCCGATAAAACATGTTCTTTTGATCCAAGTCTACAGCACGTTTTTACCCCACAAGATTACGATTCGGTTTGGGACCGCATAAGAGCTGGCTACAAACTTACCCAAGATCAAAACGCTCGTATTCAAAAACACCTAAACTGGTACGCAACCCACCCAGCTTATATATCTAGAGTTAGCGAACGTGGCAGTAAGTATTTATTTCATATTGTTGATCAGCTTGAAGCTCATAACATGCCTTTGGAGTTAGCGCTCCTACCTATAGTAGAAAGTGCTTTTGATCCGTTTGCTTACTCACACGGAAGAGCCTCAGGAATTTGGCAATTCATACCTGGTACGGGCAGACAATACGGCTTAAAACAGGATTGGTGGTATGACGGTCGCAGAGATATAGTGGCAGCAACAGATGCCGCTATTAGATACCTTTCTAGATTACACAAACGATTCGATAACGATTGGTTGCTGGCTTTAGCTGCTTACAACACAGGTGCGGGTAATGTTAATAAAGCGATAAGACACAATAAGTCTAAAGGACTCGCCACTGATTTTTGGTCATTAAACCTACCCAATGAAACTAAAGCCTATGTGCCTCAATTACTCGCCTTATCGCGTATCATTCGCTCGCCTGAACAGCATAACGTTACTTTAACCAACGTTCCCAATACGCCTTATTTTGAAATCGTAGATATTGAATCTCAAATTGACCTTGCTCTAGCCGCTAATTTAGCTGATATAACCACAACCGACCTTTACCGGCTCAACCCTGGCTTTAATCGCTGGGCAACAGCACCACAGGGTCCACATCGCTTATTAATACCCTTAGAACAAGCCGAATTATTTAAAACAAACTTACTAAAATTACCCACATCACAAAGGGTTAAATGGCAACGCTATAGCGTTCGTCCTGGCGATTCATTAATTAGTATTGCTAAAAAGTTCAATACCAGTGTCAAAGCCCTCAAAGATTCAAACAAAATCCGTGGCAACCTTATAAGAGCAGGTAAACCTCTGCTTATACCTGTTGCAAGCGGTAATATAGATGCATACGCATACAGTTCAAGCCAGAGACTCAAGCGCACTCAAGATCGCTCTAAGGGTCAATCAGGCAGCACAAAAATAACGTACGAAGTGATGTCTGGGGACAGCTTTTGGAGTATCGCCAAACAACACAAAGTAACCATCAATCAATTGGCTAAATGGAATGGCATGGCGCCTAAAGACACGCTAAAGAAGAATCAGAAATTAATAATCTGGAGCCAACAAACCAAATCAGGCCCAACCAGTAATTCTATTATTCGAAAGGTTGCTTATCGAGTACGTAACGGTGATTCACTAGCGCGCATTGCAGGTAAATTTAATTTGTCAGTCAATGATATCGAGCGATGGAATCCAGTAGACAAGAGCTCTTACATCCATCCAGGTCAACGTCTAACGTTGTTTGTTGATGTGACCAGAATCAATTAAGTCGTTCTTATTTCGCCCCACTGGCCAACATCTGTAAACTCATTTGGGTTTGCAAAATAAAATGCCTAAAACTTTGAAACTGCTCATCAGTTAATTCGCCTCCATACTGCCAGCGATCCGCATAAAAAATAGCAATACAACGCTCATTAAGAAACACTCCAGCCACAAAGGATGGCCGACAGCCCAATATATTGATTATCTCTTCTGAATATAAATATTTAAGCTGGGTTAAGTCGGATTTTTTAAACCACATGGGTTCTTTAATTTTTATCGCCTTGGTGAATATATTATCGTCCATTGGACCTAAACTAAAATTAAATTTTTGACGCCACTCATCAGTGCCCTGCCCTAAAATATATTTCGCTGAAGCCGATTTGTTTGAAACAAAAGCTAGAGCCACTCGCTCTAAACCTATTCCTCTATGCAACCCCTCTAAAACCATTTGAAAGATAGAATTAACATCCAGTTTTTCCATTAAAGCATTAGATAGCTCCCGCAAAATATTCAACTGTAATTGGGGATCAGCTTTAAGTGGTTTAAGAGAACGGTTTTCCTGAGTAATCGTACCTTTGTTGTTTCGGCTTGGAATTAAATGGCATATTTTTGCCGCGCCATAAGTAATTGCAGTATTAACAGCTTCATCGGCCGTATCCATAACACTCTTTTTCACATCAGCAACACTGACGCCTGAAAACTTAGATATTTTAGTGATGATTTCAAGCGCTTCAGATGAGTCCCAGCCTTTTGTTGCTGCACGGCTAAGTTGCTCACCCAAACACACCGCGACAACTTTAGGTGATGGACTTGATGGCGGATAAAGAGACTGCTCTAAGGTTTCACCCAAGTTCCAAATGTCTGCTAGTGATTTAGAAATACTTTTAAAACTGCATCCTAAAACTTCATCGACAGCCTGCTTCTCCGTAAATTTATTCTCCAATAATAACGCATCCAAAGTATCCACTGCAGAACCACCAGTTGACCAAAAAGACATTTCGCCCAAATGGTATAACAGAGCAGCAATAAAGACTTCTTCCTGGACATCTTGATTAGCTCGGCGCATCAAATACCGCGCTTGTGCTGCTGCATGAAATGATTGAGCTAACTGCTCTAAAACGCGCTCTCTGGGTTTTTTCCCCAACAGGGAATCAATAACCATAACGCTAATACAAATGGCTCTTACACCGCTAAAGCCAACTAAAATAATAGCCCGACTAATGGTATTAATGGGATAACTGGAGGGGTTGTACTGCACACTATTAGCAATGCGCAAAATTTGTGATGTTAGGTGGGCATCTTTAAGAATTACTTCGGCGAGCTGATTAACTTCTGCATCGTCATCGCCCGTTAATTGATTAAGTTCTTGGACAACACCAGCGAGTACTGGCATCTCTTTTTTACTGAGTTTTTCAACCCATGCCTCGCGGCCTCTTATTGCCATACTGATCCACCTAATTTTTTTATTAGTGTAGACCAGTGAGGTTAATCCGTGCGGTTATTAATAGATTGTAACCGACGCCAATGCTCTTTTATCCGCTTCAAATAAACTCAGCTCTGCGTTGCCTTGCTGCTGACTTAGCTGCTCAACTAAGCGCGCTTTTTGCACCTCAGCCATAGCAGGGAGCTGTCCTGCAGCAACAGCGGACAACTGTGTAATAACATAATCATTATTAGACAACATAAGTGATCCAGTTATAGGCGCATCCATTGGCTTACCTTGAGAAAAAACATAGGCCAATAAATCTTGATCGTAGTTTGTTTGAGCACGATTTACCTTTAATGCTACTTGCCACTCAAGACCTTCTGCTACAGCCACTTTTTCAACATCGCCCACACTCGCTATTTTTTTCTCAAGCTCTTCGGCACGAATCCGCAATAGTTCAGAAGCGGTTTGCTGACGTAAGCGGGCTTTAATCTCTGAAGAAACATCGGATAATTCTTTAATTGCGGAAGGCTTGTACTCAGCAAGACGAACCACAACAATGTGATCATCACCTAATTCAATAAGATCACTGACAGCGCCATTATGTAAAACATCATCATCAAAAACAGTCGCTAAAACTTGATTATTACCCGTTATACCTTCACCACCATCACGACCAAAAAGAGAAGATGTTTTCACCTCTAGACCAAGAGAATTGGCTGCCTCAACCAAATCAGTTGCATTATAAGTAGCGTCTGGGAGTGCATCTAGCAGCTCTACAAATTCTGATTCTGCTTGTGCGAGTGCAATTTCTTGTTTAATAGCATCACGATTCTGAGCAAACGATGGGGCTTCAGCTTGCTGCTCATCTAGCAATTTAATGAAGTGAAAACCGGCGTCAGTTTCAACAGCCGATGAAACTTCACCAATTTTCAAGTCAACCAGTGCTGCTTCGAAAGCTTCAGGAAAAGTACTGCCATCAGTAACACCTAAATCTCCACCCACGTCTTTTGAGCCAAGGTCATCAGAATAGGCTGTCACCAAACTAGCAAAGTCCTCCCCTAAATCCAGCTTAGCTTGAATCTCTCTTATGACCTCTTGCTCGGAACCATCATCTTTTAACTCAACCAAAATATGAGCAACTTGGCGAGTTGTATCACCCGTAAAAGACTTTGAGTTTTCATCAAACTGGGCTTTTATTTGCTCTTCTGTCACTTCAACTAAAGCCGCTAAGCTTTCTAAACTCAACTCAATGTATTGAATAGATACTTGCTCTGTGCTCATAAACTGAGCTTGATTGTTATCGTAAAAATCCTGTATCTGTTCTTCCGTCACTGTTACCTGTGTTTCTGCTTGAGCAAACGGCAAAGTAAGGTAATGAAAATTACGGGTTTGCTGGGATAAGGCAATCAATTTATCGACATCGGTGTCGGTTACAAATGCTGAGTCAGAAATACCCGCGATATGCTGGCTTACAACAATATCTTGAATCAATAATTTTTTATATGATGTCGGCGTGTATCCACTTGAGCGTAACAACTGACTATAGAGCTCAGGACTAAACTTTCCGTTTTGTTTAAATTGCGGTGAGCCTAAAATCATTTGATCTAGATAACGATCGCTTGCGGTCATTCCACCTGAATAAGCCGAGCTTTCGATAACAGAGCGTTGAATCAATCGATCTAAAACAGGTTGGCGTAATTTTTCATCGCTTAATAATTCTGCCGGAGCCTGATCGCCAAAACGTTCTAGCAATTGCTGCTTTTGCATTTGAATGGCTCTAGATAGTTCTACTTCAGAAATAACCTCGCCATTTATTTCTGCAGCTGTACCTGCTGTATTATCTTGTAAAAATAAAGAGTCCACTCCAAACATCGCAAAAGGAATAATCATTAAACTAATAATGATGATAGCCATAGTCCCTTTCATGTTATCTCTAAATGTTTGCAGCATACTTACCTCTGTACTTTAATTTTTTTGCACTACTTGGAGTAACGCGTATTAATAATAATTTTTAACAAAAAAGGCGCATCTAGGATGCGCCTTTTCATACCGAATGTTCCAGATAAAAACCAAGAACAATTAACTACAATTAGTTAACGGCATCTTTCAGTGCTTTACCCGCTTTAAAACTTGGTATCTTAGCCGCTTTAATTTGAATCGGCTCGCCAGTTTGTGGGTTACGACCAGTACGAGCTGCTCTATCTTTTACAGAGAAAGTACCAAAGCCAACCAAAGCAACTTGGTCTCCACCTTGAAGTGCAGTAGTAATTGCTTCTACTACAGCGTCAACAGCACGGCCAGCAGCAGCTTTAGGAAGGTCTGTAGATGCAGCAACAGATTCGATCAATTCAGATTTATTCACAAGTAACCCCTTTTATTATTCGTTTTTATCTTTGAATACACAAAAGCTATTAATTGTAAAAATAAATAACTTTTGGTAAAAAAATTATGATGAAAGCACTCCCCAATTGCAGATACCACGCTTGCTGTCAGGAATGTGGTGAATTTATACCAATAGACTTTAAGCCGGTCAAGACAAGATTGTTATAAATACGATCTTATTCAAAAACAATGCACAGATCGCAGCCAATGAGCATAAATATCACGCCAGATTAATTAAAAGCCTCTAATGAGTGTTAACCCTAGGTTTATTTTCTGGATTAAATATTTCTTGGGCTTTGTCTTCTAGAGCCTTATATTCTTCATCACTGTATGGATCAGGCTGATGCTGTAACGCAATTTCAAGAACCTTATCTACCCACTGAACCGGAATAATTTCAAGATCGGATTTAATGTTTTCTGGAATCTCCTTTAAGTCTCGTTCGTTTTCTGCGGGTATGAGAACAGTTTTGATACCACCACGATGGGCCGCCAATAATTTTTCTTTTAAGCCTCCAATTCGTAATACTTCACCGCGTAACGTAATTTCTCCTGTCATTGCCACATCAGAACGCACAGGAATATTCGTTAAAACAGAAACCAAAGCCGTACACATGGCTATACCTGCACTAGGCCCATCTTTTGGCGTAGCTCCTTCAGGGGCATGAATATGAATATCTCGCTTATCTATACAATCCGGTGCAATGCCCAATACTTGCGAGCGCGACCGAACAACGGTTAATGCCGCTTGTATAGACTCTTGCATTACATCACCGAGTGAGCCTGTCTTGACTAAGCGGCCTTTACCTTTTACAGCCGAAGCCTCAATAGTCAGTAATTCACCGCCAACTTGAGTCCATGCCAAACCGGTAACTTGCCCCACTTGATTATTCTCTTCAGCCACACCGTAATCGTACTTGCGAACTCCCAAGTAGTTCTCTAGTGACGCATCGTTGACAAGCTCCGTTTCTACTTGTGATTTAGAACTCACATGCTTGGTAACTACCTTACGGCAAATTTTAGCAATCTCTCGATCTAAACCTCGGACACCTGCTTCGCGGGTAAAATAACGCACAATACTTCGTAAGGCTTCTTCGGTTACATCCACCTCAGCATCTTTCAATCCATTATTTTTCATTTGTTTGGGGATCAAATACTTAAGCGCAATATTAACTTTTTCGTCTTCGGTATAACCTGGAATACGGATAACCTCCATGCGATCCAGTAGCGGACCAGGTATATCCATAGAGTTAGACGTACAAATAAACATCACGTCTGACAGATCATAATCAACTTCTAAATAGTGGTCGTTAAACGATGAGTTTTGCTCAGGATCAAGAACTTCTAATAAAGCCGAGGCTGGATCACCGCGATTATCCATACCCATTTTGTCAATTTCATCCAACAAAAAGAGCGGATTTTTGACCCCCACCTTAGACATTTTTTGAACTAACTTCCCAGGCAATGAGCCAATGTAAGTTCGACGATGACCTCGAATTTCAGCTTCATCTCGAACACCACCCAATGCCATCCGGATAAATTTTCGGTTGGTGGCACGCGCTATAGACTCACCCAAAGAGGTTTTACCAACGCCGGGAGGCCCTACTAAACAAAGAATAGGTCCCTTAATTTTTTTAACCCGTTTTTGCACTGCCAAATATTCCAGAATACGCTCTTTAACTTCCTCTAAACCGTAATGATCTTCTTCTAACACTGTTTCTGCACGAGCCAAATCATGGCGCACTTTACTGCGCTTCGACCAAGGCACAGAGATCATCCAATCTATATAAGCTCTCACAACTGACGCCTCAGCCGACATCGGTGACATCATTTTAAGCTTATTCAACTCAGCATGAGTTTTCTTACTTGCTTCTTCCGGCATTTTAGCCGCTTCAATTTTTTGCTCTAGCTCTTCCATTTCGCTGGGCTCATCTCCGATCTCACCCAATTCTTTTTGAATAGCTTTCATTTGCTCATTCAGGTAATACTCGCGCTGGCTTTTTTCCATTTGCTTTTTAACGCGGCCACGAATTTTCTTTTCCACCTGAAATAAATCAATTTCTGACGCCATTAAGCCCAAGAGTTGCTCTAGCCGCTCTCTAATAGAAAGAATTTCAAGCAGCTCTTGCTTTTGTTCGACTTCTAATGACATATGAGCAGCAACGGTATCTGTCAACTTACCTGGTTCATCAATGCTACTGAGAGAATTCATAACCTCGGATGGAACTTTCTTACTGAGATTTACATACTGCTCAAACTGAGAAATACCCGAACGCAAAACAGCTTCAGCTTCTTTTTCTGGGATTTCTTCACAAATTAAGACTTCGGCCGTCACCCTATAATAATCCGAGTCTTCTTCAATCCGGATCACTTTCCCTCTTTCTTTACCCTCAACTAATACTTTGACCGTACCATCAGGAAGTTTAAGTAATTGAAGAATCGACGCTACTGTACCAATTCCATACAACTCATCAGGGGCTGGATCATCATCTGATGCATTTCTTTGAGCCAAAAGAAAAACATCCTTTTCTGCCTCCATAGCAGCCTCTAAAGCCGCTATAGACTTATCCCGACCAACAAATAAAGGGATGACCATATGCGGATACACCACAACATCTCTTAAAGGAAGTAGTGGAAGATCTACATATTGATTTTCGGCTTCTTGAGCATGATCCATTAGACGGATACCTCATATTAACTGCATAAAGGGATATAGGAAATTGGGGGCAAAGCCAAAAAAAACAAGTTACCCCCACACATTAATACTAAATATAGTCGAAGTAGCTAAGAAATAATGCGCTTATGCATCCTTCTATTCACAGCAATCATCAACCCAGCGGCTAACATTTGGACACCTCCAAATAAAAGAAGGGCAAACAATACAAAGTCTCCCACAGGCTCCAATTGAACATCTCCTGTCTGTGAAATTATCGCTGGAAATAGAGAGGCTTTAATTAAGACGCCAAGATTAATATTTCTTACGACCAACTCAACTTCTATGGCTACAGCATCTGTACGAGACAGATTAAAGAGGAAGGTAACCAACCAGCCTACCAAGCCAAAAGACACCATCAATAAAACAATCAGACCAACGTTATGCCAACCAAAAGCATTAATATCGA
This sequence comes from Cellvibrionaceae bacterium, assembly GCA_034112445.1. GTDB lineage: Bacteria > Pseudomonadota > Gammaproteobacteria > Pseudomonadales > Cellvibrionaceae > Pelagadaptatus. The sequence goes on along the minus strand of JAWUVI010000014.1, from coordinate 295,197 downwards.
GACGACCAGCACTAGCAGAACCAACAACAATCATCAGTAGAATGATTAAAGTACCTTTTATACCTGTAGAGGCGACCACGGCAGCATATTTTGGAAAGCACCTAAGAACCAGCATGCCCACAAATAAAGGCAACAACAGAGTCAAGGCAATTTCAGTCATTATCATTGTCGTAGGCATAACAAACCCTTTCGGCATATGGTCTCCGGCGACAACCCCCAAAAATAGGGGTGTCGTTAGCAAACAGGCGATGGTTGTTAGGCCAGTAATACTAATCGATAGCGCAATATTACCTTTGGCGAAGAAAGTGAACACATTAGATGAGGTCCCCCCGGGTATAACAGCTATCAATGCAACCCCGATAGCTACCCCACCCTGCAGACCAAAATACTGAATGAACGCGTAAGCGATTAAAGGAATGAGAAACAATTGTATCGTAACGCCAAGCGTTACTGCTTTAGGCTCATATATAACATCTTTAAAGTCTCTGGGAGTTAAAGTGGCCCCCATTCCCAACATGGCCAAAACCAACTGAGTGGTGGCAAACCAATATTCATTTACTAGGTAAAAATGTGACATAAGCCCTCATGTTTTTATTATTTATTTGAGACCACAGGGTAGTGATTTCCCCAAGAGCCATAATAAAAACTCTTTTAATGAATCGGATCTAATTTCAATTTTTTATTGAAAATACTACTTTATAAAACGATCTTACTTATTATTATGGCAACCATATAATAGTCATTATCATAAATAAAAGAGCAGCATCATAATGATGCCCAGCAAACGATTAACCGCATTTTGACCCCCTCATCAAAAACTGAATGACTGAACGTTCACATAACACCCTTTCATTTGAGCGCTTATGTGAGTATTTATAATTATTATTCGTGCCAAAACATACAATAAAATATTAACAATATAGATAAATATCAATAAGTTAAAACAACTTTTTAAAGTACTAAAACCATTACAAAAGCCTTTAAAAGATAGACATTTACACGTAAAGTTAATTTAACTATTCAGTCTATGCTGACCTTACCCCTATTACATAAAGTGGAAGACACCAAATCATGCCCCTAACAAGCAAGCCTAAAGCCTCTCTGATCAACCCCTTTGATAACACCAAAGAAGTCGAATTCAGTGTTCCCGGACAAGCTTCTTACGAACCGGGCCTCTATGAAGAGACCATGAAAAAAGGCTATGAGCTCATTCAGCGCCCTCGCAAAGCCGCTGCGATTAAAAGTGTAGAACGCCAACACGCCAAACACCGAATGACCATTTGGGAACGTCTCTCAGTTTTAACAGATGAAGACCCTACCGTTTTATTTCAAAACTGGGGCAAGAACCTCGATGGTGCGTCATTAGTCACCGCCATTGTTAAAATTAATGGCCGGGATGTTGCTGTTTACGGCCATGATTTCACCGTTAGAGCTGGCTCAATGGACGCGACTAACGGTAGAAAGTTAGCTCGGCTGTTTGAACTTGCTGGCAAACGTCGAATTCCATTAGTCGGCATGAACGACTCAGCTGGTGCTTTCGTTCCAGCCGGCGTTGGCGGCCTAGATGGTTATGCGGAAGCCTTTACCGCCTTGCGTAAAATCAGCGGTGTTGTTCCTTCTATCATGTGCATGTTCGGTTTTAATGCTGGCGGCGGATCCTATTTACCAAGACAAGGTAGCTTTTTAATTCAGCCAAATGACACCTTTTTCGGATTAACCGGCCCCGGCGTGGTTAAGTCTGTACTGGGTGAGGATGTAACTCCTGAAGAGCTAGGTGGCCCCAGTGTTCACAGCCAATCTGGTGTGACTGATTTTGTTGTACCTAATGAAGTTGCCGCTTTACGTAAGGTTAAAGAATTACTGAACTACATTCCTGACAACAACGCCGAGCTCGCCCCATTCCAAGAGACCTCAGATCCGCAAGACCGCAAGACTTGGGACATTGATATTTTACTTAAAAAAGCGTTTAACTCACCAAGCGGTTTCAATACTCCGCTCGATGTCACCGTCATCATTCAACAACTGTGTGACCATGGTGATTTTCTTGAAGTCCAGCCCGACCGTGCACGCAACACCATTTGCGCTTTAGGTCGCATGGGCGGTAATGTCATTGGCTTTGTCGCCAATAATTCAGCGGTCTCATCTGGACAAATTGACATAGATGCCGCTTACAAAAACGCTCGCTTTATTCGCTTTTGCAACCTGTACAATATTCCCGTTATTTTCATGGAAGACACCACCGGGTTTTTACCCGGCAAGGATCAAGAACATAATGGCATTGTCCAAGCTGGCCGCGCCATGCTTGACGCCATTATTGATTTACGCACACCTCGCTTCTTATTGATTATTCGTAACGCTTTTGGTGGCGCTTACGCCTCTTACAACAACTATCCTACCGGCGCTGACTTTGTTATTGCCTTGCCCTCAACTCGCACAGCGGTTATGGGACCAGCAGGGGTTGAATTTGTATATAAAGAAGAACTCATACAAATTCGCGGTGAGGTTAAACAAAAAATTGCCAACGGCATGGATGCTGAAGAAGCTCAAGCATGGCAGGCTTTGCAGGAAGCTGGACTCAAAGATCGCTACGAGGCCGAGCTTATGAACCCTAATGAAGCTCTTAGCCTAGGCTCCATTTCGCAAATTGTTATGCCTTCAGATCTACGCGCGATTTTGTGTAAAAACATGGAATTTCACTTAAAACACTACACGCCAGAGCCTTTCAACAGCGTTCAGCGTGAATTTCATTAAGTTTTTCCCGTTATAAATATTACACAACAAACCCAATTTAAGAGTTTTTGACCATGCAAACCAGTAACGACAACTACCTCCACAATCCGTTGATTCATAAAAGCCGCCAGCTAGATAAATCTCCATCAAACTGGGTTAGAAGCTTTGATTGCAGTCATATACGCCCATTAATTATCTGTCGCGGCCCAATTCGTAAAGAAGCCATGGATGTATTTGATGAAATGGGGATCAACCATTACGGTATTTTGTTATCGGAGAAAGACTCCATTATTTACCAAAGCGCATTAGCACCTGAACTGCGCCAGCTTACCGACCCATCTCGCGTTCACCGTGTACCCGATTATACTGGTGCCGATAAAGCGGAACGTGAAATACGTATTCAACAGATTATCAATATTGCAAGACAGAATAATTACAATTCAATATTCACCGGTTATGGTTTTATGGCCGAAGATGAAAACATGGTTAGAGCCATGGAAGTCGCCGGCCTAAATTTTATCGGCCCATGCTCTAAAACTGTTCACGATGCTGGCCTTAAAGATGAAGCTAAACGAACCGCACTTCGAGTTGGTGTATCGGTCACACCTGGGATTGATAACGCCACGGCTCTAACTTTGCTTAAAAAACACGCTGATACCGCCGCACTTAAGCAACTGGTCATATCAGAAAAATTAGAGCTGAATGTGGACGAACTTGATGCTGACATAGATTTAATTGACAAGGCCGTGCTGGTACTTGCAGCCAGTTACGATAAAGGTATTGATCTATACACCATTGATGAATTGGGTGAGACCATACGCGAACAAGTTATGGTTATGAGTCGCGAATATCCTGGAAATCGCATCAGACTTAAATGTATTGGCGGCGGCGGCGGCAAAGGCCAGCGTATTCTTCTGGCGCCATCGGCTTATGAAGGTGATTTAGACAGCCAAATTGAGCAAGCCGCTGCTAAAGCACCCGGCTTAGTGTTAGAAATTCTAAATGAAGTCAAAGCTACCGGTAAAGGTGAGAACAAAAACATTCTAGTCGAGCTGAACATAGAAACGACTCGCCACCAAGAAATTCAAGTCATTGGCAATGGTCAATGGACTCTGGCGATGGGTGGCCGTGATTGCTCTCTGCAAATGCATGAACAAAAACTGTTAGAAGTCTCTGTTACTACTGAAGACCTCGAAAACGCTCTACAGCAAGCAGAACAAAACGATAATGAAATCGAAGCTAAAATTTTGCGCCAAGATATTATTACTCTGCAAAAGATGGAGTCGGAGTCAGAATTATTTGGCATGGCGGTTGGTCTTGATTCTGTCTCAACCTTTGAGTGTATTGTTGACCGTGACAAACATTTCTTTATGGAGATGAATACCCGAATTCAGGTAGAACACCGCGTGACAGAGCTGTGCTACAGCTTGAAATTTTCTAACCCTGATCAACCGAGCGAGAACTTCACAGTCGACTCACTGGTTGAGGCTATGGTTCTATTAGCAGCTCACGGCCCTAAATTACCTAAACCAGAGCGGATTCTGCGTAACATCGCCTCGGTTGAGGCTCGCATGAACGCTACCAACCAGGCACTGCAACCTCATGCTGGTGGCATCATTGAAAATTGGTCCGACCCCATCGAAGGAGAAATACGAGACGATCAAGGCATCAGTCTGCACAACCCTGATACCGATGTCTTCATGAAATATCATCTCGCAGGCGCTTACGATTCTAATATCGCTCTACTGCTCACCGTTGGTAACAATCGCACCAATACCTACGAGCGTATGGCTGAGATTTTACGAGTTACCGAATTACGCGGTAAAGATTTAGCGACCAACCTTAGCTTTCATTACGGTTTGGTTAATTGGTTTTTGGGCAACAACATCAACGCTCGACCGACCACACGTTTTATTGTGCCTTACCTAACTGCTGTAGGCCTACTAAAGAAAACGGCCAACAACATTGATCTCAACTATGCCTACCAACAAGTCTGCGCCACTGAACTGGCTCAGGTAAGTGATAATGATCACAAGCAAGCACTTCAGAACGTACTAGAACGTAAGCACCTATTACTCATTCGTCCCATTGAAAGGCTTTTAGCTGAACCGCATAAATTAGCCGGCTGGTTAAGCGCTAACCAGACACACTTTAGTTTTTCAGGTAGGAACGTCACGTGGAATACCAATCCTATTCGCATTTTAGATGAAGCCTATCACTTTCTTAATATGGATTACTGCGACAGTAAACCCGCTGCCAATATGATATGGGATCATGATAACGCCATACTTTCTCAAGCAAAAAATTTCTACGACAGCCTTGATGAAAAACTATCGATAGACAATTTTTCTGAATTACAAACCGCCCTAGCAGGCTCGGCACCCCAAGCTTTCGAAGCCGAACAATGGCAGGCTATACAAGCTGCCCACCAAGGTTTTCAAGCAGGCACTAAGATTTTAAACCTATTGGTGTATATCGCTTGTGTTACCGAGTATTTCGAACTGAAGGTTAATCCAGATTTAAGTATAACCATCCCTGAAAACTTGCTGGAAGAAGAGTTGCAAACAGCCATGGCGAAAGTACTTGTTCCACCGCCAACGGCCAAATCTGATGAAATCCTGGCTCTTACTGGTGGCATGTTTTATTCCTGCGAGGCTCCAGGACTACCTAAATTTGTTGAGTCTGGCAGCCACTTTAATGCTGGCGACCCACTCTACATTGTCGAAGTTATGAAGATGTTTAATAAAGTCAACGCACCATTCTCTGGCACTATTGAATCGGTATTGGTTGAAGATGACGGCGCCATAATAAAGAAAGGCCAACCGCTGTTTAAAATCACGCCCGATGAAAAGCTAATTGAAGAATCGCCGGCCGAAATCAACGCTCGTCGGCAAACCAAAACCAATGACTTTTTACAGTCTTTGGCTTAATCCAACTAGAAGAGATTTGGAGATAACCAATGATTGTCGCGCTTGATCATATTGCCATTGCAGTGCCGGACTTAGAGAAATCAATCCAACGATTTATGGAAGATTTTGGTCTCAACTTTAAAGGCCGAGAAGACGTTGCTGCCGCCAAAACCAGTACCGCTTTTTTCCCATTACCAGAAACCAGCATTGAGCTGGTTCATCCACTTAATGGGGAAGGCCCAATTGCCGGTTACCTAGAGAAAAAAGGTGGCGGCCTCCATCACCTGTGCTTTCGCAGTGATGATATAGAAGCGGATGTGGCTCGATTAAAAGACAAAGGCTATCAATTTTTATCCGACAGTCCTTCTCCTGGCGCCCACAACAGCTTAGTAATATTCATTCATCCAAAAAGTTGTGATGGTGTTTTGATTGAGCTGAACCAGCCACAAGCTGACCATTGACGAGCGAAAACATAAGATAACCATCATTAAAACAATATTCATAGTTCAGCCTAGCTTGGCCTGTGTCTATAGAACAATATACTGTTTGATCAACGAGAATTTGTTATGACCGATAAAAAACCGACTGCAACCTATGAGCAATGGCAAGAGCTAGCAAAAAAACAACTTCGCGGTAAAAGCCTCGATGATTTAACTTGGAATACGCCTGAGGGTATCGACATAAAGCCGTTGTACACCCAAGCTGATGTCGCCGACCTCGACTTCGCTAATACCATGCCTGGCATGGCACCTTATGTCCGAGGCCCACAGGCCACTATGTATGCTGGTCGCCCTTGGACTATTCGTCAATACGCAGGATTTTCAACGGCTGAGGAGTCTAACGCCTTCTACCGTAAAAACTTAGAGGCGGGAGCTCAAGGTGTTTCAGTTGCCTTCGATTTAGCAACACATCGTGGTTACGACTCTGATCACCCTCGTGTCACAGGTGATGTTGGTAAAGCCGGTGTTGCTATTGATAGCGTCGAAGATATGAAGATTCTCTTTGACGGCATACCGCTTGATAAGGTTTCGGTTTCTATGACCATGAACGGTGCAGTCTTGCCAATTCTCGCTAATTACATAGTAGCTGGTGAAGAACAGGGTGTAGCGCCAGAGCAACTGGCCGGAACCATCCAGAATGACATTTTAAAAGAGTTTATGGTGCGCAACACCTACATTTACCCTCCGACACCATCAATGAAAATCATTGGTGACATCATTGGTTATACCTCTGAGAAAATGCCGAAATTTAACTCTATTTCTATTTCAGGCTACCACATTCAAGAAGCTGGCGCCGATGCAGCATTGGAGTTGGCCTATACTCTTTCTGATGGCCGTGAATACGTTAGAACCGCCATCAAAGCCGGCTTAGAGGTCGATGCCTTCGCCCCTCGCCTCTCGTTTTTCTGGGGCATCAGCATGAATTTTTATATGGAGATTGCTAAGCTGCGTGCAGGCCGTTTATTGTGGTCACGAATTATGGAAGAGTTCAAACCCACTAACCCCAAATCTTCAATGCTGCGCACCCACTCCCAAACTTCTGGCTGGTCTTTAACCGAGCAAGACCCCTATAACAACGTCATTCGCACCACGATTGAAGCTATGGCCGCTGTATTTGGCGGCACCCAATCATTGCATACTAACGCTCTTGATGAAGCTGTTGCCCTACCGACTGAGTTTTCTGCGCGCATAGCCCGTAACACCCAAATTATCATTCAAGAGGAAACAGGTATCACCAAAGTAGTCGACCCTTGGGGCGGCTCTTACATGATGGAGAATTTAACTCAATCTATGGCCGATAAAGCCTGGGAGTTAATTGAAGAGATAGAAGCCAACGGCGGCATGGCTAAAGCTATTGAAGCCGGCTTACCTAAGCTTCGGATTGAAGAATCAGCCGCTAAAAAACAGGCACGAATAGATCGGGGTGAAGATGTCATCGTTGGGGTGAACAAGCACATCCTTGATGAAGAGTCCGATTTAGATATTCTTGAAGTTGATAACGTGGCTGTACGTGATTCACAAATAAAACGCCTTGATAATATCAAAGCCACCCGAGATAGTGCTGCTGTAACCTTGGCTCTTAAGGCGCTTGAAGCAGCCGCCGAATCTGGCCAAGGCAACCTACTGAGCCTTGCTGTTGATGCCGCTCGTTTAAGGGCTACTGTGGGTGAAATATCTGACGCCCTAGAGACCAGTTTTGGCCGTTATAAAGCTCAGTCGCAAACCATCTCAGGCGTGTATGGTGCACCCTATGAAGACGATGCTGATTGGCAAGCTATTAAATCAGACATCCAAGCTTTCGAAGATAATAATGGCCGCCGTCCCCGTATGCTGGTTTGTAAAATGGGTCAAGATGGACATGATCGTGGTGCCAAAGTGATTGCCACTGCCTTTGCAGATGTGGGTTTTGACATCGATTTATCACCTATGTTTTCAACTCCAGAAGAAGTGGCACGACAAGCAATAGAGAATGATGTTCACGTCGTTGGTGTTTCATCACAAGCAGCGGGCCACAAAACCCTAATACCCGATTTAATTGCAGCACTTAACAAACAAGGGGCCAATGATATTCTTGTGGTTGCCGGTGGTGTTATTCCCAAACAAGATTACGACTTTTTATATGAGTCAGGTGTCGTTGGTATTTTTGGCCCTGGCACCAAAATACCCGTTTCAGCTCGAAAAGTAATGGACGCCATCAACAACACTAAAAACCAATAACCGAAAGCCAATAGTTATGCCAGATATTGACATCAAAGGCCTCAAGAACGGAAACCGACGAGCTCTAGCAAAAGCGATTACCTTGGCTGAAAGTAAGCTCGATAGACACCGCCAGCGGTCACAAGAGGTTCTGGAAGAATTACTACCGTTTACCGGCAAAAGTATACGTATTGGTATTACCGGTATTCCTGGCGTCGGTAAATCTACTTTTATTGAGTCTTTTGGTTTGCACCTCATTGGCCAGGGTAAAAAAGTTGCGGTATTAGCCGTTGACCCAAGCTCACCGCTACGAGGAGGAAGCATTTTAGGCGATAAGACTCGGATGGAAGACCTGTCTCGCCATGAACACGCCTTTATCCGGCCTACCCCCTCAGAAGGGACCATGGGGGGCGTTGCGCAAAAAACCCGTGAAACCATGCTGCTCTGTGAGGCCGCCGGTTATGATGTAATCATTGTCGAAACCGTTGGTGTTGGCCAATCTGAATACGAAGTAGCAGCCATGGTCGATTTTTTCCTAGTATTGATGATTCCAAATGCAGGTGATGAATTACAAGGTATTAAGCGCGGTATTATGGAATTAGCTGACGCTCTTATTATTAATAAAGCCGACGGTGAGAGTATCAATCTTGCCCAAAAAACACGCCAGCATTATCAAAATGCTTTTCATTTAATCAAGCATGGGAGCTTTTGGTCACCTAAAGTTCTCACTTGCTCCGCGCTTGAAAAAACTGGGGTAAATGATGCTTGGGAAATGATTGAGGAGTATCAACAAGCCGCGTTAGAGCACAATAGTTTTTATGAGAAACGCTCCAGGCAAAACACACAATGGCTAAAAAAACTCATTCATGAAATGCTAGAGCGAAGGCTTCACCAAAACCCTGAAGTCAAAAAACTATTACCTAATCTATTTAACCAAGTGACTCAGAATAAAATAACTCCTTACAAGGCTGCTGAACAAATTTTAGATCTATTGTGAAAAAATCACCCTAGGCCACATTTATTATGCCAATACTGCATCACTTTACTTCATTTGGACTATAGTTTTTTAGGTAAGACAGTGGTTTTGAAATAGCTTAATCGGCATAATACGCCACTTTCAACGGGTAGCAATTAAATAGAATGGCAAGAAAATTATTTAAAAAGTGGTTGCCTGAGCCAGCAGAAATTAAAAACAAACCTGCATTACAGTTTCTTGGCACCCTACTACACGACCCTAATCTTTTTCATTTGAATCGGCACTCTGTTTCTGTCGCTACATCGATTGGTGTGTTTGTTGCCTTTTTGCCAATCATCGGCCAAATGCCAACAGCTGCCGTATTAGCTCTTCTGCTCAGAGCCAACCTACCGATTGCGATCATTCTAGTCTGGATTAGCAATCCCATTACGATCCCACCTATTTTCTTTGCAACCTACGAGCTTGGACGCTGGGTACTCGACTACCCGCCGCATCAGTTTTCAATTGAATTTTCATGGCGCTGGCTCACAGGGGAATTCTTAAAATTATGGAAGCCACTGCTAACTGGTTCATTAATTTGCGGAACATTCTTCTCTATATCCAGTTATTTTTTCGCTAGAGCATTTTGGCGCTGGCATGTTATAAAAAACTGGAAAAAAAGACAGAGCTCGCGGCTCAAAGCCTCACAGGATTCCAATAAAAACAATCAGTAAAGCACCTAATGGGCCTTTATTTTTCAGCCTTAGCCTTATCGGGTGATTCAGGCATAAAATGAACCACACTGTGTATCACAGTTGTCGACTCAAAATAAACGCTAAAATTTAAATATTCCCAACGCTCAATAGGTGGATTACCAATGGCTCCGTTCCGCTTTAGTGGCTCACCAAAAGTCTCAAGAACCAGGCTCATCGGCATTCCCAAACTTGGAGTTTCTGCGGCCTGAGGATGTTGGGATCCAATAGGTATTATTAATTGCTGAGCATGGCCTAGCGCCCCAAATAAAAACAAACCAAATCCTACAAATAAACACACTCTAGTTATTTTTTTCATCGACAATCCCCTTTTCTAAACTAACTTTTTCAGCAACGGCTTTTTGTTTCATTCTTAGCTGTGCCTTAAATATTTGTTTGGTTAAAATCTGTTGAGAGATAGCAGAAAGATGCAAGAATTTTACGGCTACTTGATAAGCCCCCGTTAAATTTTCTTCGCAGCGAATAATCCGTCCATAACAGGAAACCGTGGTGAAAGTATCGAGAAAAATCAATCTAAGAACTATATAGCTGCCTTTATATAGTGCTTTTCTAGCAACAAATGCGATGCCACCTTCGCTCATATTAACAGCGGTTGGATCAACCTCATTATTAACGTATTTTTCAGCAATAGAATGTCGAGCAAGCAAATCGATTTTCTTATTTAAAATACCTAAGTAGTCCGCCAAAACTCTATTGGAATCACCAATTGAAGAAAGGAGCGGCGTTGCCTCTGTGTTTAATCGATGCAGCTCTGAATAAAGTGTGAGCGTCTGGCTATCTTCAGTAAATTGGACTTCAGCTTTTTCGTTCTCCACTGTATAGGCATCAACACCATGATAACTAAGAGACAGTTCGTTGTTAATTCTAAAAAAGCTTCTTTTGTCTATGCTGCTCATTAAAATACCTTATACATTCTATTATCGAAATGCCTTGTTTAGTTTAACAGTTGCCAGCAATCGTGTCGTTAAAGAACAAAATATCCTTGTCCTTAGCTGAGGCATTGGGTTTAATGGCTGCATGAAACTACCCCTGCCTTTTTATATTGGTCTTCGCTATATCAACTCTAAGAGTAGAAATAGATACATATCTTTTGTCAGTGGTTTTTCATTATTGGGAATGCTATTAGGCAGTTTAGCACTCATCGTTGTACTGTCTGTTATGAACGGTTTTGATCGTGAGATTAAACAACGTTTATTGCAAGTTATTCCTCACGGTACTGTTTCTGCAGATACTTATATCGACAACTGGAGATCTCTCAAGCAGATTGCCGACAAAACACCCGACGTTGTGTTCTCCGCACCCTATATAAGTGGCCACGGCATGGTTAATTACGAAGGTGGCCTACACGGTGTGTCTTTACGAGGCTTAATACCTGAGCACATACCCCAGCTAACTCAATTACAAGATCGTATGCTAGTCGGCAATATCGCCGATCTGAACCAACAACCATTTGGAATCATTATTGGACGCTTATTGGCTCGAAACTTAGGGGTAACTCTGGGCGATAAAATTAGCATTACCCTTCCACTCCTCACTGCGACTCCTTTGGGAATGTTTCCAAGAAGTAAAAAATTCACGGTGATTGGCGTGTTCGAAATAGGTGCCCAACTGGATCAAGAATTGGTCATATTAAATCTAAGTGATGCAAAAAAGTTATTCCGCACCGGCACTAGAGTTACCGGTATTGAAGTGCTGACAAGTAACATGTTCACCGCGCCAAAAACAATGGCTAAGTTAAAGAACGTATTTACTCAAAAATCAGAAAAAAATCTCTTATTTGAAGATTGGAGTGAAACCCAGGGAAGCCTTTTTAGCGCCGTTAAGATGGAAAAAAATGTCGTTACTGCTCTGCTAACAATCTTAATCGCCATTGCCGCATTCAATATTGTCAGTAGCTTAATATTAATGGTTTCTGATAAGCGCTCAGACATTGCTGTACTCAGAACGCTGGGGTTATCTAGGGTTCAAATCATGTGTGTTTTTATTGTTCAAGGAGGTTGCCTTGGTATGTTAGGAGTTATTATTGGTAGTGCTTTAGGTTGCCTGCTCGCTCTTAATCTTGCCTCTGTCGTCAGTGTACTTGAGAGCGTATTAGGGATTGTCATATTTAATCCCAACGTTTACTTTATCAATCAAATGCCATCTGAACTACTTTGGCAAGATTTAGGTTTTGTGGTTGGTGCTGGTTGCCTACTCAGTTTATTAGCCACTCTTTACCCAGCTTTTCGTGCATCAAAAATTGAACCTGCTGAAGCATTGCGTTATGAGTAATGATTTAGATAAATTCAAACAAGAACAAGGCTACAAAGTGCAAGAAACAGTATTAAGCTGCCACGCTTTACACAAACACTACTCGCAAGGATCAACACAGATCAATGTTCTGCAAAATATTGACCTTAAACTGAGTAAGGGTGAACGCCTAGCGATCATTGGTACCTCTGGCTCTGGCAAATCAACATTATTGAACATGTTAGGCGGACTGGACCAACCATCTTCAGGAAAAGTGGAATTATTAGGCAATACATTCTCTGATTTTAATGCTGACAAAAGAGCTCGCTTACGTAATGCAGAGCTAGGATTCGTATATCAATTTCATCATTTATTACCAGAATTTAGCGCTCAAGAAAATGTGGCGATCCCTTTATTAATTGCAGGTAAAAAATTCAGCTATGCGCAACAATGTGCAGCCGACATGTTAACTCTGGTTGGGCTTAAACACCGACTGCAACATAAGCCTTCCGAACTCTCCGGAGGCGAAAGACAAAGAGTTGCCATTGCTCGCTCACTAATTTGTAAACCCAGCTGCGTATTAATGGATGAACCTACAGGTAATTTAGATCGGCATACGGCATCTACCATCCAAGATTTACTACTGACGTTAAACCAAGAGCTAGAAACCAGTTTTATTATTGTTACGCATGATGAACATGTAGCCGAAACCATGGATAGAATTTTGTTGTTAGAAGATGGTGATTTAAAAAAGCCAACGACTCAGGGCCAGGTTTAGCAATATGTTTGGTTTTCTTCCTAGGTTTATTGGACTTCGATACTCAGGCGCACGACAACGAAATCAATTGGTGTCTTTTATTTCTGGGGTTTCAATTTTGGGCTTGTGCTTAGGTGTTGGATTATTATTGACAGTACTGTCAGTAATGAATGGTTTTGATCGTGAGTTACGTGAAAAAATCCTAGGGGTTATGCCTCATGGAGCAATTTATCATCGCTATGGTATTGATGACTGGCATACATTGTCATCGAAATTAATGACCGATGAAAATATTATTGCTACCGCGCCATTCGTAGAGCTTAAAACCATGATTAGCTTTCGGGCCAAGGCAACTCCAGCGTTACTTTATGGCATTGATATAGAACAAGAATCGAAAGTTTCTATCATAAACAATTTCATTCCAGCCTCATCGCTAGAACAGCTAAGCAGTAATAAGTCTATTTTGATTGGATCTGGAATCGCCAAAAAGCTAAACGTTAACGTAGGAGACCATATTCAGCTATTAATCCCATCAAAAATTAACTCACAAAACACACCTAAATTTAAAAGCTTTTTAGTCGCCGGATTAATTACGTCTAAAACTGAAATTGATCACAGCTTAATGATTATTAACTTAGCTGCTGCATCACAGTTATCGGATCACCCAACTAAAGTCAGCGGCATCAGGATAAAATCTAATAATTTATTTTCTGTAACTGATTCACTGCATAAGGTGGTTCAGGATTTACCATACGGCTATTATTATTCTGACTGGACTCGAACACACGGAAACTTATTTCACGCCATTCAAATGTCAAAAAATATGGTCGGATTACTGCTTTTTTTAATCATCGCAATCGCAGCATTTAATGTTATTTCGACGCTGGTTATGGTTGTTATAGATAAACGCAGTGAAATCGCCATTCTAAAAACCTTGGGTGCCACCCGTCGCGATATTATTTCTATTTTTATGGTTCAAGGTACATTTATTGGCTGTATAGGTATATTTTTAGGTGTGCTTCTAGGTGTGGCTGGTTCACTGTCTATTAAGAGTTTAATCTCATGGATTGAATTATTCTTTAACATCCAGTTTTTGAATTCGGACGTTTACCCCGTTAGCTATATACCATCCGAAATGTGGATTGGAGATTTCATCGGCGTAGCATTAGCAGCATTTGTGTTAACACTACTAGCAACAATTTACCCTGCGTGGATGGCCGGAAAAGTTGAGCCCGCCGTAGCTTTACAAGAAGATATATAGTTCTTTAACGGCCTTTTTCATTCGCATCATAAGCAAGATCATTAGAATCCCCATTGCTTGACTGCTCGTCGCATTTATTAGGGTCCCCGCCACAGATATCACAGGTATAATCTTTTTCCCCTAGTGCGGCTCCAACTCCGCCACAAGACCCTTTCACAGGCTGACCACCCATCAATACCCCGGCTGACATTGCAAGAACAAAAACCACTAACGCTATAAATGTAAATATAAATATTTCCACAAACTACTACCTTATTGAAACGTAAAAATTAATTATTACGAGTAACTTCTGTAAAAGTATTTGAAGTAAACTCTGTAAACCCTTCTGGACTCTTAATTATAAAGAAAGCTGGGATGTTTTGGCTATTAGCCATAAGTAATGCTTTTTCGTACCCCATAACATTAAAAGCTGTAGCCAAGGCATCAGCTCTAGCGCAATCTGAAGCCAAAACTGTTACGGATACCAGCTCATGCTTTACCGGAAAACCTGTTCTCGGATCTAGAGTATGGCTGTATGTATTTCCATCTACTTCAAAAAAATTACGATAGTTGCCTGATGTCGCCATTGAGGTATCAGTAATCGAAATAATTTTTTGAATCTCGCGTTGTGGACCTACAACGGGTGTCTCTATACCAATACGCCAGAGATTGTTTTCGCTATTAAAACCAGAAACTCTAACTTCACCACCAATTTCAACCAAATAATTATGTAAACCAAAGTCATTTAAAAGCTCAGCGATAACATCAACACCGTAACCTTTAGCAATGGCACTTAAGTCAATTTGAACTGGTTTGTGCTTTATAATGCTATTACTTTCTCCATCTAGAGCCCACAAATTGGAATCCACATAGCGCATAGAGTCGTCAATTTCAGGTCGATGAGGTATTTTATCTACTGAAAATAAGGGACCAAAGCCCCATAAATTTACCAATGGAGCGATGGTTACATCAAAAGCGCCATCCGACTCCAAATGTATGGCCTTACTCAAGCTCAGCACATCAAACAGTGGCTTTGATAGCTTTAGCCATTGATTACTTTTTCCATCATTGAGTAATGATAGCTCCGAACCCTCTATATAGGTCGACATTATTTGATTAACGTCATGTAAAGACTGGTCAATAGCTATCTGGATAGCTTTTTTATCAACTGACTCTGAGCGATTCGCGCTAGGTATGAGCACAGTAACATTATACGTAGTGCCCATTGTTTGACCGGATATACGTATTACTTCATTAGAAGTATCTAATAAGTTCTCATGATCAGAACAAGCAATGAGCAATAAAGATGCACACAATAAAAAAGAGGCCAGCAATGCTGACCTCTTTTTTTTCATACTGACAATATTCAATTAGCCACCAAAGTCATCAAGTAAGATATTTTCATCCTCAACACCCAAATCTTTCAGCATTTTAACTACGGCTGAGTTCATCATAGGTGGTCCACACATATAATATTCACAATCTTCTGGAGCTGGATGATCTTTCAAATATTCTTCAAATAGTACGTTATGAATAAAGCCAGTTAAACCATCCCAGTTATCTTCCGGCTGAGGGTCTGAAAGGGCAACATGCCATTTAAAATTATCATTGGCCTTTGCTAAAGAATCATATTCATCCTCATAAAACATTTCACGGGATGAACGGGCACCATACCAAAAAGACATCTTACGAGTTGAGTTTAAACGCTTAAGCTGGTCGAAAATATGTGAACGCATTGGGGCCATTCCTGCACCACCACCAATAAAGACCATTTCAGCATCCGTATCTTTAGCAAAGAATTCACCAAATGGGCCAAAAACGGTAATTTTATCCCCAGGCTTCAAACTGAAAACATAAGAGGACATTTGTCCTGCAGGTATACCTTGTGATCCCGGTGGAGGTGAAGCCACACGAATGTTGAACTTAACAATCCCTTCTTCTTCAGGATAGTTTGCCATTGAATATGCGCGAATTACTGGTTCAGTTACAATCGATTCAATATCAAAGAATTTAAAGCGTTCCCAGTCACCTCGATATTCCTCATCAATATCAAAATCAGAATATTTTACATGATGAGCAGGAGCCTCTAGTTGAACATAACCACCTGCACGAAAATTAACACTTTCCCCTTCAGGTAGTTTTAATGTCAATTCCTTAATAAAGGTTGCTACATTTGGGTTTGACTCAACCGTGCATTCCCATTGTTTAACCCCAAACACATCTTCAGGAACTTCAATTACCATATCCTGTTTAACAGGAACTTGGCATGACAATCTCCAGCCTTCAGCCGCATCGCGCTTAGTAAAATGGCCTTCTTCAGTAGGGAGCATAGACCCACCACCATCTTCAACCTTACATTTGCACTGCGCACAACTACCACCACCACCACAAGCAGATGGTAAGAACATGCCACTAGCCGCTAGTGTTTGTAGTAATTTACCACCAGCAGGAACAGTAAGTGTTTTTTCACCGTTTACGCTTATGTTGACATCACCAGAGCTAACTAATTTTGCTTGTGCACTTAAAATCACCAATACCAGCGCTAAAACGATGGCGGTGAACATAACGACACCTAAAACAATTGTTATATCCATGCTTCTAAATACCCTCGCTGATTATAGATCGATGCCGCCGAACGACATGAAACCAAGTGACATCAGACCAACAGTAATAAAGGTAATACCTAAACCCTGAAGACCAGCAGGCACATCGCTGTATTTTAGTTTTTCACGAATCCCAGCCAAAGCAGTAATGGCTAAAGCCCACCCAACACCAGAACCGGCGCCAAATACGACACTTTCTGAAAAGTTATAATCACGTTCAACCATAAATAGCGCAGCGCCCATGATAGCGCAGTTAACCGTTATCAAAGGCAAAAACACACCCAACGCCCCATACAAAGCAGGGAAAAACTTATCGAGCACCATTTCCATAATTTGAACTATTGCGGCAATAACACCGATATAGGTGATCAAACCTAAAAAGCTCAAATCCACATCGGGGTAACCAGCCCAACTTAAGGCACCATCAGCTAACAAGTAGGTATAGAGCAGGTTATTCGCAGGTACGGTAATCGTAAGAACAACAACAACCGCAATACCAAGACCTAAAGCAGCATCTACTTTTTTAGAAATAGCAATAAAGGTACACATTCCCAAAAAGAAACTGAGAGCCATGTTTTCAATAAAAATAGCTCTAACAAAAAGACTTAAATAATGTTCCATTGCTTAAGCCTCCTTAGCAGTATTAGGACAGATTTTAAATTCAGCTTTTTCTATCTGGTCGGTTTTAAACATTCTTAAGCCCCAAATAATCAATCCTATTAGGAAGAAAGCACTTGGTGGCAATAGCAACATACCATTTGATACGTACCAGCCGCCATCTGTTGCTAAAGGTAGAATTTCATAACCCAATAACTTGCCTGAGCCAAATAATTCACGAATAGTACCCAACGCGATTAATAGTGCGCTATAGCCAAGGCCGTTACCAATACCATCAAGAAAACTATCTATTGGGCCATTTTTCATTGCAAAAGCTTCAGCTCGACCCATCACAATACAGTTAGTAATAATCAAACCAACAAAAACTGATAATTGCTTACTGATGTCATAAGCGACGGCTTTCAACACTTGATCAACAAGAATCACCAAAGATGCAATAATGATCATTTGCACAATAATACGAATACTATTAGGGATTTGATTACGAATTAAGGCAACAAAAAAGTTTGAAAAAGCGGTCACTATAGTTAATGCGATACACATAACTAATGTAACTTTTAATGAACTTGTTACCGCTAACGCCGAACAAATACCCAATATTTGCAGTGCAATTGGGTTGTCAGTTAAAATCGGTTTTAAAAGTAGCTCTTTTACCTTCATGATTAAGCCTCCCCTTTCTTAAGGTTGTTCAGGAAGCCGGTATAACCATTTTCTCCCATCCAAAAACGCACAAGATTATGTACGCCTTTGCTGGTTAAAGTAGCACCTGATAAACCGTCAATATCATGTTTAGAAGCTGAATCGGCTTTACCTTTTATCACACCCAAAGCAACTTGACCTTCAGCGGAATAAACTTGCTTACCAATCCACAATTTTTTCCAGTTCGGATTATCAACTTCGCCACCTAACCCTGGAGTTTCAGCATGTTCGTAAAAACCCAAACCAACAACTGTATTGAGGTCAGCCTCTAACGCTAAAAATCCGTAAAGCGTAGACCAAAGTCCATAGCCTTTAATCGGTAAGATAACCTTATCAATTCCGGCATCTGACTCCACCAAATAAATTTTAGCGACATTGACCCGACGAGAAATTTTTGCAAGATCATCATTGCCAACTAAATCCATTGAACGTGCTGGGTCTTTTGAAGCTTTACGCTGATTGTATTTTTCAATACCGCCTTCTACTTCAGTAAACTTACCTGTATTGAGATCAATTAGCTTCGTTGTTATCTGACCGAACTGCTCTTCAACACCTTGAGACTCATCAAGTAATCCAGCCGCCGCGAGAATGTTGCGTTTAAAATCAAGGGCTTTATTCGCCACCTGTGCTGGTTTCAGCATTACAGCCGCAGTTGAAACAATTACAGAACAAAAAACACATAGCGCTAATGCGACACCAATTGTTCTTGCTGTACTATCTTTATTAGCCACGTGCCAACCTCCGCTTGATGTTGGACTGAATGACAAAATGGTCAATCAGCGGTGCGAATAAGTTCGCGAACAAAATTGCCAGCATCATACCCTCTGGAAATGCTGGATTGACTACTCGAATCAATACGACCATAAAACCAATTAGCCCGCCAAACCACCACTTACCCGTATCGGTCATAGAAGCGGAAACAGGGTCAGTTGCCATAAAGATCATACCAAAAGCAAAACCACCAATAACTGCATGCCAATACCATGGCATAGCCATCATCGGGTTAGTTTCGGGGTTACCAACAAAATTAAATAAACTTGACGTTAAGAACATCCCTAACATCACACCAAGAATAATTCTTAACGAGGCTATTTTCATTGCTACTAATACAACACCACCCAATAAAATAGCCAATGCTGAAACTTCCCCAATAGAGCCTTGCATGTGCCCTAAGAAGGCATCCATCCAGGTCAACTGAGATTGCAGTGAAGCCATACCTTCAGAAGCCACTACCGATAATGCTGTTGCACCGGTATAACCATCAACGGCAGTCCAAACCGCATCGCCTGACATTGAGGCAGGATAAGCAAAGAACAAAAACGCACGACCACATAATGCGGGGTTAAGAAAGTTTTTACCGGTGCCGCCAAAAACTTCTTTACCTATAACGACACCAAAGCTTATACCCAACGCGACTTGCCAAAGCGGAACATTTGGAGGGCAAATCAAGGCAAACAAAACCGAAGTAACAAAAAAGCCTTCGTTAACTTCATGGCCACGCTTCATTGCAAATAATACTTCCCAAAAACCACCGACAATAAAAGTAACGGCATAAATGGGAAGAAAATATAAAGCACCATGCCAAAGGTTATCTAGCATACTCGTTGCATCAAAACCACTAATAAACACATCACGCCAGTTGCCTATTTGGGACAAACCCAAATCAGCCATAATTGTATTAGCTTGCCAGCCAACGTTGTACATGCCAAAAAATATAGCCGGGAAAGTACACAACCAAACCGTAATCATGATGCGTTTCAAATCAACCCCATCACGAACGTGTGATGTTGTTTTAGTTACATCAGAAGGGCGATAAAAAATGGTATCCGCTGCTTCATATAAAGCGTACCAACTTTCATACTTACCACCCTTATGGAAATGCGGTTCAATATCATCTAAAAACTTACGTAATCCCATTCCTTAACCCTCCTTCTCAATTTGAGCCAAGTTATTGCGTAGAATGGGGCCGTACTCGTATTTGCCTGAACAGACAAAAGTACATAAAGCCAAATCCTCTTCATCTAACTCTAAACAACCCAGCTTTTGTGCCATGTCGGTATCTCCAACAATTAGAGAACGCAACAAATGGGTCGGTAATATATCTAATGGCATGACTCGCTCATAGCTACCTACGGGTACCATTGCACGTTCGCTGCCACTGGTTGTGGTATCAAAATTGTATTTTTTTCCAGGCAACAAGCTGGATATATATATACCTAAAACAGAAAAACGATCAAAGCCCGCTCTTAAGTAATGAAAAACATCTCTAGAGCGCCCTTCTGCTAAAACAGAAACTTGATTGTGATAACGACCTAAAAAAGCAAGTGCGCCAGTTGCCGTGCGACCACCAAAAACAGAACCACTAATAATACGATTTTCACCCGATTTAAGTTGGCCTGCAGTCAATTCTTCCAAACTCGCACCAATACGAGTACGGACGAGTTTAGGCGTTTCCACCTGAGGACCACCAATAGCAATAACTCTTTCTGTTGATAACTCGCCGGTCGTGAAAAGTTGACCTATAGCAATAACATCTTGATAACCAATAGTCCAAACCGTTTTACTCGCACTCACTGGATCTAAATAATGAATATGAGTGCCCGCATTACCTGCTGGATGAACTCCAGCAAAGCTCTCTGTAACAACAGAATTAATATTTCCTGTCGCTATATTTGCACCATCAGCATGACAAACAAACACTGTGCCTGAAGTCAGCTTTGACAAAACGGTCAAGCCATTCACAAAATCTTCGCTTCTTTCCGCGATAATAATATCTGGATTGGCAGCTAATGGATTAGTATCCATTGCTGTAACAAAAATAGAATTTGGTGAGCTGTTTATAGCAGGGGTTTTACTGTATGGACGAGTCCTAAGCGCTGTCCACAAACCAGAATCAATAAGATTCTCTCTGGCTTTATCTTCTGTTATATCGTTAAGTGCAGAAGCTTCATACTGAGAAAATTTCTCAGCTGCTTCACCCTCAACATCAATAACAACAGACTGCAGAACTCTTCTAGCTCCACGATTAATTGCAGCTACTGTACCCGATGCTGGAGAGGTGTACCGTACACCTTCAGTTTTTTTATCGGTAAATAGCAACTGTCCAAGCTTAACCTTATCTCCTACCTGAACGGCCATAGTAGGTTTCATACCATGGTAATCATCGCCGACTAAAGCAACGGTTCGAGAGTCAGGAGCATTTGTAATGGTTTGCTCGGGAGCTCCAGATATAGGTAAATCCAATCCCCGACGGATCTTTATCATACGTATCTGCCTAATCACTTGTTGGAAAGCGTGGAGGCGCAAACAGCGCGACCAACTGAGTTATATAACGTTTAGATTCGGAGGCTTTATTTTTAAGCACTCTAAATACTAAAACTGCGTCGGCAATTATAGGTATGAGTTTGGCGTCTGGCCAGTCAAAAACCTTATTAAAGGTAGTTTTATTGAAAGAAACCCAAGCAAGTCAATAAGTTAGACATAAGCTCGGCCAAAAAGAACAAAAAATAGACAAAAAAAATCGCTACAACCAAGATTATAACGATTTTTAAAATAATCACCCAAAACAGCAAGTGACATATTATATTTGTAACAACTAAGGATGCATCATATAAGTCACGCCGCACATATCTTCAAGGCAACGAACAACTTGGCAGCTATAACCAAATTCATTGTCGTACCAACAATATAAAACAGCACTTTTTCCCTCAACAATTGTTGCTCGGCTATCGAACACACATGCATGGCGCGAACCAACAAAATCCGACGACACTACTTCAGGTGAATTAGTAAAGTCAATTTGCTGCCTAAGAGGTGAATGCAGTGCAACTTCGCGCATATAATCATTCAACTCTTCAACTGTTGTTTCTTTTTCCAGCTGTAGATTGAGTATTGCCATTGACACATTAGGAGTAGGAACTCGTATTGCGTTGCCAGTAAGCTTACCTTTCAGCTCTGGCAATGCTTTAGCAACTGCTTTTGCGGCCCCTGTTTCAGTAATTACCATATTCAAAGCCGCACTACGACCGCGACGTTCGCCACTATGGTAATTATCGATAAGGTTTTGGTCATTTGTATAAGCATGAACTGTTTCAACATGGCCATGAGCCACACCGTACTTATCAATAAGGGATTTAAGTACCGGAGTAATTGCGTTTGTGGTGCAAGAGGCCGCCGACAAAATAGTATCCTCAGGCTTAATTGCACTATTATTTATACCGTAAACAATATTTTTAATATCGCCCTTACCAGGAGCAGTCAATAAAACCTTAGCGGCACCCGGACACTTCAAATGCTGCCCTAAACCGTCTTCATCTCGCCAAACACCAGTATTATCGACGATGATGGCATTGTTAATACCATATTCCGTGTAATCTATTTCAGAAGGAGAGTTAGCATAAATTATTTTGATTTTATTCCCGTTTAAAATCAGCGTATTGGTGTCCTCTTCAACTCGAATAGTTCCTTTGAAGGAGCCGTGAACAGAATCCCGACGCAATAAACTCGCTCTCTTAACCAAGTCATTTTCAGCCTTACCCTTACGAACAACGATTGCCTTGAGCCTTAAAATATCACCACTGCCTGCCTTCTCTATAAGCAAACGTGTAACCAACCGGCCAATGCGTCCGAAACCATACAGAACAACATCTTGTGGTTCAGGCAAAGGTTTCTCAGAGCTATTAATTGAACCTGCAACCTGCCCTTTAACAAACTCTTCAATATCAACATCATCTTCAGACTGCATTTCTCGTACAGCGATCTGTCCAACATCGATATGGGCTGGACCCAAACTCAAATTATTCAACACCTCAATAACAGGAAATGTCTCAAATTCAGACAGTTCATTATCCTCTACCTGACGAACAAATTTATGAGCTTTCATGATATCAATTACAGATTTATTCACCATACTTCGACCATACATGTACAAAACCACGTTACGCTCACGGTAAAGTTTACCAATGATTGGAATCATTGCTTCAGCAAGAGCTTCACGCTCTTTCCAATCTTTAAAGTAGTCGTCTGGCTTAGGTCTATTCACAATCAGTTCCCTTAGTTGGAGTTACAGAGGTCAATTTAGGGATAGGTCTTCCCCTAAAATTAAAAATGATATTATCGTTGCTTGTTGTTGCGCACGCAAGTAACAAGTCTTAATCACTTAAATTGTTATTGTTTTTTTAGTTAAAAATGAAACAACAAAAACTACAAAGGAATAAATGTCACACTAACAAAACCACGAGCCACTAAATTAATGGCTCGCTGTGTTTTGCCTGAAACAATAATCGCCATCATATCCTGATGTCCTATTAACTTCCCAAGCAAACGTTCAAAACTCAAATTAGCCACATCAGAGGACGCATGGTTACTCAAAAGTAAAGCATCACCGTCTTTATTTTTAGCGGAGCCTAGCAGCCAAGCAAGTACCTCTATATTACGCGCACTATGATAAAGTTTTTGCTGATCTAGCTCATCAAAAATATAAAATTCATCCTTACCACCATAGGCTTCATTGAGCATATCAGACAAACCCAACATTAAAGTAAAAACCCTATCACCTGAATATTCAATACTGAGGGAAGCTCTTATGGCCGCAATTCCTCTGGAACCATTAATGTAGGTATTAGAAAATTCAGAAAAATCCGATTGAGAAAACTGACGCTTACGCAACGCCAGAGTTGAACGACCTTTTTTGAGCTCTCGCGGGTTACGCCTATAGAGCTTAATTAACAGCTCATTCATTAATTTAGTGGTTTCAGACCGATAACTATCAGCAACCAAATCAATATCAGTCTTCACTAATTGATTGATGCTAAATCTATCCCCAGTTGTGACACAACCAGAGTTTATTAGCAAAGCAGCGGCCAACACCCATCGATACATCACAAAATAATCAATGACTCAATCATGTGTGTTTTCCGCTGCCAAAAGACTATAGAGGCTCTCTAAAATAACACCCAGTTCTGAATCTAACCCTTTAGTCAAATGATTAAGCTCTTCAAGCTCTACTGATGTTTTATCCGCCAATCCCATCAACTGCTTTTCTTGATCTTCATCCAAGCCTAAACCAAACAACATATCCTCTAGGTTAGACACCATTTTTTGAATTAACTTAGTTGAATTTTCACCATGGCTATTAATTTTTGTGCTGGTTTTGTTTATCTGCTCCTCAGATATAGCTATTATTTCATTCATAAACATCTTACGTTGATTCTTAATAGCATACTGCGCATTAACATTATCAAGATAACCATTAGCAATATCCATCAGCACCGCCAAATGATCTTTTAATCTACCCATTTTATTTTCATCATCTATGGGTAAATCCTTAATAATCATCACGATATTTTTATCTCGTATCACAAATCGAACACCAATCATTAACATTCGTTCTGACGATTCCGCTGCCTTAGCCAAAAAATTAGCCTCCACCGAATTTGCATCGCAACCAAAGAAAAAGGGAGTTTCGGCTTTTACCATTACCGAGGCGTTAAGCTGAAAATCATCAGCAATACTAAGCATTGCTTCACCTATAGATTTGTGTGTTTTTAAACTTTGACCGCTTTTTACAAAACCTATTATTTGGCCCAGCTCACTACTCACCGTCATGGCTTCAAGGGCCATCTTCATAGATTGGCTAGCATCGTGGTGAACGGCTTCCCTCTCCTTTTGCTTATTCAAATAGGAGGAGACTTTAGTCAGTAAGTCGGTCTCGTCAACCGGTTTAATGATGTATTCATCACCGCCCGCCTCAAATCCCGCTAATCGTTCTTCAGAGCTATCTAGACCAGAAACAAAAATAATCGGTAAATCCTCTGTCTCTGATTTTTTACGTAACTCCTGACAAACTTGATAGCCATCTAAACCTGGCATTTTTACATCTAGAAGCAACAAATCTGGTTTATCCTGCTCAATGGAGGATAGGCAAGCCTCACCAGAATCAGCCTCACTGACCAGGTGATCATCTTCCAATAACATCCTAAGCAAAAATCTATTATCTGCCGAATCATCAACAATCAATATTTTGGCTTGCTCTGTCATTACTGCCCCTTACATCTTATTTGATTAAGTTAGAACTACTTATTATCAATATAACCAGTAAATATGGTCTATCAACTCGTTTCTCATGAGGCCAAAGATAGATACAATGGCTTCTCGTGACTCAAACTTCTCCCTATTCATTAAAGTCTATTTATGTCTGATAAAAAAGTACCACACATACCGTTTTTCACAACAAAGATTCATTTAAAATCAGGCGAAAAGAATCAATGGGGCAACTTAAAGGGCAATAGCTCAGCACTAGCCATCCATGATCTAGCAATTCAGCACAACAGTTTGTCATTAGTTATAACACCTGATACCCAAACAGCCAGAGAGATAGAAACTTCTTTGCGCTTTTTTTCATGTGAAGGCACAAATATTCAGACCTTGCATTTTCCCGACTGGGAAACGCTGCCTTATGATCACTTCTCCCCCCACGAAGATATTATTTCAGAAAGGCTGCTAACCCTTTCCCAACTGCCTCAATTGACACAAGGTATTTTAATCGTACCGGTTAATACATTGATGCATAGATTGCCCCCAGCTAAGTTCTTAACTCATAACAGCTTTATTGTTAAGCCCGGGCAAAAATTGAATATTGATAAACTAAGAAGCCAGCTCGAAAACTCTGGTTATCGCTGTGTTGATACCGTATTTGAGCATGGAGAGTTTGCAGTTCGTGGCTCCCTCATCGACATTTACCCAATGGGAAGCTCTGTCCCCTTCCGAGTGGATCTTTTTGACGATGAAGTTGAAACACTGCGCTCATTTGACCCAGAAACGCAAAGAACCATCGAAACCCTAGATAAGATTGAGTTATTGCCTGCTAAAGAGTTTCCATTGGATAAAATTGGTATCGCTAACTTTAGAAATAACTGGCATAACCACTTTGAAGTAGACCATAAAAACTGCCCCATTTATCAAGACATCAGTAACGGTATTAGCCCCAACGGGATTGAATATTATCTCCCGTTATTTTTTGATGAATGCAACACCCTGTTCGACTACCTTCCCGAGTCTACGGCCGTATTTACAATATCCTCTATTAACCAAGCCGCCGAACAATTCTGGAGTGACACTACTAAACGCTATGAAAGCCTTTGTGGCGATTTACAACGCCCCATACTTAAACCACATGAAGTATTTCTACCTACTGAGGAGTTATTTCAGCAATTAAAACAACATCATAAAATTCAACTTGAAGAACGTAATTTACCTGACGCTAAAGGCACTCTCAATGCGGCATGCAGTAACACACCAGCCAATATAGCTATTAACAGCCGGTCAGAAAATCCATTGTCTGATCTAGAGAATTTTTTACTGACAACCAATTATCGAGTTCTATTTTGCGTTGAATCGGCAGGACGCAGAGAGGCCTTACTTGAACTTCTAGCTCGCATACAAATTGAGCCTGAAATCTATGACAACTGGAATCAATTTATTAATGGATCGGCAGACATAGCCATCGCCGTTGCCGGCATTGAAAAAGGCTTTTGTTTAGACGACGAAAACATAACCTTAATTAGCGAAAGCGAATTATTTGGTATTCGCGTTCAACAAACTAGACGCAGAAAAAAGCCAACAGATCAAAATGAAGTCGCTATTAGAAATCTCACAGAGCTTCAAATCAGCTCGCCGGTTGTGCATATTGAGCACGGTGTGGGACGATACTGCGGACTTGAAACCATTACTCATAACAATGAAACTAATGAGTTTTTAACGCTTGAATATGCCAATGGTGCAAAACTATATGTACCTGTAGCCAACTTAGATTTGATCTCTCGCTATTCAGGAGCCAACCCAGATACCACGCCACTGCATAAGCTCGGCAGTGATCAGTGGCAAAAGGCCAAACGCAAAGCCGCCGAACAGATCAGAGACACGGCTGCCGAATTACTCGACATCTACGCTCGCCGAGCCGCAAGAAAAGGTTATGCTTTTGAGCTTCAAAAAGAAGCTTACGAGCGTTTTAGCAATGATTTTCCCTTTGAAGAAACCCCAGATCAACAAGTGGCAATCGAATCTGTTTGCAGTGATATGACCTCTAAACAGCCCATGGACAGACTTGTCTGTGGAGATGTGGGCTTTGGTAAAACAGAAGTGGCTATGCGAGCTGCGTTTATCGCCGCTTACGGCGGCAAACAAGTTGCCATGCTCGTTCCTACAACATTACTAGCCCAGCAACACCTTGAGAACTTTCGTGATAGGTTTGCCGACTGGCCAATCAGCATAGAAGTAATATCTCGCTTTCGGAGCGACAAAGACATTAAAGAGATTCAACAAAAATTAGCTGAAGGCAAAGTCGACATTATTATCGGCACCCACAAACTATTACAGTCGAGCCTTGATTATAAAAATTTAGGTTTATTAATTATCGATGAAGAACATCGGTTTGGTGTTCGCCAGAAAGAAAAATTGAAATCTCTTCGATCGGAAGTAGACATTCTTACCCTAACGGCCACGCCTATCCCTAGAACCCTGAACATGGCCATGTCGGGCATTCGTGATTTATCCATTATTGCCACACCACCAGCAAAACGCCTGTCTGTTAAAACTTTTGTACGTGAAACAAATGATGAGATGATTAAAGAAGCCATTCTGAGAGAAATTCTTCGAGGCGGACAAGTTTATTACCTGCACAATGAGGTCAGCACAATTGAACGCATAGCGTCTGAGCTTGAAACCCTTATCCCTGAGGCAAGAGTAACCGTTGGCCACGGACAGATGCGAGAAAGGCAGCTCGAGCAAGTTATGTCCGATTTTTATCACAAACGGTTTAATGTTTTAGTTTGCACCACCATTATTGAGACCGGTATTGACATTCCTAATGCCAATACAATCGTCATTAATCGAGCCGATAAATTTGGTCTGGCCCAATTGCATCAACTTCGAGGGCGAGTGGGCCGCTCTCATCATCAAGCTTACGCTTATCTTCTAGCCCCCCCCACAAAAGCCATAAGTGCCGATGCACGAAAACGCCTAGAAGCCATTGCTTCAACCACAGATCTTGGTGCTGGATTTACTTTGGCCACACATGATATGGAGATTCGCGGAGCAGGTGAACTTCTGGGTGACGATCAAAGCGGGCAAATGCATGCCGTTGGTTTTACTCTGTATATGGAAATGCTCGATCAAGCCGTAAAATCAATTAAACAAGGAAAGACCCCGAACTTTGATCAAGCCATTAATTCGGGTATAGATATCAATCTTAAAATGCCCGCATTAATTCCAGAAGACTTCTTACCCGATGTACACACAAGGCTTATTATGTATAAACGCATCTCAGCCGCTGAAGATGATGCCGCTCTGCGAGAGTTACAGGTAGAAATGATTGACCGATTCGGACTACTACCCAACACCTGTAAAAACTTATTTAAAGTGAGCAGCCTCAAGTTAAAAGCTCAAGAAATGGGCATCAGTAAGCTCGAAGCGGGGGAAAATAGTGGTAAAATTGAATTTGGCCCAGTAACCCAAGTAGACCCACTCACTATAGTAAAATTAGTACAAAACAAACCAAACACTTTCCAATTACAAGGCGCCAATACACTTAAGTTCACCCAAGTCATGGACAACCCCGAAGCACGTATTGATACTGTATCTACGTTACTCGACAACCTATCGGTAAAATAATGAAGAACGTTCACGCTAAACAACCCGGAAACATCTACGCATTATTATCTGGCATACTTCTTAAAAGCTTAATGATAATAAGTTTACCCTTAAATGCCTTTGCACAAGAAACCGAAGAATCCACTGAGAATACATTTGGCAATGAGGGGCGTTGGTATCAGGTTGAAATCATTTTATTCAGCCAAAGTGATTCGACTAACTCTGAGGTGTGGGACACAAACATTGCCCTTTCCTATCCACCAAACTGGAAACGCTTAGACGTTATTGATGCGGAACAAGATGCAGAATACGCGCAACTAATTTTAGCATCCGAAGCCTTTTATCAACTCCCAGAATCAGAGCATCTATTAAATAATAATGCCAGGGACTTAAATAATGCCAAACAACACCGAGTTTTATTTCATAAAGCTTGGCGTCAACCGGTATGGAGTAAAGATGAAGCCCCTTCATTGATTATTTCTGGGGGCGATAAGTACGGTGAACACTTTGAACTAAGTGGCAGTATCAATCTTAGCGTCGCACGCTATCTGCATCTCGACACAAACTTATGGTTTACCCAGTTTGAAAATAATTTTGGTCAAGAGCTCAAGGATTGGCCAACACTGCCTACGCCTCCAAGCATAGAAGCTGATATTAATATCGAGAATAAAGAACTACAGCCATACAAACAAACAACACTGTGGGAAAGCGCCATAACATCAAACAATGAATATGACTCTATACTTGCAACACCCTATGTCGCCGTTAACATCATTAAACTAAATCAAAAAAGACGAATGCGCAGTAAAGAAATTCATTACATTGATCACCCAACAGTAGGTATGATTATTTACATTGTGCCTTACGAATTGCCTGAATCACTCGAGCCAGAACTCAACGCAGAAACAGAGAACGTTGGTGTTGATAATGAAAAAGACGCTATTAATTAGTGCTTAAAAATTCAATCAATAACTTTTGAACATTATCCATACCAACGTCAATATTGGCGTGAATTTCCTGCATAGTGATTTCATTTTGAGACATGCCTGCCCCCCAATTAACGACAAGGCAAACCGAGGCATATTCGATATTTAACTCTCGAGCTAACACAGCCTCAGGCATAGCAGTCATACCGACAAGATCACATCCATCACGCTGTAATTTTATAATCTCTGCTGCTGTTTCTAATCTCGGTCCTTGGGTGCAAGCATAAACACCCTCAGCCACAAGTTTCACCTGTAACTTATTGGCCGCACTTAAAAGTGTTTGACGAAGAGACTCTGTAAACGGAAATGAAAAATCAATATG
Source organism: Cellvibrionaceae bacterium (assembly GCA_034112445.1). Taxonomy (GTDB): domain Bacteria; phylum Pseudomonadota; class Gammaproteobacteria; order Pseudomonadales; family Cellvibrionaceae; genus Pelagadaptatus. The sequence continues at coordinate 265,033 of JAWUVI010000014.1, read as the reverse complement.
TCTTAACTTATTATCAACTCCGTTGATGGGGACACCATCAAAATAGGAATTATGACGACCATACGTGTAATCAATAATTTGATTTGGTATCGCTATAGTTTGTGGAGACATACATTTAGACAAGCCACCCACCGCATTTACAGCAACAATCTGCTTGACGTTCAATAATTCCAAAGCCGCAATATTAGCTCGATAATTGACATGATGTGGCGCAATAGAATGACCGTCACCATGTCTTGATAAAAAAATAATTTCTTGAGTAACTCCATCACCTAGGTTCAAACAGCCTCGTAATAAATCGGCAGAAGGCTCACCATAAGGCGTTGTAATTTGATGGCGCTCAATAGCTTCAAAATCACTCAAGCCTTGACTTAAACCAGTACCACCAATAATTGCAATTCGATTTTTCATTTTAAGCAGTCGTATGGTTATTAATTTGAATCGGTTCGGGAACGTGAAGAGTTGATGTTGGGTAGGCACACTCAGCATCATTAGACTCAATAATATCTAAAACACCCAACAAGATATCCTGTTTTATTTTATGGTATGTAACCCAATCAGTTGTCTTCGTAAACGTATAAATAAAGAAGTCTAATGATGACGAAGCAAATTTATCCAAATTAACAATTAACGTTTGCTCATTATCAATTTCCGGATGGTTCTGTAAATAATGTGTTACCTGCTCAACAATTAATGACACTTTGTGAGCATCTCCATACCGAACACCAAAAGTTTCTTTAATTCGACGATTGGTCATCCTAGATGGGTTTTCAACAGCTATATGAGTAAATACTGAATTGGGAATGTATAACGGCCTTTTATCAAAGGTTCTGATACGAGTTAAACGCCAACCGATATCCTCTACCGTACCTTCAATTTCTTGATCAGGTGATCTAATCCAGTCCCCTACACTGAAAGGTCTATCGAGATATATCATCAACCCACCAAAAAAGTTTGCCAGTAGGTCTTTAGCGGCAAAGCCCACGGCAAGCCCACCAACACCACCAAATGCCAATACCCCTGAAATGCTGTATCCCAATGACTGCAACACCACCAATGTGGCCGTAATGACAATTGAGATTCGCAGCAATTTACCAATCGCACGTACGGTAGTTTCGTCCATAGGCTTGGCCGTGAATTCAGGATCAACCAAATTCACTTCGACTCGATGTGCCGTTCGTACAAGCAACCAAGCGACGATTATAACCGTACCAATTCTCCTTATAGGTTCAATAAACTGAGATAAATCACTACTAGAATTATTAGCGGCAATTTGCGCCGCCAGACTAAAACCTACTAGCCAAATAAAATAACGTACGGGCCGCACCGCCGAGCCTAATATTGCGTCGTCCCACAAGTTATGGGTTGTATGTGCTTTTATAAGAAGAGCATCCAGCACTTTACGAGACAGGTGAGAAAAAATAAGAGTTGCGAAGACGATGGAAAAAGTTTTAAGCACCCATACATTCTCAGAATCAATCATGTGTTGGACACTATCGTGAAGATCAAACATTACAAAAACCCTTTATCATTTTATACAAATCTAATTAACTTCAGCCAACCATTGGCGAGTATCTTGCCAGCGTGTATTTCTCTCTAATTTTTCTTTTGAAAACATCTCTACAGCGCGCATCTTAGTAAGGGGTGATTCACAAGGAAGCGGAAACTCTGCGGCTAAATAATTCAAAACCTCTAGTGCTCCTTGTCGATTATTACACACTAAAATGACATCGCAGCCAGCGTCCAAAGCCAATCTCGTTCGCTCAGTAAAACTACCGTATTTCGCGGCGCCTTCCATGGTCAAATCATCACTAAAAATAACGCCATCATAGTGCATTTGTTCACGCAAAATATCTTTCAACCAACAGCTTGAAAAACCAACTGGCAATTCGCTATCTACTGCAGGGAATAAAATATGAGCCGGCATTACAGCGTCTAATAGATTTCCTGTAGCTGAAGAGATTAATTTAGCAAATGGCTTGAGGTCATGCGATTCTATTTCCGCAAAGCTGCGATCATCAATGGGCAGTTCTAAATGACTGTCTCCTCTTACCGAACCGTGCCCTGGGAAATGCTTACCAGTCACTTTCATTCCAGCCTCATGAGCGCCTTCAATAAACGCTTGAGACAACAAAAAAACTTCATCTGGATCGGCCGAAAATGCTCTATCACCAATAACACTACAAAACTCTTCATCAACATCAAGAACAGGAGTAAAACTAAAATCAATTCCAACAGCTAAAACTTCAGCCGCTAACAACCAACCACAGTCTTTAGCTCTGGCTAACGCATCAACAGGATCATCTTGGTATAGGCGGCCAAACATTTGCATTGCAGGTAAGCGTGTAAATCCGTCTTTACATCGCTGTACTCTGCCACCCTCTTGGTCAACACAAACAACCAAGTCTTCACGGGCTTCCCGAATAGATTTAACTAGCTGTAAGAGTTGCTGATAATCAACAATATTACGTGAAAAAAGAATAACTCCTCCAACATAAGGATTCTGTAATAAACGTTGTTCTTCATCCGAAACAGAGGTGCTATCCAAATCTAAAATAATTGGTCCAGGTATCATAACAATCCTAAAAAATAAAATTAACGCGAAGTGCCATGCAACAATCCGGAGATAGATGGAATCAATAGATCCACCACTTCACTCATAGAGCTATCGCGGCCAAAGTCAGCCTTCAAAATACCATTAATTGATTCATAGCTAGACAAAGAAAAAATCGTCGCACCCATCATAAAAAACAAGCGCCAATAAAAATCAACAGGATCAACATTTGGCATTGTCTCTTTTAAAAGCACCATATAGCGAGAGTAAGTTGCGCCATATTCCTCAATCATAGAGTGGCGCAAGAAACCTTGAGATTGCGCATAAGCTAACCCCAACAGCCGCATAAATTGTTCTGGATTTGCATTACTAATTTTTAAGGATTCGAACAAGCTTGAAAATAATATATTTATTAGAGAATCAACTGAAAGCTCATCACCTGATTTAGATTGATGAGCATCTAAAGAATCATTCAGACACACACAAAACGGCCCAATATATCGACTAAAAACCGCTTTAATTAGAGCTCGTTTAGAACCAAAATGGTAATTAACCGCAGCTAAATTAACATCAGCTGCACTGGTAATGGTTCTTAGCGACGTTTCTGAATAACCACGTTCAGCAAATAATTCACTCGCCGCATTTAAAATCTTTTCAATTGTATCAGACTGTTTCATCCGCCCTTCTTACTCATTAACAATGATATTTGTATTGTTGTTACACCTTTAAGATAAATAACACTTAAATTTCAAACAATCATTTAGAACATACGTTTTGGTGCATTCACTGTCAATATACGACTCAACAATCATCTCAAATTTATCAACACAGTCGGATAAATGATGTTATCTCTCGGTTTTTAGACTGATTGTTTATTTAAAACTCAACCTATAGAGGAACATATTTTAAGACAATTATTATTTAATAAGCCAATCTAAGAAAGATTCAATAAAATTAAGCAGTTAAAAAGAATTTGCAATTCAAACATGACCAAGAGGACAGTATTCAGTCAAAAAGTACAATTTTAACTCCCCAGCAATGCATGGTAACGTCAATTGTAATCACATCAAACACACCTTAATTAATAACTCAGGGGATCTTCATGGCCAGATTACTTAAACCTTGTATTGGAAACTGGTATCACGATCCAGAGGAAGAGAGTTATTTTGAGGTTGTCGCTGTAGATGATCATACCGCAACAATAGAGATACAATACTTAGACGGCGAGATAGGCGAGCTAGACATCGATCTATGGTTCGAAATGCACCCAGTTGCCGCCCAGCCCCCAAAAAACGCAAATGCTGCATTTGGGTTATCCTGTCAAGATTACGGATTAGACAGTGAATCCATCATTCCTGAAGCATTAATAAACCCGATAAACCAAATTGAATCTGAGTTATTTCAAGGCTTTGATGACTTTTAAGTAAGAGTTTCGATTAAATACTTGCGCGCCTCAAACTACTGTATATAATTACACCTACTGTATACATACACATAGAGGCCTAACATGATAAAGCTTACTGCCCGCCAACAAGAAATTTTAGATCTCATTATTCGTAATATCAATGAAACAGGGTTTCCTCCAACAAGAGCTGAAATAGCCACTGAACTCGGGTTTAAATCAGCTAATGCTGCTGAAGAACATTTAAAGGCGCTTGCACGCAAAGGCGCTATTGAGATGGTTGCTGGAACTTCTAGGGGAATACGACTACCAGAGGCCGTCACAGGAATTCCTATAGTTGGTCGTGTTGCTGCAGGTAATCCTGTATTGGCCACAGAAAACATTGAAGATTACTGCTCTATCCCCAAAGATTTTTTCAGCCCTAATGCCGATTATTTACTTCGCGTTAGCGGGATGAGCATGAAGAATATCGGCATTATGGATGGTGATTTACTCGCCGTTCATAAAACCCAGCAAGCTCGCAATGGTGATATCGTCGTAGCCAGAATTGAAGACGAAGTGACGGTGAAACGCTTACACCAAGACAAGGGTAATCATATTGTCGAACTTCATCCTGAAAATGAAGATTTCAACGTCATAAACGTCGACTTGCGAGACAGTAACTTTGCTATAGAAGGCTTAAGCGTTGGTGTAATAAGACGCGACTAACGCTTTCACAGATAAAAACGATACGTTAAAGCCGATAATAACTGAACAATAGGTATGCCATGAACAACAGATTAGCATCAGCACAATCAACACAATCAACACAATCAACACAATCAACACAATCAACACACGCTAGTATTTCTAGCTTTCCGTCAAATGAGAGTGAAAATAAGCAGTCTTATTCTGTGACTGAACTTGTGTTAACCAAACACTGTACTGATGAGGCCATGATTGTATTGCCAATGATCGCCCATCTCAGCAACAACAGTGATCGCTGGTTAACTTGGATTGTTAGCAGCCCAATGAGCAAAGAGCTATTAGAACGTTATGGTGTTAACACCAGTAAACTCAGATTAATTCATATAGATGAGAATAAAGATCAACTTTGGTTGATCTGGGAAGCTCTTAAAAACGGCACCAGCCATTGTGTTATAGCGACATCAAAGCTTAATACACTGAATGATATTGACTACCTGCAAGAAGCCGCAGAGATTGGAAGTTGCCACGGATTACTTATTAACTACCGATGAAATTAGAATCTCTCTTAATGCAATAATGAAGACTCAGGCTGTTGATCTTTATCGACAAGTTCACGCTCAGAAATATCACTAACAGCCTCAAAACCAGCTTCGATCATTGCTCTTACAACCTCTAGCTTCGTATCCGCTAAAAAATCATTAGCCTCAGCCGAAAATTTTATACTGACCAAAGCTTCATCTTCAGAATTGGCTGGGCGCAAAGACAGGGTTCCATCTTTCAGCTCTATAATTTCATACAATGGGGATGACATACTTATTCCTACTATTAAACAAAGCCTACAACTGGCCTTAGCGTCAAAGTATTGTATCACTGAGTGTTTCACTGGAATAGCCAACTATAAGCCGAAATGAACCATAAACTAAAAACAACGATGAGTTGAAATTAATATTCCACATTCGAATGGCGCTGCCTCTCGAAAATATTATTAAATTTTTGTAAAAAATCTGTCACTGCCTGCAAATTTATAACAACCGAAGAATCACTGCCTGCTACAGCAATCAAACTGGATTCATACTGAGCATAAGCAGATGGATAGAGTATTTGCTCAACAGCCCCGTGAAAGCTTCCCAGCCATCCTGAAGACTTTAAATTTAGCAATTCCGTAACCGAAGCATTGGACTTCTCTTGTAGGTCAAGCTGCTCACGAATTTTCTCAATAGAATTGATGCCTTCAATAGCCTGTATTCCACAGTCAAAAGCTATTTCTTTCAAGTAAACGTGATATGCACAATTCAAATGAATAATAACCGATTGAAGTAACGCTTCCATTTTTTGCTTACCTGGAATCGTATCATCACAATCAGCAACCAAACTCATCAAAATACGACTGTGGGCCATTTTTTGATGAACTCTTTGCTGGTAAGGATTAATCATGGTCTATTTAGCTGGCTTTTTTTGGGCTGGCGCCTTCTTTTTCACCACTTTTTTCTTTGTCGCAGCTTTAGGTTTCTTTTTAGCAGTACCGCTAGCAACCCATTTCCCACCTTCAAAAAATGCCTTCCACCCAGAAGCTTTTCCATCTATCTCGGATTGAACGTAAGTTTCCTTAGTTTTTCGACTAAAGCGGATGATGGTAGGGTTTCCCATATCATCTTCGACCGGCGCCGAAAATAATGCCGTATACTTTTCGTCAATTTCACTTTTATGCGGTAACAACTCAGAAACCAAAGGTGCTCGTGTTTCTCTATTTTTTGGGAATTGGCTCGCTGCCAAGAAAATACCTGAAGCACCATCACGTAAAATATAGTGATCATCAACGTTAACACACGCCAATTCAGGCATGGGAACAGGATCCATCTTAGGTGGAGCCGCTTCACCACTGCGTAATAATTTACGAGTATTCTTACAGGATTCATTGCTGCAACCGAAATACTTTCCAAACCTTCCAGTTTTTAGCTGCATCTCTTCACCACATTTATCACACTCGATAACGGGGCCTTCATAACCCTTAAGTTTAAAACTACCCGTTTCTACCTCATAACCAGAACAATCTGGATTATTACCGCAAATATGTAACTTACGCTCTTCATCAAGTAAATAACTATCCATTGCCGAATTACAGAGTGAACAACGACGCTTTTGGATAAGTTGTTTCGATTCGGCTTCATCGTCATCATCGACATTAACGGCCTCATCTCCTGCCACCAAATTCAGCGTGCTTTTACAACGCTCTTTCGGAGGCAAGGAATAACCAGAACAACCTAGGAAAACGCCCGTACTCCCAGTTCTAATTTGCATAGGGCGACTACAGGTAGGACATTCTATATCCGTTTCTGTAGGTGCATTAGGGCGCATTCCGTCATCATTTTGCGCACGCAATAGTGTTGCCGAAAAATTCTCATAAAAATCATTTAATAACGAATGCCAATTAACTTCCCCGTCAGCAACTTTATCTAATGATTCTTCCATATTGGCTGTAAAGCTATAATCCATTAAATCATTAAAATTTTCATTCAAGCGGTCTGTAACAATATCACCCATTTTATCAGCGTAAAATCGGCGTTTATCTACGTGAGCATAACCTCTATCTTGGATCGTTGAAATAATGGATGCGTAAGTAGAGGGTCTGCCTATTCCGCGCTTTTCAAGCTCTTTAACCAAGCTAGCTTCGGTGAATCGTGCCGTTGGTTTTGTAAAGTGCTGAATGGGATCAAGTTTTAGCAGATCGAGCTCTTCGCCAACTTGTAACTCAGGCAGAATAACGTCTTCTTCTTTTTTACCAATAACAGGTTGTACTTTTAGAAAACCGTCAAATCGAATAACTCGCCCACGTGTTCTCAATTCATAGTCTCCAGCACGAACAACCAACGAAGTACTTGTGAACTCAGCGTTGGTCATCTGGCAAGCAACGAACTGCTGCCAAATCAAGCTGTATAAGCGTTCAGCATCACGCTCCATATTGGTTAGCTGTGTAGGTTTAACAATAACATTGGACGGCCTGATGGCTTCGTGAGCCTCTTGAGCCCCCTCTTTACTAGAATAAGATTTAGCCTCTTGCGGTAAATAACGTTTGCCATAATTATCTAATATATAATCGCGGCAAGATTCAACGGCCTCTTTACTCAAGTTAGTTGAATCCGTTCGCATATAGGTGATGTAACCCGCTTCATATAAGCGTTGTGCCATCATCATGGTTTTCTTAACACTAAATCCTAAACGCGTACTTGCAGCCTGCTGCAGAGTTGATGTGATATAGGGGGCACCCGGTTTTGACTGAGTTGGCTTATCGTCTCTAGACTTAACCTCAAAAGAGCTCTCTTGTAGGCTATTAACCGCTGCCATTGCTTGCTCTTCATTAACAGGCTTAAAAACTTGATCGGAGAGTTTTTTAACTTCAAAGCGAATGTCATCCCCAGACTCTGATTTCAACTGTGCAAATACGTCCCAATACTCTTCGGGGATAAATACACGAATTTCTCTTTCTCTTTCAACAACTAATTTAACAGCAACTGACTGTACTCGACCTGCCGACAAACCACGGGCAACTTTTTCCCACAGTAAAGGCGAAACCATATAGCCCACAACCCGATCAAGGAAGCGCCGCGCTTGCTGAGCATTGACACGATGAATATCTATTGGTCCTGGTTTTTCAAACGCTTCAGTGATTGCCGTTTTAGTAATCTCATTAAATACAACCCGGCGATAACGGCTTTCATCACCACCTATAGCTTGTTGTAAGTGCCAAGCTATAGCTTCCCCCTCTCTATCCAAATCCGTTGCAAGGTAAATAACATCAGCATCTTCAGCAAGACGTCTTAGCTCATCAACAACCTTTTCTTTACCGGGTAATATCTCATAGTGAGCTTTCCAGTTGTTATCCGGATCAATACCCATCCTATTAATAAGCTGAGCCTTGGCTTTTTTGCGTTTATGCTCAACTTTTTTATCTGGCGATAGCTTTCGAGTAATGGCTGCTTGCCGAGCCCTCTCTTTAGTATCCACAGGTTTTTTAACTGAACCGCTAGTAGGTAAATCACGAATGTGACCAATACTGGACTTAACTATAAAGTCATTCCCCAAGTATTTATTAATCGTTTTCGCCTTAGCGGGCGACTCGACAATGACTAAAGATTTACCCATAACGGTTTATTTCTCACATTTTAATTTAAAAACAACAGCTAACATTAACTTGAACCGCGACATATATAAGTCCTACGTATAGTTCGGTCAAGCTATGTTTGTGGATTTAGGCGTATTCTTTTGATAATACCAATTATAAATTCAACTTTATCCTAATTTCAGACTTATACATGCTTGAGGTTAATGATAAAGTTTTCATACTTATAGTCGACAATTTAGTCAGCACCTGAACTTTTTGCGAATCAATACCCATGTCTTCTCTTACTGCACTTATTTTTCTTTTTTCTCTTGCTATAGGCTCGTTAGTAGTTGTAAGCCTGCTAAACGAAAGAGAACGTCGCCAAAAAATCGTTAGACAAAAACTTCATCAAATTAAAATTCGTGCTAACGACCTAGAAGAGCTCGTAATTGCTATAGACCATCTCGTGGAAACAAGAGCTATACCGAGACTTATCAATGAAGCCATTATCGAAATGCTGATGGAAGTAAAAGACACTCATCCTGAAGCATCTTATCTGCAGGCGGCTTATCGTTCAGCAATATCACGTCATGACTCTCTCTCTGATGAGACGGAGGTTAGGGAATTGGATCGTTTGAAGGAGAGTGATAAACAAATTGCTCTGGCTCAAGCTCAGCTGAACGAAGCTGGAAAAGTTATACGTAAACAACAATCCTTTGGGAAAATATCACTCGATGAAATGAACGCGTTTATTACTGAACTAGCTTGGTCACATATCGTAATCAAGGTATTTACTTACATTGGGCAAGGCCATCGCGCGATGAGCAAAAACGATATCTTAAGCGCTCATGCTTTTTATAAAAAAGCTCAACAAATTTTATCGAAATCAACACACACAAACCCCGACAGACATACCATGATCAAAGAAATATCTGAAATGCTTGCTAATAAACGTAAATCTTTATCTGAAAACTTAATGCCCGAAACCCATATGAACCCTTTATCAGGAGACTCCAAGCCACTTGATCTTGAAGATATATGACTTAAACCTTACGCATCAGTTTTTTTTCCCAACATAATTGCCGCTGATTTTAACCACTCGCCTATTTCAAAAACCTCATCACTTGTTCCCAGCTCCGACCAAAAACAGCCTAAGAATTGCGGCGTACAAATAACCGCATAAACTTTCGGTGACAGTTCTTTCAATCGGCTTTCTATATCCTTAGGAACATCAAAATTAGGTTTTATATTCCAATCCCAATCGCCAAAAGCATGTATATCGTGTACATATTTTTTTTGTATCAACTCCCAAGTGTCCGGCATAGATTTAACCGATGGCCAAGCAAAAGAATAACAAACCCCTAGATGGGAAGTTTGTTTACCCAGCGGTGTATTTATAGGTAATATTTGTACACGTAAACCCATGCCTTCAGCAGCTTTTCTAAGGCTTGCTTCTCGCCTCTGCGAAGGCGTAGGCTGCATTAACATAACAGGTCCTATAACCAGCGCGAATGCGGCCAGGCAAATAACAATAGGTAACCAAACCATTAGGTATCCTTAATATTAATTAAGTTGATCTATCTTAATAACTCAAGTCATGAATTCTACTATGCTTCACTTATAACTCGTACTTCTATAACTCGTACTTCTTCACAAAGAGGCAAATGACAATGAGCAACTACAAGCACATTTTAGTTAGTGTTGATCTTAGCGATGAATCCCTACAAGTCTTAAACAAAGCTAAAGCACTGGCTGATTCCGAGTGCCTTATTTCGATAATACACGTCGTTGAGCCTTTAACTTTTGCCTATGGCGGAGACATCCCTATCGATCTAACAGAAATTCAAACCCAACTGGAACAACAAGCCAGGCAAAAAATGGATAGCTTAATTGAGCAATCATCACTAAAAATAAACCAGCAACATATTATCGTCGGTCAACCAACCTCTGAAATTCATGATCTTGCTGACTCACTCAATGCCGATATTATTGTCGTTGGCAGCCATGGCCGTAAGGGCCTAGCATTACTACTAGGTTCTACTGCAAACGGGGTTATTCACGGTGCTAAATGCGATGTCCTTGCGGTAAGGATAACCCCGTAATCGGATGAAAATTTAGCCCTCATCGAGCTCTTCCCAGCGAGCATATTTTTCAGTCAATATTTGTTGTGACTTTTCAAGGAGAGCAAGAACCCTAGTTGTTTCTGAGGCATCCTGCTGATAAAAGTCAGGAGCAGCGATCTTAGCTTCAATAGCTTGAACTTCTTGTTCAGCAAGATCAATGGCAGCAGGCAACCCATCAAGTTCACGCTGCAATTTATAGCTCAATTTCTCACCTTTATCGGACGAGACTTTGGCAGCGGCAGATTCTTGCTGGCTAGATTTCAACGGGGGTTCAACTTCTCCCTCTGAGTCATTCCAAACACCACCTTGTCTTATCCAGTCGGCATAACCGCCTACGTACTCTCGAACATTACCAGAGCCTTCAAAAGCCAGAGTACTGGTGACCACATTATCAAGAAACGCCCTATCATGACTTACCAACAATATGGTTCCAGGAAAGTTTACCAGCACTTCTTCCAGCAACTCTAAAGTTTCAACATCTAGATCATTTGTTGGCTCATCAAGCACTAATAAATTACATTCTTTGCTAAAAAGTTTGGCCAATAAAACCCGGTTTCTTTCACCACCCGAAAGTGCTTTTACTGGCGTTCTGGCCCGAGCACCGGTGAACAAAAAATCACTTAGATAGCTTATAATATGACGAGATTTGCCATTAATCTCAATACTGTCGCGACCTTCAGCGATATTTTCAACTACGTTTTTCTCTAAATCCAATTGTTCACGAAGCTGATCAAAATAAGCTACAGATAATGACGTTCCACATTTAGCATCACCTGAAGTTGGCTGTAACTGGCCTAATATTATTTTCAGTAATGTGCTTTTACCCGCACCATTAGGACCAATAAAGCCAATACGATCACCACGAATAATTGTGGTCGTGAGGTTATTGATTACAAGATTGTCAGAAAAATTCTGTGTGACATTGTGTAGCTCTGCTACCAATTTCCCTGATCGTCCCGATGAGCCCACCTCGAGAGAAACGTTGCCAGTTTTAGCTCTACGCTGCATACGTTCATTACGCATGGACTCTAATGCTCGAACGCGCCCTTCATTACGAGTTCTACGAGCTTTAATACCCTGCCTAATCCATTTTTCTTCCTCATTGAGTCGCTTATCAAAGAGTGCATTATGTCTTTCTTCTTCTAATAATTGCTGCTCTCTAAACGCAAGAAATTGATCGTAAGTACCGTGCCAACTTTTCGTATGACCGCGATCAAGTTCAACAATATCGGTCGCCAAGTTCTGTAAAAACTGACGGTCATGCGTGATAAAAATAACAGCGCCATTAAAGTTCAGTATTTGCTGCTCCAACCACTCAATAGCCATTACATCTAAATGGTTGGTCGGCTCATCAAGCATTAATACATCGGGCTCTGTCACGAGTGCTCTCGCTAAGGACACACGCCGACGCCAACCACCGGAAAGTTCACGCATATATTTTTCCGCTGGCAAAGACAAGCGACTCAAAACTGTTTCGACACGTTGCTGTAACATCCAGCCATCTTCGGCATCAAGTTGCTGTTGTAAGTCAGCCAGAAGATCCATATCAATGTCATCGGGATGATTTAGCAACTCATGATACTGGATGATCAGTTGACCCGCTTTATCTAAGCCTTGTGCTACTGCATCAAAAACACTTACATCATCCGCTTCTGGTAAATCTTGCTCTAGGCGAGCAACTCTAACTCCAGGTTTAATCCAAATCTCACCCTCATCAAGCTCAACTTGCCCGCTAATAGCTTTGAGTAAAGTAGATTTTCCGGCGCCATTTCTACCCATCAGGCAAATTCTTTGGCCCTTACTGATTTTTAAATCAACTGAGTCTAAAAGTACTTGAGTACCATAATGTAAGCTGGCTTTTTTAATTTCTAGCAGGGACATATTTCATGTTTCCGTAATAATATCGACAACGGTATTGACCGGACGCGATTGTAGCCGCCAAGCTGTAATAAGTCGCTGCCGAATGCCTTAAATGCTGAAATTAAATGCTAATGATTAGCTAATTATTACTGAACACCTATAGGGGAAGCACTATAAATGGTCTACAATCAATAAACTGGACGGTCAGTCAGTTTTCTCAGTGATTATACAAACGCATAAAATAAGTGCGTAAGCGTAACAACAATCACTAAAACAAATTGAGAAAACACCGCTCATATGTATTAGCTTGATTCAAAGTAATACATCGCCACTTATCTTGGGGGAGATTGTGGATTATGATTAATCTAAAGTTATTACCAATACGCTCAGCCACAAGAAATATCCTGGCAGCATACCTATTATTCACGTCTTCTTTCAGTGGAGCAGAAAATCAACTTCTGGCCTCTATTAATCATAAAAACGATGCATCATTAATACAGTCAATATCAACTCCACTCCCAGTTCCTACAAAAATACTGACACCTCAGAATCAAAACCCATCAAATGAGCTGTCACTGGCTCAATCCCGGAAGACTTACAGTGCGGCCAAGCTTGCACTACAGGCTAATCACCTAACCTCATACCGTAAACTAAAAAAGCAACTGCACGATTACCCACTCTCTGTGTATTTAGATTTTTATGAGCTGAAACGCCGACTACACCGACTACCACATGAAGATGTTGATGCATTCTTACAGGATAACCAAGGAACACTTCTTGCCAAAAAATTACGCAAGGATTGGCTTTCTATTCTAGCTAAAAAACAACATTGGCAAGATTTCAAAAACTATTACCAAGTTTTCCCAGAGAGTACGAGTTTAAGCTGTAGTTATTTGGAAGCTCGCACTAAAACTGGAGATGAAATGGCCTTCAGTGAGGTCGCCGAGATCTGGAACGTTGGCCACTCTCAACCTTCCGAGTGCGATTCGCTTTTCAAAGCGTGGCTAAAAAGTGACCATTTCACCCAAGACATTGCTTGGCAGCGATTTCATAAAGCGATGTCTGCTCGCAAGACCATGCTGGCCAAATATATTGCGAAGAACCTTTCAAGCGAAAATAAGCGCTACAGTGAGCTTATGTTAGAGGTTCACGGTTACCCTTCTAGGCTGCATAAACAAGCCCGCTTTAGTGAGTCATCAACTAAGATGCAGCAGGTTATTTTGCACGGCATACGACGTTACGCCTCAAGGCATCCACAGGAAGCTCTCCGCACCTGGAATAGCTATCAGGCACAGCAAGAGTTTAATGGCACGCAACGCTTTTCTATACAAGAATATTTAGCTACTCGGCTGTTAAGACGGGGATACCAACAGGATGCAGAAAACCTTATAGCCAGTAATGACCCAGGCACAGCCGAATCCTTATTGGAGAGAGTCATAAGAGATGCACTCAAAGAAAAAGATTGGCAAAAAACACTTAGCTATATAGAGAAGCTGCCGCAAACCGTACAAAAATCAGAGCGGTGGCAGTATTGGTGGGCACGATCTACCGAGCAAATATTAAATGCACAATCGGCGAATGACGACATTCAATTATCCACACTGTCCAACGTACCTGACACCACAGAGAATATCGTTAAAGAGACATTGTCCCCCACACAAATTTATACTGATCTATCTCAACAGCGCAGTTTTTATGGGTTTTTAGCTGCTGATCAACTCGGCAGCAAATATCATCTATCGGACACCCCAGCGCTACCAGAAAATACATTGGTTAAGGCCATCGCTTCTCGGCCTGCAGCAATGCGCGCTAAAGAATTACTGTTAGTAGGTGACACCACTAACGCTCGCCGCGAATGGTTATTTATGACAAAAAGCCTTTCTGTTCAAGAGCATATTGCTGCTGCTGAATTAGCTAATCAATGGGGCTGGCACTACAACAGCATTATGTCTTTAGCTTCGGCTAAATCCTGGGATGATTTACAGCTTCGATTTCCTCTTGCTCATAACGAACATGTTTTACAAACCGCCTATTCGCAAAAAATATCCCCCCTACTCGTATTTGCCATTGCTCGCCAAGAAAGTGCATTCTCGGCTAACGCCCGCTCCCCTGCGGGCGCATTAGGATTAATGCAACTTATGCCCAGTACAGCAAAGATGACCGCCAAACGATCAGGGATCAAATACAACAAGCACGATTTATTGCAACCAGAAATGAATATCACCCTGGGTAGTCGATATTTAACTGGTCTACTTAAAGAGTTCAAAGGTAATCGGATTTTAGCTGCAGCAGCCTACAATGCTGGCCCCAATCGAGTAAAGCAATGGCTTAAAAAGTCCAAAGAGACTCTTTCTCACGACCTCTGGATAGAAACAATTCCGTATAAAGAAACTCGTCACTACGTGCAAAACGTCTTGGCCTACTCCGTAATTTATGGGTACAGAATGGGGACGGTACCCAATCTCATTAGCACTCTAGAGACTCATCAAGCACTCTAGAAACTCATCAAGTCCTCTCGAAAATGGTCTATCATTTAACTTACGCTACACATGTAACCTTTAACAGGATATGAAATTGCCATCATCAGAAACTAAAACAACACAACCTTTAAGCAGTGGCCTTGGCGAAAACTGGTCTCATATCCACGAGACCATTACTCTGCTGTATCTATCTGTTTGTCAGATTGAGAGTTCCATTAGCGAGAGCAATCATTCTGTTGACAAATTGACCTCTTCATTCACTGATCTGGCGTCTCACTCAAGAGAAATTGACAACCACGTTCAAGAGTTAACTAGCCTTTCAGAGCTTGAAGAGTTTAAACGTAAAGTCAGCGGTGAAACGCAAGAGATGCAAAACAAAATCAATCAAGCCATTACTGCATTTCAATTTTACGATCGGATTAGCCAAAGACTGGATCATGTTTCCAGTAGCCTTGAAAAAACCAGTAATTTACTGAGCAAACCTGAAGAGATTAACAATAAGCCTTCATGGCAAGCCATTCAAAATGACGTTAGAAATAGCTATTCAATGGAAGCCGAACGTATCATGTTCGAGCATATAATGCGTGGAGCGACAGTTAAGGAAGCCCTAGAGATCTATCAGCATCACTTTGATCAAGCAGATACAAACACTAACGACGAAACAGATGATGAAATAGAACTCTTTTAACCAGCAGCTTCTATAACACTTCTGAATCTCTCTTGTACCGTTGAAGCTAATTCATCCGGTTGGAATTTTGATAAGAAATCATCACACCCTACTTTTTTCACCATGGCCTCGTTAAAGTTACCTGACAGTGATGTATGTAAAACGATATATAGCTCACTGAGTGAGGGATCCTTTCTTATTTCATGAGTTAAACGATAACCATCCATCTCTGGCATCTCAGCATCAGTGATAACCATTAGAAACTCATCTAAAACATTAACACCATCAGCTACTAGACCTTTCAGATAGTTTAACGCCTTCAATCCATCTTGCTTATAAATGACTTCAATACCTATGTTCGAAAGCGTCGACTTAACCTGCGCCATTGCAGTAGAAGAATCGTCCACAAGTAAAACCTTTAAACCCCTTTCTTTTGCTAACTCAGCCAACTCATTATCACGTACATCCTCTGAAACCTTAGTTTCATAAGGAATTATATCGGCAAGAACCCTTTCAACATCTAGAATTTCAACAATTTGATCATCTAACTGTGTGATCGCTGTTAAAAAATGGCTACGGCCAGTGCCTTTTGGTGGAGGTAAAATTAAATCCCAATTTAAATTAACAATTCGATCGACAGAGCCCACCAAAAAAGCTTGAACACTACGATTATATTCCGTGACAATTAGATTAGCTTTGACACGCTCCTCCGGGGTTAAAGGTGGTCCACCAATTGCTGCTCTCAAATCAATAACCGAAATAGTTTGATCCCTTAAGTGGGTCACTCCACAAATCACCGGGTGACTGTGAGGTAAAGCCGTTAACGTTGGCATTTGCACTACTTCTTGAATTTTAAACACATTTAGAGCAAACAACTGACGAGCACCGAGTCGAAACATTAACAGCTCAAGCCTGTTTTCACCGACAAGCTGAGTTCGCTGATCTACTGACTCTAAAAGTTTTGACATAGGTATTCCCGCATCTAAATAACTTATTCTAAGTGTAGTGTAGCCAAAAAAAAAAGCGCCACCCCAATAGGGATAATCGGCCGATTTGAGGTTTTATTTAGGAGTAAGAAGACAAATATTTGCGAAGTTGCGAACTTTCGAAAGGCCAACCCAAATCCGCATTAGATTCTTCTATCTTCACAACTGGAATGCGAACGCCATATAAATCTATTAATTTTTGGCTATTGACAATATCAACCTCAAGAAAACCTAATTGGAACTCACTCAGTAAAGGCAAAACCAGTGCTTTTGCATCATCACATAAATGACAACCAGAAGTTGAATAGAGAACCAGAGATTTCATAATCACCTCATTTACATTGGAGAATCAATCCTAAACGAGATACCGGATGAAATTCAAACTATTCACTCAAGCTTTAGAGTCTTCACCAACCAAGAGGCTCATCAAGGAATCTTTAAAAGCCTTACTTTGAGCGCCATCAAACAAACCTGCCAGATCACTTATTAAACGTTCTGGGTACTGAAAAGCGGATGCCGTTTGTACAGATTCTAACAAATCACGAACATACTGACCTAACGGCTCTAATTTTTCCTGCAGTGCATTAGATCTCGACTTGGTAGAACTCAAGCCGTCGTGCTGTCCGGCCGACTGGTAAGCTGAAGTGGCTTTTTGTACGGAGGTTTGTGTTAGATTCAATGAAAAAGCACTGAGCTCTTTACTGTCTAATCCCAGCTGCATTGCCTCCTCAAATGCGGCTTGAAAACCACCTGAAAAAAACGTTTCAGCCAAATCATTAACCTGGTGCAACAGTTTATTAATGGATTTCATTTCTCCTGCATCTAATTCGCCATCAACTGAAAACAAAAAATTATTTTCTACACGTTCAGACTGAAAAATACTGGTGAATTTATTTGACTGCCCGCTAGAAACAAAGCTATCTGAGACCAACTCCTTTAATGAAGATGTATTTAAAGTAACCACATCACCTTCTAAAGTCGTTACTGAGAAACTAAATTCATTTTTATGTGCCGACAGAGCAGAGATTGTTTGTGTGCTTTCTACCTTGGGTGAGGCACTTGAAGCACTTGGATTTGATTTAGAATCTGTATTGGATTTATACCCTTCAATATATTTTTCTTTTAAGGTCTCAATTCCAGATAAAACTTTATCGTAAGTTTGTTGTATTTCAACACTCAACTTGTCATCA
This sequence comes from Cellvibrionaceae bacterium, assembly GCA_034112445.1. GTDB lineage: Bacteria > Pseudomonadota > Gammaproteobacteria > Pseudomonadales > Cellvibrionaceae > Pelagadaptatus. The sequence continues at coordinate 246,985 of JAWUVI010000014.1, read as the reverse complement.
AGAGCATCAAGGCTTTTTAAATCATCTTTGGCCGACTCAAAACCCACTTTAAAGCCAGACAAACCCGCTTCTATTCTAGAACTCAGATCTTCCTGTGAAGCGCCGTCAGCCACATCAAAAGCCAGCTGCCGCTCAATAAACACTAGGATATTGCGAGAAGCTATATCAGATCCATTTTGAGGCTTTTGGATAGATTCAACATTATTCGTTTTAGCCGTGTAAACAGATTGCTCTGAATGAGTAGAATGAAAATAAATAGCCGAAGGAGCCGCATCTTGACTAGAAGCATTAGCTGCACCCACATTTGCAGGTAACTTTGTTAAAGACTCTTTTTCCGGCGCTAAAAAGCGATGGTTTTTTGTCTGATTTGATGTGGCTATTAGTGATGAATCCATGGGTTACTCCTACCGCTTACCCCTAAAACATTAAGGGTCGTTAGTAGTCTTATCGGCAAGCATTACACTCCCGTTAAGAACTTATTGCTCTATAAAAAAACAGATTAATAACAAACTTTAACCTAGCGTTAACCAGGCACCGACAGCTATCACTGAAATTAATACCAGCCCAATCCAAAAATTATGGGAGGACTCGGCAGTTTTAGCAGTTACAACACCGGTATCAATTTTAGGCTTCAGTGTATTTCGTTGTTTTTCTACACGACTCTTTAAAGCCTCTCTCGACGTCGATTTCTCTTCACTTACCTCAGCTTTAGATCGATTTTTTTCAATCGATGCAACAGACCTTACTGACGTTTTATCCATATCATCAGAGGGTCCCATAACTCCAAATACCAAAGTATCAAAACGAATTTCATCACCTCGTTTTACTCTAGCGTCAGTAACTTTCTCACCATTCAGATAGGTTCCATTCGATGACCCAAGATCTTTGACGTATAACAAACCATCTAAGACAATGAGCTTTGCATGCCGCCTAGATAAATGAGCGACAGCCAAAGTAATATCGCAGTCACTTGAACGACCTACAATCATTTCATTTAATAGAGGGTAAACACGATTGGATAATGCTGCATTATTGGCCTTTAACGCCCAGCCTGAATTACTTTTTTCACGATTTAATAATGCTGATGTCGGCTTAAATTCTTTTTTGGGATCAATTATCTGTAACTCCTGATCACCCACAGTAAGCACGTCACCCAACTCTAATTTATAAACACGAGAATCTTTTACCGTTTTTCCATTAATCAAAGCAAACGATGATTGAGCCCGCAATCTAAAGCCAAGTTTCTCATGCTGAACTAGAATTTCTGCATGGACGTCTTCAACACCCTTACCGTCGATTACAAGATCATTTTCTCCAGACAAGCCAACAACAACTTTCGGTTCAACCAGCCATACCCCATTAGTGGGCTTCAGGCCGTCTTTATTCTGGAGCTTTAACATATTTCGTAACTAACCTATAAAAATGTAAACGATGAATGGAACATAATATCAATATTATTGATAATGGATTAGAAGCGCTCATATAATCAATAGGTTAGGTAAAATATTTGGATATTTTCCCTCAGATTCAGCTAATCTACTCTTAGATTTTCAACAATGTTAATAATCTCAAAATGAAACAAAAACACCCCACATTATCCTCACACTCATTAACCGATAAAGGCCTACACCGGGACAGCAATGAAGATTGCTACCTAAGTGATCCTCAACTCGGCTTATGGCTGGTTGCTGATGGTATGGGTGGACACGCAGCGGGGGAAGTCGCTAGTGATATTACAAGGTCGACCATCCAAGGCTTAAGTATTTCAGAGGTCTCATTAGAAGAAGCTATCCATGCAGCACACAGAGCAGTCATCGATGCTACAACACGAGGTCTTGGCGCAGAAGGCATGGGATCTACTGTTGTCGCGTTAAAGACCTACAGTGAAAATAATTATCAGGTGTCCTGGGTTGGGGACAGCCGAGCCTATCTCTGGACATCAACTACAAATGGAGGGCAATTAGAACAATTAACGATTGACCACTCTTATGTACAAACTCTGCTCGATAGCGGCGCAATTACCCCAGCAGAAGTCAAAGATCACCCAGACAAAAATATAATCACTCAATGTATTGGATTAAAGGGCAAATCTGATATTCAGGTTGAAACCATTTTAGGACAGTGGCACGAAAACCAATGGATTCTATTGTGCAGTGACGGCCTAACTAGCGAGCTAGATAATACTCAAATAGCCAACATCCTTTGCCAAGCACCTTCATCCGAAATCGCCATAAATCAATTACTGCATGAAACATTAAGCAAAGGGGCTAGAGATAACACCACAATTCAAATCATCGAATCACCAATCCTCGCGCCAATAAATAAAGAGGTCGACACATCGCGCTTACTACCCGCAGTGACACCATATAACTGGTTGGATAATACCCTCTACACAATGGCTTTTATCAGCCTTATTATAATCGGCTTTTGGATCTTTAAGGGTAATTAGAGATGCAGATACCCGGATACAGAATCATTCGAAAGATTAACCAAGGTGGCATGTCTACGGTCTACCTTGCAATACAACTTAGTGTTGGCCGAGAAGTTGCTCTAAAAATAATGTCGCCAGCACTTAATTCTGACCCGGTTTTCAGTGAACGATTTCAACGTGAAGCAAATATTGTTGGTCAGTTATCTCACCCGAACATTGTTTCTGTCTATGATATCGGCCGCTATAAAAGTCTTAATTATATTGCTATGGATTATCTCCCTGGCGGCTCACTGCACGACAAAATGGCGTCAAGCTTAGGTACTCACGAAGTTTTGCGCATAATGAAAGAGATTTCAGGCGCATTAGAGCATGCCCATAATAAGGGTTATATCCATAGAGACATTAAACCTGAAAACATATTATTCCGTGAAGACGGTACGGCCGTCCTTTCAGATTTTGGTGTCGCCAAAGCAGTAAGTACCAGCACTCAAACAACCAATGCAGGAATGGTTGTGGGTACCCCGCACTACATGAGTCCAGAACAAGCAAGAGGAAAATCAATAGACGGCCGCTCTGACATATACAGCCTCGGTATTGTTTTCTATGAAATGCTGACCGGCAGCATCCCCTTTCAAGCTGACGATGCTGTAGCGGTTGCAATCAAGCACCTAACCGCACCTATTCCTAACCTCCCAGCACAATACGCTTTGTTTCAATCGACCTTAAATAAGCTTTTAGCAAAGGAGCCTGACGATCGATTCCAGCAAGGCCAACAAGTCATTGACGCTATGGATGATACTCAAAATCGCCGTTCACCAAATTATATATCCGGTACTGAGTCCTCAACCATTCAAGCTCTGTCACTATTGAAAGCCTTAATAATTATCGTATCCTTATCATTAGGAGAACAGACTAAAAAAATCTTAAAATGGATATTTAGCTGGCGCTGGCTACCAAACCGAGGGATATATCGCAGATCCAACCATGAAATAACGAAGGTTTCTCGACAAGGTAATGAATTAAATACGATTATTTCCACTCGAATTCATAGAGCGGTCCACCATCAAGGCTCTGTGAACAAAAAGTCTAATTCGTCCGCGAAATATCTACTCTTGATTTTAGTGGTTTTAATAGCCTGGGGAGCATTCAGTCTCTCAGTTACTCGCCTTTCAACCAGTACTCGCCAACTCATACCCGAATCAGTACAAAATGTGGCTAAAAGTACAACTATAGTTTTACATAATTTACTTAAGCAAACTGCTCGCTCAGAGAAACAGGTAAGCATCTCACCGAAGCAAGAGGAGCCATTAAGAAATCCAGCGCTCAATAATAAAAGCATAATTGATCAAGCTAAAAGCTTAGCATCAACCATAAATACTCCTAAATTGAAGGAAAAAACTTCTTTAGTATTACTTGAAAATGATAAACAAAAAATTATGCCTGAGCAGCCAAAGCCCAGAAAATATAGCTTGAGCGTCACAGCTAAACCAATTAATGCCGACATTAAAATCATGAACATTCCAGATAGGTATTATTCGGACATTCCTCTAATACCTGGTCGCTACCAGATTCAAGTCTCTAAAGAAGGTTATGACCTTTATGAAGAGTGGATCGATATAAGTAACGAAAAAAAATCTATTATCGTTAATTTAAAAAAACAACCGACACCTGGAAGCATCTTCCACAATGTTATAAGTAAGGGGGAAAAAGGTCCGGCTATGGTTATTATCCCTTCCGGTAGCTTTATTATGGGTAATAAAAATTCCAGTTCTACAGCACCGGAGAGACGTGTTTATATAGAGCAACCTTTTGCCGTAAGCCAATACGAAATTACATTTTCCGATTATGAAAAATTTGCTAGAGCAACCAACAACAAAACACCCAACCACAACGGCTGGGGTAAAGGCAGCCGTCCAGTCATTAACGTATCGTGGGAAAAGGCCACTGACTATGCTGCTTGGCTGAAGAAAGTTACAGGAAAAAAATATCGTTTATTAAGCGAGTCTGAATGGGAATACATCGCCAGAGCGGGAAGTACCAGTGACTATTGGTGGGGTAATGAAAAGGTCGGAGATAAAGCCAATTGTAGGCGCGGCTGTGACACCCAACACACCACTTTTTTTAATACCAAAACAACACCGGTAGGATTTTATAAGCCCAACCCGTTCAAACTCTATGATACCGCTGGCAATGTCGCCGAATGGGTACAGGATTGTTACGTAGATCATTACTTGGGGGCACCTAAAAACACTTCTGCTGTTAGCAAAAAATACTGTCAGCAACGTTCTGTACGTGGCGGCTCCGTTAAAACAACCGAGAAAACTCTCACCAGTTTTGCGAGAGACAAACGCCAAACAAATAAAAACTATACGGATGTTGGATTTCGGATAGCCGTTGACCTTTATTAGTAACTAGACCTTATAACATCAATTGATATATTTGAAAGCCCATTATGACGACATGCTTTAATACTTTAAATATCCTATTACCGTCTAGAGATATAGACAGAATTCTGGCGGCAGGGTTTCAAAATAGAAGCAATGAAACCGCTACCCTAAGCCCCCAACATTTCAAATTTGATGCCTTCGTCAATCTATTATCTTCAATGTCGGTCAATGACAATGAACTCCGCGGCATTTGGGTAAATTGGATAAAACGAGAGCACTCTGACCATCTTCAAGAAAATATGACCATAGAGTTTGAAACTGAAGGCTATCCCCCTGTCGCAGTTATCGATACCATGATTGAATGGATGAAGCACGAACACATTGCCTTTCAATTAAAGTACTCTTATCGGCTTGAAAATGAACAACGTAGAGGCACTCTAGAAGCAGTGAACGAAGTAACGCCTCAATAATGTCTTCGTTCTATCTCATCACTTGAGTCAACCCACTATATTCCGTAAGCTTCCGGTATATTTTTTATATGGAGAAAGCGTGTGATTATCCGAGTTATTCTTTTTGCTGGGGTTATATTTTTAGCCTTAAACATCATCAGCTTTCTACGCCAACAACCTCCAGCTCAACGCCGTCAATTATTAATTAAGTACAGTGGTTATCTGGTTGTATTGGTAGTTATTGCATTAGCCGCTACCGGCAGGCTGCACTGGATAGGCGCTGTTATTGCCGCGACATTACCTTTCACCCGCCAAATAGGAAGTTTCATCGTTAAGTCTTTACCTTTTTTACGCTGGATTCAGCAACAGCGTCTTAAACCGTCTGTATTAACCTCAAAAGATTTAAAGATTATTATCGATACAAAAACTGGAATCTGGCTGGGTGAAATACTTACCGGTGAATACAGCGGTAAAAAATTAGATGAACTTAGTCAAGAGCAATTAGTAGAGTTGAGCCATCTATATCAAAAAACATCAGCTGACTCAGCTAGACTCTTAAATGCCTATATGCGCTATAGATTTCAACAAGGCTTTAAACAAAACTCTCAACAAAACTCTGCTCCCTCTACGGAAATCAATCGAAAAGAAGCACTTAACATATTAGGATTAGATGACAGCGCAGAGGAAAAAGATATTATTTCAGCTCATCGTAGTCTGATGCAAAAGGTACACCCCGATCGGGGCGGCAGTGATTATCTAGCTGCCAAAATAAATCAAGCCAAAGACTTTTTACTTGGTAAGTGAATAGAGCAGCTACAACCAATATAAAACTCAGCCAGGACAAAGACTGGGTTGTTTATATGATACTCAGTAGTGATCAACGTATTTACACTGGTATAACCAATAATATCAGTCAACGCTGGGATGCACATTGTCACAAAAAAACAGGGGCCAAATTTTTTCGCGGCCGCAAACCTGAACGCCTACTCTATGTAGAAGCCGAACATAATCGTTCAACGGCAAGCAAAAGAGAATCTGACATTAAGAAATTAAAAAAAACGCAAAAGATTGATCTCATCACCACTCAAAAAAATAAAGATTGGCATGCGATTTTCAACATACCAAATACCATTAGCGAGTTATAAGCCAGCACTGGTGAATCCGTTTATTTCTTTGAAAATCAGGATCAATAGTTTTATCTGTAATGTTTTCTAATGTGTAATTTTCCAAGGCCTCTGAATCCATTTTAAAGCTACGCAAATTATTAGAAAATATCAGTGTTCCACCAGGCAACAGTAACTCCATACAACGATTAATCATTGACACGTGATCACGCTGAATATCTAAAACCCCTTCCATTCTCTTTGAATTAGAAAAACTTGGAGGATCTAACAATATCAAATCAAAACCTTCTCGACATTCACTCAACCAGTTAACACAGTCACCTTGAACCAAGGTGTGTTGCTTTTGTGAAATATCATTAACAGTAAAGTTCTTCTCTGCCCAGCGTAGATATGTTTTTGACATGTCGACACTGACACTTGATTTAGCACCGCCTAAAGCCGCATGTAAAGTGGCCGTAGCGGTATAACAAAACAAGTTCAAAAAGCTTTTACCTTTTGCCATATCACCAATCATTCGCCTTACTGGACGATGATCAAGAAACAGACCGGTATCTAAATATTCCCACAAATTAACCATTACCTTAGCGGAGCCATCTCTCACTTCAACCAAGGGGTGACTCTGTTCAACTTGTCGCTCATATTGCTGCTTACCGCGATTACGACGGCGCTGCTTAAAACTGATTTTATCTTCAGATACATTTAAAGCGACTGGTACAGCTTGTACAATTTCGTCAAAACGCTGTAAAGCTTTACCTTCATCTATAGTTTTTGGTGCAGCGTATTCTTGAACATGTACATATCCATTAGTAGTTAAATCGCCATAAACATCAATTGCGGCTGAATATTCAGGAATATCTGCATCGTATAAACGGTAGCAATTGATATTGTCACGCTTAACCCACTTGGAAAGCTGCTTGGCATTCTTCTTTAACCTATTAACCACCATTTGCGACCCAGAAGAAAGTTCAGCTAATTTTTCCTCATTTGATTTAGGAACAGAATTGGGCGGCGGAGCGTTAACAAATTGATCTTCTTTGATATCAATTAGCAACAGTTCACTTGGTAGAGCACCGTTGAATAATTTGTATTTTTTAAAGGCCCGCAAGCCCATATTTTTTCCTAAGTCGGGATTTCCTGTAAACACCGCAGCTTGCCAACCATTAAATTCACTGCGGCACTTATCACCCAACAATCGGTATAGCGGTTTTAACTCTTCGGTTTCTCCTAAACGCTCCCCATAAGGAGGATTTGTGATAACCAAACCCGCCACTAGTGTTTTATGTGTTGGCTGCACCAAAGCTTTTAATGGCTTACATGAGACACGAACCAAATCATCAAATCCAGCTAGACTTATATTCGATTCCGCCGAGTCAATCACTCGCGGATCTGCATCGTAACCCCTAATTTCGGGGATTTGTTTTTCTAAACCTGTACGGTAGCGCTCTAGCGCCTCAGACTTTACTTCTAGCCATGAACCTTCGTCAAAGTTCAACCAACGCTCAAATCCAAATTCACTACGATCCAATCCTGGAGCTTTATCGGTGGCCATCATCGCCCCTTCAAGCAACAACGTGCCAGAGCCACACATAGGGTCAATCAGTGCACCGCCTTGTGCAGCTATATTTATCCATCCCGCCCTAATTAATAAAGCCGCAGCTAAATTCTCTTTTAATGGCGCTGCTCCCTGCCTTGTCCTATAGCCTCGTCGGTGCAAGCTATCACCGGACAAATCTAAACTGACAACCACCTTACCTCTGCTCAATCGAGCATTAATGCGTAAATCCGGATGACTTTTAGCAACACTGGGCCTCTGCCCGGTATTTTCACGAAAGCTATCTACTATCGCATCTTTAATCTTTACCGCACCAAACTGGGTGTTACGAATGCAATGACTGGTACCTGTAAAATCGACTAGAAGAGTACCGTCGCCACGCAAATAATCCTGCCAGTCTATCGTTCGTATTGCGTCATAAAGCTCTTCAGCACTGTCTATAGGAAAAGCGCCAAGCGGCATCAAAACCTTGTTGGCTAGCCTCGTCCAAAGACAAGCTCGATAAGCGCCCTTAAGGTCAGAAGTAAAATAAACACCGGCAACCGTTTCACGGACATCATCAAAACCTAGATTGTCGTATTCTTGCTTAAGTAAGCCTTCAATACCTTTTGGGCAAGTAGAAAAAAATTGATGCTGAGTCACGATAAATAAATCTCGATTGTTTTAAAATCAATAAGTTAAACCCTTTAAATAAAGTAAAACTTAAACGAATATTCTTTGTGTAAATAAAGCAGTGTGTCTATATGCGTAATTGTTCGTTCACAATTCATGCTTGTATTGGTTTACTAACTGTCCACTTTAACGAATTACCCAAGTGGATACACCTTACTTAACACTACCCTTTCATGGGCACATTAACAGGAGTTATTTTCAGCTTTCATCGCAGTTTAATCTTAGTAATTTCAAAAAATATAAAGAGGCACTCTATCTGATGAAACGACAAAAACGTAACCAAATTGAACGAGCATTTACTAAAGGCTACCAAGCAGGTGTCGAAGGCCGCTCCAGAAACCTTTGCCCTAACAGTACACGGAACACCCACCAAACGTGGATTAACGGTTGGCGCGAAGGTCGAGAGGACCTTTGGGATGGTTTCAATCGAGCCGCTCAAGCTCAAAAAATTAGCAACTTTTAACCAAACTCAGAAACATAAAATTCCAGTAATTAAATCTGTTACCTATTAAATTTTTCCATCCGAATAATGTGGGGGGTTAAAAACCCTCACATGTAAAACATCCTCCCTTCTCCTCTAAAACTTCTAGAAGATTATCTAAGAGCCGTTGCTATCTCATTAATCAACTCTGGTCCACGATAAATAAAACCACTATAAACCTGTACCAAACTCGCTCCTGCTTCTATTTTTTGCTTAGCTTCAGCACCAGAAGTGATACCGCCTACCCCTATTATTGGTAATCGACCTTCAAGAGCTTTGGCTAAATGAGAGATTAGTTGCGTCGACATATCTCTAACTGGCGACCCACTTAACCCTCCTGCCTCACTAGCAAGCGGGGAAGCTTCAACACCTTCTCTGGAAATAGTCGTATTTGTAGCAATCACGCCATCTAAACCTGAGCCAACCATGATCTCAGCAAACTCATTGATTGCGTCTACGCCCATATCAGGAGCAATTTTTACCGCAATCGGTACGTATCTACCGGTAGATTCATGTAATGAATTTTGCTTATTTTTTATTGCTGACAATAGATTTTTAAGACTATCTCCAAACTGTAAGTCCCTAAGGCCTGGAGTATTAGGCGAAGATACGTTAACGGTTATGTAATCGGCATAAGCATATACCGCATCCATACAGGCAATATAATCGTCTTCCGCTCTTTCAACAGGGGTATCAAAATTCTTTCCTATATTGATACCAAGTATGCCGTCATAACGGCGTTTTTTAACTTGCTCAACGAGATGCTGTACACCTTTGTTGTTAAAGCCCATACGATTAATAATACCCTTGTACTCAGGCAAGCGAAATAATCTGGGCTTAGGGTTACCCGGTTGAGGCCTTGGTGTAATAGTGCCGATTTCGACAAAGCCAAATCCTAATTGCCCTAATGCGTTAAAACAATCACCGTTTTTGTCAAGTCCGGCGGCTAGACCGACTGAATTTGGAAACGTCAACCCCATTACTTCAACAGGACTTTCAGGTATGCTTTTTGCGAACACAGGCAATACGCAGAGCTTATCCGCTAGTTCTAATGATTTCAGTGTTAACTCGTGAGATGTTTCAGCATCTAGACAAAATAACGCTTTGCGCACCAGTTCATACATAAAAAAGCCTTCTAATATTTTTACCGTTTGTGGAGGAAGCCGATATCATTAAAGATCTAAATCTTTACAGAATAGACCTAAAAATTTGCGCGTAGGATACGGGAAGAACAGAAAAGAGTCGATTAATTGAGCTTTTCTATACGCTCAAAGCGATTGTCCGACGTAAAATGAATCAAGAAACTGCCTTGTATGCCCTCATGAGTTACAAAGGGGCGTAAAATTTTCGCAGGAAAACGGACTCTACGACCATCCATCGCTGTAGCAACGACATCTTTAACACTACCGGCATAAGATTTAAGGTACTCTTCCGCAGTGATTCTTAAATTAACTTGTAAGGTGGCCATCATTAAATTTTATAAAAAAAACGGTGTGGTCAATTTTATAACTTTTCAGTAATTGAACACACCTATTTTTTTAAAATAGAGTAATAATTTCTAGTTACACTCCCAACAAACACGCTTCCGAATTATCGTCTAATGACTTGCAATGCTGACTTGCTTGAGCCAAGTCCAACAACTCCCGCAGTGCAACAGAAAACATGGCAAAGTCCGTACCTGGAGCAGCTTGTAACTCTGCAATCATTGCACGCCACCGCGCAACCAATAATCCATGTTGCTCCAGCCAGCAATTAATGACTTGTTCTATTTCCATCTTTCCATCAGATAAACGCAAAATCGAAACGGCCAATGTACGCATCTGTGATTCCACATCGTCCATAAATGCTTCACGCGCCATAGCTTGCCAATAGCTTTCGACATTAACATCGGCTATTTGTGTAGCAAACCAATGCAACCCTAGCTCATCAGCCAGAATAAAATATACTTTCGCCACATCTAAAGGAGCAGCGCCTGCGCTATTTGCTGCATCAACAATACTCAAACCGGAATATAAAATTCCCGGTAATGCAGCCTCAGCTGCAAGCGCTTTTGGAATCCCTTGCTTGGCGTATGCTTCGTATGTAGATTCCCACTCCTTCTTCGGTGCCCCACACATCACTTGAGGCATTTTCTTAACGATTTCTTGAACTTGTCTTGCGTAAGTCGATACCTCTTTTGCTGGTAATAAATGACCACGACGGTTTCTTAATAACCAACGTGTTGCACGACGCATACGATGCATCATCTTAGATTGAATCTCGCCTTGTAAAGTTGATTCTACTTGATAATCTAAAGCTTCAACCGACTCAAAAAAACCATGCATATTATATATATCACGTGCCGACACATAAGCTTTCGCGAGATCAACCAAGCCTGAACCGGTAGATTCTGTTAACCGATGAGCAAAGGTTATTCCCATATGGTTAATCATGTCATTTGCTACTTGAGTAGCAACAATATCTTTACGCAGCCTATGGGCAAAGATCTGCTTTGAATACTTTTTACGCAAGACGGGAGGAAACGCATTTTGTACAGATTGAGCTACGTATTCGTCATCTGTCAGAGCCTCATCGGACAAGCCTTCTTTTAACATAACTTTAGCGTAAGAAATAAGTACCGACAATTCAGGACGGGTCAATGACTTACCGCTCTGTAAACGATCAACAATAGCCTCATCTTCAGGAATAAATTCTAAACTCCGATTTAAACGCCCACTGCCTTCCATATAATTAATGAATCGACGAAACTCATTTGCTCTCGGCAAGGACTGTTGCTCCGCCAAACTAATGGCTTGAGTTTGTTTATAGTTATTACTTAGAACCAGACCGGAAACAGTCTCCGTCATATCCGAAAGTTGTTTGTTGCGTTGCTTCTGAGTTAAATCCCCCTCAGATACAATACCGTCCAGTAATATTTTGATATTCACTTCATGATCGGAACAGTCAACACCCGCAGCATTATCAATAAAGTCGGTATTACACGCTCCACCATTTAAACAAAATTCTATTCTACCTAATTGAGTGGTACCTAAATTTCCACCTTCCCCAAAAACACGACAACGCAGCTGCTCACCATTAACTCGCAAGCTATCATTAGCTTTATCGCCAACATCAGCATGGGTTTCAGTATTGGCTTTAACGTAAGTGCCTATGCCACCATTCCAAATCAAATCGACAGGGGATTTTAATAAAGAGTTGATTAATTCTGTTGGTGTTAACCTATCTTCTTTTATATCAAAACATTTCTGCATTTGAGGAGAAATAGGTATTGCTTTTGCAGCACGTGAAAATATACCGCCACCCTTTGATATAAGCTTTTGATTATAATTTTCCCAAGTGACTCCGGGAATTGTGAACATTCTCTGGCGTTCTTTAAAGCTTGATTTCGAGTCAGGGCTAGGATCAATAAATATATGAATATGATTAAAGGCGGCGGTTAAGCAAATATGTTCTGACATCAACATGCCATTGCCAAACACATCACCGGCCATATCTCCTACACCAATAACGGTGAAATCTTGCTTCTGAACATCGATACCTTTTTCTTTGAAATGGCGCTGCACTGATACCCAAGCACCCCGAGCGGTAATACCCATTCCTTTGTGGTCATAACCCTGACTACCACCAGAAGCAAAAGCATCACCCAGCCAATGGTTATACTCAGCGGATATTTCATTGGCAATATCAGAAAATGTAGCCGTTCCTTTGTCAGCGGCAACCACCAAATATGGGTCGTCGTTATCTCGGCGAACAACATCACAAGGAGGTTGGATTTTACCTTCGATAATATTATCCGTAATATCCAATAAGCCACGAATGAAGGTTTGATAACAAGAAATACCCTCTTTCATAAAGCTTTCTCTACCACCCTCTTTCGGTGGTTTTTTCATAACAAAACCACCCTTGGCACCATTTGGAACAATCACCGCATTTTTAACTTGCTGTGCTTTTACTAGGCCAAGAACTTCCGTACGGTAATCTTGAATTCTATCCGACCAACGTAAACCTCCTCGGGCAACCTCTCCACCTCGTAAATGCACGCCTTCCATTTTTGGTGAAAACACAAAGATCTCAAACATCGGACGAGGTTCAGGAACATCGGGGATTTCACGAGTACTGAACTTAAACGAGACGTATTCTTTTATCTCTCCCTCGCTATTTTTTTGATAAAAATTGGTTCGTAAAGTACCGCGAAGCATATCCAAATAACGGCGAATAATTCGGTCTTCATTGAGGTTAGAAACATCATCTAAACTTTGAATTATTTTTTGCTCTAATAACTCAGCAGCGTCAGGCTCACTTTTAAAATGAGGATCAAAACAGGTTTTAAATAGGCTAATAAGATCACGAGTGATGCCTAAATGATTGGCAAGAGTTTTTGCAATATAAGACTTACTAAAAGGAAAATTAGTTTGTTTCATATAACAGGCGTAAGCCCGTAAAATAACAACTTCGCGCCAGTTTAATTGAGCACCCAAAACTAAATTGTTAAAACTGTCACTTTCAGCGTGACCACGCCAAATAGATTCAAAAGCATCTTGAAAATTAGCTTTTACTGCATGCACATCAATATCCGCACTATTACTGTAATGCAGCTGAAAATCATGCATCCACACATCAGCACCAACGGTAGGGCGAATGCGGTAGGGATGTTCGCCTAAGACGCGCAACCCTAAATTTTCCAATAAAGGAATAATGTCTGACAACTCCAACGAGTTTGTCAAATGAAACACTTTGAAACGCATCATTTTTTTATCAACACCGACTGGCTGATAAAAACTCATCGAGATATTATTGCTTTCATTCAAACAAGAAATAGTATCGATATCATGAACCGCGGAGCGAGCTTCGTAGCTTTCTTTATAGCCATAAGAAAAAGCATTTGCATACTCTTCATACAGTTTTGTTCCCGTCTCTTCCCCATGTGATTCACATAGAGAATCACGTAACCGGTCTTCCCAGCTTCGAGTTAAATCTATAATTTGAGACTCAAGCCTCTTCACATCATAGCTAACCGGCTTGTCAGGATCGATACGAAAGACAATATGGCAACGAGCCAGCACTGACTCAGAGAAATAAGTGGTAAATTCATACTCAACAGCATTAACCGTTTCACCGATAAGGTCTTGAATTTTTTCACGTGTATCTGTACTAAAATTATCGCGCGGCACATAAATAATACAATTTACAAATTTGCCATAAGGGTCGGTACGCATATACAGCCGGACCAAATGTCGTTCTTGTATATTGGCAACAGATAAAGACGATTCAAATAATTCTGACTCATTACTTTGAAACAATTCATCACGCGGAAAAGTTTCTAAAACTTGTCGTAAAGCTTTTCCATTATGACTACTTAAATCAAAACCTGAGCGTTCAATAACATGCTGCACCTTGTCCCGTACAACTGGAATTTTTGTCGGTGAAAGCGTGTATACAGGTGAAGTGTATAGTCCCAAGAAGCGACTTTCTCCATCTACCTGACCATTTTTATCAAACCGCTTAACCACAACATAATCTGAATATGCACGGCGATGAACACGAGATCTAATGGAAGACTTAGTAAAAGACAACACTTGAGGCGTCAAATGAAAGCGTGACATTCCTGGGTTAAAGTCATCAACCTCAACCGCTTCTGTTATTCGATCGCTACTTCTGAAAATACCGAGTCGTTTATCCGAATTTTCCGTAAGAAATCGTTTATTTTCAGGCCCAGAAAACTCATATTCTGAATAGCCTATTAGAGTGAAATAGCCCCCTGACAACCACTTTAGAAACTCTTGGCTTTCACTAACACTTGATGATAAGACGCAGGGACCAGCTTGTTTGATATTGTCACGAACGCTCTCGATTTGTTTTAACATCGGCTGATAATCAGCAACAACAATGTCAACGCCCTTTAGTACAGTAACAATCTCCTGGTGCAAATCCATCATAGAAGATTGATCGGTAAAAAGATTCAGCTCAAAATAAATCAACGCTTCATCTTTATAATGTTTGTTTTTGGTATTCCTATGCTTTTCACCTACTGGTCCTATGGAAATCAAATTACCTTCGGCATCACGAGCAACATTCACTAAAGTACTTTTAACGGCATGAATGGCGATATCACGTCGATTTATTTCAATACGAACAGAATCAACCAAAAAAGGCATATCTTCATGCAAAACAGAAACTACCGTGTGCCCACATAACCAACCGTCTTCAGCAAGGCTAGGATTAAACACTCGGACATTCGCCTCGTGGTCATCGCGCTGTAGAATAAAATTCCACCAGCAATACAAACTTCCATATATATCTGCAATGGATTTGCCATCAAGTTCTTCCAGCGGCTGCTTATCGTAATAAAGCTTTGAGAACTCAATCAGTTTTTTTGCATCTGACTTATTTAATTTCTGTTCAATACAGTTGAATAGTTGTACAAAAAAGGCTTCTTTTGACTCAGCAGCCACCAAACTTATGTCCATCCTTCAATCCCCAGTAATAATGAGCGCGCTTATTTTTATTCGAGTTTGTATTTAATAATGTAAAAATCCAATCCTAGAAAGTACATTAAGAGAGGATCGTAACTTCAATAAGGATAGACCATTGTTTGATTTCTTGTACAAGCCTATTGAATTCATTAATTAAGGCACAACTATAGGCTCAATAGGACGGAACCATGCCTAGATTTGTCGGTCTAGTGGTACTCGCAAGAGATTATCCGTAATATAAAAACTCTACGTTAGCGCACAATATTTATTACTTATAAGAACAACAATTAATAGGACACCGTTAATATCATGACTCAAAATATGGACCAGAATATGGGTAAGCAGACGCTAAATTCATTGAGAGAATGGCTAGAAGCCCAAATTATTGGTCAAGAGCATCTCGTTAACCGTCTATTGATAGCTTTATTAGCCGACGGGCATTTGTTGGTAGAAGGTGCTCCAGGTCTAGCCAAAACCAAGGCGATAAAGGACTTATCTCAAGGAATTGAAGGCGATTTTCATCGAATCCAATTCACTCCAGATCTATTACCATCTGACGTCACCGGAACCGATATTTATCGACCTGAAACCGGAACCTTTGAATTTCAGTCTGGCCCCATTTTTCACAACTTGGTACTTGCAGATGAAATCAATCGTGCGCCGGCAAAAGTACAATCTGCTTTGTTAGAAGCCATGGCAGAAGGCCAAATTAGCGTAGGTAGAAACACCTACCCTTTGCCTGAGTTATTCCTTGTCATGGCCACCCAAAACCCTATAGAACAGGAAGGCACCTACCCATTACCTGAAGCTCAATTAGATCGATTCTTAATGCATGTTCCAGTGAAATATCCTGATGCCTATGCTGAGAAAAAAATATTAGCTCTCGCACGAAATGAAGCCAGTAAAAAGCCTGTAACTGCACCTAAAGCCATCTCTCAAACAGACCTATTTGAAATGCGAAAATCTGTTTTAGAAACCCACATGGCCGATTCAGTTGAGAACTACATAGTGCAACTGACTATGGCAACACGTAACCCCAAGCAATACGGTGAAGATCTTGCTAGCTGGATTGAATTTGGCGTTAGCCCTCGAGGCACTATTTCATTAGACCGGTGCGCCCGTGCCCACGCTTGGATTAACGGTAGAGACTTTGTTAGTCCCGATGACGTGCAAGCTATTTTGCCCGATGTATTTCGTCACCGATTACTGCTCAGCTTCGAAGCTGAAGCCAGCGGCATCAATGCAGACCAAGTCATTCAGAAACTGCTTGCAGCCGTTCCAGTAGTTTAAAGAACGGTATTTTAGGCCACTTTTTATATTGACGATGACTGTTTAAGAATGATGGAACACTGACGTTATGACTATCCTAGCCAATGCGGCACAAGCCAACTTCAACTCTCCCATAAAAGGTGCTTATACCAATATGGATGAGTTGTTGAAGCTCCGATTTGTTGCCGGTGATCTTAACGTTTCTCCCAGGCAAACCAGTCGCTCACAAATAAGTGGCGCCTTTAAAACACGCTTTCGTGGTCGCGGCATGGAATTTGAAGAAGTGAGGCATTATCAGCCAGGAGATGATATTCGCTCAATTGATTGGCGTGTAACCGCTCGTACCCAAGTGACTCACACCAAACTTTTCACTGAAGAACGTGAACGCCCGGTTATCTTAATGGTTGATCAGAGGCCCTCTTTATTTTTCGGCAGCCAAACCTGCTTTAAATCTGTTTTAGCCGCACACTGTGCCGCTGCGTTAGGCTGGGCAGCATTAGCCAACAATGATCGAATTGGTGGCCTTGTTTTCAACGACACAATGGAGCGCGATCTACGCCCAAAGAGAAGCCGTCACGCATTACTCAGTTTGTTGCAGGAAATACACAAATTTAACCATCAGCTGACATCGCCTATCGGTGGCACTGACAACAAAGATGGTCCTATTCATTTATCGCAAAGACTGCATGATTTAAAACGGATAGCCCGTCCAGGTAGTGCCGTGGTTATTATCAGTGACTTTGCTCAATACGATAAGGACTGTGAAGAGCGTCTATATCAGCTTGCGAGACACTGTGAAGTTTCACTTGTACACGTCTCTGATCCTCTCGAACAAGAGCTACCTGAAAATCGCTTACTCAGCATTAGTAATGGGCGCCAAAAGAAACTGTTAGACAGCGCCAACCAGCAAACCCGTAACGACTACGAATTAAATTTTAAAACACACACCGAAGCAATCGCTCAATCAGCCAGCAGACTAAACCTACCCTTATTATTTATATCAACAGAGCTAGGTGCATTTCCGCAGTTGCAATCATTATTTGGTAAAAGTGCCATTAAAAGAGATCAACGATAAATTATGTCTTCAACACCAACCGCTCAAGACCCTTTGGCTGAATTACGTGACATTCATCTACCAGAACAAGATATCAGCAGTCTTCCAACAGCTCCTGGTTGGTGGATTCTGATAACGATAATAATAACCTCTTTAGTGGTAGGCGTTTTCTTGTGGCGCAAACATCAACATAACAACCGCTATCGGCATCAAGCTTTAGCCGCGTTGAGTGTTATCAATATCAACAACCCCAACTCACAAATTTTCACCCAACAATTAAATACATTGCTTAAGCAAACCGCTAAGGCCGCTTACCCTAGCCACACATGTCTGAGCTTGCATGGCCAGCAATGGCTTGATTTCTTAAAGTTATCCGCCCCAAACATTACAATGAGCGATGAGCTAAGTGCGTTTTTATTGAATAGCAGCTACCAACCTATATCTAATCCAGACATGCATAAAACGGCTCATGACTATGTCGCTGACTGGCTGAAAAAGCACATAAAATCTGGAAAAATCGCTTCATGATCACTTTCGAAATACCGCATATTATGTGGCTCTTGCCGCTCCCACTATTGGTGTTTTTTTTATTCCCAATGGCCAAACAAAGCCACCGCGCACTGTTGGTGCCTTTTTTTAATCAATTAAGTCAAGCTGACGCCCCCATAATTACACACAGCAACACGTCCAAACTAAAACTTCTGTGCTTATTTTTAATTTGGACAAGTGTATTAACCGCTACAGCTCGTCCCCAGTGGATTGGGGAACCGATCAACATGCCTGCCAGTGGCCGTGACTTGTTATTAGCCGTCGACATTTCTGGAAGTATGGAAACTCAGGATATGAAGTGGCAAGGCGAGCCAATCAACAGATTAATAACAGTTAAAAAGGTTATTGGTGACTTTGTTGAACGCAGGGAAACTGATCGTCTTGGCTTAATATTGTTTGGCACCAGAGCTTACTTACAAGCTCCACTCACCTTCGACCGCAAAACGGTTAATAAGCTTTTACAGGAAGCTGAACTAGGATTTGCCGGAGAGAAAACCGCCATAGGTGATGCTATTGGCTTGGGTGTGAAACGATTACGTAATCGTCCACAAGAGAGTCGCGTATTAATTTTATTAACCGACGGAGCCAATACAGCCGGTGAAATAAAACCATTAAAAGCGGCCGAACTTGCAGCTCAATCTAATGTGAAAATTTATACCATTGGTATTGGTGCCGATCAAATGACGCAACCAGGTTTATTTGGTACCAATTTTGGCTCACGTACAATAAATCCATCGCAAGATTTAGATGAAAACACTTTACGCCAAATTGCTGAAAGTACCGGCGGTAAATACTTTCGCGCTCGCTCATTAGATAACCTGCAAGATATTTATACGGCTTTAGACACTCTAGAACCCATAGAGCAAGAACAGGAAGTATTCAGACCCACCAAATCACTGTTTTTCTGGCCATTAGGAGTGGCATTGGGTTTAAGTTTTTTGTGGTTTATTAGTCATGCTCTTAACTCTCTGGTCATTAACAAATCAGGAGCCAATAAGCATGTTTGAAAACTTTTCGGTTTTTCTATCCATGTTAACAACTGATTTTCATTGGCTGAGGCCTTTGTGGTTATTATCCATTCCCATATTAGGCATAGCTCTTTATGTTTTATGGAATAAACAATCAAAACAATCGGGCTGGAAATCTTTAATCAACGCCGATTTATTGCCT
Organism: Cellvibrionaceae bacterium; assembly: GCA_034112445.1. GTDB lineage: Bacteria > Pseudomonadota > Gammaproteobacteria > Pseudomonadales > Cellvibrionaceae > Pelagadaptatus. The sequence continues at coordinate 227,374 of JAWUVI010000014.1, read as the reverse complement.
CATTTATTGCAGGGTGAGCGTCAAGGTGAAAGCCAAGGTATCAACCGCTTACCCATCTTAGGACTGGCCTTATTATGGCTAATTGGTGCTCTTGCAATGGCTGGTCCAAGCTGGGAAAAAATCCCGCAACCCATCCATAAATCTGAACAAGCGATGGTGATATTACTCGACCTGTCTCCCTCAATGCTGGCCGAAGATGTAAAACCATCCAGAATGACTCGCGCGCAACTAAAGCTAATAGATTTCCTTAAACAACGTAAAGAAGGTCTAACGGCCTTGATAGCCTATGCCGGAGAAGCTCATACAATCACTCCGTTAACAGATGATACGCAAACCATTGTTAGCTTAGCGCCATCACTGACGCCAAGCATTATGCCTCTGTCTGGCAGTAACCCTGAGATGGCAATTGATTTAGCTCTGTCATTATTTACCGACGCCGGAATTAACCAAGGTGATATTGTCTTAATAACCGACGGTGTTGCTACAGCAGCAGCTAACTATATAAACAAACATTTACCGTCAGAGTATCGTCTCTCTATTTTAGGAGTTGGTACAGACAAGGGCGCCCCTATTCCTGCTAGCAAAGGTGGATTTGCCAAAGACAGTCGTGGCAATATTGTTCTTGCACGCTTGGACAGTGCAACACTGTATAACCTAACTACAAGTACGGGCGGGCATTATCAAACTCTAACCGCTACCGATGCCGACATTAAGTCCTTAGCCAAAGCCACTGAAAACATCAATCAGCAACAAACTCGCCAAGTTGATCGTCAGTTTGATCTTTGGCTAGACCGAGGCCCATGGCTATTGCTGCCACTCCTACCCTTAATATTATTGAGTTTTCGCCGAGGCTGGTTACTTACGATAGCTCTAGTGGTTTTATTACCGCTGCCAAAGACAGCACAAGCTGCCGAGACTGAAACAAGCTATTGGCAAAATTTATGGCAAACACCAGATCAACAAGGCAAGGCCTTATTAGAGCAAGGCAATGCCAGTGGCGCTGCACAAAAATTTGATAATAAACAATGGGCCGGATCTGCTCACTACCAAGCCAATGAATTTGAACAGGCCATAGAATCATTTTCTAATGATGACTCGGCCATCGCTCATTACAACCGCGGTAACGCATTGGCCAAGTCCAACAAATTAGCCGAAGCATCTGAAGCTTATGAAACCGCACTAGAAAAAAATGCCAATTTAGCAGACGCTCAATTTAATAAGGATTTGGTAGATAAGTTGATTCAAGAACAACAAAAACAACAAAAACAACAAGATCAACAAGATCAACAAGACCAAAAAAACGAAGACTCAAAAGATTCCGATCAAGACCAATCAAGTGATGATTCTGACCAGCAGCAATCTGAGCAAGACTCAAAACAAGAACAATCAGATTCAGAGCAGCAAGAGAACCAAGAAAATTCGGAGTCAGAGTCTTCAGACAACAACCAGTCCTCAGACTCCAAAGAACCTCCACAGGAACAAACTGAACCTGAAGAGTCTGAAGAACAAAAACAAGACCCTGAGCAACAAGAGTCAGATGCAGAACCGCAAACCGACGCTGAATCTCAACCAGCGCAAGCATCTAAAAATGAGTCACCACCACTGACCAATGAACAGCAGCAAGCACTTGAACAATGGCTAAGAAAAATACCCGATGATCCTTCAGGTTTAATGCGCAAAAAATTTGAACATCAATACTATCAACGTCGGCAACAATACAAAGATGGCACATGGAAACCACCTGAGAATGATGCCATTAATCGATGGTAGTTTTTAAACGTAAACAACCCTTGTTAGAAGAACAACTTCCACAACAAAGTAACTTAGACAACAAAACAACTTCAACAGAAAAACAACTGAATATCATTATGAAAAAAACAATTTTTATTGCGGCATTATTCATACTCAATAGTTTTATTGGCACTATTGTTTTTGCTAATTCTGCGTTTGCCGCCACCTTATTCACGGCTAAAGTCGACCGCAACACGCTATCCATGCAGGAAACTCTTACCCTCACCTTGCGCTTTCACGAGCAAGTTATTATGGGGGAGCCAGACCTATCCGAACTAAAGCAGAACTTTGATATTCTGGGTCAAAGCCGTAACAATCAATATCGTAGTGTAAACGGACAATCTGAGTCGTGGACTCAGTGGAAAATAACCCTAGCACCAAAACGTGAGGGCCGCTTATTAATACCCTCATTTCCTTTCCGGAAATCATTTACCGATGCCATTGAAATTAACGTTATAAAGACCCCAGTAATATCATCCAATAAAATGAATGACCAACCCGTTTTTATGGAAGTAGATTTAGAAAAAGATAATGTTTTCGTTCAGGAACAGATACTTTATACAATGCGCCTGTTTACTTCCGTTAACTTAAACGGTTTAGACAGCACCGACCTTGTGATCGAGAATGCCATTGTTAAAAAAATCTCAGAGAGCCAATACCAAAAACAAATTACCGGGAAAAATTATGGCGTTGTAGAAGTTAAGTACGCAATTTTCGCCCAGAAAAGCGGTACATTGACCATTCCTTCTACCCTATGGACTGTCGTCACCCAAGCTAATCGTAGTCGCAGTCACGATCCGTTTTACACGCGTAGCACCAACCAAAGGCTTAATTTAAGAGCTCCAGAGCGGTCAGTGACTGTTTTGCCGCAACCACAAAACTATACTTCACCGAGCTGGCTGCCGGCTCAAGCGATTACCCTTGAGCAAACTTGGGGCAAAGATCCAAGTAACTTCGTCGTCGGCGAGCCAATCACTAGAACCATTAAAGTGAAAGCACAGGGCCTAACTGCCGCACAATTACCACCGTTAGATATCACTGAAATTAGCGGTCTGAGTTACTACCCAGATCAACCACAAGTTGATGAACAACTTTCCGGTCAAGGTATCACCACAATTAAAAGTGAAAGTTACGCCATAGTAGCCAACAAACCAGGTAAGTTAACTCTACCCTCAATAGTTATTGAGTGGTGGGACACACAAGCACAGAAAATTCGTAAAACTCGCCTCCCAGTTGAAGATATAACTGTGGGCGGCACCATTGCTAAAACAGCACCTGTTGTCTCCCCTTCCCCAACAACTCCAAAAACTGCAGCCAATCAAATTCCAACCGACACAGCAATCGCAGAAAAGACCTCCACTTCAAATGTTTGGTTGTATCTCACGTTCTTTAACGCACTAATAGCCTTGATATTTATTGGTTTGTGGTGGCACTCAAAAACATCACCACAAAAAATCAATGACTCAAACAAGCCTATTCTCAAAGAATCTGTTAACAGCGCTAAGTACGAATTTCAACAGTTATTGAAGCAGCTAGATCTTGCTGATCCTATGCCAATTAGAAATAGTATAATTGCCTGGGGAAAGGCCTATTTTTCAGAAGAGAATATTTTAAATTTATTGGATGTTGCGCAGGCTTTAAATAATCCAGAGTTTGATCTAGCTGTTAAAACTCTGGATGACCACCTCTATGGTAATGAAGATAATCGCTTACCCAAAGCGCTTTTGGACAGTATTAAGCAGGCAATAACCCAGCAACAAGAATCGACAAAAGATAGCCCAGACAGCGCCTTAAAGCCTCTTTATTCATAAAACGGATCGACTCAGGTGCTGATTAATAACCGCAATAAAATCAGCACCGTATTTATCGAGTTTGCGTTCACCCACACCACTGAGAGTAGCGAACTCGCTTAGATTTTGCGGCACACTGTCACACATTTCCTTAAGCGTACTGTCGTGAAAAATAATATACGGAGGGATGTTTTGCTCATCCGCTAATTCGCGGCGACATTCTCTGAGCAGCTCCCACAAAGTAATATCAATATCATCAGGCAGTGATGTTTTGGTTTTTTGTTTCACGATTTTTTGTTTAATATCTTGACGCAGCTGAATGGTCTCTTCATCACGCAGTAAGGGTCGACACTTTTCCTCTAAGCGTAAAGCGCCAAAAGCTTCTAAGTCTACGCTTAAATAAGCCCGTGCTGCCAACTGCCGAAATACCGATCGCCATTGATCCGCGTCCAACTCTTTACCCACACCATAAGTTGGTAACTCTTGATGATTGAATTGTTTAATTTTGTCGGTATCAGATCCCCGAAGAACATCAATCAAATGATTTACACCAAATCGTTGACCCGTTCGATAAGCCGCACTCAAAGCTTTACGAGCGGCATCAGTGCCATCCCAAGTTTTAACTGGTTCTAAACACGTATCACAGTTGCCACAGGGCTCAGGCATATGATCATCAAAATAATTCAACAATGATTGTCGTCGGCAGGTTGTGATTTCACACAAACCCAACATTGAATTCAATCGATGTTGCTCAGCTCGTTTGTGTTCTTCTCCGGCGTTGGATTTGTCCAACATTTGGCGAAGTTTGAGAACATCTTGTAAACCATAGATCATCCAGGCATTGGACTTTTCTCCATCACGTCCGGCTCGGCCTGTCTCTTGGTAATATGATTCAACGGTCTTAGGTAAATCCAAATGCGCTACAAATCGTACATCGGGCTTATCAATCCCCATACCGAAGGCAATGGTAGCCACAATAATAATGCCTTCTTCACGCAAAAATCGAGACTGATGATCTGCACGAACCTGGCTATCTAAACCCGCATGATAAGGTAGAGCTTTAAAGCCTTGAGTTTGTAACCACGAGGCAAAATCTTCCGTTTTTTTACGTGACAAACAATAAATAATACCGGCATCAAAGCGATGTTCTTCAGTTAAAAATTTTAATAACTGTTGCTTAGCGTTGACCTTCAAACCGATACGGTAGCGAATATTAGGCCGGTCAAAACCTGAGACAAATTGTTTCGCATTGCCTAACTGCAATCGATTAATAATTTCAACGCGTGTCTGCGCATCCGCCGTGGCCGTTAGGGCAATTCGAGGTATATGGGGAAATAGATCAGCCAACATACTGAGCTGTAAATAATCAGCTCGAAAGTCATGACCCCATTGTGAAACACAGTGGGCTTCATCAATGGCAAATAAAGCTATGGGGATTTTCTGTAGCAGCGACAACATACGGGGCTGTTTGAGTCGCTCAGGAGCAACATAAAGTAAGTCTATCTTGCCCGCTAATAGATCACTCTCTATCTCTTGAACCGTGTAATTATCTAAAGTGGAGTTTAAAAAGTTAGCTTTCACGCCCAGCTGTTGTAGCGTATTGACCTGATCTTGCATCAAGGCGATCAAAGGTGAAATAACCACGGCGCAGCCATCCATCGCTAACGCCGGAATTTGGTAACACAGTGATTTACCGCCACCGGTAGGCATTAATACAAATGCATCGCCGCCATTGATAACCGTATCAATGATCTGATCTTGTGGCGGGCGAAAATCTTGATAACCGAAAACGGTTTGTAAAATATTTTTTGCTTGATTCATAGGGCGCGAGTATACCACCAATACCCAAACACTAGCCGAGCGAAAGTAAGGTTGCCCCCCTCTCAATCATAAAAACATTGACCATAAGTCCCGATAACAAAATAATTATACCCCCACCTCAGGCGTAGCTCGCTTGATAATCGCTGAGCAATCAACCGACCGCGGTAAGGTACCGTAAACCCAACCTTGATTGTCAGGGTTTAATCTCGAATCACAAAACGCTTGAGCAATAGTTTCGTCACCATATTGCCACAAGGTCGACGCTTGAAATGCCAGCGCCATCTTTTCAACTACACTGCGCGCACGATACTCAATATCATCGAGCTTATTAAAGCTTTTGCCAATGGCTCCAATAGTCCGATCAAGATCAGCATGCTGACCTTTGGCTTTTTCAAGTTCCTCCATAAAAGTTTGTAACGACTCTGGCGATTTGTTTAATGCTCGAATCATATCCAAACATTGAACATTACCACTGCCTTCCCAAATGGTATTAATGGGCGATTCACGGAATAACCTTGGCATAATACTTTCTTCCATCACTCCGCTACCGCCAATACACTCCATAGCCTCATAGGCGTGTCCTGGCGAGCGCTTGCAAATCCAGTACTTACCAACAGCGGTACCCATGCGCATCAGGTCCTGCTCGTATTTATTGTCGATATTATCCAGTGAACGAGCCATCCGCATAGAGAACGCTAAAGCCCCTTCGTTTTCTAAAATAAGATCGGCTAACACATTTTGCATAAGCGGCTGATCGGTAAGACGTTTACCAAACACAGACCGTTGCTGGCAATGGTGTGTTACTTGGGCAACAGCTTGGCGCATACCACTGGCTGAACCCACCATACAATCGAAGCGGGTCATAGCAACCATTTCTAAAATAACGGCTATACCGCGGCCTTCATCACCAACCATATAACCTAAAGCGCCACGCAATTCCGTTTCACTTGAGGCATTGGAGACATTACCCATTTTATTTTTTAGTTTTTGGATTTGGAGAGGGTTTTTACTGCCATCAGGACGCCAGCGCGGCACGAGAAAACAAGAAATTCCGCCAGACGCTTGCGCTAAAACCAAAAAGGCATCACACATTGGAGCAGACACAAAATACTTATGCCCGACCAACTCATACGCTTGCCCTGCACCGGTAACACCTACCGGATAAGCTCGGGTTGAATTTTGCCGAACATCAGTCCCACCCTGCTTCTCAGTCATGGCCATGCCTATCGTAGCACCCAGCTTTTTTTCATGGTGGATATTACGGGAATCGTATTCACGAGATAAAATTCTAGGTGCCCACTCGTTAAACAAGTCGGGTTGATTTTTAAGCGCTGGGATGGCCGCCGATGTCATGGTGATTGGGCAACCATGTCCAGCCTCAACTTGATTCATCATGTAGGCTTTAGCCGCTCGGGCCACATGAGCTCCTGGCTTTGGCTCAGACCAATGAGAAGCATGGATACCTTCTCGAACCGCTAACTCCATGAGGTTGTGGTAAGCCGGATGAAATTTCACTTCATCTACTCGAGCACCATGACGGTTATGGGTATTCAAAACCGGTTTGTTCTCATTAGCCAGAAATCCCCACTCTATTACCTCTTGAGACCCAGTCAACTGCCCAAATCGGGTTAAGTCCTGTTCGGCCCATTGCGCTGAGTGTTTGATAACAGACTCTTGTAAAGCTTTATCTTGGCCGTATAAATTATAATTTTCTAATGGTGTAGGCTGGTTGTATATCTCGTGCGTTTCAGCCCAATAAGCCGTTGAAGGCTTAAAGTCTGGCTCAGTAAAAGTAACTTTCTCTGCTGTTGCACTCTTCACTTGTGTAGCCATACTTGATCTCCCAGTACCCGTATATTTTGTTATGACGCTATAAAAATCAAACTATGAATCGCAATTCACCCTTTAATTAAGTGAATCATAGTTCACCTCTTTAATCAATGACGATATACTTCAGCTATTACAACCATATCTATATCAAGAGCTACTAAATTAAGAGCTACTAAATTAAGAGCTACTAAGGATCAACAATTCTATGGTTTATCGCCCTACCGAAAAAACCAAAGCACACCGCGATGCACAAATGCAAAAGCTATTACAAACTGCTACTAAGTTGGTCGCTGAGGGTGGATTTAAATTACTGACGATAAGTAAGATTGCTGAATCGGCTGGCGTTGCAACCGGCACGGTATACAAGTATTTTTCCAACAAGGCTGAACTCTGTGTTCAAGTATTTAAACAAGCAACAGAAAAAGAAATTGAGCAGGTGCATAACGCTGTATTCAGCGATGATTGCGAAACAAATAAAGAACGCTTACTAAAAGGTATAGACGTATTTTCACGCAGAGCCATTCAGGGACGACAGTTAGCTTTCGCTTTGATAGCCGAGCCAGTTGAGCCTGAGGTTGATGCCGAGAGACTTATATATCGCGAGGCCTATGCCAAAATTTTCAGTGAATTAATTGATCAAGGAATAAAAACCAAAGAATTTCCGAAACAGGATATTTCAATAAGCGCAGCCGCTTTAGTAGGAGCATTATCAGAAGCCCTAGTAGGCCCACTGAATATCCCTATGCCAAATAAAAACAGCAAAGCCAGTGTCAACATTCAAGATGCAAAACAACAAACAGAACTCATACAGTCAATACAACAATTCTGCGTAAGAGCCATTACAGGATCTTAAAATCGGTATTACTAAGTCATCACGCCAAATATTTTTCTATTATCGGCTGCATCACGACCACCATGACCTTGTTTGTTAGAGTAACCAGCACCTTGGTTACTACCATAATTATTATGGTTAGACTTATTATTCTGCTTGCTTTGTACTTTGACTAGCTTCACTTTTTTAGCAATCAGGCCTTTGTCTTCAGGGTGACACTCAAATTCAACCGCCACGCCCGGCTTTAAAAATTGACAATTTTCCAGATTGGCTTTTCGAACCATAATATCGGGACCATTACCGTTAGCTAAAAAACCATAGCCTTTGTCTTTAAACCATTTTTTTACTTCTGTTTGCAAAGTAGAACCTCTCTTTTATTGGACATTTAATTTTCTCTACAAATCATACCTGTCTTTAACCACACTATCGGCCAAAAACACGGTAGATTTAACATCTAAAAATTTAGCGACTGCAGATTTCATATGAAACTGAAAGTACTATTCGAGTAACAAAAAACACACTCGAAATTTCATGCGCACAAAGCGCTATACAGCGAAAATTTCAGATAAGAATTAGACAATTATTAATTTTAACAAGCTGCATCGGAGGACAAATCACTTAGGACATACAACTACTGACTCTAAGAAACATTGATTTTTGCAGCAAAAAATAAGACATATACGTCTAATCTAATTACTTTTTTGAAAATGTCCAACAAAAAATGATTTATTTACAAAAATAAATCATTTTGGAGTTAAATCAAACTCACTGCATTAAGGGGGATCCGTCCATTTTTGGTGCAAAACCATCAATAGTCGCATTCCCAAAAAGCACTTCTATGTATTGGCTAATCGCTTTACGCTGGGTTTTTTCATTAAGGTATTGTTTTATTTTATCTTCAACCATTTCATAATCTAAAGGATTACCATCTATGTGATTGTGTACCTGGACTATGTGAAACCCATAACGAGTCTCTACTGGGTGCTCGGCTATTCCTTCATTCAAAGCGAAGACAACCTTTTCAAATTCTGCAACGGTTTGGCCTTTGCTCAACTGACCTAGAGATCCAAGAGTTTCTTTTGACGGACATGAGGAATACTGCCTTGCAAAGTCCTCAAATTGATTAGGAGCCGACTTTAATTTTTCTAGCAAACCTAACGCAGTTTCTTTTACAGTGATTCGATCTTTCAAATCTTTTGGATCAGAAGCCAATAAAATATGACTTACTTCCACCAAAGGTGATGTACAGAATTTCTCTCTATTGGCCATGAAATATCTATGGCATTCATTTTCTGTTGCCTCTGGTGCATAAGCTTCCGTATTTAATAATTCACTTATCGCGTTTTCTTCCGTTACGCCTGCTTTTAAAAAGCCCTTCTCTGTCGCTTCCTGCCTTAGTAAACACTGTATAACCAACGCATTAGTCGCTTCATATACCGCCTCTTCTATTGAACCAGATGGGTGATGCTGTACCTCTTGAGCAATATCACTCTCAGTAATAATCTCACCGTTTATGTTGATATCGTTCAATTCATAGGTTGGCGTTTGTGTTGCAGACGTTGCTGTAGACGAAGAACAAGACATGATGAAACTCACTTTGATAATAAATAGAAAACATTAATCTGATATTTTATAGATCGTTAGAGCACACTTGGGGCATCTAACGTTAATACCGGTTTAAAGGCCAGTATTAAGACTGACCTTTAAACCCGATATATTACTTACTGCGTACGATCTGATAACTGCGAGTTAAATACTTAACAATAGCACTACAACCACTACCGATATGAACCAGTCGGGTGAATGGATAAAGTACAAATAAGCTGACCCCTAATACCACATGCAACTTATAAACAAGCGCAACTGGCGCTATTGATTCAGCCGCCGCAATGGGATGCAAAGTGACAATATTTTGTGCCCAATCTGCCAACATTACCATCACCGAGCCATCCATATGATGAGTCGAAGCAACGATAGTTGATAGACCTAAAGTCAACTGTACCCACAACACGATCAAAACCAGTATGTCCGATGTATTACTCGATGCTCTGACTCTAGGATCAGTAAGGCGTCGAACGATTAACATGGTTAAACCGATGAAACATAATCCACCAAAAAGGCCACCAGTAACCATTGCCATTAGCTGCTTATTTTCGGTCGTTATAACGTAGTGATAAATTGACTCTGGCGTTAATAAACCAACAAAGTGGCCCGCAAGAACAAATATAATCCCAATGTGGAATAAATTACTGGCTACACGCATGCCATTGGTACGCATGATCTGGCTTGAACCGGCTTTCCAGCTGTACTGCTCACGATCGTAGCGAATCCAACTAGCCACAACGCAAATAACAAGAGCTATGTAAGGGTAAAAACCAAACAGGAGAGTATCGCTGTTATTCATAAAAAAGCTCCTTATTTAGAATTAGCACTGTTCACAAAGTGAACGGCTTCTTCAATAGGTTGTTTTAGTGTGCTTGGACGCCCAGCAGTTTGTGACGGACAGGCTTCAGCGGTATCACCCGCACCAAAGGTAACGGCCTCTTCTTCCCAAACTTTGTCCAAAGCTTCCATCGTATCGTCGCGCTCTTCTTTAGAAACTTTTTCACGCAACTCAGCTTCATCAAGCCTTACACCACTAATTTGCATTAATGCCGCAAACAAATGTGAGTATGGGCTTTCACGCTCTTCCAAGCGCGCCTTCAGTAGACCAAAGATATGCGCCACATCGACTAATCCAGAACGTGCCTCCAAGTCTTCTTGTGCCGCCAAATACTCTAAATACAAAGGGATGTAATCCGGTAATTCTTTGACATTAATGGCAAAACCTTTGGTCTCATACTGAGCCATTAAATCCACCATAGCCTGTCCACGATCGCGTGACTCACCGTGTACATGCTCAAAAAACAGTAACGATAAAGACCGACCACGATCAAACAAACTGGTATAGGCTTCTTGTGCATCCATCAGGTCATTCGAATAAACACAACTCAAAGTTTCTAATAAATTCTCTCTCATTTCTGGAGAGATTTCCCTCGCAGAACGAATTAGGGGTACCAATTCTGCGTGGCCTTCTTTTAGTTCTGAGTTGGGATAATCCATCAACAGAGAAATGATTTTTAAGATTTGCATACTCATTCCTCCCAAACTTGAACGGTATCAATAATGTCGCGACTGTTGGTTTTCTTAGTACCAAATAAGTTGAGATCACTATCGCCATCGGAGCAACCGTTGCCAAAACTGAAACCACAACCGCCACGCTCTGCAAACGCTTCACTCATAGCTTCTTCACGATGCGCCGTAGGAATTACAAAACGGTCTTCATAGTTGGCAATAGCGAGGTAACGATACATTTCATCGGCCTGCAACTTGGTCAAGCCAACGTCTGCCAAGACCTGTAAATCGAGCTGACCTTCAACCGTTTCTGCACGCTTGTAGGCACGCATAGCCAATAAGCGTTTTAACGCTCGCAACACTGGTTTTTCATCGCCTGCTGTTAATAAATTAGCCAAATACTTAACCGGTATTCGCAAGCTGTCTACATCAGGAATGACTCCGGCCATACCAACATGTCCACCATCAGCTGCGTGCTGGATTGGCGACAACGGTGGAATATACCAAACCATCGGTAGCGTTCTGTACTCTGGGTGTAATGGTAAAGCCAGCTTCCAATCGACCGCCATTTTATACACAGGCGATTGCTGTGCCGATTCAATCACTGAATACGGAACACCATCTTTAAGTGCTTGGGCAATAACCTCGGGATCGTTTGGATCAAGGAATATTTCCAACTGCTTCTCATACAAATCTTGCTCAGAAGCGGTACTAGCGACCTCTTGAATACGATCTGCATCGTACAAAAGAACTCCTAAGTAACGAATCCGACCAACACAGGTTTCAGAACAGACAGTTGGTTGGCCCGCTTCAATCCGTGGGTAACAGAAAATACATTTCTCTGATTTACCAGACTTCCAATTGAAGTAGATTTTTTTGTAAGGACAACCCGACACACACATGCGCCAGCCGCGACATTTTTCTTGATCGATAAGAACGATACCGTCTTCTTCACGCTTATAAATTGCACCACTTGGGCAACTTGCTGCACACGTTGGATTCAAACAATGCTCACATAAACGGGGTAAATACATCATGAATGTATTTTCAAATTCACCGTAAATTTCTTTTTGAATATTGTCGAAGTTTTTATCTTTACTGCGCTTGGAAAATTCACCACCAAGAATTTCTTCCCAGTTTGGCCCCCACTCAATTTTTTCCATACGCTTACCGGAAATCAGCGAGCGTGGACGCGCCGTTGGCTGATGTTTTACTTCAGGCGCGGTATGCAAATGCTGATAATCGAAATCGAACGGCTCGTAATAATCATCAATTTGCGGCAAATCTGGATTGGCAAAGATATTCGCCAACACACGGAATTTCCCACCAATACGAGGATTAATGGTGCCATTACTGTTACGTACCCAGCCACCATTCCATTTATCTTGATTTTCCCACTCTTTTGGATAACCAATACCCGGCTTGGATTCCACATTATTAAACCATGCGTACTCCATACCTTCACGAGAGGTCCATACATTTTTACAGGTAATTGAACAGGTGTGACAACCAATACACTTGTCAAGGTTCAGCACCATACCTACTTGAGATCTGATTTTCATTGTGCGAGCTCCTTAAACGTCTTGCGGTAGTGGTTGAGGTAAATCATCAGTATCGGATCCTTCGAGCCAATCGATTTTACTCATCTTACGTACCACCACCATTTCGTCGCGGTTACAACCAACCGTTCCATAATAATTGAAGCCCCAAGACTGTTGAGCATAACCACCGATCATATGAGTTGGTTTCATAATTATTCGAGTTACAGAGTTATGATGTCCGCCACGAGTTCCGGTTGTTTCCGCGCCAGGCACGTTAATAATCCGCTCTTGAGCGTGATACATCATGGTCATGCCTTCGTTGACCCGCTGACTCACAACCACTCGACAAGCAATAGCACCGTTGGCATTGAACACTTCAACCCAATCGTTATCGACCAGATCGACCTTCTGAGCATCCACTTCACTCATCCAAATGATCGGACCGCCACGCGAGAGAGTTAACATGATCAAGTTATCGGAATAAGTACTGTGAATACCCCATTTTTGGTGCGGTGTAATCCAGTTCAAAGCGATTTCTTTATTGCCGTTAGGCTTCGCGCCTTTGAGCATATCAACCGTTTTGGTGCTCACCGGTGGACGATAAGCTATCAACTGCTCACCAAACGCCTGCATCCACTTGTGATCTTGGTAGAACTGTTGACGCCCAGTGATAGTGCGCCATGGAATCATTTCATGAACGTTGGTATAACCGGCGTTATAGCTCACGTGCTCATCTTCCAAACCTGACCATGTTGGTGAAGAAATAATCTTACGAGGTTGCGCTTGAATATCTCTAAAGCGGATTTTTTCATCCTCTTTTGGCAATGCCAAATGAGTGTGATCACGCCCTGTAAATTTACTCAAAGCTGCCCACGCCTTAACCGCCACTTGACCGTTGGTTTCAGGCGCTAAGGTTAAGATCATTTCTGCCGCATCAATAGCGGTTTCTAAACGAGGTTGACCCTTGCTGATTCCTTCTTCTGTTACTTCGTAATTAAGCTCACGCAGTAACGCCACTTCCTTGTCTGTATTCCAACCGATACCTTTACCACCGTTACCCTGCTTTTCTAACAACGGACCGATAGAGCTGAACTTCTTGTATAAATTAGGAAAGTCACGTTCAACCACAATCATGTTAGGAGCGGTTTTACCGGGTATTAACTCACATTCGCCGCGCTTCCATTCTTTGACTTCAAATGGTTGCGCCAGCTCATTAGGCGTATCGTGTAAAATCGGCACGGTCACTATGTCTGACTCAACACCTAAATTGTTATCTAAAGCGCAAACTTCAGAGAACTTCTTAGCTAAACCTTTAAAAATATCCCAATCTGAACGCGCTTCCCAAGCTGGGTCTGCGGCTTTTGAAAGCGGATGAATAAACGGATGCATATCCGAAGTATTCATGTCGTCTTTCTCATACCAAGTTGCCGTTGGTAATACGATATCTGAATAGAGCGCAGTAGAAGACATACGGAAATCCAGTGTCACCACTAAATCTATTTTGCCTTCGGCGCCCTTATCAACCCACTCAACTTCATTAGGAATAATACCGTTGGTTTTACCATTATCTTCGTTCATCACGCCATTTTTAGTGCCCAACAAATACTTAAGCATGTACTCATGACCCTTACCCGATGAACCCAGTAAGTTAGAACGCCAAATAAACATATTGCGAGGAAAGTTATCAGAGTTATCCGGTTGCTCTGCGGCAAACTTAATTCCACCGCTCTTTAACTGTTCAACCAAATAATCTTTAGGATCTTGACCTGCCGCTTTGGCTTCCTTGGTAACTTCCAATGGGTTTCTATTCAACTGTGGTGCACTAGGCAACCAACCCATGCGTTCGGCCTTAATGTTGTAATCCAACATACTTTCAGGCATCACATTCTTATCTGCCAACGGGGATAGAACTTCATGAACATTAACTTTCTCATGACGCCATTGAGAGCTGTGATTATAAAAGAACGAAGTTCCGTTCATTTGACGCGGTGGCTTGCTCCAATCAAGGCCAAAGGCCAATGGCTGCCAACCAGTTTGTGGACGGAGCTTTTCTTGCCCAACATAATGCGCCCAACCGCCACCACTCTGGCCAACACAACCGCACATGATCAGCATATTGATCAGGCCTCGGTAGTTCATGTCCATGTGATACCAATGGTTCATCGCTGCACCAACAATCACCATCGACCGACCTTTGGTCTTGTTAGCATTATCAGCAAATTCACGAGCGACCTGAATGACTTTTTCACGGCTAACGCCCGTGATTTTCTCTTGCCATGCTGGCGTGTTAGCAACGGTGTCATCATCGTAACTAGAGGCGACATTTTCACCACCCAAGCCACGATCAATGCTGTAGTTAGCCATCATCATGTCGTAGACGGTAGCAACTTTTACGGCCTCTCCAGAAGCCAAGGTAATCTCACGCATAGGCACGTTTTTAACTTGAATTTCTTCGCCTTCTTGATGATCCCAATACTCATTTACCTGGCCACCAAAATAAGGAAAAGCCACGCCAGCTACTTGCTTATCGCCTATTAACGACAATTGCAGCTTGGTTTCTTTACCTTCTTTACCTTCACGCTCTTCAATATTCCATTGACCGTCTTCACCCCAACGGTAGCCAATTGAACCTTGCGGAGAAACTAACTCGCCGGACAGCTCGTCCAATGCAATGGTTTTCCACTCAGGGTTATTTTCTTGACCCAAATTATCAGCAAGATCCGAAGCGCGTAAGAAACGCCCACCTTTCAAAGCCGTGCCATCATGATCTTCCAATATTATTAACATCGGCATATCAGAATACTTACGCACATAATCAGTGAAGTATTCGCTCGGGTTCTCTAGATGAAATTCTTTCAGGATAACGTGACCAAAAGCCATACCAATTGCAGCATCAGTTCCCTGCTTTGGGTTCAACCATTGATCGGTTAACTTAGCGACTTCTGAATAATCAGGTGTAATTGATACTGTCTTGGCGCCTTTGTATCGCACTTCAGTAAAGAAGTGGGCATCAGGCGTACGGGTTTGTGGAACGTTTGAACCCCACGCAATGATGTAGTTCGAGTTATACCAATCGGCCGACTCTGGAACATCGGTCTGCTCACCCCAAATCTGTGGTGATGCGGGAGGTAAATCACAATACCAATCATAAAAGCTTAAACAAACGCCGCCCATCAATGACAGATAACGAGAGCCAGCGGCATAGGACACCATAGACATGGCTGGGATTGGTGAGAAACCAACGACACGGTCAGGACCATAGGTTTTAGCTGTGTAGACATTAGACGCCGCAATCAGCTCATTAACCTCATCCCAAGACGAGCGAATAAAGCCGCCCATTCCGCGTTTCGTTTTATAGCTATTGGCTTTAATTGGATCTTCAACAATAGAACCCCAAGCCAGCATAGGATTACTGTGCTGAGCTTTCGCTTCGCGCCACAATTTAAGTAATGATTTGCGCACTTTTGGATACTTAAGACGGTTAGCCGAATAAATATACCAAGAATAACTGGCTCCACGTGGACAACCGCGCGGTTCATGATTGGGTAAGTCTGGGCGCGTACGTGGGTAATCCGTTTGCTGAGTCTCCCACGTAATCAGACCATTCTTAACGTATATTTTCCATGAACATGAACCAGTACAGTTTACGCCGTGAGTTGAGCGCACGATTTTATCGTGCTGCCAACGTTGACGATAACTGTTTTCCCAGTCTCTATTTTCCGTACGGGTTTCACCATGACCATCGGCGAAAGTCCCACTTTTATTCGACTTAAAAAAATTAAGGCGATCCAATAAGTGACTCATAAATTAATCCTTACTTGACTTGGTATCTGGAAACGAATGTTTCTGGACGCTATCCTTGCTCACTCAAAAACAAAACATATTAAAAAATTATGTGACATTAATTTAGCGTTCGGGGTGTAAACTACCTTGACTCAAATCAAGTCAGCAACCGTTCAAAATGGGTATGGAGTTACGCCATACCCACAAAGTGGTAACTCATCACATCCAGTAAAATGCTGATACAGATGGGCTTATACCCACAAGGAAATAATCACCTGAAGGTGTAGAATTTACGCGAAACATTAGAGGTATATATGGTGGCGAAAACGACCTACAAGAATAAGAGCGGCTCAGTCATCACTCTTATTAATTCATCCGTATTTACGATTGTTGCGATAATGATGCTATCGATCGTTATTTCTTTCTTGATGGTAGAAAAGACCGACTCTGACGCTGAAACTATTAACCTTTTAGGCTCAATGCGTATGCAAACCTATAAAATTGGTTTGGCGCTAAAACTTGATAATAAAAATGACCTAAATACTTATATTCACCAGCTCGATAACACCTGGAACAATCACTACCTAAACGCATTCATTACCACCAGCAATAACGCCGAAATTGCTAAATCATTTGAACTCACAAAAAGCCACTGGATAGATAACCTCAAACCTTTGGTATTAGAATTTTCTGAACAAAACACAGCAAACTTCCCAAAAAAAGAATTAGACAAACAAGCCTTCGACATTAACCATTTTGTAAGCCTCTACCAGAGCCACGCTGAAAATAAAAACAATCAACTTCGTACCGTGCTATTAGCATCCATGTTTATATCGACACTAATAGCTGCCATCATATTTTATATACTGAAAAGACGGATTGAATGGCCACTTAATTCATTAATCCAAACAGCAAAAAAAATGGGACAAGGAAACTTTACTCAACATTTATATTTTCATAATAATGACGAGCTCCAATTACTCGCCGACACCCTAAATCAATCCAGCAAATCAATCCGAAAAAACCAAACGGATCTCGAAGAAAAAATTAATGCAAAAACCAAAGAGCTGTCATTACGAAACTCAACCCTCAATTTTTTATTTTCTATCGCCGATGAAATCAATCGAAATCAAACGGACAAACTCAACGTTAGTCACATAATCAATACACTTTCAGACATTATAGAAGTCGACAACATTGAGCTGTGCCTACTAACCCCCGAAGGCGATCATCCATTCCAGCAAGATACCGCACACAACGCACAACACTGCCAAGAATTAACCTGTAACGACTGCAGAATAGACACAAAAAAAATCGTTACCCACGGCAACACAACGGATATAAAGTTTCCGATCAAGCACAACAACATTCAATATGGCGTTTTGGTTGCTAGGTGTAGCAACCTCTTTATATCAGGTTGGAAAGAACAGTTAATGGCATCAGTCGCCGATCAAGTTGCCATAGCGCTATCCACTAAAGAACAAACCAATAACACCAGACGACTGGTGTTAAGCAACGAACGATCCGTTATTGCAAGGGAGCTTCATGATTCCCTAGCCCAATCCCTTTCCTATTTACAAATTCAAGTGTCTCGCTTACAAAAAAATCAAGACAATCAAGCTCACGCCAAACAACCCGCTGTGATTAATGAATTGCGCGAAGGCTTGTCGTCCGCCTACCAGCATTTGCGCGAACTACTAACAACCTTTCGTTTGCAAATGTCTCCTGATGGATTGCACCAGTCTTTATTTGAGGCAATAGAGACCCTCCAACAAAGGACAAACATTCACATACAATTAAATTATGATATTCACGACCTACCTATGAGTCCTGCAGAAGAAATACACCTCATGCAAATCATTCGTGAAGGCACTCAAAATGCCATCAAACATTCTCAAGGAAAATCAATACAGATACGGTTATCACAGATAGAGGACAAACAAATTGAAATAAGCATTATCGATGATGGTGTTGGCTTGCCCGAAAAAACCGAAAGATTAAACCACTATGGTTTATCCATAATGCAAGAACGTAGCAATCAACTTTCAGGAGAACTAAACATTCACTCAAACCCTAACCGGGGAACTCAAGTGAGGTTTGTTTTTACCCCATCCATCATTATTAAAAGCGCGTAGATAAGCCGTCATAATCAAGAAATTTTGAAGTAAAAAAAACCGGCAAAAGCCGGCTTTTCAATAGCACTCATTAAGGATTGTAAAACTCGCCACTTTTGCGCAAGTAAAACCACCAATTAAGAATCACACACACACCATAGAAAACCGCAAATCCGTACAATGCATTTTCAGGAGTGGTTAGTTTAATCTGCTCACCCAACACCTTAGGGATATAAAAGGCACCATAAGCAGCTACAGCAGAGGTCCAACCTAACACCGGTCCAGCTTGTTCTTTTGGAAATACCATAGCGATAGTACGGAAAGTCGAGCCATTACCAATACCTGTCGCGGCAAACAATAATAAGAACAAAGCAAAGAAAGGCATGAAGTACTCTTCAGGTGTCGCTGAGTTATATGCGGCTTGCATATAAGAAGCAACGCCAACAGCAGAACCGATCATAACCAAAGAGCAAATCTGCGTTACTAGTGCACCACCAACTTTATCAGAAATCCAACCACCCACTGGACGAATTAGAGCACCAATAAAAGGTCCCATCCATGCGTACATCAAGGCACTAGGCCCATTAGCATTAGCCGTATTATGCGTCATTACGCCATCAACCATTAAATGCTGATAGCCAAATATTACTTTAATAGACAAAGGAAAAGACGCCGCAAAGCCAATAAAAGAACCAAAAGTCATAGTGTAAATAATGCTCATCACCCAAGTATTTTTGTTCTCAAAAATCTTATATTGACGCTTAAGATTGGTTTTGATTTCACCTGGGAATAGTTTCAGCAAAAGTACTGTCGATACAACCACAATCAGTAATACAATTTCTTTTGGAACACCAAAACCAGATCCATTAGCCGCTTCAGGTAACAACAACCACAAGCCAAAGATCGCTGTGGCGAAACCAACCAACAGCATCGCACTGATAGTTGCAAAAGCCCCTATTGGACCAGGAATGTTTGGCGACACATCAGCTGAGCGTAAGTTGTTCATGCCAAACCAGCCAAAAAATGCTAGAGGAATAAGGAATAACAACCAAATAAAACCAGCATTTTGTATCCACGCATCAGTACCTGCTGGGATCTTGCCGATCAATGTGCCTGAAGTACTTTGCAACACCATAGGCTCACCACCCATAGCGCCGAACAAACCAAATGTCATCGCTAGTGGTACAAGTATCTGCATGGTGGTCACACCAAAGTTACCCAACCCTGCATTCAAACCCAACGCTAAACCTTGTTGTTTTTTAGGGTAAAAGAAACTGATGTTAGACATTGAAGACGCAAAGTTACCGCCACCAAAGCCAGACAAAAGAGCCAACAATTGAAAAACCCACAATGGAGTCGTTGGGTCTTTTAACGCCAGACCAGCACCGAGAGCAGGCACCATCAATAGCGCTGTGGTAAAGAAAATAGTATTTCGGCCACCACAAAGACGAACAAAAAAGCTACTCGGTATTCGTAACGTTGCGCCAGTTAGGCCCGCAATAGCCATTAAGGTAAATAATTCTGATTTAGCAAACGGAAAACCCAAGTTCAACATTTGAACCGTGATAATTCCCCAATACAACCAAACCGCAAAACCACACAATAAGCTTGGAATAGAAATCCAAAGGTTACGATTAGCAATCGCCTTACCTTCTGATTCCCAAAAAGCCGTGTCTTCCGGATCCCATTTTTGTAGGTCGGACATAAGTCCCTCCAATTAATAAAAGTAAAAACCAGAATCACTATGCAAGCAGATAGACCTTTGCGACAATGCGCACAAAGAAGTAGCTTAAACAAGCTTTTCACCTACCCTTTCACTACCCTTTTATGAGTATCAGAAAGCCTTAGACCTGCTATCATCGACACCTGCCTAACATTTAAAATTTTGACGCCTACCCACTTGTGATAACACTTAAGAAATACGTGCTAACGAGTTATTCAGGACATTAAGTCCTTGTGTGATCTGCATCAAATTTTAGCAAGTAACCGATTGAGATTTACACCAATAAAGTTAGTCTGACCCCCAAAGGCCCTAGACTATTTATCATTTCCGGAAGGACTATAAATACATGACAAACTCACAAGCATCCATACTATTGGTTGATGATCACCCACTACTGCGTAAGGGGTTAACTCAATTAATTGAAGATGAAGATGAACTGATAGTAGCCGGTGAGGCCAGCAGCGGATCACAAGCACTCATATTGGCTGAAGAATTAGATCCCGATCTGATTATTTTAGATTTGAATATGCAAGGCATGGACGGCTTGGAAACATTACGACGCCTTCGTGAAAACGGCATTACCTCACGTATTATCATGCTGACTGTTTCAGACAACGATGAAGATGTTGTCCAAGCCATCACCTACGGTGCCGATGGTTACTTATTAAAAGACATGCTGCCAGAACATATTATTGAAAAAATAAAAGATGCTGCATTAGGAAAAATGGTCATCAGCGAAAAATTAACCTCCGTATTAGCAGACGCTCTGCGTAAAGGTGATACCAAGCCTAATATTCTCAGCAGCCTAACCAGTCGTGAGAATGAAATCCTGCGCTATATTGCCAAAGGCTTAAGCAATAAATTAATTGCTCGGGAATTAAATATTTCCGATGGCACAGTGAAAGTTCATGTTAAACACATTCTTAAAAAGTTAGGCTTGAGTTCTCGAGTTCAAGCCGCTGTTTGGATGATAAGCCAATCCTCTTAACTCTTTAATTTTCTCCACCCTTTATTCAGGTAGGTTTATGGACTGCTGTAACACAGGAAAAATGCTGCCTTTCGAAGAAGCCAAGCAACGCTTAAAAGGCTCTATTGAACGCACAACAAAAACTGAAGTTTTAGCCTTAGATTATTGTCTTGATAAAGTATTAGCTGCCGATGCGATCAGTACCATTCAAGTCCCTAATTATGATAATTCAGCTATGGATGGCTACGCATTACGTTCGCAAGATTTTGCTTCCACAAGTCAATTTCATTTAATTGGAAAATCATTTGCTGGCGCGCCCTACTCAGGGAAAGTTGAAAGCGGTCAATGCGTTAGAATAATGACTGGAGCCGTAATACCAGCCGGCGCTGACACAGTAATTATGCAAGAAAACAGTAGCGCTCAAGGCGACACCACCATTGGTGAGCTCATTGAATTTAGTCAACCAGCCAAAGCCAACGAAAACATTCGCCGCGCTGGTGAAGACATTCGAATTGGGGATGTTATCTTAAAACAAGGCAGTCGTATTTCACCGGTCGACTTAGGCTTACTTGCTTCAATTGGCATAGCTTCAGTAGAAGTTTATCAAGCCATTAAAGTTGCTCTTTTTTCTAGTGGCGACGAACTGCGCCTCCCCAGTGAAACACTTACACCAGGTTGTATTTACGAGAGTAATCGATTTGTAGTGCGTGCCATGCTGCAACGTCTAGGAGCCGACGTTGTCGACCTTGGCATCATCCCTGACGACCCCGTATTATTAGAACGCGCATTTACCCAAGCATCCGACACCTGTGATGCTGTTATTTCTTCTGGTGGCGTTTCTGTAGGCGAAGCAGATTACACAAAATCTATTTTAGATAAATTAGGGCAGGTAGACTTTTGGAAAGTTGCCATGAAACCGGGAAAACCTTTTGCGTTCGGCACCCTAAACACTAATGGCCCAAAAGAAGTATGTTATTTTTTTGGATTGCCAGGCAATCCCGTTTCAGCCACCGTCACATTCCATCAATTAGCCTTGCCAGCCCTCCGAAAACTGGCAGGTGAGATTTTTAACGATGAAATTAACCTGCCATTATCAACCCTAGACACGCTTAAAAAATCTCCTGGCCGTGCTGATTTTCAACGAGGATTACTAACCCGCAATGATAAAGACGAACTATGCGTTACGAGTACTGGCAGTCAGGGCTCAGGAATATTAACGTCAATAAGCAAAGCTGATTGCTATATCGTTTTGGAAGCCGAGGAAAACACTCAAAAGAAAGGCTCGACCGTTATGGTTCAACCTTTTGATCGCTGGCTTAGCCGCTGAATTTAATTTTTTGAAGACTAAAAATTCACTTAAGCTAAACACAAACACAAATTTATAGGACCAACAAATGATTTCCACTTTCGCAGAACTTTTGAAAGAAGCCGCGCAACAAGACCAACCACAAAGAATGTTATTTTTATTTATTAAAAGTGAAGCAAAGAAAAATAAAAACAAACATAAAACCGGCACCCTTACGCCGTTAATGTGTGTTGATAAATTACCTGAAGATATAAAAGACTTCGCCAGCTTTAGCAAAGAAGCCGACAGCATCAGCAAAGACTGGGACATGATGATGATCGCTGGGCTCAACGGTGAAAATGGCAAACCGCCAAGTGAAGACGACGCTGAGCCTTATCTTAATCAAATGGCCAACAATGTCAGCGATGGTAACGATATTTCTAATTACGTTATTTTTGATCGTGATGAAAAGCCAGTTGTGATGCAAACACGATAACAGATCAGCCGCCCGACTATGCTTCCAGCTCTTGCAACTAAGCAAGGTGCTGGATTAAGTAGCCTACCGAGGGGACTGTCAATCAGCCTGTAAAAACAGATAAATAACCAACAAAAACGTCACAAACCAAAAGCCTGACATTAACTTCCAAAACATCAACGTACTGGATTTTTGCTCGCTCACCGGATCATCTTTTAAAAACTCTGGATTTGGATGGGTTAAATCTTTTAAGAAACTCGGAATACTCGAGTAGCGCTGCTCCAAATCAAACTTCACACCTTTTTCTAACGCTCGATCAAACCACTTTGGGATAACTGGGTTAAATTGCGCAGCAGACTGATACCGCAACCGATCGTAATCGATACTCGAACGGCAGTTTTCTATAGCTTCACCGTAAGGAATTTCGCCTGCAAACATTTCATAGGTTATTGTCGCTAAAGAATATAAATCACCCTGTATACCTGGATTTGTTCCCGTTAAATAAACAGGATCTGAATATGAGGCCGTACCCAGAACCCCTTCATGCTCAATGGCTTTGTGAATTTCAGATAACCCCGCCACATAGACCGACCCAAAATCGACGATTTTAACATCATCATTTTGATCAATTAGAATATTGCCCGGTTTAATATCTTGATGGATAGCTTCGTTATCATGGAACGATTGCAAGCCATCAGCAATCTGCTTAACAATAGCTATTGCCCGCTTAGGGCTTGGCAGACGATTAGCTTCCATCCACTGATCCAAACCGATTCCCTGTCCTACTTCCATTAAATAATACAGGCACGTTCGCTCGCGAGTTTGGCGAACCACCTCTATAACGTGAGGGTTACGAATTCGGCTACCAATCCACTCTTCCTGAATAAAACGATCAATGTAGCCAATATCATCGGTAAAATTTTGTGACGGAGTCTTCATCGCATAGGCGTTACCACTGACCTCATCATGAACCAGATACAACTGACTTCGGCTTGAGGCAAAAAGGGTTTTATCAACCACGTAACCATCAATTTTCATACCCGGTTCTAGCTCAGGAGGAAAAGGTAAACGCGTCAGCTTGGCGCTGTAATCATCTAGATTTTCGGATGGTAATTGTTCAACATAACAAACCACCGCCGAAATATTATCGTCACTACCTTGCTTATACGCTAAATCAACCAATTGCTGTGATTGTTCTTGCGAGCTCGCCGGTTTATTTAAAACACCAACAATGTCACCATCACCAAGAAAATCATGTATCCCATCACTTGTCAGTAATAGACGATCACCTTGCTGCAAAGCTAAACGACCGTAATCAAGATGCAAACGATTATCCATGCCCATCGCGCGCGTTAAAAAAAACTTACCGTCAGCAATACTGGCTTTATGATCATTGGTGATTTGCTTTAATTCGCCGTCGCGGAATAAATAAATACGGCTATCACCCACATGGAAGAAGTGGGCGGTTTGGCTTTTGATAATAATAGAGCTAAACGTGCAGAGATAACCTTTACTCTCTGTCGCGAATTCATGACTTTGTCGATACAAACGCAAATTAATGGTCGATAAAATTTTCTCACCGCAATGGCTTACCGACCAAGTATCTGGCGTTGAATAATATTCCTCAATGAAACGCTTAACAGCGGTTTCGCTGGCTTCTTTACCAGCTTCAGCCGAAGACACACCGTCGGCTACGACCAGTACCGCGCCTTTGCTGTGCAACAAATAATTATCCGTCGGGACCTGGACTCCAGCGGCATCTTCATTTAACGATTTACGGCCCTGCACACAGTGCAGAGCCGCATCTAGCTTAAGTCCAGTCAAAGAACTTATACCCCGTAGTTACTTTTGATAGTTACTTTTGATAGTTGCTCTCGATAGTTGCTCTCGATAGTTACTTTCAATAATCACCCAACATCAATCATTTCGACAGTGCCATCGGGAAGAACCTCAGATATTTGACCTTTAGGTTCATCCATCATAGAGGCGATACAGAATATCACCAATGCTGAAGCACCAATCACTAAAAAGAACGTACTGTAATCAACAAAGCTTAGTACCGTCAGATAGGTTACTGCACCAACGTTGCCGTAAGCACCAGCCATGCCAGCAATCTGTCCTGTCATACGCCGCTTGATTAAAGGTACAACAGCAAACACAGCGCCCTCACCTGCCTGAACAAAAAACGAACAGCACATGGTAGCAATCACAGCCAAGAATATCGGCCAGTTAGAATCAACACGACTTAAAACGAAATAGCCTACTGCCAAGCCACCAATCAATATCATCAAAGCTTTACGACGACCAAAGTGATCTGAAAACCAACCACCTGTTGGGCGAGCCACTAAATTCATGAACGCAAAACCAGAAGCTAGCAAGCCAGCTTTAACAGGACTTAGCTCAGTATAAGTATCCAAGAAAAACAGTGGCAACATAGACACAACGGCCAACTCGGAACCAAAGGTCACAAAGTAAGACCAATCTAAAATTGCCACTTGTTTGAAGTTGTATTTATCTAATTCAGGCACACCATTGAGCAAATGATCTTTGTTCACCTGCCAAATAGCATGCATTTGATAGAAGAATAAAATAACCAAACCGAGCCAAATTGCCTGCGATGCCGTATCAGAGAGTAAACCAAGATTGGAGGGCGACAACTTCCAGGTTAATACGGCTAATGCCGCGTACATAGGGATATTCATCAAGATAAGAAAGACAAAATCTCTTTTACTGGTAACTTCTAAACCACCTGATTTTTTAGGCTTGAAGTAGGTAGAACCTTTAGGTGTGTTGCGAGCTACACGATAGTAAACAAAGCTGTACAAACCAACGATAATCCCTGTAGTACCCAGTGCGTAACGCCAGCCATCATCACCGCCGTAAATTAGCGCCAATGTTGGTAATGTCATAGCAGCAGCGGCAGAACCAAAGTTACCCCAACCGCCATAAATACCTTCAGCAATACCCACTGTCTTATGCGGAAACCACTCTCCTACCATGCGAATACCGATCACAAAACCAGCACCAACAAACCCCATTAAGAAACGGAATAAAGCCAGTTGCTCATAGGTTTGCGCTGTAGCAAACAATAAACACAGAACCGAAGAGGCAAATAACAAGCCCGTGTATACGTGTCGCGGACCGTATTTATCCACCAAAATACCAATGGCGATACGCGC
Organism: Cellvibrionaceae bacterium; assembly: GCA_034112445.1. GTDB lineage: Bacteria > Pseudomonadota > Gammaproteobacteria > Pseudomonadales > Cellvibrionaceae > Pelagadaptatus. The sequence continues at coordinate 201,129 of JAWUVI010000014.1, read as the reverse complement.
CGGTATGGTTAGCGCAACGTTGAGGATCAACAAGGCTTTAACCTGTTGATTGGTCATGTCAAAGGCTTCAATCATGAACACCATTAATGGCGCATGGTTAAACCAAACCATAAAAGTAAGAAAGAAAGCAAACCAAGTAACGTGTAAGGTTTTAATCTTCGGATCACTAACATTTAGCAAATTAAGACTATGCGGGTCGTGCATAAGAAACTCCAAGCAGGCAAAAAAATCAATCGAGAGGTTAGCATCAAGCCCCTCGCAGCAACTATTGATTTACATCAACCCTACCACCTTAAAAACACCCTTCATAAAGCAGCACTACCTCTTAATAAGTAACGCAAAGAAACAGACAGCGCACTTAACACAATCAATAATACTCATTTGTAAGTAACCCAATAAGCCAAAACAGCGCCCCTTCTTTATAAAGGGATAGCCTGATTTTTTTATTAAAAAATCAGTACACTGTTTATATTAATACGCAGTCTATTTACAGAGGTTTAACGTGACGACTACTCACCCTGGTGCCAACAAAGCTCTCGCAATGGCAACACTCGCCTTTGCAGCGAATTTTTCGGTGTGGACACTCTACGCCGTGACTGTATTGCAACTTCAATCGGAGCTTGGATTAACCGGTACAGAATTAGGACTTTTATTAGCCTCGCCTATGCTTACCGGTGCGATCTCTCGAGTTCCAGCTGGCTATTGGGTTGATCGCTTCCAACCCAAAAATGTTTTCATTATCCAAATGCTCATCGTCGTCCCCGTTCTATTTGTCTTACCCTACTTAACCAGCTTCAGTGATTATATTTTGGCCGGCTTATGGTTAGGTCTCAGCGGGGCATCCTTTACCATTGGCATTCGTTATGTCACCGACTGGTTTGATCGCAGCAAACAAGGTACCGCCATGGGTATTTTCGGTGCAGGCAATGCCGGAGCCGCCATCACCTTCGCGTTAGCACCGCTTATAATTAGCTATTGGGGCTGGCAGGCTATAGGCCCAACTTATGGCACTGGATTGTTAGCTATGGCATTTTTCTTTTATATATTTGCTCCAGCCACACCTGCCCACCTTTTAGCCGAAAATAAAACCAGTTGGAAACAAGATTTAGAACCACTCAAACACCTTCGTGTATGGCGCTTTGGTCTTTACTATTATTTTGTATTTGGTAGTTTTTTAGCGCTCATCATGTGGCTACCACAATACTACCGGTCGGCTTATGATTTAACGGCCTCGCAAGCCATGGGCTTTACATTATTCTTTGTCGCCACATCAAGTATGGTCCGCGCTCTAGGTGGCTGGTTTGCTGACCGATACGGTGGCAGAGCGGTAAACTGGAGTGTTTTTTGGGTCTGCTTAGTGTGCTTATTTTTTCTTAGCTACCCACCTACAACCATGACCATTCACGGTACCCACAGCGATGTTCAGCTCAATATAGAAGTTAACGTATGGATGTTTACCGCATTGATTTTTGTCATTGGTATTGCTCAAGGTTTTGGCCGAGCCAGCGTGTATAAAGTCATCCACGATTATTACCCACAACAAATGGGTAGCGTAGGCGGTATTGTTGCGGCTATAGGAGCACTAGGAGGCTGCACTCTTCCAGTGGCGTTTGGCTTGGCGGTAGATACTATAGGCATTAACAGCGTCTGCTTTATGATTCTCTACGGGGTATTGGCGCTTTGCATGATGGCCATGTTTTTAGCCTTAAAATCAGAACGTTATCAGGAGCGAGTGCACGCCGCTTTAGAGCACAATTTTTTAGATGACGATTAAACTTTAACGTAACTGAAATATAACTTTTAGGTCCAATTCATGCCAAATCTTCCACCGCCATTGTTACGCTTAGCCTTTCGGCCCTTCTTTTTATTTGGGGCCTTATTCAGCGTAGTAGCCATGTTCACTTGGCTCGCAGCTTTACGGGGTATCGTCACTATCTCTCCTTATGGAGGGTTATTATTTTGGCACGCTCACGAAATGATTTTTGGATTTGTCTGCGCCATTATTGTTGGTTTTTTACTGACTGCAGTACAAAACTGGACGGGAATACAAACCATTAAAGGTAAACCTCTAGCTATTTTATTTGGGGTTTGGCTATGCGCGAGAGTCAGTGCCCTAATAGCTTGGTCTACACCACTTCCTCATATTATTATCGATATGAGTTTTTTGCCTTTATCGGCTTTCTTTCTTGGGTATCCGATTATTAAAGTAAGGCAATATCGTAATTTATTTTTTATACCGGTATTACTGCTTTTAACCTGCGCTAACGGCATGATGCACCTTAGTAATATCCCAGAATATTCTGGTTTTTTTATTCAAGGCATCAACACCGCTATTTGGTTAATACTGTTAATCATGACGATTCTTGGCGGTCGAGTAATTCCATTTTTTACCGCTAACGGAACCCGTACCGAAAAAGCGCAACCTCTGCCATGGTTAGAAAATCTAACTATTGCTAGTACGCTAGCCTTACTGCTGGTCTACGCTTTAAAGCTTGAGCTTATACTGGGTCACATACCTGTCGGCTTATTATTTTTTCTGGCCGCGATAGCTCACACCTTGCGCTGGCTAAGATGGCGTTTTTGGATTACAACTGGTGAGCCTCTACTTTGGTCACTGCACGCCGCTTACGCTTTTATCCCGCTAGGATTATTCGCCAACGCAATATCACAAATCGAATTAATCGGCAGCCACTCCACGCTATTGCATTTTTTTACAGCCGGTGCCATGGGTAGCTTAATACTGGCCATGATCACCCGTGTATCTTTAGGTCATACAGGGCAACCACTGAAAACTCACCCCGCCATGCGCATAGCTTTTGTCCTGATATTAATCGGCGGTTTATTACGTACTTTGGGAGTGATTATTTTTCCCCAGAACCAAGATTTATGGACGACAACCAGCGCCTTACTGTGGAGTACCGCTCTGCTAACTTTCGTTATTATTCATGGGACATCGCTAGTAAAACCAAGACCGGATGGTAAGCCGGGCTAAACCGGTTTATCGCCTGTACCTCTTTTTAGGCAGAGCCTCTCTTTTTAGTTGGTACCCATCTTTAACTCTTGATTCAAATCAAGAGAAACACCCGTGCGATAACTTAAATTCCTCCGCACAGAATAAGTACAAAGATTTTATTATCCACGGAGTGTAATACCATGAGAAAACCATTGGCTTTAGCCATTGCTGCTACTTTAGGAACCACATTAACGCTGTCTGTTCTTGCCGCCGAAGAAGCAACCACAATACAAGAGGCCATAAAAGGTGGCACGGTAGATTTGAACCTTCGCATGCGTTACGAAGAAGTAGATCAAAATAATGCACGCGACGACGCTAGTGCATTAACTTTGAAAACTCGCTTAACTTATACAACGCAGTCTTACAAAAATTTCCAAGGCTTAATTGAAGTTGATAACACTTCGGAATTAGTCGATGAAAATCATTGTGACTTAGACAGCGATAACCCTAATGATTTATGTGCCGCCGGAGCAGATCAACACTCTGTTATTGCCGACCCAGAAGGCTCTGAAGTAAACCAAGCATGGCTCGCCTACACCGGCCTTGAAAACACAACCATCAAGCATGGTCGTCAACGCGTTAATTTAGATAACCAACGTTTTGTTGGTGGTGTGGCTTGGCGTCAAAACGAACAAACTTATGATGCTACAGCAGTTATAAACACATCGATCCCAGATACGACTATCGTTGCAGCCTACGTTAAAGGTGTTAATGATATTTTCGAAAATGATATCGACACAGACTCCACTTTATTAAACGTCAGCTATATCGGCTTATCGTTTGCCAAAGTTGCCGTGTATAACTACGACATCGAAACAGACGGTACTGACACCACAGGTATTCGCTTAACAGGTTCACCTGAAATTGCTGGTGTAAAAGTTAACTATGAATTGGAATACGCCAAGCAAAACAAAGAAGTTGTTGGCTCCTCTGATTATGATACTAAGTACACTCACGTAGCACTTGGCACCGCAGTTGGCCCAGTAAACGTTAAAATTGGACAAGAAGTTTTAGGATCTGACCAAAGTAATTTTGGCTTCTCTACAGTATTGGCCACCAAACATAAATTTAACGGTTTCGCCGATACCTTCTTAGGAACTCCAGGTGATGGTTTACAAGATGAGTATTTAACTCTTTCTGGTAAATGTCCGTTAACCGGCGCTAAAATCACTGTGACTTACCATGATTTCGATGCCGATAATGGCAGTGCAGATTATGGTGATGAAATTGATATTGCCATTACCAAAAAAATCAAAGGCGTAAACTTGCTACTGAAATACGCTGATTACGATATGGGCGACACAATGGCTCAAGGTGCGGCAAAAGGAACTGTAGACACCCAGAAACTTTGGTTACAAGCTCAAGTAGCCTTTTAAATAACGCCACCCTATAGACAGCTGGTTAAACCTGCCAGCTGCCTATATTAACGATCCGATTTATTGCATAATACCGTTGTACTGTATGTACCCCATTTACAGCACCAGCCGAAGCCTCAAGACCTAACTCTTTATTTTTTAACGACAGGGTTTTTTGGCCGTGATCACTGCTACTGCTTTAGATCACCAGGGTTGCCTAGAGAAATCTAACAACCTCCCACACTTGGAAAGGCGACACATAATGTTAACTGACAGCTTTAAAAGGCGCTTTACCTATCTGCGCCTCTCCGTTACGGATGTTTGTAATTTTCGTTGCAACTACTGCCTGCCCGATGGCTATTGCAAAGACGACACCGAAGAACTTTTAACCTTGCCTGAAATCCAAAAAATCGTGAGCGCTTTTGCACTAGCAGGTACCCGTAAGATCCGCATTACTGGTGGAGAACCCACGCTTCGCAAAGACCTTGCCGACATCATAAAAATCTGCAAACAAACTCCGGGGATTGAAACCGTTGCCTTAACCACTAATGGCTACCGTCTTACCCATCAAATAGACAGCTATATTGATGCCGGGCTCGATGCATTAAATATCAGCATGGATAGCCTGCGACCTGAAACATTCCATTTAATTACCGGTCACGACAAGTTAAAAGAAATTCAAAACGCCATGCAAATGGCTTTTGATCGAGGCTTTACCAAGGTCAAACTTAACGCGGTATTGTTAAAGCAATACAACCTTAACGAATTACAAAGTTTTCTTGATTACTTAAAAACCACTCCCATTACATTACGCTTTATTGAAGTCATGCAAACTGGCGACAACCAAGCTTTTTTTGATGCACAACATGTCAGTGGCGAACTCATTCAAGACACCTTATTGGAATCTGGCTGGGTTCAAATTATTCGCGATGCCGATGCCGGTCCAGCGCGCGAATTTAGCCATCCTGATTTTGCCGGCAATATTGGTTTGATCATGCCCTACAGCAAAAACTTCTGTGCCAGCTGTAATCGATTGCGTATATCGTCGCAAGCCAATTTACACCTGTGCCTGTTCGGCGACAGCAACATAGCCTTACGCCCATATTTAGCCACAGAAACACCAGAACAAATAGCGGCACGCTTACACGCTGCTCTGACAGGAAAAGCTGAGACTCATTTATTGCACGATAAGAAAACTGGATTAACCCGTAACCTAGCCATGCTCGGAGGTTAACCAGTGCTCGTTGGAATTTTATTGGCTGGCGGCCAGTCTTCTCGCATGGGGACAGACAAAGCCTTATTAACATTAGACGGCCAGACCCAATTAGAACGCAGCCGCTCCCTTTTACAACAAGCGGGTTGCCAGCACGTTATTATTAGCCGAGCAGGTCACACCGAAGACCTCCATAAGGACTCAGGTCCACTGGCTGGAATTTATGCCGGCATACATGCGGCTTCTAAACTTAAAGAGAACGTCAGCGGGTTTCTAATTCTCCCAGTAGACATGCCCTGCTTGCCCGTTATCTCTCTCCAAAAATTAGCTCAATCTGACACCACACTACACTATGAAAATAGTGCCTTGCCTTGTTTTATCCCTAACAGTTCGCACTTAGAGAAGTTATTAGAACAGCGCTTACATAAGAAACAATTACGTATTACAGAGTTATTAACAGCACTCAACGCCCAAGCAGTACCATCGACTAATGAAAAATGGTTAATCAACACCAATACCCCAGACGAATGGAGCCAACTGCTCAACCATTCATAAATTATGCAGCTATGACAGAAACAAAGAGGTTTACCATGGGACAACACGTAAGCAGAGATTTCATCCCTTTAAATATTGCCGTATTAACCGTTTCAGATACTCGCGATGAAAGCACCGATACATCCGGCCAAGCTCTGGTTTCCAAACTGACAGACAATGGTCATAGTTTGAGCGATAAGGTCATTATCAAAGACGATATTTATCAGATTCGCGCTAACGTATCGCGCTGGATTGCGAGTTCAGAAACTCAAGTTGTGCTTATTACTGGGGGTACCGGTTTCACAGCACGTGACAGCACCCCAGAAGCCGTCACCCCACTGCTTGATAAAATTGTTGAAGGCTTTGGTGAATTATTTCGTGCCGAGTCTTTGAATATAATTGGCTCCTCAACCATGCAATCACGTGCCCTAGCAGGCCTTTCAAATGGGACGCTCATCGTTTGCATGCCAGGCAGCCCCGGTGCCTGTAAAGACGGCTGGAATATCATTAAAGATCAGCTCGATGCTCGCCATGGCCCTTGTAATTTTGTGCCGCAACTTAAAAACGTTGATGCCGACTTATGTTTCAGTCGTGATTAGTCTAACCACTATTAATCTGGTTACTTATAGAAGAGTGTACTTATGTCATTAACCCATATCGACGAAAGCGGATCCGCCAGCATGGTGGACGTTTCTGACAAACAAGAAACCACTCGAGAAGCTCGTGCTTTTGCCCGTATCTCGATGCTGCCAACCACTTTTGAATTGGTCAAGAACAATAGCTTAAAGAAAGGTGATGTACTAGCCGTTGCCCGTATTGCTGGAATCCAAGCCGCGAAACAATGTTCTAATTTAATCCCTCTTTGTCATCCTTTAATGCTGACAAAAATCGCGGTTGAATTTAAATACAATGAACAACTCAGCAGTATCGACATCACAAGCTTTTGCAAACTTAAAGGTCAAACCGGCGTCGAAATGGAAGCCTTAACCGCTGCCTCAGTCGCTGCCTTAACCATCTACGATATGTGCAAAGCCGCCGAACTGACCATGCAAATTTCAGACATACACCTGCTTGAAAAATCAGGTGGTAAGCGCGGTCATTATCACAACAACAAAACTGAAACAGGCCAAACGAAATGATTACTGTGTTGTTTTTCGCGCAACTTAAAGAAGAATTAGGCTGCGATAAGTTGGAGCTTGATATGCCTGATGGCGCAACGGTCAATGACATTTATCTAACGTTACAACAGCATGAAGCTCACTGGCAGCAGATTTTTAAAGACACCCTAATGCTGTGTGCGGTTAATCAAAATATGGCTGATTTTGAAACTGTCGTGCACGCGGGCGATGAAGTCGCTTTTTTCCCTCCCGTTACAGGCGGTTAGAACAATATGAACCCAGAGAGCAAGACAACCAAGGTTGCTATAAGCGTTAGAGCCGACGACTTCAGTGTAGATGACGAGTATCAATCTTTGACGTTAGACAACACTGAAGATGGCGCTGTAGTGATGTTTGTAGGTCGAGTTCGCGACTTCAATCAAGATCAATCAGTGTCTAATCTCACGTTAGAACACTATCCCGCCATGACCGAAAAAGTGCTGCACGATATCGCTCAACAAGCTCAGGGCCGCTGGAGACTGAATCGGATTAGCATCATACATCGAGTGGGTGATTTGTCTCTGAGCGATCAGATAGTGTTTGTCGGTGTTACCAGCTCTCACCGTGAGGATGCTTTTGCCAGCGCTCAGTTCCTGATGGATTACTTAAAGACCAAAGCGCCTTTTTGGAAAAAAGAAACCACCAGCCAAGGACAAAGTTGGTTGTCGACCAACGATAAGGACCAATTGGCTGCGGACAAATGGTAATTCCATATTATTTTTCTGCCCCAAAATAGGTCATTTATTCAAAGCTAGTCTCCACTTCTCTTTTAGGCCGCATTTTATCTGACACCACTTTTTTTCACTTCAAATCCTACCTGGATGTCAACCCCATCCAACCGAATAAAAACAAATAAATATCCATATCTAGTGTCAAAACCTCTGGCGAAACACCATATATAGGATTATTATTCTTTTCGTACACATTAAGAAAAACAACGACAAGCCGCATTTATGTCGAAAATCCTGTAAAGATCAACGCTAATTACTTGATTTATAAACTTATTTATAACGATTTACAGCTTCTTATAACTACAAAAAAGTAACTATTAAACAACAACACGCATCACGGAGTCACAATGAGTCAGGATACCGCCTCACCAGAAGCAAAAACTAAAATCATCGATTTTCAAGCCGCATCGCTTGATATCTGGGATAAAAAATACCGCCTTAAAGATAAAACCAATAATCCCGTTGATAACTCTATTGAAGATACCTACAACCGTGTTGCTAAAGCCATTGCTGCCGTTGAAAACAAAAAAGACCAAAAAGTTTGGCACAAGAAGTTCCAGTGGGCATTAGCCAATGGCGCTATTCCAGCAGGTCGTATTATTTCGAACGCTGGCGCAGAAGAGCATAAACCCGCCACATCTACCATTAACTGTACCGTTTCCGGCACCATACCTGATTCAATGAAAGGTATTCTCGAGAAGAATCTAGAAGCCGGTCTGACCTTAAAAGCAGGCTGTGGTATTGGCTATGAATTTTCAACCCTGCGACCTAAAGGTGCTTACGTTGCCGGTGCAGGCGCTAACACTTCTGGTCCACTGTCTTTCATGGATATCTTTGACAAGATGTGTTTTACCGTCTCATCGGCTGGTGGCCGACGCGGTGCACAGATGGCGACGTTTGATGTTAGCCATCCTGATGTTATGGAATTTATTCGCGCCAAACGAGAGGACGGGCGCCTACGTCAATTCAATCTATCTCTACTAATCACCAATGAGTTTATTGAAGCGGTACGTAACGAATCAGATTGGCACTTATCCTTCCCTATGAGCCAAAAAGATTTAGACAGCAGCCAAGTTGACCTCAAAAATCCTGAACAAGTCATCTGGCGTGAAGTAGCAAGTACCGACGGCTATATTACGGACGAAGAAGGCCTAACCGCTTGTCGTATATACAAAACCATTGCGGCTCGCCGTTTATGGGATGTGATCATGTCCTCTACTTACGATTTTGCTGAACCAGGCTTCATCTTGATCGACCAAGTTAATGAGATGAACAACAACTGGTTTTGTGAGCAAATCCGAGCGACTAATCCTTGCGGAGAACAACCTTTACCACCTTACGGAAGCTGCCTATTAGGCTCAGTCAATCTAACCCTATTCGTCGATAATGCCTTTACTCCAGAAGCTAAATTTAATTGGAATAAGTACCGTGAAGTCGTATCCATATTCACTCGTATGCTTGATAACGTAGTTGAAATTAATGGTTTAGCATTAGAAGAACAACGTAACGAGATTGAGAATAAACGCCGTCACGGCATGGGCTTTTTAGGACTTGGTTCTACTCTGGCATTATTAGGCATTCCTTACGGCAGCTCCGCGTCTATTGCATTCACCGAGCAAGTCAGCCGTGAGCTGGCGATGACTGGCTGGCGCACAGGTGTTGAACTGGCCAAAGAGAAAGGCGCAGCACCCGTACTTGAACAAGAATTTGAAGTCACCGCCACTATGTTGCGTCGTCGCCCTGAAATGGCAAAAGATGGTATTAAACTGGGTGATAAAATATTAGGTAAAGTGCTGCACGCTAAATACCGCCGCTACATGCAAAAAGTAGCTGAAGAAGAATCATCGCTAACAGAAGAGATGGCCATTCACGGTTGTCGCTTTACGCATCACTCATCTATTGCACCAACGGGTACTATTTCATTATCTCTGGCCAATAATGCCAGTAACGGCATTGAGCCAAGTTTTGCTCATCACTACGCACGCAATGTTATTCGTGAAGGTAAAAACACAAAAGAAAAAGTCGACGTCTTCTCTTATGAGCTTCTGGCTTACCGTACTTTGGTTGATAGCGAAGCCAAACCAGGCAACTTACCAGACTACTTTGTTAGCTCTGACCAGGTTAAACCAAAAGAACATGTTGATGTGCAAGCCGCCGCACAAAAGTGGATTGATTCATCCATATCAAAAACCATCAATGTTCCAACCCAAATTGATTACGATTCTTTCAAAGATATTTATCTTTACGCACACGAAAACGGTTTGAAAGGTTGCACCACTTTCCGCTTTAACCCTGAAGCATTCCAGGGCGTATTGGTTCGTGAAGAAGACTTGGAAAACACCGTGTACAAATTTGAGCTAGAAGACGGCACTAAACTAGAACTGAAAGGCAATGAAGAAGTTGAATACGATGGTGAGATGCATACGGCAGCCAACCTATACGACGCATTGAAAGAAGGTTACTACGGCAAGCTGTAAATTTTACTGTTTAATTAACAGCTTTGTAATAGAATTTCGGAGAATATAATGACCACTAAAATCGATAAAAAAATCACTGGATTTGGCGTTCGTAACGAACAAGATGAGGCCGCCAAAGCCAAAGTATTAGCCGCTGAAAAAGAGGCTCATAAAAAACAAAATATTGAGCACATGAATGAAAATTTGGGCCGCCCAGAAATGCTGGTAGGCTCAACCTATAAAATTAAGCCTCCCATGGCTGATTGTGCCCTTTACATAACCATTAACGACATAGTGTTAAACCCTGGTAGCGAGCACGAAATGCGCCGCCCGTTTGAAGTGTTTTTAAACTCTAAAAACATGGACCACTTCCAATGGGTTGTAGCGCTTACACGCGTCATGTCGGCGGTATTTCGCAAAGGTGGCGATGTTACTTTCTTAGTTGAAGAGCTTAAAAATGTCTTCGACCCACAAGGTGGCTATTTTAAGCCTGGTGGTCGATTCATGCCTTCACTAGTAGCTGAAATTGGATACGCCATTGAAACTCACCTTAAAACCATCGGCTTACTGCAAACCGAAGAGATGAGCGAGCACCAACGTAAAATTCTTGATGAAAAGCGCGAAGAGTACATCGAGAAAAAAGGTGAGGTTGTTAAAGACGATGAGTTTCCTGCTACTGCACAACTGTGTATGAAGTGCCACACCAAGGCCACCATAATAATGGACGGTTGTGTCACTTGCCTTAACTGTGGTGATTCTAAGTGCTCCTAGGAATTACAAGTGTATAGTTAGCACTGAATAGTCAACGACTACCGAAACCCTCTAAGCTTCCAGGCTTAGGGGGTTTTTTATGTTTTGTCGAAAATATAAGCTTTTACTCAAACGAAAAAAAACCGCGCTCTACTCAACATACAGCGCGGCTTTTTTATTTAACAAAGAAAATATTCTTACTGCTTTTGATCCATTTGAGCTTTCAACAAGTCACCTAAAGTAGCAGGTTTAGCTGCATCAGTAGCTTTTGTTGAATGTTCTTTAATGGCGGCTTTTTCTTCCGCTGCATCTTTCGATTTAATAGAAAGATTAATCAAACGATTCTTACGATCAACATTCAAGATAACCGTTTCTACTGAATCACCTTCTTTCAGAGAGTTACGTGCATCTTCGACTTTCTCACGGCTGATCTCAGAAGCTTTTAATACAGCTTCAACGTTATCGCTAAGAATGATGATTGCGGCTTTCGCATCAACTTCTTTAACAGTACCCGTTACGATGGCACCCTTATCGTTAGTCGCAACATAATCAGTGAATGGATCACTGTCTAATTGCTTAATGCCTAATGAAATGCGCTCACGCTCTGGGTCTATCGCTAAGATAACAGTTTCTAGCTCATCGCCTTTCTTGTACTTACGTACGGCTTCTTCGCCAGCTTCTTGCCAAGAGATATCAGACATATGAACCAAACCATCAATACCGCCGTCAAGACCGATAAAGATACCGAAGTCAGTGATTGATTTGATCTTACCGCTGCTCTTGTCATTTTTAGTGAATTGAGAACCAAAGGCATCCCACGGATTTTCTTGACACTGTTTAATACCAAGAGAAATACGACGACGCTCTTCATCTATATCCAAAACCATCACTTCTACTTCGTCGCCAACATTAACAACTTTAGCGGGGTGGATATTTTTGTTGGTCCAATCCATTTCAGAAACGTGGACCAAACCTTCTACGCCTTCTTCAATTTCAGCAAAACAGCCGTAATCGGTAAGGTTAGTAATTTTAGCTTTGGTACGTGCGCCTTCTGGGTAACGGTTAGTAATTTCTACCCATGGATCTTCACCTAATTGTTTCAGGCCAAGAGATACACGGTTACGCTCGCGATCAAACTTCAATACGCGTACGTCAATTTCGTCGCCAACATTAACGATTTCACTTGGGTGCTTAATGCGTTTCCAAGCCATATCAGTAATGTGCAACAAGCCATCAACACCACCAAGATCAACGAAAGCGCCATAATCGGTAAGGTTCTTAACGATACCTTTAACAGCCATACCTTCTTGCAGGTTAGCCAACAATTCTTCACGCTCTGCTGAGTTTGCAGATTCAAGAACCGCACGACGTGAAACAACCACGTTGTTGCGCTTTTGATCAAGCTTGATAACTTTAAATTCTAATTCTTTGCCTTCCAAGTGAGTGGTTTCACGCACTGGACGAACATCAACCAACGAGCCAGGTAAGAATGCACGGATACTGGCCACATCAACGGTGAAACCGCCTTTAACCTTGCCGTTAATAACACCTTTAACCACTTCATCAGCAGCGTGAGCAGCTTCAAGAACCAACCAAGATTCAGCACGTTTGGCTTTTTCGCGCGACAGTTTAGTTTCACCGAATCCGTCTTCAACTGATTCCAATGCAACTTGTACTTCATCGCCGATGGCAAGCTCTAGCTCACCAGCTTCACTTAAAAATTCTTCAACCGGAATAACGCCTTCCGACTTTAAACCTGCGTGAACAGTAACCCAATCTTTATCGATATCGATTACAACACCGGTCACAATTGATCCGGGAACCATATCAACGGTTTTTAAGCTTTCTTCAAAGAGATCTGCGAAATTTTCGCTCATTAGGACAACCTATAGGAGGTAACAGCACAAGCTCAAAAAACGAACATTTCACCCTAATAAAGGTTGGAGAATGAAATGAACCTGACTTTATAAATAGCCAATATAAGTAAAAAGCTAATAAAGATCGGTTTAATGACTTGCTCTACCACATTGCCAGAAAATGTGGGCCGATTAATAGTGAGTAACATACCGCTGTAACTGGCCAAAACGCTATGCACCCTGTCTAAAACTGTAAAACTAACAGATTTAGAGGCGCGGGATTATAGCAAATAAACTAAGGCAGATACAACAACTGTCTATTCGGTGGGTTTTACGGTGCCCCAAGATTTACAACCAGGGCATAGCCAATGCATTTGCTTGCCGCCAAAGCCGCAACTATAGCACCGGTAGCGAGGTCTATGTTTCTGCAGATTAGATACGGCCGCCTCAGCCATACCCAGAGATAGATTTTGATTCTCAGACTCTAACTGTAAAGACAACATAGCCCTAACGACATTTAATGTCGGTATTGACTCAACATGATCCGCAATAAACTGAATACTTTCCGCTTTGTTATTGTGCCGAGCCATTATTTCAGCCAGAGCTAAGACAACGGCAGAATTAGAATGACTCTCTAACAAGCCCTCTAAAACCACCTTCAATTCCTGTTCGTTCCCTTGCTGTTTATAGCAATTAACCAATCTAGGAATGATTTCAGGCATAAATTCTGGGTCTTGGAATGGTACCTGCTTTAAGCTTTTTATTGCTTCACGGTATTGTCCGAGTCGCTCTTCCAATTCAGCCAAAATAAGACTGGCACGTACAGAACCTTTATCCGCCGCCATGGCGGCTTTTATATACTTCCGGCAATCTAAGTATTCGGTTTTAGTGAGCGACCGTTGAGCCAATTCACAATAGAAATGACTCTGTACTATGCGCCACTCTTCCGAAAGACGATAGAAACGCTTAGACGATAAGCGGCTAACGGCCTCTATGCCCTTTAGCCATTCTTTTTCATCACGATAAATTTCAATAAGATGCTGTAGGCAATTTATTTTCATTAGGCCGGTGGTTATTTCCGAAAGTTCTTGCAGCAGAACCTCAGCTCTATCCAGTAAACCCGATTTCATATAGTCACGAGCTAACTCTAACTGGACTTGCTGAGATCTAGCCTCAGGCAAACCCGGTCTGGCCAATAGATTTTGATGGATTTTAATCGCACGGCCTACCTCACCACGCTTACGCAGTAAACTTCCTAAGGCCAGATGAGTCTCTAGAGTTTCACTATTAACATCCAATGCCGAAATAAAGGTATCAATAGCTTCGTCAGGCTGATCGTTAAGGAAGTAATTAAGGCCTTTAATATAGTGCGGCTCTAATGATGAGCCTGAAAAATCATCTTCATCGCGCGACGAAGACCTGCGCCCCATAAAATAACCAAAGGCAATCGCCAAAAAAAGAACTACAAACAACCGCCAATCTAACACTAAACCTTATTCCTTTAACCGCGTCATTGATGACACAGTAGCTGATGACATAGTAGTTGATGACATAGTAGTTGATGGTTTAGTAGCTGAAGACATGGTAGTTGCAGACATAGCTAGTGGCGCTTTTCGCAAACGCTCCAACTCTTTATCACGGCGCTTTAGTTTGCGCTTAAGGGATGAGTTTTCTCCCGCAGCTTTAATTACAGGCAATAAACTCACGCAAAAACCAACTGAGGCACCTAGCAACAAAACACCTAAAACCACAACTCCCAGGGGCATTTCAGGCAAGTCAAATCCAAGCAGCACTAAAGTGATCTCTTGAGGGTTATCCACACTAAACCAAATCCCCAAAATAACGGCCGATAAAGCAAGAACAACAACCAATAATTTTTTAAGTGATTTCATAAATCGTTATCCAAATTCAAACACACTAATAGACTAGCAAACATCTGGCATTATCTTATTAGCACGAGTCGATATTTCTGATAAAACCTCATCAACACTCATTGCTGTGCAATCAATAATAACCGCATCTACCGCTGGTTTAAGAGGTGACACTGAACGATTGGTGTCTTGCTCATCACGCTGCTCTATATCCAATAGTATTTGGTCATAATTTGCTACTTCTCCTGTGCCTTCTAACTGGAGAACTCTACGTTTTGCCCGCTCATCGGCGCTTGCGGTAAGAAAGATCTTTAATTGCGCCTCAGGAAAAACCGTTGTTCCCATGTCTCGACCATCGGCAACTAGGCCGGGGGCCTGAGCAAAGTCTCTTTGACGCTGCAACAAAGCCTCGCGAACAGGATTACAGCCAGCCACTTTAGATGCATTCATGCCCACATGCTCTTGCCTAATGAGCGCTGTCACATCATTCCCATCAAGCTGAATTTGAACGCCACTCTCTTGTGGAGCAAAGACCACATCCAAATTCTTGGCCACACCAGATAATGCCTCAACATCATCAAAATCAACCTGCTTATTTTCTGCCGACAAAGCGGTCAAACGATACAATGCGCCACTATCAAGCAAATGAAAATTGAATTTTTTTGCCAACAAATAGCAAACCGTTCCTTTACCTGCGCCACTAGGACCATCAATAGTAATAATCAAAATGAAAGCCCTACGAGTGAATCAGAAATAGTACGGCATACATCTATAGGATCTTCTGCCTGAGTAATCGGACGGCCTATCACTAAATAATGACTGCCATTTTGGATGGCTTGTTGCGGCGTTACAATACGACGTTGGTCGTCTGCTGCTGAGCCGGCCGGCCTAATACCTGGTGTTACCAAACAAAAGTCAGAACCCAACTTCTGACTTAACAATGAAGACTCTTGCGCCGAGCACACAACGCCATCCATGCCACTCTTTTTTGCCAAAGCAGCTAATCGTAATACTTGCTCTTGCGGGTCAGCGGTAATGCCTATACCGGCCAAATCTGTAGACTCCATACTGGTCAGCACAGTCACTGCAATCAGCAGTGGATTAGCTCCCGTGCGCTTTTCCAGCTCATTGCGAGCCGCAAGCATCATCCGCTCACCGCCACTGGCATGAACATTAACCATCCACACACCCATTTCTGCCGCGGCTTTCACCGCTTTTGCAGTTGTATTCGGGATATCGTGAAATTTAAGATCAAGAAATACGTCAAATCCGCGCTTCATCAATCCTTCAACGACCTGAGGTCCAGCACAGGTAAATAATTCTTTGCCCACTTTAAGTCGGCATAACGTTGGATCGAGGCGATCGGCTAACGACAGACAATCGTGTTGATCATCAAAATCCATAGCCACAAGAATACGTGGGGAATTAGGCATAAAAGCTTCTTTTAATAACAAATAACAAGAAGCGAATTGTACAGAGAGGCGGCTGCACCCGCCAGAGGGAAATGAAATCCCCGAAAAAACACTTCGAGGACTTTATTTAGAGAGCCGCATTTAGAGAGCGGTATTTCAAGAGCAATACCTCAATAACTAAATTTCAAGACAAACACCGAATCGTTCGCTAAGACTAAGGCGAGATCAAAGCGTAATTTGAGACTCGATTTTTGCTAATATTGATGCGCCGATACCATTAACTTCTAACAATTGCTCTTTATGAGTGAAATCTCCATGCTCTGCCCTCCAAGCAATGATAGCTTCGGCTTTCTTAATGCCAACTCCCTTCAAGGCTCGCGACAATTGTTGGGCATCAACCTGATTAATATTAATCAAATCATGCTGCAAATGAGACAAACCATTCTCATTAACCTCACCCACATCCGGTTCCGCATAGGCAAACAAAGCAACACTAGACAAGATGAAAATCGCGGCAATGAAACTGGAAAACGCATGAAAAATACTTTTTTTAAACATAAAAAAACCTCCTAATTAGTGGAGGTTTTAGATTAAGCATTTAATGTTTCATGCCCATAAGCCACGAGTATGATTTATTCGTTAACCGTCAGAGCAATACCAGCTTGCTGAGCCAAACCAACAAAAGTGGGGAACGATGTCATAACATTGGCGCAATTATTAACAACAATAGGCGCCGTCGCCCTCAAAGCAGCAATTGTAAATGACATAGCAATGCGATGATCATCATGACTTTCTACCTCACCACCACCAATAACGCCGCCTTCAATCACAATCCCATCAGCGGTAGGCTGAGCCGAAACACCTAATATTTTTAAGCCATCGGCCATAACCTGGATTCGATCACTCTCTTTAACGCGTAACTCTTCTGCACCGGTCAGCACTGTTGTCCCTTCGGCACACGAGGCCGCAATAAACAACGCAGGAAACTCATCTATTGCTAGAGGGACTTGATCCTCAGGAATATTGATACCTTTTAAAGGGGCATACTTAACTCGAATATCCGCAACCGGCTCACCACCAACGTCCCTTTTATTTAAAAGCGAAATATCAGCACCCATTAATGTCAAAATAGAAATCACGCCATCTCGAGTTGGATTAATTCCTACGTGAGTTAAGGTTACATCCGACCCTGGAGCAATAGCTGCCGCCACCATAAAGAAGGTTGCCGAGGAGATATCAGCAGGAACTTCAATAAACGTCGAAGACAAGGCGCCACCTGACGATAACTGCGCCATTGCGCCATCACGTTTAACCGGATAACCAAAGCCTGTTAACATTCTCTCAGTATGATCACGAGTTGGAGCTGGTTCGGTTACTTGAGTTGTGCCATTGGCATACAACCCGGCCAATAATATACACGACTTAACCTGAGCACTGGCCATAGGCATAGTATAATTAATTGCATTAAGCACTTGCCCACCTTTAATGTTAAGAGGCGGACGCCCACCTTCTGCGGTAGTAATTTTAGCCCCCATCTCACGAAGCGGGTTAGCTACGCGATTCATGGGTCGTTTCGTTAACGATTCGTCGCCCGTTAATTCCGAGTCAAAAATTTGCCCCGCCAATAGGCCAGCAAGCAACCGCATAGACGTACCTGAATTCCCAACATACAAGGGTCCTGGTGGTTTTTGCAAACCGTGTAGACCAACGCCATGAATCTTTACTCGACCAGAATCTGGCCCCTCAATAACAACTCCCATATCGCGGAACGCTTGCAAGGTGGCCAAAGCGTCTTCGCCCTCTAGAAAACCTTCAACTTCGGTGATCCCCTCCGCAAGAGAACCCAACATAATCGAGCGATGGGAAATAGATTTATCACCAGGAACACGCAGCTCCCCCTGAACACAACCACCGGGCTGCACGGTATAAGATATAGAATGCTGCATATTGGTACTGTAAGCCTGCTTATTTAACATTTTAGAAAAGTGATCTCGTGCCGCTTTAGCCCGAGTAAAAACACCCAAAAGATACTCGCCATCCTCTTGCTCAATCGCACTGGATAGACGTTGTAAATTATCCGTAAATAAATTCAGCGCACTGAGCACACTGCTTTTATTTGCTCGCATAATATCGTGCCACATGACCGGATCACTTGAAGCTATGCGAGTAAAGTCTCGAAAACCACCCGCAGCGTAACGAAATATATTTTCATTCTCTGAGTCATGCGCCAACGTATCGACCAAAGAATATGCAATCGCATGAGGCAGATGACTGGTTGCGGCGAGAACATCATCATGCTCTTCAACCGGCATTGTAAGTACTTCAGCTCCTGCTGCATGCCACATACCGGTAATAAGCTCAAGATGAGCTGCTCCAGTCTCTTCAGTTGGCGTTAATATGACTCGGTGATTGATATACAAATCAGGATCTGAGGCTTCCACTCCACTTTGCTCAGAACCCGCTATAGGATGACCCGCAACAAATTGAGGCGGAATAAGTCCATAAACACGTTTAACCGACTCAATTACGGAGCCTTTTACGCTGGCGCCATCAGTAATCGTCACTTGAGGATCAACACACCCAACTATTTCTTGAAGTATTTTTTCTACGCTTAACGTAGGAACCGAAATAAAAACAACATCACCCGACTCTAATTCAGCGGCGACCTCTGCAATGGACAGGTAGGCCCTATCAACAATACCTAGACGAACAGCATCAGCACACGTTACTGATCTGCGGGCGATGCCAATCACTTCTTGGCATGCTGAAGCTTTTTTTAAAGCGGCAGCAAGACTGCCACCAATCAGTCCAAGACCAACAACAACTAAGCGTTTAATGGGTATAGTCAAGATGGAGTTAGTCAAGATGGGTTTAGTCAAGAGAGTCTCTTTAATTTATAAAACAGCTTTTGGGTATGAACCTAATATCTTCAAATCGGCTGCACGTTCACCAATTTCAGCCATTGCCTCTTGAACGTTTTTGCTATCGACATGACCATTAAAGTCTATGAAAAAAACATAATTCCAATTGCCACTTCGGGACGGTCTAGTTTCAACTCGAGTAAGGTCAATCCCCAAACGCTGAAAAGGCTCAAGTAGATCATGTAATGCACCTGGAGAGTTACGCATTTTCACCACAACCGATGACTTATCTTCACCACTGGCAGGAACACTGTCGCAACCAATAATTAAAAACCGAGTTGAGTTATCTGGCTGATCTTCAATCTTTTCAGCCAATTTTTTCAAGCCATATTTATCAGCTGCTCGCTCACCGGCAATCGCCGCTGAATTCCATTCACCTTTAATTCGTTTCGCTGCTTCGGCGTTACTATTAACCGCGATTCTCTCCGCGTTAGGATAGTGTGCATCCAGCCATTTTCGGCACTGAGCCAGAGACTGGGAATGAGAGTAAATCCTAGAAATACCGTCAATTTTTGTGACATCTGAGACTAAGAGATGCTGATGAATTCTAAGCTCAACTTCACCACAAATTTTAACATTTGAATCTAGAAAATTATCGAGCGTATGGTTAACTACACCTTCGGTAGAATTTTCTACAGGAACCACACCATAATGAGCACCACCGGCCTCTACTTCACGAAACACCTCATCAATAGCTGACATCGGCTCCGTTACCGCTGAGTGACCAAAATGTTTGAGCGCTGCTTGCTCTGTAAAGGTTCCCTCTGGCCCTAAATACGCCACTTTAATAGGCTGTTCTAGAGCCAGACATGCGGACATGATTTCACGAAATAAGCGTGCGATTTCTTCGTCGTCTAGCGGGCCTTGATTGCGCTCCATTACCTTGCGTAAAACCTGTGCTTCGCGCTCAGGGCGATAAAATATTGCACCTTGGGCTACATCACTCGATGCTTTCTTTACCTCAGCAACTCTCTGTGCACAGGAAGCCCGTAGGCTAATAAGCTCTCCAATTTGCGCATCTAGATCATCAATTTGATCACGCAATTGTGACAACTGTTGCTTTTCATTATTTTGCGACATTGATATCACTCAAAAATAAATTAGTTAACGGTTAGCTCTCGCCATCTTCAGCTGACTCTTCATCATCCTCAAGAATGACTTCTTCAATTTTTTCGATTCGCTCAACCCCAACGAGGTGCTCGTCAGTTTTTAGTTTAATCAAACGCACACCTTGAGTGTTACGACTCAAAATAGACACTTCATCAATACGAGTACGCACAAGGGTCCCTTGATCAGAAATCATCATAATTTCATCACCTTCAAACACTTGAGTTGCACCTACAACAGCACCATTACGATCCGTAGTTTGCATACCAATAACACCCTGACCACCACGACCTTTGGCTGGATATTCGTCTACCGAAGTACGCTTACCGTAACCATTTTCGATAACGGTCAAGACACAACCCTCTGGTTGCGGAATCACCATTGAAATCACTTTGTTATCTGGCTGTAGGCGTATACCTCTAACCCCACGAGATGTTCTACCCATGGCTCGAACATCGGTTTCTTTAAAGCGTGCAGCTTTACCACTGGATGAAAACAACATCACATCGCAAGATCCATTGGTAATGGCCGTACCGACTAAGTTATCACCCTCATCAAGATCAATAGCGCGCAAACCGACACTGCGTGGACGAGCAAACTGAGGAAGAGCTGTTTTCTTAACTGTACCGTTCGCGGTTGCCATAAAGATAAAATGATCTTCGTCGTAATCCCGTACCGGCAGAATCGAGGTGATGCGCTCACCCTCTTCTAACGGCAATAAGTTAACCATTGGACGGCCGCGTGACTGTCGTCCTGCAACCGGGATTTGATACACTTTCAACCAGTAAACTTTACCTGCATTGGTGAAACACAACAAAGTATCGTGAGTTGATGCTATTAATAAATGCTCAACAAAATCTTCATCTTTAACCGATGTTGCAGCTATACCCATACCACCACGACGCTGAGCTTGATACACATCTAACGGTTGAGTTTTGGCGTAGCCTCCATGAGAAATTGTCACTACTCGGTCTTCTTCGGTAATTAAATCTTCAATGGTTAGATCAAGTTGGGAACTTTGAATAACGGTACGTCGCTCATCACCATAGCTGGCAACAATTTCTTCTAACTCTTCACGAATAATTTCCATTAGACGATCTGAATTGCTTAATATTTCTAAAAATTCAGTAATCTGCTCAAGCTTATCTTTGTATTCGGCTAATAATTTATCGTGCTCCATACCCGTCAAACGATGGAGTTTCAATTCTAAAATAGCTTGCGCCTGAACCGGCGACAAATGATATTGATCACCATGCAAGCCAAATTCTGCTGGTAAATCGTTGGGCCGACAAACGTCAGAACCAGAACGCTCTAAAAACTGACTGACTTCACCCAAAGGCCAGCCTTTGGCAATCAAAGCATCTTTCGCTTCAGCAGGATTTGACGACGCTTTGATCAACTCAATGACTGGGTCAATATTGGCAATCGCTACAGCCAAGCCTTCTAGAATATGACCTCGCTCCCGAGCCTTACGCAATAAAAATACAGTTCTGCGTGTAACAACCTCACGGCGATGACGAACAAAATGAACCAACAATTCTTTCAGGTTTAATATTTTTGGCTGACCATCGACCAAGGCCACAATATTGATACCAAAGACACCTTGTAATTGAGTTTGTGAAAACAGGTTATTCAGAACAACTTCGCCCACTTCCCCACGCTTCAACTCTATAACAACACGCAAGCCATCTTTATCTGATTCATCTCGAAGTTCAGAGATGCCTTCCAATTTCTTTTCTTTAACCAACTCAGCAATACGTTCTATTAAACGCGCCTTATTAAGCTGATAAGGAATTTCAGTAATGATGATTGTTTCTTTATTGGCCTTATCGTTACGTTCTATGTGTGCTTGCGCGCGCACATAGATACGACCACGACCGGTTCTATAAGCTTGAACGATTCCAGCCCTGCCATTAATAATTCCGCCCGTAGGGAAATCAGGACCAGGAATAATTTCCATCAACTCATCAATAGTGATGTCATTATTATCGATGTATGCCAAGCAACCGTTAACCACTTCCGTTAAATTGTGAGGTGGGATATTAGTTGCCATACCTACAGCGATTCCCGATGAACCATTAATCAAGAGGTTGGGGACTCGAGTCGGCATTACCGCAGGGATATGTTCAGTACCATCGTAGTTGGGAACAAAGTCGACGGTTTCTTTTTCAAGGTCAGCTAAAATATCATGAGATATTTTTTGCATACGAATTTCGGTATAACGCATAGCTGCTGCACTATCACCATCAACCGAACCAAAGTTACCCTGACCATCAACCAGCATATAGCGCAAAGAAAAAGGCTGAGCCATACGAACAATTGTGTCATAAACAGCCGTGTCACCATGTGGATGGTATTTACCAATCACGTCCCCAACCACACGAGCTGATTTCTTGTAGGCCTTATTCCAATCATTATTGAGTTCGCTCATCGCAAACAGCACACGCCTGTGAACTGGCTTAAGACCGTCACGGACGTCAGGCAATGCTCGACCCACAATAACGCTCATAGCGTAATCTAAGTAGGACTGTTTAAGTTCGTCTTCAATGTTTACCGGCAGGATTTCTTTGGCTAAATCACCCATAGGGTCGGCGTTCCTTTATTATAATATCGGTTGGATTACAGCCGAATATCCTACCATATAATGATGCCCTTTGGGCTAATCTTTATGGCTCCCTATTGAGATATATCAGCTAATTTGTGACCTTGGCTTATCACTCAGGTTATACTTTTACTTTAAGCAAAAAACCATCAGAATCTTGCTGTTTTTTTAACCAAAAAGCCTCGATTTAAATCAACTAAAAAGTTAATTAAAAACAAAGAACCTTGGAACACAATCATGCCGGTCGAACCCATAGATCTCATTATCCACGCACGTTGGATTATTCCTATTATTCCTAAGGGTACTGTTCTGAACAATTGCAGCTTGGCTATCAATAACGGCATCATCATAAACATACTGCCTCACAACGAAGCTAAGCGCCTATATTCTGCCACTGAAGAGTTTGATCTATATCAGCACGCTATTATTCCTGGCCTCATTAATGCTCATTGCCATAGCGCCATGAGTTTATTGAGAGGTTATGCTGACGATCAGCCATTACAAGAATGGCTTGAAAAATCTATTTGGCCCACCGAAAGTAAGTGGGTTAGCCCTGAGTTTGTACGTGACGGATCAGAACTTGCCATTGCCGAAATGATTCGCTCTGGCACTACCGCATTTGCTGATATGTATTTTTTCCCAGAAGAAACAGCACTTGCAGCAGCCAAATCTGGCATCCGCTGCCAGCTAGCCTTTCCAATTTTGGATTTTCCCACCGCATGGGGCCAAGGCCCTGACGAATACATCAGCAAAGGTTTAGCACTACGCGACAATTATCGTAGCCATGAATTGATTAAAATCGCGTTTGGACCACACGCGCCATACACTGTTTCTGACTCCGCTCTTAAACGAATCGCTATGTTGGCCGAAGAACTACAAGCCCCGATACAAATTCACTTGCATGAAACCGCAGCCGAGATCGATGACGCCATAGAAGCCACAGGCAAAAGACCCCTCGCAAGATTGCACGAACTGGGGCTGCTATCGCCATTAACGCAATGCGTGCACATGACCCAACTAATTGATGCAGACATAGAGCTATTGCAACAGAACGGTTGTCACGTGATTCACTGCCCAGAATCAAACCTCAAATTAGCCAGCGGTTTTTGCCCCAGCGCAACATTATTAGACAACAATATTAATGTTGCACTTGGAACTGATGGTGCAGCCAGTAACAACGATTTAAATTTGTTCGACGAAATGAAAACAGCCTCATTGCTCGCTAAAGCTGTCAGCAAAAATGCTACCGCTATTAACGCTCATACAGCTCTCGCTATGGCTACACTTAATGGCGCTATAGCAATGGGCATTGATGATAAAGTAGGCAGCTTAGAGAAAGGTAAACTTGCCGATATCACTGCCATTGAGTTTAATGAACTCGAGCACACACCATTATTCAACCCTGTATCGCATTTGGTTTATACAGCTTGCGCACACAAAGTTAGCCATGTTTGGGTTAATGGGCGCTGCCTTTTAAATGAGCGTCAGCTGCAGACTCTTAACTCAAACCATATCCAACAAAAAGCTCATCAATGGCAATCTAGAATAGATACAAACAGCACTGAAATTACCGATAAGCTATAAAAGAAAATAAACTTTAAAAAAATAAATTTTAAGAACCGACACTTAATTTAACATTTAAAACAGTAGGATATTATGAGTAATGTAGATCACGCAGAAGTCGCAAAATTTGAAGCACTCGCCAGCCGTTGGTGGGACAAAAATAGTGAATTCAAGCCCTTGCACGACATCAATCCACTGCGCAGTAACTACATCGACTTACACTCACCTGTTGCGGAAAAGAAAATTTTAGATGTAGGTTGCGGCGGCGGAATCCTCACCGAAGCACTTGCTCAACGAGGCGCGAACGCCACCGGTATTGATATGGGCGTAGCACCTCTAGAAGTTGCTCAACTTCACGCTCTGGAAAGCGGCGTCCAAGTTACCTATAAACGCATTACTGCAGAACAATTGGCCGAAGAAGAAGCAGGTAGCTATGACATAGTTACCTGCATGGAAATGCTTGAGCATGTACCTGATCCTGCATCCGTCATTATGGCCTGTGCCAAATTATGTAAAGACGGCGGCGATGTTTATTTCTCAACTATTAATCGCAACCCAAAAGCTTACGCTTTGGCCATTATTGGCGCAGAATATTTATTAAAGTTTTTACCTCAAGGAACCCATGAATACAGCAAATTCATTCGCCCCTCTGAACTCGGGTCTTGGATAAGAGAAGCCGGTTTAACCATGAATGACATGACGGGGTTAACTTACAACCCCATCACCAGAAGGTATAAATTAAATCCTCGCGACGTTGATGTTAATTACATGGTTCACACTCAAAAAAACTAAATTAATCCACTTACATTAAACGTATATAGAGTTCATTGAGCATGACTATTAAAGCGGTTTTATTTGATCTGGACGGAACCTTACTCGATACCGCTCCTGATTTTTTTACAGTTTTAAATCAATTGCGTAAGGAAGAAGGCTTAGCACCCTTACCGTTTTCCGAAATTCGGAAAACGGTTTCCCATGGTGCGCGGGCATTAATTACTTTAGGTTTTCAAATTAATGACGATGATAAAAAATTTGAGCCATTAAGACAAAGACTGCTCAAGCTATACGAGCACCACTTGGCCGTTGAAACCAAACCCTTTGCTGGAATACTAGAGCTGCTAAATTTTTTAGAAAAAGAGAAGATTGCCTGGGGTATTGCCACCAATAAACCAGCTCAATATGCGCTGCCTATTGTCACAGCATTTAAATTGAACCCCGCTTGCGTAATCTGTCCTGAGCATGTTTCTGAACGTAAACCTCATCCTGAATCAATGCATCTTGCCAGTAAAATTATTAACTGCCGCACTGACGAAATCATTTACATTGGCGACCACATTCGTGATATCGAGTGCGGTAACAGAGCCAACTCAATTACCATTGCCGCCGCTTATGGCTACATAGATGAAGCTGATGACATAACCCAATGGCAAGCCGATTTTATTGTGCCTCACGCCGATAAAATTAAAGCCATCGTTATCCAGCACTTATAGAAAGCAACAATCAATAATAACCATCAATAAAAAACTATTAAACGTTCATCACTATTTATAAGAAACCAACATCATGATTTCAGAATTACCAGACAATTACTCCCCACGAAAAGATTTACTAGCGAACAAAATTATCGCCATAACCGGTGCCGGTGCAGGTATTGGCAGAGCAGCCGCATTAAGCTTTGCTCAACATGGCGCTACCGTTATTTTACTGGGCCGCACCGTTGAAAAGCTTGAAGCGGTATACGATGAAATCGAAAATTCTAGTGGGCCACAGCCTGCTATCTACCCTATAGATTTAGCCGGCGCTACAGAGCAAGACTACATTGCTATGGCCCAGTCTTTATTCGACACCTTTGGCCGCTTAGACGGCCTGTTACACAACGCCGCAGAATTAGGTGAACGTACTAGCATCAGCAATTATTCAAGTGATACATGGCAACGAGTTATGCAGATCAATGTGCATGCGCCTTTTATGATAACTAAAGCCTTATTACCAGTCATAGAACACTCACAATGCGCCAGCATCGTTTTTACCGGCTCCAGCGTAGGTTATGAAGGCCGTGCATTTTGGGGAGCTTATGCAGCATCAAAAGCCGCACAAGACAACCTTATGCAAACCCTTGCCCAAGAACTGGATGGAATCAGCCCGATTCACACCAACAGTATTAACCCAGGTGCTACACGCACCTCTATGCGAGCCAAAGCATACCCAGCTGAAAACCCCGCCACCGTTAAAAGTGCTGAGTCGTTAATGGAATGGTATTTATATTTGATTAGTGACGATAGCGCTGAAATAAACGGTCAACAATTTTGCGTTAATATCTGAAAAAAATCAGTGTGGCTTTTTCCGTGGCGCACTCTTTTTAAATGCTGCCTTTATTTTAGATGTTAACGTTGTTAATGCTTCACCCTGCTCCTGCTCTTTAGGTAAATCAGGAACAACGAACGCTTCAAGCTTAGGTGCACCCCTAAAGCTGTCTTCCGCTACCAAAGGCAATTCATAATCCCGCCAATAGTTGATAACAAGGCCGTCACCTATTTGTACAAAGATATGTTTGTCATGCTCTTTTCGATTTTCAAACTTAAACAATAATGCAATCCGAACCCGCTCTGCTTTAGACTCAACATAGCGATAGGTGAATATTTCAGTGGAGTTTTTATAAGGACTAATGTTGTCAGGTTTACCTAGATTTTCTAACACCCAACGCTTGGTTGTTGTACCAGAAACAAGGTTATCAATTGTAGCTTCTGGAGGGGATTGCCCGCCTTGCTCGTACCGAGTTATTTCTCGAACATCAACTAAGGCACAAGACGCTAATAAAGAACTTACTATTAAGACACATAAGGTTCGCAACATAACTCAAGCGGCAGCACCCTGAACTTGGCTATGCATTAATTGCATTAATGAAGCCTCAGCTCTTGAGATGCCACAACGACGAGATACTTCATCAGGCAACAAACCGGCATTCAGTAATCTTGCTGCATCAGCCAGGTCTGGAGCCAAACCTTCAATAATATGCTGTCCAGCTGGAGATACAGCTTCAGGCTTAGCATTATCTACGCTATTAGCAGCTTCCTGTAAGTCAGCATGATGTAATTGCTGCTCTAGAGCTATTAACCGTTTGCCCATACCAAGAGAGCCGTTATTTGTCATCTGTAGATTATGATCAAGCCTTTGGTATAGCTTCTGAGTTAATACAGATTGCTTACGCAAGCGAGCATAACAGATCAAACCAAGAGCCATAGCCATCCAGCTAATACCGATGCTGCCAGCCAAAGCAAAATCCATCCATAAATCACTAGAAACCATAACTCTCACCTTTAACCCTTGCCTTTAATTTTGCCTTAAACTCAAAACTCTATTGATACTCAATACAGTCCGATTGGTACGTTTAAAACGCTTCCATTTCTGCCCATTCTTCATCGGTTAAAAGCTTGTCCAATTCGATAAGAATCAACAATTCATCGTTCTTATGACAAACACCTTGAATAAACTTGGCGCTTTCTTCATTACCAACATTTGGAGCAGTTTCAACTTCTGACTGACGTAAGTACACAACCTCTGCCACACTATCAACCAAAATACCCACGACATGGCTATCTGCTTCAATAATAACGATACGCGTATTGTCAGTAACTTCTCCTGACTCCAAGCCAAAACGGTGACGGGTATCAATAACCGTAACAACGTTGCCGCGTAGATTAATAATCCCCAACACATAAGTCGGTGCGCCAGGTACAGGGGCAATTTCTGAGTAACGTAGCACTTCTTGTACTTGCATTACATTAATACCATAAGTCTCACCGGCCAACTTAAACGTTACCCACTGCAAGACTGGATCATCACTTTCTTTTTTGGTCGCGCTGGTTGCCATATCCTATTTTCCTCAGTAAAGCTTAGCGTCAAAAAACTAACATAATCTCTTCACTACTATAGTTAATAGCAGCTTCTATGCCAGTCTATCGACTGAAATCGTTTCAAGTTAAATTTTTTCTTCTAAAAACGTAAAAATAATTATTTTGACTTATCACTATCCTGCAATAACTTACCCATCATAGGGATATCAATCAATGCACACATGTGCTGTTTTACCGTGCCCGCTAGCCATGCACGCTTGCTTCTTTCAGAGCGCCACTTCACATCTTCCGGCTCTAAACTTATAGGTTGATTAACCGCATCAACAGCCAGACCCCATGGCAACCCATCAATTGATACCACATATTTAGCCGTTTTTAAAAAAGACTCATCGTAGCGTTCAGGCATTACAAATTTAGATGTGTTAATAGTTCTAATTTTACCAACTGCCGTAGGCTGGATACCCATAAACCAATCGGCTTGACCAAACAAAGGAGTCAACTCATCGGTAATAGGTTGAATTTGCCCCAAAGCAATTAATGGCACCGCTAAGGTTAAACCTGAAACAGTAAATAGCAGTACATCAAAGCGGCTCTGGGCCCAGCATGGACGACCATTATCCATCCATTCAAGGGCGGCCATTATCTCCTCAGAGGCCCCTGACTCTACTACTTCATCTAACGCATTTTCAGTCTCTGGAATACTAACGACTGCCCCAAGCTCTGGCACAGATAAAGCTGAACTAGAAATAGTAGTTACTGATTTTTCTAGCACAGGATCTACTAACACTGATTCAATTGGTTCTACCGTAGTTTCAATCTCAACCGCTGCCGATGAAGCCAACAATTTAGCTAATTTTTTTTGTGCTAACTGCTCTTTTTCACGCTGTTCGTCGTATTGATATCGCGGTAATTGTTTGGCCTCATCAACCTGAGGCTTCAGTACCACTTTTGGTGGAATGTTAACTTCGGCTTCTTCCGGCAACAACAATAAATCATCGAAATAATGTTGGAGGCTATCTTGAGGGGTTTCAATTGACATAATTAACCTCTGCGACCGCCTTCATCCGTTTTATTAGCTTGCCACTTCAATAGCGATCGATATGCATCAACCGCTCGACTATTAGGATCAAACAAATGAGGAGGAACACCAGCCTTACTGGCATCTCTTAACTTGGTATCAACAGGTATTTTACCAGGCCAAACTTGGTCACTATAGGTATTTCTGATAACTCTTAGACTCCCAACCGAAGCTTGCGTACGACGGTCGAACATTGTTGGAACAATCGTATATTCCAATGGTTTTTTGCGAGACTTACTTAACATATCTAAAGTATGAATCATTCGTTCCAAACCCTTTAAGGCTAGGAACTCTGTTTGTACTGGCACGATTAACTCTTGGCAAGCAGCCAAAGCGTTGATCATCAAAACACCCAGTAATGGCGGACAATCTATCAACACCCGATCATAATCATCAGAAATCAGTGACAATGCTTTGGTAATAACCAGGCCCATGCCATCTTGCCCTATAGCTTGCCGCTCTAGAGTGGCCAATGCTGTCGACGCAGGAATTAATTTAAGACCCTCAACCCCAGTTTCAACAATGCATGATTTCACACATTCAGCAGTTAAAGACTTACGTTCTTGAAATAAGGTAAACGTGGAGCGCTCTATAGAGTCGGGATCTTGTTTAAAATAACTGCTTAAAGAACCATGAGGATCTATATCTAACAGCAAAACACGGTCACCCTTCTCGGCGTATAAACCACCGAGAGCAGCTGTAGTCGTCGTCTTACCGACACCACCTTTTTGATTCGCAATTGTCAGAACCTGCAACAATTTCAATCCCCAATTACATTAAGCGTTATCGTAAATTATAATTTAAAAACGCCAATAAAATGTCATACCTATTCAAAACATCAATCATTCTTAATACATCAGCAAAAATTATGCCTACTCATTAAAAACCTATTTTAGTTTCTAGGCAAATTCGGATCACTTGTAAACAGCAAGCCTCCCTGATTCGTTTCTACGGGCTTAATGTCTCCAATAGGCGCCAACCTGTCCTCAACCTCTGTAGTATTTTTATCAATATCATCTAGCGTGTTACCGACATCTAGCCCTTCTGTAGCTTCAAGCAGGGGTGAAATGGCACTCTCAACAGGCAAACTGCCCATCTCAGTAATATCATCGCCCAAACCCGGCTGGACATAAGGTTCACTCACATCAATTAAAGGTGGATTGACGGCCTGCTCTACATCTTCAAATGTTTTAACATTCGGTCGATTTTGTTTTTCACGCGCTATCATTAAAACAACTCGACGGTTTTTTGATCGGCCCTCGACAGTATTGTTATCCGCAACCGGTTGAAATTCACCGTATCCGACAGCCGACAAACGCTTGGCCTCAATATCACCCGCCATTAACAACCTGACAACGGATGCTGCACGAGCTGCTGACAACTCCCAATTACTAGGAAATTTAGCATTATTTATAGGGATATCATCAGTAAATCCTTCAACTTGGATCGGATTATTAAAAGGCTTAAGAATACCAGCGATATCAGCAAAGATATTTTCCGCTTGCAGACTGGCTTCAGCATCAGCACTCTCAAATAGTATGCTTGAACTCAACTCAACTTCTAACCACAGCTCGTTACTATGTAGCTGAATTTTTTGCTCAGCAATAAGAGCTGAGAATTCTTTTTCAAACAAGTCGGATAATTGAGGTAAGTCAGCTGTTTTATCAAATGATCCATCACCATCAAAATCACCTTCACCGACCTTTAGCGTCTCAATGGATTGTAAATCAATAGCACTAGGATCAACACTTAAACTTGGATCACCCACTTGAATCGGACTAATATTCGTCGGTATGGAGTTATTAAAAGCGGAGACTAGAGTATCGGAAAGAATTCGATATTTTCCTTCGTTTACTTGAGAAATAGAATACATCACTACAAAAAAGGCAAACAATAAGGTAATAAAATCAGCGTAAGATACCAGCCAACGCTCGTGACTAATAGGTGGCTCTTCTGGTCTCCGTCTGGCCATGATTACTTCGCCTCACTTATTTATTTCGGCAGATAACCATTTAGTTTCATCTCTATACTGCGGGGGTTTTCACCCTCAGCAATCGCAATAATGCCTTCAATAATTAACTCTCTGTATTGAGCTTGCTCATGAATGCACATTTTAATTTTATGGGCGACAGGAAGTAGAAATAAATTAGCAAAAGCAACACCGTAAATCGTTGCTACAAATGCGACGGCTATACCTGGCCCTAATTCATTTGGATCGGCTAAATTTTGCATTACATGAATCAAACCCATTACAGCGCCAATAATACCTATAGTGGGTGAGTAGCCCCCCATTGACTCAAAGAATTTCACAGAATCTAGATCTCGTTGCTCATGGATAATCAATTCAGTCTCAAGCACACGCCGTATTGACTCTGATTCACTGCCATCAACTAACAATTGCAAACCTTTGCGCGCAAACATATCTTTTTCTGTTTCAGCAATCGTTTCTAAACCCAAAAGCCCTTCTTTACGGGCCGCCATTGCCCACTTCACAACACTATTTAACCCAACATTAAATGAAAACTGAGGCGGCAGAAAAACCCACGGAAAAATAACCATTGCCCGTTTTAACTGCGCCAAAGGAGTCTGCAGCATTGCAGCTCCCACAGTACCGCCAATGACGATAAGTGCCGCGGGACCATTAATCAAAGACTGTAATGATCCTCCTTCAAGAAAGTTGCCACCAATCAACGCAGCAAACCCCAAAGCAACACCAATTAAACTTAAAATATCCATATCAGCTCATCAAGGCTTTAATTAATTGCGGCGCCACATCGGACAAAGCAATAACTTTATCTGTTAACTGTGCTTTAGCGACTGTCATAGGCATTCCATAAATTACGCAAGATTGTTCATCTTGGCTCCAAACAAAAGAACCACGCTGCTTTAATAACCGAGCACCTTCACAGCCATCAGCACCCATTCCCGTCAAAATAATAGCAAGCACTTCACTACCATAAGCATTAGCCGCAGAGCCAAATGTAATGTCTACAGACGGTTTGTAATTAGTTCTGTCATCACCCGGCAAAATCTTTATAGAGCCGCGCCTATCAATCAACATTTGTTTTCCGCCAGGAGCTAACAAAGCTCTACCAGGAAGAAGTTGATCGCCGTCTTCAGCTTCTTTTACCGAAATTTTACACTGGCGATTTAATCGATCTGAAAACGCCTTAGTAAAGTTCTCAGGCATATGCTGAGTCAAAACAATGGGGACAGGAAACTCAGATGGAAGACTCTTTAATATCTCAGTTAGTGCAACAGGCCCCCCCGTTGACGCGCCTATAGCTAAAAGTTTAACTCGCCCCTTGAGCGACACATCTTTCGCTGCAATGTTACTTCTTATATGACTTGTATCGGCACGCTTCGGTTTTTCAAAAGCTTTTGAGTCAAAATTCTTTCCAGACACAGAATCCGCTTTAACAACAGAACCCTTATCCTCTGCTTTATTATTCCCTGTAACAGTATTGGATTGAGGTTCAGCGGAAGATTTAACTACGAACACGCTCCGCTTATTGCAAATAGATAACAACCGGTTGTGCAATTTTTTCTTGAGAGCTTCAGAGCCTTTGGATATCTCGGCGAAATTCTTAGGTATAAAATCAACAGCACCAGCTTCAAGCGCATCTAAAGTGGTCTTCGCCCCTTCATAAGTAAGAGATGAAAACATTAAAATGGGCACAGGCTTATGAGCCATAATCTGCCTAACAGCTGTAACGCCATCCATGACAGGCATTTCATAATCCATAGTAATAACATCAGGGTTTAAACTTTTAGCTTTCTCCACAGCTTCACGACCATTAGAAGCAACACCCACAACTTTTAAATCTGGGTGTTCATTTAACATCTCAGTTAAGCGATGCTGGAAAAAATGAGAATCGTCAACAATCAGTACTGTTATAGACATCCAACCCCCTGGCAATTGCTCTGCTTAGGGGTCAGATCAATGAAAACAAAAAAGCCCAGCAGTACTGAGCTTTTTATAAGAGAGGCTACTAGCGTAGCACTCTGATGACTTAAAACCATGAGACACCTAAAAAAGTTTATTCGACTTCAATCTAGACCTCATCAGGAATGACCAACGTATCGCTTCAACATGCTTGGCACATCTAGTATTAACGCAATAGTCCCGTCACCTGTAATAGTTGCTCCTGCCATGCCGGGTGTTCCTTGCAGCATTTTACCCAATGGCTTGATAACAACTTCTTCTTGACCAATTAATTGATCAACAACAAACCCTACTCGCTGAGTCCCTACCGATACAATAACAACATGAGCCTCTTTAGGTTCTGGAATATCAGAACCGCCCCGAACTAACCAACGCTTAAGGTGAAAGATAGGTACCGCTTTTTCTCTAACAGTAACACACTCTTGTCCATCGACAATATTGGTGTGAGTAAGGTCCATATGAAAAATTTCATTCACACTGGCCAATGGTAATGCAAACGTTTGATGTCCAACCATAATCATCAAAGTCGGCATAATAGCAAGCGTTAGCGGCACTTTAATAATAATGCGAGTGCCTTCACCCATCACAGATTCAATTTCAATAGAGCCATTGAGCTGAGTGATTTTTGTTTTCACTACATCCATACCAACGCCTCGACCGGAAACGTCTGATATTTCTGTTTTAGTGGAAAAACCTGGAGCAAAGATTAATGAAAAAGCCTCTCCGTCAGTTAAGCGTGCTGCCGCATCTTCGTCCAGTACGCCTTTATCAACAGCAATTCCCCGCAACTTATCCGGATCCATACCACCACCATCATCAGTGATAGTAAGAAGAATATGGTCACCCTCTTGCTGTGCTGCCAGAATAACTTTACCAACACGAGGTTTATTTTGAGCCTCCCGAACAGCCGGTAATTCTATGCCGTGATCTACAGAGTTTCTAACCAAATGGACTAAAGGATCAGCCAGTGCCTCGACTAGGTTTTTATCTAAATCAGTTTCTTCACCTTCAAGCTCAAGATTGATTTCTTTTTTCAAGTTTCTAGCCAAATCTCTTACTACTCGAGGAAAGCGTCCAAAAACCTTTTTAATAGGCTGCATCCTAGTTTTCATAACCGAGCTTTGAAGATCACCGGTTACTACATCTAAATTACCAACAGCTTTAGAAAGAATTTCATCATTGGCGTTCAACCCTAAACGAACCAAGCGATTACGAACCAACACCAGCTCACCCACCATATTCATGATATCGTCTAGACGTTGCGTATCAACTCGAACGGTTGTTTCTCCCGCTGGCGGCGAAGCACCACCTTCTTTACTACCGCTTTTAGCTACAGGTTGAGTTGGTGCTGCGGGTTTATTCGGGGCAACGGGCTTCACTGGCTCTGGTTTTTTTGCCGGCTCTGACTTTTGAGTTTTGGCGGGATTAGCAGCAGCTGGTTTCGCACCTGACGCCTTTGTAGGGCCAGAGCCTTTACCATGCAGTTCGTCTAGTAATGCATCAAATTCATCTTCACTGATGGAATCATCGCTAGGTTTAGGTGCCGCTAGTTTACTTGCTGGAGCGGTTGCACTAGGTGCTTTGCCCTTACCGTGTAATTGATCAAGGAGAGCATCAAATTCATCTTCTGTAATTTCATTGTTATCAGAAGCAGAAATCGGCGCCACTACAGAGCTTGGAGCTTCAGTCCCGGGCCCTTTACCCTTCCCGTGCAACTGATCCAATAAGTTATCAAATTCATCATCTGAAATTTCATCACTATCGCTAGCTGAAGAAACTGCTGATTCTGGAGAGCTCACTGGGGAGTCATCACTTATTGCATCAAGTAGCTCTTCAAACTCAGAGTCGGTAATGTCACCTTCCCCCTCTCCCGAACCCAGGGTCGTTGCCGCTGTTTCAGGCTCTGCTTCATCGGGCGCCGCATCGGCACCTTCAAGTAAGTCTTCACACGACACCAAACGCTCTAACGCACTAATAAGTTCTGGTGGAGCACGAGTCACCTCAACACGTTGAGAGGTTTGCTCAAATTGCTCATTGACCGTATCGAGTGCTTTTAAAACGATATCCATCAATTCCGACGTAACATCACGCTTCCCGTTACGTAAAATATCAAATAGGTTTTCCGTCACATGGCAGCATTCAACCATTTCGTTGAGCTGTAAAAAACCAGCCCCACCTTTAACGGTATGAAAACCACGAAAGATTGCGTTCAACAAATCCTTATCATCAGGACGTTGTTCGAGATCTACTAATTGTTCGGATAATAGCTCCAAGATTTCACCGGCTTCAACCAGAAAATCCTGAAGAATATCTTCGTCATCCCCGAAACCCATTCATGGCTCCTTAGAACTTAATCTTAATTCAGAAACCCAGACTAGAGAGCAAGTCATCTACGTCGTCTTGGCCTGAAACACAATCATCCCTCGATTCAGCATGAATCTGCGGACCTTCTGCTGCAACTGACTCAGAAACAACTGAATCACTAACAGCCTCTTTTTCTGTATCGGCAGGCTCAACCAAACCTGTAATTTCTTCTACCTGCCCAGCTATCCTTACTAAATTCACAAGGCTTTCCTCTACATTTCGAACCAGCCCAATAACTTTTTTAAGAACTTGACCAGTTAAATCCTGGAAGCCTTGCTCAAGAATAATATCCTGCAAATTTTTATTAAGAGTCTTACTGCCCGTAACCGTTTGCTCAAAAAAAGCGTCTATACGAACATAAATATCTCTAAACTCATCGCCGGTCATTTCTCTTGCGCGAAGTCGAGCCCACTCCTTTCGCAGAATGCTAGCCTCTTCACCTAAACTTAAAGCGATAGGGGCTGATGCCTCAACTTGATCCATTGTTTTTTCAGCGGCGTTCTGCGTCATTTCTATGACGTAATTAAGCCGATCAGATGCGTCCTGAATTTCAGAGCCTTGAATATCAGGCGGCACGGCATTTAGATCACCATCCACATTAAAATTCACTATGGCGTCATGTAATCCGCGGGTCAGTTTTCCAACTGTATTGAAAATGTTTTCATCTCTCACTTGCACAAGCTGCTTAATCAGCTCTGACGCCCCATCCATATCGTCAGAACTCAACTTATCAGAGAGTAACTTGGCACAATCTTTAAGCTCAACTATGAACTCATGATTATCCAACTCGGGTTTATTTTCCATTACCAAGCCTTTTGAGTTATTAGTGAGAATCAGACACGATCAAATATTTTTTCAATCTTTTCTTTCAGCGCGGCAGCCGTAAATGGTTTAACAACATAACCATTTACACCCGACTGTGCAGCTTCAATAATTTGATCTCGCTTTGCCTCAGCAGTAACCATCAAAACCGGTAAGGTTGATAACTTCTCATCTGCTCGCACCGCTTTAAGCAAATCGATTCCGGTCATTCCTGGCATATTCCAGTCAGTAACCAAAAAATCGAAGTCTCCGCCTTTAAGCATCGGCAAAGCAGTTAGCCCATCATCTGCTTCTTGAGTATTGGTAAAACCCAAATCTCGTAACAGGTTTTTAATAATCCTCCGCATTGTTGAGAAATCATCAACAATTAAGATTTTCATGTTTTTATCCAATGCAACCTCCGCTTCCTCATTAAAGAGGGATCATTTACTTAATTAAGAACTCTTTGACAGGCGAAACAAATCACCCAATAACTTTATTATCTAACAGTCTAGTAGTAGAAAAGCCTCTGGCCAGTTTTTAGCATCGACTGAACAAATATATTTATTTAAATCAATCCTCATGCCAGCCACTCATCCGAGTTCTCAACCGTGCTGCTGCCTGACTGTGTATCTGACTTACCCGAGATTCACTCACACCAATTATTTGGCCTATCTCTTTTAAATTTAATTCTTCATCGTAATACAAAGCTAGCACCAGCCTTTCACGTTCTGGTAACTGTGTTATCGCCTGAGCGAGCGATTGCTTTAATGAGTCTTTTTGAAAACCTTCATGAGGCGTCGTAAATGGTACTCTCGCCGTGTCTGAAATATGTGATTTATCGTCATCACCAAAAGATTCTTCATAACTAAATAGGCGGCTTGATGCTGTGTCACTAAGCATGGCATGGTAATCATTCAATTCAACCCCAAGCTCTTGAGCGATCTCTTGATCATTAGCATCTCGCCCCATACGCCCCTCGACTGTGGATATAGCATCCGACACTCGCCTAGCATTTCTGTGTACCGAGCGCGGCACCCAGTCGCCACGTCGCATCTCATCAACAATTGAACCTCGA
Organism: Cellvibrionaceae bacterium; assembly: GCA_034112445.1. Classification (GTDB taxonomy): domain Bacteria; phylum Pseudomonadota; class Gammaproteobacteria; order Pseudomonadales; family Cellvibrionaceae; genus Pelagadaptatus. Next base: position 163,467 of record JAWUVI010000014.1, on the reverse strand, counting down.
ATACGTATTCCGGCGTAAGTTTCAAAACTAGCACCACGTGACGCATCGTACTTTTGTGCCGCCTCGATCAAACCGACCATTCCAGCTTGAATTAAGTCATCAACTTGAACACTGGCAGGCATTCGCATCATCATGTGATGAGCAATACGTTTAACCAAAGTCGCATATTGAACTACGTCAATTTTTTGAGCTGTACGCTGCGTTTCATCATACATAGCCAAACCGTCTACCATGCCCATATTCAGTACCCTGCATTTGCTGTCTGCAGTAAGCGCTCAACGAAAAATTCTAAATGACCTCTAGCCGAAGTAGGAAGTGGCCATTGATCAACTTTTTCAGCAATCCCCCTGATTGCTTGCGCCGCCTTGCAATTAGGTGCGTACTCTATAAAAGGCTTCTGTTTCTGTATTGATTTACGGACATTTTCATCGAAAGGCACGTAACCAACATACTGCAGAGAAACATCTAAAAACCGTTCACACACCGCGTTTAATTTATTAAACAATTGTTGCCCTTCTTGGCTCGTGCGAGTCATATTCGCAACAATTCTAAACCTAAACATACCATGCTCAGTATTTAACAATTTGATGAGAGCGTAAGCATCCGTAATCGATGAAGGTTCATCACAAACAACCACTAAAACTTCTTGTGCAGCTCGAACAAAACTTACGACCGTATCCGTTATTCCTGCCGCAGTATCCACAATCAGAACATCTAGCTGATTATCGAGTTCACTGAAGGCATGAATTAAAGCCGCATGCTCCTGAGGACCAAGATTTGCCATTTGCTGGATGCCTGAAGATGCAGGAACCAACTTAATACCAGAAGGCCCAGTAACCATAATGTCAGTAAGACTACAGCTGCCATTAAGTACATCAGAAATATTTTTTTCAGCCTTTAACCCCAGCAACACATCCAAGTTGGCCAATCCTAAGTCGGCATCCATCAATACAACTCGACGACGCATACGTGCCAAAGCAATACCTAAATTAACGGATATATTGCTTTTCCCAACACCACCTTTACCACCGGTAACGGCGATAACTTGAACCGGACGCGTAGAACTCATAGAGGTATATTCTCCTGACAACTGTGTCTACTGTTAATTATTGTTCTTTTATAAAGCTTATTGTTCTTTTATGGATCTTATTGTTCTTTTAACTGCTGATATGTACGTAAGCTAACCAGCCGTTATTTGTTTTTCACAACCAAGACTAACATGATAATACGCGAGTTAATAAACCCAATCCTGCCTAGCGCCTTAGTATAGCTGCTCTGCATCAGATAGCAGTGCCCACGAGCACATAACTTTCCGCGTATATATTAATCACCAGTTATCACTAACTGATAATGATTGATCGTTTCCTTCCTTCAACAATTGCACAGCCTTTGAAACTAAATTATGGCCTCTCGCTGAAGCAATATCCTGCGGTATTTCTTGACCGTCAGTCGTATAAAAAAGCGGTAATTTATGCTCCGTTATAACACTTAAGGCTTCACCTATACTGGCCGTTTCATCAAGCTTAGTTAAGACACACCCAGCTAAACATTTAGATTTATGGGCGTGCATAGTTGCTTTTAAAGTTTGGTATTGGCCGTTGCTGGCCATGACCAACAGCGTTTGCACGTTTGGAATTTCTTGGATATTAGCCAGCTGCTGCTTCAGTTTGTTCTCACCGTTACGGAACCCAGCTGTATCAATAAGAACCAGAGGACAGCCTTTTAAACTCCGAAGAACTGAAGGCAGGTCTTGATTATCATCAACCGACTTAACTTGAACCCCAAGAATTCTACCCAACGACCGTAACTGTTCTTGAGCCGCTATTCGATATGTATCGGTCGTCACTAAAGTAACATTTTGAGGGCCATGCTCTAGGACATACCGAGCAGCCAGCTTGGCAATTGTCGTTGTCTTCCCAACACCTGTTGGACCAACAAAAGCAAATACTCCGCCTTCCATCACAATATCAGTAGAACGAGCAGGAATGGTTCGCGCTAACAGTGCCAAAGTTTCTCGCCAAGCGTCTTTAATGCTCATTCCTGGTTGTACCTTAGAAATAATAGTTTCCGCTACTTCACCACAAATCCCCATTTGTTGCAGGCGTCGCATCAATGCTGACTGCAATGGATTTTCATATTTTGAACCGCCAGAAAATTTTGATAACTGCTGTTCAAGTAACAAACGCATATCGCTCAATTCTGACTGCATAGCGTCTAATTTATCCTGCTGATCGCTTGAATCCTGATTATAAGCTGCGGCTCTATCTTCCACTGTTCTACTTGTGTCTTGATGTGCATTCATTGCATTTTGAGAAGAAAAACCTGTCACATTGTTAGTCTTATTAACTGAACCACCGTGATAGTTACTCTCATCGTCCCGATAACGACTGTTCCTATTTATTTGAGAGTTAGCTTCTACCCGCTCATTATGCTGGTAAGTTGATGTATCTATTTTTGGATTAGCCTGACTTTGCCTATGAGCAATAGGCTCATTCATCGCAGACTGTGCTTTTTTAGCGGCCAACATACGGTCGCGGGCACGATCAATTTCTTCCGCCAGCTGATCAGATGTTTTACCTGAAGCTAAACCTAACGAAGATACACCCGACAGTGATGAGGACGATGAAGGCTCGCCTTGAAAGCCTGCTACTCGATGAGAGCTTTTATGGATAGCCTCCTCAACTGCTAGCTGCTCGCGCCATGACCCATCACTTCCCATAGGGACATCAACACTAGAAATATTAACATCTGCAGGTGAGTTACTTGCAGGTCGGGCCGATGGCGGTTCCATACTGGTTAATATTTCCACACCTTTTTTGATGCGTCGGCTCGACAATATTACTGCATCAGGCCCCATTTCTTGCCTAACCAGTTCTAGTGCCCGGCGCATATCTGCTGCCACAAAGCGTTTAACCGACATTTTATTTCCTCCAATTACAGCCTTTAATGGCTACAACTATTTAAATAACTAAATTTCAATTTGATCGTTCAGTACTTCTAAATTTTTCTCTAACCGCCTACTGATGCATCTATTGTTACTTGTTTGTTATCCGGTATTTCTGTGTAAGCTAAAACAGCCATATCCGGCAAGCTGAATCGAACAAATCTAGACATCATCGACCTGATTGGTGCAGCCACTAGAAGAACAACTGCCTTACCGGCTATCTCTTGCTTTTGTGCCGCTTCAATCAAAGACTGCTGTAATTTGTCAGCCAAATTAGGCTCTATAAAACCCGTTTCAGCGTCAGAATTTTGTGCTTGCCTTACACTCTTCAGCAATATCTGTTCCAACCCTGCATCTATCGTGATAACAGGTATATCTTGCTCCTGTCCCACTATCCCCTGCACTATTTGGCGAGACAGCGCATTTCGGGCTACAGCGATTAAAGCGTCAGGATTTTGACCCTTTCCTTCGGCCGCCATAGCCTCAGCAATACTTCTCATATCACGAATGGACACATTCTCTTTTAACAGTCCTTGCAATGCTTTGAGCAGGCTATTTAGAGTCACCGTGTTAGGTACAAGCTCTTCTACCAATTTTGGTGAAGTCTCTCCAAGCTTATCCAAAATAGTCTGCACATCTTCATGACCCAACAACTCGTAGGAATGCTTGTGTAGAATTTGATTGATATGAGTGGCAATGACCGTACTTGAATCAACTACGGTATAACCTAGCGTCTGCGCTTGATCTTTTTTGTCTCGATCAATCCACAAAGCTTCCAGACCAAAAGCAGGATCAGTCGTAGCAATGCCATCAAGAGAGCCAAACACCTGCCCTGGGTTAATTGCTAAGTCTTTATCGGCATAAACTTCAGACTCACCTAAAGTAACCCCCATTAAGCTGATCCGATACGTGTTGGGCGACAACTCTAGGTTATCTCTAATGTGGACGGAGGGAATTAAGAAGCCAACATCTTGTGATAGCTTTTTACGCACGCCTTTAATTCTTCCCAGCAACTCTCCACCCTGGCTCTTATCCACCATGGGTATTAACCTGTAGCCAACCTCTAAACCAACCACATCTACTGGTTGCACATCATCCCAGCCAATTTCCGCGTCATTATCGGTCTCTACTTCACCTTCATGTGTCAGCGCTCCTACTGGCGCCCCAGGAGCTGCTGGAACAAGCCCAGTATTTGGATTCTTGACAGGGGCAGTCTTGTCGTAAGCGAACAGAGTTCCGCCCTCTTGCTGCTGGCGATAATGAATATATCCAGCAAACATAGCGCACACGATAGCAAGACCTAAAAATGATACATGAGGCATACCGGGAATAGATCCCATAATAAATAATATGGCTGAAGTGACAGACAGAGCTTTGGGTGAGCTGAACATCTGCCGCATAATTTGATTGCGGACATCCTCAGTACTATTAACCCGAGTCACCATAATGGCTGCTGCTGTTGATAAAAACAAAGACGGTAATTGAGCTACTAAGCCATCACCAATAGTTAACAAGATGTACTTCTCTAAAGCGTCTTGGAACTCCAACTCATGCTGGACCATACCGACAACCAAACCACCAATAATATTCAACACCAGAATTAAAATACCCGCTATGGCGTCACCACGAACAAATTTACTGGCACCATCCATAGCACCATAAAAATCAGCTTCTGATGCAACATCTTCACGACGAGTACGAGCTTCATCTTGATCAATTAATCCAGCATTCAAATCCGCGTCAATCGCCATTTGCTTGCCGGGCATCGCGTCCAAAGTGAATCGAGCACTAACCTCAGAAATTCGACCTGCACCCTTGGTAACAACAGCAAAGTTAATGATCATTAAGATGATAAAAATGATCAAACCAACCGCATAATTACCACCAATAACAACCTCACCAAAAGCTTGAATGACCTTGCCTGCTGCCGCACCGCCATTATGCCCTTCTAGTAAGACAACACGAGTAGATGCAACGTTAAGCGCCAAGCGTAGTAACGTTGCAACCAACAATATGGTCGGGAAAACAGCAAAATCTAGAGGACGTAGGGTATAAATACCAATAAGTAGAACAACGATGGATAGCGCAATATTAAAAGAGAAAAACATGTCCAATAAAAAAGGTGGCAAGGGCAGCGTCATCATACCCAAGATCATTAGCAGTAAAATAGGAATACCTAAATTACCCTGCCCTGCATCTTTAAAACTAATGAGTGCAGCTTTTTTATCCATATTTCCAGCCATTTGCCGGAAATTTGTCAGTGCTTCAAAGGCCATAGTTGTACGCTTTTTTGACAGTTCATGTGTATATTTAACTGTCTTGCAATAAACGCACCCATTTAATCAAAATGCGGCAACTTTTTTCCTCTTTCGATTAAAAAAGCTACATTTTGTGCACTGAAGCCTTATGGGTCGTAACGCATATCTTTCGGAACATCGATATTACTGGGGAATTCTGGCTTTTCATTTAGGCCTTTGCGGTAATTACGTAACTGAAACACGTAGGCCAATACTTGAGCCACGGCCATGTATAAGGCTCCGGGAATTTCTTGATCAACGTCGGTAGTGTGGTAAATAGCTCGAGCTAATACTGGGGATTCGATAATTTGAATTTTATGCTGGTTAGCCACTTCACGAATTTTTAAAGCAAAATGATCGACGCCTTTGGCAACCATAATAGGCGTACCCATCCCCTCAGGATCATATTTCAACGCCACCGAGAAATGAGTCGGGTTGGTAATAACTACGTCGGCTTCTGGCACAGCGGCAAGCTGACGATTATTTGCCATTTCATGCTGCAATTGACGGATTCGACCTTTGACTTCAGGCTTACCTTCCGTGTCTTTCATTTCATCTTTAATGTCCTGACGAGACATTTTCAATTTACGAGTGTGATCCCATATCTGAAAGGGCACATCTACTAAGACAATGAGAATTGTCGATGCTGAAAGCGCAATCGCAGCCCAACCCGACAGACGTATAGACTCGACAATAGAAGAAAAAGCATCCATGCGTGCCAAATCTAAAATGTCCTGCTGCATAATTAATAATATGATTATCGACAAGGGCAAAATAACCAGCACCTTAGCTAGAGCCTTTGCCAGCTCCATCAACCCTTTCGTACCAAACATGCGTTTTAAGCCGGCCATCGGATCCATTCGATTCATTTTAGGAGCCATTGCTTTAGCGCTCCAAAGCCAGCCTCCTAAAGCAATAGGACCTAAAATGGATGCCAGTAACAGCACACCAAATAGCGGCATCAGCATCCATAGAGCATCTGCGAAAGAGCTCGAGAGCTGAAAAACCATGGCGGATGAATCAAACGCTGCGTCTCTATCTAATGTGAAATTAAAGCGCAGTACATTTGAAATCCGTTCAGACATAAAAGGCCCAAACACAAATAAACCTATAGAGCCTGTTAACAATATTGCCGAGCTGGTTAGCTCTTTAGACCGGGGCACCTGCCCCTCATCACGCGCCTTTTCAAGGCGTCTGGACGTGGGTTCTTCTGTCTTTTCCTGACTGTCGTCACCCTCAGACATTAAGGAATCCTCAATAGGCTGTGCACAACACTAAAGCCTTCATCAACAAAACTTATAAAATTTGGAACTACGGTATTCAAGCTCACATATATTAAAATCAAACCCATAAGAAGTGTTATAGGGAAACCCACTGCAAAGACATTCATCTGCGGCGCAACTCGACTCATAACTCCAAACGCTAGGTTGACTACCAACAATGCTGTCAATACTGGCATTGCTACCAATAACGCTTTACTGAATAGCCAGCTACCACTGGCCGCAATATCCCAAAAATCAGACGTAGATAAACCATGCTGTGAAATGGGCAAGGTAGTAAAACTTCCAACAATAAGCTCGATAACAACCAAGTGCCCATTCAGACTTAAAAATAACAAAGTGGTAATAATTAAATAAAATTGTGATAAAACAGTTACGGTCACACCGTTAGAAGGGTCGTTCATAGACGCGAAACCTAACCCCATTTTCATCGCCATAAACTGTCCAGCTAAAACAAATATTTGAAAAAGGACTTGAAGGAAAAAACCAATTGAGACGCCAATAACAATTTGTTGTAAGACCACCATTAAACTCTGTAAAGATAAAAGCGGAATGACAGGCATAGGTGGAAGCAGTGGCGTTACTAATATTGAAATCATGACGGCTAAAACAATACGCACCCGACTTGGAACAATCTTAGTTCCAATGATAGGCATAGCCATGAATAAAGATGAAATACGAAACATAGGCCAAACATAGCGACCTACGAACTCCATAATATTCGCGTCAGTTACAACCCACATACATTAACCAATTAATTGTGGAATCTGTAAAAACAAACTATTAAATAATTCCATAAACTCTGAAATCAGCCAACCACCAGCGTATGCGATAGTTCCTAAGGTAATAACTAGCCTTGGTAAGAAGCTTAATGTTTGTTCATTAATTTGGGTCGCCGCTTGAAACATACTCACTAGCAAACCCACAATCAAACTGGGCAGAACAATTAACACCACCATCAATACCGTAAGGTAAAAAGCGTTGCCAACTAAATCCATTGCAACTTCAGGTTCCATAAAAAGCCTCCTGTCTGAGCGGCATAAATCAGCCGTAACTTGCTGCTAAAGTACCCATAACCATGACCCAGCCGTCAACCAACACAAACAACATAAGTTTGAACGGCAATGAAATAATTAATGGTGACAACATCATCATCCCCATTGCCATTAATACACTGGCCACAACAATATCAATAACAAGAAAAGGGATAAAAATAATAAAACCAATTTGAAATGCCGTCTTTAATTCAGATGTAACAAAGGCAGGAATAAGAATATTAAAAGGTACATCTTGGGGTGTTTGAATTTGATTATTATCAGCTATTTCCATAAACAAGCTCAGATCAGACTCTCGGGTTTGACTCAGCATAAAAACATGAAAAGGTTCAGCCGCTAACTTAACAGCTTCTTGAGCGGTAACTGTTTCATTAATATAGGGCTGCAACGCTTCTTCATTCACACGTTCGAATACCGGAGCCATAATAAAAAAGGTCAAGAACATGGCCAAACCAATGAGTATTTGATTCGATGGCGACTGCTGTAATCCCAACGCTTGTCGCAAGATGGCAAACACAATTATAATTCGAGTAAATGATGTCATCATCATTAATAATGCTGGCAATAAAGTCAGCGTCGTCATGATGGCGAGTATTTGTAGTGTCACCGTATAATCTTGACTGCCATCGGCATTGGTCTGCACCGTCATTGCCGGCAACCCTGGAATCCCCTTTAAAGGTATCATTGGAGCAGAGATTGGTGTCGAAGTTAACGAGGAGGCTGCAGGGGTTGTAGACCCAGCTTCTTGAGCAAAGCCAAGTTCAGGAACAAGAAGCAAAGCCAGTAGCAACAGTATTTTGATCACATTTGATGACGCGTAGATAAAGTTTAAAGGCACGTTTAATTCTCATTACTGGATATGATATCTTTTATTTTTTTTCCAAACTCTGACAATTCTTTATTTACCACTGCATCAACAACAGGCTCGTCAAAAGCATGCAAGGTATTAATATTATTCGAGGTAACCCCTAACAACAACTGCTTACCGCCCACCTCAATTAATGCAATTCTTTCTCTCGTACCAAGCGGCATTGAAGCCAGTAATTTAATATGCTGACCGCTAATAAAAGAACCACGGCCAACTTTTTTTAACACCCAAGCCAACGCAAATACCAAACCCAAGACAAAAATTAACCCTAAAAAAACCTGCGTTAAATTAGTTGTTGGTGATACAACTTGAGATGACTTATTCACTGCAATTTGATTAGCAATGATTTGATTTTTAACAGATGCCTCAGTGGTATTTTGATCTGTTGACGTTTGACTAAAACACTCAACAGAAAAAATTACTAATAAGAATAACAAACTCAGTAGGCGAATTTTAATCACTTAATATTACCGCAAGCGTTTAATACGTTCTGAAGGACTGATTACATCCGTCATGCGAATCCCAAACTTTTCATTAACCACAACCACTTCACCATGAGCAATCAATGTTCCATTAACCAACACGTCTAACGGCTCACCGGCTAAACGATCTAGTTCAATGACGGAGCCTTGATTCAGTTGCAATAAGTTTTTAATCGTTATTGCTGTAGAACCTACTTCCATGGCAATGCTGACAGGAATATCCAATATAGTATCTAAGTCGGGGTTACCCTCACCTGGATTAACCCCACTTGGAGTAAATTCTTCTAACTCAACCGAACTAGCGTCTGCTAGAGGATCATCAGACACATCATCTCCTGATTCAGCCATAGCGGCTGCCCATTCATCAGCCATTGCATCTTGCTCGACACCTTCCTCACCACCACTCGTCAAATCATCTTCTTCACTCATTGCTGGCCTCTTTCTCACTTTCTGCTTGTTTCTTACTATTAATACTGTCTAAGACAGTAGAGTTTTTAACACCTGAACGATCAACCATATCGACTACTTTTAATGCTAAATTACCATCGGACTGGCCTAAGTTCACCCGAAACATTGGAACTTCATTGGCCGTAACAATATTATTTTCTGGCATTTCAATAGGGATTACATCTCCCTCTTTTAGAGTCATAATGTCTCTCAACAAAACGTCTCGCCTCACCAGTTCGCACTCTAAATTAACGGTTGCATCCATAATGTCATTACGTAGCGCATGAATCCACCGATCATCTCTCTCATCTGAATCACTTTGCAAACCAGCGTCCAGCATTTCGCGTATAGGCTCTATCATGGAATAAGGAATAGTAATATGCAGCTCACCACCGCCACCATCTAATTCAATATGAAAAGTACTCACCACAACCACTTCACTTGGACTTACTATATTTGCCATAGATGGGTTAACTTCAGAGTTTATAAATTCGAAATCAATCGGAATAACAGCACGCCAAGCCTCCGCTAAATCAACAAATGCTTGCTCTAAAACCATTTGCACAACGCGTAGCTCAGTCGGAGTAAATTCACGACCTTCAATTTTTGCGTGACGACCGTCACCACCAAAGAAATTATCGACTAATTTAAAAACTAATTTAGCGTCCATAATAACCAAAGCCGTACCGCGTAACGGACGGAATTTGACCATATTTAAACTTGTGGGCACGTAAAGAGTGTGTACGTATTCACCAAACTTTTGAATCTGGATACCGCCAACAGACACATCGGCAGTACGGCGCAACAAATTAAACATGCTGATACGAGTATAACGAGCAAATCGTTCGTTAATCATCTCAAGTGTAGGCATACGCCCACGAACAATACGATCTTGACTCGTCAGATCATAGGCTTTAATACCACCCGGTTCATCATCGGAGTCTGTATCTACATCGCCGTCATCAACACCGTGTAATAAGGCATCAATTTCGTCTTGTGATAATAAATCCTGCACTCATTTAATCCCTAATCAATTTATTGCATAACAAAACTAGTAAAGAGAACCTGCTCAACGCCTGTTTGACCAATTTCTTGCTCAAGCAACTTCTGCACTTCGGCTAACGCCATTTGCCTTAATAACTCTTTTCCCTCAGCGGTTTGCAGCTCCCCATAATCTTGCCCGCTAAACAACATCAATAAACCGTGCTGTAACATAGTACTGTGCTCTTCTATCGCTGACACAACAGTGTCATCACGTACCATCAGACTTATATCAGCTTGCAGAAAGCGCTGTTTACCACGGGCATTAAAATTAACTATGATGGTTGGTTTGAGAGGGTAATATATGGCAGGTTTATGAACTTCTTCAGCCTCTCCTTCAGAGCCTTCTAAACCTTCTTCTGTTGAAATCTGGTCACTGCCTGTCATCTTCAAGGCAAATAAAGTTCCGCCAACAGACAGACCAATCAACACAATTCCAAGCACAATCATTATGATCAGCTTTTTCTTGCCGCCACCAGCTCCTGCACCTTCTTCCTGCTCTTTATTTTCAGCGTCATCTGCCATGTCAAAAATCCGTCAAACATCCATTAATTTAAAGAATTGCAAAAGACATGCCAGCAACTCTATATACCTGTAATGATTAAAGCACGGAAGAAACGGAATGCAAAGAGCATTACCAAAGGATTAGACTAAGAATAAATTCAACAACAAACAATTTATTTGGTGAGGGTAGACAATGGGTAAATGCTGACTTAAATCAGAATACCTAGAGATTCATCAAACAAAATGATCAACGAGTGATTGCGAGGTATTAACCGCAATTTGAGTCACGACCTCTTCATCAGCTGAGTCATTAGAATTACCATCTGACTCTGAATCTCGCTCGGCATCAGATTGGCCAGATAATGATTGATCCGACACATCGACATCGACCAAATCAATACCTTCGCTATTAAACATTTCTCTTAACCGAAAAGAGGTTTGATCAAGCGCTTCACGAACCTGAGCATGATTACTTGAAAAAGCTACACTCGCCTGCTCTTGATTGATGGTCACCTTAACTTGTAATGGGCCTAACTCAGGAGGATCAAGCCTTATTTCAGCTGACGTTATTTTCTGAGATGACATGAAGGCAATACGCTCTGCAATCGCAGTTTGCCATTTTGGCTGGCCAACCCCGGCTTTAACTTGTTCTTGTAATATAGATACTTGAGCCGGCAAACCTGGCGACCTCAAAGTATTAGCCGGTCCCGCAAGACTCGACATCGCAGTAACTCCTCCTCGCTGCTGACCTAACTCCCCTCGACTCGCTACCTCTTTGAATATTTGATCTGCATTTACAGCCGACTGCCCTCCCGTCAGGCTGGCAATTAAATTACTCATTTGCTTTGCAACACCAGGCTTAATATCACTGGTAATAGCTACTGAGTCATTTTTTTTATGTACACCCAATTCAATAGTGTTTTTATCTGACACGTCAATCGCATCACCCTTAGCAAGGCTTAGGCTTGCAGAAGCACTTGATGTACCTATATTTCTCTGCCGAAAAGGTAAATTCTCAGAAATTACTCGTTCTTGCCCTGCAGGTTTAGCGGCTTCCTCCGAGGTTTTCAGCAAAGTCTCCTGAGACGCACCCAGCAATCCTGCTTCATCAATGACATCTTCTGCTAAGGCCACATCATTATTATCGACTTCTGACTGTGCCACCTTCTGTGTAACAGGCTCTTGTAGAGTGCTATCTGTTTCTGACAAAGCTACTGAACCCCCGCCATCAAATAATTGTGTCTCTTCATCTTGCTCATCTATAGAGAGCTCAAGAACATCATCGGTCACCAACAGATCGTCATTTGAACCTTCAACACTCTCTCCAAGCTCGGTAGCAGCATGTGGATCATCTTCATTCAAAGACAGGCCTGAAGCAGAAGAGTCATTTACAGATGTAACTGTGTCTGTACTTTTAATCGATTTATCGTTAGTAGGACCATCTGCGTCTTGCTTAGAATCACTGACCTGAGACTTATTGCTCTTTGAGTTTTTTGCTACAGAAGGCTCATTATCATCTTGATGATGATCCCTAGAATGATCCACTTTATCTTGCGATGAACTCAGTTTTGGATGAGACCTCGATTCAGTTTGATCAGCCATTACTCGACCGAACTCATTACTAGAATCAGGTTGCCTTACATTTCTATTCAGCGATTGACTATTTCGGCCTAAATCAAGGCTCAATAAGGTGCTGACCGCAGTTGCAGGCTGATAATTATTCATCTCAGATCTCTCATTAAAACATTACTAAAGAGCGGCAATCTATGGCCGCTTTTGATGTATCGAACATCACCTTTAGAGATAAATGCAAATGAAATGCCAAGATTAAAATAGGCGGGGAATTATTTGATAAACGAGTTAAATAAGTTCTTTCAGCGCACTTTCTACCAGATTGAACTCTTGCTCAATATCTGACAAAGCACCCTCCAAACCATTGAGGTTTCCTTCTTTGGCTTGCGACTCAACTTTCATGCACTTTTCAGAAAATGGAATAGCACCTAAATTACTGCTGCTACCTTTCAAACTATGAGCATTTCTCATAAGCTCATCGTGTTCGCCTTCCGCTAGTTGTTTTTTTAATTGGGGGATTCGAACTTTTGCGTCATCAATAAATGTTTCGATGAGCAGATCAAACTCATCCTCCATAATATCTTTCAACATAGTCAATGTGTCTAGATCTACTGCTTCAGGCATCTGAAATCCTTATTAAAAAACGATACTGTTTATAAATACGCTAACACTAGTGATCATTATAACCTGTGCTATCCCTACTCTTCTTGCCAGACAAAAATAGCATCTACTTGGTTGCCTATTGAATTGTACTCTACCGACTCACACACAGATTTCACCAGAGGAATACCACGTCCACTATTCATTACATTATTAGCTAATAATTCACTGGGCGTACCAGCAACATCAAATCCATCACCCGAGTCCGTCATTCTAATCAAGAGTTTGCCGCCACTATCATCAATTTTATGCGATAGATGTATATGTACAAAGCCATCTATTAACTGCGCCAATCGTGACTCTCGCTCTTCATAATATTTAGAAAAACCCTCACCCGACTGCTTCCAACTTGAATCTAGTGCCAAAACTCCATGTTCTAAAGCATTGGAATAGAGCTCCGCCAAAATAGAATACAATTCACCGCTATAACGGCGTAAACCAGGAACCTCAACCAATATGTTAAGCAGTAAAGGCAACGGATCAAATATTCGAAAAGTACTTGGCTCTAGCTCTAACGTCATAGCCCATTCAACTAAACCTACAGACCTATTATGTACTAAATTTTTAGCTTTCGTTATTACGGAGTCTTGAGGAACCATTTTAAGTTCAATCATAGATACGTCATCATCACGAGATTCCATACCTAGAAAGAGCTGTACGTTGTCTACAATAGATTCAAACAATCCATCGGGATATTCATTGTTAGTGAAGATGTTCTTTAGACGATCCTCACCAAACATTTCATCGTTCTTGTTACGTGACTCAATAATGCCATCCGACCAAACAAACAAACGATCACCATCTAACATTTCAACGGTTTCATAATCATCATTAAACGAATTATCATCGAGGACACCCAAGGGCAAATGAGTCGACTTCACCATTTGAAGCTCTTTGCTCTCTGCGTGATAGATGAAGCAATCTGGCAAGCCGCCATTCCATATTTTTACGCGTTTTTTCGTAAAGTCAAAATCAACCATTCCGGCACAGCAAAAAACCCCGAGAGGCAAAATTTGTTTTAACTTCTGATTGATTTCTCGCAGGATATCTACCATCGAGAAACCTTTTTGCACCATGCCGTAAAAAACCGAGGCTAATGGCATGGCACCAATTGCTGCTGGCAATCCGTGTCCGGTAAAATCACCTAATAACACCAACATACCACCCGATGGACGCATGGCAGCAACAATGATATCGCCATTAAATACAGCTAGAGGCGATAACAAGTAATTAACATTGCTCGCGTCTAAGCAACCGGTATGAGCAATATTATCAAATACGTGTTTAGCTACCGACTGCTCTTGAAGTAATTGATTATTATAAACTGAGATTTGATCACGCTGATCTTGCATTGTGATATTCATATCTCGCATACGAGAAAACGCTTTGATTTTAGCTTGTAGAATAAAGCGATTGTAAGGCTTTGAAAGAAAATCATCTCCGCCAGCATCCAAGCATTTCACTAGGGATTCAGCATCATTGAGAGAAGTTAAGAAAATAATAGGGACTAGTTCTTCACCTGCCAGCGCTTTAATTTGCCTCGCGGCACCAAAACCATCTAACTCTGGCATTAGTGCATCCATCAATACTATATCTGGATGTTCGGCCTCATACGCCTCAACAGCTTGTACGCCATTAGCAACACTAATGGTAATATGGCCTTCTTTTTTGACAATAGACTCAAGAATAAGACGATCACTATCAGTGTCATCGGCAATAAGCACTTTTAATACTGAGGATTCTTTCATATCTGAGAACGATATAACGCTCTACACCCCTACTAATATAAACATAAAAGGTAAATAGCTTCAGCTAAGAGTGTAGACTATTCAAGCAAAAGTAGAGCAGCTATTGGATAGTAAATAGCTGCTCAAAATTGGAAATAGTAAGGATCTTTTTGACATCAGCACTGCAATTTATGATTTTGATATTAGAAGAGTTACCACCCGCATGGTCACGCAATAAAAGTAGCATCCCAAGCGCCGAACTATCCAGATAAGTAGTTTCATTCATGTCTATATTATAAACACTCGGAGTACCTTCAACAGACTCGTAGCTATTACGAAAGTTTTGATGTGCGCTAAAATCGAACCGTCCTTGAATCGAAATAATTAACTCTTGTCCATCTTCAGAAAAATGAGATTGGATTCCCATGTATTGCCTCTTAATTACACCTGATTTTATTTATAATTCTTATTTACTTTAAACTACATCGCAGCTTGATGGATGATTATTGAATGTCAGCAATCATCTGTCAAACGTATTTACCTACTATAGGCTTTATTAATAATTTTCCCTGCTATTTTGTTTAGCGGTAAAACGTGATCAACCGCTCCTAACTTAACTGCTGCGCCCGGCATACCCCAAACAACACTGGTCGCCTCATCCTGAGCAACAGTCTCCATACCTGCCTCTTTCATCCTTAGCATAGCTTCAGCACCGTCAGCACCCATACCTGTCAACATAACACCCATAGCGTTACTGCCAGCGTGCTTTGTAACCGAGTCAAACAGAACCTCTACAGATGGCTTATGGCGATTAACCCTATCCGTATCGAGTAGTTTACAAATAAACCCATAAGGTGACTTCTCCAATACTAAATGCTTGTCTCCAGGAGCCAAATAAGCGCAGCCTGCGCGAATCGCCTGATTATGCTCAGCCTCAAAAACAGTTATGTCACAATTCTTATTCAACCGTTCAGCAAACGATGTACTAAAAGCTGCCGGAATATGCTGGGCAATCAATATGGGGGGAGACTGTTTTGGGAGTACTCTTAACACCTCTTTAATGGCCTCTGTACCACCGGTTGAGGCTCCAATAGCGCAAATGAAATTAGATTTTAATTTCTGGCCGCTTGAGCATTTAACTTTACTCGTATCGACACCCAAAGAATCCCTAGCACTGATATTGGCATTAGCGGCGGCTCTAACCTTGCTGATAATTGTGGCTTTGTAATCCGCTAAATGTGCTGAACTACCATCTTTTGGCTTGGGTAAAAAATCAATAGCCCCTAGCTCTAGAGCCTCTAGAGTTGCTGGGGCTCCTGCGTGCGTCAAGGTAGATATCATGACCACAGGCATAGGCCTTAACCGCATCAGATTACTCAAGAAAGCTATGCCATTCATTTTTGGCATTTCTATATCAAGCGTTAAAACATCAGGGGAGAACTGCTTTATCATATCCCGAGCTTCTATGGGATCCACTGCTGCACCAACAACTTTAATACTGGGTTCGGACTGCAGTATTTCGGTTAATAACGTTCTCACTAATGCGGAGTCATCAATAATTAAAACTTTAATTTCTTTAGTCACAAATCATAAATTCCTTTAAAAAACACTTCGACACAAATCCACTACTAAAACAGTTCTATATCACCGCCTGCTGGCTTACTAACAATAGTATTGATGTACGCACGCTCTCTGCGCTCAATTGTATCGTTGTGATGGCTTTTCAATTTCCTCATCTTCACAGCCCCAGTATCGGGAAAATAAAGCACTTTTCTAGGATAGGGGCCACCCACGTTTTTAGCAATCACATGAAGATGTTCTTGATCTAAATAACTTAAAGCAAATTCTATATTACGCTTACCGATATCAGTCATATTCGCTAAAACTTGACCGCCACCGAATAACTTAACCTCCATATTTTCTTTACGCCCACCCAGCTTCAATATGGCATTAATTAAAAACTCCATAGCCCAATTCCCATATCTTGAAGATGCGCCACTGACTGAGTTTTGCTCCCAACTGCCTTTACCATCAGCCGATTCGGGCAGCATAAAGTGATTCATGCCACCTACTCCAATTTTAGTATCTCTTATACACGCGGAGATACACGATCCTAGTACGGTTGAGATCATCTCACCCTGTGAGCTCACATAAAACTCACCAGGCAAAATCTTAGCTGCAGGCACCTTTTGTTGTCTATCCCAATACCGGTTTACATGCTCAAAGCCTGGCAATGGTTTTGGTAATTGCTCTGATACTTCCACTGACGCCCTCATTCGTTAAATGACAAATAACAACAAATCAAAAATCTCGTTTTATGCTTACTTAACTCGTTGATAAATAGTTCGCCCAATTTGCTTAAATCGGTCACTGACTTTATTTAAATTTTCTGAATGACCAATAAAAAGATAGCCATCAGGAGCCAAAACTTCCGCGTATCGATCAAACAATTTCTTCTGTGTCTCTTTATCAAAATAAATCACGACATTACGGCAAAAAATAACATCAAAAGGGCCTTTTACTGGCCACTGATTTAACAAGTTTAGTTGCTTGAATGTCACTATTTTTTGTATATCTGGTTTAACCCTAACCTGTTCAGAGTTCGCATCAGTGAAGCATCTCTTTCTTCGGGCGGGATCAATATCATCCACTCTATCTACAGCATAGACCCCATTTTTAGCATGTTGTACTACATTGCTATCTAAATCTGTTGCTAGCAATTTAATATCCCAAGATTCAACCGGCATATTCTCTTTCAGGCACATAGCGATTGAGTATGGCTCTTCACCGGTTGAGCAACCCGCAGACCACATTCTGATTCGGCGGGTTTGGGCGTGTTTTTTTAACAGGTAGGGGAAAACGGTTTCAGACAAATAATCAAAATGATGGGACTCCCTAAAAAAAGAAGTCAAATTGGTCGTAATGGCGTTAACGAAATTTGTCATTTCATTATTGCCTTTAGCTTCAAGTAAATCGCAGTAAGCATCAAAACAAGTAAGATTACGATCTCTTATGCGCCGCGCTAGGCGACTGTATATCATATTCTTTTTTTGGTCGGTTAAATTGATGCCGGTAATATCATAAGCAATTTTCTGAATTCGACTGTAGTTTTTGTTGCTCAAGGGAAACTCACGCTCTAGGTGAGACTCATCTATCGCTGATTTTTTTTTAATCATAAAAAAATTCTTAATCAAAAAAAGGGCTCAAAGAGCCCTTTTATAGTTAACGTCTAAATTAAAACTCTTCCCACTCATCATCAGACGATGCAGCTCCGCCGCCACTGGAGGTGTAGGTTGATACTACAGCAGGGGAATCATTGACTGGTCTATTCACTGCAACGGCAGGAGATGATGCGACTCCGCCGCTGACAACAAAGAACTCCATCATAGAGCTCATGTTTCTAGCTTGCTCGGCCATCGACTCACCCGCCGCAGATGCTTCTTCTACCAGAGCCGCATTCTGCTGTGTCATGTCATCCATTTGTGATATGGCGGTATTCACTTGATCAATACCAGAGCTTTGCTCCAGCGCTGCCTCACTGATTTCACGCATCATCGTGCTGACTTTTTCAACAGCCGCCACAATTTCTTTTAGAGTATCACCCGATTCATTTACAAGTGCTGCACCATCATCAATTTTGGTGACACTGTCGCGAATCAACTCTTTGATTTCTTTCGCAGCGGCCGCAGAACGCTGTGCTAAGTTACGAACTTCACCCGCCACAACGGCGAATCCACGTCCTTGCTCTCCTGCACGAGCGGCTTCAACAGCTGCGTTCAAAGCCAACAAGTTAGTCTGGAAGGCTATTTCATCAATCACACCAATAATGTCAGAAATTTGCTTGCTAGATTCGTTGATTTCTTCCATTGCCGTAACAGCGCGACTCACAACTTCACCACCTTGCGATGCTTTAGCTTGAGCTTCTTGCGATAAGCCATTTGCCTGCTGGGCATTATCAGAACTCTGACGAACAGTAGAAGTCATCTCTTCCATACTGGAAGCCGTTTCTTCAAGTGAAGACGCCTGTTCTTCAGTACGCTGACTTAAGTCTGCATTACCTTGGGCAATTTCATTAGCTGCCGAAGTAATAGACTGTGATGAAGAGCGAATATTACTGATAATTTCGGTTAATTTATCAGCCGTGGTATTAGCATCGTTTTTAAGTTGACCGAACGAGCCAGAATAATCACGAGTAATTCGCTCGGTTAGATCGCCTCGAGCCATAGAGCCCAGCATTCTAATAACATCGTTCATAGCAACTTCAACAGTGCTGACCAAAGTATTTAAACCGCCACTCAAGTTAGCAAAGAAACCGGCTTTACCTACCAAACTAATCTGTTTGGTGAAGTCACCAGCAGAAGCCGCTTCTACAACCGCATCGATTTCTTGTTCAATTTGTACTTCAGACGTTCGATCGGTCCATTCTACTACGGTACCAATACGTTCTTCACCAACAGTAATTGGAGTGGCGACCAAGCTGAAGGTACGCCCACCAACCATAATCTCTCCATCAAATGTTGATTTTAAAGCATCTAACATGCCACGCTGATGTGCGGGATTTTTATGGAAGATATCTATATTTGAACCCATCAATTTATTGGTATCAAAACCAGAAAGTTGAGTACGAATATCCGACTCTGCCGTGCGCATCATCCCAACAATAGCTTCGTTCATGTAAATGATATTGTAGTCAGTATCAGAGATCATAACATTAGTGTTAACAACATCGAGAGCCTGCTTAACACGGGCATTTGCCTCGGCCTCTTGCCGCTGCTGCTCTGCAACTAAGAGAGAATCTGTATTATCTTGCCATTCAACCACTGTACCTAAACGCTCACCTTCGTCACCATATAAAGGTGTCGCCATTAAGTTGAACGTTAAACCTGCCAATTTCAGATCAGTAGAGTACATGCTGGTTAAATTCTTCAGCATTCCGCGTTGATGAGCTGGATTTTTATGGAAATCGTCAACACAAGTACCGATCAAGTTCGCCACACTAAAGTTGGGTAATTCGGTTCTAATTTGCGTCTCACGCGCCTGCAGCATATTAACCACTGCGGCATTGGTGTAAATAATATTCAAATCAGCATCGGCCATCATGACACTGGTATCACAGACATCCAAAGCGCCTTTGACTCGGAGGTTATCCGCTGCTATCTGGTCTCTCCTAGCTTCTTCAGCTAACGATTCAGTATTATCTTCCCATTCAACAACCGTTCCCAGGCGAACACCGGCTTCGTTAAATATTGGATTAGCTATTAAATTAAATGTGCGTCCACCAACCATTATTGATGTTTCGTACACGTCTTTTAAGGCCGACAACATCCCTTTTTGATGCGCCGGGTTCTTATGGAATACATCTATATTGGCACCCATTAGATTACGGCTATCAAAGTTGGGTAAATCTTTTCGTATATCTTGCTCTGCGGTTTGCATCATTCCCTGAACAGATTTATTCATATAGACAATGACGCCATCCGTATCAGCCATCATGACATTGGTATTAACTGTATCCAATGCTTTTGCAAGCCGATCGGTGGTTCCTTCTACTTTTGCAACACTAACAAGGATAACCCAGCCAAACCCACCAATTAAAACAACACCTATACCCAGAAAAAGATACAGAGATAGGGTCGTTGAAGCGCCTGCTTCTATTCCATGAGTTTCAGAATAATTCGCCCAGTCACTTGAGATAGGCACCAACTTATTGACTTGTTCTATATGCTTATAGAATAACGGCTGCAGAGCGGCCAAATGATACAAAAGTAAGTCGTCATTTCCCGAATTAATTGCGGCAGGTAAATTCTCAAGGGCGTACTCAAAATAATTATTCGCGGTAGGAATGACTTGATTAAATAACTGAGAGCTAATATTTTTTGGCAGTTTTTCATAAGCAGACCAAAATTTTACCCGCTCCTGAAATTCTTTTTCCAGCTTTTTAATACGACCAACATTAGCTTGTCTCTTGCTATCGTTATCTATAGCCATCAACGCCTGAGCTGTGCGCTCTGCCTCTACCACAAACATGGGTGGTGGTAATATATCCGCTATAAGATCTTTACCATGAACAATACTGTCATAAGTATCGCCACCGATTCTAACCTTTCCAGATTTCATACCATCAATCGTAACAATTATTACTAAAACACTTAATGAAACGCCTATTAGTAACTGTAACTTACGCTGCAAAGACATTTTACTTAACCAAGTTGACATGGCACACCTCACCTTTTAAAAATATTACAAAGATACTAATTAGTTTCTTTAACCGCCGATGACAAAGAAGACATATCAGGAAGCTCTTCCATATTCAATAATCTGTTAATTTCCAACAAAATAACCATTCTTTCACTAACACTAACCAAACCACGGATATAGCTGGTATCGACCGAATCACCAAGATCAGGAGCCGGCTTCATATCGGCAACCGAAAGGTTGTAAACATCTGATACAGCATCTACTACAATCCCCATAATCCGGCTGCCTTTTTCTGTCTCAACCTTCAATACGATAACAACGGTAATTGCCGTATATTCTATTGATTCCAAATTAAAACATTGGCGCAAATCGATTAATGGAACAATCGTTCCACGCAAATTGATTACGCCTTTTATATTGGGCGGTGCGTTGGGTATAGGAGTGGCTGTTTCCCAACCTCTGATTTCCTGGACACAAAGGATATCAACCCCATACTCTTCACCCGCCATAAAGAAAGTTAAGAACTGGCTGTCTTCGCCCGATGCTATTCCCACCTCAGCGGACAATCCTTGTTTTGTATCACTATCTGTATTTACACTCACCGCACTCTCCTCTATTAAACCTAAAAATAGGTTTAACGATATAAATGGTTTCTAATGTTGAGTCTGATGTGTCACTGATAAGGAATTAACTTGTGTTCTTATTTTATGATTAACACCTGCCAATTTAACCAAACCAGGAATATCTAAAATTAACGCAACCGTACCATCACCTAAAATAGTCGCACCTGATACGCCTTCAACACGTTGATAATTTTGCTCTAAGCTTTTAATAACCACTTGCTGTTGTGCTTCTAGCTCATCAACCAAGATCCCCACTTTTTCGCCTTCACTCTCGACAACAACAAGCAAGGAGTCTTCAAGAACTTCTGTATCAGCTTTTATATTAAAAATATCAAATAGCCGAATCACTGGAACATATTCATCACGCAGCCTGAATACATCACAACCTCCAGCAACATGGCTTAACATTTCACTTTTAGCTTGCAATGATTCAACGATTGACACTAAAGGAAAGATATATACATCTGTGCCGACACGGACTAATTGGCCGTCTAAAATAGCTAACGTAAGGGGTAAGCGAATGGTTATCCGCGAGCCTTGTCCCTCTTTCGACGTAATCTCGACGGTACCGTTTAACTCTTGAATGTTGCGCCGAACAACATCCATACCCACTCCGCGACCAGAGACATCACTCACCTCCTTGGCGGTAGAAAATCCGGGCTGGAAAATCAAATCGTGCACTTGATCATCAGTCATAGATAGCGCATCGCGCTCAAGAATCAAACCTTTCTCAATGGCTTTTGCAACTAAGCGTTTTTTATCTAGACCTTTACCATCATCGGTAATATCAATAACAACATTGCCGCCTTGGTGATAAGCATTTAACAATATCTCACCGGTCTCACTTTTGCCTGCAGCTAACCTGTCAGCAGGCATTTCAATGCCATGATCAACAGAGTTGCGAACCAAATGAACCAATGGGTCGCCTATTTTTTCCATCACGGTTTTATCTAATTCAGTATTTTCACCTTGTAATATAAGGTTAATATTTTTATCTAAACGACGACTTAAATCTCTAACCATTCTAGGAAAACGACTAAAGGCAAAACTAATGGGTAGCATCCTGATACGCATAACACTTTCTTGCAATTCACGAGTATTTTGCTCCAACTGCCCTAAGCCTTCTATCAGCTTTGGCAAACTGCTCATTTCAAACTCACCACCTAATTGGCCTAACATTGACTGGGTAATAACCAATTCACCGACCATATTTATGAGACTGTCAATCTTGTCGATACCCACTCGAATAGAAGTTGATTCACCAGAAGATTTTTTTACAGCCGCTTTTTTCACAGGCTCTGCAGTGCTACTTGGCTCCACGGATGGCGGGACGATTTCTGCAACAACAGGTTTAGTTATAGGTGTAACAGCTTCAACCACTGGGCTGACAGATTGTTCAGCAAGAACCGAACTTTCAGCAGAGTTAACCGACACGCCTTGAGATGAGTGCGTTATCTTTAGATCCGCCTCATCAACAACCCACTCAAAAGCTTCATCAATTTGTTCTTTTGTGGCCTTATCAGATAGCGTTAACTGCCATGCCAAATAACAAGTTTCTGAATTTATTTCACTCCAACCAGGCACACAACTAACATCAGCAACCGAAGTGAGTGTGCCGTATTCCGCCAGTTCACGAATAATACGCAATGGCTCATTTCCGGTTCTCAGTACATCTTCACCGGGTTTAAAATGAATATCCCAATTAGAAACACTGGACCCAGACACTTCTGACAATTCAATTAAAGATTCATCAACAACCCATTCAAACACTTCGTTGATTGCTTCTTCTGACGCATTACCTGTGAGTACAATATCCCAACCTAAATAACAATTTTCTGCATCCATTTCAGCAAATGCCGGAACATTTTTGCATATTGCTGAAATTTGCAGACTGCCTAGGTCTCTTAACTCTCTAAACATCCTTAGAGGTTCATTGCCAGTCCGTAAAACGTCCCCGCCAGGAATAAAACGAATGGACCAAACAGATTCAGACGCAACTGAATCAACAGGTGTATTTTGAACAACAGATTCATTTACAGCAGGTTCGGGTAATTCTGCTTCAGCTACAGAATCACCGTTGAGAATCGCCTCGAAGCTCGCCTTTAATTCATCAGACTGAGTCGTATCAGGTTCTTCTTTATCTTGCAGAGCGGTTAATAAATCACGCAGGCAATCAACCGACTGTAAATAAAGATCGATATCGTCACGAGACAGCCCTCTAGTTCCTGAGCGAACTTCGTCCAATAACGTCTCTAGAATATGAGTAAAATCAGCAACAACAGAAAAACCAAAAGTGGCACTTCCACCCTTAATTGAATGAGCTGCACGAAATATTGTATTAATGGTTTCCGAGTCTATCTCTTGTGGATCAAGTTCCATAAGAGAGGCTTCCATAGCATCGAGCCCTTCGAAGCTTTCTTCAAAAAAAACCTGATGAAATTGCGAAAGATCGATGCTCATGGCTCTACAATACCTTTTTAATGGTGTTGAGAAGTTGGTCTGGATTAAACGGTTTTACAATCCATCCCGTTGCCCCAGCCGCCTTTCCTTGTGCTTTTTTATCGGCACTTGACTCCGTGGTTAACATTAACATTGGAGTAAACTTAAACGCTGGAAGCTTACGCAGCTCCCCGATAAGCGTAATCCCATCCATATTTGGCATATTAACGTCAGAGATAACCAGATCTACTGATGTCGTTTTGGCCTTAGCCAAAGCCTCAACCCCATCAGATGCTTCAACCACTTCGTGGCCAGCTCCCTTAAGAGTAAAAGTTACCATTTGTCGCATTGACGCTGAATCATCAACGGCAAGTATCTTTGCCATACCACTTCTCCACTGGCGAATCTTATAAATTAATCAGTTAAAGCTAAATGCTCTTTAAGTCCCAACAGCTCAGCCGCTTCTAATAAAGCTTCTGAAATTGTCGACCAACTCATCACACCGCTATGAGATTTTAATGCTTGATGAAAAGCATACAAGGTTTGCAAGCCAGCAGTGTCGACACGCTCAACCTGTTCAGCGTTGAGTACGATATCTTGACCACCTATAGCAAAAGGATCCAACAGTTTATGAAGCTCTTCAACCGTTGCAATAGTAAGACTGCTAGGTAATTCAACCGCTACTGATTCAGCCACCAACTTCTCCTAATAACTTTTATTTTATAAGTTCGTATATCTTTATCGGTTAACAATAAAAAAACTTTATCATTAAATATCCGCAAGAAATAAATTTATAAAAGCTTGTATAAACTCTTTTCATCCAAACCATGCACAATAGTCTAAACAACCACACCAAGCTCAGGCCAATAATTCTCTATTGAAAGCTTAGCCAGATAAGTCTAGCCGTAGATTGGGAACTTGTAACCTTGATTAACAAGAAAAGTTAAGCCTTAAAAGCTTAATAAAAACACGGATTTAAAGTGAACAGGTAAAATTTGATTAGCGACGAACGGCGACCTGGGTAGCGAACTCATCCAGCTCTTTTTGCAGTAATTTTTCATCTGATTGATTTTCTGTATCGCGCATTCTACCGATGAGGTCCTCTATATTTTTTCGGCGCTGATAAAGCTGTTGCCATGCGGCCATTGCGGCATCAAATACATCACGAGCTTTGCTGGTTGTTAATAATTGAGCATCTTCTGCCGATGCTAACTGCTGAATAAACTGTCGATCAGATATCATTTCTCGTGCAGATAAGCCCGTATTTTTACTGTTAATACGTTCTAAGTATTCTTGTTGATATTCTCTGATTTGTTCCAACTGCTGCTCAGCCTCAGAATGATGAGTTCGACATTTTTGTACAATATCTACCGCCGACTGCTCTTCTCGCTCAGCCAAATGCAAAATTAGCAACATTCTTTTTGAGCGCTTTTCAGCCATAAGTCTTTTCCCTCACACTAAAAGCTTCTAACAACGTTTCCAACAAAGTCATTATGATTTGGACCTTTGTGCCGCTAGCGCACCACCATTTTTAGGCGCTGGATTACGTACAGGGCGCATCATAGTTTGCAGCATAGTCTCACTTTCTGCATAGGATACCGCCTGAGAGAGTCCTTGCTGAATAAAAGCCGTGAAATGCGGTTGCCGCTCCACCGCCATATCAATATTAGCATCAGTGCCTTTTGTGTAAGCACCAATATTAATAAGATCTTTATTTTGTTTAAACAATGACTGCAATTGTTTGTAGCGCTGCATTTGTTGCAAGTGATCTTCGCTAACAATATTAGGCATGGCACGACTGATAGATGCCTCAACATCAATAGCGGGATAAGTACCTTCTTCAGCCAAACGCCGTGATAAAACAATATGGCCATCTAAAATTGCTCTAGCCGCATCGGCGATAGGATCCTGAAGGTCATCCCCTTCCGTTAACACAGTATAAAAGGCAGTAATAGAGCCCTCGCCCTCTGCTGCATTACCAGCACGCTCAACCAACTGAGGAATCTTGGCAAATACTGAAGGTGGATAACCTTTAGTGGCCGGAGGCTCACCTATAGCCAACGCAATTTCACGTTGAGCTTGAGCGTAACGCGTCAAAGAATCCATCAATAACAATACATTTTTGCCTTGATCGCGATAATGCTCAGCAATACGCGTAGATAATTGTGACGCTCTTAATCTCATTAGAGGAGCATCATCGGCTGGAGAAGCGACCACAATGGAACGCTCCAAACCTTCTTCACCAAGAATTTGATCAATAAATTCTTTTACTTCTCGACCACGCTCACCCACCAAACCAACGACAACAATATCGGCTTGAGTAAACTTAGTCATCATTCCCAGCAGCATACTTTTACCGACACCACTACCGGCAAACAGACCTATACGCTGACCACGGCCTACCGTTAGCAATGCATTAATAGCACGAATACCCACGTCCATAGGCTCGCTGATCGGATGCCTGTGCATTGGGTTTATGGTATGGGGCGTAAAATCTAAAAAGTCGTCGCCTTGCCACAATGGCTTACCATCTAGCGGCTGACCTAAACCATTGATAACCCGACCGAGTAATTGCGGACCTATCTTGATGCCATTATGTGAATTTAATGGCCGAACAATAGCACCTGGTTGTACGCCTTCAATATGCTGAATTGGCATTAAATAAATTTTTTCACCAGAAAAACCTACAACTTCCACTTCAATTCGACGCTGATCAGACGTTATGACTTCACACTGATGACCTATCGATACATTAAGCCCTACCGCTTCTAGAGTCAGACCCACTAGGCGGGTTAACCTGCCCTCAGCTTGCGGCTCAAATTCAAATGAATGATCGGGTCGATACGTTTTTAAACTATCAAGTAAACTCACAAATCAGATCCTGGTTCTTGATCTGGCTCTTCACTTTGATGCTCAGAGATATCATTATCAATAGAGGGTGGGTTCATATCAGACTGAACCGGAGAGCGCGCCTCAGATTCTTTAATTTCATCAACGGAATCAAGATTATCAGACTCAAAAATATCTTCAGGCTCTTCTATTTCAATACTCTCTTCTACCTCAATACTCTCTTCTACCTCAATGATTTCCTCAACTTCAGGGACAACTTTATCCTCATCAAATAACTGGCCATTGGAAAATTGCTCTAGCAATGCTGCCATACGAGTTTCAACCGAATAATCAACTAGACTCTCTGGTGTTTCGAGTAAACAACCGCCTGCCAACATGGATTCATCAGAAATAAACTTCCAGTTTTTGTGCTTCTTCTCCGAATACAATTCAACCAAAGCTAAATCATCAGGATTAACCGTTAAGGTAACCACACTAGAGCCGATAGGGAGTGCCTCTAGAGACTTATGAACTGCAGACATAATACTGGAAGAATCCATTTGCAATTCACGAGCAACAACCTGTTTCGTTAGCGCGCTCACATAGTCAACAATGATTCGCTCTAACTGTTTTTGTTGTTCCGCAAGAGGATTTGTAAATTTATCCACCACTTGCTGTAACTGTGCCACCTGCTTTTTTAAGGCAGCAGAAGCCTCTACTTGTGCTTTTGTAATTCCGTCTTGATAGCCTAAATCAAGCCCCTCAGCCTTACCAGCCAACAAACCTTCAGCCTTACCTTTGGCAAAGCCTTCTTGTTCTGCCGCATCAGTAATTTCTTGCAACTCGTTAGCCGTCATCGGCGAAAAACTTAAGCCCTCTTCGTCAACGTCTTCAATAATTTCTTCTTGCGGCTCTTGAGCTGATGCCTGTTGATTAGCCTGGATTTGAGCTTCTCTTGCCGCAGAGTTAAGCACTTTTCCATCTAGCGAAGGCAGTAGCCACGCCTGATAAGCATCTCTCTCTTCATCTGAAATTACATTTGCTTCTGATTTTACCGACATCCATTCTTACCGCTATTAAATTAAGTATATAAAAGCCTACTCACAGTAACTTACATCATTTGCTCGCCACCACCACCCAATACGATTTCGCCTGCATCGGCCATACGTCTGGATATAGTAAGAATTTCTTTTTGCGCCCCTTCGACTTCCGACACTTTGACCGGACCTTTGGCTTCCAGATCGTCGCGCAACAATTCGGCCGCACGCTTGGACATATTTTTGAATATTTTTTCTTGTAAAATTTCGTCTGCACCCTTGAGGGCAATAATAAGAATCTCGGAAGAAACTTCGCGCAACAAAGCCTGAATACCTCGATCGTCAACTTCTTTAAGATTATCAAACACAAACATAAGATCCTGAATTTGGTTACCTAGGTCTTCGTCGCTGTCTTTAATAGACTCCATCAAGTCAGCCTCAATAGAACCTTCAAGGTTGTTCATGATTTCAGCGGCAACTTTGTAACCACCCATTGCCTTAGTTTGTGAGCTGGCACTGCCAGAGAATTGTCGTTCTAAGATATCATTAAGCTCTTGCAGGGCGCTTGGTTGTACTGTGTCTAATGCAGCTACCCGCATCATTATATCCAAGCGAACCTTGTCAGAAAAATATGACATTATCTCTGCCGCCTGATCTGCATCGAGGTAAGCCATAACAATGGCTTGAATTTGAGGATGCTCATTACGAATAATATCGGCAACCGAGCGTGCCTCCATCCACTTTAAGGTATCAAGCCCAGTGGTATTACCACCCAACAATATACGATCAATTAAACCGTTGGCTTTATCTTCACCTAAAGCCGTCACTAGCATATTCCGAATGTAGCTATCAGCGCCCATACCGAGACCGGTTAGAGTGCCAACTTCACCCAAAAAGCTTCCCAGAACAGCTTCAACGGTACTTTGTTCAACATTAGCTAATTGAGACATGGCGGTTCCCAAGCGTTGAACTTCTTTGGGTCCCATGTGCTTCAGAATTTCTGCAGCATCACTTTCACCGAGAGTCATGAGCAGTACTGCAGCCTGCTCTACTTTTGACATTTTTAACGCGGGTGGAGCATCTACTGCTTGTGCATCAGCCATTATTATTACTCCTCATTTACCCAGCGTTTAATAACTTGTGCAACCCGGCCAGGATCTTCAGCGATCAGACCTTTGATGGTATTTAATTGTAACTCATAACTTTCTTCAGGACTCGGTAAAGCTAAGGCATCACCACCAGTTAAGGTTACCGTTTCATCCGACAAACCCTCAAAGCTATCTAGACCAGCAGATTCTAGAGCGGCCATTTCACGGGCCTGCTCTTCTTCTTTGGTTTGCGCTCCAGTGTTGGTTAAGCTTTTTAATACAGGCCTTAATAAACCTGTAATCAATACCAGTATGACAATAAGACCCACTAGCTGCTTAACTATGGAGATAAACCAATCTCTTTCCCAGATAGGTTGCTCACCCACCAAGAATTCATCGGCATCTTTCGCAAAGAATGCTGAGTTCAACACGTTAACACTATCACCTCGAGCGGCCGAAAAACCTACCGAATTTCTAACCAAAATAGATAAACGTTCTAATTCATTTTCCGTCCAAGGCTCTCTTATTTCATCGCCGGTTGCTGCATCAATACGCACATGATCATCAACGACAACCGCTACCGTCAATCGACGTAGTTTTCCTTGCTGATGTTTGGTATAGCTAACGGTTCTATCTAGTTCATAGTTACGCGTGGCTTGCTGACGACTGTTTTGAGCCGCCTCACCACCAGCACCATCCGTACCAGCCGTTGCGACTTCAGGTGCTGAACCACCCTGCGGAGGTTGATTGCTCAAAGCTCCAGGAATACCACCGGTGGCATTACTTCCAGCACGATTTTCATAAGAGGTTTGTTCACTGCGTATAGCAGGAAGATCGGGATTAAATATTTCTTCAGCCTGCTCAATTGAGGTGAAATCAACATCGGCGCTGACTTCGGCTTTATAGTTACCTGAACCTACCACTGGCTCAAGAATACCGCTAATACGTTGCGAAAAGTCTGCTTCTAATTTACGCGTATAATCACGATGTTTGGCCGCCGCTAACAACTCAACGTTCTCCTCACCAGTCGATAACAAATTACCTTTTTGGTCAACAACCGTAACATTTTCAATTAATAATTCAGGGATACTTGAGGCAACCAAGTTTGATATGGCTTTGACTTGCTCTGTACGAATACCGCGACCGGCATAGAGCTCTACAAAAATAGATGCGCTTGGACGACGGGGATCTCGAACAAATACAGAACGTTTTGGAATCGCTAAGTGAACCCGAGCACTCCGAACTGACGTTATACTGGTTATGGTTCTGGCTAATTCACCTTCAAGACTGCGCTGAAAACGCGAATTTTCCATCGCCTGACTTGTTCCCAATGGCTGCTCTTGATCCAGCAACTCAAACCCCATAGATGCTTCACCCGGAACACCAGCCTCAGCTAACTTTAAACGTGCAGTATGAACATCTTCAGAGGCCACTAGGAGTGCGCCCGTATTGTTATCTACTTTAAATTTAATTTCATTTTGCTCAAGCACATTAACCACTTCAGCAGAATCCAATCGGTCTAAGCTGCCATACAGAGGTCGGTAATCTTCACCTTGGGTCCACAGGACCACTGCAAAACCGATAGCAACACTAGCGGCAAGACCAACCATGAGCCCCGCTTGACGCAGTAGGTTCAGGTTATTAAAACCTTCAATCAAATCGTTCGTAGCGCGGTCTTTACCGCCAGAACCACCTAGATCAACATTAGTTTCTGCTGTTGCCATGATTTATTTCCCAGTTATTCTTACTGCAATATTCTTAGTTTTTTTGTTATTGCTTTTATTCAAGGCCCTATCTATACAGGCATATTCATAACATCTCGATAAGCATCAATCAGCTTATTACGCACCTGAAGCATTGATTGGAATGAAACCGTCGATTTCTGCGAGGCAATCATGACATCCGAGATGTCTATATTTGGATCACCCTGCTCATATCCTTTTGCCATAGCAGCGGAAGCCTTTTGAGTATCGTTAACCTTACCAACCGCTTGCTCAAGCATCTCACCAAAAGAAGGGATTTTGTCAGAAGCACCAACTTTTACACCATTGTTTAAATTCGGTGTCGCAATATCTCTAGCTGATAGGTTTTCTGGCCGCTGGAATGCTTGCGCCTGGGATTTCATAGACCGCATCTCTACAAGTAAGCGGCTAATATCAACTCTATCGGTCATGGTATCTCTCTCAATATTTCAAGCTATCGAATCACACATCGTTTAATGCCAAAAAAATGACATTTGTACTGCATTGATAGAGATATTGCATAAAACAGGCCAATTGTTGCCGCTTTATAAAATAAGTTGCCGTTTAGGCTAAAAGATAAACAAAGAGAGGATAAAATATTGTGATGACTTGGGACGTTTAGATATGAGCCGGAATCAAAGTTAAAAATTAGAACCGATCAAAATTAAAACAGTTCGTAATTAAAGCAACTCGAACTTAACGTTGCTCCGGCTCAAATAAAGACATTTTTGAAAAAGTGATTTGTATATTAGTATTCGAAATCGAACTCGGCTAACTCCCGCGATAAACGCTTTTCTTCAAGACAGCTTTCTAAGCGTCGGCGAGCTTCTAGCTCTTCTGCTTTTTTAGAGCGTGAAGCTGCTTTTTTGGGCTGCTCTACACTGGCATTAAGTTTAAGTTTTTTAGCTAATTGTGCGCTCATACAAATCCCTTATACTTTTTTATTATGTAAGATCGCCAAAATACTTTATTCGGTAAATAAAGGTCAAGCTAAGGCTGAGTCTTATCAACAAATAATAGAACCTTTTTCTCAAACTGATCAAACAATCATCATATTACCGATAAGATAACCGATTAATATCCATACCCATTTCTTTTAAGCGGGCGATTTTATAGCGCAAGGTTCTAGGACTAATTCCTAAGCGATCCGCCGTATTCTTCTTGCTACCCCGCTCTTGCTTTAAAGCGCTGACAATAATTTCAAATTCTTTTTGCTTTAAGTCGCCACCTAAATTAGCTGTATCTTCAGCATCACACTCAAGGATTTCGGCAGAAGACGGTAGAGTCGTTGAATCAGCAATTAATTCGTCAGGAACACTCGTAACCAATCTGGCCCCTGAATCTATTGTCAATAGATTTGGTTTTTCACTGATGTACACATCGGCTTGTAAACCTAGATCAACAGGCTGAACTGTTGTACCTGACTGCAATATCAATGCTCGCTGAATGACGTTATCCAACTCTCGAACATTCCCGGGCCAAGTATGCTGCATTAATGCATCAATAGCGGCAGGCGATAACTGCATGCCATGTCGGTGTTGTTTTTCAGAGTGTTTTGCCAATAAACCCTCAGCTAAAGGTAAAATATCCGCAGGCCTATCACGTAAAGGCGCCCACTGAAGAGGCAGAACACTTAAACGAAAATATAAATCTTCTCGAAACTTTCCTTCCGCAACGTGACGACGCATATCGCGATTAGACGTCGCAATAACTCTCACGTCTAACTGAATAACCTTACGACCACCTAAACGCTCAACTTCCCGCTCTTGCAACACTCTTAATAGTTTTGCCTGTAACCCTAAATCCATTTCAGAAATTTCGTCTAACAGCAAAGTACCGCCGTTGGCCTGCTCAAATTTACCGGGAGCACTTGTGTAGGCTCCAGTAAAGGCACCCTTTTCATGGCCAAACAACATGGCTTCTAGCATGTTTTCAGGAATAGCCGCACAGTTAATCGCTATAAATGGTTGTTTTGATCTAGGGGAGTGATTGTGAATATAGTGCGCTAGAACCTCTTTGCCTGTCCCTGACTCACCAATAATAAGAGCTGTAGCATCTGATTTCGCCACACGTCTTGCCAACTGCAACAACTGCAGACTAGCGCAATCATTAGCCACGGGCTCGCCATCACCAGTAGTATTATAAGGGCCTATATACCGGCTTACCGTATCGACGAGAACATCAGGCTCAAATGGTTTCACTAGGTAATCTACAGCACCATCACGCATAGCATCTACTGAGCGATCAATACTGCCGTAAGCCGTATTGAGAACAACAGGGATATGCGGGTATTTTGTTTTAATAATACGCAATAGCTCATGGCCGTCCATCCCGCCCATATTGACATCGGAGACCACGCACTGAATATCTTGATAACGAATCAATTGCTGCAAAGCCTCCTCGCCACTACACGCTAAAACAGGGGTAAACCCAGCCAGCATGAGTGTATCTTCCACGGCTTCTCGTAAATCTAGATCATCTTCAACAACAAGAATTTTTGCTGTTTCTGGCATTTCTAAAGCAGTTGCAGCTAAGGCCATTTTATACTCCACTATGACTATAAACAGGTGCGGTTGAATACTGAGCGAGAGGCAAACAAATTGTCGCTTCGGTCCCAACACCTAATTCAGATTCTAATTTGAAATTTCCACCATGTCGTTTAGCAACGCTTTCAACTACGGCTAAACCAAGACCTGTACCTTGAGGCTTAGTGGTCACGAAGACATCTTTCACACGCGACAAAGTGTCTGGAGAGATACCTGTACCATGGTCACGGACACTGATTGATATTTCTTTATTATTTACTTGGGAAAAACAGATTTGCAGCTCTGGATTATGAGGCTGGGCCTGAACCGCATTATTAATCAAATTAAGAATGGCGCCTATTAATGCATCTTTATGGCAACGAACAAGATGATTAGGGCATGAATTAAGCCATTGGGCATTTACTCTATTCGTACTTAAAACCACCTCAACTTCTTCAGATAATGACTTTTCTAGCTGCTGAACCGTAATGACATCATGTAAGGGTAGATCCCCCTTAACAAAAGTCAGCATATCCTGAACCTGTCGCTCCATATGATTTAAGCGTTTTAACAATTTATCTGAAAACGATTGTTGTTGCTGCTTAGACAAAGCACCGCCAGAAAGATGACCGGCATAGAGCATGGCTGCTGATAATGGTGTACGAATCTGGTGAGCCAACGCCGACACCATCCCTCCCAAAGCCGATAAACGTTCATGCCGACTTAACTCACCCTGTAAACGACGAGTTTCAGTTTGATCCGTCAGCAAAATTATTTGACCCTCAGCCGATAAAGACCGAGTAGAGACACTGTATCGCCGCCCATCTTTAGTTGATATTTCATGGCCATCGTCCTCCCGAGGCTGAAAGCAACGCTGAATAACTTCACGCCACTGCAAACCATCTAACGGTTCACCCAGCATTTCTCGAGCCGCGTGGTTGGCTTCTGCAACCCGCCCCCTAGAATCAAGAACGATGACGCCTCCAGGCAACACACTAAGAAGATTTTCAAGGCGATCGGCAATTCGTTCTTTTTCAGCCAACTCAGTCATGCGCTGAGCAGATACTGTATTAAGCTCCTGAGTTAAATCCGCGACACGGTGCTCAAGCACAGAGTAAGAATCTGATAACTGCCGAGACAGCTTATTGAAGACATCGAACTTTTCAGTCAAATGATCATTTTGAGTCAAACGCTCACGTTCAATCAAACCTTCACGCTCAGACAAGCTGGCTTCAGCCGACGACAGCTGTGTACTGACCGCTTGATGATTAGCATGCTTTAATGAAGAAAGCTCTATTGACGCACGTCGAGGTGTGGCTAATGCCATCCATCTATCTCCTGCAAAGACCTAAAGCCTTTCAGCGTCAATAATCCAACACTGAAAGAACAGTTACATAGGTATTTGCAAAGGCAATGCCAACAAATAAAACTTATTTATTTCAACTAGTTACAAAACAAAATCTAAGAAAAGCCAAGAAAATGACGGAATTATTAACGCTGCAAATCGTATTTACGCATTTTTTCGACCAAGGTGGTACGACGTATTCCCAAACGGTCTGCGGCTCTTGCTACAACGCCTGCCGAATCGTCTAAGGCCTGCTGAATAAGGTTACGCTCCAAGGCAGTAAGATACTCCTTTAGATCGATACCATGTTCAGGCAATAAAGCTGTATCACCCATGCTGACGACTCCCAAACTGCCACCAGTAGACTGAGATTCCGTTGTATCAATATTCGGAGCCACTTCAACATCAATTAAAGCTTCGCCATAACGATATTTTTTGGGTAAATCTTGAGCACCAACCACACCACCAGGAAACATAATGGCCATACGTTCAACTAAATTTGAAAGCTCACGTACATTCCCAGACCACTCATGCTGACATAGGGACAAAATAGCTGACGAGTTAAATTTAACGGTACCTCTGTTTTCTTTTCCCATACGACAAACCAACTCATTGATAATAAGTGGGATGTCTTCATTGCGCTCACGCAGGGAGGGAACTTCTATGGGGAAAACATTTAAACGATAATACAAATCCTCACGAAAACTGCCTTCTTCAATCATTTTTTCTAAGTCACGATGAGTAGCAGCGATAACACGTACATCTGATGACTGAAGCTTATTACCGCCAACCTTTTCAAAACAACGTTCTTGTAAAACTCTTAAAATTTTGACTTGCATACTGAGAGGCATATCGCCTATTTCATCAAGAAATAAGGTTCCACCTTCCGCCATTTCAAAGCGGCCAGCCCGAGATGAAATGGCTCCGGTAAAAGCGCCCTTTTCGTGCCCAAACAACTCACTCTCTAACAACTCAGAAGGAATAGCGCCGCAATTGACCGGCACAAAAGGTTTATCTTTGCGATTGGAGCTTAAGTGTAAATTACGTGCAACGACTTCTTTGCCGGTACCCGATTCACCAGTAATCAAGACGGTAACCTCTTTATCAGCTACCTGCCCCATCATCGCCTTAACAGAGTCCATTTCCTTACTGCTACCAACCAATGTTTTAAATATCGGGGTCAGATGGTTTGCACCATGCTTATAGTGAAATTGGGCTTTACTGTATCGCTGAGCTTGCTCTAGGCTATTAATAACTTCTGGATACGACAGGGGTGTTTGTAACGAACCAACCAACATTTGATTCAAACTGTCGTCTTGGTCTTTATTAATATCGCCATCCACTAAAAGAACCGCTACGGTATCATTCCACTGCCTAATAGATTGCAAACGATCCGTTAAAGGTTTTTTAGATGCGTCATCACCTAGAAGAACCCCTGCCAAAAAACATTCCGGCTTACCAATTTCATTTACAGCCTCCAGCCAATTATCACTGCTTGCTACAACGGTAGAAACACCGATGAACTGAAAAATATTTTGAAGTTCATCTCGACGTGATTGGTTATCGTCAATAATGAAGACTTGAGTCGCCTGCAACATACGAAAATGCCCTAATGTTTATGCAATATAATTATTATTAATTTATTGTTCGAGCAACTTAGCATTGAGGCATTTAACTGTCAAAGTTTTGACCATATTGAGATGCATGATGTGAATATTTGGCGACTTATAATGCCTTCAGATCCCACCTATGCGTATAGTCTTAACATCTGGCAACTGAATCTAAAGAAGAAATTGAACCCAACGATCACTCAATCTCTAGAGCTGTAAGGTTTACTTCATTCTGGCAGGTATCAACTAGTTTTTGGTAGAGATGCAAAGTCACACTTACCTCACGCAGTAATGACGGCATATAGCGATCAGGGTCTTTACAAGCCACATCAACCGCTCGCATCATCAATGGTTCATATTGTAAGACCGCCGCCCAATCATCAGATTGAAATGCCCTCTCTACTTTCTTACGATATTTTCCTAATAAGAACTGTGACACTGGAATAACAATCATACCGACCTCATCATAAACCTATTCTAAAACTTACACTGTTTTGCAGCGCCCAATAGTATTAGCGGCTAAATCGTGATTCTCTTTACTTGTTTAGCGATACAAATTACAGGCAAAAAAAAGCCGCAATTTAGCGGCTCATTACTAGAACATTTACTTCAAACTTCAAACTTCAAACTTCAAACTTCAAACTTCAAACTTCAAAATTAGTAATCAAATCTTTTAACTTAACAACCGAGGATGACAACTGACGACTTGATTTTTCTGTTTCATTAGCACCCTCGGCCGTTTTCTCTCCGGCTAGGTTAATTTCAACGATATTACTGTCAATATCGTTGGCCACAGATGTTTGCCTTTCCGCCGCCGTAGCAATTTGTTGACTTTGCTCAACAATCATACCCACTGAAGAGAGAATATTATCTAGCGCTTCTTGTACTTTATCTGATTGACTAACCGTAGAGTCAGCCATTGTATGGCTTGCGTTCATAGCCTTCACAGCCTCACCAACACCACTTTGTAACTTCACAATCATCTGCTCAATTTCTTCAGTAGATTGCTGGGTACGTTGCGCCAGAGTTCGCACCTCATCGGCTACAACCGCAAAGCCTCGACCTTGCTCACCGGCTCTAGCGGCCTCAATTGCCGCGTTCAGTGCCAGTAAGTTTGTTTGTTCCGCAATACCCTTAATAACATCTAGAACCTGACTGATTGCGGCGCTATCGGTAGCTAATTGATTGATAACATTTACTGACTTTTCAATCTCTTGCGCCAACTGATTGATACTGCCAACTTGTTGCTCAACCACTTCACGGCCACTTAGGGTTTGATCATTAACACTTTTGGCACTCTGTACCGCTGTTGCAGAGCTGCTGGAAACTTCTTGGGTAGCACTGGACATTTCGTTCATTGCATTGGCAACCAACTCTATTTGCTGACGCTGACCAGTCACTAAGATATTGCTCTCTGAAGAAACCTTCTGAACACGTTCTGACTGACGCTCTACTTCAATAACTGTTTCTCCTACCATTTGAATTAGATCATGGATCTTAATAATCATACCGTTAAAAACGCCACCTAATTCGCCTAGCTCATCCTTACTTGAAACAGCGTAGCTTACCGTCATATTACCAGCGGCTACTTTATCAACAATATTGGTTAAGCCACTGATGGTTCCTCGTGTAGAAACATAAAAGCCTGCATACAAATAAAAGATAATTATGAATACGACAAATAACACACCGACAATCGACAGCATTTGAACGCGCTTAACAATCAACCTTGACTCTAACTCCGATTCAACATGGGCAAGCATCGCGTCTATAACACGGAAATCAGCTTCTAATTTTTGACCCATATACTCATAAAATGGCACCCACGATGCTTTCATAGAACTGGCAAAAAGAATGTCATTCTCAACCTTGCTTATAATTTCTGTATAGCCGTTTTGAACCGCTTTAGCTAAATCACCAATCACAGCCACTAATCTTGGATCTTTAGATAAGATATCGTTAATTTCAGATTTATAGGTTTGCCCCATTTTTTGGAGCTCCAAGCTAAGTTCTTCTAGCTCCATACTGGTTTCAGAACTGAGTCGCCCTCCCGTTCTATACGCTGTAGTTCCAGCTGCTCTTACTTGCCCCAACACAATAGTATTGTGATGAGCTGTTCCCAACATGAATTCAGATATAACACGTATTACAATATCTTCGTCTTGACTCAAACCACTTTGAGACCCCATAAGAGCCACGAAAGACATATAGTTATTAAGCATGAGTTCAGTTTTATCATAACGATCGATAGGAATTGCTTCAGCTCCAATATTTTCTAGAGCTACCGTTAAAGAGGTTAATTGTTTTCTAAAAGCTTGTTTTTCTGATTCTTTTCTGGATACCGGCTGCAGTGACTTTAAGCCTTTATCAATAACATTAAAGCTGGATTTTACTCTGCTAGGAAGATCATCAGCGCTAAACACTGGAATACGATCAATTTGATTTAGATTACTGTACTCAAGAATACTCCGGCGAGTTTTGATAGCTGTGGTAATCTCGCTTATCGCGTTAAGCTCAGTACGGGTACTGATAAATTGATCGTAAAAGCCCAAAACGACATAAAAATTTGTTACCGCCATAGGTATAACGAACATAGCGCTAACCAAACTAAATTTGAGCCCAAAGCTCAAGCGGTTCATTAATGCAATTGCTGGGTATAATATCGACTTCAAAGCATGCCTCACTTTTCGTTATTCTGGGTCAATTATCTATGTGAAATTGGGCTCTTACTCATGCCTAATTTCTTGATAACGGATAATCAGTATAGCTACTATCGGCTTTAATGAAGGATTCTAAAGTAAAATATTGGATTAAAAAGAAATAGCGGGAAGCCACCGTACCTATAGAAAATAGCCTGAGGGCTCAGCGAATAAGCACCTCAGACTTACTGTAGAGATCAAAGACTCAAATATCGCTTTTCAAGCTTTTTAAGCTGCTTTTTACCCAGTTCGCCGCAGCACACCACCAACGCATGGCGCAATCTAGCTCGACTCATATCTGGCCCCAATAGGACCATAGAATCCATCACCGAAAAAGATGCTGTCGTTCCTGCTATAGCAACAAATATAGGCGCCAAGAAGTCTTTTAGCTTTATATCCAGCTGCTCAGATAGCTGCTTTAACGAGGTGAAAATTCCATCCCTATCCCACACACGAAGTGCTTCAAGACGCCATAAAGCAAATTGTAACGCCTCCTTTAACTGATTCTCATCCAGCTTTACCGCGGAGAAGCTATCGCCCGTTAAAGGCAACTGGCCTGATGCTAAAAAAGCGGTAAGAGGCGCAAAATCACTTAACATTTGCATTCTTGGTTGTGCTAGCGGCAACACCTGCAAAAGATTGTCACGATTTAGGGCCCACTCTTGTAACCGAGTGGCCAGTTGCTCGGTATTGAGATCCTCACGAATCCACAATCCATTCAACCAGGATAATTTCTCGACATCAAAAATAGGGCCTCCTAATGAGACTCTTTGCACATCAAAATTATCGATCATTTGATGAAGGGTAAACTTTTCACTCTCATCAGGCATCGACCAGCCCATACGCCCTAAATAATTTGACAAAGCTTCAGGCAAATAACCCATTCGCTGATAATACAAAATAGAGGTTGGGTTTTTACGTTTACTGAGCTTTGATTTATCTGGGTTGCGCAACAAAGGTAAATGGCACAATGTCGGCATATCCCAACCAAAATACTCATACAGCAATTTATGCTTTGGGGCTGAGTTAATCCATTCTTCACCGCGTAAAACATGAGTGATTTGCATCAAATGATCATCTACTACATTAGCGAGATGATAAGTCGGCATGCCATCAGACTTCAGTAGAATTT
This sequence comes from Cellvibrionaceae bacterium, assembly GCA_034112445.1. Classification (GTDB taxonomy): domain Bacteria; phylum Pseudomonadota; class Gammaproteobacteria; order Pseudomonadales; family Cellvibrionaceae; genus Pelagadaptatus. Next base: position 123,323 of record JAWUVI010000014.1, on the reverse strand, counting down.
GAGCATCAACCTGCCCCCAATCAAGCTCAACCGTTCCGCGCAACATATCCTCTACGGGACACGGCCCCTCACCTTCAGGAACCATCATTCTTACCACTGCTGGCATCCCTGCAGCTTTGCGGCGGTCAACTTCGGCATCATCAAACATTAATTCACTTGGTTTTAGCGCAGCAAAACCACCCGCTTCACGACGAGCGGCTCGTAGCTCATCAAGTTCCTCTGACGTTCGGTAACAATAAAAAGCATGGCCTTTTTCAACCAATTCCTGAGCGTATTTAGAATAAATATCTCCACGCTCACTTTGACGGTACGGACCAAAATCACCGCCTTTATCAGGGCCTTCATCCCAATCCAAACCCATCCATCTCAAACTGTCTAAAATGGCCTGTTCGGATTCAGGAGTAGATCGCTGCTGATCAGTATCTTCAATCCTTAAAATAAACTTACCTTGATGTTGGCGAGCGAAACATAAATTGAATAAAGCAATATAGGCGGTGCCTACATGAGGATCACCAGTAGGTGATGGGGCAATACGAGTACGAACAGACATGATCTTAGGAACTCTAGTGATGAATAATCGAGACCACTATTTGGCCACTCATTAGAAGCCGCTGATTATACGCTTACAAACCGTCAGTTTTAAATAAAGAAGAAATAAAATTACAGGAGAAGACAAGAAGAGCCCGAAACAGCCCCTCTCAGCATAAGCAAAAACGACAATTTAAGAGGGAAGAGAAATCGCAACGCCCACTTTAAGCTGCTCGAACCAATCAAGAAACTTACCCACTTGATCACCTTTAAAAATTCGACCATGCTGCGGACACATCATGTCAATATCAAGATCTCTAACGCGTGCAATCCAATCTTGTTTAGCTGAATTAGACGGCATCCAACGCTGATGAAAATATTCCATATTTTTGACATGAGCATCAAAATCATCAACAAAAATAGAGACATTAGCCGGCTCTAAAGCGGCACCAACATCACCACTCATTAGAATTTTAGCCTTGGGATCATAGACATGAAAATTACCTGAAGCATGCAAGTAATGCGCAGGAATAAATTGCACTTCTTCACCGTCAAGAGACAAGCTTGCGCCTTCGTCCTGAATTGAATCATAAGCGATATTATTCATCCCAAAATGACGAATAAAGCTTTCCCACAACCAAGGTGCATGCAAACGCGCTGTTGGTAACGTTTGATCCCACAGGCCGAGCGATGAAATAATATCGGGATCTTGGTGTGAAGCAAATAAGTGTGTCAATTGCTCTAGCGGAACCTCCTTAACTACAGCCGCCAACATAGACGCAAACAGTTCAATACCACCTGGGTCCATTAATAATGCGTTATGGCTGGTCACCCACATATACTGATTGGTATCGATTATTTTTTCTGGCTTATCTGGATCACGCCCAAAATAAATCCACTTAGTACTTCCTGACTGGTACAAAACTTCTGTTTTCATAAGCTTCTGTTTAATCCCATGTTTAATCTTATAATGAACATCGCACGTTATTTGGTTGTTTATCTCTTCACATCATTAAATAAATTTTTAGAATAGTTAACTCGTTTTTTTATTTTATTAGCCATTGTGTCGACCGTTTCAGCCACAGTAAAAAAAGTGCCTGAGCCGCCCTCATCAACTCTTGACGCCTCAACCCGTGCAATAGAAGCAATAACATTAGCTGACCGTAAATGCTGTTCCAAATCTTCTAGACTGCAACGCATTTCATTAACCAAGCGATCAAACTCACCCCGCAACGCGGTATGAGCAACTTTTGTACGGCTATAAGCTCCAACAAGGGAGTCCGCAAATTCAGCTCCTTCTGCTTTTCGCTTTACTTCATCGAAACGATTTAAGGCTGATTCTGAACGAGCAGTTGCCGTTGCAATTTTACTGGTTTGAATAGCCAACTTATTAATATGGCGCGCCATTTTCATGGTATAGATTGCCATTTCATCAATAAATTTTGTTAACGCTCTAAAACCTACGGCTTTATTACCTGCTCGCAGTGATGCGGCTTGTGCATTACTAGCCGTCAAATTAATTACTCGACAATCTTTCAACGTATGAAATAACTCGGCAGCAACAATTGCAGAAACCACATAATAATTATTCTTGGCTATAGGTTTAGAACTTTTTGAGGTTGGCATGTACTATTTACCCGCAGACAACATGAGCATTAATTTAAAAGCATACTCTTTAGTGTAGCTATAGATGCATTTACTGAAAGTGCTATCGGCCAGATACGGACAACCTTGATAAACTTATAAAGCTGGCATTAATTAAATTTAATAATTCATTCTGTAATTTACATTGGCTACTAGCCATGACTGTTTGTCCACGGCTTTATCAGAAATGGTGTCTACTAGAATAGGCAAACTAGCGGCTATCAATAAGGAGGTTAGTGCGGAGCAAAGTATTACCGAAATTCTGGCAAGTTATACCCAACTGTATGAATTTTTAATGTGGACAGGAATTGGGGTTGGCGTGTTTATGTTGTTAGGCGTGTTTATGTTGTTAGTAGTGCCTCTCTTGAAGAAAGGCATGCATGGCATTAACTGACAAGATGGGATTAACTGATGAGGTGGCAGGCTACTCGGCGTTCACTGCCTACTACTGGCTTTAGTTCCGGTTCCTGCTGTAAGCATTGATCCATCACCTTGTCACAGCGCCCAGCAAAGCGGCATCCCGACGGTAGATTCACCGGTGACGGTACCTCGCCCTTTATCAATTTATGCTGTTTATGTCTTTCGCTGTCGGGATCGGCAACCGGGTTAGATTCAATAAGCGCTTGGGTATAGGGGTGTAAGGGCGAGAAAAATACATCATCCGCCGCTCCCTCTTCAACCACACGACCTAAATACATGACTACCATCACGTCAGAAATATACCGCACCATGGACAAGTCATGAGCAATAAATAATAACGTTAGGCCCATGCTTTTCTGTAGCTCTCCCAGCAGATTAACCACCTGCGCCTGCACAGACACATCAAGCGCCGATATAGGCTCATCACACACCACAAAATCGGGTTCAATAATCAAGGCTCTAGCAATACCAATACGCTGCCTCTGTCCACCCGAAAATTCATGGGGATAACGACCAAGGTGGGAAGCGTGTAGATTAACTTTTTGCAACCATTCTATGGCCAGCTTTCGACGCTGACCTTTATTTAACTGGCCTTGTATACGCAAGGGTTCGGTTAATATTTCTTCAATAGTCATACGCGGGTTTAGCGACGCATAAGGATCTTGAAATATCATCTGTATCTGTTGGGAGAAACGCCGAAAGTCAGACGCAGAATACTCAGCAGGCAATTTCTCGCCACAATAAAAAACCTCACCAGCGGTTTTATTGTGTAGGCCTACTAGAGCCTTGCCCAAGGTAGATTTCCCAGAACCACTTTCACCCACCAACCCAACAATGGTATTTTTTTTGATGCTGAGTGAAACCCCATCAACCGCGTGTAAAATCTGTTTATTGTTCAATTGGAAATGCTTATGCAAACCCTTAACTTCAAGCATTATTCACTCCCGGTCAAAGCAGGCTGAAATAAATCATCTACCGGCCTATTGGCTTGAGGATGTTGTAACCAACAACGACTGTGATGATTTTCAGTTCTATTTATTACAATCATATCCACTGGGGTTGTCGCACAAACATTCATGGCGTGGGGGCAACGCGAACAATAACCACAACCCTTGGGCGGCGAGAAAAGATCGGGTGGACTACCCGCAATAGCCTGCAACACATGATTTTTATTTGCCGTGTCTGCAATCGACGGCATAGCCGATTTTAGCCCTAATGTATAAGGATGCGCACTGCGATGAAATACATCGTGGGCACTTCCCGACTCAATAATTTGTCCCGCGTACATTACGGCTACTTCATCAGCCATTCGCGCGACCACGCCTAAATCGTGAGTAATCAGTACAATCGCCATTTGCTCTTCGCGTTGAATTTCACGCATCAGTTCCAACACTTGATTTTGGATAGTGACATCCAGTGCGGTTGTAGGTTCGTCGGCAATTAAAATGGAAGGATTACAGGCCAAGCTCATAGCAATCATCGCGCGCTGTAACATGCCTCCAGAGAACTCGAATGGGTATTGCCGCGCTCTATTTTTAGCTTCAGGAATCTTGGTGCGATCCAATAATCGCACCGCTTGTTGCAATGCTTCTGCTCGTTTCATACCACGATGAATGATCAAGGTTTCGGCAATTTGATCACCAACACGCATGGTTGGATTTAAGGCGTTCATAGGATCCTGAAAAATCATACCCACTTCAGAACCACGTATTTTATTCAACGCATTATTAGTTAAGCCCAAAATATTACGACCATTGAGCAACGCAGAGCCGCTAACAACTTTACCCGGCGGCATAGGAATCAAGCCCATGATACTCATCATAGTGACCGACTTGCCGCAACCGGATTCACCGACAATCGCTAAGGTTTCACCGCTATTCACGGCAAAAGATACATCGCGGACAGCTTGTACCCTTCCGCCTTGAGTATTAAATTCTACGCTTAGGTTTTGCACTTCCAGAGCTACCGACATTACCGACTCCCTTTCATTCTAGAGTCCAGAGCATCGCGTAAGCCATCGCCTAATAAGTTAAATGCCAACACCGTTAAACTTATTAACACCGCGGGCAGTAATAACTCATGGGGATGACTTAAAAAGGACTTCACACCATCATTGCACATAGCTCCCCAGCTAGGGGTTGGCGGTGCCACCCCCATACCAATAAACGACAAGAAGGCTTCGGTAAATATGGCCGATGGAATTGCAAATGTCAGAGACACTAACACCACCCCCATGACATTTGGCAGCATATGTCGCCAAATTAAATAGCTGGAGTTAGCCCCCATTAACTGCGCGGCTTCAATAAATGGCTGTTCACGTAACTGTAAAACCTGGCCTCGAACTAAGCGCGCTATAGAGGGCCAACTCAATGCCACTAAGGCAATCAACATAGGTAAAATACCACTTTCTCCAGAGCCGATACCCATAGCCACACGAAATAAAATCATAAACAGTAAAAACGGTAATGCGATAACAAAATCAGCGAAACGCATCATCACTTCATCCACGCGTCCCCCAAGGTAGCCAGCTAAACCGCCATAAATAATACCTATAACAACAAAAATAAAGGGTGCCACCAAGCCTATAAATAAAGACGTTTGTCCGCCGTAAGCTAAGCGCGACAACATATCGCGTCCTAATTGGTCAGTACCTAGAATATGTTGTTGCAGTTGAATCTCGGTATTCAATACGTTATCTCGATCTATAACGTCCCCAAGCAAGCCACGACTAATGGCGTCATTAATCCCCGTAGCGTGATGGGCCGATACCTTTAACGTGGCAAAAAGTGAATCAACACCCGCCTTATTTACGGCCACCACAGAGTAATAATAATCCGTGGTTTTTAATTTCAAACGATCTTCATAGGACACCTGCGCTGGGCGTTCGGTAGCCCCCAAAGGCAAACCTAGATCGGTACTCCCAGAAGGCACCAAAATATGTCGATAAATTCGATAATAAGCGGCACCAGCTAACGGTTCCCACGTTAAGCGTACCGACTCGGTATGAGCATTGGCCACCAAGCGTAGATCAGCAACAGTCATCGAGGTGAACTCAGTGTTCGGCGTATTAGCTGTACTAATTGCAGCTTCAGCATACCGACCAGACCAAGGTAGAGTTTCAACAATCACTGAGGTACGGCTCAACCCTGGAGACTGGGATAACTGAGTTAAATCCTGCTTAATTGGGTCAAGCGACACGATCACTGGCAGTACAAATGAAAAGCCCAGCAAAGCAACAATCAGATACAAGGACCATAACGCGCGTCGATTTTGTTTTAATCGCTGCCACGCATCCTGCCAATAGGATAAGGATGGTCGCACAATTGCTTCAGCTTCTTCAGCTTTCACCAAGGGCAAGAAATCATTGGGTGTTGGGATAAAGTGTTTCATCATCAGCCTCTAACCACTGGACTTGCCAACACGAATACGCGGATCAACAAAGCCATACAAAATATCCACAGCCAATACCATAAGCACTAAAAACGCGCCATAAAAAACCGTTGTACCCATAATCACGGTGTAATCCAATTGCTGTACCGCTTGCACAAAATACCTCCCCAATCCCGGAATGGCGAACACCAACTCCACTACAAAGCCCCCGGTTGTAATGGCAGCAATCGCAGGACCTAGTACCGTAACAACGGGCAAAATAGCGTTGCGTAATTGATGCTTAAAAAAGATTCGCAATGGCGGAACACCTTTGGCTCTGGCGGTACGAATATAATCAGCATTAGTTACTTCCAACATAGAAGATCGCATCAAACGAGTTAAATACGCCATAGTACCTAATCCCAATACCAACGCTGGTATCAGCATATGTTTGAAAGTCCCCCACCCTGCAACCGGTATCAACGAGAAACCAAGCCATTGGTTTAACCGCAACACACCTAATTGCCCCAACATAGCAAACACAAAACTGGGTACCGACACTGAAATAACCACAAAGAACATAATCACAGCATCAGGCCAACGATCTTTGTAGACCGCCGTAAGAGCGCCCCAAACAATCCCGCCGATAGTTGCTATAAACAGAGCCAGCACCCCCAGAGTTGCCGACACTGAAAAATGCTCACGAATAATATCGTTAACTCGACGGTTCTTTTGCGTGTATGAAATACCGAAGTCGCCTTGCAACATATTGCTTAAATAAATACCATATTGTTGTAAGACAGGCTTATCTAAACCGTAACGTGCTTCAAGATTTTTTCTTATTTCTGGACTCATGGCTTTTGCGTCAGCCAATGGATCACCCGGCACCACATGCATACCGACAAAGGTTGCCGTGGCAATAAACCAGATAGTAATAACCCCTGAGAGTAATCGTTTTAGAATAAACTGCATCATGGAGATTGTTTCTCTTGCTCTGGTTCTAGTTCTAGTTCTGGCTCGATATAGGCAAAGTTAAAGTTTGGATCTCCGCCTATGGCCCGTCGAGCAATATTTTTGACCCGACTGTGTTGTACGTACACCGCGCCTCGCTCATACAAAGGAATGATAACCACGTCATCCGCAATAATTTTCTGCAACTCATTAAACGCCGCCATTCTAACCTTGGGCTCTAATGAGGATTGAGCCACAGCCACCCAGCGATCGTATTCCGGGTTGTTATAGCGCCCCCTATTATTGAGGTTATAACTGGCGAACAAATCACCATAGGTTAGCAAGTCGTTATAATCCGGCCCCCAGCCTGCCATAACCAAATCAAACTCACCGGCTGTCATTTTCGCCAAACGCTGCTTAAAAATTTGCGCATCAACTTTGATTTCAAGACCTAAGGTTTGCTGCATGAGCGTTTGAAAATATTCAGAAATTTTCTGGCTACCCGGAGAGTCGCCCGCCAACAAAGTGATCACAGGAAAACTCTCTATGCCTAGCTCTTGTTTAGCCAAGGCTAAATATTCGCGGCCGCGTTCAATATTCAGTTCAGGCTTTGCTTGCGGGTACTCTCTGACAAAGTCATCTTTAACGCCTTTCATCCAACGCGGATAAAGCGTATAGACCGGATAACTACCAGGACTACCCTGTATTTTATAAACAAGGTCGTCGGTATTAAAAACCGCCTGTATAGCTTTACGAAAGTTTTTATTAGCGCTGATGCGCTTATCGCGGTAATTAAACTCAACAAAGAAAATCGAGCCATCTAAAAATGTTTTAATTTGCATCCGCTCATGCAATGCGCCCAGCAAAGATTCTTCATTTAAACCGCTGGCCATGGCCACTTCACCATCGCGATACAAATTCATTCGTGCGTTCGGGTCTTCGGTTATATAGGGTACGTTGATGGTATTGAGCCAGACATTGGACTTATTCCAGTAATGATTATTCTTTTCCATCTTCATGGACGCGCCATGGACCCATTGGGTCAACTTAAACGGGCCATTGAACAACAAATCACTCACATCCGCCGCGTACCTTTGTCCCCGTTCTAAATAAAAGCTCTCTTTAATTGGGTTAAGGACACTAAAAGCAGTTAAGCCCAAGAAGTATGGACAAGGTTGAAACAGTTTTATTTCCAATGTGTGGTCATCTACCGCGGTCATGCCTAACTCAGAGGGTGGCAGTTTTCCTTCATTGATGGCTTGAGCATTGAGAATCGGGTACAAAATAAAAGCGTACTGTGAACCGGTCGACGGCTCTAACACCTTGCGCCAAGCAAATACGAAGTCATGGGCCGTTACTGATGATCCATCACTCCAACGGGCGTCTTTGCGCAATGTAAAAGTGGCACCGTCACTACGCAACTCCCAGCTTTCAGCCACACCTGCAACTAAGTTTTGATCTTGATCATAAGACAACAACCCCTCCATGATATGGTTTAACACCATAAAACTGACCGAGTCGGTACTGGTTGAAGTATTCAGATCAGGCGGCTCTTGGGATATAGCAATAGCAATACTTCGAGCGGAATAGTTGACCCCGGTCGCGCTGGTTGTTGCTGAAGCGACTAACAATATAATGAACGACATGAGTAGCCGTACTGCACCAAACCGAGTCGAATGCAAAAGTGTAAATACGCTATGAATACTCATGAAAATAGTCTTACTAGAAAGATAAATATCGGCACAAATGCCCCCCAAGACATAAACATACCCAAAAATAGTCATAAATGCGCTTACTTTTCGCTTTGATGAGTGGAAAGAACCTGCCGTTAAGGGGTAAACTAGACGCAATTGATAATGATTATCGACATCAAAGAGATTCACAAACGAGGTTACCGAGACAATGAGCAACACACTCCCTCTGAGCCAACTACATATTGGTCAAACCGGCCTTGTACAATCGTTTATAAATGATCTGCCATCGTTTCAGCAACTGTGTCTGAATCTTGGTATTAAACCAGGCTCTGCTATAGAGATTTTGCGCAAAGCTCCCGGCAAAGGCCCCTTGCAAGTCAAAGTGCTCGGCACCCTCTATGCCATGCGAAAAAGCGATGCTGAAGGTATTGCGGTATCACTGCAATAACGTTTCTTTTGCACCCATTTTCTAGTTACTGAAATTATTTCTAATGACTGACGTTATCGATAGCTATTAACGTCATTTCTATTTATTAAAAAAGAAGATTATTTGTGAAAGAAGTTGCCATTATTGGTTCTCCAAACTGCGGGAAAACAACACTTTTCAACCGCCTTACCGGCACCCGCCAGCGCACCGGCAATTGGCCTGGCGTTACCGTTGAACGCAAAGACGGTCAACTGTTGCTTGCACACCAAACAATTACACTGGTCGATCTTCCTGGTATTTATGGTTTGAATGATTTGGCCGTCAGTCTTGACGCCAAAGTCGCCCACGATTATTTATCTTCGCAAAAAGCCGACTTAGTCCTCGTCGTCCTCGATGCCACTCAACTACCCCGCCAGCTGCAACTTATTCATCAACTGCGAGAGCTTAAAGCTCCCATGATGATTGTCATCAATATGCTTGATGCAGCCCGCAGTAACGATATAGAAATTGATTTAAAGGTCATTGCACAAATGGTTGGTTCGTCTTGCATCGGCATTTCTGCTTCGACGGGTGAAGGCATTGGCCAACTTAAATCAGCCTTAGAAGACGACTTATCATTTGATCGCGAACAACTACTTGCCAAGCAAACCGAATCCGCCGATCTCAATATTGACGACCTACTAGAAAAAGCCGTTATCAATCCAGGCAATGTCACTATTACCGATCGCATAGACAACTGGTTATTGCACCCCGCCCTAGCTTTTCCTGGGTTCTTGCTAGTGATGTACCTATTGTTCTCTATTTCAGTCAACGTCGGCGCGGTGTTTATTGATTTCTTTGATATCTGGCTCGGTAGCTGGGTGGTCGATGGCAGTCGCTGGGCATTAACTGTATTAAACAGTCCTGAGTGGTTAACGACCATATTGTCTGACGGCTTAGGTGGCGGTGTACAACTGGTGTGTACCTTTATACCCGTGATCGGATGCTTATATTTGTGCATGTCCGCACTAGAAGATTCAGGCTATTTATCCCGTGCCGCCTTTGTGATTGATGGTTTAATGTCTCGCATCGGTCTTCCCGGTCAAGTCTTTATACCCTTGATTGTCGGTTTTGGCTGTAATGTTCCATCGGTTATGGCATCGCGTGCACTTAACCGACCCAGCGCCCGCTTAACCACGATTTTTATTGCGCCGTTTATGTCTTGTGGTGCTCGCTTATCCGTTTATGTCTTTGTCGGTACGGCCCTATTTCCCAATCAAGCTCAGAATGCAATTTTCGCACTCTATGTATTGGGTATTTCGGTTGCCATTTTTTCCGCTTGGCTACTGCGTAAATCGCTTTTTAGCGAAGACAATAATCACTGTATCAGTGAAATGCCCGCATACCACATGCCGCTTATCCGCAATGTATTGATTCAAACATGGCAGCGCCTCTATTCATTTATATTCCGCGCCGGTAAAAGTATCTTAGCCGTGGTATTAGTGTTATCGATTATTTCATCCGTCGGCACCGATGGCAGCTGGGGTAACAAAGACAACGATAAATCTGTTTTAGCCTACATAGGGAAAAGCTTAACGCCGCTTTTTGAACCCATCGGAGTTGGTGCTAACAATTGGCCTGCTACCGTAGGACTTTTCACGGGTTTGTTTGCTAAAGAAGTGGTAGTCGGTACCTTAGATACTCTCTACAACCCCGCGGCTCCAGTTGAAGACAACAATCCAGTTCCTGATTTTATCGGCGATTTCGGTATAGCCCTTACGAGTATTTCTGACAACGCCTCTGGGTTACGTGACACGCTTACCGACCCTCTGGGTATAAACACCGGCGATCTGTCCAACGTTGACGCCGCCGCTGAATCTCAAGGTGTTAGCGCCGACAGTTACACCACCATGAGCTCTCTGTTTCCATCGGCTTGGGCGGCCTTTTGTTACCTAGTCTTTATCCTGCTTTACGCCCCATGTGTAGCGACAATTGGGGTAATGCAGAAAGAGGCTGGCAGCGGTTGGTTACAATTCTCGGTAATGTGGAGCTTGCTACTGTCTTACTGGCTGGCCAGTAATCTTTGGCAAATGAGCAGCGTATTTTCAACGCCTGTCTACAGCTTAGGCTGGTTAGTCGGCTCAACACTTGTGTTAGTTGCAGCCTACCAATTAATCATTAGCCGAGTGAAAAAACAGTACGCCGATCAAATCCCTGCCATTAATATTTCTTAATCAAAATTAGAATTTTAGGAATTAGCTCATGAACGTTACCATTAGTGGTTATGTAAGCTTTATTTGCAGTTGCTGTAACAAGCCGCATACCATCGAAGCTCAGACGCTTTCCTTTGATGAAGATACAAGTCCTGCATCTGAGGAGGATGACTATATTCGCTATATCTCCCAGATAAATACGGCATGCAAGGATTGCAATAATGTCTTACAGATCAGTTTTGATGTATGGGAGCATCCCGAAGCGATCAGTAACTATTCTTATTATTGCGAGGTTGGTGCGAACGAAATATCGTGTGAATTTACCATAGAGCATTTCTTTGACGATGCTAAAGATAAATTGGAAGACGTTCCACATGAGGACGAGCCAGAGGCCGAAGACACAAACAGTGCCGACACGGAAGAACCCTTCAATGAAACGCAAATCATTGAGGGCTACACAGATCAATACGATGACGAGTAAAACCACCCTTAGATATTAGGGGTAACGCCTGTCATCTCTATCGACAAATCCCACAATCTTTTGGCTACGTCTAGATCGTGGCTGCGTCGATTTGACTCAACTTTAATAGCAGGCCCAGAAATTTCTCGACGTCCCATAGGGCCGTAATACTCTCCTCCTTGAACATCGGTTTTAGTCGCGGCACACAGTGTTGGCCATGAACCTTCTGCTTGAGAGTTAAATAAAGGCCTAAACAAAGGCATCATCCATCTAACGGGCTTTGGCAAATAACGCGGTAACTCTGTATCGGCCACACCTGGGTGAGCCACAACCGAAATCGTTTTTTTACCCGCGGCACTCAAGCGACGCTGTAATTCATAACCAAAATACAAGTTGGCTATTTTACTCATGGCATAACGCTCAATAGCGCTGTAGCTTTGCTCAGCATTGATGTCGTCAAAGTTAATCCGACCACGTTTATGCGCAATACTGGCTGTGCTAATAACTCGAGCGCCCGGAGTTGCTTCCAACTTATCCAACAACAAACTGGTTAAAGCAAAAGGTCCTAGGTGATTAACACCAAATTGCGATTCAAAACCATCTTTGGTTAATTCGCGTGGTGGCACCATAATCCCTGCATTATTGATCAACACGTCTAACTGGCTTTCTTGGTTGACTATGGCTGCCGCACTTTTTATCGACTCTAAACTCGACAAGTCCAATTCTACAATGCCAACATCAGCGCTGGTGTGTTCGGCTAGAATGGCCGCTTTGGCGGCTTCAGCTTTAACCCGCGAACGGCAACCAATCAAAACTCGAGCGTTTTTTCCTGCCAACACTTTGGCTGCTTCAAAACCCAACCCGGTATTTGCTCCGGTAATAAAAATTGTTTTACCTGATTGATCAGGAACATCAGCTGCTGTAAAGCCCGTCATACACACCTCAATTAAATTAGTTATTCAAGTAAATACCTATTTGTCGCTGTCAGTATGATTAATATTTAATTAGTATGAAACCTTAATTGCGTAACTTCACACTACGATCACCTACCCCGGGTACTTTTATGTATAAGCTCATGATCAATAAAGAAGAATTCAACGTCGATGTCGATGCCGATACGCCATTACTTTGGGTGTTACGTGATTTTCTGGATCTGAAAGGCACCAAATTTGGTTGCGGCAAGGGTCTATGCGGCGCCTGCACGATTCATTTCGATGGCCAAGCCATGCGATCATGCCAACTGCCTGTATCGGCTGCCGTAGGCGCTGAAATAACCACCATTGAAGGATTATCTGCCGATGGAACTCACCCAGTGCAAAAAGCATGGCGTGATCATAACGTGCCCCAATGCGGATATTGTCAATCAGGGCAAATAATGAATGCGTCAGCGTTTTTAAGTAACAAGCCTGAACTCACCGACACCAATATTAATAACGCTATGGAAGGTAATATCTGTCGTTGCGGCACCTATCCTCGTATCCGCGCAGCCATAAAACAAGCGGGCAACGAACTCTTTGTCGATGCAATGGAGGCAAGTAAATGAATACTATTAATCAGCTTTCTCGGCGTAAATTTTTACAACTAACCGGACTTTCTACAAGCGGGTTAATGCTCATGGGAACCGTGCCCCTTAACGCATCAGCCGCCGATGTTTTGGCCACATCAGAAGGCCACACACTGTGTTTATTTGTCAGCATTAATGATAACGGGAGAGTCGATATAGTTACTCACCGTTCGGAAATGGGCACCGGTATACGTACCAGTTTGCCCCAAGTCGTAGCGGATGAAATGGAGGCTGACTGGCAACAAGTTAAGGTTATTCAAGGCTTAGCGAATGTCGATTACGGTAGCCAAAACACCGATGGATCAAGATCTGTTAGAGACTTTTATCACATAATGCGGCAGATGGGTGCATCCGCAAAACACCTACTGGAACATGCCGCAGCAAAACAATGGAATGTTTCCGTGAGTGAATGCCATGCTAAAAACCATGCGGTATACCACGACTCAGGTAAAACCTTAGGTTTTGGAGAATTGGCAGCAACCGCTGGAAAAATTCCACTTCCTGATTTATCCAGCCTGTCGTTAAAAAACTCTAGTGATTTTAGCTACATTGGTAAGAACATTCCTATTGTTGATTTGCACGACATGACCGTCGGTAACACTATCTACGGCATTGATGTGAGCCTACCTGAGATGCTGTATGCCAGCATCGAGCGCACTCCCGTACTCGATGGCAAGTTCAGTCAATACAATGCCAGTGCCGCTAAGCAAACTAAAGGGGTGGTTGAGGTTATTGAGATTAAAGGCAAGCCTCTACCCGCCATGTTTAATGCCATCGAAGGTGTAGCCGTTATTGCGACCAATACCTTCAGCGCCATCAAAGGCCGCCAAGCCTTAAACGTACAATGGCAAGCCAACGAGCACTCAACTCACAACTCTGAAACTTATTTAGATCAACTGAGTGACACCGTCACCAATCAAGCTGGTGAAATATTTCGCCAACGTGGTGACACTGATGCAGGACTCAAAGCCGCCAACAAAACGATTGAGGCGACTTACCGCACGCCCTATTTGGCTCATGCCTCCATGGAACCACCCATGGCAACCGCCCATTGGCACGATGGTATTTGTGAAATCTGGGCATGCACCCAAACGCCCCAGAGAACCCAGCAAACCGTAGCTGAAGCTTTTGGTCTAACGACTGATCAAGTTATCGTGCATGTCACCCTACTGGGAGGTGGTTTTGGACGTAAATCAAAACCGGATTTTTCCGTAGAGGCCGCTACTTTAGCCAAACACATGGACAAACCAGTGCAAGTGGTGTGGTCGCGTGAAGATGATATTCATCACGATTACTTCCACAGTTGTTCAGCACAATATTTTAAAGGCGGATTAGACGACACAGGCCAAGTGACCGCTTGGTTAGCTAGAGCGGCGGCACCCACGATCAGCTCAACATTCAGCTGGGGTAATGAAACCCTAGGTGACAACCATTTAGGTATGTCCTTTGGCACCATTCCTTTTGATATTCCAAACCTACAATTAGAACGCCATGCTGCAGAAACTCACGCCCGTATAGGCTGGCTGAGATCGGTATACAACATACCTTTCGGATTTGGCGTCGGTAGTTTTGTCGACGAATTGGCTCATGCCGCTGGCAAAGACCCGAAAGATTTTTGGCTCGAGCTTATTGGTCCTGACCGCGAATTGGAGTTTGCGAGCGAAGGTTTAAAATTCAGTAACTATGGCCGCAGTTTTGCAGACTTCCCGTACGAAACTCAACGTTTCAAAAATGTTATTACTACACTAACGGAAAAAATGGCTTGGGGAGAAAAGCTACCTCAAGGTCAAGGCTGGGGCTTAACGGCCCTGCGCAGCTTTTTAAGTTATGTAGCTGTTGCCTGTAAAGTTGAGGTAATCAGTGGCACGTTAAAAGTCACCGAAATGCACTGTGTGATTGATTGCGGCACAGTAGTCAATCCAGATCGGGTGCATGCGCAACTTGAAGGTGGTTTAATTTTCGGGTTGAGCTTGGCTTTAATGGGACAAATAGATTTTGTCGATGGCCAAACCGTACAGTCCAATTTCCATGATTACCCTGTAGCTCGCATCAATCAAACGCCTCCAATTATTAAAACGCACATCATTGACAGTGACAGACTGCCTGCAGGAGTTGGCGAACCGGGTGTACCACCTGTAGCACCGAGTATTGCCAATGCCATATTCGCTGCGACCGGACAAAGAATAAGAGAGCTGCCATTAAATAAACACTTCAACGTGTGAGAGATACATGACCGACAATAATATAAACGTACCCAACCCAAATTTAGTGTCGTTGACCTACCTGATTTATGGTTTGCATTTATTCAGTGCTATTACTGGGGTTATTAGCTCGGCGTTTATTGTGACGGCCTTCCTTACCGGCTGGCCTTCTATTTTGGCGGTTATTCTCAATTACATTAAGCGTGCAGAAACGCAGGGAACCTATTTAGAGTCACATTTCAGCTGGCAGATTCGTACGTTTTGGTATTCATTACTGTGGCTGCTGATAGCCGGTGCTTTAACCATCACGGTAATCGGAATTCCTCTCGCTTTTCTTATGGTTGTCGGTGTTGGCGTTTGGGTAATTTATCGATTCATTCGTGGATTCATTCAGTTATCTAATAATCAAGCCATGCCATTCCACTAATCTTTAAGTAATACCGGTTCACAATAATGCACAGCACCCAACTTGAAGTTCTGAATGGCATTCGTAGCTCATTGCTTAACGGCTTTAAAGTCACCCTAGTTTCTGTTGCTCAAACCTGGGGCGCATCACCGCGACCGGTGGGAGCGCTACTGGCCATTAATAGTAACGCGCAGATTTTTGGTTCAGTTTCAGGTGGTTGCGTCGAAGACGATTTGATTCACAAGCTCAGCGAAAATCCAGTTACCTCTCCCCGCATACAGCTTTACGGTGAAACGGATGCAGAGCGCCAACGTTTTGGTTTGCCCTGCGGCGGCACCATGAAACTCATTTTAGAACCAATAACCAATCTAGAAGAAGTTGAAGAGCTCATTGGCGTCATTCATAACCGCACGATTGTCTCTAGAACCCTTAATTTGGACACCGCCACAGTAACTACCGCAACGGTTAACAACCAAGCTACCCCTCAATTTTTTGATGATGCCGAGCATGGTACGAAGTGGATCAATATTTTTGGTCCATGCCATCAACTCATCGTTATCGGTGCAGGACAAACCAGTGAATACTTAGCCAACATGGCATTGGCTTTAGAGTACAAAATTCACATTATTGATCCTCGTCCTGAATACCACCAACACTGGTCCATTGAAGATGTCCAAGTCCACACGCAATACCCTGATGACGCCATTGCAAAAATAGGCATTGATCAGCGTACCGCTGTAGTGGCCTTAACTCACGATTTAAAACTGGATGATCTCGCGCTGATAGCGGCTCTCAACTCCAAAGCTTTTTACATTGGAGCATTAGGTTCAAATAAAACCACAGCCAATCGTAAACAACGCCTACAAGAGCATTTTGGATTTAATGAAGCCACCTTAAATAAATTACACGGTCCAGTAGGGTTACCCATTGGCAGCAAGACACCGCCTGAAATTGCGCTTTCTGTTTTAGCCGAAATTACCGCTGTGAAAAACAGCTTGTAACGCTCTTGATGTTGCTGTTGATGTTGATGTTGATGTTTTAAAGTAGGTTGATATTTTAAAGTAGGTTGACGTTTTAACGCAGATTTTAATTATTTTTAGTTAGAAGTACTTTTAGTTAGAAGCACATTGTCCTTTGGTGTGTCGACATCTATAAAAATAGAATCAGATGCAACCTCTACCATAGCAATATCATCAGCGTATTTTTTCAGTAAACTTTTAGCGCCTTGGTCGCCGCTTAGGTTTTTCATTTCATTAAAATAGCGCTTATCCCACAATACCGGATTACCTCTTTTACCTTTATACCTTGGCGCTACAATATGACAGAGCTCACATTCATCGTGGTATTGGCTTATCAATTGATTGATTAACTCTGCATTAATAAACGGCATATCCGCCAAGATAATAATGGCCCCATCCACGGTTTCATTAAGTGCTTCTAAACCACACCGCAGCGAACTGGCCATGCCTGATGCATAGTCTTGGTTAAATACCATAGATACGCCATAACTCTGGATAGCTGACTGTATCTTGTCCGACTCAAAACCCGTCACGACCACCACGTCATCAATATCAGAATCCAACACAGAGACCACGACTCTCTCCAACATGGATTGATTATCAAGAGGCAAGATCAATTTATTATGCTCGCCCATACGTCGAGATTGACCTGCTGCCAACACAATAGCGGTAATGGTTCTTAAGTTGCGATTTTGTTTAGAAGTGGAAATTTTTATCATCACCCTTACGTTATTTTATTGTTTCAACTTTAAAGATTGGCATTAACGACCAAAAGACTTTACATATTAATTGAATAGACTCATGCGAGGTTTACTCCATTGCGCATCTATCTAGAATAGCCACAAATTATAATGACCGAGACAAGACATGACTTCCAACTCTACTACGCCCTCACCTACCGATGCAGATTCTATTAATACTTATGCAATTGATAATACACCCATTATTATTGGGGTTGGGCAAATTTCTGAGCAGGTTCCTGAAGACTTAACCGAAGCTTCATCTCATGCCGACTTAGCCGCTCAAGCATCGCGTATTGCCTTGCAAGACGCCTTAAATGGTGACGTTTCAGAAGCACAAGTAACCGCATTAGCCGCTGAAATTGACACCATCGTAGGTGTTAGAACCTTTGCTGACTCGACTCCCATGTGGTCTTGCCCTTTTGGTGGTTCTAATAATTTCCCTCGCTCGGTTGGCAATCGCATAGGAGCTGACCCTAAACAAGCCATCTATGAAATAGTCGGTGGACAATCTCCACAAAAATTAGTCGGTGAGTTTTTTACCAAACTGCACGCTGGTAAAACCGATATGGTATTACTCACTGGCGGCGAAGTCATGGCCAATATTAAAGTGGCCAGTAAGAAAAAAGTTCAATTGGACTGGAAGGAAGAGGTTGAAGGCCAGCTGGATGATCGCAGCACTACCGACGGCACACATTTAATTACTCGCTTAGAATATGAGCATCAATTGATTCAACCCGTACAATTTTATGGCTTGATGGAAAATGCTCGTCGGGGAAATTTAAACCAAGACCTAGCCACCTACAGTAAAGCTATGGGCCAATGTTTTGCCAAGCTCTCAAAGGTAGCGTCACAAAATCCTTACGCCACCAATCAAACCTGTTACGACGCCGAGACACTAATAACACCGGCCGATAACAATAAAATGATCGCTTCACCTTACACCAAACATTTAGTCGCTAAGGATGGTGTCAATCAAGCCGCTTCGTTGTTACTGACTACGGTAGGTAAGGCTAAAGAACTGAATATTTCCGAAGACAAGTGGGTTTATCTGCATGGTTACGCCGATACCAAAGAGCAGGTATTACTCAAACGCAGTGATGTTGGCCGTTCAAAAGGTATGGAACAAACCTTGTTAGGCGCTTTAAACGAGGCCAAACAAACCAGCAAAAATATAAAGCATTTTGATATTTACAGCTGTTTTCCAATTGTCGTTAATGAAGCTAAAAGTATCTTAGAAATATCCGATGACGACCCTCGACCTCTCACCCAAACGGGCGGACTGGCCTTCTTTGGCGGACCGGGCAACAATTACACTATGCATGGCATAGCGTCGCTGGTAGATACGTTACGCGAAGACCGAGGCAGCTTTGGTTTGGCTTACGGTAACGGCGGCTGGATGTCTAAGCATTCGGCCGGTATTTATTCAACTCAAGCACCAGTTAATTGGCAGCCCTGCAACAGCACATTACTGCAAGAAAAAGTCGACTTAGATTCTATTACCGAAGTTGACTATCAACCCATGGGCGAGGCCACACTTGAGTCTTACACAATTAATTACTATCAAGGTAACCCACTTAATAGCGTCATTATTGGTCGACTAAAACACAACAATAAACGCTTTTATGCTTTCAATGCATTTCTCGATAACGACACTCTGCAGCGCGTCTTGGCGGGTAATGCATTAGGCGATACCATTTATGTGGAAGCCGACACCAAAGGCAACCGCTACGCGTTTTCTCAAGAGCAAGTTGAAAAATTCAATCCAGAAATTATCGACACATTCCAAGACACCTATGAGTTTTGTGAGGTCGAACGTAGCAACCACATCTTAACCGTCACCATGAATCGGCCAAAGCTTCGCAACGCCTTACACCCGCCTGCCAATCAAGAACTAGAAGGTATCTTCAATGCTTTTGAAAAAGACCATGATTTATGGGTAGCCGTTATTACCGGGGCGGGTAATGAATCGTTTTCATCGGGCAACGACATGAAGTATTTGGCTTCCGGTCACCCTATGTGGATACCGAGAAGCGGATTTGCTGGTCTCACAAGCCGCACCAATCGAACCAAGCCCGTGATTGCAGCGGTGAATGGCTCAGCACTTGGAGGCGGATTAGAGATCGCTATGGCCTGCGATATTATTGTGGCAGCCGATCATTCTAAGTTTGGCTTGCCTGAAGTAAAATCTGGCTTATTTGCGGGTGCTGGAGGCATCCAACGCTTAACCCGTCAAATCGGAATTAAGCGCGCTATGGAAATGTTGCTGACGGGCTCAGCCATTAACGGAGATGAAGCCTTGGCTCTTGGTTTAATCAACCATGTTGTTGCAGCCGATCAAGTTATGAACAAAGCCCAAGAGATTGCCGAGCAAATAACAGCTGTATCTCCAATGGCTGTGCGCAGCACTATCGAGCTGCTGAACATAACATCGCATTTTGCCAGCACCGATGACGCCGTAACCGAACCTCATACTGTGTTTGACAATTTGCTAAACAGTGAAGATTTTTTTGAAGGCTCAACCGCTTTTGCTGAAAAAAGAAAACCGCGTTGGACAGGGCGTTAATCAATATTGGATGTTTAAGGTGATTTATAAAACTCAGAAAATAGAACACGCTGAGTCATTTAACTCTACAATCTTTAACAAGAATTAAAATAAATCATCCATCCTTCAGTATTACTAGGTTAACCAACAATGACTAACGCACCTCATTTTGAGGTTTCTTAACTTACTTATACGGTTAAACCATTTAAACTATTAAACCATTCAAGAAATAGCCTACACCGTATGCTAATGATGCGGCCACAGCACCTATCGCGACTGTCTCTAGAGCCGAAGAATACCACCGCTGACTAACATAGCGGCCTTTCATAACGCCTATACAAAAAAACGCTAATAAGGTAACCACGCTACTGAACACATAAGGGTATTGAATAAATCCGGGATTCGCCCAATTAACCACAAAGCTTACCAGCGGTAGACTGCCTGCGATTATAAAAGCGATGAAGGTTACTACTCCAGCAACAAGAGGGTTGCTGTCATCAAGTCCTATACCGTGTTCTTCTTGTAACATAGTGTTCACCCACAACTCACGATTGGAGGTAACTAAGGTTACTAATGCCTCTAGCTCTGCGCCAGAAAAGCCTTTCATTTCGTAGATTTGACGAACCTCTTCACGCTCTCCTTCTGGATACAAATCGATTTCTTTATGCTCGTGTTCTCGGACACTGTCTCGGCGTTGATTTTCAGCACGCGTACCTAAATAGTTACTCACCGCCATACTAAAGCCATCAGCCAATAAATTCGCCAAACCCATAATAATGATCACACCACTGCCTAGCCCTGCACCAGCTACGCCAGACACGATGGCAAAGGTGGTTATGGAGCCGTCAATTCCGCCGTACACCATGTCTTTTAGATAGACCGGTGAGGGACCAACATTAAGACGCTCCGATATGGCATCCGGCGTATGGGTTTCTTGCAAAGTGATACGCGAAAGAGACATAAACAACCTTTTCCAAATAAAGATCAAAAAACAGTTTAAGCGATCAATCTGAATTAATCAGTGAGCTTTTCACGCCAATAAATAACTCGATCGTGTCCCCGATAACTGCCAAAAGTAACGGTGGCCGTGGGCACAGAATTATCGTGTAAGCCATCTTGATCCCAATCGTATTGCAGCCATGGCAATGAAGATAAATCGACATCGACGGGGAAGCTACCTGTATTACCAGCTCCAGGCGCTGTGAAAAATAAGCCCATGTCGCCGGCTTGCGGTGATACTTCTAACAGCCCTATATTAAAAAATGAGCCTGTTGTTATGCTGCTGCCTACAGCCACATCAAGACCACCTAGCGCCGTGGTAATCAGCGTATTATTAAACTCTATGTCGGCGATGGGGATGGCGGTACAGGTATCGTCCGTATTAATAATAAACGCCCCGCCACTCCAATATTGAGTTTGAAAAGGCATGGGTAATGTCGAAGATTCTGGGCCATGCACATCCTGAGTAAACAAACGGCCAAAACGTAAATTAAGGGTGCCACTTAACTGACGTGCATCGCAATCGGGCAGCAAAGTACAATCATTACTGGTTGCTGGGTTCATGTCTAAGCTATCAAATTCACGGCTATCTAACGCATCGTTTACTTCTAGACCAAAGACCAAACTATCCATAGGTTCTTCTAAAATCGTTGTTCGTGCAACGGCTACAGCACTGTCATTAAGTGTGTACACACCATTAACCCAAGTACTTGAGGCCAACGTTATTCGTGGCGATGTGATACTCGCTCCATCATTAGCGTTCTCGGCTACAGGAGTAAAATCAGCCACAGGAAAAAGCAGCGCTGTATCGTAATTTAATACGGCACCACCTACACCGGCCCTCACAGCGGTTACGGTATAGCCAACCGTTATAGAAGGGTCATCTAAATAGCTGTATGTTGCTGCACACGAATCAATTACTGAATCAGCAGTGAGCGTAAATTGATACGGATAAAAACGACCAATATTACCGCTCGTAGCACCCGCCACATCACCTGCCCCCGACGATAAATAATCACCGCTGGCTAATGAGGCATAAGCGGTAAAGGTGCCAACCTCACTCCAGTTAATGTCTACCGCTTGCTGCTCACCATCGGTTGCTGTTAGTGCAAAGTTGCCGTTGGCTAAGGTGCCATCAACTCCACTGGGAAAAATTAAACTATCAAAGTTCAATTCAGCCAGTTCACTGGTGCTCTCTTTACCGAAGTTAGGAGTAATTCCATCTACAAAATTTTGCGCTTGCACTCTTACTGTAAAATCTTCTCCGGCGGCCACAAAGCCTAAACCCGTTGATGTTGTTTCAGGGTTTGATCTTGGCGTTGCATCATTTGATTGAACTTGAGTAATAAGCAAATCGTGAGGTCTCACCACAAACGAATTACTTTCGCCTATCACAGGAACCGCTGGACTATCGCCGTTAGCAGGAATGGTCATAGTGGCGTGCAAGGTAACGCGGCCAGCATCGAAATAATTAATGGAGAATGGCGCCTCACCTTGCAAATCAAAGGCTAAATTAACCGATTGATAATCGCTGATTACTCCAGCGTCATTTTCTTCTACGCCAACACCGGCAACCTCTAAGTCCTTATCGCGAATACAACTGTTTGGGTTGTTGCATTCATAGGCCATATTCACGGGTATGGTTGCGGCGCTGGTTAACGCACTGACACACTCACCGGTAGTATTATCTGTTGCTATCGCGCGTAAAATTCCTTGGTGATATACCACACCAGCCACCTGATTGGGCAAGTCGTTCCCAGTGCCATCGGCATTGCCATTGGCGTTAGAGTCAGCATAAAAGCGCAGGCCCACTTCATCAAACACGATATCCGCATCTTCACCAACATCACCATCAATGTCAGTGTAGGTGCCGTCGGTCACATCAATATCCAATGTTGCCGGTGTGGTTTTTAACACACCCAAGGTAACGCTGATTTCACCACCAGCAAAGGTGTATTCATCGCCGACCAAACTGCCATTACCGGACAGTTTTACCCAACCATTATTGGCCCCAACCGTACTTAGGGTGATGGTTGTGCCATCGGCAGGAATAGCGGTGTGTCCAGAATCGTGAGGTTCAATAACAATGCTTCCCGGCTCACACGTTATCGCCGGAGTTGTCGGATAAACGGCGTAATGGCCCACCGTGCTGCTTGGGCCATCATTGGTCTCACCTGGGGTTGGATCAACATTGGATGACTGTTGCAGATCCCAATCACCAGTGCCATCTGGCGTACGAGACACAAACTTGGTGCCGTTATTGGTGCCCGTCACATCGGTATCGTATAAAAAACCAGTGCACGCAAAGGCTGGTGGGGTATAACCATTAACAGTTAATACATCGATAATTTCATTGGAAGAGTCTTGCAGGGTAATAGAAAAACCATTCTGAAAATCTATTTTATCCGGATCAAAATCCAATCCGAAACCGCTGCCGCCTTCAAATACAAGCCACGTTACGCTACTGTTTAAATTAGGGTTATAGAGACTATTAATAGCAGAAATTGTTTCACATTCTTGTGAGCCACCACCACCTGTATCGGCGCAAAGCTCAAGCTTCCAACCCAGTACCGAAAAGCTTGAGTTGAGTACTTTAACTTCAATAAAAGGCGTATTGCCTCCGTTATCTTGAACGACTTCATTTATGGTTCCATCACCTATTTCTGAAGAACAATCGGCATCTGGGTCACCACCCGATACGGTAATGGCTGAGGCAAGCGAAAACGTACTGCTGGCACTTTGAGAGCAGCTGTCATCACGATAGGCAATCACATCAAAGTCATAAGTTCCTGAACTCGCTGGAGCAGTAATATTGAAAGTTTCAGTATAAGTACCACTGGAATCGTGATTTCCATGATCTTCGTCTGTCGTTGATCCATTTAAGGTGTAATCTGTACATCTCCAACGCCTATCTGATCCACTACCGGAAGTCGTCACATTAATCGAAACAGAAATAGTATCGCCGGCATTTACCGTTACAGAAGTACCACTATTTAAGGTCACTGAATTAATCACACGATCGGCAAAACTATTGACCGATAACAACGAAAACAGAAGTGTTAATAACAAGACAATAATGAATTTACCGTGAGTTCTATTACATAGAGGGTTATCACTGAACATAAGAAGCCACCTCCACCGTACGTTGAGCACTGATTTGGCCGCTACCGCAAGTCGCAGAGCTGGTTAAGGTAAAATAGCTGATTCCACTGTCAATATTGGCACTGCAATTCAATGCTGTTGAGCAATTATTTAAACCCGCACCAGTGAAAGTCAAAGGTGAACTCGGCGCTGTTATTAAATTAGTGCAATTCAGTAATGCTTGAGTTTGATCGATAACCGTTGTGGTGCTGTATAACAATTTATTCATGGCTAATTGCGCCCCACTTTCTGCGGCATAAAACGTTTGAACGGAAACAGCTTCTTGCACTACCGCGATCGATGTTTGTCCGCTAAAACGAGAGATGGTCAAAGCTAAACCACCCATAATGACGATAATAAAAATGGCAACAGGCATTAAGAAACCGCGCTCTTGTGATCGGTTATTAAGGTACATTACGAATATACACCTCTTGATTTAACACCACCGACTCACCACCTTCAGCAAAGGTCACAGCAATCGCCATAGTGGTACCACGGTCTTCTGTGCCGGAAGATAATGCAAAAGACACACTTGTCACACCATTCGATACAATATCGCCTGAACCTGTCGGGGATCCGCTTGAATTATAAGGCGTATCTGCATCGTTATTAAAATACTGAAGTTGGGCACCAACTTGACAAAAAAATTCTGGATTATCGGCCAAGAAAAAACGTTTATTCAAAGAGTTACGCTGCCATGTTTTAGGAGCTGATAACGTCAAACTGGTGGTCGTTCGAGAAGATAAAGTTGCCAACGAAACAGGGGTTGCGCTGTAAAGTTCTGATTCACTTAGCCCCCCTATTACGACATACAAAGCCGAACCAAAATCAACAGCATGACTGACCGTAGGTATTACTGGCACCACACTGGCGTCTATTCCATTGGCAATATCGGCCACAACACCCGTGTAGTTGCCTCCACCGGCAATGGGTAAAAACTCAACGCAATTATTAACGACACGGACACTGTTTGGTACAGCTGCGCGTATTTGCCGCGTTATACGTTCTAATACCAAGCGACCTTTAGTAATTAATTTTCCACGATTGATGGTCGTGTTATAGGACTCCATAGTAGAGCGTACAAAAGTAAAACCAATGGTAGAGATGATGCTTAACACCACAATCACCGTAATCATTTCGATAAGGGTGAAGCCTGTCATCCCCCGACCTGCCACCCTGTCATCCCGCGCCCGCACACTGTCATCCCGAACGCCACCCCTGTCATCCCGAACGCATGTGAGGGATCTTCCTCTGCCCCCAGAAGATCCTTCGCTTTGCTCAGGATGACAGTAGTCTCCGGCCCCCAAAGATTGCCGCGTCGACTCCATCAAAAATTCACCTTATAGGCCGCCAAAACCACCTGCCCACCGCCATCACTGCTGGCGGTAACGGTGATTTTTCTGGCTTGGTTAGCGGCTATACCCAAATCTGCTCCAGCATCAACAACCGCTACCGAAATAGAGCAATTTGCTTTACTCGTATCAGCTGCCGCAAAGTGATAATCACCTACATCATCTAAGGCTGTATCCAAGCTTATCGCCGTACAAGCGATAGGCCCACTCTCTGCACTGCCACAAGCCGGTGTTCCACCAACAGGAGTATTATCAGCGAATTTACGCGCCAATATTTCATCCATTTTCGCTTGAGCGCACTCGAGCGCGCGAATTTGCACAATAGGATCGACACTTTTTGATAACGATTGATTAAAGACTGAGATCAAACCAGTTAGGGCAATACTGACAATAACAATAAAGACAATGAGTTCGATTAGGGTAAAGCCACTAGCCCCTGTCATTCCGGCGGATGCCGGAATCCTTTTTTGCTTGCGTGTAGATTCCGGCATCCGCCGGAATGACGATGTATAGGTATCAACGCGCATAACCACTACCACTCACTGCAATAACAGCACTTGTGGAACCTTTGCTTAAGGTTAAATTAGTCGCGCTGGTACGACCTAATTTATCGTAATTTAACGTGGCCGAGGTTAATGAATAGCCCGATGGCAAAGAAAACGGGTATTGGACGTTGCCGTTGATTAAGTCTGTACCACTTTCTTGCACGGTAAAACTGCTGCCATTGGAAACAAAACGGACACCGTTAGTGGAACTGCCTCGGGCCATAGCCACTTGTTGCGAAAAAAACAAAGCCGCGACTATATCGTCACGGCTTGCTTGGGTTTGGAATACGTCTGAGCTTGAAAATTTAGAGGCCACACTCACCGCCAAAATTCCTATTATGACGAGTACAGCAACCAATTCAACGAGTGTAAACCCTCTATAATTAGACTCCACGACCCAATTCTAAAGCTTCACTATAATGCAGTTGCATAATGAGCCGTAAAAACTGCCCCAGTAACAGATACAGTTTTATAAGCAACTGTACAGCTCATACTATCACCAGCAGTCGTCATGGCAGTACCGTCAGGAGCCGTAAAATCAGCTGGCAAACCACCATCAAGTAATGCACCTAGATCACTACAATTAGTAACAGCTGTCGATGAAGGTCCCGAAGATATTCCAGCAGCTTTCGCAGTGTACGCAGCAAGATTCAAAGCAGAAGCACTACCTAACGAACCCGCCACACCTTTTGCAGTTGCCTCTGAAGCAGCGGCCTGCATATTCACAAATTTAGGCACAGCCGTAGCCGCCAAAATCCCCAAAATCACAATCACTGCGATCAATTCAATTAATGTAAAACCACTTTGTTGATGTTTCATAAGTCACCTTTAATTAACAAGTTTGTTCTGTATTCGAGCTAGAAACCCTTCGCCTCGCGAAAAATAACGGCGTTTTGTATTTCCCTATGATAAATATAATAGCAATAAATCTATTATTATCAATCAGTTAACGGTGCTTTTTACCCTACCACTTGAAGAAAAGTAATCAAAATAGTATTCATTACTGTCAGGGGTGACTAATTGGAAGCGACATACCCCTCTTTGCGGCCGATTTGTCCAATACTGTACACCGCTTTGATCTTTTGGTAAGTAATCAGGTAGCTCACTAGGATTCTGAAATAAAGCTTCCCACAGCTGCTGACAGGCACCCAAGTCTTTGCTGATATACGGTGCATTAGCGCCGATAGGCCAACCTTTAGCGCTCATAATAATGGTTGTTTCCGTATCGTCTTCCAGTTGCAGCGTTTGTGAATTCCCTTCTATTGCCCATTTTAAATGCAGTTGTGAGGTGACAGCGGCAAACCGACCGGCCAACATACCGACACCCGCTTTGCGGGCATCTTCCAATAGGCTGGTGTAATACTTGAGCGAGGTGGCCATTAAAATAGCAATAAGACAAACTACTACGATTAATTCTATTAGAGTAAAGCCAGACATGGATTCCGGCCTGCTCCGGAATGTCGGCAAGACTAACTTAGGCTTGCACTTCATACATGCTCCACATGGGCAGGAATATGCCTAGGGCTAAAATCAATACAAAGCCTGCCATCATCACGATCATAATGGGCTCGATGCGATCGCTTAAAGTTTTCAAGTCGTAGTCAACTTCACGTTCGTAAAACCCAGCCACTTCACCCAGCAGTTCATCTACTTGGCCACTTTCTTCACCTACGGAAATCATTTGCAGCACTAACGGTGTAAACATTTCACTTTGCGTGTGCGTACGCAACATCGTGTCACCGCGCTCTACGCCTTTTTTTATATCCAATATTTTGGCACTTAAATAACTGTTATCAATAGCTTTTGAACACAACTCGAGCGCTTGCGGTAAAGGTACACCTGACTTTAGCATTAAGCCGAAAGAGCGAGAGTAACGCGCCATCAGGGCCCGATTAGTAATGTCGCCAACCAAAGGAATCTTGAGTTGATATTTGCCCCACCAAGCACTGCCATCGGGGGTTTGAATATAGTGCTTAAAGCCCACGATACTGGTAATGCCAACAACCAAAAGATAAGGCCAATAGGCCACAAAAAAAGCCGACGTACCCAATAAAATTTTCGTTGTTATGGGAAGATCTGCTCCAAACTGTTTGAACATATCGGCAAAGGCTGGAATCACGAAAACATTCACCACCGCCATAGCAATAATCAAAGCACTCAACACAAAACTGGGATAACGCATGGCCGCTTTAACCCGCTTACGGGTTTCCATATCGCGCTCTAAATATTCACTAAGCTGATTGAAAACAGCCTCAAGCTGGCCACTGTCTTCGCCCACGCGCACCATATTTACGTAAAGGTTATCAAATATATCGCTGTGTCTGTGCATGGCGGTAGACAGCTGCATACCTGTTTCAAGAAAGTCGGCTATGTCCGTGAGCACCGCACTTAAACGTTCATGCCGCATTGAGGCGGCCAATCCGCGAATACCTTTAATTAAAGGTATTCCCGCTTTTGCGATAGTATAAAACTGACGCGTCAGCATGATCAAATCTTCAGGGCGAACTTTTTGGGGGCCAAACAAACTCTTTAAATCAAAGGATAACGCTTGCGGCTCTTTACCAAGTTTAATAGATACAGGGGTGATGTTACGTCCCGATAATTGGGCCGCAATAGCGTCTGTTGATGAGCCCTCTAAAAAACCAGTAACACTTTCACCGCTGTTATTTCGGCCTTTATACTCAAACTGTGGCATAGGGTTTAGCCTTCTTCGGATTCGCCGAGACTTTCATCTTCAACTTGAGCCGATACACGTAAGACTTCTTCTAAAGTCGTTATACCCTGCAAAGCAAACTTTAAAGCACTTTGGCTTAAAGGTTGGTAGCCCTTATTGGCGTGCGCGGCCGTATTAAAAGCCCGTACATTATTATCACGTAAAGCGTCCGCCATTGAGTTATCGATTTCAAGAAACTCAAATACACCGATTCGCCCTCGGTAGCCTGTATTAAAACAATGGGGACAGCCCGTACCTTGTTTCAAATTTTTATGATATTCCGCCGGCACCTTACGCAATAACAAAGCTTCACCTGGATTAGGGGTATAAGGCTCAACACAGGTTTCACAAATCCGTCGAACCAATCGCTGAGCTACTACCGCTTTTAACGATGCCGCAACCAAATATGGATCAACTTTCATATCTATTAGGCGCAGTGCCGACGTTACCGCATCGTTTGTGTGCAATGTGGATAAAACCATGTGTCCAGTCATAGCCGCTCGTAAAGCAATTTCAGCCGAAGCACCATCACGTATTTCGCCGACAAGTAAGACATCGGGATCTTGTCGTAAGGTGGCTTTTAGAACACTCGAAAAGTTAAGCCCTATCTTCTCGTTCACTTGAACCTGACTGATTCTCGGCAACCGATACTCGACAGGATCTTCAACTGTAATAATTTTACGTTCTGGGGTGTTCAATTCGGATAAAGCACCATAGAGCGTGGTCGTTTTACCGCTACCGGTTGGACCAGTCACCAAGATCAAGCCGTGTGGACGCTGAATAATGTCACGAAAACGAGAAACCAACACGGCTGGCATCCCCACTTTGTCTAATGACAAAACCCCTTGAGTATGGTCCAACAAACGCATAACGACTGATTCACCAAACTGCACTGGCATAGTAGAAATACGCACATCAATATTATGATTTTTGACCTTCAAAGCAAAACGACCATCTTGTGGCAGTCTCTTCTCTGAAATATCCAAACCTGACATGAGCTTGAGGCGCACCACCAAAGCACCCGCAATTCGGTGCTCGTTCATCACTTGTTCTTTTAAAACGCCATCAACACGTTCTCGAATTCGTAACACTTTTTCATCGGGCTCAATATGAATATCCGATGCTCGAGAGTTGATCGCATCTTCAAATATTTTTTGCAGTAATTTAACAACAGGGGTATCGGTTGCCGTGGCATCGTTGACGATACCCAACAGATCAACGCTGTCTTCTTCCAACTCATCTTCAAGTTCTTCTGCAAGCGATGCAATTTCATCGCTGTGACTATAAGCAATGTCCAAAATATCCAACAACTCAGATTCACGTACGACCGCCGGTTTAATTGGTTTGGAAATATATTTAGCGATTTCATCAAGACAAAAAATATCAGTGGGATCACTCATTCCCAACAGAACACCGTCATCATCATCTTGCAGCATCACCACACGGTAACGCCGAGCTATTGTCTCGGGTAATGTTTGGACAAAATCCCGATCGAAACGAAATTGCTTAAGTTCAATAAAAGGGTAATTTAATTGCTTGGAGAGAAGATTAAGTAGTGTGTTTTCTTCGACATAACCCAAGTCTATTAAGGTCCGTCCAAGCTTACGCCCACTGATCTTTTGTTCATGCAGAGCAGACTCTAATTGATCAGCAGAAATAAATTGCTGGGCAACTAAGATGTCACCAAGTCGTATTCTTTTGGGCTGCACCTTACTCATTATTAATTTCCTTGCTCTACCAGCGGCTGCGTTAACTCAGTTACACGGCGTTGTACATACTCTATGTATGCCGCATTCGCTGGTGCTATTGTTAACACTTGTTTATAAGCAGATGCCGTTTCTGTACTTTTTAAGGCATCTAAGGCGACACTTAAACCTAACCAGTAATTCGGGTTCCGATTATCTAAAGCCAATAACTGGCGATAAATATCAACCGCCTGTTGATCTTCATTTAGTTTGTGTAATAAGCCTGCTTTTAGAGCGTAATAACCGGTAATTTCATACATTTCCGGCGAGTGGGAGTTAAGTGCTCGCATGGCACCCGTATAATCAGCGCGACGCGCCAAAATTTGGCCAACCATATAAGAAAACCATTCTCCAGGAAGATGCTTACCTTTGGCGATAAGGTTTTCTGCATCAGACAAGCGCTGCTGTGATAGATATAAATTGAACAACCTTTGAAAAGAATAATAGGCTTTAGGGTTTTCTGAAATAAAATTCTTAAGCGTATTTTCAGCTAATAAAAGCCGGTTGTTTTTGATATTTTTAGCGGCCGTTTTAGCCACTTCTGCATCAATAGATGAAAAGCTACGTTCAACTTGAAGTTCTGGTTTTTCACTGTCTTTATTGACTGCCGCCTGCCCCTTACCGGCACCTTCATTAACCACAGAAACATCTTGTTTGGTTTTTTTCATTACATCCCGTGCTGGCTGTGCAGTACCGCTAGGTAATGAAGATAGCAGCTGGTCTATAGATTCTTGACTTACCCCCACTCCACGAGCTCGATGAACCAAATCGGGAACCTTGTAATAATGTCGCTTTAAAATAACTGATTTCACAAAACCCAAGTAACGCAGCTGAATTTTTTCTAAACCTTGCTGCGCCTCGAGATGGTTAGGTTGCAAAGCAAGGATCGCTGTATAACGATCATACGCATTATCGCTTTTAGGTGTGGTTAAACGCTCTGCTGTAAATGCAGTATTAGCAGCCTCTAGCAGATTGTTTATGTGGGTATCGATGTTTTTATCAACTACTGGTTTTTCAGGGATTTCTATTAATTCGACAACTTGATTTTTATTGCGCGTGTTCTCTAAAGCTTTTTCATTGATCGATTGAGCTGCTGATACCGCTAGAGAATTATTGCTGTCAGCCGTAGCTCGTTCAACAACGCCCTTTTCAAGAATACTTGTCTTCACATTATCTTTATCAGAGCCGCCTTGACCAACGCTGTCTTGATGCTTTGCACTATTCAAATTATCTGCTGAAACTTTTTTAATGTCATCTGATGGATCAACCGCTGCAAATAGAACGTCATCAAAGTTAGTTTTTACAGTTGGAACTGTCTCGACTGGCTTATCTTGCCAAAAATAATAAACACCTAAAACGGAAATAAAAACCAAAAAGCCCAGAGATACAGACCACATTTTACCTCGGCCGGTTTTACTTACCCCTAATTGATCGTCCCCATGGATAGAGTATTGATTATTGCTAGCCGAGTTTATATCAACCGAAGGAGCATCAGTATTTCGCTGTTGCTGATCTAAATCTTTTAACATGTCGTTAACCAAGCTCATTACAAACTTCCTAGCCAGTTTGGCATAACGATTAATAATACAGCGGTTATACCGCCTACTGCTGGCCACAATAAATTCCAGCGCATAGCCAATAACTTACCCAGTTTTGAACTCTCATCAGTGTCGACTATGGCCTTAGCAACATGACTGGTTGTAACCATTAACGATTGTTTTCCATACGCTGTCATCAAAGATTTATGAGCCATTATGTTCATCAAGCGCGGAATCCCTCCGGATGCTTTCGCTATTAGCCATATGGCTGACGATGAAAAAATCTGTCTTTTAGCTCCAGCAGAGGCGAGTCGATAATCGATATAGGTTCTTGCTCCACCAGTTGAATAGGGTCGAAGGTATTCTGAAAAAACAATGCGCTGCTTCAATTGACGTAAGTCTGGACGGTTCAATAAGTCGTCTAATTCCGGCTGCCCCAACAAAACCACTTGGATCAGTTTTCTTTTTTCAGTTTCTAAGTTGGTCAATAAGCGTAACGCTTCTATGGTTTCTACCGGCATGGCCTGTGCTTCATCGATAATCAAAACAACTTGATGCTTTTTTCTAGCAAGTTGTAACAGACGCCTGTAGATAGCCATCATCACATGATGTGCTGGCATATCATCTTCTATGACTGCCCCTATCTCTTCCGCCAAATAGGCTTTTAGTTCATCTGGTGTTAGATAGGGGTTGGGGATATAAGCCGTAAGATAATTTTTACCTAGAGATGAAAGTAACTTACGACATAGCAGTGTTTTCCCCGTGCCTACCTCACCAACAATTTTAATAAAACCTTCACTGTGCTTTAAAGATAAAAGCATGGTATTAAGTGCGTCGCGATGACTTTGGCCATTAAGAAAAAATTGAGTATCTGGCGTCAATGAAAACGGTCTCTCTGATAACTCAAAATACTTTAAATACATCGCCATTTATAATTATCCTAACGCTTAAATACTTGACGATACTGGTCGCTCATTTGTTTAACTCGGCCGTTAAAATTCTGCACATCGGAATCCCAGTCAGCATTGTTGTCGACTACGATTGGACGCATTAAAATCACTAATTCAGTTTTAACCCGTGCTTTATTTTTCGTTTTAAACAAGCCATTAACAAGCGGTATATCAGAAAGACCTGGGCGATTACCATTACTGTTAATTGAGCGCTCTTGCATTAAGCCACCTAACACAACAACCTGACCATTTTTAGCTCGCACAATGCTATCTGACTCTCGAATTTGACGCAGTGCTAAGGGTAAAGAATAGTCACTACTGCCTACGGTAAATTCTTTAACTTGATCATCTATGGTGCTGACAACCGGATGAATATGTAAAACTACTTCACCATCCGCCGAAATTTGCGGGGTTACATCTAAGGCTATACCACTGAAAAACGAAGACAGTTCGATCTCAGGATTACTCACGGTTGAGGACGAGTTAGATACGGTATCGCTGGAAACGCCCGTCAAAAAGAACTCGTCCGAACCAACCCGAATGACCGCTTTTTGGTTGTTAACGGTTGAAACTCTGGGACTAGACAAGACTTGTACGCTGCCTTGAGTTTCAAGTAAATTTAATAATGTTGAAATATCATTCACCATTAGAATAGAAGAAAACGCTTCACCTGCTGATTCTGCTACAGCGGAAATACTTGCCTCCGAAGTAAATTCAGTAGCGTTATTCAACATCAAAAGCTGGCCACTTATGGCATTCCAATTAATGCCCGCTGAGAAATTTTCGTTTAATTCAATCTCTAGTATTTTGGTTTCTAAAATAACTTGGCGCTGAACACTCAATTCGGATCGTTCTAAAAAGCTCCTAACGGCATTAAGCTCTTGAGGTAACGCCTTCACCACAATTAAACCTGCTTGTGGATTAACCACAACCATTCGATCATCAGAATCAGAGCCATTGCCTACTATTGCTAATAGTGTCTCTTGTAATGAAGTCCAAAAATCCGTCTTACTTAACGTTTGAACTCGTGCTCCGGGGGATATCTCAGTATTATCCGAAGAGTTCTCTTCACCATTACCAGCCAAACCTAAAAGGTTGCTGCCTTCTTCTGAATCATTTGATGACGACCCATTATTATTCGAGCCACTGTCAGAGGTGATTTTCCCAATTAAAATACTGGTATCGGAGACACCGACACGTTGCACATCCAGATAATCTAATTTAAATATTTCAGTTCTCAATTTATGTGGGTAGACGGTGTAAATTCCGTCAATCAGCTTATATTCATAGCCATAAATATCACGCGTTACATTCAGCACTTGCTCTACTGATACATTGGTTAAATCTAGAGTTACGTTCCCAGTCACGTCAGGATGGACAACAATATTTTGTTCTGTGCCCGCCATTAGACTTAAAAAGAACGTTGTTGAGTTCATATCATTAACGGATAAATCAAACAGGTCGTCCATCGTTGCAACAGAAGGTGCTTGCTCAGTAAGAATGTCTGTTAGTAGCACCTGATCAACAGCCGCTTGCTCTGAAGCATTACGGTCATCAGATGTTTCCTGCGCACGACGATCATTATGTGCTTGAGATAAATCAGCCACCGTTTGAGCAGCCTGTTCTACCATCAACAGCCCATTAGATTGTTGTGGTGATTGACAGCCAACTAACGTCAGTAGTGTGGCTACAACAATTATTTTATTCGTAGATTTCAATGTCTTTCCCATATTTTTTCAACCTTGTCGGGCGCCATTTCTGGTTTTGAGTAAAGGCTTAATAATGTGTAATTTTTTATCCTGTCCTTTATGCCTAACAGTGACTTCCTTTGCGGTAATATTTTTAATGAATACACCATTAATCGTTTGATTAATCGATACTGTCTGACCGTTAATGACGGCTAGTTTTCTTTTGTCTGAGATAAAAATGGACTCAAGGGTTAAGGCGTCCTGCTGATCAGATTTCACTGTTGCTGACAGAGTTCCATTACCCATACCAACTAGGGGTAGAGTTGGATCTCGCATTGCCCCATGAGCACTAACACTCAATAAAAATGTCCCGAGAAAAGCGACTAACCATAGTTTTGGGGGAGTTAAATTACGCACCAAAAGCCCCCATTGCCGTCGATAAAGTGTAAACCTGCAAGGTGATATTACCCTTAGGGTGAGCATCCACTTGGTAGGTGAGATTATCCCAGTAAAAACGCCATGACAAATTCTCTAGAGACGACAAATAATCTTGTGAATCAAAGTATTTGCCGACAAATACAATTTCAACTCCATGCTTATAGACACCCAACGCCTCAGTAGCTGGCTCATCAATAAGGCCTTGTTTTTCTGGATTGGGCGAAGCGGTAATATCAATTTGCTCTACGGGTAAAGTTTTCAAACTGACGAGTTTTAATTTGCCCCGGTTGGTCAGCACATCCTGTAATAAAACGGGTAATTGCTCAGCCCGAACCAAGCCAACCGAAGAATCCGACAAAGCTTTATCTAAATCATTCAATTGAACTTGCAGAGCTTTAATTTTATTTTTCTGAATCTGATCAGGGTCTTTGGTTAGGTTGGCCGAATAAACAGCCATTGTTTGAGCCAATTCATTTATGCCCTCCTGCAAGCTGCCCGTTTCTTGAGCTAATACCTGTTTTTGTTCATTAAGTGGCGCAAACACCATCCAACTGAACAACATATAAATGAGCGCTGCAGTCATGGCTAAAGCTAAAGCTTTTTCGCGCTGAGACAACTCTTTATATTTTTGTAGATAAGGATTGATGGAAGCCTGAGTATCATTCATGATCGACACCGGCTGAGTATCTCAGTCCTTGATTCAGCGAAAAACTGAGTAGATTACTTTTCCCCTCAGAGCTTTGAGTTTCGATAACCTGATTTTCAATAACCATAGTCCCAAATACACTAGCACTAAAAACATCACTGGTTTGTAGCTTCTCAATATATTCAGGAATGGTTTCAGCTTTATTGGTTACTCCAGATAATTGCACCCGCTTGCCGCCTTGGCTAAAACCAAAATCAGTCAAGGCTATATGCTTAGATGAATATTGAGACAATACCCGCAAGTGTTCTGAGAAGCCCTTAGCATTGCCAACATTTTGCACGTCAAGCACACGCTTCAGACGTTTTCTGTGCTCTATTTGAGAGCTGATTTTTTCAATTTTCTTTCCTAATGCAGCCGAATTACTTTTAGTCACCAAAGCAGCCATTTTAGTGACACGCTGTTCCAGCTCATTCTTGTTTTTTTGCAATAGGACTTTTTGCTCTTTTAAATTTTGATTCTGTACTGTGCCAGCAACGCTCAGCAATACCATCACAACCATAAATATGGCCAGCATGAACAGTGTGTTTTTTACTGACAATATATCTAATGTTGGTCGCAGCTGCGGCTGATAGAGATTAATCTCTTGGCGTATATTACCTATTGGAGTATTCATGACATCACCGCTGGCTTTCTTAATGCTCCGCCAATAGAGCTCACACACAATTGCAGTAAAGACTCTTCTAACGGCTCTGTACCCGCCACTACCCCTGACAGGCTAAGTACGCTAACTTCAGCAGAGAAAGCCTCCTGTAAAGTTGGCGTGATTTTATCCGCCGATATGTTTTCGCCGCACAGCACAATAGATTTAGGTGGAACCTGTCCCATTTGCCGCTCGTAATAATCTAAGCTGCGTTGCAACTCAAGAATTAATTGATCATCCGGTAGCTCATCAAACAAACCCGCGTTATAGGGGACGTCAAATTGACGCGACAAGTACATGTCGCCATTTTGAATTAAAACTAATGTTCCCCGGCCTTGCTCCATATGCACGACACCAACACCGCGACTGGTATCCACTTGGGATTCAACTATGTTTCTAAGGGCAAGTTCTTGTATATCAATACTATTAAGTTTCAAATCAGCAGATTCAACCAACGCCATCATATCCCGTACATCAACTTCTCTGGCGGCCACCACATAAACCATGGCACGGCCCTTTGAGCTGTTCGCAGGCAGATGAAACACTTCCGTTAGGGTTTCATCTAATGGGTATGGCATCATATCCTTAACTTTCCAACGGATGGCTTCAGCCAATTCAGCCTCTGGGACTTTTGGTGCTTCAACTAATAGCAGGTTATAACTGCTGGCAGGAAGAACCACGTTAGTCTCAGAGCCCTCGAGCTTAAGATCGTGGATACGCTGCTTCAGCTGCTCACTGGCCGACTGCCCATCGAGATTCAATAAAACTTCACAGTGGTTTACTCGTTCTTTCGAGTCAATAGAGCAATGACTCAAGGTTAACCCCTGAGCATTCATTTCAATTCCAACGCAGCCAGAGTTATCGCTACCTGATAGGCCGCTTAGAAGTCTGTTAAATAACCCTTTAAAATCAACCAAGTTGATCGCTCCCCAAAAACACAATCAGCCGTACAATAATGACAAATGTAAATAACTGGTCAAATAAACCATAAAACTCTTTTTATTCAATAAGATACTAGCTACTTTTAACAAATAACTCTAATTAGTTTTCGCTTAAACTCCTTTATTTATAGCGACGTCCACTCAAATTACTTTACTTACCTGTCTTATCACCTAACCCAAACAAACAAAGCGCATTAGGAAATAATGTCCTGCTCACGCAATGATGTCATTTCGGACTCATTAAGGCCCAATAAATCGTGCAGAACTTCTTGGTTATGGCTACCAACTTCTCCCCCTGGCCACTGAGTAGACCCAGGTGTTTCAGTTAGTTTTGGTACCATAGCGGGAATTTCTAGCTTTTTACCGTTGATTTCTACGGATTCAAATAAACCTCTGTCTCTGAAGTGCGGATCAACAAACATATCCGCGACGCTGTATATAGGCCCTGATGGCACTCTTTCTGCATCAAGCTTTTCAAGAATTTCTACTGATGTATGATCCAAACACCAACACGCCAGCACCTTATCAATTTCAACTTCGTGCTCGACTCGTCCTGCATTGCTAGCCAATCGGTCATCTTCGGCCATATCTGTACGACCAACCACCACCATCAAGCGCTTAAAGATTGAGTCGCCATTACCACCAATAACCACAAATTTACCATCGCCGCAGCGGTAGGTATTCGTCGGCACAATACCCGTCACCGTGGTTCCTGATGCTTCACGAACAATTCCAGTGGCCGAGTACTCAGGTATTACCCCTTCCATCAAATTAAACATAGCTTCATATAAGGCCACATCGACAACCTGCCCACTACTGTGCCCTTTTTCCCGTGAGAGTAAGGCCATAACCACCCCAAAAGCGGCATGAATGCCAGCAATGGTGTCACCGATACTTAAATTAGGTCTTACTGGAGCTTGATTGGGAAAGCCATTCACATAACGAAAACCACTTATACCTTCGCACACAGAAGCATAGCCGGGACGAGAAGAGTAAGGACCTGTTTGGCCATAACCAGAAATACGTGTGTAAATAAGATTAGGGTTGGTTTTCTTGACGTTCTCCGGACCCAGCCCCCATTTTTCCATAACCCCGGGTCGAAAATTTTCAACCAATACATCGGCGGTATCAATTAAGCGAGCCGCTAGATCACAACCCTGCTGCTGCCGTAAATCTAAAGTAACCGATTTTTTATTACGGCCAATACTCCGCCACCAATGCGACGTACCCTCTTCATCTAACAACCGCCAACCACGAATGGGGTCGCCGCCTTTGGGTGGTTCAATTTTAATAACCTCAGCACCAAAATATGCCAACATAGAAGCCGCAAAGGGCCCCGCAAGAAGTTGGCCAAATTCAATCACCCTCACCCCATCTAATGGGCGTTTATTGGTGTGTATTGCTGAGATTGTCATCTATATAAGTCCTAAGTGTTATTTGAAATTTAATGGCTATACAAAACCTAATTGCCGCCAAGCTTCATAGCTTACAATGGCAACTGAATTAGATAAATTCAGGCTACGATTATTGACCCGCATAGGTATTTTAATTCTCAACCCTGAAGGTATGGTCGCCATTACCTCCGGAGCTAAGCCGTGAGTTTCAGCGCCAAATAATAAAACATCGTCATGTTGGTAGGTAATGTCGGTATAAGAACAAGTACCCTTGGTCGTACTGGCGATAATTCTTTTACCGGCCATAGCCGCCGCAAAAGCCGCATAGTTTGGATGAACCGTGACATTGGCCAAATCGGCATAATCCAGACCAGCGCGGCGCAGCTTTTTTTCTTCTAGATCAAAACCCATAGGCTCGATTAAATGCAGAGCGGCGCCATTATTGGCAGCAAGCCTAATAACATTACCCGTATTCGGGGCGATTTGAGGCTCAAATAAAGCAATATTTAACATAGTAATAACAATAATCAGTCGCTTGGAGGGGGGCTATTCTAGTACGATTAACGCCTAACAACCTAACATCTAATGCCTAGCCGC
This sequence comes from Cellvibrionaceae bacterium, assembly GCA_034112445.1. GTDB lineage: Bacteria > Pseudomonadota > Gammaproteobacteria > Pseudomonadales > Cellvibrionaceae > Pelagadaptatus. The sequence goes on along the minus strand of JAWUVI010000014.1, from coordinate 83,776 downwards.
TAATTCCTAACAACCTACTGACAAACTCAAGCGATGACTCAAAAAGCCTCTATCGGATTATTTTATGGTAGCTCTACGTGCTACACAGAAATGGCCGCCGAAAAAATACAGAGCCAATTCCTAAAGAGCTCATCAGGACAATATGACGTTGACTTGTTCAATGTCAGCGAAACACCTCTTGTTACCTGTCAATTTTACGATCGATTAATTATGGGAATCCCTACGTGGGATTACGGTGAGCTACAAGAAGACTGGGAGGAGGTTTGGTCTGATATAGATGAGCTTGCATTAGAAGGTAAAAAAATTGCTCTGTTTGGCCTTGGCGACCAAATAGGTTATCCCGAGTGGTTTTTAGACGCTATGGGCTACCTCTACCACAAGCTATTAAAACGCGGCGCTCAAATTGTGGGGTTTTGGCCTGTCGATGGTTTCGAGTTTGAAGCATCTAAAGCCTTAACTGACGACAATAAGCATTTTGTTGGTTTAGCTCTCGACGATGAAAATCAATTTGAATTAACCGATCAGCGCATACAACTGTGGTGCGATCAGTTACATCGAGAATTCAATGGCTGATTTAGGCAATAACAACCGCCAGGCTCATCTTACTTGGTCAAAGGAAGGCTTGCCTATCTCAACTCAATTTGAAGATTTTTACTTCTCGATAAAAGATGGATTAACTGAAAGCCGCTACGTGTATATAGAGGGAAACGACTTACCACACCGCTGGATGAACTTATCCTCCAACCAAACAGGCGAAGACTCAGCTATAGAAGGCTCAGTTATAGAAGATTTTGTTATAGCTGAAACAGGGTTTGGAACCGGCCTAAACTTTCTCGCCACCTGGCAGCAATGGCAAAAAAGTGCACCCGCATCAACTAAGTTGCACTACATCAGCATCGAAAAACACCCACTATCCATAGCCGATCTTAAAAAATCACTCGTACTCTGGCCAGAACTTAACGACTTGAGCCAGCAGTTAATTGAGCAATACCCCCTACATTTAAACCGAGGTTTTCATCGCCTTAACTTTCACAGCAGCAGCAACAACAACAACAACACTTCTCACACTAACACCACTCACACCAGCAACATTGAATTGACCTTGATTATCGACGATGCGTTAACAGGGTTAGAACAATTGCTGCAAAGTGATCATCCAGCGCATCAACGACCACAACGGGCCATAGACGCTTGGTATTTAGACGGTTTTTCGCCCAATAAAAATCCTGACATGTGGCAACCAGAACTGTTCCATCTGGTGCAAAAACTAAGTCATCAAAACACCACGGCAGCCACTTTCAGCGCTGCCAGAATCGTTCAAAATGGGTTTACTGAACACGGATTTAAAATTGAAAAGACCCCGGGCTTCGGAAAAAAAAGAGAAATGATTAAGGCCTACCTAAAACAACAGTATGCTTTACCCACCATCGACAAATTTCCTGAATCTAAAGTTAATACTAAACATTCGTTGGCATGGAATATCAGCGGTGCAACCACGGCTAAAACCAGCTTCAAGAACAACCTCTCCGTAACGGTTATCGGCGGTGGCCTAGCGGGTTGTCATATAGCCAATGCGTTGGCACAACGTCACTATAAGGTTACTTTAATTGAAAGACATAACGCTTTAGCCCAAGAAGGCTCAGGCAACCCTCAAGGAGTTCTCTACGCGAAGCTCTCTCATAAAGCAGAGACTTTATCTGACTTCAATTTAATGGCCCTACAGTTTGCCCAGCGGCACTATCAGAGTTATTGGGAATCAAGCGCGCAAGAATTTGGCCAGCAATGCGGCGTGTTACATCTTGCGCAATCAGACCAAGATAAACAGCAACACAGTAAAATTATTGAGGCTTTTGGCACGAACAAGTTATTAGAACCGCTTTCACCTGAGCAAGCTTCTGCTCAAGCTGGGTTGCGCACCAACAACGGCGGTTTGTTTTTCTCTCAATCAGGCTGGCTTAACCCTAAAGCAATTTGTGAAGCTCTGACCAAGCACTCAAATATAAGCATTGTTTATAACCAGCAGCCTTTGCAACTAAACCAACCCACTGACGATCCACATTGGCACTTACTCAACAATAAGGGTGACACCATTGCCACGTCTGACATTGTTATCATCGCCAACGCCAACGACGCCAAAAAATTTAGCCAATGCTCGCAACTGCCTTTCAAGCCCGTGCGAGGCCAGATCAGCCAAATCACTATCGACGATAAACACACAGATGCACAACAAATCAGCCCCAATACGGTTTTATGTTCTGAGGGCTATATTTCACCTAGCCACGATGGGAAATTATGTTTCGGTGCCAGCTTTGATACACGCAATCAGAACCTTGATATTCGCAACGAAGAACATCAACAAAATATAGATCGAATACGGTCTCAATTTCCCGGATTAATTGCAGACTCAATAACACCTTTTGACTGCACTGGCCGAGCCGCATTGCGATGCACAACCCCCGATTATTTACCCTTAGTAGGACCAGTTCCCATTCACGATGATTTTATTGAAGATTTTCAGTTGCTGAGAAAAAATGCCAAATCGAGCATAGCCACAACGGGCAGCTACCACCCCAACCTTTACGTTAACTCAGGTTACGGATCACGTGGACTTACCTATGCCCCCTTATGCGCTGAAATGTTGGCAGCGCATATTAACCAAGAACCTGCACCGGTCAGCCGGAGCTTACAAACAGCACTCAATCCAGCACGTTTTATTATTCGAAACTTATCCCGAAATAAAATCTAATAGCTCAAGCCACAACAGCTACACTGTGTTAATACGGCGTCTGCTTTAAGGCTTTTATTTTAGTTATTTCAAATTAAGCCGAAAGTGTACTTACTCTATAAAGTGTAGTTACTATATAAAGTGTAGTTACTATATAAAGTATAGTTACTCTATAAAGTGTACTTACTCTATAAAGTACATTTGCCCTATAACGAAAGCACGCTAAAAAAAGAACACAGGAGAAGGTTATGTTACTCGGTTCTGGTCAACGTCGTTCCAATGTCACCAGCGGTATTGATTCTATTCACAACTATTATGAAAGCTTGGTTTTAGAAGAATTATATAGAGTCAGTGATCGCAGCCGTGAAGATGGTGAGTACCTTGCTGACACGGCTTGTGTTGCACTCAATCGCCTGCCTCCACGCTACATCCGCCACGATGTGGATATGACGTTTTTCATGTCAACTGAGGAGCTCAGAGAAATAGCCAATAAAGTCACGAAAGCTGTGCAAGAAGCCATCGATTACGTTGCCGAAAGTGAAGCATCTAGAGAAGTTAACCCCGACTGATCGGCAAGCACTAAACAACTTTTCCACGCAGACCCTACCAACAAACTCAGATGCTAAAACTAACCCACAGCCTGCTGATATTACTTCTAGTGATTCTCAGCAGCGCCTCCAACAGTCGTGAGCCAGTAACTCAATATCGTTTTAACCTTGTCGAACGCCTGCCTCACTCAACCACTGTTTTTACTCAAGGCTTGGCTATCGATTCATCGGCAAAAAACGGTTTTGAATTGTGGCAAAGTAGCGGCCGTTATGGGCATTCATTTGTTGAAAAAATCAACCCATACAACCTATCCCCCCTCGCAACATTCTCTTTCCCGAAATCACAATTTGCCGAAGGAATCGCATTACTGGGTGATTATCTTTATGGCCTCAGTTGGCAGTCTGGTATAGCTTATCGATGGCACAAAGATAACTTGACGGTTGATAAAACGTTTATTCTTAAAAGCGAAGGCTGGGGGCTAACCCACTGGAACAATCAATTGATCATGAGTGACGGCTCCAATAAGTTAACTTGGCTAGACCCAGAAACATTAAACCCCCTTAAACATATCAGCGTCACCTTTAACCAGCAACCTCTGCACAATTTAAACGACCTTACTGTTATCAACGGTCGTATATGGGCCAATGTGTGGCAAAAAGACTACTTAGTCGAAATAGATGCCAATACCGGCAAGGTTATTGGCCAACTGGATTTAAGCTCGTTGGCTACAGAAAATTCATCCGGTGATCCAGAGGCGGTATTAAACGGTCTTGCTTGGGATAACAACAATCAAATGTTATTGGTTACCGGAAAAAACTGGCGATATTTATACTTATTGACAATCAATGCATTAAACGTAGCTTCAAGTCACATCACAATGGATCAGTAGCTATGTGACGAACATTAATAAATATCCAATAAATCCAGCACCTCCAATTTATGTCTATTCCTAGTATCTGTGAAATAGCGATTAAGCTCTATGGCCATAGATTCACTTAAGTGCGAGTTTTTATGGCTTAAAAACGGCGTTATATTATCCTGCCGTAGATAGCCTACGGTGAACACAGGCTGCCTCAATTCTATTTTCTGAAATACACGTTTTGCGCCTATAGATGAGCCAATGAAGAAATCAATTCGGCTTGCATTCAACATTTTAAGCCCTGAAACTACGGAATTTACAACCGTCACCTTTAATCCTTGCGCCTGCAAAATCTCTCTCGATATATGACCGCCTCTTATGACAGCAACCTTAGCTCCAGCAGGTATATCTGACAGCTGTCGTAACTCAGGCATAGCTTTCAGCCCCCATATTTTAATTTTGTTTGTCCCTACAACAGCATTGACCTGCTTAGCGCCGATTAATTTCGCGCCTAAACCAGATGGCAGACCACAACTCCCATCCACATTACCCTGACCAAACTCAATAGCTTCTCTCGGAAGATTCATAGAAACCATATGAAAGTTATAACCCAGCGTTTTAAATATTTGGCTATAAATGTCATACAGGTTCATAAAGACAAAACTTTTCGATTGTAGTATGCAGGAAAACAGAATGGATGGCTTATGCTCTAAACTTTTATCAATAACTCTAACTGGAGGGACTATCGGAGGATAGTATGGGTTATATTTTAAATAGCGGTTCATCTTCGATTCGATTTCAGGTACTAATGTAGCGTACTTTTCAGAAACATAGGTATGCACAGGAAAAACAATAGGTGTGTCCGCTAAATAGGCTCCTTGTTCGTGCAGCGCTTTTTTATAGGGCGCAATGGCTTCTTCATAGTTGAATAGCGCGTCTATTTCGCCATTGACCAGAGCATCAGCTAAAGACTGATAATCATCAAATGAGGTTAACTTTCCAAACCCCATTATCTCTAGATTTTTTTTCAAGAATAACGTGCTGCCGTTATAACCTAAATGTATATCTTTGTAGGGGGTATTGGATTCAATTTCGTCCCTATACCAAGTCTCAAACGCGGCAGTGCGCAAAGGAGTTTCAATTCTAATTAAATTAGTAAGCCCAGTTAATTCAAGGAAGTTTGGTGCTCGCGCACAATCGCCATCGAGCTGGCCTTGGGCCAGTTGCTTAACAGCGTCCCGCCTTGCCAAATAAACAAAACGGAAGTCATAACCCATGGGCGAAAAGACCTCGGAGTAGACTTGGTTAGCAAAATCAAAATCAGATTGTCCCACAGACCTGGGACAATTAAAGGTCAGCATCGGGCGTTCAGACGCCTGAGCGGAAGATATAGCAAGCAAAAGAAAAAACAGCACACAGCAGCGCTGTAAAAACAATTTAATAACCATAAACAGACACAAAGCTAAACATTAGAGTAATCTATTTATAGCAGAAATCACTGCACCACTTGATAAAAAGGTTTTACTACCACTTTATTACGACCTGCCCTTTTAGCTTCATACATAGCTTCATCAGCTATGTTTAGTAATTTTTTGCCTAAAGCTTCAAGGTCGTAGTGATTATCATCCACGGGATTCCAAGTCGTAAGACCAATAGATACTGTAGGTTGAACTTTATTACCTGCCGCCGCATGATCTATCTTCAGATTACTAACAGATTCACGAACTCGCTCTGAAATTTCCAATCCCGAAGACTCATCGCAGTGCGGCAACAATATAACGAATTCTTCACCACCGTAACGAGCCAAAATATCCGTCTTTCTTAGCTGCTTATCAATTGCCGCTGCTATTTCCTTAAGACATAAATCACCGACACTGTGTCCATAGCGATCGTTAATGGCTTTAAATAAATCGACGTCAACAAACATACAACTCAATGTATCTTTACCGCGGTGAGAACGTTCTAATTCACGAATAAATTCGCCATCAAAATTCATTCGATTGCGAACTTGAGTCAACATATCAATTTGGCTTTGATAACGTAAATGCTCTTTTGACAGTGCACTCTCAACACACACGGCACTGATAGAGGACAGATACTCAAGAAAGTCCGTCGCCTTGTCTTCAGAAAAACGTTCACTTAATTTACTGCCGAAATGCAGACTGCCTACTAACTTATCATCGCGGACCATGGGCATTAATGCCGCACTCTTTAATTCACGTAAATTTGGAAACAATCGAGCTGCGGTTAATGTGTCTAGTTCCCCTAGACTAACCTTGTATTTACCTGGGTATAGACTTAAGGCAAAGTCATCGTTTTGGCGTAGCTGTAACCGTGTTGAAAAATCTTCTAAATCCAGGTGTTCTATAAGTCCACGCAAACTAAAATCGGTGTCAACTAAAATCAAACTGACATCATCCAATTTAAAATGACTCAAAGCGCCATTAATAAGCAGGTTTAGTAAGTCAGATAATGTTTTACTGCTCAACAGCTTGAATTCAAACTCATGAAAATGATTACGCACACGCTGATTCTCATCCAAGCGAACAAGCAGCTTTTTTACTGTTTTTTTAAGCTGTGCATTTTCTTCCGTTAAATCCATTCCCGACTGCACTCCATGAAATACAACTCTGTCACTAAATTGATGGGATTATCATGATTAATCTCTCTACTCATGAAATATCGGCCGAAGTAGCGTAAAATTGCGGGTTATTTTCACTATTTCTTAATTTAACGAGTTTTTCGATGAGTACTGAGCTTCTCTCCCCCTGCTGGGACACTCAACAATAGGCGTACAGACACATGAGCAACACAACCCAACTAACGGAACTTTTTACCGCTATTGATTCCGTTAATCAGCAAGATCCAAACCTTGTATCAACCAACCAGGGTTCTGTCGCGAAAGAGTATTTATACGCTCAACGTATGACTGAGCAATTGAGTTTGTTTGCACCAACGGCCTCGGAACACTTACAAATAGCCTGCCGTGCACAGCACATCAAGCGTTGGGCTATTTCTCGCAGCGACTATCCTATGGATCGCACGGGCTATAGAAAGTGGCGTATTGATCTAGGCACTTTTCACGCCGAACTTACCGCCCAATTAATGGCTGACAAGGGTTACTCTGAAACAGACCAAGTACGTGTAAAAAGTCTACTACAGAAGAAGCAGCTTAAACGTGACACTGAAACTCAAACGCTAGAAGATGTTGCCTGCCTGGTTTTTCTCAATCATTATCTAACTGATTTTGCGGCCAAGCACGAAGAAGAAAAACTCATCAGTATTATTCAGAAAACATGGCATAAGATGTCTGAAGCAGGCCATCAAGCGGCGTTGAAACTCCCCTTGCCAGAGGCTCTATTAAGTCTCATTCAGAAAGCATTAAGTTAACCCTACGCACACCTCCTTATTATATTTGGTATCAAACTATGTGGTTTAAAAACATCCTTCTCTACCGCTTCACTTCAGCGGTAGAAATCTTCCCAGAAAAACTAAACAAGCAATTATCTGAGCAAGAATTTAAACCTTGCGGTAAGCAAGATACCCATCGCTATGGTTGGGTGCCTCCTATGACAGGTCTAAGTGAAGAGCTCTATCACAGCGCTAATGGTTGTATGATGATTTGCGCCAGACGCGAAGAAAAAGTATTGCCCGCCGCAGTCATCAAAGAAAAGCTTGATGAAAAAATTGATTTACTTGAAATGACAGAAGATCGTCGTATTTACAGCAAAGAAAAACAAACCATTAAAGACGATATCATTTTTGATTGTCTGCCTCAGGCATTCACAAAGTCACAGCGTACCTACGCCTATATTGACCCGCAGCAGGGCTGGCTCATTATAGACAGCTCATCGACCAGCAAAGCCGAAGAGCTGATCAAATTATTGCGCCAATCGTTGGGAACCTTGCCCGTTATTCCAGTACAAACCACTGAATCGCCTAGTGTAATCATGAGTTCATGGCTGCAAGGCGAAAACTTACCGAACAATGTCGAATTAGGCAGTGAGTGTGAACTTCAAGAACCCAGCGAAGAAGGCAGTATATTGCGATGTAAACGCCAAGATTTATACGCCCCCGAAATTGAACAACACCTAAACACCGGTAAAAGAGTTGTGAAACTGGCAATAGATTGGAATGAAAGCCTGCAATGCTTAATTACTGACAATATGGAAGTTAAACGCTTAAAGTTTGCCGAAAAGATAATTGAAGAAGCCGACGATTCTAGTGATGGTGATAAAGCAGCACAGTTTGACGCAGACTTTTCCGTTATGACATTAAGCCTTCGAGAATTCATTAATGCGCTCTTAGGTATGTTTGGCGGAATATCCCAAGAAGCTCAATAAACTGGCTTAGACAAAATAAAAATATGTTTATTTCAGGCATAAAAAAAGAGCGTTAGGGTAACCCTAACGCTCTTTTTTACTTTGAAGCTAACGAAACTTAAGCAGCAGCTGTTTCAGCAGTTGCTGTTTCAACTACAGGCTTAGCCGTTGCTTTTTTAGCCGTTGCTTTTTTGGCAGCTGGCTTCTTAGCAGCCGTTGCTTTTTTAGCGGCTGGTTTCTTAGCGGCTTTTTTAGCAGGCTTTTGAGCTGGAAAGATTGAGTTTTTCAGCTCAAGAGCAGCTTCTTTAACTTGCTTTTGGCTTTCTTCAAGTTTTTCAGAAACAGTTTTAACGCCGTCTTTAGCCGTTGTTTTGGTTTTCTCTACTTGAGTTTCAAGCTTAGCTTTCAATTCTTTAGAAGCTTTTTCTAGATCAACTTTAGTGTTGTTGAACAATTGCTCGCCAGACTTACGAGTTTTATCAAACATTTTTTTGTTTGTTTCAACACTGTTGCTCCACAAAGTTTTATTTGCTTCAACATAGTTTTTAGCAAGGCCTTGTAAAGTTTCAACATATGCAGAAATTGCTGCTTGTTGCTCAGTAGAATAAGGTTTAGCAGCGTCAACGATGCTTTCGTATTTTTCTTTAACCAGTTTGTTTAAATCTTCGATGCGGTTAGCCATGATTACTTCTCCAAGTGATAAATTAAATTCGCTTGAGTCAAACTAAACATTTAAATCTGTTCAGTGACTTCAATGGAGAGGGAATATAAAGAGAAAAATTAGAATGCGCCCCCTAAAAACCAAAATATTTTGAAATAAACTCAGAGAGTTCGTTTTAGTTTTTGTCTTTATAGAGGCGGAGGTACCATTAGGGCGAGAACTGCGCCCCCCTTACTTTATTTAGACTTCATTGTCCTTTTGGGCTTTCATCAATGGCAACCAATGATTAAAGCCGAACAACAGTGTATTTATAAAATGCGTCATAACTGAACCAGGCAATGCCTGGAGTTTATTCTTCATTAAAATAAACTCCAGGCTGTGTAATACCAGCAACACTGCGGTAATTATCAACATGGTATTTGAGTAGGGTAGCAACACTTCCCACACCAAAGAAACAGGGACCAGCGCATAGAAAACCATCATAAAAACTTTTGATAATGTATAAAACATGAATTACACCTTTTATTAAAAAATTGATTTTTGGGGATACATCTTAAGCTTTTTTTCTACGATTTAGCGGAACACCTATATGAACCTCATTACGAGCCTCAGATAATTTAATTTGCTTTTGTCGCTCTTCAAACCTTGCCCTTTGCTCTGGCGTTTGCGTATCAAAACAACGAGGGCAAGAGACTCCCAAAGTAAATTTATCCGATTCTTTATCCGTTGCTGTTATGGGCTCACGGCAACCATGACAAAGATCATAGAGGCCTGGTTCAAGGTCATGAGTGACACTGACTCGGTTATCGAACACAAAACATTCGCCCTGCCATAAGCTCTCAGTTTCTGGCACCTCTTCAAGGTACTTCAAAATACCGCCGTGCAGGTGGTAAACCTCGTCAAACCCTTGTTCTTTCATGTAAGCCGTTGATTTTTCGCAACGAATACCACCCGTACAAAACATCGCCACTTTTTTATGTTTTGTAGGGTTTAAATTATCTTTGACGTAGTCTGGAAATTCGCGGAAGGATTTCGTATCGGGGTTTTCAGCTCCTTTAAAAGTGCCCAACTCGTATTCGTAATCGTTGCGGGTATCCACCAGAATCACATCGGGATCAGAAATAAGATCATTCCAATCTTTTGGTTCTACATAAGTTCCCACCACATGGCGAGGATCAATGCCTTGCACCCCCATGGTTACAATTTCTTTTTTCAGTTTAACTTTCATCCGATAAAACGGCTGGGCCTCATCAAATGATTCTTTGTAACTTAAATCAGAAAATCGACCAGCAATACGGGTATCGTTTTGAAAGTAGGCTTTGAGCTTATCAATGCCTTCACGTGAACTGGCGACAGTGCCGTTTATGCCTTCGGCGGCCAGCAATAGCGTGCCTTTAATGTCGTTATCCAAACAAAATTCAAGTAGCGGCTGACGCAACTCTTGGTAATCAGGCAATTGAACAAATTTATACAATGCAGCAACAGTTATCGGTTTCATAAGTCCTAAACATCACAATAAAAAAATATGGGTACATTAAATCCGCGCATTCTACCCATTTGTCGATTTTTTGAACAGAGCTCAGCGACTATATTCGTACCACTGAATTCATACCACTGAGCTCATACCACTAACAAAGACATCGCCAGAATAACCTTAAGTCTTTGAACCACCTAAACAGTTCGGGGATTCAGGGGCTACCTGCTTGTGCTCCCACTCTTCTGGGGTATAGGTGTGTAGCGCCAACGCATGAACTTCGCCCGCCATTTCATCACTTAACACTTTATACACCTCTTGGTGCCTGGCCACCTTACGAACCTTGTCGAAACTGGCACTCACCAACACCACTTTAAAATGAGTTTCAGAATTAACAGGCACGCTGTGCATATGGCTTTCATTCACCACACTAAGCTGTTCAGGCTGAAAATTGTGTTCGAGTTTTTGTTCAATACTGGTCTGGATGTTCATGCCTTAAGTAATCCTAGTTGAGTCATTATTGATACTAATGAAGTTGGTAATAGAGTGGATTATTAAAAAATAGGGATTTCTTTTTTAATAACGACCGGATACATAGGGTATTCCTGAAAAAATTCAGTCAAGCTAAAAACGTCTTCTATCCTTTGGCTATATTCACGGTGGCGCTGTCGAACACCGTCAAAATTCTGATACCTGAGTTTTTGCAAACAACTTGAGCACACTTTATAGGTCCCCGTTGCGTGCACAGGCACAACCGTTTTCGCTGAAAACAAAGTCAGCTTATCGCTAGCCCTTGCTGCGTGAACCATTTCACAATCGCTCACATGATAGAGCCAATCATCCATACTTTCTGGTTCGTTTAGGTAAATGGCAACTCGACTGTCTTTATAAGTCAAAGTGAAATCAGAGGCGCTGCCTAATATCGCCGCAGAGACTATTAAGCCCTGCCCCTTTAACTCAAGCCGCTCGATTCCAGTGAGGTTTTTCTTAGGATCAAAGAAAACGAAGTCGCCTAGATCTTCTGCTCCCATGGTAGCTCGAAGCTTATTAAACGCCTCAAATTGTAAAAAATCAGGAAGTTTCATTGAGGCTCAGCTCTTTAAAATAAGGTACCAGCCCTTTCAAATAGGGCACGAATTCTTTAAATATCATCGTGCTTGCTCGTTTAGAATAGTGGCTATCCGTGACTCCGCATCCGTGCGAATCTTAAACTCTACACGTCTTGAACGGATACCATCTTCATTGCCCGCCGCATCGTAAACCACTTTTGATGACGATAAACCATTAGCCGTTAAATGGCGGGTTAACCAATGCTTTTCGGTATCAACCCGCGGCAATGCCAACAAATAGGCTAATGTTGTTCGAGTACGCGCCTGTGATAACGCCATGTTCTTTATATAAGCGACATCAGTGCCTGAAGCCACTCCCCAATCGCTGGATGTATGCCCTTCTATCCTAACTTCAAGAATATCACTGCGGTATTTGTCCGATGTAATAATGCGTACATAACGAGGGAAAAAATCGTTCAGTATGTCGCTGAAAGCTGGCTTGATTTTATCGTCGCCATGAGCAAATAACACTTCGGTATTATAAAACCGCACACTCAAATCACGGTTAACTTCGGCCCCCCAACGGGGCAAATCTGGCTTAAACTCATTCAAAAGATCCTCATACAACTGGGTTCTTAAGCGCTCGTAGAGAACCACGACGTCTTTGATTTTCTTCGATTCGATTTCTAACTGCACCAAGTAAATAACGGATATTAATAAAAACACCATCATTAAGCCGCCCATTAAGTCACTCACAGCCACCCAATGTTCTTCGTGCTCTACATCGTTATTAGTTTGGAATTCGGTATTGTTTGCCATGTGCGTCTCAGATTAACAAATTATTCAGGTTGAACCGTTTCAGCTAATTCAACCAGCTCACGCAATCTTTCAGTAAGGGGCGCGTAATCACTGACAAATTTTTCGGATAAAGAAGTCAATTGATAACCAAACGTTTTCAAGGCTTTGGTCAATTCATCTTCCATAGCATCGTCTAAGCGAACAACTTGTGACTCTGTGCGTTCCAACATTTGATTCAAACGCTCAGTCATCCCATGCTGTTGTTGTTGCATGGCGTCCGCAAGATTTTGATTGATACTGGCTGAAGTCAGACGCATAGCCTCAGCTGACTTGGTCATCATTTCGCCAATTTGGGCTTGGCTACTGGTCACACTATTGGCCAAATCAGCGGTTAAGCCTAACACTCGCTTCTCTAGAGATGGTAAGTCTTCAGAGGCTTGATTCGCCACCTTGGCTAATTGTTCTAAGTATTTATCTAAGCCTGAGGCTTGCTGCTGCAAAACATCCATCATCTTGCCAAGTGAATTGGATACTTGCGTAAATACTTCCGAGTGCCGCACCATTTGCTCATAGGCCGAACTGGCTTTATCCAGCAATTCGCCATTGGAACGTTGAGTCTTCAACAGCTCCTCTAATTCTTTTTTGTAGTTTTCTTGCCATTCCAGCATTTGGCCAACGGCTTGATTCAATTCTTTAAAATTTTCACCGTACTGGGTATTAATCTGCGTATTAAAGTCACGCATAACCTCTTCAATGGCGCCGATGAAGGCCTTGGTGTTGGCTTCAACCATCTCTTTTTGGTAGCTGCTAAGCCCTTGTTTGATATCATCCAGCTTTTCTAATTGCTTATTCTGCATCTCTTGTAAGCAGGCGTTTAAGCCGCCTGCTTCAGGCAACGCCATTGAGTCACGAATATCGCCGAGTAAATTTGCCAAGTCAGTAATCGTCGCTGAGCGGTATTGCTCTTCAACTTGGCGCTGCTGTAATACCGACGTTAAATGCCTAAATTTTACAATAAGCGAACCGACCAAACCGACAATGGATGTCCAAAATGCGGTCTTTAAGCCTTCGATAAGACTTGGTACGCTGGCCTGAATGTCATTGGTGTCAAAATTCAATAAGCCTAACGCCACCCCCAAAAAGGTCCCAAATATACCCATACTGGTTAAAATAGTGGGGGAATGACTGGCGCTATTACTATTGTAGCCAGGGCCTGCAAACCACAAACTCATCAGCCCAATAAAAGCCATTAATACTAACGTTAAGGTAGGAAAAGCCGCCAGAAAATCCATAGTTGTCTCTAGGTAAGTTATATCTAACAAATAAAGTAAATGTAGTTACAGTTTGCTATGATGCGCCCGTAGTTTCCACCCCCAAAATCAAACCACGTTAAAAGACTCGAACTATCATGCTTGATCTTAATACTCTGCAACAACTCAACCAACTTAAAACAACCATCCGCGCCGATAAAGACCAAAATACTGGCACTGTTCGTGGCACCCAGAGTCGATTTGGCTTTGTACTGCTCAATGATGGGCGTGAAGCCTTCTTAGCCCCCGATGAAATGCAAAAAGTATTACCTGGGGATGTTATTGAAGTTAACATTAAACAAAACCCCGACCCCAAAAGTAAAAAGCTCGACGCAGTTCCAGAGAAATTAATTAAAACTCATCCGCAGACGTTAATTGGCCGATATATCATTCGCGGCAAGGGGCATTTCTTTGCGGTAGATATGCCGCAAATGAGTCGCTGGATTTTCATCCCCCCAAAAGCCCGCATGAAAGCCAAAGGCGGCGACTACTTGTTAGGGGCAATTGCCAAACACCCGTTTGAAGATGGCAAAGGCCTAGCCAAGATCACTAAGGTTCTTGGTGATGCCGAAGATGCAGGAATTGAACACTTAGTCACACGTTGTAAATACGACTTGATTGATACGTGGACTAAAGAACAGCTACAAGATGCAACTGCGGCATCACAAACGCTACAAACTACGACTACCGACAACTCACGCCGTGATTTAACTCAAGCCCCTTTCATCACCATTGATTCTGATACTACACAGGATATGGATGATGCTTTGCTGGTTGAAACCACCAGTACGGGCTGGACATTAACCGTTGCTATCGCCGACCCCAGCTGCGCTATAGAAGTTGGGTCATTATTAGACAGCGCGGCCCAATCTAGAGCCAATACCGCCTACCTAACGGGAAAAGCCGTCACTATGTTACCAGAAGAGTTATCCAACAATGGATGCTCTCTTGTGCCCGGTGAAGTGCGCCCTGTATTGGTTTGCACAATGCAGATCAATCGTGACGGCTCAACATCTGCGACCACATTTGAACAAGCGTTAATTTGCTCAAAGCACAAACTCAGTTACAACAAGGTTGCGGCTTATTTAGAACAAACTGGTGAGCAACCTAACGACGCAGTACCCATAGAATGCCAAGAGTTACTGCAAGACTTATATCGCTGCAGTGAAGCATTACACAGTTTCCGCAAAGCCAACATGCTGCTGATGGAAGACAAGCCCGATTACGAGTATACCCTTGATGATGTTCAGCATATCGCCAGCATCACTCGTTACGATCGTACTCAAGCTCAACAAATTGTTGAAGAATCAATGCTGGCAACCAACTGCGCGGCTGGTAAATTTTTCGCCGATCACTTCGCAACCAACCCCAACAGCAGTGGCATATTTTCGGCCCACAATGGCTTTAGAGCTGAACGCTTAGATGCCATTAAAAAAGTTATCGCCGAGGATATGGCCGAGCTGGCAGACTTAGATTTAAGTAACGCGACTGATTATAAAACTTTGATCAACGCATTGCAGAACAACCCTGAGCACCATCATATTCTGGCTTCCTTTCGAATGATGCTGCAAGCGGGTGTATTGACCACCACGCCAGCACCACACCTTGGCCTCGGTATGGAATACTACGCCACAGTGACCTCACCAATTCGTCGCTTCAATGATTTGCACAATCACCGTGTTATCAAAGCCATTATTACCGGCAGCCCAATGCCGGTAATCAGCGAAGATCAGCTCCTGCAGTTACAAAAAAACGTCTCTAAGACTCGCCAAGCCAGCCGTGATTTAGACCAATGGTTGGGCTGTTTATTTATAGATCAACATAAAGACACGACCCTGACGGGATTTGTCTCTAGAGTAACTTCACAGGGTATTAACGTAACGGTTTCTGAGTGGGGTATTTCAGGCTTTATTAAACTACCGCCCAAGCAATATCGCTTTGATCCAGAAAGAATGACGTTGATTAACGACGACGAAACTATAAAAATTGGCGATGCCGCCAGCTTTAAAGTCGATAAAATTGATATGGATAAAAAGCGGATTAATTTTACTAAAGTGGACAGTTAAAAAGCCTATCCAGACGGCATAAGGGGGGCAACGCGCCCTCTTATGCTTGATATCTGGTCTCTAGACTAGATCAACCAATTAGACGACACCATCCAATTCCGTAGCACTCTTCTCTTTTATAACACTCTCTGCTGGGCATTTAACCCAGTCATACACATCCATCGCCGAATACTTCAACTCTTGATGATAGCGCCAAGTGGTACCTGGCCAAATAACCACATTGCGACCATCAGCCTGCTGGTACCAACTTTGGCAGCCAGACGTCCAAACAGTACCTTGCAAACGGTCTTGTAAATCATCGTTAAATTGCTTCTGCACGTCATCGCGCAGGTTCATATACTGAGCTCCCTGCTGCCTCAATGATTTAATGCAACGCATAATGTACTTTGCTTGGTTTTCAATCATATACACCACTGAATTGTGCCCTAAGCCAGTATTTGGACCAACCAACTGAAACATATTGGGGTAACCCGCAGTCGTCACACCGTAATAGGCTTCAGCACTGTCTTTCCAGTCATCATGGATACTTCGACCCGCCAAACCAGTAAGTTTAAAGTCTTTCATGTATATCCGTGGGTCAGTGACAAACCCAGTACCGAACAAAATGGCGTCAGCAGGATGTTCTACACCATCATTATCGACTACCGAATGCTCTTTAATTTCTTTGATACCCGCCGTCACCAGATCCACATTATCGCGGGTAAACATAGGGTAATAACGGTTAGAAATTAGAACCCGTTTACAACCAATGGTGTAATTAGGCGTCAACTTGGCTCGTAGCTCTAAGTCTTTAATTTGCTTTTTTAAGTGGGAAAGAGCCGTAAATTGAAAGGTCTTTGCTAACCGTGAATAGAGAATCGGCAAGACTCTTTTCTCATTGGTTAAGTACAAACGCAGACGATGCAATTTTCGCAAGATTGGAAACTTACGAAACATACTTTTACGAAAGTTTGAATAAGCCCTCTCATCTCGGCCAATCACCCACGGCGGTGTTCTTTGAAAAATCGTTAGCTTGTCCACTTCAGGTGCCACTTCTGGCAGATATTGGACAGCACTGCCTCCGGTACCAATCGAAACGACTCTTTTTCCTTTCAGCTCGTAGTCATGATCCCACTGTGCCGAGTGCATGGTCTTACCTTTAAAATTATCAAGACCGGGTAAATCTGGGATAAAGGGAAAATGTAAGGGGCCTGTAGCCAAAATAAAATAATGCGCGTCTATTTTCTCGCCATTCACCAAACTAATAAGCCAGCGACCCGTCTCTTGAACAAATTCAGCCGCATTTACTTCAGCGTTATATTGAATGTACTTTCGTAAATTAAACTGATCGGTAGTAGCGTGAATGTAGCGTTGAATTTCTTCCCAACCAGGGTAGCGCATTGACCAGTCAGGGTTACCGGCAAAAGAAAACGAATACAAATGCGACTGCACATCACAAGCACAACCTGGGTAGGTATTATCACGCCAGGTACCGCCTATAGCATCGGCCTTTTCGACAATCACAAAATCTGTGATACCGGCTTTCTGTAACTTAACGGCCATACAGATGCCGCCGTATCCCGCGCCAACAACTAGCGCCTCTACTTTTTTTACCGCCCCTAGTTTTCGGACAGTTGTTTTACTGGGATTAATATTAAACGCTTCGTTCATGTTGTTTCCTTGCTATGTCATAACGACAGCAGCTTTCTATTATTATTGTTTATGCTCAGTAATAGCTTAACGACTGAAAGAAACTTTAAATCTATAGTGGGTATCAATGATAGGTTCGAGCTGGACAATCTATTGACATTTCTGGCCAATCATATGGTTTTATGGCTCAGGGCTTTCGCACTTTTATTTGGTATTCAAACTGATCTGATTCGGCACTAGAGCTGAGCAACTCATGGTCTAGAAATTGACAAAATTGAGGGACGTCTCTTTTGGTCGCAGGATCAGTTGCAGTAATGTGTATTTCATCCCCGTCTCGGGCTTCACGGACTAATTTGTGCAGCAACATGATAGGCTCGGGGCACATCAAACCAACAGCATCGAGTAAAAGAATATTTTTCATAGATTGAATCTAGCGGTTTATTAGCGGTAGTATTCTCGCATTACCCAACTTACATTTGAAGAGTTACGTTTTATTTCGGAGAAACATAATGATCAGCGTATTGATTGAACGCAATATAGCGTTAGACTTGGCTAGCACCTACGAAGACATGGCAAAAAAAACCCTGCATTTAGCTTATCAAGCTCCCGGCTTTATTAATGGTGAAACCTTCTCAGACATCAGCAATCCACTTCATCGCTTTGTCTTATCAAAATGGCGTAACATCAATGACTGGCATAATTGGTGTCATTCAGACAACCGCAAAGACATGATGGATAAACTCAACCTCTTATTTGCCGAGCCTGAAAAAGTCTGCATTTTAGAAAATTGATTATTAACCAGAGGTTATTAGCTATTGGTTATTGTTGACTGTTGGTTATTGTTGACTGTTGGGTTATTGACCTTTAATCATGAGTTACCGCGGCCGCAAAAGTCAGCAATGGCATCGGCCGCGGTTCGTATATTTTGCTCATGAGTAAAACCCGATCGAACTCGCGGCTTTAAATCGTGATCACCATCGGTTAGCCACACCATAGTAATACTGCCAGCCAAATCATAACCTGCCACATCTTCTTTATTACCCAATGCGTCTCTGTCACCTTGCGTCATCAATGTGGGTGTCGTTATGTCTTGCAAATGTTCGGTCCTAGTTTTCTCTGGCTTGCCCTGAGGATGAAAAGGATAACCGATACACACTAAGCCGGAGACAGACATTTCATCAGCGACCATAGACGCCATCCGTCCTCCCATAGATTTCCCGCCAATAATAAACCCCGGCCTACCGTTGGATCGATACTCACGCAGCCTATTAATCACTGAACGCCATGTGTCTAATAGTTTTGCCTGAGCATCTGGAGGTCGCTTTTTCCCTATCTCACGGCGTTGCACCATATAAGGAAACTCAAACCTCGCCACCGCAATGCCTTGCTCAAGTAATAGCTCTGTCATCTGGTTCATGAATGGGCTGTCCATAGGCGCACCAGCACCATGAGCAAAAACAAATAACGGCCAATGTTTACAATCACCCTCTATAAAGATGGCAACATCAGTTAGCTCAACACCTGCGGTTATTGATGCTTTAATGATCGTCACCCGCCGAGCCGTTACGCTCTAATTCAGCTTCGTGAACTTTGGCCGCCTGCGCCCCCATTAAGCTTACAGACTCCATAACGGCATCGTAAACAATAACAATGTCTTGGGCTTGCAGCTGCTGCTGAACCTGAGCCACTTTATCATTCAAACTGTATTCAACTTCACCATAATCCGTGCCTTCACGATTGATAAACTCTTCAATTAACCCCTGCAAGGCGTCGGCGGATAACTCATGGTACGGAATGATCACGACTTTAACTCCAATTTCAATTTCAATTTACCCCTAGGTTCAATTTAATGCGCCCAAACGGCCAAATTATTACAAAGAGATTATGACTCGGGCTATCGAAGCGCCTCAACAACTTCTATAATCTCAGGATAATAATACCAACCAAGGATAACCTTATGAATCGCTCTCTTGTACTCAGCATACTCTGTGAAGACAAACCCGGTATCGTTGAACTACTGGCCAGCACGATAAGTCGTCATGGTGGCAACTGGCTAGAAAGCAGCATGACTCATCTGGCTGGTAAGTTTGCCGGCATTTTGCAAGTTAACGTTAGCGATGACAACATCGATCAGTTAAATGCGGCATTAAATACACTCTGCGATAGCGGCATTCAAGTTATTTCATCTGAAGTTGATCACGCAACCATCACCACTGACAAACAAAAACAGATGCACTTTACGCTGGTGGGCAACGATCGTCCCGGTATTGTTCAAGAATTATCTCAAGCATTTGCAAGCCACCAGATTAATATGAACGAGCTAGAAACCAATTGTTCAAGCATGCCTTGGTCTGGCGACCCGATGTTTTCAGCCAGAGGCACCTTAGGTTTTCCTGATAACGTCAACATGGAAGAGCTGATGGATCAACTAGACGATATATCAGATAAGTTAGGTGTTGATGTTGAACTGGATGAAAAAGAAAACAGCACAACGGAATAACCGGCTCTACAGATAATGTTATTGCTCTCATCACACACTTTTTTAACTCAAATTCAATAGAGACTCGTTTTGATTACTCGTTCATGCCCTCAATTAATGATTCGATTTATATTATTAGCGACTTTGACCGTCACCACCGGTTGCTCGTCAATTATCTCCAATCAAACCGCAAAGCTGGCTAACAGCTTATCAACCGCCATTCTAGACAACGATGATTTGCAAGTCGTAGCCGATGGTGCGCCAGCCTATTTAATTATGATTGACGCACTCATCTCCAGCAGCCCTAAGAGTGACTCGCTACTACGAGCTGGATCATCACTCAATGGCGCCTACGCATCAGCTTTTGTTACCGATACCGATCGTCGACTTAAGATGACCGAAAAATCACTAGCCTACGCCGAACAAGCTGCTTGTATCGAAATTAAAACCCTGTGCGATGTACGCCAACTCAGCTATCAACAACTCAGTAAAGCCTTAGCCACTGAAAAATCATCTTCTGTTCCGGTCTTATATACATTGGGAACGGCATGGGCCGGCTGGATTCAATCGCGCAGCAGTGACTGGAAGGCCGTTGGCGCTTTGGCTAACGTGAAATTGATTTTAGAAACTATCGTCGCTCTCGATGAAGGCTATGAAAATGGTAATGCGCATTTGTATTTAGGTGTTCTAGGTACCGTATTACCACCAGCCTTAGGTGGTAAGCCTGAAATTGGCGCGCATCACTTTCAAAAAGCTATAGACCTATCGCAAGGTAAAAATTTAATTGCCAAAGTTTTCTATGCGGAGAACTACGCTCGCTTAGTCTTTGACCGTGATATTCATGACAGGCTACTCAATGAAGTCATTGCTGCTGACGCCAAGACGGCTGGCTACACCTTAATGAATACGGTTGCTCAACAGCAAGCTCGCGCTTTACTCGCTTCAGCTGACGATTATTTTTAAATCCATCTCTCAATTTATAAGTCTTACCCATAAGGATTCTTATGCGCTCATTATTTAGCCCTACATTTCTCTCGATTGTTTTTATTGCTCTTCTGAGCTCAGCTAACACTAGCCTGGCCGCCACATTCAAAATAGCCACACTATCTCCAGACGGCTCTGCTTGGATGGTTAAAATGCGTGCCGCTGGTAAAGATATTGAGGCTCAGACCAATGGTCGGGTTAAGTTTAAATTTTATCCCGGCGGCGTCATGGGTAGCGACTCAGCTGTCATCCGAAAAATGAAAATTGGCCAATTACACGGTGGCGCTCTAACCGGCGGTGCGCTGGCTAAGGCCGCTCCCGACACTCAAATATACAATCTACCCTTTATGTTTAAGAGCTTTGCCGAAGTCGATTATGTTCGCGAGCGTATGGACGACAAAATTATCCAATCGTTTGCGGATGCCGGTTACACCGTATTTGGTTTAGCTGAAGGCGGGTTTGCTTATATGTTAGCCAATCGCAGCATCACCGATTTCGACACATTAAAGCAGGGTAAAATTTGGGC
Organism: Cellvibrionaceae bacterium; assembly: GCA_034112445.1. Taxonomy (GTDB): domain Bacteria; phylum Pseudomonadota; class Gammaproteobacteria; order Pseudomonadales; family Cellvibrionaceae; genus Pelagadaptatus. Next base: position 62,345 of record JAWUVI010000014.1, on the reverse strand, counting down.
GCCAGACAACGATATTCTGGTCCAACGCTCCATGGAAAGCTTTGAGCTAGGAACCATTCCACTGGCTCTCGGCGATGTATTACCGTCCCTCCAAACCGGCATGGTCGATACAGTCGCCACCTCACCGATTGGGGCAATCGCACTGCAATGGCACACCCAAGTAACCCACATTACGGACATGCCTCTACTGTATTTTTATGGGATTTTGGCATTAAACAATAAAGCCTACAAAAAAGTCAGCGACGACGACAAAGTTATTGTTAGTCACGTTATGAACTCCGCCTTCAAAGCCATTGATAAAATCAATCGCCAAGACAACATCGATGCTTTTGAGGCTTTACAAGCCCTTGGTATTCAGCGCGTGGAAATGAACCCAGCAGATAAAACCATGATGCAAGGTCAAGCCGATGCTCTGGCTCAAACCATGCTGAATAATAAACAATTCAGCCAGCCTATCTTTGACGAGATCCAAACTTTGCTAACTGAATTTCGCGGCGCCGCTGAGTGAGCATTACACTGGTAAAAAAACTATCACGCTGGCTCGAAAAATTTGAACGTGGTGCGTTAATCGTTGTGATGCTGCTATTGATAGTCATTGCAGACGCACAAATTATTTTCCGTAACCTTTGGGATATAGGTATTATCGGCGCTGATAATTTATTGCGCATTGGTGTGCTATGGCTCAGCTTATTGGGCGCATTACTGGCGACCCGTTATGGCAGCCACATTGGTATTGATCTACTAACCCGCTATCTCTCTCCGCGCATAGAGAATATTGTCGAGCGAATCATCAGCGCCTTTGCTGCAAGCATTTGCATTGCCATTGCTTGGTACAGTATTGAGCTCATCCAAATAGAATACGAAGATGGTCTATTACTGTTTGATCTTATTCCGGTCTGGATGAGTGAAATGATCATTCCTATTTGCTTTGGATTAATGGGGTTACGTTTCTTTATCCATATGTTTGTGCCTCAACACGAAATTAAAGATGAGCTCCCACGAGATTAAACAATGACTTTTGCTGTTGCTGGACTACTGATTCTTTTAGCGATATTAGGCACACCTATTTTTATCGTTATAGGTGCCGCCGCCATGTATGGCTTTTGGGCTGCCGAGGTTCCGCTATCGATTATGGCGGTTGAAATTTATCGCATCACCGACACCCCTATGCTGGTTGCCCTACCTCTGTTTTCATTGTCGGGCTATATTCTGGCCGAAAGTGGTACTCCTACTCGCTTAGTGAATCTTGCTCGGGCTTTTTTCGGCTGGCTACCCGTAGAATTGCCGATCATAGCCTTGTTAACCTGTGCGTTTTTTACCGCCATTACCGGTGCTTCGGGCGTAACTATTGTGGCGATTGGCGCGTTGCTATACCCATCACTGCGTCAGGCAGGTTACGGCAAACACTTCAGCTTGGGCTTAGTGACTTCATCCGGCAGCCTGGGATTATTACTTGCCCCGTCTTTGCCGTTAATTTTGTATGGCGTCATAGTCCAGCAAATGGATGTGGGCGTTAGCATAGATCTAAAAGACTTATTTTTAGCCGGCTTAATCCCCGCGTTATTGATGGTGGTGCTGTTAACTCTGTGGAGCATAATAGCCAACCCGCATGAGCTATCACAGCGCGAGCCATTCGAGTTTAAACGCATCAAAGCGGCATTATTAGAAGCCAAATGGGAGCTGCCTCTACCGGTTATTTTATTGGGTGGAATCTATGGCGGCTTTTTTGCCATATCAGAAGTCGCCGCAATAGCCGTGACCTACGTGCTCACCTCACAATTGATTTTTTATCGCGAAGTTAATCTGAAGCAGCTGCCCGACATTATCGTGAAATCATCGGTTATGGTCGGCAGTATTATTTTGATTTTGGCGGTTTCTTTGGCCTTCACCAACGTTCTGGTTGATGCCGAGATTCCCATGCAGGTGTTTGAGTTTATTCGCGAGCACATTCACAGTAAATACGCCTTCTTATTGGCATTAAATATATTTTTACTGCTATTGGGAGCGATTCTCGATATTTTCTCTGCGCTGATGATCATGACGCCCTTGATGGTACCGGTCGCATTATCTTACGGCATTGACCCGATTCACCTTGGTATCATCTTTTTGGCTAACATGCAGATAGGCTATTTCACACCACCTGTGGGCATGAATTTATTTATTGCTTCATACCGCTTCAAAGAGCCCATTGCTGAGCTCTACAAAGCCACTCTGCCATTCTTTTTCGTCTTACTACTGGCCGTCATATTAATTACGTATGTGCCTTGGTTTAGCTTGGCGTTAGTGGGTAACTAAACAAACTCACCAAACAAGCTCACCAAACACAGTTAAAAGCTACCGCAATGAGGTATAGGGATTAGCTTCGCTAGTATCAAAGGCTTTAGAGAAGCTACGCAAGGCTAGCACTGAACCATCCACTTGCACTCGGCCATCAGCAATAGCGGTTGCATAATCTATTTCTCGGCGGAACACCGCATCGAGCAAGCTACGCGACATGGTCATAGTGACGTCAACTTTCGGCAATTTCTTTGGATGCAGCTGTAAAATACTGTTACGTATTTCTACGGTAAAATTTTCATCCGTATCAGTAAAACGGTACGCGACCTTTATATGTTTATCGCCAATATTTTCAGCATCAATTTTGTAGCGAAGTAACTCTAGCAATTGATAGGTCGGCAGCTGTGATGGTTTAAACAGTTTCGACATGATTTGCTGCTGAATTAACTTAGGCTCAATTTCACCTTCTAACTCCAACGCAGCACTCAAATAGAAGCCACGCCAATTCGTATTTTCAGTCGCGTAACCAATAGCTCTAAACGCAGCTGCCTTTAAATGACGAGCAGCAATATCATTGTTATCGACACGAACTAACAGCGCAGTTAATTCACTCGTCCACTGGAAATCACCAGATTGAAAGGCTTGCTCTGCTGCGTTAAATACCTGATCTCGCCCGCCCATCATTTTTATCATGCGCTGAGCTTTCTCTACACGCGGAATAGGATTGAGTTCTGCTGGATCTCCATTCCACCAACTGATATAAGCCACATAATATTCTCTGACATTATGCTTAACCGTGCCGTACATCTCTTTAGTCCACGGTTCTATCGATAAATGCTTAGGGAGTTTGATCGTATTGGCCAGCTCATCCGGGGTATAACCTTTATTGATGTAGCGAACCGATTGATCGTGAGTAAACTGAATCGAATCGCGATAAACCGTCAGTACTTTATTGACCTCGTCATTAGTCACAATAGGCTGACCGTGGCTAGGCACTAAATAATCAACATCATAAGCCAACATTTTATCTAAAGCCGTAATCCACTTAATCGCATCGCGTGGTTTAGTGCCGCGTAATGAATGCAGGTTAGGATAGGTAGGGCCTTGTAATTCATCACCCGAAAACATGATTTTTTGTTCCGGCAGATAAACCGCCAAGTGGCTAGCCGACTCTCCGCCAGTTTGGAATATCTGTAAGGTGACACCCGCTATAGTCAGCTGTTGAGAACCTTCAATAAAGGTGTTTGGCACAATAAAACTGTTTGAACTCGAATGCGCCATATAGCCACAGCAAGACACATGGTAATCACGTCCTTCGCGTTCAGGATCTAACGATAGGCCATACATATAATTTGCACGGAGTCCCATTATAGGCCCAGTAGCTTGATTTTCATCGCCGAGTTCACGCATGAAATTAGCCGCCGCTATCACTTGGACCTTATTATTTTCAGCATCTTGACGCTTAATAAAAGCCCCGGCTCCGTTTATATGGTCAGCGTGATGATGGGTATAAATAAGTGCTTTAACAGGCTTATCCGTCAACTTACGAAATTCAGAGTGAGCTACCATAGCGTTATCATGAGATATGCTGGTATCAATAATAATGACGCCATCATCACCCTCAATCATGATGATATTGCCAAAACCATGATTAGGCGCGCTGTAATCCCAAACCTTATGATCTCCAATTTGAAACAATTCTTCTTTAATGTATTTGGCGTGTTCTTTTAAGTAACTTGGCGCTGAGAATTCAACGTGATATGGGTTTTCAGTTGTGGGGGAAACCGGGGTTGATTCGCCGCCCATGTCGCAGCCATAAAGAAATAATGACGCAATAGCGCCCACTAATAAAGTTTGGAGTTTCATACTCTAGCCTTTGATGTCTATGAGTTTTAATTCAATATAGCAAGGTGTACATCTTGCGCTGATATTGAATTGATAGTGGATCGCTTTTACCCAGTGTCGCTAAGATCTCTGTATAGGTTTTCTTTACCGCTCCATCTTCAAAATTCATATCTTTACGTAAAATACTTAATAATAACTCTAACGCCTCAGCCATTTTATCGTTTTGGCTGTATTGAACCGCCAATTGATGACAGACCACCAAATCATCTGGAGTAGCTGCATGAGCTTCTTCTAATGCTTTGATCTCTGGAGATTGCGCTGCATCACGCTTCAGCTGCAACATCGCCATCGCTTGCTCATAAGCGGCGTCTTGGTCAACCATAGTTACTTTAGCAAGAATTTCGGCTGCTTCATCACAGCGGTTTAAATGTAAAAACACTTGAGCCAAACCAACACCTACTGAAGCTTGTTCGGAAGAATCGCTGTATGCTTGGCGTAACAACGCAAGCGCATCGGTGAAGCTGTCCTCTTGCATTAATTGATTTGCTTGCTCTATGAGCGCTTCCCAAGCTGGCGGCAAGTGCTTTTGCAACACCTCTCGAACAGTTTCTTCCGTTTGCGGACCACTAAAACCATCAATTGGCTGGCCATCTTTCATAATCATAACCGTCGGCAATCCGCGCACACCAAACTGACTCGCTACTTGCTGCAATTCATCAACATTTACTTTCGCTAATAAGAACTGCCCGCCATATTCGACGGCCAATTGTTCTAAGATGATCATTAATGTTTTACAGGGCTCACTGCGTTCGGACCAAAAATCAATAACCACGGGACGTTGTTGAGATTCTTCAATCAACACCTGTTGGGCGTTTTCCATCGTGACATCAATAATATGAGGATTCATGACTGTTCCTAATTTAAATTTTCAGAGCTGGTTGTTGTGTATAGAAGATTAAGATCTAATGGCAAAGTATTCTATCACCAAAGATTCAAACAAAGATTTTTTCTGTCTTTATTGGTAAAATGTTTTTATCCCTAACGTAAACACCTCCTAAATGAGTATTAATCTTGACAATAAATTCCTTTGCCGACTGTAACCTTAATGAACGCCTCCTAAAAGGCATGGCTCGTCACGGCTTAATAGAACCTACCGAAGTACAAAAACAAGCCATACCCGCCGCATTGGCAGGTAAAAGCCTTGTGGTAAGTTCTGAAACAGGCAGCGGAAAATCGGCTGCATTTTTAATCCCGTTAATACAGAGACTATTGGATGACGACGCTCCAAAGTCAGGCACCAGAGCCTTAATCATCAGTCCAACCCGTGAATTAACAAAGCAACTGCTGCGACATTGCAAAGAGTTAATCAGTTCCACGCATTTAAAAGTCGACTCCATTACCGGCGGCGCAGAATTTAAGTATCAAAAAGCTGTGTTTCGCAAGAATCCCCACATCATTATAGCAACCCCAGGTCGTCTAAAAGAGCACGCTGATAAAGGCTCGTGTGATTTCAAAGATCTAGAAGTTTTAGTACTTGATGAAGCTGATCGGATGATGGAGATGGGCTTATTTGAAGACATTATTGATATTAACAGCTACTGTAATCCTGAAAAACAAACACTGTTATTTTCAGCCACGATAGATGAAAAGCTGCAATCGAAAGGTATTAATCGACTACTGAACGAGCATGAAAGTATTTTATTGTCCAAACCCAAACAGTTAAACGAAGCCATCACCCAGCAATATATTCTTGCTAATAACGAAGAGTTTAAACAACTGCTTCTCGAGAAATTATTAGCCACCGAGACCTATAAAAAAGCTCTTATTTTCACCAACACCAAAAAGCTTTGTCATCGATTATGCAGTTTAATGCAATACAAAAAATACAATGCGACATCCCTACACGGGGATATAAGCCAAGACACACGGTATGAGTCTATCAATCAATTTCGCTCGGGTCGCATGACCATCATGGTAGCAACCGATGTGGCGGCTCGTGGTTTAGATGTTGATGGCATTGATCTGGTTATTAACTTCGACATCCCCCGCAGCGCCGAGGATTTCATCCATCGCTCTGGACGTACTGGGCGAGCAGGAGAAACGGGACTGTGTGTCTCTTTAGTTGTTCCTAATGAATGGAATTTGTTAACCAGTATTGAGCATCAAGTACAGACTGATTTTACTGAACGAAAATTAGCGGGTTTAAAAACAAAGTTCAAAAAACCACATAAAGCCAAAACTGACAAAAAAGACGACAAGGCAAAATCCAGCAACTCAAGTTCCGAACAAGCCAGAAAAAGCTTTAGCTTTACCAATAAAGTTGAAGAGAAAAAGAAAAAGTCAGACAAACCTAAGAAACGGCTCCGCGACCAAAAAAATGTTGGTAAAAGACGTGCCGCATCTGAAAATCCCGATGCCGATAAACACGCTCAACAAAAAGCTGAAAAATCTGCACAATGGGGTGACGGTTTTGCTCCGGCCGCGGTTAAAAAGAAAGCGCCTCCACAAGAGTAACGACGCTTAGATGATAATTAAGATTTGGTATCCAGTGAACGTTTTAGCACTTCAGTAAAACGCTCACTGGCTGGTATTAATAAGTCAACCAGTTCGCTACAGTCAGCTATTGATCCGCCTTCTTTCACTCTACTTTCCATACGGCCAGCCAATTGATTGAGTTCCTTAGCACCAATATTGGCTGACGAGCCTTTCAATGAGTGTGAATGGAGCAAAAAGGCGTCGACATCATTTCCATCTTTTGCAGTTTGAATTGCCTCAACTAATTCGCCCAAAGAGCTAGTAAACGAAGTTGTAATCAGCTCAACTCTATCCATTCTGTTTTTCAATCTCTTTATTAAGCTCTCTATATCAAAAACATCTGCATCAGCAACCATTACATCTAGCCGAGCTTCTTTCACGTCATTATCTAACCCAGAGACAACTTCCAAAGCTTCTTTTGGTTTAATTGTTTTTAGGTTAATTGTTTTGGGTTGGATATATTTTGATATTAATCTGATTAATTCAGCTTCTTCGAACGGTTTTGATAAATAATCATTCATGCCGACCTCCATAATTTTAGGTCGAGTCTCAGACAATACATCGGCTGTCATCGCAACTATTGGTGTCTCTACTTTAGCTTGGGACAATTCATACTCTCTGATTTTTTTGGTCGCCGTGTAGCCATCCATAACGGGCATGTGTAAATCCATAAAAATGACATCGAAATTTTCCACCGCAACCAACTCTACAGCTTGAGATCCATCATCAACGCAAATAATCTCTAGACCTAAATTTTCCATTATTTCTGTTGCGATGATTTGATTGAACTCAACATCTTCAACCACCAAAACTTTTCCGGAAAACTGAACATCATCAGGGTTAAATTCGGCTGAGTCATCAGGCTCTAACGAGAAGGTTGAATGAGTCCACTCCTTCCATCTTATTTTATCGCAAGATATTTCAAGCTCTTTACGTAAGACAGACGAAGACACATCGTAACGAATAAAATAATAGTGATTAGTAGGTGCTCTGCTTTGCATACCTGAATGAAAATCATAAAGAACAATTTTTGGTATATCGGTAGGGTATTGTGAAAACACAGAGTCAAAATTGGCATTTAAGCTCCTACGACCAGAGGCAAAATCAACCACAGCCGTTAGGCTATCTGCTTCAATTAAATCGGATCCATAAACAACTGAATACCCCCATTCTTCTAAACGGGATTTTAAAATATCATTTTCCGATAGCAGTAAAATTGTTTTGAAATTAGGTAGAAACTCTTTAGCCCCAAGTTTTTTCAATTTCACTTCAAAAATGAAGCTAGAGCCTTTTCCTACTTCACTTTCAACCCTAACAGTCCCACCCATAAGTTCTGCAAGGCGTTTACTAATAGACAATCCCAATCCTGTTCCACCATATTGGCGCGTAATGCTGTTATCACTTTGGACAAAGGCATCAAATAACTTTTTAATACCCGACTCGCTAATACCAATACCAGTGTCTTTAACAGCAATACGAATTAAATTTTTAGGTCCAAGAGATACCGCACAAGTAATTCCTCCAACGTGAGTGAACTTAACCGCATTACTAAGTAAGTTCATAACAATTTGCTTTATCCTAGTTGAGTCTCCCAACCACTTGCCTTCACATTCAGAACTAAAATCCAGTTCCAAGAAAATATTTTTCTCCCCAACCTTCAAAAGAAACATATTCATAAGATCTAAAATTATCGTTTCAAGATCGAATTCTACGGACTCTAAGCACATCTCATCCGCTTCAATTTTAGAAAAGTCTAAAACATCATTAACCAGTTCTAAAAGGGTTTTACCCGACTGGCTTACCATGCCTAAAATTTCTTTTTGCTTAGCATCTAACTTTGAACGTTTTAAGATATTAGATCCGCCTATAATAGAATTTAAAGGCGTTCTGATCTCATGACTCATAGAGGCTAAAAATAAACTTTTTGATCGGTTGGCCACATCGGCCTCTGTCGCCAATAACTCTGCTCTTTCTTTTTCTGCAAGCAGATTTATATTAAGCAATTCAGCTTTGTGTTGTGCCGCCTTAATTTCTTTTACACGCTCATGAATAACCTGCTCTAATTCTTCATTTTGCTGTTTAAAATAAGACTGTGAATAACGCACATTTCTAATCAAATAAAATCCGGTGATAGACGCCAAGACCATTAACAGTGCGACCATTAAAAATATAAATGTCCGCCAAGTTTCTATATCTTTTTTCTCTGAGATTAATTCATTAGACAGTACGTCAAGGCTTTTTATTTGGAAGACAAACAACTGATTTATGATCTCGATAGACTTTATTCGAACAGAGTTAAAATTCTTATTCAAACCAATATCTACCGCACTGCTTTCACTTAAAATATCCGCAAAAGCTAACATTTTTTTCTGTTCAATTAGCTTTCGCGATAAAGAAACCCAATCAGTTATATCATTAATCAGTTTGTGATCTTTATCGATTAATGATTTTGATTTGAGCAACCAGTCAGTTAGGAACGCTAAGTCTTGTGTTATTTGCGTTATTTTAGGATTAACCTGCTCTATGGAGGTTTCAAAAAACAACTCATTCAAGTCTTCAGACAAACGGTATATTCTTTCTATCGCTGACGGTACAACCCTTCCAACAATGGAAACTTCATTTTTTAAATCACTTCCTAATTTTACAAAAATATGCGTTCCACTCAAAAGCTCTGAATAGAATTTTTGTCTGGATTTTACGGTTACATCAAAATCATTAAATTGCCCTACCGTTGACCAAATACCATTCGATGGCTGTTTTTTGTTGTCTCCTATAGTATTCGTGTGCCATACGCTCAATAATTTAGGGTATTTCACAGACACCGTATTATCGATATACAGTTTTTGCCCCGCTAAACTCACGGCACTTGGTTTTTCAACGCTTGCGGGTAAAGTATAGTTTTTATTCAAGTAGTATTTATTCAGTGAATCGCGATCATAATGCGCAATATCTTGCATCAAAGTAATAGCAGCAGCTTGGTCTGATGCTGATGCCACCTCTTCCGACATTTTCACAATATTTAGATACACTAAAAATATAAGAGGAATAACTAAAAATGAGGAAAGCACCAATAGTTTCATGCCCAGTTGACGAATATTAATGTCTTGACCGCTCATCTTAGGACTAGGGTTTATATCGGGTGAATTCATTTGATTATAAGGCTACCTGCAATATTGATACTTAATGGCTATTTCTGTATCTAGTTAATCACGATTATTTTAACTTCCCTAACAGTGAACTTATCCGCCGCCGGCTCTTTTCTCACTGCTTTATCAGAAGCTTTATCTATGCTGATCCTGTACTTTTTTAAAATCTCGCTATACTTTACCTACATACTATTACTAATAAGCTAATCATTGGCAAGCAACTAGCTAAGCTTAGTCGAACAACCATAGTTTTGATAAAAAACACTCTATATTCATGCATAATTTACGTCGGTTACTGCCCTGATGAAAATGACGAATAAACGATCACCTCAATTGATCCCTGCTGTTATCACAGCAATAGTCATTGCCAGTGCTTCTCAGGCTGAGGACAATCACGGCAGCAATCTTACGCAAATGAATTTATCCGATTTAATGCTTCAAAGGACAGCCGTGCACCGACAATCGGATACAGCATCTTCGGTATCCGAGAGCCTACAGAATGCACCGGCAGCAATGATTGTGATCCGCCAGCAAGATATTCGTCGCCGCGGCTACGACAGTATTGATGATATTCTGGCTGATTTACCGGGTTTTGATACCGTGGTTACTAATGGTACCGAGCAGGTTGTGTCTTACCAACGAGGTTACCGCACACCCTGGACCCAAAGAACCTTACTGCTGATTAATGGCAAGGTCGAAAACAACTTGTGGATGCATGGCGCTGTTCTTAGCCGTCAGTATCCTATGAGTCATGTCGATAGTATCGAAATTCTCTATGGCCCCAGCGGGGCTGTTTACGGCCCAAATGCCTTTCTTGGTGTTATTAATATCATCACTAAAAATAACGATAAACTTATCGATGGTGAAGACATTGTCAATATTCAAGCCGAGTCGGGCAGCTTTGACAGCAAAGCAATAGAATTATCGCTTCGAGGCAAGCATAGCGATTTTGGTTACAGTATTGGTGCTCGGTTATTTAATAGCGATGAAGCTGCTATTGGTGATTATTCCCAATGGGGTTACTTTAAAGAGTCACTACTACGAGACCCTGCTGTGTGGGGGGCAGGTATCGCTTCTGGCGACATAAATTTAGACGGCGTTATTTCCAGTAATGAACTATTTAATGACGAACCCACAGGCCGCTACTCCGATCCTTCTGAAAATTACAGTTTATTGGCCGATTTCTACTGGCGCGATTGGTCCATGGGACTGTCAACATGGCGTACCGATGAAGGTTATGGGCCCTATTATTCTTTATCCGATGCGCAACCGCAGGGTATTTGGTTTCATACAGCCGATCAGTTTTACCTCAAAAACACTCATCAATTAAATGATACGCTCAAAATCACCAGTGAATTAGTGTACCGAGAAAATGCCTCTGGTGGTGACTGGGTAGAGTCGTATGGAAGCAGTTTAAGTATTTCCGATTGGCTCTCAAATAACAGCGCTTGGCGCTTTGAACAACAATATGATCTGCAGTTAACTCCTAACTTACTGCTCAGTGGCGGCATAAAACACGAAGAAAAAAAGCTTACTAAAGGCTATATGGTTTGCAATTATTTTGACGACCTCGGATTTTGTCCAGCGCAAGCCTCTTCATCAACCGGAGGCTTATCCTCTGATGGTTCAGGTGTTATTGCCGTCGGAGCCATAGCTCCAGGTAACACAACACCTCTGCCCCCCCATTTAAGCAGTGAAATACCCAGTTTTAATATTGCTCGAACAACTGATCAAGGTCTGTTCGTTCAAGCAATTTATGATTATGAGAACTGGCGTTTCAATGGCAGTATTCGCGCCGATAGAAACAGTGTTTATGGCACCGAGATCAACCCGCGCGCCGCAGTGATTTATCACTCATCCTCACAAACAACTTATAAATTCATCTATGGTGAGGCTTTCCAAGAGCCTTCCAATAAGTCGTTATACGGAGGTTGGAATGGCTCAGGTTCTAACCCAGCTATTGAACCTGAAAAAGTTCGTAATATTGAATTTATCGCCATGCATCAAACTGAGCATTTTCTACATGATGCCTCTGTCTTTTTCAGCCATTATGATAATGTTATTACCAGTTCGGCGAATGTGGGCGATCGCGATATTTTCGGTATTGAATACCGAGGCCAGTACCGCATGAACAACTTTTTAAGTAACTCAGGTGATATTACCGGAAATATATTTTACACCTATACTCAAGCTATGGCTGATCAACAATACGACAATGTTCAGGGAAAATGGATTGATGATCGTGATGAACAAGGTGATGTTGCCCCACATAAAGTTAACTTTTTAATGAACCTACCTATAAAACAGAACTGGAATGCCAACCTTAGGGTTAACTGGGTATCAGAGCGAGAATTGTTTTCTCAAAATCCATTGCGCGCCGACTCCAACAGCGCACGTGCTGACAACCGTAAAGCCGAAGCTTATGTGACCGTTGACGCCAACTTATTATTTTCCCATAAAAATATTGAAGTAGGATTGAAAATAGAGAATTTACTTGAAGAAGACTATCTTGCTCCCGGTGTAGAGGGTGCGGGCAGCGGTGATGATTTCAGCACTGATAATGACGGATTTCAAAACTCGCTCTTGCCTCAAGTTAATGAGCGGGTATTCAGTTTCACTCTACGAGTGGAGCTATAATCATGATTTTATGCTTCTCACGACCTAAAAATACAATCCTTGTTGTAGCTCTATCTCTGTTGCTTGGATTACTTGCGCTCCCCTCCAAAGCTGATGACACCGCTTTACCTGCAAGACTGAATGCGGCATTAACACTTAAAATTGCCAGCTATGAATTGCATCTAAGCAACCAAAAACACATCAGTATATTAGTTCTCAACGACTTAGAATTGAGTAAATACCTTAAAGAAAGAATTGGCACTAAAATTGGTAACAGTACGCTGAGCTATGTCAATCACGACTCAGACATCAACAATTACACGCCCGACATTATCTTTGTTGGCCAGCAAAACAAATTGAATAACACTCTTTCCTACGCTCACAAAAATAAGGTATTGACCATTACTAAAGGGAAAAAGTTAGCGCTATCTGGAGTTGTACTAACCTTGTACGACGACGAAGGTATTCCTGGGATTATATTAAATTTAGGTGCATCTAAAGAAAATGACTTAACTTGGAACCCTGAAATTTTAAATTTTGCCAGCACCATTAAATGATCCGCTCATAAATTATTTTATGGCTTTTTGTATTTCTTTAAAGGCGTCATGATCAGCCGTTTTCATCAATTCAAACAAGGCCATTTCAGTACTGGTCTGCGAAATCCCCTGTGCTTTCATTTTTTCCAAACCAATAACCTTATTATGAGCAAAACGTGATGATACCGCATCGCCAACCACTTCAACTTCAAAGTTCAACTTAACCAGATCAACCGCGGTTTGATAAACGCAAATATGGGTTTCAATGCCCACAAGTAAGACTTGCTGGCGGCCTGTCGCATTTAATGCTTTGAGAAAATCCTGAGAACCAGCACAGCTAAACGACATTTTAGAAAAGGGTGTTTGATCTTTTAACAACTCTGAGACTTCAACAATGGTTGAACCTAACTTTTCAGGGTTTTGTTCCACCCACAAGATAGGTAAATCAAGTACTTTAGCCCCTTTCACCATGCGCTGTAGATTGGCAAAGAGGCTTTCTGAATCAGACATCAACTGCGCTAACTTGCCTTGAACGTCGACAATAACCAAGGCGGTATTATTCAGTTCCAGCATAATTATTCCTTCTAAAGCTTGTGAGCTTAAATCGTTAGCGCAATAGATTTTATGACATCAATTACAGGATATCGAGTAGCTCAACATCAAACACCAAGGTTGCATAAGGACCAATCGAGCCACCCGCACCATGTTCGCCATAAGCCAAGTTGAAAGGTACGGTTAAACGCCACTTAGAACCAACTGGCATCATTTGTAACGCTTCCGTCCAGCCAGCAATGACACCATTGACGGGGAATTCTGTCGGTTCGCCACGATCATAAGAGCTATCGAAAACTGTGCCGTCGATCAACGTGCCGTGGTAATGCGTACGGACGGTAGAAGATGCCGATGGTTTATCGCCTTCACCGGCGACCAATATTTCATACTGTAAACCAGACTCAGTTACGGTGACCTCTTCACGAGCGGCGTTTTTCTCTAAAAATTCTTTACCTTCGGTACCTAAAGATTCAGCGCGAGCGGCTTCTTCAGCTTGTAAACGACCTTGAATTTCGCGAAAGGCTTCGTTAATTTTTTCAATCTCTACCTGCGAATCAAGTCCTTGAATAGCATCAGAAAAACCGGCTAAAGCGGCTTCTTTATCAAAATCAGCAAAAGGTTTATTACCCAGTTGCTCACCCATTTGACGGCCAATGCCATAGCTGGCTTGTTGTTCCACATTGGTTAGATCTAGTGACATAAAATTAAATCCTATTACATTTAGTTAAAAAATAAGTACATGTTTATAAAGTACGCTTAGAGGTCGATTAATCAACAAAAACACGGGCATTGCGAAATAAACGCAACCAACCGCTGTCTTCTTGCCATTCATCTGGATGCCATGAATTATTCACAGCACGGAAAATACGTTCTGGGTGCGGCATCATAATCGTTGCCCGGCCATCCTCAGACGTCACACTGGTAATACCGGCTGGCGAGCCATTAGGGTTTGCAGGATAACGCTCTGTCAATTGTTTGTGGTTATCTAAAAATCGCATAGAAACTAGGCCACTGTCATGACAGCGTTCTAGTTCGGCTTGAGAAGTAAACTCGGCTCGGCCTTCACCATGAGCAATAGCCACGGGCATTTTAGTGCCAGCCATTCCTGCAAATAAAACCGAAGGTGATTCTTCGATACCAACCATACTGAAACGAGCTTCAAATTGCTCAGATTCATTGCGCACAAAGCGTGGCCAATGATCGGCACCCGGCACCAATGATTTTAAATTGGACATCATCTGACAACCATTACACACGCCCAGACTAAAACTATCTTGGCGATGGAAAAAGGCTTGAAACTGATCTCTAATTTGCTCATTAAACAGAATGGTTTTAGCCCAACCTTCTCCGGCGCCCAATACATCACCATAAGAAAAACCACCGCAGGCAACTAAACCTGTAAAATCAGCCAAACGAGTTCTATTGGCAAGTAGATCACTCATGTGCACATCAACAGCATCAAAACCAGAGCGATCAAACGCCGCCGCCATTTCTACATGACCATTAAC
Organism: Cellvibrionaceae bacterium; assembly: GCA_034112445.1. Taxonomy (GTDB): domain Bacteria; phylum Pseudomonadota; class Gammaproteobacteria; order Pseudomonadales; family Cellvibrionaceae; genus Pelagadaptatus. The sequence goes on along the minus strand of JAWUVI010000014.1, from coordinate 47,330 downwards.
GCCTTGCTCACGTAATACTGCCATTTTCGGACGCACACCTTTATTAATATAAGGCGCACTAATGTCGTCATTAATATCAAAGCTTAATTCGGTGCTTAAGCCGGGATTCACTTGAGTTATTTGATCAAATTCTTGCTTAGCACATTCGGCATTATCTCTAAGGGCAGCCACTTGATAACTGGTTTCACTCCACAAGCTTTGCAAAATATTGCGACTTTCTTCATAAATTATATCGCCGCACGCCTCAATTCTTACACTGTCGTGAGAGTTCAACCAACCTAACGACGTTATAGATACACCCGCATCCTTGAAGCGCTTAAGTATTGTGTCGGTGTGCTTCTTACGTACCTGAATGACAGCACCCAGTTCTTCATTGAACAAAGCCGCAATCACATCATCACCCAGCTCATCAATGTTTATATCAACACCGCAATGGCCAGCAAATGCCATCTCCACTACGGTAGTAAATAAGCCACCATCAGAACGATCATGGTAGGCAATGATTTCATCGGCTGCCAAGCTGGCTTGCATAGCGTTAAAAAAACCTTTTAATTGCTCGGGGCTTTCGAGATCGGCAACTTCGTCGCCTAGCTGATTATGTACCTGGGTCAAAATTGACGCACCTAGGCGGTTTTTACCATTACCCAGATCAATCAATAACAATTCGGTTTGGCCTAAGTCAGTGCGCAATTGAGGAGTCACGGTTTTACGCACATCAGTCACTGGCGCAAAAGCCGTAATGACTACAGACAAGGGTGAGGTTACGCACTTATCCGTATCACCCTCATTCCAAGCCGTGCTCATGGACATAGAGTCTTTTCCTACCGGAATAGTAATGCCTAGTTGAGGGCACAATTCCATGCCGATGGTTTCAACCGTGCGGTAGAGTTTTTCATCTTCACCAGGAAAGCCCGCTGCACACATCCAGTTGGCAGATAGCTTTATATCCGATAGTTTTTCAATTTTTGTTGACGCAATATTAGTGATTGATTCAGCTATAGCCATGCGGCCAGATGCCGGGGCATCTAATAATGCCATGGGTGTCCGCTCGCCCATGCTCATGGCTTCACCCGCGTAAGTATCATACGCTTGAGTCGTTACCGCGCAGTCAGCCACAGGAATCTGCCAAGGCCCAACAAATTGGTCGCGAACAACCTGTCCTGTCACTGAACGATCACCAATGGTGATTAAGAAGCTTTTACTCGCTACCGACGGATGCTGAATGACACGTTCAGCGACATCATAAATATTCAAATCAGCTGTAGAAAAGGTTTCGGTTTTATAATCCCTTACCTCGCCTGATCGATGCATTTTGGGTGGTTTCCCAAATAAAATCGACATAGGCAAATCAACTGGTTTAGTGTCGAAATGAGTATCATTAAGTACGATATGATCGTCATCGGTAGCATCGCCTACTACCGCATAAGGGCAGCGTTCGCGCTGACAAATCTCTTCGAACCGCACTAATTGATCTGGCATGATAGCCATCACATAACGCTCTTGAGCTTCGTTACACCAAATCTCTAATGGGCTCATGCCCGGCTCATCGTTATTAATATTACGCAATTCGAAATGGGCACCACAGCCGCCATCTTTTGCTAATTCTGGAAATGCGTTAGAAAAACCACCCGCACCAACATCGTGGATAAACGCAATAGGATTACGCTCACCCAGTTGCCAACACTGGTCTATCACTTCTTGACAGCGGCGTTCTATTTCAGGGTTTTGACGTTGCACGGAAGCAAAATCTAAATCTTCAGAGGACGAGCCTGAGGTCATTGACGACGCTGCGCCACCACCAAGACCAATCAACATAGCTGGGCCGCCTAATGCAACCAGTTTTGCGCCGGCTTCGAATTCATCTTGGGACACGTGTTCGGTTTTAATGTTGCCATAACCACCCGCCAACATAATCGGCTTGTGGTAGCCACGACGTTCTCCATCAAAGTTTTCTTCAAAGGTACGAAAATAACCACAGATATTGGGACGCCCAAACTCATTATTAAATGCAGCACCGCCAACAGGGCCTTCAATCATAATATCTAAAGCGGTCACAATGCGATTGGGTTTACCGTAATCTTGCTCCCAAGGCTGCTGATAGGCTGGTATCTGCAAGTTTGAAACAGTGTAACCAGATAATCCTACTTTTGGCTTAGAGCCTTTACCCACCGCACCTTCATCACGAATTTCACCACCAGAACCAGTTCCAGCCCCTGGAAAAGGCGCTATAGCAGTAGGATGGTTATGGGTTTCGACCTTCATTAAGATATGGATATCTTCTTGTTGATAACCATAGCTTTTGGTTTCGGGATTGGGGTAAAAGCGTCCAGCTTTTGCACCACGGATAACCGATGCATTATCAGCGTAGGCAGACAGTACGTCTTCACCACCAAGTTTGTATGTATTCTTGATCATCCCAAATAAAGTGTTGGGCATATCAGCGCCATCTAAAGTCCAGCTGGCGTTAAATATTTTATGGCGACAATGCTCTGAGTTAGCCTGAGCAAACATCATGAGCTCAACATCCACTGGGTTTCTACCTAGGTCAGTAAAGCTCTCAAACAAGTAATCAATTTCATCTTCAGCCAACGCCATACCTAATTCAATATTGGCCATAACCAGTGCTTCTCGACCACCACCAATAATATCAATATTAGTTTGCGGACGAGGCTCTTCGTGACGAAATAGCTGCTCAGCTTGCTGAATATCAGTAAAAATCGTCTCGACCATGCGATCGTGAAGTAACGGAGCCAAATTTTGGCTATCGCCACCTACCACGTAATAAACAATACCACGCTCAACTCGATCAATTGCAGACAAGCCAGCGTTATGCACAATATCAGTGGCTTTTGACGACCAAGGCGATATGGTTCCAGGACGGGGAACAGCCAAATACAACTCACCTACAGGCTCTTGCACAGGCACATTTGGGCCATAATGCATCAGTTGAGTTAATACAGTTAATTGTTCATCATTAAGCTCTTCACTGGTATCAACCAAATGAATAAACTCAGCATAAACAGCCGATACATCCGCATCACGCTGCTGTAAGCTAGCCAGTAACTTAGTTGAGCCAAATTCAGAAAGAGCTGGAGCACCACGCAAAGTCAGCATAAGAAAGACAAACCTTTTGATTTCATTAGTGAACAGAGGCGGCATTAACGAATTAAATTTCAATGCCACCGGAAAAGCCCGACATTGTACTGGATATGAAGCTATCTAGCAGCAATTTAGCGTCTACAATTATTGGGCTAAGGTAAATTAATTGCAATTGAGTTGAAGGAATCAGAGTGGCCTTTAGACGAAGAACAAAAAAAGCATTAAAGCATCTTACCTCGATCTTTGTGTTGTTACTGGTTCTGCCTTTACTTTTAAGTGGCGATAGAGAGCCCACGCACCTTGATAAAATTTTAGATTCAGGTGAATTACGCGTTATTTCACGCAATGGTCCCACCACCTATTACGAAGATTCCGAAGGTCTTAATGGTTTTGAATACCACCTTGCAGGGGCTTTTGCTGATTATTTGGGCGTGAAGTTAACCATCATTGAAGAAGAAGCCCTCGACCAAATGTTTCCTTTAATGAACGATGAAAAAGCCGATATGGCCGCTGCTGGCCTGACCGTAACCAAAGCCCGCAGCAACATAGCCCGTTTCACTCAACCCTACATGGAAATTACTCAGCAGCTCATTTACCGCGAAGGCAATCAAGAACCCAAAACTATCGAAGACTTATACGGCAAAAGTATTCTGGTTATTCGAGGCAGTTCTCATGCTGAAAAAATGCAGGAGCTTTACAAAGACTACCCCCAGTTAAAATGGACAGAACGTCACGACATCGAAATGATCGATTTAATGGAGATGGTCCACAACGGCAGTATCGACAACGCCATCATCGACTCCAACGCTTTTGACATAAATCGAGCCGTGTATCCCCTAGCTAGAGTCGCCTTCGATATATCGAAACCCCAGCATTTGGCTTGGGCCCTTCCTAAAGACACTGACAACAGTTTATTTCAGCTGGCCAATCAATTTGTTCTTGATGCTGCTGCTGATGGCACCATAGAAGAACTCACAGAGTTGTTTTACGGACACGTTGACGAAGTTAATGTTGGCGGCGCCTTAACCTTTGCCAAACGAATTCAAACTCGGTTGCCGCGCTGGGAAAAACTCATGAAAGAAGCCAGCGAAATGTACGATCTAGACTGGCAATTATTAGCAGCCATTAGCTACCAAGAGTCACACTGGAATCCACTGGCACGGTCGTATACTGGTGTTAGAGGGTTGATGATGCTAACCAACGGTACCGCCAAAGATATGGGCGTCAGCGATCGAGTTGATCCAACCCAAAGCATCCATGGTGGTGCAAAATATTTCAGAATGATTTTTGATCGAATCCCCAAAGACATTACCAACCCCGATAGGACTTGGTTAGCATTAGCCGCTTACAACGTAGGTATGGGCCACATGGAGGACGCACGGGTGCTAACTGAGCGTCATGGCGGAGATCCTGACAAATGGATTGATGTTCGTGAGAATTTACCGCTATTGGCTAAACGAAAATACCATCGTACAGTAAAGCACGGGTATGCTAGAGGCTGGGAACCCGTTAAATACGTTCAGCATATTCGTAGTTTTTATAACATTCTGGCTTGGAATGAAAAAAGCGATGTGCGGCAAATGAACACTTCTCGAAGTACTGACTTTATCAATGCAGAAATGGATGACGAGATAGATGACAACACAAACATTGCCACTGATTTGCTGCCGTTTTCCATCGACCCTTCTTCAATTAGCCTAGATTCGAGCAGCCTTAATTTAAATCCGGCGACATCTTCACGGCTTTAAGTTGGTTCTTAGCCGCTTTTGCTTCAGCTCGACGCCGTTTAAAAAAAGATTTCACTATATAGCTGGCCTCACCCTCACAGACACCGCCTTCGTAATTCACTTTGTGATTGAGCGACGGCTCATCAAAAAAATGATTATTACTAACAACAACACCGGCTTTAGGCTCTAGTGTTGCAAATACAACGCGCTCTACTCGGCTATGTACAATGGCACCCGCACACATGGCACAAGGTTCAAGCGTTACATAGAGGGTTGATTTAGGGAGGCGGTAGTTTTGTACACTAGCCGCTGCGTTTCTTAACGCCATAATTTCAGCGTGGGCCGTTGGGTCGTGATTGGTAATGGGGCTATTCCAGCCCTCACCAATAATCTCATTATCCAAAACCACTAGAGCCCCCACAGGAACCTCACCCAGTGCATCAGCTTGAAGTGCTAATTGTAACGCTCGGCGCATCCAATAATGATCGTCTAATGGCGGATTATTCATGCGTTTCCTTACCTCTAACATCATCGTTAGCTCTACCGAAACGTTCAAAAATAAAGTCTGCTGTTACAACTAAGGAATCCAGTTGTTGAGCCAATTCTTGTTTTCGCTTTGGAGCTTGCCAAACGAAGGGGGTCATACCCAACAGCTGCTGAATCGATGCTTGATCTGGCAAGGCCATCTCAAATGTGAGTGACTCCCGCTCTAACAATTCCATTGACTCGGGGGGCTTAGGTAATTCATGAGGCTGATTACGTTCATATAAATGCGATTTTAATTCATGCAAATGATTTGGCCCAGGAGACACCCGCCAAAATTCACCGGTAGAATTTAAAACCCTCAAAACCCCACTGTCATCACTAGGTGCGAATATTTTAAACACTAAATCTAATGAACCTGAGCGGATAGGCAGATGGAAGTTACTAGCAACTACGTAGTCAATTTCATAGTCAACTGCATAGTCAATAGAGGAATGACTAACATGAGAGGATTCCAACCGCTGTTTTTTGCTACGAGCAGCCAACTTAATGGCTTCCTTCGAGATATCAATACCATAAGCATGGACTGCTGGCTCAGCTCGCTGTAACCCCTCAAGGTAATAGCCTTCTCCGCAGCCACAATCGAGAATTTTTGGCGTGGATATAGATGCGCTAAATTTTTTAAGATGCTTTTGTAACAGCACCAATAATGGTTGATAAAAATCGGCTTTCAAGAATGCACGACGACACTCCATCATAGACTTAGAATCGCCAGGATCAGCACTGCGCTTTTGATTGGCTAACAACAGGTTGTAATAGCCTTGTTTTGCGCGATCAAAGCTATGGCCATTTTCACAGTGACAACTTACATCGCCTAAAACTAAGGCTTTATCACAGACAGGACACTGCCAAATCATGAGTCAGACTGCTTCACATGACCCGCAAGTTCAGGCCCAATAAAGTTAAAGCGCGGTATGACTTCACCATCAACAATAACCGTTTCAGTAAACATAGCCAGCGGCCTAACCCACCAACTAAAATCCCCATATAGGCATCGATACAGAACCATCGTTTCTTCAGTTTCACTGTGATTTACGGTTCGAAAGACTTCGTAATTTTGGCCTTTATAATGTTGATAAAAGCCAGTTTGGACTTCGCGATCATCACATAAGGATGCCGGTTCAATTGTTAACAAATCTTTATTCATATCAGCCATAATTTAAGGTCTAGGTTATCCACATATCAATGAAGACAGTCTATCATTAACCATGGTATTCCTTAACAGCAGTATTCCTTAACAACACTAATCATTAGTAACTCTAATCATTAGTAACTCTAATCATTAACAACACTACATCTATTATTAACCAAAAGGAGAGAGATTCTTATGAGCGATGCACCAACAGATATCGTCATGAATGCCGACCTCGAGTCGATGGTTCCTCAGGAAAAAAGTTTTGAAGAAGAGCGTTTACATCGTAAACAACAGTTAGTCGCCGCTTTTCGTTTATTTGGTAAATTCGGCTTTGAAGAAGGCGTTGCGGGCCACATTACCGTCCGTGATCCAGAGAAACTAGATCACTTTTGGGTTAATCCAATGGGTGTTTCTTTCAAACAAATCAAGATGTCTGATTTGATTTTAGTCAGCCATGAAGGCGAAGTAGTTGAAGGCAACGGGTTTTTAAACGGCGCTGCATTTACCATCCACTCACATATCCATAAAGCTCATCCTGAAGTGGTTGCCGCCGCGCATTCGCATTCTGTTTATGGAAAAGCTTGGTCTTCATTGGGGCGTCCTCTTGATCCAATAACTCAAGATGCCTGTGCCTTTTTTGAAGATCATGTTGTCTACGATGACTTTGGTGGCGTTGTTTTGGATATGGACGAAGGCGAGATCATTGCCAAAGCTCTAGGTAAAAATAAAGCGGCAATTTTGCAAAATCATGGTTTATTAACCGTTGGGGCGACTGTCGAAGCGGCTGCATGGTGGTACATCACTATGGAGCGTACTTGTCAGGCTCAGTTGATGGCTGAAGCCGCCGGCACTCCCAAATTGATTAGCCCTGAAGTCGCTCGTAAAACCCGAGAAACAGTAGGCAACCCATTAGCCGGAATGTTTCAGTTTTCTCCACTTTATAATGTTATTAGCGTTGAACAACCTGACATGTTTGATTAATAAATCCTGTTGCAGTTGGGTCAAATAGACCTAACTGCAGCACAACCCCCTCCCCCCGAATTTTAAACATCTATATTTGGCCAAATAAAACCTATATTCCCTATCGTTGAATAGCTAGAATGCAGGCCTTAAAAATAATAAGGTTTGGAGACTTAAATATGCCCTTAATTAATTACATCGCAGCTAACGGAAATCATTTTGAAGCCGATGTCGCGGTTGGCGAAAGCATCATGCAAGGCGCTGTGGACAATATGATTGATGACATTTTGGCTGAATGTGGTGGTGCGTGCGCATGTGCTACATGCCACTGCTATATCGATGACAAATGGCTCAGCAAAGTGCCACCGGCTGAAAGTGCAGAAAAAGATTTATTAGAGGCTGTTGTTGAACCTAAAGAAAACAGCCGTTTAAGTTGTCAGGTCTTCGTTACCGAAGAGATGGAGGGTTTCACCGTTCACCTGCCTACAAGCCAGTATTAATCTATTGGGCCATGCCTAAAAGAGTGGCCCGTATAACCCCCGCTAACTACAGTCCTCGATAATGTTTTTCAGGGTTTTTCTTAAAACGCTTATAATCCCATTGATACTGTTCAATTCCATCGACCTTGATACACCGTTCAAAGGTCTTATTCATAGCGGCCGCTGATATCTCAAGATCAGCATCATAAATACCTGAATCCACTTCTGAAAAAATCATTTCATAACCGTCTTTAATTCTCTTCATGTGGGTGAATATCACAACACCTTCTGGATTACTTTGGATTAAACTATGAATAAATTTAGGAGTGAGTGCATTAACCCCAAAATACGGCACCCACACACCTGACTTTTCAGACGGCTCCTGGTCAGGGGCAATCAAACACGTATGACCTTGCTGATAATGGTTTACGAAGGTTTCAACGCCTTGACGATTACCAGGGACCATTTCAAGTCCTGACGAGCACCGAACTTCTAACATATGCTTTTCTAGAACTGGCATTTTTACCATTTTATAAAGAACCATCAACTTACATTTCATAGGTAATGTAGAGGTCAAAAATTCCCAATTGCCAAAATGACTAGTCAGCATCAAAACCCCTTTACCTTTCGCTAAGGCCGCTTCAAAAACAGCCTCATTAGAGGTTTTCATTTGCTTAATTTTTTTGCTTCTTAACTGAGCTGAACCACTCCAAGCAAAACCGGTTTCAGCAATCTGACAACCGGTTTCAATTAAACTTTTACGAGCCAGTTCTTCTTTATCAGGCTCACTCATTTCAGGAAAACACAGCGACAGGTTTTTCATTGTGACTTTGTACAAATTACTATTACTGATTCGCAGAAACCAACCAATAAAGCGTCCTAGCCGGCGAGCGCCATTCAGAGTTAACAAATTCAATAAAAAGACAACGCTCAATATAACCCGCGATTTAATATCCATTAAAAGACACCGGCAACCATCAATACATTACTAACGGCTAATACAATCAATACAATCCAAGAAACGAGCGTGCCATAGAACCGCCCCTTATTGCCGCCACCAACAGCAATGGTCATGCCGTAAGCATGAGCTATACGCGCCACAACAAACGCAATTCCAGCTACATGAAGAAAATAATTGTTAGCGCCTAGCAGCTCTGATACTAGAAGCAGTAACAATGTAATCGGTGCCCACTCGACTAAATTAGCGTGTACGCGGATAGCCGTCTGAAATTCGGCACTGCCGTCATCTCCAATATCAACGCCTTTACCCAAGCGAAATTGAACCACGCGATACGCTAAAAAGAGCGCTAATAACGCGATGATTGAAATATATATAGCACTGGCATTTACTGAAATAATAGTCGGCATGTGACTTTCCTCGTTGGTAAAATAGGGTTAATTATATAGGGGTATATCATTTCGTTTATTTAAGCTCAAAATCAACTTGTACTGTAGCACTTAACTTATGACTTCCCACATTGATCTGGGGCGCCACTGCATCAGACTCAGCCATCATAGCCGTGCGGGCACGAGACATGACAGGCTGATTCCAGCGAGTATTAATTTGAATATTTTTGGCTGAGCCAATTTGTTGGCCTACTGCAGAGGCAGCGGCTTGAGCTTTGTTCTGAGCAATTACCACCGCTTTTTTGATCGCTTTGAGCTCAAGCTCTTGTCGATCACTAAAATCAAAACTAATTTGATTAATCTCGCTGATTCCCACACCAGATAAACCGACGTATAACGACGATAATTTTTCAATTTGATGCAGGCGAATGGTAAACGGAGAATAGGCTTGATACCCCGTAATTTCCCTAGCTTTATTTTTTGGGTAACGCCATTGCGGTTGAACCATAACGCTAGCCGCTTGTAAATTCGAAGAGGGTATTTTTTGATTTTTAACCAATCGAATTAAGCTATCCAGGTTATCTTGAGCCAACGTAATTGCACGTTCGGCATTATTTTCAACAGCACTCACTCGTCCTGAAACAATGACAATATCGGGAACAGATTCTATCTCGCCCACAGCATTGCTAGACACAATATTACTGGGGCTATCATCCGCCTGAACAAAACCAACAAAAGTCACGCACATTATAAAAGCTAGAATTCTTTTCATTACACGTCCTCAATTATATTAATGCTGATGACCGCCGACGCCATGAGCATGACCATGAGCAATTTCATCCGCAGTCGCAACTCTTACCTCAACTACTTCAACATCAAACACCAAGGTTTTACCAGCCAATGGATGGTTAGAATCAATGTCTATATTTTTTAACCCAACTTTCAGTACTACGGCTTCTTTAGCTCCATGCTCGGTATTAACTTGAACCACCATACCGGTCGTTATTTTACCTTTCGTTACTATGTGTTTTTTAGGTACTCGCTGAACAGCGCCTTCTTTACGTTGGCCATACCCTTTTTCTGGCGTAAGGGTAGTCTTAAATTTATCTCCGGCTTGCTGCCCCTGCAGAGCCTCTTCTAAGCCGGGTAACATGCTGTTGTGTCCATGCAAGTAAAGAACAGGCTCATCTTTATGAGAGTCTTCAAAAACCTCACCACCCTCTTCTTGTAGGCGATAGTGAAAAGTTACAACCGTGTCTTTATCAATATTCATAAGGCTTTATGTCTCCTATTATGCAGGCGTTAATGCCTGCTAAAAAAATCTTCATCGCGGATAACTGATCGTCAGATAATGTAACCTCAACATCCACATACTGCTGATAGTCCACTGCGATTACTTTACCGCAATGGTGTTTTAACCAATGTCGAAAAGCTTGTTCCTGACTGAAACTTAAACGAACTCTGCACTCACTAGAGGTATTAAATTGGCTCGTGGTCAGTTCATTCATGGCCAATTGCGCCGAATGACTGTACGCACGAACTAGACCACCGGCACCCAATTTAATTCCACCAAAATAGCGAATCACTACCAACATCACGTTGCCAATATTTTTATGCTGCAATACGTTCAATATTGGTTTTCCTGCGGTACCGTTAGGCTCGCCCGCATCAGACATCGCCATGGTTTTGGGTGTGTTAGGGTCACCAATCAAATAAGCCCAACAATGATGCCGTGCATCAGGGTAATCTTGTCGCGCCTGCTCCAAGAGATGCAGTGCTTGACTTCGGCTTGCAGCAAAAGCCGCTCTAGCTATAAAACGACTTTTCTTAATTTCATACTCAACTTCTGTTGCTACAGCAGGAATACTAAATCCTGAAGCATGAATTGAAGTCGTTAATTCCCCCATTGTACTGTACTTATCAATAGCCAAGACATGGTAGACAACAGACTTTTCATGAACATCGGTAATATTATCCCTATTAATGAATATAAATCAGGTATCTAAAACATATTTGCAGTAAACAAAAGGGAATTTGATTAGAATTCAATCCTTCAATTAAACCTGCAGCGTCAATTTATTCAAGTGACGTATTTTATAATGCTTGCACCACTCCATGACAGCATTTTATCGGGTTCATACTAGACGGGAAATTCTCATGGCAATTCAGTGGTATCCAGGGCATATGCATAAAGCCCAAAAACAAATCAAAGAAGCTTTACCTCAAGTAGACTTGTTGATTGAGGTGATCGATGCTCGAATCCCTTTTAGCAGTGAAAACCCTGCCATTGCGACGCTAAGAGGTGATAAACCTTGCATTAAGGTTTTAAGTAAAACAGACCTAGCCGATCCTGAGTTAACGGCCGAATGGCAAGCTTACTTCGAACAAGAAAAAAATGTTAAAACCTTAGCCATCACTACTGAAGAACCGGCCAAGATGAGATTACTTATCGATCTATGCCGGAAAATGTTGCCTAATATTAATCAAGATATTCGCACCATTCACACTATGATTGTCGGTATTCCAAATGTAGGGAAGTCGACTTTAATCAATACCTTAGCGGGAAAAACCATCGCTAAAACCGGTAATGAACCTGCTGTCACCAAGAGCCAACAACGTATTAATCTTGGTAATGGCATATTACTGATGGATACCCCAGGAATTTTATGGCCCAAAGTAGAGAATCCTAAAAGCAGTTATCGCTTAGCCGCAAGTGGTGCCATCAAAGATACCGCTATGGAATATGAGGACGTTGCTTATTTCGTTGCCGATTATTTATTAAAACAATACCCTGATCTATTAATGGAACGCTTTGAATTATCAAACCTGCCAAACAATGAATCACAGTTTCTCGAACAGGCCGCCAAGCGACGCGGCTGTTTACGTGCAGGTGGCCGCATTAATTTCCACAAAATTTCAGAAGTGTTAGTAACCGAGCTACGCTCTGGTGCCTTAGGCCGAATCACATTAGAAACTCCAGCCATGGTCATCGCCGAGATAGAAGAAGTTGCTCAAGCCAAAGCCGCTAAAGAAGAATCTGAAAAGCAACGTAAAGCCGCTTATAAGCAACGGCAAAGAGAGCAGCGACCAGATGCGAGCGGTAAGTTATCGAGCGAACAAACGACCGTTAAAAAGACACGCCTTAAACCAAAGAAAAAGAAATAATTATGAAAAATATCGCCTACATAGGATTAATCATAGCCATAAGTTTATCGGGCTATGTATTTTTAAAGCCACCTGCTGAAAATGTGAAAATCACAGGTTTGCCGTGGCAAATAGAGATTACCAATTCCAGCAGCCGCGTTTTTGATATTGAACTAGAACATTCAACACTTGCCGAAGTGACCTATAAGCTCGGCACAGACCACGAGCTCGCTATTATTTCGAGCCAGGATGTCGATGCTGCTCTTGAGGTCTATTACAGCCACTTTAAAAGTGGGCCGTTAAAAGGTAAGTTAATTTTAGGTTTTGAGCTAGATAACGAAACACTTATTGCTATGCAAGAACGTGCTGACAACTCGAAATTTATGGCCTCTGGCGCACGTCAGTTCTTTCTCAATGCCAGTGACTTGCAAGCCGTCCAGCAACAGCCCGTCAACATTATCAGCTTTATACCAGCAGCTAATCTTAGCCGTGAAGTAATTATTCAACGCTTCGGTCAACCTACTGAAATCATCGATGAAACAGAAGAAACTCAACACCTTCTATACCGCGATTTAGGCCTGGACATCATCCTAAACACAGAATCCAAAGAACTCTTTCAATATGTTTCACCCCGTGCGTTCAATCAACTTGTTGAACCTCTACGCCAACTTCAATTTCAACTCCAATCTCAACCTCAACATCAACCTCAAGAAAAATAATGCATAAAAAAACCCAAGGGGCCAAGCCGCTTGGGTTTTGGGTGTTTATCCCGCGCTAAACACGTGAATTAATTAAACCTCAGGTAACATTTTTGCAATGATTCTTTCGCACTCAGCCTGATCCATATAACGCGGAACTGGGTAGGTGTAATGCGCCTCCTTCAAGGCCACTTTTGCCATACCCGGTATATCTTCAGCTTTAAGTGCGTCTAATGTTGTAGGAATCTTCATATAGGCGTTCATTTCTCTAATTCGAGCAATGAACTTATCAGCCAATTCCCAATCACTTTCAGACGCTTTGCCTAAACCAGCATCAACCGATAAAGCCGCTAACTTAGACACAATGACTGGTTTTGAGTAATCCAAAATATGCGGCAAAATAATCGCATTGGCTAAGCCATGAGGGGTGTGGTAAAGCGCGCCAAATTGATGGGCAATGGAATGCACATAGCCTAGAAACGATTTAGACAGTCCTAAACCACCATAATAAGAAGCCAGAGCCATTGCATTCCTAGCTTCAAGGTTTGAACCATCATCATAAACCTTGGTTAAGTTGTTCATTACCATCCGCGAAGCGTTAAACGAATAGGCATTGGCATTAGCATCGTTAAAAGTCGACACATAAGACTCTACAGCATGGGTAAGTGCGTCCATACCCGTGGCTGCCGTAATGTGTGGAGGCATACCTTGCATAAGGCTGGCATCTAAAGCAACGGCAATTGGCACAACTTTGGCATCAACCACAAGGCATTTTTCATTCGCTATAGTATCTGAAATCACCGCGCCAATAGTAACTTCAGACCCAGTGCCCGCTGTAGTGGGAATAGCATAAAGCGCCAATGCCGGCACTTTACCTTTAAACATACCCACTAAGTCTTCGGGTGTTTTATTATTAGCCGCAGCCAAAGCCATGACTTTGGCTGTATCTATAGATGATCCTCCACCTATGGCTAACACAGAATCACAGCCGCTGGCTTTTAATTCGCTTAAGCCCTTATTAACAACCGCAAAGTTTGGATCAGGCTCAACCCCCGAAAAGACCACTACTTCTATACCTTGGTCCTTTAAACTGGTTTCGATTGGTTCAATCATACCCAGCTCGACTAACATAGCATCGGTCACAATCATTATTTTCTTTGAGCCAAAATGCGCAATTGTTTCTATTAAGTTCTGAGCAGAGCCAGGCCCACTGAATACCGTTGGTTTAAACTCTGGCAAAATCATCATCACAACTCTGGTGAGCAGTAGAACCAACTTATAAAATAAAATTTTAATCTGAAACATAGTAGATTCCTTTTAGCGCTTGATTAAGCGTCTTAATAACTTCTCACATTCCGCTTGATCCATATAGCGTGGTACCGGAAACGTGTAATGTGCTTCTTTTAAGGCTCCTTTAGCAATATCCACAACATCGCCTTCTTTAAGAGCTTCAAGTTGAGTTGGTATTTTCATATGCTCGTTCATTTCTTTAATACGAGTAATGAATTTTTCTGCAAGTACCCAATCACTTTCTGAGCGTTCACCCAAATCACATTCAATTGCCAAAGTTGCTAAACGAGCAGCTACTTCTGGTTTTGAGTATTCAAGGATGTAAGGTAAAACAATAGCATTAGCAAGGCCGTGCGGGGTATGGTAGCGGCCACCAAATTGATGCGATATAGCGTGAACATAGCCTACAAACGCTTTAGTAAAGGCCAAACCTGCGTAAAACGACGCCAGCCCCATAGAGTTTCTAGCGTCAATATCAGCGCCCTTATCATAAGCTTTGGTTAAATTTTTCATTATCAACTTAACCGCTGCCAGTGCGTACATATCGGTTGTTTTAGAAGCAAAGCACGAGATATAAGCTTCGACTGCATGGGTCAACGCATCCATACCAGTAGCCGCGGTAATATGAGGCGGCATACCTTTCATTAAGTCAGGATCTAACGCGGCGGCTAAAGGAACCGTTTTAGGATCCAAAATCAAACACTTTTCGCCCGCATCCAAATCAGAAATTACCGCCGCTACAGTCACTTCTGAGCCAGTGCCTGCCGTGGTAGGAATAGCGTACAAAGGCAAAGCGGGAACCTTTCCTTTTAATATGCCGACTAAATTCCTAGGTGATTTATTATTAGACGCTGATAAGGCCATAACTTTGGCTGAATCAATTGATGAACCGCCACCAATAGCCAAGACCGAGTCACATTTATTATCTTTTAACACCGCCAAACCATCTTCGACAACTTTAAAAGAAGGGTCAGGCTCAACACCATCAAAAATAACAACTTCAAGGCCTTGCTTAATTAATGATTTTTGAATCGGCTCAACTAATCCTAATTCAACCAATATTTTATCGGTTACGATCAGCACCTTTTTGCTGCCCAATTGAGCCATGCTTTCGGTTAATTTCAGCGCTGACCCTGAGCCGCTGTATAACGTAGGTTTATACTCAGGCATAAGCATAACTAACAACTTTGTTATGAACATGACACATTTATAAAACACGATTTGAAGCTGAAACATTAGACCCTCTCTTAATTATTATTAAATATTCAGTGGTATTTGATTCGTACGTTTATCTACATAAACAACAACAAACAACTTGTTCAACGAACAAAAATTTACGGCTACATTACAACGATAACCGTACTCTATGCTACGATAATTTTTATTTTGGAGAACCCTAATGACTACGGAAAATCGAGCACTTATTGTCATAGCTCACGGTAGCCGTCGAAATAGCGCTAACGATGAGTTTTTTCAATTAGTCACTAATCTAACTCAGCAAATGACTGACTATCAGCAGGTTCTTCCGGCGTTACTAGAGCAAGCTCAACCTACGTTACTGCAGGCTTGCACCCAAGCCGTTCAAATGGGTGCGTCGCATATTGACGTGTACCCTCTATTTTTCAATAAAGGCCGCCACGTAGGAAAGGACATTCCCATCCAAGTGGCTCAGGCCATCGATCATTTTCCAGCAATAGAGATTAACTTACTCGAGTACCTTGGAGGTAGCTCCTTACTCTCGGCGCTGATCAAAGAACACATCACCATAATCAACTCTAAGCTCTAAGCTCTAAAACTCCCACTCATCAGACTTAGCTACAATGGGAGTTTTTGATATTTAAAAAGCTTAACGGCTTTTAAGTTTTGCTAAAAACTCAAGTAATGCCATGGTGAACTTGCTGTAAGGCGGAGCTAAATATCTGATGGCCGTAAAGCCAGCCTGATAAAACACCGGACGCATTTTAGAAAAGGAAATAAAACCGTCACGGCCATGATAATGACCCATACCGCTTGGACCCACACCACCAAAAGGAAGGTCATGCTGCGCCACATGGAGTAAAGCATCATTTACACTGACACCTCCGGACATCACTCGATCTATATATAAGTCAGCCAATTTTTTGTCGTTGGTAAACGGGTAAAAAGCTAATGGTCGATCACGGTCGTTAATGTACTGAATAACTTCGTCTGCATCACGATAAGTCTTAATCATTAAGATAGGACCAAAAGTCTCACGCGAACTGATAAACATATCTTCAGTTGTATCGGTCACTATGGTTAGAGGAAACTTACGTTTTTCTACATTAACTTCCTGACCATTCAAGTTAATAACGGTCGCACCTTTAGCTCTTGCATCTTCAACGGTATTTTGCAATCTAACGACAGAAGCATCGTCAATAATTGAGGTGAAATCGGTGCTATTAATATCTGGTACGTGTGTATTAGCCCACGCTTTAGCACTGTGAATAAAGCTCTCTTTTTGAGTTTCGTGAACGAACACATAATCAACGTTGGTACAAATTTGCCCCGCATTAAATTGCTTCACAAACATAATGCGCTCGACCGCTTTATCCACTGGAAAATTCGGATCAACTACCGCTGGCGCCTTACCACCTAACTCTAGAATAACTGGGGTTAAGTTTTTAGCCGCTGATTCCATCACCTTTCTGCCGGTAGGGCCAGATCCTGTAAATACCATTTTATCAAATGGGATTTGTGAAAATTCAACACCAACGCCACCGGTTTCCTCAAAGAAAGCCAGCTTCGTTTCAGGGAAGTACTTTCCAGACACTTTAATCAATAAACGTGATAGCGCGATAGAATTTTCAGACATTTTGACCATAGCAGTATTACCTGCCGCAAATGCGCCTGTCAGCGGAGCAAAGCTTAAATTGATTGGAAAATTCCATGGCACAATCATACCCACAACACCTAATGGCTGTGGAATAACACGGTTTTTAGCACCTGGATACATCATGCGGTCGATATGGCGCTTTTCTACTTTCATCCACTTTTTCAAATGTTTGATGGCATCATCAATACCATCTAATGAAGCAATGAATTCTGCAAACAACGAATCAAAGCGTGAACGATTGCCATAATCTTGATTCAACGCATCAATAACATCTTCTTTATTTTCAGTTAGCATACGTTTTAAGCTTTTTAAATCATCAATCCGTTGCTTATAATCAGGCGAGGATTTAGATAAAAATTCTTTGCGCTGTTTTTGGAACGTAGCATTCAGCATGTCTGATACTTCAGGCTTGATGTTGTCATTTACGGCATTCATTGAATCATCCTTCTTAAGAGGTTTTAATGGGTTTGGCGATTAACCAATAAAAAAAACGGTACGCGCTAACTGAACAGCATCATAACACCGGCATTTCGGTTTAATTTGACCTTATGCGCCAAAAACTGCCTTACCAGATAGATAGATTTAATTTATTCTTATTTTTTTACGCGAACAACTCGAACACAAAAGGCTTTTTATGACTAATTACTTCCCTATGGCAGGGCATAAAATCACCAACATGGCTGATATCCAGACTCTTGAAGAAATCGATATTAATGATTTACCACTGCCAACAAGTACGTATCAATTACTCAAGCAATCCGCAGCGGATTTCGAAGACCGTATTGCCTTAAAATTTTTACCAACAGGGGCAGTAGAAGAGGACTCTTTCGATTTTTCTTATCGTCAGCTGTTTGCCAAAGTCACCCAGGCGGCTAACGCATTTCATGAGCTTGGTGTTACAGCCGATACCGTTGTTTCTATGATGCTGCCGAACCTGCCCCATACTCATTTTACTATTTGGGGCGCTGAAGCCGCAGGTATATTTAATCCTATTAACCCCTTATTAGATGTTGATCACATAGCTTCTATCCTCAACGAAGCTCAATCTAAAGTTTTAGTCACTATGGCTCCCACACCAGGAAGCGATTTATGGGACAAAGCTCAACTCCTTATGCATAAAGTCGACTCGCTTGATTATATCATCACCGTCAACGTGTCTAATCCGCCCAATCAAATGGGCTACCTAAATGACGCCGTACTGGATTTTGAACAACTGATTAGCCGTCAGCCTGACGATTCACTGATCAGTGGCCGAACCATTAGCCCAACTGATATCGCTTCTTATTTCCATACTGGCGGAACAACTGGAACACCAAAATTAGCACCGCACACACACGCCAACGAAATAATGAATTGCTACCAAATGTCTACAAGCTTAGAAATTAACGAGACCAGCTCATGCTTGTGTGGCCTACCGTTATTTCATGTTAACGGCGTATTCGTTACGGGCTTATCGCCATGGATGAATGGTGCTCAAGTTATTATCGCTACCGCTGCGGGTTACCGAACACCTGCTGTGATAGAGAATTTCTGGGCCCTCATTGAAAAACACAAAATCACCTTTTTCAGCTGTGTACCCACAATTCTCAGCGGCTTAATGACCATACCTTCTGAAGATTACGACCTTTCAAGCTTGGATGTTGCCTTATGTGGTGCAGCCCCACTAGCCACTGAACTCATCAAAAAATTCGAAGCCAAAACCGGCATTATATTGATCGAAGGTTACGGCCAAACCGAAGGTACTTGCGCCAGTTCGGCCAACCCTAAATACGGTGTTAGAAAAGTGGGATCAGTTGGTTTACCACTCCCCTACCTTAAGTTTCGTGTTGTCGATGTTGACGAGAACGGGAAGTTCGTAAGAGAGTGTGACGTTAATGAATCAGGTGAGCTGTGTATTAGCGGCCCAAATGTTTTTAGCGGCTACAAACAAGCCGAGCAAAATGATGGCCAGTGGGTTGAAGACGGCTGGTTTAACACCGGTGATCTTGGGAGACTAGATGAAGACGGCTACTTATGGTTAACCGGCCGCAGCAAAGACTTAATTATTCGCGGTGGCCATAACATCGACCCACAGATGATTGAAGAAGCCTATTATCATCACGATTCTGTGATGGAGGCTGTGGCTATTGGCAAACCTGATAAACGCGTTGGGGAATTACCGATTGTTTATATTCAGCTCAATCCTGACGCGACCGAAACAGAAGCTGACCTTATTGAATTTGGTAAGCTTAATATTCATGAGCGTGCCGCGGTCCCCAAACAAGTAATTCTTGTCGATACCATGCCTGTCACGGCGGTGGGAAAAATATTTAAGCCGGCGCTAAGAAACTCATTGATTGACGACATGGTCAACGCTGAATTGTCGCGTCTATTAAAAAACGAATTTAAGGTTAACGTTGAAATAGATAAGAAGTTCGGTCAGTGCGTTACTGTAATTTGTGATGTTCAAGACCAAGAAAAAGTTCAAGAAGAATTAGGCGGTTACTCGTTTAAACTGATCATTAATCCTTAAGCAGGTCATTAACCCTTAAGCGAATCTATGTTATTTAATGTGAGCTTGTATTAGCAAGCCTCACATTAAGCTTCTTGCACTGGGTATCACACGCCCATTTTACTCAAGGTATCACCTACCTCACGTAACGCTTTCGCAATATTAGGGTGGTCCATTTCAAAATCTACAGCCGAAGAATCCAACTGTTCAGCCAAGCTCTCTCGCTCAGAGCTCTTCAGAGTATTCGGCTCCACCACTCGGCTAAGAATATTACTCAATAGATCATGCTCTTTGGAACCAAGTGCCTTAGTCATTAAAACCTTGGTTTCTGCGATATGCTGCCTAAGTTCATCATTGGTCATGATTCATTCTCCATAAAATTAATTAGTATTACCCTTACTTAAAGTATAGCAAGTCTTCCTTACCGAAACGCTGAAATTATGGTTTCGAAAAGTTTATTTCGCCCTTCTCAGTCACCGATAACTTGGGCAGAAACACCCAACCTATATCCAACTTAGCCACTAATTCATAGCTAACCGTTTCACGAGGATTTTGCATAAGTTCATGTACTAGCTTTAAGCCTTTAAACAAATTGGTTGAGACCTCTACGGTGAAATCGGTGCTACCGTAAGCAGGCGCAGACGGGATATTATTGGAGACACCTTGTGCCAACTTATGCCCCTCAATGATAAGTTGATAGGACATGCCATTTAAACTCAATGCTACCGGGTTGGGGTTTAATAGTTTTAAACCTATTTCAAACGGTTGCTCAAAACCTTGAGCCGGTAATGCTTTAATTCCGGTAACCGTCAACGTAGGTGTTTCATAATTAGGCGATAATGTCTCACACCCCGCTAACAGAAGAACCAACACCCAACTGACTCGAATAACATACTTTCTCATTTTGAATTCCTTACTGTTAAAACAAACCCAGTCTATTAAAATAAACCCAGTTGACTGTCGGTTATATCTGAAAACGACCTATTTTTAAAATGCATAATACCATCAACAATAGGAGCTATTTGGCGTTCCACGTACTCGTCATAATCGAAAGCTGACACTTTACACTCCTTTGGCTCAGGGCCATTAGTGGTTAATGCGTACTGAATCCAACCACCGCGTTGATAACGAGGCAATAAACCCTCCTTCAAAAGCCAAGCATCGGCTTTTCGAGCCGCTTGAACATGAGGCGGGACATTCCGTTTATAATCTTCTAACCGGCGTCGAATTCGCTTTCTATACCATAATTCATCGTCGTGCTGGCCGGATTTGATTGACTCTACCAATTCCCGAATAAAATCATCCACGGGTAAATCGTCGAATATTTTTTGATATAAATCGCGCTGAAATTGTCTGGCTAGTGGCGTCCAATCGGTACGAGCGGCCTCCAATCCTTTAAAAACAATTTCAGAATCGCCGTCAGGCTTTTCTACCACACCAGCATAGCGTTTTTTGCTGCCTGTTTCAGAGCCTCGAATCGTAGGCATAACAAAACGGCTATAATGAGTTTCATATTCTATTTCTAGATAACTGGGCAGGTGATATTGGTTTTGTAAATAATCTTGCCACCAAGTGTTAAGGTATTTAGCCAGCTGTTTGCCGCGCAAGTCTATTTCCGCGAGTGCTTCTTGGCCGCTATGATTTAAACAGACGAAAACTGAATCAGTATCGCCATAAATAACCTTATGCCCTTGCTCCTCTATCAGGTCTCGTGACCGAGTTAAAATTTCATGCCCACGTAGAGTAATAGAACTGGGTAAACGATAATCAAAAAAGCGACATCCCGGTGTACCTAAAACGCCATAAAATGAATTCATAATGATTTTTATAGCTTGCGATAACGCTGAGTTATTTTTCTGCTTAGCTAAGTCTCTAGCATCCCACAGCTCGCCGATAATATGAGGTAGCAATGCTTTTTCCCTAAGAAAAACCGCACCATTAAACCCTGGAACCAAGAGCTCTCTATCGACCTCTTGAGTCTCTTTTTTATCCCACTGTGCATCACGCTTCACCCCAAAAGATTGTTCGTGCTCAATACCAGTAATCCTCGCAAGCGGATCAATATTGAACGTGCGGATAATGCTGGGATATAGTGATTTAAAATCAAAAACGAGTACATGTTCATACAAACCCGGAAGCGATTCCATAACATAACCGCCTGGGCTACCAACACCCTCTGGGTCTTCTACAAGTGCAGGAGCAACGTAACCAGCCCGATGCAAATGTGGTAAATAGCGATTATCAAACGCCGCTACCGAGCCGCCAAATCGATCAAAACTCAAACCGGTTAAGTTCGCTCTTTGGATAGCAAAATCGAACAGGTTAAGTTTTTGAAATATATCCCAAACCAACTGACAATCTTCTAAGTTATAACGAGCTAAAGAAATTTTATCTGATATAAATTGTTCACTAATGACACGAGTTCTATTCTCAACATCATGAACTAACTTACCTCGTTGTAAGACTTCGTGGGCAACAAAATCAAGAGAGAAACTCTCGAATTGAAAAGTGCCTGATTTAAGAGTATCAATTCCATCTAATACCGGCCGACCAGGAATACACAGAGTATAATGCTCTTCGTCATTTCTAGACTGACGCCAATCTATGGTTCGATTACCACGCCCCATCAACAATTTTATATGCCACTGATCCGCTTTTTTTTGTAAAAAACGTAAATCGAAATTAATCACATTCCAGCCAATGATTAAATCTGGATCACACTCAGAAAACCACGTTAAGAAATCATTCAATAAGTCTTTTTCATTTTGGCAATAAACCAAATACTCAGGGGAGTTAGGCTCCGGTAGATCGCCAACCATAAAAACACGACGTTCGATTACTTCATTGCCTGCAAGACTTACTTTATTGTCTTTAATACCGGCTTTACTGTCTTTAATACCGGCTTTACTGTCTAACGATTTTGTATAAGCAACGGTGACACCAATACAGTAAAGACAATCGCCAGCCAAATCAGTTTCTATATCGAGAGATACGGCTTTAAATGCTGGTGATATAGACGCCGCTGGAACCAGCTCTGGATTGCGCATTACAAAAGAGCCATGCTCTTCTAAAAGCTCTCCTTTAGCGGATATGCCTGCGGTGATGAATCTTTCCATCAAAAAACGATCGGCCGGATTTATATCGGACTCTAATACTTCTATTCCAGAACGTTTTATCGATTCACGAGCTTTATAAAGAGCTCGCTGCTCACGAAAATAAACCCCCACAACACGCTGGTGATTAAAGTTTTTTAAGTTAAGAGATTTAATTTCCCATGCTGGAATGACCGATGAATGGCTGGCCGATACACCCAGCACACGAAGCAGTACGTTATGAGCTTTATCTTCATCACGTGCGGCAATAAAAAGAACGGCTGGCTGTTGATCAAATATAAGTTGAACCGGCCCCTGATCGGTACTTAGCCAAAATTTTAACTGTAATTGCTTAAGCCTAAAAAGATTCGAACCAATAACATCACGCCACTGGCGCGTAAGTAAAAAGCCCTGCAACTGGTTTGATTTAGGTGTTGATATAGGAGTAGGTTCCAATCTTAATTTTCAACCTGTTCCTGAGCCACAGATCCATGTGCAGAATAAGACCGCATTAATTACAGTGATAAATTAAAAACGATTGCCGACCGTCAATAACATCACCAATAGGACGAATTGCATTACCTCTCATTGCCAGTGCTTCATTGCGAGCTAAATCTTGTAACTCTAGCTGAACAGTTTTTGCACGACGCTTATAAAACCATACCTTGCCTAAGGTCTTAGTCGTCGCCACACCAAGCTTGGAGCAAGAAGCCGTTTTATCTTCAGTCAATAACTGTACACTTTCAGCTTCATGCTTATGATCAACCCAAGCACAAGCATTCAAGAGAAGTGTTAACATTACTATTTTAATGCCAAAAGAATTTTTCATATTTCACCTATATAATCAAAAGAAACTAACCACACTGCACTAACAATACTTATTCGCTCATCCGTAAATTTGAAGTCACCACCATTTCCATAAATTCTGGCACCTGTCTATCCCATAATAGGCTTCTTAAATCTCGATATAGCGTCCAGTGCCGAGCGCATTTGTAATCCTTGCTGCATAATTACTCCCTTAATCTATCAAAAACAAGCAAGATGTTTATCATTTAAAACTTTAATTGCTGTTAGTGTGTTGAATCTAGTTTTCACAAGCCCATAAAATCCAGACACCTGTCCATAATCAATCACTTTCTGACTGCTGTAAGCGCCACATACGAGCATAATACTCGCCTTTAGCGAACAATTGTGCGTGTGAACCTTGCTCCACAATCCGGCCTTGGTCCAAGACAATAATGTTATCTGCATCAATAATTGTGGAAAGCCTATGAGCAATAACCAATGAGGTTTGTCGTCCTGAAATTTCTTTTATTGCGTCTAAAATCATCTGTTCTGAATGGCTATCAAGTGAGGATGTAGCCTCATCAAATACCATTATTGGTGGCTTTTTCAAAATACAGCGGGCAATGGATACTCGCTGCTTTTCACCGCCAGATAATTTTAACCCACGCTCACCAACCAATGTTTTCTCGCCCTGAGGTAATTGCTGAATAAAATCCTCTAGATGGGCCATCCGGATAGCGGCCCAAACATCATCGTCACTGGCATCGACTTTACCATAGCGAACATTTTCAAAAATCGAAGTATTAAATAAAACCGTATCTTGAGGTACCACACCAATGCATTGACGCAGCGATTGTTGGCTAACATCTCGCAAATCCTGACCATCAAGTTTAATTACACCTGAACTGACATCGTAAAAGCGCAATAATAATTTCAGCAGTGTCGATTTACCTGAACCGCTACTTCCAACAATAGCCACCTTGGTTTTTGCTTCTACCTTAAAGCTCACTTGCTTTAATATTTGACGTTCAGACTGATAACTAAAATCGACTTGATTAAATTCAATGGATCCATGCTCCACTTGCAACCTAGGAGCATCAATTTTGTCCGATACTTTAGGCGAGCGCCTAAGTAAGGCGAACATATTTTCAATGTTCGCCATCGAGCCTTTCATTTCACGATATACAAAACCGAGAAAATTAAGAGGCATAAAGATTTGCATCATAAAGGCGTTAATTAAGACAAAATCACCGATCGTCATATCACCCTGCGTAACGCCTCTAGCGGCTAACACCATGGCCACAGTCAATGACACAGCAATAACCAGAGCTTGACCACCATTTAGAGCAAACAGAGATAACCGGTTCTGGCGTCGAGCCGACTCCCATGTCTCTAATTCTCGATCATAATGCTCAGCTTCATAAGCTTCATTAGTGAAATACCGCACCGTTTCGTAATTAAGTAGGCTATCGATGGCACGAGTACTACTTTGTGATTCCGCTTGATTTGCTGCCCGAATAAATCGGGTTCGCCACTCTGTGGCTATAAATGAATAACTGGCATAACAAACAACCGCCACGGCTATATTAACCGCATACCAGTACTCGTAATTCCATAGCAAAACACCGATCACCATGAAGATTTCGATCAGAGTTGGCACAATATTAAATACCATAAATCTCAATAAGAAACTGATGCCAGTTGTTCCACGCTCAATATCTCTCGATAAACCACCGGTTTTTCGGTTCAAATGGAAGTCAATGTCCAGAGCGTGTAAATGCTGAAACACCTTCAGCCCAACTCGGCGCATAGCTCTTTCAGTCACCCGGCCAAATAATGTGTCTCTTAACTCACCAAACAAAACATTTGAAAAACGCACCACGCCATAAGCACACAACAATCCTAGGGGTAGAACCAGTGCCGCTGAAGCATCGTTAACGCCATCTAGAGAATCCACAATATTTTTGAGAATAAAAGGCAAGCCAACACTGGCGATTTTAGCCATAACCAAGCACGCCATAGCCAACAAAATACGGCTTTTAAACTCAAGTAAATAAGGCCATAACTGTTTTAAAGTCGACCAATTAACATCGCCTATGGGAACATCGGTTTTCATACTGCGCATGATTTATCTCGAGGGAAACACTGAGCCAAATAGAATACCTAAAATCGCTGTTCATCGCTTACTTAAATCAAACAAAATAAAATTGAACCAGCTACTGTTATTTAGTTGTTACAGCAACTACATTATAGGTAACACTGGAGAGCGAACGTTATGAGCATCACCCCCCATCAAATAGAATTAATTCAAGAAAGCTTTAAAAAAGTAGAGCCCATTGCCGAAGCCGCCGCTGAAATTTTCTATGCCAAGTTATTTGAGTACGACCCTAAGTTAAAATCGTTATTCAAGCACGACATGAAGGACCAAGGCCGTAAATTGATGACGACCTTAAAAGTAGCGGTTAACGGCTTGAATGATCTTGATAAGCTCGTTGTCGTTTTACAGAATTTAGCCATAAGGCATATTGATTACAATGTAAAAGCTGAAGACTACACCCCTGTTGGTAACGCCCTGCTATACACTTTAAAAACCGGACTTGGCGATGACTGGACTCCGGAATTACGCGAAGCTTGGGTTGCGGTTTACCGACTGATGGCATCTGTAATGAAAGAGCATTCTTACCAATAAACCCTACTACGCCTCACTAAACCCTTCTACGCCAACAAAAACTGACGATTCATGACCCTAAAATCACCTCGATCGGCCGCTTTATTGTTGGTTTTTGTTTCTTTTGTTTGGGGAGTTGAATTCGTACTCGTCGACAAAGCCATTGAGACCATCCCAACTCATACATTCAATGGTTTACGCTTTTTATTAGCCGCTTTGTGCTTACTTCCTCTTTGGTATATTGAAAGAAAATCTTCTACTAACAATAACAATAACAATAACAATAACCCCGATTTTAACTATTCAAAACTGCGTCTACTTCTTACCGGGGCAGGTTTGGGTTTATTGCTGTTCATAGGTTTTGCCACTCAAACCGAGGGCATGCGCTACACGTCAGTCTCTAATGCGGGGTTTATTACTGGACTCAACGTACCTTTCGTACCTTTGTTGGGTTTTTTATTATTTCGTGACAAGTTATCTATAGCCGCATGGATAGGGATTTTCGCGGCCACAATGGGCCTTTATCTGCTAACCGTTGGTGATAAGTTAGCCTTTAATAGCGGAGACCTATTGGTTTTAATTTGCGCGGTAGCTTTTGCCGCACATATTATTGCCACCGGCAGAACCACTCAATCGTTACCCACCGTTTCGTTAAGCATTATACAGATGAGCGCCGTAGCGCTTTATTCAGGCATAGCCGGCTACTTCAGCAATGAATTTAGACTTTCTGAAAATGCCAACTCTCTAATCTCTACTTTGTTAGACCCCATTGTCATTATTGCTATAGCTACAGCCGCCGTATTTGGCAGTGCATTAGCTTATTGGGCACAAACTGCGTCACAAAAAATATTGGCACCCCATCAAGTGGCATTAATATTTGCTTTAGAGCCTCTGTTTGCGCATACAGCAGCCGTTATTTTTCTTAATGAAATGTTAGGCTTTAAAGGTTGGATTGGGGCAGGATTGATATTGGCAGGAATGCTAATTGCTGAACTTGGCGATAAAGATCATCCGCCAGAAATGATCGCTCCCGACCACAGCAGCGCACCCAAAGGGTATTAATTAGTTAAGAAGCGCTGCACATAAGAGCAACTGGCGCAGATGGTGTAATCATTTGACTTGGCCCAAGCCAAGCCCGCATCCACTAACTTTTCCGCATAGCCTTTACCCCTTAAACCAAAAGGCACATAGGTATGATTAAAATCAATTTGTTGGCCCTGTAGAGAATAGGTTAGCTCAGCCACATGCTCACCTAAACTTAAACTGAACCTCTGCTGATCTGCTTCGTGCACAACCTCTGCATTCATCTCTTTAGTGTGATTCATAGATTTAGTGTGATTCATAGCTTTAGCGCCTGCTCGATTATAATTGTGGGAATGCCTAACTGGTGACTTTTGAGCGTCGCAACCCGAGTGCCCGGTTTTCGCCCCGACCTAATATCACTTACTGTAACTGCCTGATCAGTTAATGCTTGATGAACTTGATCCAAACTCGATGTTTGATAGGCAATCCCCCAATAATAATCAGCGCCATGAAACGGCTCTGTAGGAGATATTATTTCTAAGGTTAGTTGTCCGCTGCGAAAGAACAGCATCCTCCCTCCCCATTGGGGCACGGTTTTATCAAGCGCTAAACGCATCCCCAACAGCTCACTAAATAACTCAATGCACGTCTGCGCATGGTTACTGTAAAGCACAACATGATCTACTTTTGTAAAATTAGGAGATGCGGCTGATGCATGAAAACAAGGTTGATCAGAGGCATCAACAACGGTCACTTTGCGTAAACTATTGTCACCGAGGCTAATATCTAATTGGGTCTCAGTAAACGATAAATCGTCCCCCTCATAAAGACAGATGAACGACTCAGTCGATTGCGATTCAATAAGATCGGTAACATCATCCGCTGACAAGACGAGGCGCTCAATAAAGGCTTCTTTGCTTTCAGAGCTACCATCATTCTCAAACCCACCATCAATAAACTCAAGAATGGTATTTTCTAAAACAAACCAAGCTGAACTTCCATTACACAACGGCGTATTGGTATTGGTGCTTATGTCGGTGTTGATGTCGGTATTGATATCGGCGTTGGATAACTCATAGTGGCCCTGCCAGACTGGCTGAAGCCCCAACAGAATCGAATACTCATCGATTGCTTGTCGTGTACTAGGACAACGAACCTGAATACGATGAAATCCTAGAACCGGCACAGGCTTAAGTTATTCCCACTCAATCGTGGCTGGTGGTTTACTCGACACATCATAGCTAACGCGCGAGACACCTGAAATTTCATTGATAATTCGGTTAGACACAAGCTCGAGTAATTCATAAGGCAAGTGCGCCCAACGGGCCGTCATAAAATCAATCGTTTCTACAGCACGCAATGCGATAACCCATTCGTAACGACGAGCATCGCCCACTACGCCAACCGACTTAACGGGGAGAAATACCGCAAAGGCTTGACTGGTCTTGTGATACCAACCGGCATTGTGTAATTCTTGTAGAAAGATAGCATCGGCTTCGCGCAAAATATCAGCGTATTCTTTTTTAACTTCGCCAAGGATACGAACACCTAAACCCGGCCCAGGGAATGGATGGCGATACACCATGTCGTAGGGCAAGCCTAATTCCAAACCTATTTTACGCACTTCGTCTTTAAACAATTCGCGCAATGGCTCAACCAACTCAAATGCCATATCTTCAGGTAAACCGCCAACGTTATGATGGGATTTTATCACGTGTGATTTGCCGGTTTTAGACGCAGCTGATTCGATCACATCAGGATAAATAGTACCTTGCGCCAACCAGCTAACATTGGTCAACTTCCCCGCTTCTTTATCGAATATGTCGATAAAGGTATTGCCAATCACTTTGCGTTTAGCTTCTGGATCAGTCACACCAGCCAGCTTACCTAAGAATAAATCTTGAGCGTCAGAGCGAATAACCTTCACCCCCATATTCTTGGCAAACATATCCATGACTTGGTCGCCTTCGTCTTTACGCAACAGACCATTATCAACAAACACACAAGTCAGCTTATCACCGATAGCACGGTGTAATAGCGCCGCAACAACTGAAGAGTCTACTCCACCCGACAAACCCAAGAGAACTTTATCGTCGCCGACTTGATCTTTCACTTTACGGATTGCATCTTCAACGATATTGGCTGGGGTCCATAATTTTTGACAACCACAAGCTTCTAAAACAAAGTGTTCAAATATTCTTTCGCCTTGCAAGGTATGAGTCACTTCTGGGTGGAATTGAACCCCATAAAAATCACGTTCCTCACAATACATGCCTGCAATAGGACAAGAGTCAGTAGCCGCCATCAGCTCAAAACCTTCAGGCATACGCACAACTTTATCGCCGTGACTCATCCATACATCAAGTAATGAATTCCCATCGTGGTCGATGTGATCGCGGATATCATGCAATAACTGGCTTTTACCGTGCACAGTAATTTGGGCGTAGCCAAATTCATGTACGTCAGAACTTTTAACTTCTCCGCCTAATTGCTCAGCCATGGTTTGCATGCCATAACAAATGCCTAACACAGGAACACCAAGTGTGAACACACTCTCAGGTGCGCGAGGTGATTCACCGCCAGTTACCGACTCCGGTCCACCAGCCAAAATAATGCCACTTGGATCAAAATCCGTGATTTCTTCATCGCTCATGTCAAAAGCACGAACTTCGCTGTATACGCCAACTTCACGTACACGCCGAGCAATCAGTTGCGTGTATTGAGAACCGAAATCTAGAATTAAAATACGCTGAGCGTGGATATCATGAGTCATGGTCTTAACTAAATCCCTGTGAAATTTTAGCGGCCGCTTACTGGGTAGTTGGGCGATTCTTTGGTGATTTGAACATCATGCACATGAGACTCACCCATGCCTGCTGAAGTTACACGAACAAATTCTGGCTGAGTGCGCATGGTCTCAATATCAATACATCCGGTGTAACCCATCGCTGAACGAACGCCACCCATCATCTGATGCACAATGGCAGCGAGTGGGCCTTTATAAGGAACCCGACCTTCAATACCTTCTGGCACTAATTTCTCTGTACCTTGGCTCGCGTCTTGAAAATAACGATCAGAAGAACCTTGAGTTTTAGCCATGGCACCTAAGGATCCCATACCACGATAAGCTTTATACGTTCTACCTTGATATAGCTCTACTTCACCAGGAGCCTCTTCAGTTCCGGCAAACATTGAGCCCATCATAATGGCGTGAGCGCCTGCTACTAATGCTTTAGCAATATCACCCGAAAAACGAATTCCGCCATCAGCAATCACTGGCACACCAGTGCCTTCAAGGGCTTCTGACACATCGGCAATGGCTGAAATTTGCGGTACACCTACACCACTAATAATACGGGTTGTACAAATAGAACCAGGTCCAATCCCGACTTTAATACCATCAGCACCTGCGGCCACTAACGCTTTAGCCGCAGCGGCTGTCGCCACATTACCAGCAATAATTTGTATATCTGGATGTTTTTGCTTAATTAGGGCAACGCGGTCTATTACATTACGCGAATGACCATGAGCCGTATCAACAACCAGCACATCTACTCCGGCATCAATAAGTGCGATAACTCGATCTTCTGTATCAGGGCTGGTACCTATAGATGCGCCAACTCGAAGACGACCCTCAGGGTCTTTACAAGCTGAGGGATAACGCTCTGCCTTATTAATATCTTTAACAGTAATTAATCCACGCAATTCAAAGTTATCATTGACCACCAAAACTCTCTCAATACGATGATGGTGAAGCAATTCAACCACTTCTTCTTGCGCTGCATCTTCTTTGGCGGTTACCAGCTTATCTTTTGGCGTCATTATGCTGGAAACTAAGGCGTCGAGGTTTTTTTCAAAGCGCACATCACGTCCGGTCACAATGCCAACTAAGTTGCCATCTTCCAGAACAGGAACGCCTGAAATGTTATTTTGTTTGGTTAGGGCCACTAGCTCACGAACACTGGCATTAGCATTAATCGTAATAGGGTCGCGCACAACACCAGCCTCAAACTTTTTAACGGCTCTGACTTCTTGAGCTTGCTGCGCAATGCTCATACTTTTGTGGATAATCCCAATGCCGCCTTCTTGAGCAATGGCAATGGCTAAACGCGACTCAGTTACTGTATCCATAGCAGCCGAAATCAAAGGCATGTTCAATTCAATACTTTTAGTCAACTTGGTCTTCAGGGATACATCTTTGGCCGTAATTTC
Source organism: Cellvibrionaceae bacterium (assembly GCA_034112445.1). Classification (GTDB taxonomy): domain Bacteria; phylum Pseudomonadota; class Gammaproteobacteria; order Pseudomonadales; family Cellvibrionaceae; genus Pelagadaptatus. Next base: position 15,782 of record JAWUVI010000014.1, on the reverse strand, counting down.
GGAATAACCCGGCACCAAAAGGACATCATCAAAAGTAAGTGCTTCTTGAGCGATACGTAACATAAGAAATTAGACCCCGTTCTAAATATTTAAGACTGCATCTGTCGACTTTGAAATATAAGAAAACCATACCTCCAACAGCGGGAAGCAGGATATCGTTATATTTTGAAGTTTATATGACAGATTCAAGAAAACGCGCGATTATAGGCTAAAAGCGCATCGAGAGCTATTCAAAACTGCCGTGCCGACCCTCTCCAGACGAAAATTTAGCCGCCCCAGCAAGAGACTCCGCAGAGACCACAGATTCGGCACTGCGTCCTTCATTAGCTAATGCTTTCGACAGAGGTAAATCCCACTGCTCATAAGAACTCATACGGTCAGCTTGCAGACACAACTGAGGGAATTCGGCAATTTTTTGGGCCAGCTCGACAGCCGCTACTTTAGCGTCACCTTTATTCACAACTCGGTTTACTAAACCCATCGCCAAAGCCTCTTGAGACTTGACTGGTCGTCCAGTTAAGATCAAATCCAATGCTCGACTATGACCAATTAAACGCGGTAACCGTACTGTTCCGCCGTCAATCAAGGGCACTCCCCAACGCCGGCAAAAAACGCCTAAAACCGCATCTTCACTGACAACCCGCATATCACACCACAGCGCCAATTCTAATCCTCCGGCTACCGCGTAACCTTCAATAGCGGCAATAACCGGTTTTTTCAACAGCATCCGTGAAGGCCCCATAGGTCCTGGGCCTTCAGCCGCTATGCGATTACGTAAGTGTGGTTCTGCCATAGCCTTTAGATCCGCGCCGGAACAAAAAACCTCGCCAGCGCCATAGAAAACCGCCACCCGTGCAGATTCATCTTCCTCAAATTGCTTGAATGCAGCCTCTAAGGCCAGCGCTGTTGGCCCATCTACCGCATTCTTTACCTTTGCTCTATGGAGCACAATGATGGTGATCCAGCCTTGTTTTTCGACACTCACGGCTTTTACGTCTAGAGTCATTTCATTGTATCTCCTGGTTCAAAGGCTATTTTTATAACACTTCAATTGTTATAACACTTAATTTTTAAGATCAAATCGATATAAATGGTACTATAGTACCATTTAATATTATTGGTTATAGTATGACCAATCCAATAAACAGCTACTCATTAAATGAGCACACTAATATGAACACCCCAATGATTATAGCGACGTATTTTATTTTACCCGCACTCGTACTCTTCGCTTGCAACCGCTTTTCATGGGTAGATAAAATTGGGTCGGTTGTATTGTGTTATTTAGCCGGCTTTTTGATTGCTCAAACATTTTCTTCAACTATTGAAACAGATGGATTAAAAACACTGCAAGACAATTTAGTCGCCATTTGTATCGTTATATCATTGCCACTTATGCTGCTCTCTATCAATATTAAGCAGTGGCTGTATCTGGGTCCCAATACATTAATAGCCGCACTATCCAGTGTCACCGCAATTGTTGCTATGAGTGTTTTTAGCGGTTGGTTATTCCAGGATGAAATCAAAGATATCTGGAAATTAGTCGGTTTATCAACGGCCCTATACACAGGTGGCACCCCCAACCTAGCAGCGGTAAAAGAAGGATTACAAGTCGACAACAGTTTGTTTCTCTTGGTGCACACTTACGACACTATTTTCACGATGGCTTATATCGTTTTTATGGCCACAATTGCCCAGCGGGTATTTTTAAATTTCTTACCTGCGTTTAAAAGTCATACTTCAACAGCTTTGCCTGCAAGCGAATTAGACGGTAGCCAAGCAATTGCAGACAGCGCAAGTCAAGAGCTTGAAAGCACTGAGAACTATGGTCATTTACTGCAGTGGCAAACCATTAAAGGTTTAATCCCAGCCGTCATACTCACATCGGGTATCGCAGGCCTAGCCATTTTAATAGCCCATCTCATAGGCGGCGAACAACAAATGGCCATCACCATGATCAGTCTAACCCTGATGACTTTAGCCGCCTCATCTGTAGAGCGAATCCGCACGATTGCCTACACCTTTGAGCTGGGCATGTACATTGTCTTGTGCTTCTGCGTCATCCTAGGCTCTATGATTACTGGTGATATATTAAGTCAGATGGATATGACCTTAGCCTTATTTTTGATGAGTATTGTGTTTGGCTCAATGTTTATACACGCCCTTATTTGTCGGTTCTTTAAAGTGGATACAGACACGTTCATTGTTACCTCCGTGGCGGCTATTTGCTCCCCACCCTTTATTGCCATGATTGCCGGCGCACTCAAGAATAGAGAGGTTTTATTATCCGGAATCACCGTTGGTGTACTGGGCTATGCACTTGGCAACATTCTCGGTATCAGTGTCGCTTACTTATTTAAACAATTTATTTTTTAAACAATTTATTTTTCATAACACAATGGTCAGCTAACAACTTATTTCAAAAAGCTAAGACAACTATTCATGCAACAACTTAATACAACAGTCGATTTAAATTTTCGGAGAGCATTATGGCTACAACAAAGCAGACAGACAGCACTTTATTTAATGGTTTAATACCAGAAAATGGCATCCCCAAAGATCAATTATTAGCCGCCATGAAAAATGCAGCCACCGAAGATACTGATTATAAAAACGGTAAAGTGTGGAGTTTGGTTTATCACAAAGACGATGAACATTACTCAACCATCAAAGAAGCGCACAACATGTTCTTCTCTACCAACTATCTCAACCCAATGGCATTTAAAAGCCTTAAGCATTTTGAAACTGATGTGGTCCGCATGGCCGCCAACATGCTGCAAGGCGATGAAAATGTAGTTGGCACCATGACCTCTGGCGGAACAGAGAGTATTTTAATGGCGGTTAAAACGTACCGCGATCGCGCCCGCAAGAAAAAGCCATGGATACGTCGCCCAAACATGATAGTACCTTCATCGGTACACGTAGCATTTGATAAAGCCGCAAAGTATTTTGATGTTGAAATTATTCACGCACCCGTTGGTAAAGATTACCGGGCGAACATCAAAGCCATGAAGAAGCTGATTAATCGCAATACCATTTTATTAGTAGGCTCAGCCATATCATGTCCATTTGGCGTTATCGATCCAATTGAAGAGCTTGGCAAACTGGCTCTGAAAAAGAAAATTCCACTGCACGTAGATGCCTGTCTTGGTGGCTTTATGTTGCCTTTTGTCCGTGAATTAGGCCACGACATTTTGGACTTTGATTTTTCCGTTCCCGGCGTAACCTCCATGTCAGCTGATGTCCATAAATACGGCTACGCCGCTAAAGGCGCCTCCGTTATTTTATATAAAGACATGAGCTATTTACGCTACCAGTTCTTAGTGGTTACAGGCTGGTCGGGCGGTATATACGCGTCACCCGCACTATTAGGCACACGCGCTGGCAGTGCCATTGCAGCGGCATGGGCATCACTGCAAACCATTGGCCATGAAGGCTTCTTAGAAATGACCAAGAAAACCCTAGAGATTGCTCAATCTATGCAAGACGGCATTAACGCTATAGATGAGCTAGAAGTGCTCGGCGAGCCAGACATGAGCGTATTTGCTTATCGCAGTATCGATAACAGCGTTAATATTTTTGCTGTCGGCGACCAAATGGAATCTCGGGGCTGGAACATCAACCGCCAGCAAAAGCCTAACGCCCTGCAAGCTATGGTCAACGTTAACCATGGCCAAGCCATTGATCAATATTTAGCTGACCTGCGTGAATCAGTAGACGCCGTAAAATCTAATCCAGAATTAGCCTACGAAGGATCTGCAGCTATGTACGGCATGGTGGCAAAAGTACCGCTAAAAGGAATGATCGATAAAAACGTACTGGCCATTATGGAAGAGTCTTATACCCCTGGTAACTCTGAGCTTTCTCTTAGCGGCTCAGAAGATAAAGGCTTGGCGGTTAAATTGGGCACAGAAGCTGTGAAGTTAATGGATAAAGCCCAAGCATTTATAGATGATTTCAGAAAGTAAACTCAGGTGACTAACCCACAGAAAGTTGCTTTAGTCACTGGTGCATCGGCAGGCTTAGGTCAAGTTATGGCCTGCCGATTGCTGCAAGCGGGCTATCGTGTTTACGGCACCGGTCGAAACACTCAGACTCTTGCAGCTCACACAGACTCGTCGAAGATCAACATGATTCAAATGGATGTGCGCAATGATGATTCCGTCAGCAGCGCCATCGACCAAATCATGTCCCATGAACAATGCTTAGACCTTGTCATCAACAATGCAGGCGTGAGCGCTTCATCACCAATTGAAGCACTCTCAATTGACAAGGCACAAGCGTTATTCGACACCAATGTCTGGGGTATGCTGAGGGTTAATCAAGCGATATTGCCTATCATGCGTAAACAGCGTAGCGGTCTTATCGTTAACGTTTCGTCACTGGCAGGTTTAATGGGCTTACCCTATCGCTCTGTTTATTCGGCCAGCAAAGCCAGCGTAGAAATGTTTACTGAAAGTTTACGTATGGAGGTTGCTCAATTTGGCATCAAAGTTTGCATGATTGAGCCCGGCGATTTAAAAACTGATATTTTCGACAAACGCGATCACTTACCCTTAGACCCAGACTCACCTTACGAACCGCACTTCAGTCTAAACATGCAGACCTCTGCCAAAGAAATGCACAATGCACCCTCTCCCCAATTAATTGGCGACACTATCATTACCATCATTAATACCGAGCAGCCTAGAGTTCGTTATACCGTGGGCACGCCTGTGCAAAAGCTGACACCCATATTAAAACGCTTATTACCTGCTCTTTGGTTCGAAAAGTTGTTGAAGCGGTTTTTTCAGATGCCATAATAGCTTTCTCTTGTTTGCCAGCGTTGAAAGCTTTTATGCCCACCAAAGATATTCTTACCGTCTCCCAATTAAACCGTAAAGCCCGACAATTACTAGAAACCCACATGCCCATGCTTTGGGTTGAAGGTGAACTGTCCAGCTTGGCGCGTCCATCTTCAGGTCATTGGTATTTCACATTAAAAGATTCAGGCGCGCAGATTCGTTGTGCGATGTTTCGTAATCGGAATCAATCAGTGCGCCCGCAGCCTCAACAAGGTCAACAGGTTTTACTCCGCGCCCGAGTCAGTATTTATGAAGGTCGTGGCGATTACCAGCTGATCGTTGAGCATATGGAAGACGCCGGACTAGGCGCTCTGCACAGAGCCTTTGATGCTCTAAAAGACAAACTCCAACACGAAGGTTTATTTGCTGAAGACAAAAAACAAGCGCTTCCTGAATTACCCAAGCATATTGGGATTATTACCTCTCCGACAGGTGCCGCTGTTAGAGATATATTGCATGTTTTAGAGAGACGCTTTGCTAGCATTCCCGTATCAATTTTCCCCGTAGCCGTTCAGGGATCAGAGGCTGCCCCACAAATTGTTAAAGCTCTGCAAACGGCCAACAAACTCACTGACTGTGATTTATTACTTGTCACTCGTGGTGGCGGCTCACTTGAAGACCTGTGGGCATTCAATGAAGAATCTGTTGCGCGCGCTATCGCTGCCAGTAGAATTCCTGTAATCAGCGCTGTTGGTCATGAAGTGGACTTCACAATTGCCGATTTTGTCTCTGACTATCGCGCACCCACACCATCGGCTGCAGCCGAAATCGCCACGCCTGATGGTGAGGCCATGAGTCAGCATTTTTATGGTATAGAATTACTGCTACAAGAAGCCATACAGCGCCTACTTAACAGCCACGAGCTACACCTCAAACATTTATCCGCAAAGCTGCAACACCCGGGACACAAACTTCAAGCTCAATCACAAGCATTAGATTATTTCGAAGAACGTTTAAAGCAGGCCATGCATAAAAAAATCGAGCAGGTTAAACACCAATCGAAACACATTCAGCTTCAATTAAACTCAAACAATCCGGCAGAATACATAATCCATTTGCAGCAAAAAATCGATGCGATTGGTAGACAGCTCCAGACAACAATCAAAAATATTTATTTGCGCAAGCAGCAACACGTTAACAAACAAGCTGCTTTGCTCAACAGCTTCAACCCTTTAAACACCTTGCAACGAGGCTATAGCATCACTCACGATGAAAATGATCATGTCATTGAAACAACAACCACTGTCAACATAGGCAGCATCATTAAAACAAGGTTGATCGATGGAGAAATTGAATCTCAAGTGACAAAAATAAAGCCAATGTAATCGGGCTTTAAATACAAACGTGGAACACTCAGAGTAAAAATAGACGTTTATTGATTGATTAAATGGGCGTTACGGCCAAGCTCTGGAAGTAACGCTTTATGGCTAGCATGCAGGTAAGGGTAAAAGACCACCTTATCTAATAACCCAACCGAAAATACCGGCCTGTTTAGTAATATATTATCCAACTGGCCAACAACATTTGATGAGTACTCGACCAAATAATCCAGCTCCCCCGACTCCAACCGCACTAAACCTTGAGTCAAGGAGGCAACAGTCACAAGATCTGATTTACTTTTTTCAAGCAACTTGGCTACATGCATATCACCAGCGACATAACCAACACGCCTAGCCTCGGGAAAATCATCAACCGAACCAATTGGCTGCAAATGGTCCATCGATAACACCTGCACATAACTTTGTGCTACAGGCACATTAAGCTTTATACGCCAGGTATCCTCATCGTGCCCTGAAGCTTCTAACATAGCGCAATGGCCATCGACTTGGCCCTGTTTCAGCAGTGATAAGGCTCGCAACTTAGGAGCATACTCCATGTGAAACTCATAACCCACACTGGAAAAAACTCTAGTCGCCGCCGCCATAAATCCAGCCATAATGGGATGATCTGGGCTTATCGGGCAGGTGAATCTCAATAATTTCTCAGGGCCTGCCTCTGTTTTAGAGGCTGTCTCTGGTTGTGCCGCCATTGTAGACTCATTATCAAATTTAACTTTCTGCTGCTGCGCAAAAAGATAGGGGTAGCGTCGATCGAAAAAGTCGAGCAACTGTTGATGTCGATTCGAGAGATGCAAATACACTGGCGATGAAAATAAGACGTTCTGAAGCTTAACCCAAGAAGGTTGGTGCTTATCAACATAGAGATCATACGAGGATTCCATAATCAAAACTGCATCAATTTTTTTAGATTTTAATGCCTTAAATAAATCAGCTTCGAGATTAAAGCGTTGGCTATTACGTATACCTAAAGATTTAAGTAATCCATCTAATGACACTTGGCCGGCCTGGTAGCCAATCTTTACATCACTCAGAACTTTGCTGGCCGGTTCATCTGATCGAGTTAAAATCACATACTTAACCACCAATGATGGCGTCCGAGCTCGCACCATATGGTCAATACCGGTGACATTCAAAAAATCTTTTTGGCGGCCACAACTGCCATCAAACTCTTGATCTTTCAGGCGATGTACAGCCTCTTCCTGAGGCGTCTTAATAATCTCGAGATCCATTCCGGCTTGTTTGAAAATTTTCGTATAAAGCTCAACTGGGTCTTTAACTATTTTAGCTGTGGGGGCTTCTGAGCAAGACAACCGAATCGTAGCTCCGCTATCTGACTTGCTCATAGAGCTAACCAATAGGAGAGAACAAAGAACGGGCATTATTATTATAGTCTTTATATCCATAGGCTTGATCTTAGCGCTAACCTATTGATTCTCCAACTACAATTTTTTGTTCTGTAAATTAATATAAGCGATCTTGCTTGAAAATTTCTATAAAGCCTAACTTGATATCCTTTGTCTTTACCAATGGAATCCATAATGCAAGCGAACCGAGCCATCTCATCATTGGCGTCATATCATACCGCAGCGCTGATTGGCAGGCACGGCTATATCCATTTGAGCAGGATTAGGCAGGTCAAGCGAAGCCATTAGCTCGCTGTACTCAGCACTTGATTTCACCTGTAACCGAGGGTTACACCGGCGCTCTTCAGCGATGGTGCTCTCATTCCAGCCCTTATAATCATGAGCAGGGAAAACACGTGTTGCTGGCGGCAACACCAACAGTTTTTCAAACAAACTGTGATATTGCTGGGTAGAATCACCATTTTGGAAATCCGTACGGCCAGTTCCCCGAATCAACAATGTATCTCCAGTAAAGACACTGTTTAATTGAGGCACATAAAAACTATAAGAATCATCGGTATGGCCCGGGGTATAGATTACTTGTAATGACAAATCACCAACCCGTATAACCTGCTGATCAGAAAAATTTTCCGAAACACATTCTGCCGAACTCTCTAAGCCCATCATGGTTTTGCAACCAAAACGTTTCCGTAACTCTCCCAAAGCTGTTATATGATCGGCATGTACATGCGTGTCCACCGCATAGCGCAGGGTTAAATTAAAATCGACCAATAAATTAACGTACTGCTCTATATCATCGAGAACAGGATCAATTAAAATAGCATCTAATGTGGTTTCATCAGCCAGTAAATACGTGTAGGTCGAGCTTTTCTTCTCAAATAATTGACGAAAGATCATCAGAATATACCTCCAAATGGAACAGTTTCACTATTGTTAAACTTCAGACTTGTTAAACTTCAGACTTGTTAGTTTCAGAGCGGTTAGATTTCAGAACGGTTAAATCTCACCGTTAAATTTTATGCTTTTAGCCACATAACCGGTAAAACCAAAATCAACATGACCGCAAATACTTTCTGCAACAAAACGCTATCTATGCGGTTAATCAAGCGGCCTCCTAGCAACATTCCTAATACACCACCGAACGCTACTTTTGCCAATAACCAAACATCAACACTGCCATTGAAATAGCAATAACTGAAAAAGCCACTAGCACTCACCATTGAAATAATAAGCAAAGAACTGGCTACGGCTTGGCGCATAGATAATCCCGCGACCATAGTCAGTAACGGTACTATGACAAAACCACCACCAACCCCCAACAAACCCGATAACACACCCGTTGCTACGCCTCCGGCTAATGACACAGCAACACAGGCCGAGCCTATCTCCCACGGTTTCCCCGTCCTCTGACAATAAGGCGTCGGGGCTTGTGATTGCTCGTCGCCCTGACTGGCCCTAACGGCAACGGCCGCCTCAGGATTCATGTTCGCTTGGCGCCACATTCTTATTGATATCCACACAACCAATAATGAAAACCCTGCCAGTAACCATAAGTCATTAACAGACAGAGCCAACCAACGCCCCAAAGGCGCAAACAACACCCCTGCGCCTAAAATAATTAAGGCCGGCACCCATGCGATTTCACTGGTGCTATTGCTGGAAACACTGCGCTGAAAAATTCCGAATAAGGCACTAGCTGATACAGCCCCTAGCGCAATACCCGTAGCATCAACGATTGGCAAACCGAGCATTATTGATAACAGAGGCACAGCAAACAGCGAACCACCAGAGCCTGTAAGGCCCAGTATCAGGCCAATGAGCACGCCAATAGCAACACTCATTTAAGCACGGTTCCAAGGCATTTTAGCCACCAACATTCCCAACATACAGGTTCCACTCACCCCGGCAAAAATCAATCCACATCCCACAAATGCCGACAACCCATAGCCAACAGGATTAACAAATGTACCAATGATAGTGCCCAGTAAAACCAAACAACCAATAGCAATTTGAGTTTGGCGCTCTAAAGGTAATACGGCCTTTTTTTCCGATTGAATTAAATCACTGGGCATGGCATTCATGCCACCTTCAATAACAACTAAGGGGTTTGGTAGCCCACCTAATAATTTATCTGCGGCCATTTGAGCACGACGTCCAGCCTGACACATTATATAAACAGGCTGATTTGAGTCTAACGAGACACTCTTCACTAACCCTGACAATTGCTCTGCTGTAATCTCATCGAGTGGTAAGTTTTTGCTCGATACACAAAAACCACCAAGGTATTCACCTTTGGTTCTCACATCAACACACAGTTGAACATCTCCATCGCGCTGACGCTGGGAAAAATCGGCTGCTGAAATCGTTTGAATATTCATAATCATTTCCTGTCTTTTGGTTTGAGCGCCCTTAATCAGGACAAAATATATTTTTCATGGCCAGCATTAATTGGCGAACCTCTTCACTGTGCATGCGATAAAAAATCGTCTGCCCTTCTCGGCGAGTGGACACTAAATTGCTACTGCGCAAACTTGCCAAGTGCTGAGATAAAGCCGACTGACTCAGGTTGATGTGTTGATTCAACTCACCAACCGACATTTCAGTGTCCATTAAAGTACACGCAATCATCAACCGATTTTTATTGGATAGCTGCTGCAATATAGCGGCAACCTCCGACGCATTTTCTTGTAGCTGTGAAATATCCATGACTAATTCCGTATTTATATACAAACATTATATTAGTAATATCTAATTTAGCAAGCTATTAATTAGATATTACTAATATAATAAATTCCACGAAAGAGCTATAAGCCTGTTAAATAAGTCGTTTTTGGGATGTGCTGAGGACCATAAAGCGGTAATATTCGGGGCTTTTCTCTCGCTCATAATTAACAACATCAACATCAACAATCAACATCAACAACATCAACCAACTGACCACTAGATCCTAAAATGCTCACCAAAGAACTCAAGCACGACATTCAAAAAGCCTACAGCACATTTCTTGAAAACAAGGAACTGAAAGCTCGCTACGGGCAAAAGTTAATGATTGCTGAAATTGCCAAAACCTTGGGCAACATTTCTCTTGATGGTGAAAACATTCGAGAAAATGAGCAGCACGTCTGCGTGATTGAAGCGGGAACCGGTACCGGCAAGACTGTTGCGTACATATTAGCGGCCGTCCCTATCGCTAAAGCCCTCGGTAAAAAGTTGGTCATTTCTACCGCAACTGTCGCCCTGCAAGAGCAAATTATTTACAAAGATATTCCTGAAGCTTTGCGGCACAGCGGCTTATCCTTTAGCGTATCGCTTGCCAAAGGCCGCGGCCGCTATATGTGCCTGTCAAAAATGGATCGCATCCTCAACGAAATCGAAGGCAGCCGGAATCCCTCACAGGCGCTATACGAAGATGAATTACCGCAGGTTACTGAGCAATCAGTAAAAATATATCAATCCATGTTAGATGCTTTAGCCTCTAACAATTGGGATGGAGACCGGGATGCTTGGGCAGACGGCGTTGACGATGAAGACTGGCAGCGCGTCACCACCGACCACCGACAATGCACCGGCCGCCGCTGCGCCAACGTCTCATCGTGCAGTTTTTTAAAAGCCCGGGACAATTTAGGCAACGCTGACTGTATAGTGACCAATCACGACCTTGTCCTAGCCGATTTAGCCTTAGGTGGCGGCGCCATTTTACCCGAGCCAGAAGACACCATTTATATATTTGATGAAGGTCATCACCTTCCTGATAAGGCTCTTAATCACTTTGCTCATCACAGCCGTTTAATCAGCACCAGCAAATGGCTAGATCAGAGCCAAAAACAACTGGCTAATTTATTAGCGAGCGTCAGTGGTGCAGGTAATATAGATCGCTTTGCCGAGCAACTTCCGGCCGCTTTACTTGATGCTCGTCAAGAATTAGACAAGCTGATTCCTGAGTTTCAGCACCTAGCCGACACCATTGATCCTACCGACCATACCCCCCGTTATCGATTCGACAATGGTGTTATTCCAAAACAAATGCAAACCTCCAGCTTGGATATCAAACGCGCTTTTGACCGACTAGCCGAGCTTCTCAGTAAAGTCGTTACTGAGCTTAATGAAGCAATGGAAGATCCTCACTGCTCGGTACCTAAAGTTGACTTAGAGAATGCCTACCCTGCCTTTGGTATTTGGCAGTCACGTGCCGAATCCAACAAAGAGCTATGGGCTAGCTATGCCCTACCCGATTCTGACAATCATGTCCCTAAAGCTCGTTGGTTTACCTTAGTCGAGCAAGCAGGAAACTTAGACTTCGAAGTCTGCTCAAGTCCTATCCTTGCGTCACACACTCTCCAATACGGCCTATGGGAAAAGTGTTGCGGCGCCGTTGTTACCTCGGCGACATTAACCGCTCTTGGTAACTTTAGTCGGTTTCAGATGCGTTCAGGAACACCAAGTGACAGTACTTATCAGGTAGTACCCAGCCCTTTTGACTTTACCAATGCGGCTGTCATCAATGTGCCCGCCCGAGCGGGAGATGCCAGTAAAGCCTCTGAACACACCAGCATGATTATTGATTACCTCCCCGAGATATTAGACATCAATAGCGGCAGCTTGGTTTTGTTTTCTTCGCGCCGACAAATGTGGGACGTACAAGATAACCTAGCCGACGACTGGAAAGATTTGGTCTTGATGCAAGGTGATCGCTCTAAACAATCGCTCATCGAAGAGCATAAAAAACGCATTGACGATGGCCAAGGCAGTATTATTTTTGGACTCGCCAGTTTTGCCGAAGGTGTCGACTTACCCGGTGATTATTGCAACCATGTGGTCATTGCCAAAATACCTTTTTCAGTTCCGGACGATCCCGTAGAAGCGTCATTATCTGAATGGATAGAGTCACGCGGCGGTAACCCCTTTATGGAAATTACCGTACCTGACGCCTCCATTCGCTTGGTACAAGCCTGCGGCAGATTACTGCGTACCGAAACGGATACAGGTACAGTAACCCTGCTTGATAGACGCGTTGTCACGCGCCGTTATGGCAAAGCTATCCTGAATTCACTGCCGCCCTTCCGGCAGAATTTAGAATAACCAATAAAATGAGTAAATCTATACTAGCCTGTTACTTTAAAACGCTGGGTGAGCACTGTTAATGTAGTCGAGACGTCCAGAACTGCGGCACCTGATCCAGCTGCTTTAGCCGAGTCTTTAGCGGTTTCATTACTCACCAATACAATATTAGATAGATTTTTACTTATCTCCTCCATCATATTAGCTTGCTCACAAGCCGCGGTTGATATTACCGCACTTAATTGATTGATTTCACTAATCGATCTGCCGACCCCTTCCATCAACCCTAGAGAGTCTTTTGTATTAAGAACACACTCATCGACATTGCTTAAGCTTTTCTCAATAATCACAACGGCTGACTCACTGCTTGACTGTAACGATTCAATCATTTTATCGATCTCTTGAGTCGCTTCTTGAGTACGCTGAGCCAGCGTTCTTACCTCATCGGCAACAACAGCAAAACCTCGCCCCTGCTCTCCTGCCCTAGCTGCCTCAATGGCGGCATTAAGAGCCAATAAATTAGTTTGCTCAGCTATACCTCTAATAACATTCAATACAGAACCAATATTTTTTGTTTCTCCGTTGAGTTCTCTAATAGTTTCAGTAGCTTGGCTAACCTGAATGGCTAATTGCTCAATAGAGCTTTTTGTTTTTTCACTAACAGAAGTGGCTTTTGACGCACTTTCATCGACCTGACTTGCCGATGCGGCGGCTACTTCAGTGTTTTTAGATACATCCTCAATAGCCCTCGACATTTCTTCTACAGCCTTAGCGATCATATCTGTTTCGAGACGCTGCTTATCTGTATTTTGTTCCATCTCGTCTGTGATTTTCGCTAAAATCTCACCTTCTCCTTTTAGCTGGACAGCGGTATCTGCGACTTGACTGGCCATATTTTCAATATCGGAGGTAAACCCGTCAAATCGCTCTAACAACTCTGTAGAACCAGAAGAGCGCTGACGTAAATCTATATAATCATCTGAAACCATCTTATTGGTAAGGGACATGATTTCAGACGCTTGCATTGCATCATTACGTAGATCAATAGAAAGCCAAATAAATACTGCCGCTTCAACCACCACATAGCCCGCGTGTAAAAAGACAATCCCCCAACCATTTTCTGTACTTTCAAACACCCATATATCACCACCATTAGCCTGCATGTAAAAGAACAACAAGTGATGAACAGCAATTACTAACGCAGCCACCACCAAAGGCAGCCAATCTCGATAATACAGGAGTACCCCTAACAGTACGAAGATACCAAAGTGCATTTCGATCATGCCGTGAGCCTGATGTATTTGCAGAGCAGCTTGCACCATAAACCCTGCTGCCATAGCTACTCTGGAAATAACTGACCCAGGTACTAACCGATAAATCATCAAAAGCGCCATTGCGGTGCCTGCACCTATGATCAGCGCCTCGACCCAAGTATCGTTCAAGCCAGCCAAAGCAAAAGCATAAACAACCAACATAAAATTTATGCCTAGCATGACCTTATCTGATTTTAAATAGTGCTCTTTTAAAACTTCATTACTTTGCATATTCGTATCCACTATTTGATATTGACCAGGGGCAAAAGCAACCAACCGCTTCTTGATTAATCCATCGAAGATTTAACATAGCTTTCAATGACGACAACGTCATCGAAACAAAATCCAATCCACTACCGCAAAAACGCCCTCCACTATAAGGGCCAAAATAGGCTAGGTGACCAGATCCATCCCAAATCGCTACAGCAGGACTTGCAGGTATCATCAAACCCATTAATGTTTCTCTACGAGAGTCATCGGCAGGTATATTAGTAATATTAATAAATTCTGCGTTATTCGCGTACTTTAATTCAAGCTCTTCTATATGACTTTTAGTAAATCGACTACAGGGACAATTAGGATCAACGATATGAACAATCAACGCTTCCCCATTTTTGGGTACTAATTTTGTGTCAGCAAAAGACTCACCAGAAAAACTTACCCAATAATCTTCCAGAGAGCTGATTCGACTGAATTGATACTGCCAAAATGCAAAACCAATAATTAATAGCCAAACAAAAAGTACCACGACTGCCATAACAAGGCGCCAATGCTGATATATATAACTAAAGCCTTTTTCTGTATTGCCCATACCTAACTCCAGCATACCGTTTAAATTATTATTCATGACGGCATAAGCACTAAAGGTACTCAATAAATCATTCATAAAACTGGCAATATAACCTGAAACTTACACCTAAACTAAAAGTACTTTTCTGTCATTGTGAACTCTTGGGTTTTTGATCTGAGCTCTATTGCTTGTAATAATGGTTGATTCTGTAAAATTTTCCATGAAGTTAACTGGTACAATTTATGCCTGAGTACGCGCTCATAAATACGCTCTACATTTTCACCCCAAACAAATTCGCATCTTAATTAAAGGTATATTGTGACTTACTTTGAACTGACTGAACTGGTAGACAACTTAACCGTAGAGCAACACGATAAATTAACTTTTTCGGGCACTACCCTAGCCGGAGGCTTAGTTCGCGTTTTTGGTGGGCAGGTGCTTGCTCAAGCCATGTCTGCGGCCATACAAACCATTCCAGATGACAAGCTAGTTCATTCTCAACATGCTTATTTTTTACGCCCAGGAGATCCATCCAAAGTCATTAACTACGATGTCGAGCAGGTACGCGATGGCCGTAGTTTTTCAGCCCGCCGAGTGGTTGCATCACAAGAAGGCAAAGTGATCTTCAATACTTCTATGTCATTTCAATCGCCAGAAGAAGGCCTTGAGCATCAAACCGATATTGATATTCCGGACTCGTTTGAACACATAGAAAGTGAACTTGACCATTTAATTAAAAAGGAAAAAGAGTCACCCGGATCGACCAAACACTATCTAAATTGCTTTCAGGCCATCAACGTTTTGCCATGTAACCGGCGTGATGCCAATAACCCTAAAAGCGAACAACCAATTCAAGGTGTTTGGTTTAAAGCAAACGGGAAACTTCCTGACACAGCAGGAATACATGAAATAATTCTATCTTATATGTCTGACATGCGGCTGATGGGTACATCATTACGCGCCCATCCGGTAGATTTCCACACCCCAAATTTTCAGGGTGCCAGTCTTGATCACGGGCTTTGGATTCACAGAGATTTTCGTGCCGACGAATGGCTGTACTGCCACATGGACGG
>JAWUVI010000013.1:0-21104 GCA_034112445.1 Cellvibrionaceae bacterium | reverse complement strand
CGTAAGGAAAAGCGAAAGCATTATCTTCATAACGTAAAGAGAAATTTGCAATGTCTTACTTAGACTTTAGTCGTATCTAGACCAAAGGCTAATACCTGTGACTCGTGTCGCTGCTTATAACTGTACTCGCGAGATTAAAACAAAAAATTTTATATATAGAGCAGGGGTACAAAATGAAAAACAACAACACAAAAAGCATGATTAAAAAACCTTTAGTGGCGGCCGTGGCGGCTTGCTTATTGGGTTCTGTTTCATTGCCAGCACTTTCAGCTGACGATTCTATGATGAAGCGGATGGAGATGTTAGAGCAAGAGTTGAAAGCACTTAAAAGCCAAATGCAGAAGCAAGAAACCGCTATAGCGGCAGCTCCTGCTGGTAAGGCGGACGTCAAAGTTAACGGTGGCGGTTCGTTAACTTTCGGTGGTTATTTGAAGGCTGATTTTAGAGCTGTCAGTGGAGATCTTGGTTATCAAGATTACTGGCGCGGAAATAATCCTTCGCAAGTCGATAACACTGACCACACAGGATTTAACGTAAAAGAAACTCGCCTTAATGCGAAATACGTAAAGGGTGATGTGACGGCGTTTGTTGAAATGGATTTGTATGGTGGTGAGGGTAACGAAGTTGCGACTAACTCAACCAATCCTCGTTTGCGCCATGCATTTATCAAAACTGGTAACTGGCTTGTTGGTCAGTATTGGACAACCTTTACTCCATTAAAAGCATTTCCTGATGCTCTAGATTTTGGTGGTCCTATTGTGGGAGAGGTGTTTGTTCGCCAGCCACAAATCCGCTACACCAATGGTAACTTTAGTGTTGCTTTAGAGAATCCTGAAACTTGGGGTGATGGTGATGTAGGTACTAATGGTGTTGGTGGTGGTCAAGGCGCTGCAGGTGCTGATGCTGATGAGTCTATGCCTGATTTAATTGCAGCTTATAAGTTTAAAGGCGATTGGGGTGAAGTGCAGGTAGCGGCTTTGGCGCGTCAAGTTGAGGTTGAAGATGCTGGTATTGTTGAGGGAGTTGATGAAACAGCGGTTGCATTGAATGTCGGTGGACGACTTAATGTTGGTGATAAGGATGACTTGCGCTTTCAGTTGAACGTAGGTGAATCTGGTCGTTATGTGGGTGCTGGTATGGTGAATGATGCCATCGTTGATACTGATGGTAATTACTCTGTTGAAGAGACTACAGCTTATACTGTTGCCTACCGCCACGTATGGGATTCCAATTGGCATTCAACTGCATACTACGGTGCTGCTGAAACGGATGTTTCCGATATCGACAGATCTCATTGGGGACTTAACTTGATTCGTACGTTGAGCCCTGGTCTAACAGCTGGTGTAGAGGTTGGTAATTTCTCTGTTGATGATAAAGGCAGCACAGACGCCGATTCTGATTACGTTCAGCTTTCTTGGAAATACGCTCTTTAATTTTGTGTTAACAAAAACTGTTAGTTAATAAAAACTAATTGTTACTAGACCAACGTCCAATAGAAAGTGGACGTTGGCCTCTATAGATTAGAACGTGTAAGAAAGATAAAAACAATTATATGAGGAACAGCATTATGGCTTTTAAAAGTGAAGACGATGCGAAGGCTTATTGGAAGGAGAACATCAGCTTGATGGTTAAGTTGATGGTTATCTGGTTCATAGTTTCCTTCGGGTGCGGAATATTATTTGTGGATGAGTTAAATACTATCCGCTTGGGCGGGTACAAGTTGGGCTTTTGGTTTGCTCAGCAAGGATCCATTTATACATTCGTTTGTTTGACCTTCTTTTACGCTAGAAAGATGGGCCAACTTGACCGTAAATACGGTGTTGACGACGCATAAGGAGCGAGATCATGGATCTAAAAACAATGACCTACATCGTTGTAGGTTTATCATTTGCACTATATCTCGGTATTGCCTTTTGGGCACGTGCTGGGTCAACCAAAGAGTTTTATGTGGCCGGTGGTGGTATTCACCCGGTTGCCAATGGTATGGCAACAGCAGCTGACTGGATGTCGGCGGCTTCGTTTATCTCAATGGCCGGTTTGATTGCCTTTATGGGATACGGTGGTTCAGTATTCTTGATGGGTTGGACGGGCGGTTACGTTATTTTGGCTATGTTACTTGCTCCTTACTTACGTAAGCACGGTAAGTTCACAGTGCCAGAATTTATTGGTGATCGTTACTATTCTAAGATTGCTCGAGTTGTTGCGGTTATCTGCTTAATTATTTGTTCGGTTACTTATGTTATCGGTCAGATGAAAGGTGTTGGCGTAGCATTTTCTCGCTTTTTAGAAGTAAGCTACGAGCTAGGCTTGTTGATTGGTATGATTATCGTGTTCTTTTATGCTGTTTTCGGTGGCATGAAAGGCATTACCTATACCCAGATCGCACAGTATTGTGTTCTGATTTTTGCTTACACTATCCCAGCGGTTTTCATCTCGTTGAATCTAACGGGCAACCCTATTCCACAATTAGGTTTGGGTAGCACCATGATTGGTTCCGAGACGTTCTTGTTAGATCGCCTTGATCAAGTGGTAACGGAGCTTGGTTTTACTGAATACACGACCAATGTTCGTTTAAGCACAACCAATATGTTCGCATACACCTTGTCGTTGATGATTGGTACTGCGGGTCTGCCTCACGTAATTATTCGTTTCTTTACAGTACCTACTGTTAAAGATGCGCGTTCTTCTGCGGGTTGGGCTTTGGTCTTTATTGCTATTCTTTATACTACTGCACCTGCTGTTGCTGGTATGGCGCGTTTGAACTTAATGAACACCATTGAACCAGTTAAAGGTGAGCATTTGGTTTATGAAGAGCGTCCTCAGTGGTTTGTTAACTGGGAAAAAACCGGTCTGTTACAGTTTGAAGATAAAAATGGTGATGGCCGCATTCAGTACACTTCTGATTCAGCTACCAATGAAATGGTTAAGGTAGATCGCGACATCTTGGTTCTTGCTAACCCTGAAATCGCACAGTTACCTAACTGGGTTATTGCGTTGGTTGCAGCGGGTGGATTGGCAGCAGCATTGTCTACAGCGGCGGGTCTGTTGTTGGCGATATCTTCTGCAATATCACACGATTTATTGAAAGGTATAATGACTCCGGATATTGATGAGAAGCAAGAGTTGATGGCTTCGCGTGTTGCGATGGCGGTTGCTATTTGTGGTGCAGGTTATCTCGGGTACAACCCGCCTGACTTCGCTGCAGGTACGGTTGCTTTAGCCTTTGGTTTGGCCGCTTCTTCAATCTTCCCTGCATTGATGATGGGTATCTTCAGCAAGCGTATTAACAAAGAAGGCGCTGTTGCCGGCATGATCGCTGGTATCACTGTAACGCTTCTGTATGTATTCCAGCACAAAGGCATTATGTTTATCCCTGGCACTTCGTTCTTGGGTGATACTCCTGCGAACTGGTTCATGGGTATCGAGCCTAATGCATTCGGTGTTGTCGGTGCGGTTGTGAACTTTGCGGTAGCGTTTGCAGTGTCTAGTATGACTCCTGCGCCATCGAAAGAGATTGAAGATTTGGTCGAAAACCTTCGCGTACCAACTGGTATCGAAGCGGCACACGATCACTAAATAACGTTGTTTATAGGTTATTTAGATTTAAAAATTTAAAGTCAGTCATTGGCCTCGCAAGGGGCCATTTTTATTTACAAGGTGATATTTTTTAATGTCACCTTGTAAATAAAAATTCTAATAGGATTAATGTAAAAAACTCGGCTGTTGATGCTAATTGTAGATAGGTATCAATATCTTAAGGGGGGTTTTTAGATTACGCTTATGGTCAACAAGAAAAATTATAAGAGAGACACTATGTTTAAAAACAAGCATGTTATCACTGCATTTATTGTTACCCCAATCCTCGCTGTACTGGGTTATTTTGCCGTTGATGCTGTTGTTTCGGAAACCCCCCACGCGGCTAAAGCGGGTTCTTCGTATGAATTGGTTGAGTTGCCAAACTGCCGTTATAGCAGTGGTATTTGTGGCTTAAAAAATGGCGAGTTTAAAATTAATTTAAGCACTGAGTGGTTGGATGACACTCGGATGGAATTAAATTTGAAGTCCATTGCTCCATTAGAAGGTGCCAAAGTGGCTTTGATTGACCCATCGTCTCAAGAACTGCCGCCACAAGATATGATGCGTACAGATGAAGACGGTATGGCGTGGAGTTTGCCTTTGTCTTTGGATCGTTTTGATCATGATAAATCACGCTTGCGAGTGGTGGTATCTTCAGGTGATGTTATGTATTACGCGGATGCCAGTATGAAATTCACTGTGTATGAAGCGATTTTTGAAAAAGATTTTCGTAAGTAATTCACGGCTTAATGTGACTGATATTTTGGGGTAAAAATGACACCTGAATTAAAAGCAATTGCAGATTTCTTGGGTGACTGCATCCCGTTTGATGACCTTCCAGAAGCGGAAATAGAATCGACTGTAGCGGCTATTGAGATTGCTTATTATCGCAAGGGTCATGTTTTTGAAGGGCACAATGATGAGGCCGGTTTAAGGATTATTCGTAGTGGTGCTGCAGAGTTACGTGGAGATAAAGATCAATTAATTGACCGTCTTGGTGAGTCGATCAGTTTTAATTTAAAAGGCTTGCAGTGTGAAGAACCTGGGATTAAAGCCATATTAATTGAAGACTCTTTGATTTATATTTTCCCCGAAGAAGACTATCAAGAATTACGGCGTCGGCAGCGTGATTTTGATCGTTTTTTTCACAGTCAACGCAGTCGTCGTTTGCGTCGTGCCGCACGGCATGAACCCAATCCTAGCGACATGATGCGCCAGATTAAAGACCTTATGGCTGCGGATGTTCTTTCCATTCCCCCAGATACAACCATTCAAGCTACCGCTCAACTTATGAGTGAGCGGCGATTGTCTTCTGTGTTGATTATGGAGGGCGATGATTTACAAGGTATCGTCACCGATAGAGATATTCGTTCTCGTGCGGTAGCGCTAGGCATTGATTATAACTCGTCT
The DNA here is from genome assembly GCA_034112445.1 of Cellvibrionaceae bacterium. Taxonomy (GTDB): domain Bacteria; phylum Pseudomonadota; class Gammaproteobacteria; order Pseudomonadales; family Cellvibrionaceae; genus Pelagadaptatus. The sequence continues at coordinate 16,118 of JAWUVI010000013.1, read as the reverse complement.
GTTGCCGATATTATGACGCCTGATCCGCAAACGATAAGTCCTGATGCGACCTTGTTTGATGCGACGTTATTTATGACGCGCTCTAATTTTCATCATGTCCCGGTAGTAAAAGATGAAAAAGTGGTTGGTATTCTCACCGCCTCAGATTTGATGTTAGCAAGGCAGGATGATCCGGTTTTTTTAGTGCAACACATAGGCCGACAAACGTCCCTTGAGGGGATTAAAGCGATTACGGACCTATTGCCCAATTTATTAGTGCAGTGGGTTAACGCTGATATTCGTGCGCCGCAAGTCAGTCATATATTTACCGCAATTAGTGATGCAGTTGCGACCCGTTTAATTGAATTAACAATTTCGGATATGGGGCCTGCCCCTGTACCTTTTTGCTGGCTCGGGTTTGGCTCTCAGGGGCGCGGGGAGCAATTGTTGGGCGCAGACCAAGATAATGGTCTCGTTATATCAGATGAAATGAAAGCAGAGCATGAACCATGGTTTAAGGCTTTTGCCAATAAAGTTTGCGACGGTTTAAATACCTGTGGCTATGTTTATTGCCCAGGTGACATCATGGCGAAAACAGACATTTATCGTTTGCCTTTATCTGGATGGAAAAAGACGGTTGATGACTGGACGCAAAAGCCAACTCAAGATGCGCTTATGCGAGTCAGTATCTTTTTCGATCTGCGTTCAATTTATGGTGATCCTAAACTGTGTGATCAATTGCAGCAGCATATGTTGTCCCGCGTGTCTGGAAATTCTATTTTCTTTGCGTTGCTGGCTGAAAATGTATTGGACTCGCCACCACCTCTGGGAATATTCAGACGCTTTGTGGTCGATAGAAATGGCGATCATCGCGACGAATTAAATATCAAGAAAAGTGGCTTAATGTCGATTACCGACATTGCCCGTATCCATGCGCTGTTTCATGGGGTTGCTGCGGTGAACAGTTTAGAAAGAATGCAGGCGCTGGTGAAATGCAAAGCGATGACTATGTCGGATAGTCGTAACCTTCAAGATGCCTTACGCATTGTGTCGCAAATACGTGTGAATGCTCAGGCTCGACAAATTGTTGCGGGTGATAGTGTTTCTAATTGGTTGAATCCAGATGATTTTTCTAAGTTAGTGCGCAAGCAATTACGTGACTCTTTTACTATCGTGATGGATGCACAAACCGGTGTTAAAAATAAATATCGGCAAGGTTTAGGTTAGCTGATGCTGGCTGGCTTAAAGCGTTTTTATTATCAAAGAAAACTGAAGTCTATCGAGGCCAGTGAACCCTTGCTGCGTTGTTGGAATCAATCTGATTTTAAGTTTTCCGAGAACTGGAGGAGTAAAGACTTTTTAGTTGTCGATACGGAAACCTCATCTCTGAGTGTTGAGGAGGGTGAAATCCTCAGTATTGGTTGGGTGGTGATTTCTGCAGGCCAAATCAAATTGAGCTCTGCAGAGCATATCTTGTTAGCAACACAACACAGTGTTGGGCAGAGTGCGAGTATTCATCAGTTACGTGATTGCGAATTAGTCGATGGTGTGTCACATAGGGAAATGATGCTGCGCTTTTTAGAGGTTGCTGCAAATAAGATTTTGGTTTTTCATCATGCGCCACTTGATATTGGCTTTTTGAATCTTCTCAGTCGTAATGAATTTTCTGCGCCAGTGATGTTACCGGTGGTGGATACGCTAGAACTTGAAAAGAAAAAAGTCCTTCGTCAAAGTGACGTGATCGCCGATGGCGCATTACGGTTAGGCAATTGCCGGACTCGCTACGGGCTGTCTGATTTACCTGCCCATAATGCATTGATGGATGCGTTAGCAACGGCTGAATTGTTGTTGGCCCATATTGCTCATAAGGGTTCAGTGGTCAAAGTATCTGAACTCATTGTTTGAATCCTTCCTGTCTGAAAATACTCCCCCCGTTTTTTTAATAATGATTGTGATTCTGGTGTATTTATTGCAATACTCACAAGTAATGTAATCGTATGCGGTAAAGGTAGAGGTGGCTGTATGTCTTCCCAGTGGGATGATTATCCGTTAAGTGAATTTTTTGATGAAATGCTCAGTACGCCGGGCAATGCTCGTAAACCGTCGCAAAAGCTGTACAACTATTTGTCCAAGCTGAGTCCTGGAAGTGTGGCGTCACGAAAAGCCGCTGCAGAGTTGGCCGTGCGTGAGATGGGCATTAGTTTTACGGTTTATACCGATGAAGGGAATATTGATCGGGCTTGGCCTTTCGATATTATTCCTAGGGTTATTGCCAAAAAACAGTGGGATAAAACCGAAGCGGGATTAAAACAACGCTTGCAAGCACTGAATATGTTTATTGATGATTTGTATAACAAGCAGAATATCATTAAGGATGGCATAGTCCCCGAATATATAATCAAGCAGTCCTCCAATTATCGTAAAGAGTGTGAAGGTATGTCGCCCGCTTACGGTGCGTGGGCGCATGTGTGTGGCACTGATTTGGTGCGAGATAAGGACGGTGAGTTTTATGCCTTAGAGGATAACTTGCGTGTTCCTTCAGGTGTTTCATATATGTTGGAAAACAGATCCATCATGAAACGTGTTTTACCTGAGGTGTTTAAAAAGGTTGATATTGCACCGATTGGCGATTATCCCGCCGAGTTGTTTGAGACTTTATCAAGTTTATCTCCTCGACAAATCAGTAAGCCTGTGATCGTGGTGTTAACGCCAGGAATTTATAATTCAGCTTATTTTGAGCACGCCTTCTTGGCTCAAAAAATGGGCGTTGAATTGGTGCAGGGTAATGATTTGGTCGTTGAAAGCGATGATTGTGTTTATATGAAAACCATTGCCGGCTTGGAACGCGTTGATGTTATTTATCGAAGAATCGACGATATGTTTCTGGATCCAGATGCTTTTATTCCCGATTCAATGTTGGGAGTAAAGGGATTGATGCGGGCTTGGCGTTCGGGCAACGTGGCCCTAGCCAATGCGCCGGGTGCGGGCGTGGCTGATGACAAAGTGGTGTACGCATTTGTGCCACAAATAATCAAATATTACCTAGATCAAGATCCGATCATATCAAATGTGGAAACATTCTTGTGTTATGACGATAAGCAACGAGAGTACGTTTTAAATAATCTCGATAAGCTGGTGGTTAAGCCCGCGAATGAATCCGGTGGCTATGGCATGTTGATTGGGCCTCATTCTACGAAAAAAGAACGCGATACGTTTACTGATTTAATTAAAGCCAATCCGCGTAATTATATTGCCCAGCCAACGTTGGCTCTGTCTACCGCGCCAACTTATATTGGTAAAGATAATGCACCTGAGCCGCGACACCTTGATTTGAGACCCTTTGTTTTGCAAGGCAAAAAGAGTTTTGTGACAACCGGAGGTTTGACTCGGGTGGCACTTAAGAAAGGATCTCTGGTAGTGAATTCCTCGCAAGGGGGTGGCAGTAAAGATACTTGGATTGTGGACGTGAGCGGAGGTACAAAAGAGTGATGCTTTCAAGAGTGGCCGAAAGGCTGTACTGGACTGCTCGTTATTTAGAACGCGTTTCGAGCACGGCGACATTGATCACCAGTTATGAAAATCTACTTTATGATTTGCCAAAAAACGTTGAGTTGAGTTGGTATAACTTAATTATTATTAATGACCAAGAGCAAGAGTTTAATGAGCTCTACTCCAGTCGTAGCGAACGCAACGTTATTAAGTATTTGATTGGTGACAGGGATAACGGCTCATCCATAATGCACTCGTTGCATTTCATTCGTGAGAATGTTCGCACTGCGCGTGATGTTATTCCTGAGAAAGCGTGGGAATTAATTTGCGAATTAAGTATTTATGCTCAAGATAATTTAGATCAAGGGATTAAGCGAAGAAGTCGCTTAGAATTTCTTGAAAATATTGTTAAAGGTTGTTCGCAAATAAATGGGTTGATTCAGAGTACGATGCCGCGTGATGCGGGTTGGGAATTTATGTTGATTGGTTGTAATTTAGAACGCGCCGACATGACCTCTCGCTACCTTGAAGCAGGTTTGGCCGCTATTTTACAAGTGAAAGATGAGAATACGATCAACAGTCAGCAAATTATTTGGGGCAGTGTTCTACGTTCGCTGGATGCTACGCAGTATTATTTACGTGCTACTAAGACACCCGTTAAAGGGCAGGCGGTTTTACCCTATTTGTTAAGGGATAGCTGTTTTCCAAAGTCCATCACCTACTGTGTTGGCTCTATTATTCAATCCTGTCAGAAATTACCTGAGCCAGAGTTGGCGTTGGAAAAATTGAAAAAAGTAGAGAGTAAGCTAGCAAAGAAAATTGACTACGAAGACTTAGGTGATGCGCTGCTTGAGAAATTAAATAAATTACAAATTATGCTAACTAGTATTCATTTTATTATCAGTGAATCTTGGTTTATTGCTGATCACTAATTGTTGTACTTTGAGATGTTTATATGACTATCCGCGTTGCTTTAAATCACAATACTTATTATAAATTTGACCGTCTTGTCAGTTTATCGCCTCACATTATTCGATTAAGGCCAGCGCCTCACAGCCGAACCCCTATTCACAGTTACAGCTTAAAGATTAAACCTGCTGAACATTTCCTTAATTGGCAGCAGGATGCGTTTGGTAATTTTCTGGCGCGTATCGTTTTCCCTGAAAAAACTACGGAATTTTCTGTTGAGGTAGAAGTGCAAGCGGATATGACGTCGATCAATCCGTTTGATTTTTTTCCAGAAGATTACGCCGAAAAATTTCCTTTTAAATACCCAAAACAGCTGAAAAAAGAACTGGGTCCTTATTTGGAAAAGGGTAAGCATGGCCCTTTGTTTAAAAAGTTCTTAAAGACGCTCACAGTACCAGAAGATTGTCGATCGATTGATTTTTTTGTGTCGGTTAATCAAAAGCTCGAAAATATCATTGATTATGAAGTGCGAATGGAGCCAGGCGTACAAAAACCAGAAGAGACACTAACTTTATCTCGTGGTTCTTGCCGCGATTCAGCTTGGTTGCTGGTTCAGGTGTTTCGTCATTTGGGATTAGCGGCACGATTTGCGTCGGGTTATTTGGTTCAGTTAAAACCCGATGAAAAATCACTCGATGGTCCATCTGGAGCGGCGGCAGACTTTACGGATCTGCACGCTTGGTGTGAAGTGTTTTTACCGGGTGCAGGATGGATTGGACTTGACCCGACGTCAGGTTTGTTTGCCAGTGAAGGCCATATTCCGTTGGCTTGTACGCCTGACCCTGTTTCAGCGGCACCCATCGAAGGTTGTAGTGATAAGTGTGAAGTGACCTTTGATCATTCAAATGAGGTCACCCGGATTCTTGAGGATCCTCGTGTTACGAAGCCCTATTCAGATGATCAGTGGCTCGATGTTATTGCTCTTGGTGATAGCATCGATAAAGATTTTGAAGAGCACGACGTGCGTTTAACAATGGGGGGTGAACCCACTTTTGTTTCTATTGATGACATGGAGTCCGATCAATGGAATACGGGTGCTTTAGGAAAGGATAAGCTACGTCTGGCAAAAACATTATTGCTGAAATTACGCGATCATTTTGCTCCTAAAGGCCTGCTTCATTATGGGCAAGGTAAGTGGTATCCGGGTGAAGAATTACCGCGCTGGGCGCTGGGTGTTTTTTGGCGTAAAGACGGCGATTCATTTTGGCAAGATCCAAAATTATTGGCGCGTATCGATCAAGATTATGGTTATACCATTCAGACCGCTCAGAAGTTTACCTGCGCTTTGGTGGCGCGTTTGGGAGTGCCGAAAAAATTTGCTCAACCGGCATACGAAGATGCCATGTATTACTTGCTGCAAGAGCGCAAACTTCCCATCAATATTGATAACGCCATTGGTAAAGCCAAAGACTCAAAAGAACGCGCGCGTTTGGCGTCTATTTTAGAGCGCGGCATAAAAATACCCTCTGGTTATGTGCTGCCTCTAGAGTGGGATTGTGTCAGCAATGTGTGGTTGACGTCTAAATGGGAGACTCGCCGTGATCGTTTAACTTTGGTTCCGGGTGATTCGCCAATGGGGTTAAGGTTACCCTTGGATGACTTGCCTGTTTCGGCCGAGTCGACGATTAAGCCCAGTCGAGATATGTTTGAAGCTCGGGGATTACTTCCTAAGAGAAAAGATTTAACCCATGTTCAAGCTGAATTTGTTGATGCTAATTCCAGCGCTCGTCAAACAACTATTCCGCAAAGTCTGTCTCGAGAAGAAGGCTCTGAAACGGCCGTAATGGCTCCGGTTATTCGCACGACACTGTGTGTGGAAGTCCGGGAAGGTCGGCTTTATGTGTTTATGCCGCCGGTATACAGTTTAGAAAATTATATCGAATTAATTGCGGCTATTGAGGATACAGCGCAAGAGCTTAATACTCCGGTGATAATTGAGGGTTATGAGCCTCCTAAAGATCCCCGAGTGCAAAAATTACTGGTGACACCCGATCCGGGAGTTATTGAGGTGAATGTCCACCCTGTGAGTAATTGGCGCGACATGATTTCAAATATGACGGAGTTGTATACGGCTGCTCGTGAAACGCGCTTAGGCACTGAGAAGTTCATGCTCGATGGCCGCCACACGGGTACGGGAGGCGGCAACCACATCACTTTGGGAGGAAGCACTCCAGAAGACAGCCCGTTGTTGCGCCGTCCAGATTTATTGAGAAGTTTAGTGACCTTTTGGCAGCATCATCCGAGTTTGTCCTATGTGTTTTCTGGTGCGTTTGTTGGGCCTACCAGTCAAGCACCGCGTGCCGATGAAGGCCGCGATGAAATGCTGTATGAAATGGAAACTGCTTTTCAGCAAATGCCTGAAGGCTTATCTGAGCAGCCGTGGCTGATTGATCGGTTAATGCGTAACTTATTGATTGATATTACGGGTAATACACACCGTTCAGAGTTCTGTATTGATAAATTGTACGCCCCAGGCAGCTCCACCGGTCGTTTAGGTATTCTCGAGTTTCGTGGTTTTGAAATGCCTCCTCATAGCCGTATGGCGTTAGTTCAAGCCTTATTAATTAGGGCGTTAGTTGCTCGGTTTTGGAAGAAACCCTATACGAAGCCCTTGGTTCGTTGGGGTACCCAATTGCATGATAAGTTTATGCTACCTCACTATTTATGGCAGGATATGGCCGAAGTGGTTCGTGATCTCAATGAACATGGCTACGACTTTAAATTGGAGTGGCTGCTGCCGTTTGAAGAATTTCGCTTTCCACATTATGGTCGTACCACGGTGCAGGATATTGACATTGAATTGCGTTGGGCGGTAGAGCCTTGGCATGTGCTAGGTGAAGAGGCTGGCAGCTTTGGCACAGCGCGCTATGTCGATTCATCGGTTGAACGTTTGCAAGTGAAAGTTACCGGTATCACTGAAGGACGGTATGTATTAGCGTGTAATGGCCGCCGTGTACCTTTGGTTAATACTGGAAGACACGGTGAAAGTGTTGCGGGGGTGCGCTATAAAGCTTGGGCGCCGCCATCGGGTTTGCATCCTACGATTGATGTTCATGTGCCATTGGTGTTTGATTTAATTGATACTTGGAATGGTCGCTCGGTCGGTGGTTGCAGTTACCATGTGTCTCACCCTGGCGGTATGAGTTATGAGAGTTTTCCTGTCAATGCTAGTGCAGCGGAGTCAAGGCGTGGAAATCGGTTTGAAAACTTAAACCATACTCAAGGTCCTTATAACGTAAGACCTAATGGTGATGCTCTGCGTGAATTTTTTGAGAGTGATTCTCCTCCCAGGCCCATGTCACCGCCACCCGAGGAGTCACCTGATGAGTATCCTCATACTTTAGATATGCGTAGAAAAGCGAATTGGGGGTAACCAACCAGTAAGTTAAGTGGTGCTAGTGAATTCATTAGTTGAAGACTTTGCTTAAATGGACATAATGGTGGGCTTCCAATACGCCGCTTCACTCGCGGCTATTGATTTTTCATCAGCAGGTAAATAAGTGATCCAGTCATCCAGTCAGTCACACGCTAGCCAGTCACAAAACGGCACGTCGCAAGCCAGTCAGTCACAAGCTGGTCAGTTGCAAAAAGCTACGCTACAGCCGTTGAGTTACCAACCCACGACTTCAGTGGATGAGGTCGTTGACGCCAGTGGCGAACGCAAACCCCATTGGAATGTTGTACTCAATAGCATCGAATCTATGGGAGCGTTGGCTTTCAATGAGCGGTTGAATAAAGCCGAGCGAATACTTCGCGATGATGGTGCTAGCTACAATATCTACAGTGACGAGAAAATTCTTGGTAATAACTGGGGTCTCGATCTTGTTCCTTCGTTAATCAGCAGCGAAGAATGGAGCGTGATTGAGGCGGGCTTGATCGAGCGCTCGGAGCTGTACAACCTTATTTTGAATGATATTTATGGGCCCCGTGATTTGATTCGTCAGGGTGTTATTCCACCTGAGGCTCTTTTTTCTCACCGAGGTTTTTTACGAGCTTGTCAGGGAGTAAAAATTCCTGGTGAGCAACAGTTGATTCTGCATGCGGTTGATTTGATGCGTGGGGATAACGGTCAAATGTGTGTCATGACCGACCGGACTCAGGCTCCGGCTGGTGCTGGCTATGCGCTGGAAAATAGGACCGTTATGTCGCGGGTTTTGCCAAGCCTGTTTCGCGACAGCAATGTCCATCGTTTGGCAGGATTTTTTCAACAAATGCGGGAGAAGTTAGTTTCGCTGTCTTCCAGTCAAGATGAGCCTAGAGTGGTGATTTTAACGCCAGGTGCTCATAACGAATCCTATTTCGAACACGCTTATTTTGCTAATTATCTCGGTTTTCATTTGGTTCAAAGCGGTGATTTAGTTGTCCGTAATGGCTATGTGTGGATGAAGTCTTTAGATGGTTTGAGCCGTGTGGATGTGATTTTACGTCAAGTGGGCGATATGTTTTGTGATCCCGTTGAGCTCCGAAGTGATTCGAAAATGGGTGTCGCCAATTTGCTGGATGTGGTGCGTTCTGGACGCGTTGTTATCGCAAACCCATTGGGTTCTGCCGTCTTAGAAAATCCAGTATTTTTGAAATATTTACCGGCTATTTCTAAAAAGCTACTGGGCCGTGAATTACGTTTACAATCGGTACCTAATTATTGGTGTGGGGAAGCTGAAGATTTGGCTTATGTCTTGAGTAATCTAAGTTCTTTGGTGGTCAAACCTACCCAATCATCAGTCCATAATCCGAGTGTCTTTGGTGGAGAGTTGAGCGCGGATCAACTGAAAGAGTTGCAAACCCGTATCAAGCAAGACCCGACACAATTTGTTGCGCAGCCTCTGGTGAAGGCCGGTCAGTTGCCGTGTTTTCATGGCGGCCAATTAGAGTCTCGGCCTTCTGTTTTACGCAGTTTTTCTGTGGCGTCTAAAGGCTCTTATTGCATTATGCCTGGCGGCCTCACGCGCGTTGGAGTTGAGCAAAATTCTTTCTCAATTTTTGGTCGAGAAAGTTCACAAAGCAAAGATACCTGGATTATTAATTCTGAGCCTGTGGTACAGAGTGATGCGGGGCGGTCCGATGAGGCGGCTCCTGTCCGTGATGCTGATTTAATCAGCTTGCCTAGTCGAGTGGTTGAAAACCTTTTTTGGATGGGGCGTTACGCAGAAAGAGCTGAAGCTTCTTTGAGAATCCTACGCACCGTTTTTGTGATTTTGAATGGCGAGGAATTAGTCTCGAATACGTGCAAGCGGTTGTTGTTGCAAGCGGTTTCCGAAGTAACCTCTACCCCACATATATTTAAGGGGGCTAGTGATGAATTGATAGGCGATCCAGATGATGAGTTGATACGTATTGTTGAGGATGGGAATTTAAACGGCAGTGTTCGTGCAAATTTAAACGCCATGCTTTATTGCGCTGATGAGTCTAAAGAGCTGCTGTCGTCGGATACCTTTCGAGTCATTAATGACATAAGAGATGCGTTATCAGAATTGAGCGAGAATTTATCCGGCAGTTTGGCATCGGCGCCTGAGGAAGCTTTGGATCCTTTAGTGACTGCCTTAATGGCTTTGTCGGGTTTGGCGCATGAAAGCATGGTGAGGGACTTTGGCTGGAGATTTATGGATGTCGGTCGTCGCTTAGAGCGGGCGGTACAAACAACGAACATCATCAAATGCCTAGTTGTCCCAGAAGTTCCGGAGACCGATCAAAATGTATTGCTACAGTCGCTGCTGCTATCTGTAGAGGCGCTGATCAGCTATAGACGTAGGTATAGAGCTCGTTTAGGTGTGCAGTCGAGCCTTGACTTGGTCATGATGGATACATCAAACCCACGATCTTTACTGCATCAATTGGAATGTATAAGTCACCATGTGAATGTATTGCCTCGTAATCAAGAGTCAAAACATGAATTAGCGCCAGAAGAACGTGAAGCCTTACGGGCCGAGGCGATGATTAAATTGTCATTGCTGACAGAGATGAGCGCTAGAGAAGATGGCCAGCGGTTGTGTTTAAAACAAACATTGGACGCATTGACCGAGTCATTGGGTGTTATTAACAATCTTATTTCTGATCGTTATTTTGATCATAGAGAAGTATCTCAGCAATTGGTTAGCAGTGTTTGGGGGGTGAATTAGGTGCGCTATCGAGTTAAGCATATCACCGAGTATCACTATGCTGGGAGAGTCTCCCACTGTTATAACTTGGCGCATATGATCCCCCGCAATACTGAACGGCAAGTGTGTTTGAGTAATAAGATAACCGTTAACCCCATTGCCGCTTACGCTAAAAAGCGTGAGGATTATTTTGGCAATAATACGTATCACTTTGAAATTCAGAGGCCACACAAAAAATTGGTTATCACGACCACCAGTGATGTTGAAACTCGGCATCAAGACGCCAACATGAATTTTGATTTCGGTGTGACTTGTGCTGAGGCAAAATCTTTATTGATGTCGTCAACTCGGCCCGATATTTTGTTTGCTCGGGAGTTTTTAGTGAGTTCGCCAATGATTCGATTTGATGACGCTCTGCGTGATTTTGCTGCGCCTTTATTTGACGACGATAAGCCTTTCTTGTCAGCGGTAATGGATTTAACGAAGAAAATATTTACTGAGTTCACCTATTCGCCACTCTCCACCACTATTGCTACACCGTTAGAGGAAGTTTTAAAAACGCGCAAAGGAGTTTGCCAAGATTTTGCCCATTTGCAAATTGCGTGTCTTCGCGCTTTAGGGTTTCCAGCTAAGTACGTGTCTGGCTACTTGGAAACTTTACCTCCTCCTGGGAAAGAAAAGTTAACTGGAGCGGATGCAAGTCATGCCTGGTTGTCGGTGCTTTCGCCCACGGAAGGTTGGTTTGAATTTGATCCGACCAATAATTGCCTGGCGACTGAACAGCATATTGTGACGGCATGGGGTAGGGATTTCTATGACGTTACTCCCTTGCGGGGAGTTATTTTTGGTGGAGGTAGTAACCCAGTACTGAATGTCTCGGTGGATGTCGCGAGGCTTGATTAGCCCTTTTTGATTCTTTGGATTCTCATTACGCGGATTCAAATCCGCGTTAATTAAAAATTGTCTGTCAGCAATAATCTTTAACGGCTTGCTTTGAGTTTTTGATTTGTTCTTTGACTTCGGTTTGATCTAAGTAGCGATAATTATCACCGTCTTTAACTCTGACGCGTGCTTGTTCTTGCAGTGCTTTAAGGTTGATGTTGGCTCTTTCGCAATTCGCTTTTTTCTGAGCAATCATTTCTGGTGTGTCAGGAGCGGTTTCTTCTGGTGTGCTCTCCTCATCGGATTTTCCCTCTTTAGCTTCTGTATTGGAGTTTGGAGAGGTCGCAGAGGTTTTATTGGCTTTGCGGATAGATTTTCCGATCGATGTTCGTATTTTTTCTGATTCATGGCCTTTTGGCGGATGTAGCGTGTAGTGAGTGCTGCCGTTCTCATCCGTCCACCGGTAAAAGTCTTTACTCTCAGCCGTGATACTTATGGCTAAGCTGCTGAAAAACAAAAAAACGCTCATGCCAATGATTGCTTTATGGCGTGGTTGAGATTGGATCATGTTGCTAAGCCCTACTTTAATAAGAAAACATAGAAAAACACTACTTACAGCATAAACTAGACTTTGCTATATGTGGTACTTTTTTAGCTATTCCTTGACTTTAAGGCAAAAGCTGAGAAAATCCAAGGTTCGCTAGATGGCGTGTAGATTAGACCGTAACCTCGGTGTTGTTTTTTTGGTTTATTTCTTAAATCAAATTCTACGTCTGGTAAACCAAACGTTTACCGATCCATCCCAATTGCGTAGGTACGTTCACAGACGTTGCCTATTCGGCACTGGTATCGCTAACCCGTTATACCTGTCCGGTAAAGCTTTCATTGATTGAATACATGAGAAATTCTCAGCAGTTGTGTGTCGGCTGTTGCGAGGTGGCTGTGTTGCCGATTTTAAAATATAACTTACGCAATCAAGCAATTTAATGAAGAGGAATAATCAGGTGGAAATGTTATCCGGCGGCGATATGTTAATTCGCTCCTTACACGAAGAAGGTGTAGAACTAGTTTTCGGCTACCCCGGCGGGGCAGCTTTGCATATATATGACGCGATTTTTCGTCAAAAAGAAGTTAAACATATATTGGTGCGGCATGAGCAGGCGGCAACTCACGCTGCCGATGGCTACACCCGCTCAACCGGTAGGGTTGGCACTGTTTTGGTGACCTCTGGTCCTGGAGCAACCAATGCAATTACTGGAATTGCTACAGCCTATATGGATTCAATTCCTATGGTTGTTATTTCAGGGCAAGTTCCTGCTGAAAAAATTGGTGAAGATGCTTTTCAAGAAACCGATATGATTGGTGTTTCTAGACCTATTGTGAAGCACAGTTTTTTGGTGAAGTGCGCCAGTGAAATCCCTGAAATTGTTAAGAAGGCTTATTATATTGCCAGTACTGGTCGTCCAGGTCCGGTAGTTATTGATGTGCCTAAAAGCGTTACTACGCCCGGTGAATTGTTCCCATTTGAATATCCTAAAAAAATTAAAATGCGATCCTATATTCCTGCAGTTAAGGGGCATAGCGGGCAGATTAAAAAGGCTGTGCAGATGCTGTTGGCAGCAAGGCGCCCCATTATTTATAGTGGCGGCGGTGTGGTGCAGGGTAATGCGAGTAAGCAGCTGATTGAGTTGGCGAAGGCTCTTAATTTCCCTGTAACCAGTACTTTGATGGGGTTGGGGGCTTATCCTGGTACGGATAAACAGTTTTTGGGTATGTTAGGTATGCATGGCACATATGAGGCAAATATGGCTATGCATCACTCTGATGTTATTTTGGCGATAGGTGCGCGTTTTGATGATCGCGTAACCAATACGCCGAATAAATTTTGTCCTAACGCTAAAATTATTCATATTGATATTGATCCTGCGTCCATATCCAAAACCGTAACGGCCGATATTCCTATTGTTGGCTCGGTTGAAAGCGTATTGAACGAAATGATCGGTTTGCTTGCGGCTACATCCGAAAAACCTGATGCGGCGGCTTTGACGGATTGGTGGCAGCAACTAGAGGAGTGGCGTGAGCGCCATGGCATCTATGTGAGGCCTCGCTATGATACGACCAGTGATAAAATTAAACCCCAAGAAGCGATTCAGACATTGTATGAAGTGACAAATGGAAAGGCCATTGTTTCCTCTGATGTTGGTCAGCACCAAATGTTTGCAGCCCAATATTATCGATTTGATAGTCCGCGCCAGTGGCTCAACTCCGGCGGATTAGGAACGATGGGATTTGGTTTGCCTGCGGCTATGGGTGCAGCTTTTGCACATCGCGATAAAGATATTGTGTGTGTTACGGGTGAAGGCTCAATCCAGATGTGTATCCAAGAGTTGTCGACATTAACTCAATATGGTTTACCAGTAAAAATCATCTGCTTGAATAACCAAGCTTTAGGCATGGTGAAACAATGGCAAGATATGGTGTATGACAGTCGATATTCTGAGACGCATTATGAAGACTCTTTGCCTGATTTCGTTAAACTGGTTGAGGCTTATGGTCATGTTGGTATGGATGTTACTGATAAATCAGAACTCAAAGAGAAAATGGAAGAATGCTTCGCAATGAAAGATAAAGTTGTCTTTATGAATATTCATGTGGATCAATCTGAGCATGTATACCCCATGTTAATAGCGCCAGAAGGTTCTATGCGGGACATGTGGTTGAGTAAGACGGAGCGTACATAAGATGAAACATATTATTTCTGTATTAATGGAAAACGCTCCTGGTGCTTTGTCCCGTGTTGTTGGGTTGTTTTCGCAGCGAGGCTATAACATTGAAACATTAACTGTTGCTCCAACTGAGGATGAGACTTTGTCTAGGTTGACTCTAACAACCGTTGGCGATGAGCATGAAATTGAGCAAATTACTAAAAACCTCAACAAGCTAATTGATGTGGTTAAATTGATTGATTTAACCGAAGGTTCCCACATCGAGCGCGAATTACTGCTGATTAAGTTGAAGGCTACAGGCGCTCAACGCTCTGAAGTTAAACGTTGTGTTGATATCTTTAGGGGGCAAATTATTGATGTCACGAACACGGTGTATACAGTTCAGGTTGTTGGTACGAGTGATAAATTGGATGCTTTTGTTCAGGCGGTGGGAGATGCCTCTATTCTCGAGGTGGTGCGTTCTGGTGTGTCGGGTATTTCTCGCGGAGAAAAAGTGCTGAGTTTGTAAGGGAAGGTATGGTGCTTGATGTTCGGTTTAAATAGAAGCTCTTCAGCATTAAGCGCTATACTTTTAATACACGCAAAATAATAAGCGTGCGCTATTAATAAAGAGAATATTATGACTGACGAAAAAGATGACAGCGTTGAGAAAATAACGCCAATTCGAAATGACGATACTGATCCTGTAGGAGAAAGCTTCATTCCTGTGGATGAGCATATTGAAGAAGTGTCAGTAGACGGAGAGAAGGTTAGGCACCGCGGTATTTACCTATTGCCTAATTTGTTTACAACGGCGGCATTATTCTTTGGCTTCTACTCTATCTTGTCAGCAATACAGGGAAATTTTGAATTCGCTGCGCTATCTATATTTGCGGCGATGATTTTTGATGGTCTAGATGGTCGCGTTGCTCGAATGACCAACACAACTAGTGAGTTTGGCGTTCAATATGACAGCCTCTCCGATATGGTTTCTTTCGGCGTGGCTCCTGCTTTAGTTATGTATCTATGGGCTTTAGTGGACATGGGTAAGTTTGGGATTGGCTTTGCTTTTGTTTATGTGGCAGGCGCTGCACTCAGATTGGCACGATTTAATACGCAGGTTGGTGAGACGGACGGCCGCTATTTTATTGGGTTGGCGAGCCCGGCTGCTGCTGCGGTTGTAGCGGGTATGGTCTGGGTGGGCTTCGATGTCAATATGGCGGGGCGTCCATCAGTGGTGGCGGGAATCATTACAGCTATGATGGGGCTGCTGATGGTCTCTAATGTGAAGTACAGCAGCTTTAAAGAATTAGACCTGAAGGGGCGAGTTCCCTTTGTTATGATGCTTGCTGTTGTTTTGGTGTTTAGTGTTATATCTATCGACCCTCCTAAGATATTGTTTGCGATTTTTTCTTTTTATGCTTTTTCTGGGTTGGCTATGTGGGTGCTTTCTTTTAGAAAAAATGGGCGCAGTAAAGGTAGGTACGGTAAAAAATAAATACCAAATGCAGAGTTTAAAAATATCTGATGATTGAAAAAGCCCTTTATATAGAGGGCTTTTTTATTGTGTTTTAATGCTTTTTTAAAGAAATAAAAGTTAAACCATATAAACACTTGTGTGCTACATATTGCTATGTATAATGCGCCGCTCTCAACGACAAGGCCTAAGCAAAAAGCTTAAGTCGCCAAGATTGAAAGATTTAAGTTGTTGGGTTGAAAGTATTGTTTTATTAAATGTTTTCAAGGTTGCGAAATTTATTTGAAATTAAATAAAAAAGTAGTTGCCAAGTTTTAAAAAAGGCGTATTATTCGCCTCCCTTGAACGGCAAGGCTAAGCGAAAAGCTTAAGTTAATCGGATGAAATATTCGAGGCTGTTGGGGGAGAAAATATTGATTTTAGATATTTTCAGGGTTACGAAGTTTATTTGAAATTAAATAAAAAAGTAGTTGCCAAGTTCAAAAAAAGGCGTATTATTCGCCTCCCAGTTAAGGCAAAGCA
>JAWUVI010000012.1:0-9675 GCA_034112445.1 Cellvibrionaceae bacterium | reverse complement strand
CCGGTAACCGTTTTGAATACACCTTTAACAAGCTCATACACGGCTGTCGATTTGGCTGCGGGCTGCCAATCGTAAGTATCAATCCGGTAGGTCGTCTGTGCACCTAGAGTCGTTCTAGTGCCATCAACAAATTGAAGTAAGCCCCGTGGTTCAAGCCCCGTCATTACGCTATCGCCTTGATAAATAGCCGCCCCACGTTTGCTGGTTATTGTCTTATCTTGGCGGCTAATTTCTACCTGCCCTTTGCTATAGAGTATTTTGCCTATTTCTGAGCCGGCCATCGTTGCATCAGCCAGTGTGCTATTGGTCACACTAAGACCAACCAATGCAAAAAGTACAACCAATACCCAACGATACCCATTAACGACTCTGCTTATCATTTGAATCACCTTGCCAAAAAAGCTTCTGAAGAATTCAGTATAGGTACGTAACTGTCACGAAAACACGCCATAGGCCATGAACTTAATCGTTTTCTATACTACTACTGACAAATCGATGTATTTGTCTGCGCTCTTTCTTGTTCGGACGGTGACTGGTAACCCCATCCAAACCTCGCAAGGCTTTACGTTGAGCCGCTTCGTTTTCTCGCTTGGCAAGGCTCTCTGGCGTTTCTTGATACAGTGCCATCGCCTCAGGTGCCCCTCGCCTTTGCTCAGAGAGCGCTGCAACCAAAACCGTTTTTTCGTCAAAGCCTTGTCTTATCTTTAGCTTCATGCCCACTTCTATATCTTTACTGGCTTTAATTCGCTGGCCATCACAGTGTACTTTGCCGCCTTCAATCGCTTTCTTAGCCAAGCTGCGAGTTTTAAAAAAACGGGCGGCCCACAGCCATTTATCAACGCGGACTTTATCCATCACTCAGGGCTATCATCAGCAATAACGGGCATGATTTCATCAAAGTGATTAAAAGCTGGGTACTCATCAATGCCTCGATGCTCACGCTGACTATCGGGCTGATGCACACACAGTAAATGGCGAATTCCAAAATCTCTGGCACTATCGAGAATACGAACGGTGTCGTCTATGAATACCGTTCTATCCACATCAAATTGCTCTTGTTCCCAGAGTTGCTGCCAAAATTCTTGCGCTTCTTTGGGCTGGTTAAATTCATGGGATGAAATAACCATATGCAGCCATTGATCAATATTGGTCACCTCTAATTTTAGATCGAGGCTTTGTGGGTGTGCATTGGTGATTAATATGAGCTTCTTATTAAGCTGTTGCAGTGTTTGTAAAAACTCCACCACAAAGGGTCTTATTTTAATTTTTTCTTGTACTTCTTCTTTGAGTTTGAGGATGTCTAACTGCAACGACTCAGACCAAAATTCCAAACAATACCAATTCAACGTACCTTCATGGGCTTTGATATGAGCTTGTAACATTTGTAGGGCTTGCGCTTCGTCAACTCCGTGAGTTTCAGCATAGCGCTTCGGGAGGTGCGTTAACCAAAAGTAATTATCAAAGTGTAAATCGAGCAGGGTGCCATCCATATCCAACAATACAGTGTCCACCTCATCCCAATTAAACATCCGCTTGGTCACTCTGTTTGACATTGAATTGAGTATGAATAATGCCCACGGCAATCATCAATTGGGCCAAATAGTAAGTGTTCATTATCACCACACCCGACAAGTCAAAAGGTACCAAGAACTTATTAATGGCAATAACCGAATCTGAAACCATGAAACACAAAGCCCCTAATAGAACCCACTGTGAACCTTTATAAAGCGCGGCAAACAAGCCCATGCTGCAAATGGCCGTCATATACACGGTAACCGGCACCGCTAATTCACCTGTTTTAGGGATGAGAACAACCAGCATCATTACGTAATAAAGACCAATCAGGGCCAACAGCCACAGTCGGCTGCGACCTAATTCACCTTGTTGAAACCCACCGCGGCGGCGGGAGAGCAAAAAGATATACAGCAATTGAGCAACCAAGAATGAACTTAAGCCCGCCGGAAAGGAATAACTCAAAGGCAAAGACAGCAATACATCCCCACCAGAAGAAAAAATCATGGCGACCGTCATTATTTTTTGCGCTGATCCATCCAGCTGCTGCCAACACAAGACTGCCAACATCCATATAGGTACAGCTTTAATAACATAGTGCAGCGCATAGGGCTGCATGGACATGGTTAGAATATAGGTAAGCGCGAACGCAAACCACACACCTAACCATAAGGTGTTCAATTTTGGAGGTGTCATATCGTCGGTCATATCATTTTGCGGCATAATGCTCTCAGCTGGTCTTAATTTCAGTTGATCTTAATTATTGTTCTTGATCGTTATTGAAACATATCTTAAACCCAATATGACATTATCTTAGTCCAGTTTTTACCGTACAATTACCATCAATATTCAGCAGTTTACCCTTCCATCCGACATCAGAGCATATTTATGGACAGCAAGACACATGAAGCATTACTAACCGCCGTTGTTGACCTGTGCCATCTCGCCGGAGAGGCCATTATGGAAGTCTACAATCAAGCCGGTGATATACAGATTGACACCAAATCTGATGATTCACCCGTAACCCAAGCTGATCTTGCTGCTCACAACATCCTCGAACCTGCGCTAGCTCAAATGCTTGAAGGTGTGCCAGTACTATCTGAAGAAGGTGAAATACCCGATTTTGACGTTCGCCAAACATGGCAACGCTATTGGATTATTGATCCACTCGATGGCACCAAAGAATTCATTAAGCGCAACGGTGAGTTCACGGTTAATGTTGCCCTAATTGACAATGGTGTGCCGATTTTAGGTGTTGTCTATGTGCCCGTTCTGGGCGTGACTTATGCTGGTTCACACGTACTAGGCGCGTATAAAATCGAAGACCAGCAAAAGCGTTCCATTAGTGTTCGCACCATTGCCGATTGCAAACAAAAATCGTTACCGATATCTGTCGTGGCCAGTCGCAGCCACGGAGCTGAAGCGGTAACGTCACTATTAGATAAAATTGACCAGCACCTAGGTGAAACCACGACCACCAACATGGGCAGCTCCTTGAAACTGTGTCTAGTCGCAGAAGGTGTTGCTGATCTTTACCCACGCCTTGCCCTAACCTGCGAGTGGGATACGGCTGCGGCTCAAGCTGTAGTAGAAGCCGCGGGAGGAATAGTCTTAGATGACCAGATGCAAGTGCTGCGTTACAACCAAAAAGACAGTCTGTTGAATCCGTTCTTTTACGTGATAGGTGATAAAGATTACGCTTGGCCATCACTGCTGCTATAACGGTTACTTTTGTTCACGAATAGTTGATTGAGAGCTGGCGCTCCACTTTACTTTGGCTATGCTTATTGTGTCTTTAATCAATGAGAACAAGGAAGGTAGCAACAATGCGTCATCAACAAGCCGCACTTGTCAATGTTGACATGGTTAGCTCAGATCTCATGCGCCAACGCTTAAATCACGAAATAATTCGCCTTAAAAGGGATTTAGAGAGGCTCCACATCAGTGACCCTCCCACCGAACTAACCTTACTGAACAGCTATCGTGAAATGATCCATTCACGTCAATCAATGCTGGCAACTATGCCTTAATACACCACCGGCTTTAGTGCTTCTGGTGTTTTTTGAAAAAACGCAACCTATGTGATTTTTATGTTTAAACGTGCATCCAGCACTGTATTGCTTTTTTCCTTACTCATATTTTTTTCAATTTCAATAACCGCGCTGGTTGTTCAAAAGGATAAAGTCGCTGCATTTTTTAAACAATCGTCACCAAAATTATCATCAAAATCTCTTCAGCAGGCTGCTCACTCTAAAGTCTCCAATAAAAGTATCGCCTTTTCACAAGCAGAGGCGATGTGTCTTATCGAAGCTAGATTTTCTACCAAGCATCGTCACTCTGTTTTTCTTGATCCACGCTCAACACAAAGCTTGCCTGATGACAGGTACAAAGTCTTTATTAAAACAGACCCTAACGCCGCAATGGGTGACCAAACCCTGTATGTTTGCAACGTGAAGACTCAGCAAGATTTTTTACGGGTCAGCTCATTGAAAAAAGTCAGACGCATAAAAGGGGTTAACTCATTCTCGTTTAATTAAGCGAAGCTCACCATCAATCATTATCGTTACCCTAAGAAGAACCGATAGGCTTCGTTATCAGTTTCATCCCAATAGCGATAGTTAAGCTCCGTTAAAAATACCGTTAACTGTTTACGATCAGACTTTGGAACTTCCATTCCCACCAGTACCCGCCCATAAGCGGAACCATGGTTGCGATAATGAAACATGGTGATGTTCCAACGACCCGCCAGTTGAGTTAAGAAATTCAGCAGCGCCCCAGGGCGTTCTGGAAATTCAAACCGCAATACCACTTCTTCATCTATCTGCGGAGCATGACCGCCCACCATGTGACGAATATGTAACTTGGCCACTTCGTTGTCTGTCATGTCGACTACTTCATAACCTTTACCAGACAAACCTTCGACGAGCTCAATTCGATCTTTCACATCAGGAGATACTTGTACCCCGACAAAAATACGAGCCGTGCTGGCATCGGCATACCGATAATTAAACTCCGTTATATTGTGCTTACCCAAATGCCTTAAGAATGATTTATAAGCCCCCGCTTTTTCAGGGATGGTAACGGCCAATATAGCCTCACGCTTTTCACCGGTTTCGGTACGCTCTGAAATATATCGTAATCGATCAAAGTTGGTATTGGCGCCACTGTCTATCGCTATCAGTGTTTCGTCTTTGCTGCCGGTTGTTTCAATGTATTTTTTCAAACCCGCTAAGGCCAATGCGCCAGCCGGTTCAGCGATCGAACGTGTGTCTTCGAAAATATCTTTAATAGCCGCGCATATTTCATCGGTATTAGCGGTAATAACACCATCAATGGTCTCTTTTAAAACGCGAAAAGTTTCTTTACCAATTTTTGCTACGGCAACACCATCGGCAAAAATGCCCACTTGCGGAAGAGTTGCTCGGCGATTTTTCTCCATAGCCAACTTCAGGCACGCAGCATCTTCTGGCTCAACAGCAAACACTTTAATTTCTGGTCGCACGTATTTTATGTACGCAGCTACTCCGGCGCACAAACCACCGCCACCCACCGGCACAAAAATAGCGTCTATGTCATCTGGGTATTGACGCAGAATTTCCATTGCCACCGTACCTTGTCCCGCAATCACATCAGGGTCATCGTATGGGTGGATGTAGGTTAAGTTTTTTTCAGCCACTAATGTTTGGGCATATGTTGATGCTTCATCATAGGTATCGCCATGCAAAATAACTTTGGCGCCACGAGCTTTAACCGCATTCACTTTAATTTGTGGCGTGGTGCGAGGCATGACGATGGTAGCCTTAACACCTAAATACTTAGCTGAAAGTGCTAAACCTTGGGCATGATTACCCGCCGATGCTGCAATAACACCACGAGCTTTCTCGGCGTCGGAAAGCTGTCGCAGTTTGTTATGCGCCCCACGAATTTTAAATGAGAATACCGGCTGTAAATCTTCACGCTTGAGTAAAATGTTATTACTTAAACGTTGAGACAAAAACTGAGCAGAATCCAATGGTGTTTCGATGGCTACATCGTAGATTCGCGCATTAAGAATGCGTTTGATATAGGACTGAGGCATAACCGAGAAGGCCTTAAGCAAGTAGATGAAAGTGCGTTATTTCCAAGAATCATGGTAAACCATTAAGGCTATAACCGTCAGTAATTCTCTGGCCTGATTTACATCTTACTACTGGCTCAGCTGAGCCTCTCTCCGTATAATAGAGCGGACTTAATCTATCAATCGAGAATATCCATGACCCAAGATGAATTAAAACAAGCTGTGGCCAAAGCCGCTGTTGACTACATTCATCCAAAGCTTGATAGCGACAGCATTGTTGGCGTGGGCACTGGCTCAACGGCTAACTATTTCATTGATTATTTAGCCGAGATACAAGGTAGCTTTGAGGGTACGGTAGCCAGCTCTGAAGCATCGGCCGCGAGACTCAAGCAACACGGCATTCCAGTTTATGATCTCAACACCATCGACAGCTTAGTGGTGTATGTTGATGGCACCGATGAAGCCAATTCTAATTTAGAGCTTATTAAAGGTGGTGGCGCCGCTCACACACGTGAAAAAATTGTCGCCGCCGTAGCCGATGAATTTATCTGTATTGCCGACGCCAGCAAATGGGTTGATGTCTTAGGAACTTTTCCTTTACCAGTAGAAGTTATTCCCATGGCTCGCTCTTACGTAGCTCGCCAAATCGTTAAGCTGGGCGGCGACCCTGTTTATCGCAAGGGTGTTACTACCGATAATGGTAATATCATTCTTGATATTCACAATCTTCGTATCACCAACCCCACCCAACTAGAAGCTGATCTTAACCAAATTGTTGGCACAGTAAGTAATGGCTTATTCGCCCAGCGTCCAGCAGATGTATTACTTTTAGCTGAAAAATCCGGCGTCAAGACCATTTTCCCAAAACAAAAGGGTTAAGCTTTTTTAAGCCCCCTTATCAAAGACCGCATAGCCCTGATACAATCAAGGTATGTCTAAACGCTCCAATATCTCATCAGCGTATTTACGCAGCTTTTTTCAAGGCCCCATTTCTTGTGGTATAGACCCACAGGAAGTTATGCATCGATGTGAACTCGACCCTGAAATACTGAGCAACGACAGGCTATCTATAAGTCTTGCGGAATTTGATCGATTGTTAAGCACCGTCAGCGTTCTGCTTGATGATGAGGCTAGTGGCTTTTATTCTCGCCCTTTCAAGCAAGGCACATTCGCTATGTCCTGCCACGCCATGATTGGCGCACCAACGTTACGTAAAGCCATTAAACGCAACATTCGTTTTTACTCTTTGTTTCAAAACGGATTAATTGGTGAGATTACTGAATTGGGTGAAGAGGTCACGCTCACCTACAAGCTGGAAAACGCCAAACAGCTCAATGAAGCCTTTATTGTATCGTCCTTATTTATTGTGATTATTCGCTTAGCCAGCTGGGTAATTGATAGGCCGCTGTTATTGGATCGCATTAATTTAACCTTTGATAAACCTGCATGGGCAGACGTCTTTGATGACATGTTCCCTTGTCAGCATTTTTTCAACCAGCCAACCAACAGCATTGTTTTCAGCCGAAAGTTTTTTGATATGCCCAACGTGCAAACTCCCCACACGTTAACGGAGTTTCTCAGAGATGCACCAACAATATTGTTAACTCACTATCAAACCGATAATAGCCTTACGGCTACGATCCAAAGAATGTTACTGAAAGAAAATTCAGTTGAAAAACTGCCATTTGAAATAGTTGCCGAACGCTTATTCACAACCACACAAACTTTACGTCGGCGCTTAAAAGAAGAAGGCAACACCTACCAAGAGATCAAAGATAAAGTTCGCCGCAATCAGGCTATTTATCATCTGCTTGAACTGAAAACTCCCATCAGCCAAATCGTTGCTTTAATGGGGTTTTCTGAGCCCAGCGCTTTTACCCGCGCCTTTAAAAAATGGACTGGCATGACGCCAGGGAATTATCGCGATGCTAATACCAAGGCTCGCTCTTAAAGCCTTAGTCACAAATAGAAACCACTTCTGTAGAAACCGTCAACTCACGATCTGACGCCTGATCTTTTACGCTCGCCGTTAACTCATCGCCAGCCGCTAGTGGCCCTACCCCAGCTGGCGTGCCTGTTAACACCACATCCCCCGGCAACAAGGTGAAATAGTGGCTAATATAAGCAACTAGAGACACTATAGGTGTCAGCATATCCGCTGCGTTACCTTGCTGCTGTAATTTTCCGTTGCGCCGCAGTTCAATACTTATGTCGTCCCAAGTACAATTTTTAGCAGGTAAAAAAGTCGACAGCGGGCAACTGCCATCAAACGCTTTGGCTTTTTCCCAAGGTTGGCCTTGTTGCTTTAGTTCGTTTTGAACATCTCTTAAGGTCAAATCCAGCCCCAAACCTAAACCAACAATAGCTTCTTGGGCTTCTCCTATTCCGGCCTTGGTTAAGCTAGTACCAATCAGCAATGCAATTTCAGTTTCAACATGGCAGCTGCCTTGCTGCGAGGGAATTCCAATAGGTTGTTCAATATCAACAATAGCCGTACTGGGCTTCATAAATAAAATAGGTTCGGTGGGAATAGGGTTGTTCAATTCGCGTGCATGTGCGGCATAATTGCGCCCAACACAGACAACTTTGCCAACGGGTAATAATAAGTCTTCGCCGGTGTTGCTTTTATGGCTATAAGTCATAACTGATTTTCCAAAAAAATGATTTGTCTATGTTATTATATGCCACCTTTCAGGGCCTCCCCCTGAAATAACGCTTTAAAATTTAACCGTTATCATCTGGAATTTTCATGATCAAGACATCATTAAACAAAAGTAAAATCCGCGTTCTTTTATTAGAAGGTGTACACCAATCAGCCGTCGACACGCTAAAGCGAGAAGGCTATACCAATATTGAGTACATCAAAACGGCTCTTCCTGAAGATGAATTGATTGCGAAAATTAAAACAGCCCACTTTATTGGCATCCGCTCGCGCTCACAATTAACCAGAAGCGTGTTGGAACAAGCGAGCAAATTGATGGCCATTGGCTGTTTCTGTATTGGCACCAATCAAGTTGACTTGAAAGCAGCGCAAGAATTAGGCATAGCGGTTTTTAATGCTCCTTATTCAAACACACGCTCTGTTGCTGAACTGGTTATTGCCGAAGCGATTTTATTATTACGCGGTATTCCAGAGAAAAATGCTGTATGCCATCGTGGCGGCTGGCTGAAATCTGCCGCCGGCTCTTTCGAAATACGCGGTAAAACTCTTGGCCTAATTGGCTATGGTTCTATTGGCACACAAGTCAGCGTACTGGCTGAATCATTGGGCATGAACGTTATTTTTTATGACGTAGTGACTAAATTATCTCTCGGTAATGCGGCTCAAATTCGAGACATGCACGAACTCTTATCAAAATCTGACATCGTCAGCTTACATGTCCCTGAAACCAACTCAACCCAAGATTTAATTGGCGAAAAAGAAATTGCCGCCATGAAACCAGGCGCCATTTTAATTAATGCTTCACGCGGAACCGTAGTCGATATTGATGCACTGGCCGCCGCACTTGAGTCCAAACACTTATCGGGCACCGCCATTGATGTTTTTCCAGTAGAGCCCCGCGGTAATGATGATGAGTTTATCTCTCCGCTACGCGCTTTTGATAACGCTATATTAACGCCGCACATTGGTGGCTCCACCATGGAAGCACAAGAAAATATCGGTTATGAAGTGGCTGAAAAATTGGTCAAATATTCTGATAACGGTACCACTACCTCGTCGGTTAACTTTCCTGAAGTTGCTTTACCGGGCCACACCAATGCACATCGCTTGTTACACGTTCATGCCAATGCACCCGGCATACTGACGCGCATCAACCAAGTTTTTTCTGATAACAACATTAATATTGCCGCTCAGTTCTTACAAACCAACGACAAAGTAGGTTATGTGGTTGTGGATATTGATGCAGAATACAGTGATGTTGCCCTGCAACAGTTACTTAATATCGAAGGCACCATTCGTTGTCGTGTATTGTTTTAACTGGTGTGTATTATTTTAACTGGTGCGCATGATCTTAATCGCTCCCCGTCACTGACATGAAATTAGTTCTCGTTGGTGGCGGACATAGCCACGCGCTGGTTATAAAAATGTGGGCTGCAAAGCCCAT
>JAWUVI010000011.1:0-17991 GCA_034112445.1 Cellvibrionaceae bacterium | reverse complement strand
CATTAGAATTCCTTCGTTTTGCACTGATCTATAGTCGGTAAAATAACCTACAAGCTGTATTTTAGAAACCGTAAATCGCTTCCATTTAATCGTGTATTAATCATTTTCGTCTGCAATCACTTTACGCCAAAGCATTAACCCCAACAAACTATTCTTCTGGTTTTCAATGGTATTTTATTAGGCTCCACAGGATTTTAATTAACCACCCTTTTGGACATGAGAGAACTAAAAGTCATCATTGGATGATGATATTAAATTCCGCTCAGGGAGCAATGAGCTTTTCTCGCTGATGAACGAGTACAAAACCTATACGAAGCACCCCCAAGACCAACAAAAATACAGAACACGCATACAGCATTTCTGGTTTCATTTCATGCTTGAATAGCCCAATCAGAATTTCCCGTAACACAAACACAATAGCTGAATCCACAATGTAAGTGAGGCGTAAGCGTTGCGAATGAAAATACTCAACCAATGAACGGGACAATTCAATTAATACATATAAGGTTAAAACATCTGCGATAACATCTATGTACTGCCCCGTTATGCCATTGAATGCAAACAACTTCCACGTAGTGACAAAAAGCTGAGCCGTTCCGACAGCAATACCAACAATGATGAAAAATAAAATAACACCGAAAACAACATCTACCGTACGATCAAAATAGACCTTTATTTTTTCACTTATCATTTTGCACCCATCTTATAATTTACCATTAGACAATCGGAATATTTATATTGCTATAAAATCCACTCCACCGTCGCGCCAATTTATTTTGTCGATCCAATTTATTTTAACGTTAGTAACGATTAATTTTTCTAAAAGATAACTAATTAACTTTGGACTTTTCCTTAAGAAAGCTAGCTCCCAAACCAATCCATCCGGGACTAAACACTAGCGAGAGACAAATAACACTCAATGCCAATTGGTAGCCATATTCATTTATGATTGCAGTCTGCATTCCAACCGCAGCAAGAACAAAACTAAACTCACCGATCTGAGCCAACAGTGCACCAGCATAGAGCCCTTCTCTCCAATTAAACCCAGACGCCCTTAAAATTCCAGCATTGATAATGGTGTTGGTAACAAATGCCGCAATCACTAAAAGAGCAACTTCCACCCAATTCGATAATAAAAAATCAATGTCTACCAACATACCAATGGAAACAAAAAATATTGCCACGAACAAAACTTTGAGTGGCTCTAATGCATGATGAACCCATTGCGTTTCCCTAGCCGCCCCTATGAGCATGCCACCAATAAACGCACCCAGTGCTGTCGACAGCTCAAACCAAGCTGTAATCAGTGAAACACCAAAGCAAATAGCGAGCGATGCAAATAGTTGGAGCTCTTTATCATTGAGCAACAACTTCGACAAAGGTAAACGTATCTGTTTCTGTATCAGCATCCAAGCAAATAACCCCACCGCTAACAAAGCGCCTAGACCTTGTTTGACAAGTTGTTCCACATGCATTTCGCCTGAACTCATCACCCCCAAAATAATTAGCATAGGGATAATGGCTAAATCTTGCGCTAGGAGAATACTCAGCACACCTTGACCAATTTTTGTGTCCAAGGCGTGGCTGTCTTGTAACAACTTAATAATGATCGCGGTACTGCTCAAGCTTATGACAAACCCAATCAAAATGATCCTTGCCAAGGGCCAATCAAAAAGAATACCTAGAATCCAAGAACAAGTAATACTCAGCAGTATTTGAACAAAAGTACCAACAATTGCGAGCCTCCAGTTAGAAGCCAGTTTGTGCGCGTCAGTCTCCATGCCAACAAAGAACAGAAGTAGCACAACACCGAAAGCGCCCAACCGAGCAATGAACTCTGCATCAGCGATCAGTGCAATGCCACTTGGTCCGATCACCACACCGGCAATAAGGTAAGCCAATAAGCTAGGTTGTTTGATTAAACGAAGTACTATACCTGCCATAAGTATCAGTAGAATAGCTCCTACTGCTTGTGGCATTACCGGATCCATGTGCATTCAGACGTAACTCAATTCGCTATTTAACATTGCGGGAATACATAATAGCCGATTTACATTAATACAATGATCTAATTTAAACAGATGTACTTTATGTTAGTTTACATCCATATTCATAAATCAGTAAAAGCTATTTAAGCTGTATTATCACGCTAAAACCGAGACCTCTTCTAATTCAAAATAAGGGAAAAGACATTGAAATATACGGCTGATGACTATCTTCGCCCCCTCAAAAAGTTGAGCAGCAAACTTGATAAACTGGTTGAAGGACGATTGTGGTTAAAAGTTCTAATAGCCTTGTTTTTGGGAATTTGTCTTGGTTTTATATTGGGTCCAGAATTAGGTTTGTTAGCGCCTGACACGGTAAAAATCATAACCTCTTGGATAGCCTTACCCGGTCAATTGTTCTTGGCTTTAATCCAAATGATTGTCGTACCTTTGATTATCGCATCAGTAGTGCGTGGCTTGGCCGCCAATAGCGATACTCAGGCCATGAAAAAGATTGGTTTACTGGCTATAGCTTTCATTATTTTTACAACGGTTCTGGGGACAGCGACAGGTATAGGTCTGGCTCAAGCTATAAAACCAGGACATTATATTGACAGCTCAAGCTTAAATATCACAACCGATAACAACGTAACACCAATGCTAGCTAGTGGTTTTCCAGCCGCTGCAGAAATGCCCGACAAGTTAATCGGCTTATTTCCTAAAAACCCTATTTCATCAATGGTCTCAGGTGAAATGTTACAGGTTATTTTATTCTCAGCTATTCTTGGGTTTGCCTTGATGTCCATCCCTGCAAAACAAGCCAAACCTTTGTTTGATCTATTAGAAGCCTTGCAAGAAGTCAGTATGCGAGTGGTTTCTTGGGCCATGTACCTTGCCCCTTTAGCCGTATTCGGATTAATAACTCGACTCGTAGCGAACCTAGGCATTGAAGTACTTTCTGGCATGCTGATGTATGTATTGACGGTTATTGCAGGGCTTGTCGTACTTAGCTTATTCTATTTTCTGGTGATAAAATTCGTAGCAAAATTTAGCCTTCAATACTTTATTACTGAAATCAAAGAATTATTACTGCTCTCTTTTTCCACCAGCAGTTCTGCTGCCGTAATGCCATTAACCTTACAAGTTACTGAAAACACGTTCAAAGTTCGCCCCGGAATCGCCCGCTTTCTTATACCTGTTGGGGCAACCATTAATATGACTGGTACAGCACTGTATCAAGGTGTGGCAACTGTTTTCTTGGCTCAAATTTTTCAAATAGAGCTCACAATGACCAATTACATTTTTGTTGTCACTATGGCCGTAGCCGCATCCATTGGCTCGCCCGCAACGCCCGGTGCTGGCATTGTCATCTTAAGTATGGTTTTAGAGGGCGTCGGCATTCCTTCCGTCGGCATCGCTTTTTTACTGGGGGTCGACCGCATTCTCGACATGTGCCGTACAGCCATAAATGTTATGGGCGATGTAGTCATGTGTTGCCTGGTAGATAAATTTGTTCCAGCAGAAAATGATTCTGTAGCCGCAGCACAGTAGTCGCTGCAAGACTTATATGAGCGCAGTTAACGATTCGAGCGTTAACCGTCATTTCCGTAGTATTACGATGCAAATCGACGCACTAACATAGAGAGCCAATCTTGATAAAAACTTTCAATTCACTCGCAGCATTGTTTATCAGCTGTTTTATTTTGCTGCTGGGTAACGGCCTCATCAACGTGCTTTTACCTGTTCGCATGGGGCTGGACGGTTCTGACACCACCGCAATTGGTGTCGTCTTATCGCTTTACTATGCAGGTATGTTATTAGGTGCTATTTACAGTAAAAACTTAATTTCTCGAGCCGGCCACGTGCGTATGTTTGCCGGCTGTGCTGCGATAGCAGCCGTGAGCATTCTCCTTTGCAGCTTGTATTCAAACCCGCTTCTATGGGGAGTAATGCGTTTTATTATTGGTTTTTGCAATGCCAGTGCATTTACAGCGATGGAGAGCTGGCTTAGCGAAAGCTCGACCAAAGACAACCGAGGTAAAGTCTTAGCCATGTATAACGCCGTTGTATTGGCAGGATTGTTCGGTGGTCAATTTTTTATGAATGTCGCAAACCCTATCGATACCACGTTATTTGTTATTGCGGGAATGTTGATCTGTGCCTCTATTGTTCCCATTGTCCTTAGTAAAAAAAGTGGCCCCGCCATTGGTGAAGTTACTCCAATGCCTCTACACAAACTCTACCTTATATCGCCATTAGGTGTCGTATGCTGCCTAGCCGCGGGAATAACTTATTCTGCACTTTTCAATCTTCTACCGGTTTTTGCTGGCCACTACGGAATCACCGATTTTAACTTGTCGCTCTATATTGGCTCTGCTATTTTCGGCGCATTTATTTTGCAGTTTCCCGTCGGTTACTTATCTGATCGATTCGACCGGCGCTCTGTATTATTGTGCCTGTTACTTATCTCTGCATCAGCGAGCCTGCTGGTAATCAATTTAATTTCTAGCGGTTATATGTTCGCTCTCTTTGTCGCTACAGCTACCACCGGAGGAATTGTTGCTTGTACCTACCCCTTAAGTATTGCAGAAGCCTTTGACCGATTGCGACAAAGTGAAATGGTTGCTGCAATGGGCTCTCTGATCTTGGCGTTTTCCCTTGGCGGTATTCTTGGACCGTTTACAGCATCCATAGCCATGAGTGAATTTGGAGTCGATGCGCTCTTCTATTATTTGGCCATCGTTCAATTACTATTAATGGGCTTTGTGGTGTGGCGTATGAATGCACGCCACGCGCTACCAGTGGCGGAGCAAGAACATTTTGTTATGCAAGGCGCTGTAATGTCATCATCGATAGAACTTGACCCAAGATCAGAATATATCGAACAGGAGCGCCCACTTTCAATGGAGGCGAAAACAGCTATTAGCGTTGCAGAAATAGATCCTATAGCAGCAATTAGCATAGCCAGAGCAATGACACTTAAAAATTCAGAGTTAGGTATTGAGGTTGCTGCGGCAGTCGCCACGGTAGAAAAGACTGATGTATTGAAACTTTACGAAATGATGCAGCAAACCATCCCGCGGCAGATTCAAGCCGTCACCCTAGCTATTGTGACCGCACGCCCCGATCTGGCCTACGCTCTAGTTACACAGTTAGCCCAGTGGCAACCCAATGAAATGATTCAGGTTGCCGCTGAAATTGGTCAAGCATTTCCCGAGCTTAGGGTAGGCATGGCCAAGGCTGCGGTGGAAGCCGCTCCCGAATTAGCAACACAAGTTGCACAATACTATGCACACGTACTCTCCGATGAGCATGGAGCAACACGGCCTGCAGACCGGGATGAAGACCATAGCGAAATAGACGCGGTTAATATTGCTGCCGAGTTATGGCAGGGCTCAGAAGAACAAGGATTAGATGTTATGGCAGCAATGGCTGATGGCATGCCAGAATCATCAGTTTCTTTGGCTCAAGAATATATAGCGACTCATCAAGGCAATAATGCCAGTAATATAAATTCTGCCGACATTGATATTAGCCCCACAGTGCATCTGAACAAACAGCCCACCGCAACAACCGACATTGAATTCGACACCCATTTCCCACATACCGTCGATCTTGTTGCAAGACTGGCAGAAGCTGCCCCTGAACAAGCCATGGACATGGCAGTTGCCGTGGTGGAGGCACTGCCGGATAGCGCAGCAGCGGTTGCATCTGAGTATTTAGAGCACCTGCCTGACACCACCATTAGCAACGATGAAAGTCATGATGCAGCCATTGAGTTGGCGCGACGATTATCAACAGCTTCACCGAACCATAGCGCAGCCATAGCGGAAGCTATAGTGCAAGCACTCCCAGAATCAGCTTCCGATACGATAAAGACCATCAACGAAATTTCTTATCCCACCGATAAGCCTGAACCCAATAAGTCTTAATAAGTGGGCTCGTGGTTTGATCCTACATACCAGAGCCATACTTGAAGGGGTTACTATTTAGAGCAACCCTTTTTCGCTTCAGAGGTTTGAATTACTGAGTATCGCTTTCAGAGAAAAGCTATTCTTTACCCTGATAAACAGAGAACCTATTTCTCCCTTGAGATTTAGCAGTATATAAAGCTTCATCCACATTACTTATGACATCTGCTATTGACTGGCCTTGGAAAGCTTTCGCTAAACCGATACTTAAAGTTGTTTTTATGCGCTGTGAGCAATAATAATCATGGACCGACACCACTAATTTATCCGCCAACTTCTCTGCATTTTCTATTGCTGTATTTGGCAATATGCAAAGAAACTCATCGCCACCCCAACGACATAAAGTATCCGACTGCCTAATGTGCGATTGAATAATATCAACAACGTTAATGATGACGTCATCCCCTGCTTGATGGCCTAAGGAGTCATTAACCTCTTTGAACTTATCGATATCCACAAGCATTACTGTGAGTGATCCTCCATATCGCTCAGCACGATAAAATTCTTTCTCCAAAACTTCTTCACAGTAACGGCGATTATGTATTTTCGTTAGGTAATCAAGCCGCGCCTCTTCCTTCAATTGCTTTTCGTTAGACAAATCATTGACAACCGCCAAGGCGATATTTACTCCCTGCGATCTCCTAGAGGAAATGGCAACCTGAACGGGAAAGTTTTGACCATCCAAGCGTTTAGCATAAATCTCCCCTGTGCGCTCATTCATTGCCACAGTTCTTTCAGAGTTATGAAAATCATCCCGCAGTTTTTTATGCTTATCTCTAGCGGAGTCAGGCACAAAGATATCTATATTAGAGCCTTTAATATTCAGTCCTTTTGAAATGCCGAACATCGATAAAAATGCCGGATTAACCTCTAGTATTTCTCCAGTTTCATTGGTTAATACCAAGGCTGATGGGGATAACTCATTAATCATACCCATATGCTGATGGCTTCGGACAAAGGATCGATAATAAAAATAACAAACTATTGCAACAAGCCAGTAAACCACTGAAATTATCACAAACCACATGACAAGCTGCCTTATATAAGACTCTTGCATGTTGATTGTTTGATAACGTACATTTTTGAAAATGGCTCGATGGCTTTCGACAATATACTGTAAAGCGAAAAGTGCTTGAGTGTCATCGACCCTAACTTTCTGATCAAGCTCGGCTGTAGATAAAGAGGTCGCTAAATCATTATTTGTTCTCAGCCACTCAACATGATTTTTATACTCATCAACTGTGTTGTATAAATTCATTAAATGCTGACGCTCATTCTTTTCAAGAAGGCTCTCATCCAACGATATTAATATATTGGAGACTTCTTGGATGGAATTCATAGAGCGCTTGAGTAAGGGAGGCTCTCGCCTTATTACGTAGTTTTTAAATGAGTGAATAAACCCCCCATAACCCATCTCCTCGGTTAGCTTCACCAGAAGATTTGAGTTTTTCATGTACTTCGTTTGCTCTAATTCCCATGTACTTTGGATAGCAATAACAGGGGTATAGAGTAGCCTCCATATAGCAAAAATAATGGCTAAGTAACCCAAGGCTACGATGGCATAAACAGATTTTTGCTTCATCTAGGTTGATTCTCGAGTTTATTAATTGCTCAAAGAAGAATAAGGAAACTGGCTTTATTGTAGACTAGACAACCATAAATATTTGTTACAGCCACAAAATAGTCACAAGCCAAATTTGAGGCACTAGAGACTAAAAAAGCGAAGGTCATAAGAAAAATGATTGTTAGCCTCAATACCTCAACTACACCTAAAGCAATCAAACTAAGTCTGTAAAATCACTATTATTGATTAGCTCAACATCAACCTTCTGCAATATAGGAAATGAGGCAACACCAAACTGATTAAATACCGCAACATCCGCAGCATCCCGACCATAACCTACAGCCACATACCCTCCTTTAAGGGTAGGTTGAGTCGCATCAAAGGTATACCAGCGTCCTCCAACATAAGCCTCAAACCACGCATGTAAGTCCATTGGGTATAAACCATATAGATAACCCACCACTAATCTAGCGGGAATACTGATACTGCGACAAAATGCGATACCAATATGTGCAAAATCACGACAAACACCTGATTGCCTTAAATTGACATCTATGGCAGAAACAAGAATATCGCTGTTCTCAGATTCATAGCGGATATTATTGCGTATCCATTCTTCTATAGCGGCCACTTGATCATAACCAGGTATAAAGCCCGCAGTAATTTCCGTAGCCATTTGACAAAAAACATCCGATTCGCAATAACGGCTGGGCAATAAATAACTCAATACTGAATCTGGGAGAAACTGAATTTCAACATAAGGCGCACCAGGGGCTTGATCAGAAAAATCTGCAGTTCTGACATCCGCAATTGTTGTGATAGCAAATTTTCCAGGTGGCGCTATTAAGCGCTGGCAGAGATTCCCATAATTATCTGTAAACTCAATAACATGTACAAAGGGACTATGCCGATACTCTTCTCTAGCAATCCATTGCTGCGTTCCACTTCTTGGCCTTAACATAAAAATAAAAGGTGTAGGAATCTCAATATCAAAAACTAATTCACATTTGGTACGCAACCACATAGCAAAATCCTGCGAAGAAGAAATAAAAGACACGGTATATAGAATGCGGAGTAAATAACATACCTAGTAATAATATTTACTCCAAGATTTTCCACAAAACTAAAAAGAATACATAGTGGGGTTAGTATAACCCCACTAATAAAACGGACCCCTTTAATTCGGCTTGCGGAAATAGATAAAGAATAAGCCTTCTATAAAAAGGCTTTGGAGCATAGGTTACTTAATAAATAGCATTTCTCGATATTTAGGCAGCGGCCATAAGCTGTCTGACACCAACCCTTCCAGTTTATCTGCTGAGGCACGCACTTCAATCATCAGAGCACATACTTCCGTTGCTAAAAAAGTCATATGCGTGTCAATTGAATTAAAATCATGTTTTTCCAATGATTCACTCAATTTGGCAACAGAACCCATCATCGTGTTCGCTGCATCAGTGACTGCCGTGGCGGGAGAGTTGAGCAATTCAACACGAACAGATGCAAGGCTAGACAAATAACTCACTGCAGCAGGGTATATCTGTGTGGTAGCCATTTCAATCACCAGTTTGGCTTCAACTTCGATCGATAATATGTATTGCTCAGCATACACTTCATATCGGCTCGCCAGTTCGACAGGGGTTAATACGCCTGTGCTAGAAAACAATTCAATGACTTCATCAGATTTAAATGCAGAAAGTGCATCTGCTGTCGTTGGGATGTTTTTCAAACCCCTTTCTTCAACTGCCTTTGTATGCCAATCAGAAGAATAACCATCACCGCCAAAGACTACATTGCCATGCAACTCCATAAGCTCTTTTAAAACAGGAATGACAGCTGCTGAAGGTGCTGTGCCTTTATTGATTTCAGACTCTAGTTTATTTGCTATCCATTCTAAAGAATCAGCCAGCATGGTATTCATTGCGACTAATGGGCCTGATACTGATTGAGACGAGCCAACAGCGCGGAATTCAAAGCGGTTACCTGTAAAGGCGAAAGGAGATGTACGGTTTCTATCACCTGGGTCGCGTTCAAATTTTAGAATTTGTGCAAGCCCTAGGTCCATTAATCCACCTGTAGAGGGATTGTGTAGCGTGCCTGTTTTAATGTCGTCAAATACTTTTTCGAGCTGATCACCCAGATAGACAGATAAAATTGCAGGAGGGGCTTCATTTGCACCTAAACGATGATCATTCGCTGCTGAAGCAATCACTGCTCGTAATAATGGACCATATTTATGTACGCCACGAATAACGGCGCCGCAAAATAATAAAAAGTTAAGATTTTCATTTGGTGTAGAGCCTGGGTCAAGTAAATTACCTTGTGTAGAATTCCCCACAGACCAATTCACATGCTTACCTGAACCATTCACGCCAGCAAAAGGTTTTTCATGTAATAAGCACATAAAACCGTGTTTTTTGGCTGTATTTTTAAGCACCGTCATTAATAATTGCTGGTGATCAGCGGCTACATTTGCTGCTTCAAAATAAGGCGCAATTTCAAATTGACCAGGCGCAACTTCATTGTGATGTGTTTTAGCTGGAATGCCTAGCTTATAGAGTTGATCTTCAAAATCTTGCATGAAGACTTGGACACGTTCAGGTATTGCACCAAAGTAATGGTCATCAAATTCTTGGCCTTTAGCGGGTGGTGCGCCAAACAACGTTCTACCTGCTAGCAATAAGTCAGGGCGTGAATGAGCAAAGTTAGCATCGATAAGGAAGTATTCTTGTTCGGCACCACAGCTTGAATTCAGAGTCGTAATATCGGTTTCACCCATCAACGATAATACTTTTTGAGCGGCACTGTTCATTGCTGCATTTGAACGTAATAGTGGGATTTTCTTATCAAGTGCTTCACCTGTCCAAGACATGAAAACACTTGGTATCATCAAAACCGCGCCATTGGCAGTATGCATAATATAAGCAGGGCTTGTTGGATCCCACGCGGTATAACCACGTGCAGCATTCGTCATGCGCAAGCTACCATTAGGGAACGAGGAGCCGTCTGGCTCGCCTTTGATAAGCAAACTGCCGGTGAAGTCAGTGATTGCGCCGCCATCAGAATTAGTGAGAACGAATCCATCATGCTTTTCAGCCGTGGCATTTGTCATTGGGTAAAAAATATGAGAAAAGAATTTTACGCCTTTAGATATCGCCCAATCTTTCATTGATGCAGCAACCATGTCGGCTGTCGCCGAATCTAATTCTGCACCTGTTTGTACTGTTTTCTTGATTGCTTTAAAGGCAGATTTGGAAAGAGACTCTTCCATTTGATGTAAGCCAAACACATCAGTCGCCCAAATTTTACTAAGCGGCTCTGTCATGCCTATTTCAAAAGGTGCTGTATTTGTTATTTCATAAATAGATTTTAATCGCGATTCATTCCCACTCATTGATATTCCCCTTCCAGTATGACCTGACAAATTAGTTATTTACTCTACTTAAGTCAGCAATAATCGAACCAGAAGTGTTTAAACATTGTAAGCATTGAATTTAATGGCTTTTAATAGAGAAAATGCGTGTATTGCCTTATGTTTACGCAGCTTACGGCACCGATGGTGATCAAAAAAATGTGCTCCCGCACCATAATGTTACATTGCATAATTTAACTGGGTATTATGGTGCTGAATTGTTGATTTGCGCGCTCATCAGCAGGTCAAGATATTTGTCGCTGTCACACAGGTGTCACAAAATGGTCACAGGCCAAATTTGAGACACTGCAGACTAAAAAAGCGAAGGTCATTAGAAAAATGTTCGTTACCCTCAAATTTGATCATTGCTTTTTGGGGCTTAAGGTCTTAATCAGTTTTTAAATATTTTGGCGATTGTAACTAGTTGAAAAACAAGGAAATGGTACACCCGAGAGGATTAATCCAAATAGTCTTAGGCCTATTTGGACCCTATGGGCTGCGCTGACGCTTGTTTAAAATGCTCGCGCATTTTGTCGAACCTGAGGTGCTGCTTCCAAGCCGCCAGACCGATCCATTTAAAAAGCCCCGCTATTGCGAGGCTTTTTAAAATCTGGTCCACCCGAGAGGATTCGAACCTCTGACCTCAATACGGAGTTTTTCAACAGTATCAACCCAGAGCGGTCATTCGAGCCTTTATTCATTACACAGCTTGCGTGTATCGATTAACTATACGATAATGTGTATCTAATCAATATATACAGGAGCTTAATATGGCTAAGACAGCGC
Source organism: Cellvibrionaceae bacterium (assembly GCA_034112445.1). Classification (GTDB taxonomy): domain Bacteria; phylum Pseudomonadota; class Gammaproteobacteria; order Pseudomonadales; family Cellvibrionaceae; genus Pelagadaptatus. The sequence goes on along the minus strand of JAWUVI010000011.1, from coordinate 6,273 downwards.
CGATTAACATGAGGGCTGAGCCTGAGCAGCAAGCAATTTTGAGTAAGGCTGCGTCTCTTCTTAATATGGATAGAAGTAGCTTTGTGTTGGAGGTTGCTTGTAGAGAAGCTGAGAACGTCTTGTTAAATCAACGTTTATTTCAGTTGGACGATGCTAAATTTGCAGCATTCAGCGATGCTTTGGTTGAGCCTTTACCTAGCGGTTCAAAGCTTGAGCTCTTATTGACGACACCGTCACCATGGGAGTAATCAAAAAGCCGGTGGCACTGGCTCTTGGTCATAATATTTCAAATTTTGATTGCGGCAATAGTACATTGAGTAATTGGCTCATTCGAAAGGCTCTTAAAAATCAAGTGAGCGGGGGCAGCAAGACTTTTGTTATTGCAGACGATAAACGTGTTGTTGGATATTATGCTTTGGCTAGTGGAAGCGTTGAGAGATTATTGGCACCAAAAAATATCAGTAGGAATATGCCTGAACCAATACCTGTGATGGTGCTGGGTAGGCTTGCTGTTGATATTGAATACCAGGGCCAGTCCCTAGGAAAGGGATTGCTGAAGGATGCTCTTCTCAGATGTAAAAGCGTGGCTGAAAATGTGGGAGTGCGGGCAGTGCTTGTGCACGCCATTTCCGAGCAAGCCAAAATGTTTTATCGCCAATATGGTTTTCAGGAGTCTCCTATTGATGATATGACATTGTTCATAGCGATGAAAAATATCCATACGGGATGAGACTGATCATGACACATGGCAGAAGTTAACCCGAAACGGTCATTGGGGATTTGACTGCATATCATATTTCCTAAATATACTGAGCGTGTAATTTCAACTGATTGATCTCAGTAGGCAAATCAACTATTAACGGAAACGGATAAATAATGTAAAAGATCAGCCTGTCAAAACCTTACTTTTTAACAACGCCTCATATTCACACACAGGCACAGGCCTACCAAAATGATAACCCTGAAAGGATCGGCAACCCATATCAAGCAGGGTTTCCATGTGTTCCTTGGTTTCTACCCCTTCTGCAATCACATCAAACTCTAGACTGTGAGCCATCGCAATGATTGTACTCACAATAGCTTTATCACTTGGGTCGTCAATAATATCTTTGACAAAACTTTGGTCGATTTTTAAGCGCGCTATAGGTAGCTTTTTTAAATATTGCAGTGACGAATAGCCGGTGCCAAAATCGTCTAATTCAAAATCAAAACCCAGTTGTTTCAACTCTGACATTTTGATCGCGATGCTCCCTATATTTTTTACCAACAAAGTCTCAGTTAATTCTAAATTGAGTAACTGCGGATCTATACCGAAATCTTCAACCACTAAACATAGCTTCTTAGCAAAATCTGCCTGAGCAAATTGTTTGGCGCTGACGTTGATTGAAATAGGTAGATTTTGGGTTGAAGGTGAATCTTGCCATTGTTGCAATTGTTGCAATTGTTTACAGGCTGTTTCTATGACCCATTGACCAATGGGTATAATAAGACCCGTTTCTTCTGCCTGCGGTATAAATTCCATCGGTGAAAGCAAACCCCGGCGAGGATGATTCCAACGGATAAGGGCCTCCGCACCGGTAGCACGTCCACTTGAGTCAACCTGTATCTGGTAAAACAATTCAAATTGTTGCTGATCAACAGCAATCTTCAGGTCTTGCTCGAGGGTGACACGATCATTGATTAATCTTTGCATTTCAGGGGAGTAGAATCGCATGGTATCGCGACCCTCAGACTTAGCTTGATACATCGCGATGTCAGCTTGTTTCAAAATCTCGTTAACGTTTGTACTCTCAGGGCCAAACAAGGTCGCCCCGATACTTACACTGCTTTGATATTCATAGCCTTCTAAGTCGTATATTTTATAAAGTACAGCTAATAATTTCTGACCTATATCCGTTGTAAAGGATGCTGCTGCAAGATCGCGCTCACCAAGGCCTTCTAATAAAACAACAAATTCATCACCGCCCATTCGAGCAGCTGTGTCACTGGCACGCAAACACTGAGTGATCCGGAGCGCCACTTGCTTTAACAGCATATCGCCTTTGTCGTGTCCATGCGTGTCATTAATAATTTTGAAGTTATCGAGATCAAGGAATAATACTGCATGATATTGGCCACTGCGACGGCTGATACTGATGGCTTGACTGAGCCTATCTATAAATAAACGACGGTTTGGTAATAGCGTCAGAGGGTCAAAAAAGGCGAGTTCGTTGATTCTTTCCTCAGCCGCTTTAGTTTCTGTCACGTCGATAAAGCTCGACACATAATTTGTTAAAACCCCTAACTCATCTTTTACCGCGGTAACCGAAAGGTGCTCGGTGTATAGACTACCGTCTTTGTGTTTATTAACGATTTCACCTTGCCAGGAACCCGCCGCATTGATGCTATTCCACATTTTTTTGTAGAAGTCTTGATCTTGTTTACCGGAGGATAATAAGTGTGGTGTTTGACCAATAGCCTCTTCTGAGCTGTAGCCCGATATGCGTGTAAATGCCTTATTCACGCGAATAATGACCGCGTTAGCATCGGTCACAAAAATACCGTCTTGTGTCTCAAAGGCAATGGCGGAAATACGCTGTATTTCTTCAAGCTTCTTCCGTTCGGTAATGTCTGTTAATGCAATACGAGCAATATCGTCTCCAAAACCACTCTTAACGCGCAAACAGTTCACACGGAGGCAAAGATCACCTCCATCGTGCCGCTTAGCCTGTATATCGAAACTGAACTCATCCCCACACTCTAACAATTTTATTCGGTTAAATTTAGAGCGCCAGCAATCTATATCACTGTCTTTGACAATGTTTGAAAAAGCCCTATCAATGAGTTCTTTTCTAGAAACACCCAACAGGGTACTGGCGGTTAGATTGGCACTTTCTATCGTGCCGTTTTGATTAACGGTCAAATAACTAACTGGGGAAAATTCATAGAGCTCTACAAAACGGTCTCGCGACGTCTCTATTTCTTCTTGTGCTTGGCGTAACTGCTCGTTTTGCATCTCCAGTTCAATCTGGTGTACATGAAGCTCGTGTATAAGTTCTTCATCTTTCGTGCCGGAGGAAGCTTCTAATAGTGTTGCGATTGCCATAAGGCGCAATTGATCAGATTCATTAGCAGGCTTAGTGTTCATTGTTGACATCAATGGCAAGTAAAATAAGCGAAGGTTCGCTTACTTCATTGTCGATCCGTCGAGCATTCAGCTTCATTTCTCTTACACCTATATTAGGGAAGTTATGTCTTACAGTGTAGTCTTCGAATTCGGTTTTATCTAACAGCACCTCATTCAACATTTGACGTAGCAAGGGAATATCCCACTGTTTATTTCCGAGATCAAAAAGGTTATGGCCCACGGTGTCATCCTGAGTCACTTCAAATTGCTGATAGAAAGATTTACTCACAGCCACTACGTCCAGAGATGCATCAAGTACAATCAAAGGCTCTCGAACCGTATTCACCATACAGCGAGCAAAGTTAAGAGCCGCCTTGGCGGATTGAATGCGCAGCGTTATGTCCGTAAAAGTGAGTATCACGCCATCAATAAAATCATCCAGCGTGCGATAAGGCTGAATACGCGCCATAAACCAACTTTTGGAACCAATTTGAATTTCCATTTCGTGTGGAATCAACGAGGCCAGCACCTTATCAACAATGTCACCTATATCATCACACACAACATCGTCTGCGCATTTAATATCACTTAAGGGTCGGCCAACGTCGTTTGTATTTAAACGATAAATTTGACACGCGTCCTGTGTAAAACTGCGAATATTCAGGTGCTTATCCAGATAAATAATACCCACATTAATACTATCGAGCAGATTCTTTAGATCGTTTTTAATATCATCCAGAAAACCAACCTTGGACTGTAATTCGGCGTTAACGGTAATCAGCTCTTCATTGACAGATTGCAATTCCTCTTTTGACGTTTCCAGCTCCTCATTGGTGGACTGCATTTCTTCGTTGGTGGATTGCAACTCTTCATTGGTGGATTTAAGCTCTTCACCAGAAGCCTGCTGTTCTTCAGCAATGATTCGGTGGCTATCTTTTAAATCTAGAAGATCTTGCTCTAGTCCAGTGATAATACCAGCTTCTAGCGATTTAGTGCTGGCCTTACGCTTAGGTTTAACCTCTTCATTTGGAACATCCAAGAAGCTAACTAACAACAGTTCTTTGGTATCTTCGTGCTCCCCATTTATCGGGTGCACACTTAACTGGACCGTATTAATTTCATTGTTATTTTTGAACTGCACCTTCTTCCGTTTATGTATTTTTTTCGCCTCTTTAACTACGCCATAGATGGCCGCACGCAATTCCACCTCTAAGCCTTCACGAGCCATTTCGATGACATTGAGACTGGCTTTTCCGGGAGCTGGCCGCAGGTATTTTCCAGTTTCACCGTGTACGTAAAGTATGTTGCCCAAGGAATCTACAATAACTGAGGCTGGCGCAAAAAAACGAACCAATACATTCTGACTTAATTCAGTCAGATCAAGCTGAGAAGGTTGTTTCATGATTTCTCCTGATGGCGGCAGTGATTTATGCAACCCTTTAGGGCTAACATTAATGACATTCGACATTGTAAATTGGTCAGGAAACTTCGCTGAGTGTTTAGCTGCATAGAACTTCCATTTACGATCTATGGATTTAAAGAGATTACTGTGATTGCCTATACTTTCAGAAGGTGACAAAAACAGCACACCACTAGATTTGAGCGCGTAATGAAACGTTGACATCAATCGACTTTGCAGATCAGGTTCTAAATAAATCATCAAATTTCGGCAAGCCAACAGATCCAGTTTTGTAAAAGGTGGGTCTTTAATAACGCTTTGCACGGCAAACATAACCATTTCACGAATGACTTTATTGACCTTATAGCCCTCTTCTACTTTTGTGAAAAAGCGCAGCAACCGCTCATTGGTTATATTTTTAATAATGTTTTTTGAATAAATACCCGCCCTTGCAATGGTTATTGCATCAGGATCCAAATCGGTAGCAAATATTTTGACACCAATATCTTGGCCACTACTTTCCAGCAACTCAAATAGAACGATTGCAATGGAATAGGCTTCTTCTCCGGTAGAGCAACCTGCCACCCAAATGCGAAATACATCATCATTAGATTTTGCTTTTAACATCGGTGGTAAAATTTCTTTTTGCAATACATCAAAGGCTTGGTTATCTCGAAAAAAGCTTGTCACATTAATCAACAATTCTTTAAATAAAACATCAATCTCATCAGGATTTTTTTTAAGGAACTGTGCATAGATGTCGGCATCGGCGATTTCATGTTGCAGCATGCGACGCTCGATGCGGCGACCAATTGTACTTTTCTTGTAAAGTGAAAAATCGTGGCCTGTTGTTTTTCGAAGCTGCAGAATAATATGATTGTAACCACTCTCCCCTTGCTTACTTTGGTTTTTAGCAAGACCGCTTGGCTTTTTGTATTTACAAGATAATAACGCCGCCGGCATTTTTTCTGGCACCAGCACCTGACTTACATAACCACTTTTAATAGCGCTGACTGGCATGCCTGTGTACTTTGCTGACTCTGGCTCTTGAACCAGGGTTAGCCCGCCCATGCTGTGTATCGCACGCAAGCCTAATACGCCATCGCTGCCTGTGCCCGAAAAAATGATTCCAATAGCATTTTCTTGTTGGTCATCTGCCAAGGAACGTAAAAAAGTGTCGATGAGCATACGATGTCCCCGCGCTTGATTGGGGATACATAATTGCAAAACGCCGTTCAAAATCTCCATCTCACGATCAGGCGGGATGACATAAACGTTATTGGCGCTAACCCTCAATTGATCAACAGCTTCATGGACCGGCATTGAGGTATGGCGTTGTAAAATTTCAGTCAGCATACTGACATGATCTGGAGCAAGGTGAGAAACCAATATAAAAGCCACTCTCATATCACTGGGGCAGGCCTGGAAAAAGGTTGTGAACGCCTCTAAACCACCGGCTGACGCCCCCATTCCCACGATGGGAAAAATTGTGCACCCTCGATTTTTGTAACTAATTTCATGGTCATGAGCCGATTATGTTTTTGCACAATATCTTTACACTGTACTCTTATTCATTTGATAGTGATATTGACTGTGACACCTAGTTAGAGGTATCAATGACCGCTCATGGCACATTTGAGACGGTCACTATTAAAGTTTTTCTGTCAGGCAGACAGCTGAAGTGGGTTAACTTGAGACCTAAACAGCAAATTATATATGCCCAGTATATTATTTATATTTTTTTTGGCGTGATTCACACAAAAACTGA
>JAWUVI010000010.1:0-10725 GCA_034112445.1 Cellvibrionaceae bacterium | reverse complement strand
GGCTAACACTCCAGTAAGTTACATCCCGCAGCCGCGAGGACTCTGGGTGTATTTATTTTTTCCAGTTAGCCCAAGGGTCTGAATTACTTGTAGGTGCAGAGTTCGAAGACTCTCGCCCCTTAGCGCCATAACTCTTACCTGTATCAGAATTACGGGTTTTATTCCTATCGTGTGCCGCTGCTTTACGAGCGCGTTTTTCACGCAATTGCTCCGCATCTTCCAAATTTAATTCAGCAGGCTCACCCGGCGTTTGATCGGCCGGCACAATGCGATCTCTCGGCGGCAAAGCAAATTGTTCAGCAGACGCTCTAGGTAAATTTTTAAGCTCATACAAATAAAATGACTCTACTTTCTCGCGGGCCCAATCTGTCTTCTTAAGAAATTTAACACTGGATTCAATACTGGGGTTGGTCTTAAAGCAATTAATATTTAAATAGGCGAATAGAATTTCAAAGCCGTAGTGATCGACCAGCTCTATCAATAGATTTTTTAAACTAAGACCATGCAGAGGGTTATTTTTGTAATTGATTTCGTCACTCATGATAAAAGCCCGCAAAAAAATAGATTGCGCCATTATACCCATCAGCGCCCAAACAAAATACACACTTAAAAGTTAAACCCATCATTACAGAATCTCTATGAACTTCCCAGACTTTGGCACACTACCTGCAACCTTGATAATAAAATAATAAACCGGTAAATACTTGCCGTTATTGGGGGTTATATGGGAGCTATGGCTTCGGCACAATCTGTTCGTGAACTAAAACGTTATTACCGTCAATTAGCGGCCAAGCACCATCCGGATCGCGGCGGCAATCTAGAAATAATGCAGGCAATCAATAGCGAATATCAGCATTTAATTGATACATTTAAAACGAACTTCAGAAAGGTTTGTGCGAATGAAAGTTTTTACAACCTTAAACCTGGCCAAACCATCTACGTCAACGCCACCGAATGTAAAGTACTGCATGTAGACCAACATACTTTCCGAGTAGTCGCAAAAGACAGACCTCGCCAAGCCAGCTTTGACATTAAAACGGGCGTTGGGTTATTGAACAGCCGCTGGAAGGCGAGCTTTAGCCCTCGGGTGAGACCAACTGCTACTGCAGAGCCTTATAGGAAGACTGCCTAGAGGTAACCGATGATGATTAAATCTTGAGCACCCATTAATCAGTATTTATGTTTGGGCAAGCTCATTGAAATGATTGCGGTCACCACTAGAAATACCGAAGACACACAAAGGCACATAACTAAGCCGTAAGACTGAAACAGCCAGCCAGACAGTACAGTGCCAATCAATCGTCCCAGAGCATTGGCCATGTAGTAAAAGCCCACATCTAGTGACACGCCATCATCAGAGGCGTAGCTGACAATTAAATAGCTGTGTAACGAGGAGTTAATGGCGAAGAGTCCACCAAACACCAACAGTCCGACCAACAGTGCATGATCAGCATACCAACCAGTGTAAAGGCATAAGGCTATTAACGCTGGAATCCCCGCCAAGGCACATGCCCACTTAAAAGCCGTATGACCATCAGGCACCCTACCGCTTTGCTTACCCGTAAAATATGGGGCAAGGGTCTGTACCACGCCATAACCGATTACCCACAAAGCTAAGAATCCGCTTACGTGCCAATAATCCCATTGAAAAGTTGTAGCGAGGTAAACCGGCAGCGCCACAACGAACCACACATCTCGCGATCCAAACAAGAACATTCGGGAAGCAGACAGAACATTAATCGTTGGGCTTTTTGAGAAGATGTCAGTGAACTTGGGTTTGCTCTTGGCTTGCCCTAAGCCTTTGTCTAAGCTCGCAAGACTAATCAACCAAACCAAAGCTAAGACCAGAGCCATACCCAGAACAGCCCCCTGAAAACCGACGGTGGTCAACAAAACTCCACCCAGAAAAAAACCCAAACCTTTCAGGGCGTTTTTAGAGCCGGTTAAAAGCGCTACCCATTTATACAGTTGACCCTGAGCGTCCGCAGGAACCAACGATTTAATGGCGCTTTTAGCACTCATCTTATTGAGGTCTTTGGCAATACCGGATAGGGCTTGCGCCAGCATCACCCAAGGCACCGTTAGCATGGCAACAGGCACCAACAGCATCAGCAGCGCCACGACTTGTATGAACAGCCCCACATTCATGGTTCTATTCAGCCCTAGCCGAGCACCTAACCAGCCCCCCATCAAATTGGTAACAACACCAAAGAATTCATAAAATAAAAACAACATGGCGACTTGTAAGGGGCTGTAACCCAAACCATGAAAATACAACACAACCAGCATCCGCAAAGCGCCATCGGTTAACGTAAAAAACCAATAGTTGGCCGTTACAATCAGGTACTGACGAACCTCTGGTGATAACGCCGAACGCTTACTCATCATGCACAGTCACACTTTATCCTGCAGGCCGACCATGCGCACCAGCTCAGCAGCTCGATTGGCGTAACCCCACTCGTTGTCGTACCACACATACAGTTTTACCTGAGTGCCATTAACGACCATTGTCGATAGCGCATCAACAATGCCAGAGCGAGGATCAGTTTTATAATCAATTGAAACCAATGGACGCTCTTCATAACCCAGTATGCCTTGCAACTCGTTGGCGCAGGCCTGCTTAAACCACTCGTTAACTTCTTCAACCGAAGTCGCTCTGCTCACTTCAAACACACAATCGGTTAAAGACGCGTTGGCCAATGGGACTCGAACGGCATGACCGTTCAGTTTGCCTTTTAGCTCAGGGAAAATATGCGTAATCGCTGTTGCCGACCCGGTTGTGGTTGGAATCAAGCTCATGCCACAGGCACGAGCTCGACGTAAGTCTTTATGCGGGGCATCCAAAATAGTTTGGGTATTAGTGATGTCATGAATCGTAGTCATGGAGCCATGTATTATGCCCAGTTTTTCTTGCAGGACTTTTACCACTGGCGCAAGACAATTAGTTGTACAAGACGCGGCTGTCACTATTGGATGACTGTTTTTATCGTATAACTGTTGATTCACCCCCATGACGACATTTAGCACGCCATCTTCTTTAACCGGAGCCGTAACGACAACCCGCTTCACACCTTGATCTAAATAAGCTTGTAGCTGCGCTGTGGTTTTCATTATGCCACTGGCTTCAATAACCACATCACAATCGGACCAGTCTGTCTCACTGATGCTTTTATTACGCGTGCACGCAATGCACTTGCCATCAATAATCATCGTATCGCTATCGGCCACGACATCGTGGAGCCAGCGACCATGAACTGAATCAAAGGTCAGCAAATGCGCTAAGGTTGCTGCATCTGCGCCCGGATCATTAACCTGGATAAATTCAAGATCATCCCAATCAAAAGCGGCTCTTAGAGATAGCCTGCCTATTCTACCAAAACCATTAATACCGACTTTAATTGTCATAAAACCTCCAACGATTCAATGTCTTGAACAATACAATTCAAGCGCTTATAACTTTCAGCACACCAATAATTATCTACTATTCGATCCAATAGAACCAATAACCGATCCAATACGCTATAAGATACCTAACTTTTGTTACAGATTAATTGAGACGTTTGATTTTATCGACGTTTTTACCCAACCCTGATGACGGTAAATTTAAACATTAAGTCAAAATCTTTCGATAAAGCCACGAAGCTTGACTATATTTTTAAGCTCAGCACGTCACGATAAAGATCATGCTTTACCAATCACGAGGTAGCACAATGAAGAAAATGAAAAATGAAGTCGAACTAGTTCATGAGGCCGTACGTGTCGGTGGTATCTACGCAAAAACTCGAGGTGTTGGTGAGTTTGAAGAAACTGACTCAGCGAAAGATAAGGTCACCTTTTTATATCGATTATTGGTTAATGACAAACTTATCCAGCCCTTAGCAAAAGGCCAAGACGACGAACCCCACATGCGCCATAAACTGGCCTTATGGATATCACGTCAACTACCGGACGACCATGCTCTGTTAAAGTAGAGTATGGTTAAAAACTCTTTAACCGGTTGATCTTCTGTTTCCTCTTGAGTATCGGCAACAACTTTACCTTCAGACAATTCAATCACTCGGCAGAAAAATGAAAACCATTTTCAACTATAAGCGGCGTTACAGTATCGGTATCTTTATAGGTCTTTATTTCTATTTCCTACTGCCCACTACGGCCGTATTTTTCTATGAAATGTACCACCTAACCGGCATAGATGGCCTGTACATAATCTATGGATTGTTCAAAGCTGGTGGATATTATTTTGAATCTTGGGAATATCGATTAATCGCTAGCTTTTGCACGACGATGTTTGTCATTATATTACCGCTAGTTCTGCAAACAATCCTGCAAACAATAAAATCAGCCATTGGATCAGCACAATGAACCGCCGAGAACTACTACAATGCGCCGCGATTTTAATTGGCGGAGCCAGTGCCAGCCAGTTAGGTTTCACTCTCACTGCTGCACAGAAAAACTATTTAGCTCAAGCACCGAATTACAACACCGGCGACATTGATTATTTGACTCCGTCTCAACGTAAAATAATTGCCTCTATTGCTCAAGTTATCATCCCCAAAACTGACACCCCAGGCGCCATAGAAGCCGGGGTGCCAAATTTTATTGAACTGATGGTAGCCAATTGGTTTAACCCGCAAGAACAAGCTATTTTTTTAGCCGGCCTCAAACAGCTAGGCATAGATACGGCGACAACATACGGTATGCCTTTTGATCAACTCAGCTCACCTCAGCAACTGAAACTATTAGAAGACATGGAAGCCGCTGCAAAAGATTCCGCGTGGTATAACCTCGGAAATGTACAGCGCCAATTTATCAGTGACGCACCCTTCATTTGCCAAATGAAAGAGCTAACCGTTTGGGGATTTTTCAGTTCAGAAATTGGAGCCACTCAAGTACTCCGCTATGAACCCATGCCCATGTATTTTGATGGTGACACGCCATTGGCACCAAACGATAGCTCTTGGGCTACCCCACAAATATGACGATTAAACCAAGTATGACGATTAAACCAAGTATGATCAAAACCTCAGATTATGATTACGATGCCATTGTTATTGGCTCTGGCATTACCGGGGGCTGGGCAGCAAAAGAGCTCACAGAAAAAGGCCTCAAAGTATTATTACTTGAGCGCGGCAAAGACATTCAACACGGTGTCGATTATTTAGGTGAGCATGCGCCGAGCTGGAAAATTCCACATCAAGGCAAGCATCCGCGTAAACTCTACGCCGAGCAATACCCCATTCAAAGCACTAGCTACGCCTTTAGTGAAACCACTCGACAGTACTGGAATAACGATAGGGACAACCCTTACTCTGTCGCCAAAGATAAGCCCTACCATTGGATGCGAGGCGACGTAGTCGGTGGTCGCTCACTAATGTGGGGACGACAAACCTATCGTTTTAGCCAGCAAGACTTTAACGCCAATAAGCAAGATGGCCACGGTATTCCTTGGCCCGTAAGCTATGAAGATATTGAACCTTGGTACAGCTACGTTGAGAAGTTTATCGGTGTCAACGGGAAAGCCGAAAATTTACCGCAGTTGCCCGACGGTGATTTCCAAAAGCCTATGCCTTGGTTCGCACTTGAAGAAACCATCAAGGATCGCTTGGCCAAAAAAGCACCCGACATCACGTTAACCTCAGCTCGCAAAGCTATTTTGACTGAAGATTTACCCGGTCGCAGTGCCTGCCATTATTGCGGCCCCTGTGAACGTGGCTGCTCTACTGGCAGCTACTTCAGTTCACACAGTTCAACGCTACCGGCTGCGCGAGCAACCGGTAACTTAACGCTCAAATCTGATCATGTGGTTGAGAAATTAGAATACGACAATGACAGCGGAAAAATCAGCCATGCGCACGCCATCAACACCAAAACCAAAGAGCACCGACGCTATTCGGCCAAGTTGTTTTTCTTGTGTGCATCAACCGTAGGCAGCACGCAATTATTACTTAATTCCACTTCAGAGCACTTTCCCAATGGCTTGGCCAACAGCAGTGGTGTACTCGGCCAAAACCTAATGGATCACGCTTTCGGCATCACCAGTATTGGTGTGTTTTTTGACAACATGGACAGCTACTACCATGGCAACCGTCCTGCAGGTTTATACATACCGCGCTTTAGAAATGTGGGTCAAAAAGATTCTGATGCAGATTTCAATCGTGGTTACGGTTTCCAAACCGAAACTCTGCGAGCCGACTGGCAAACCTCTTTTAATAAAACGGGGTTTGGCGAAAGTTATAAAGAATCACTGCGCAAACCGGGCTTTTGGATTTGGCCTTTGATTGCCTTTGCTGAGTGCTTGCCACGCAAAGAAAACCGAATGTATTTAAGTAAAACTAAAACAGATCGCTTTGGCATTCCCCAAGTAGAGTTTGATTGTGACTGGAGCGATAACGAAAAAGCATTGTGGCGCGACGCCAACCAACAATCCGATAGGATTTTAAAAGCAGCCGGCGCAGCAATAATCATTCCGCCATCAGGAGATATGTCTGTACCTGGTTCCGCCATCCATGAAATGGGAACAGCACGCATGGGTAACGACCCAAAAGAATCTGTATTAAACGCTCACAATCAAGCACACGACGTCCCTAACTTATTTGTTACCGATGGATCGTTCATGACATCGTCATCATGTGTCAATCCATCCCTTACGTACATGGCATTTACTGCTCGAGCCTGCGACTATGCGGTTAAACAATTGGAACTCGGGCATCTTTAAACAATAGCCACAAACACATCATTAAATTTTTATGGGTACGCAAAAAAATGAGTAGAAAAATAACTGGGCTGAAATACGCTTTTGCCATCACGTCGACCATTATTTTACTAGGTGGTGGCTACGTGTATTACACCTTAAAATCCATAGGTATTATCCCTCGAGCTGATTACGATACTGTTGCTCCTGAGATACCTGAGTTTAACCGCCCCGCTATTTTAGTGCTTAGTAAAGCCAATGGCTTCATTCACACCGGCGCCCTACCGGCTGGCGAAGCCATGTTAACAAGAATTGCTGAGCAGCGCGGTTGGGACATTTACATCACCACCAACGCCGCCACGCATAACGTTGCGGATCTGACCAAATTTAGCGCCATTGTCTGGAATAATGTTTCTGGTGATGTTCTCACCAAAGACCAGCGCACCGCTATGCAGGCATGGATAGAACAAGGTGGTGGCTGGGTTGGCATTCACGCTTCTGGCGGTGACTTCAGCTATCAATGGGACTGGTATGTCGACACACTGATCGGCACCCAATTTGTTGGTCACACCATGAAACCCCAATTTCAAGATGCTGACGTATTGGTTACCAACCAAGCTATTGAACTGACTCAGCACATCGATTCACCTTGGAAAATTACCTATGAGGAATGGTACGCGTTTGATAAAAACCCCAGGGACAAAGGCTATGAAATTTTACTCAATCTTGATGAAAGCTCTTACCTCACTCAGGGCAAGACTTTTTTAGGCCAAGATAGAATGACAGGCGAACACCCCATCACATGGCGCCACACCTTAGCCGAAGGTCGAGTCTTCTACAGTGCCATAGGTCATCAAGCAGCGACGTATGACATCCCTGAATTTCAACAACTGATTAGCAACGCCATAGAGTGGTCAATGCAGCAATGAACAACACTTTTGATGCGGCCCAAAATTCAACTAGCCAGCCTATCATTGCATCCGTAGAACAGTGGGTTAATTCCTTTGTGGTCGGTATGAACCTCTGCCCATTTGCCAAGCGTGAACTGGTAAAAAATAAAGTACGTTTTACCGAGACACCGGCAACCTCACAAGAAGAGCTTCTCGAGGCACTCAAAACTGAATTAGAGCGCCTTAACAAGGTGCCCTCTATTGAAACCACATTGTTGATCCATCCACACGTACTTCTGGATTTTTACGAGTACAATCAGTTTCTGGATCAAGCCGATAATTTATTGAAGCATCTAGAGCTAGAAGGCATCTACCAGATTGCCAGCTTTCACCCAAACTACCAATTTGGCGGCACCCAACCCGATGATGCTGAAAACTACACCAATAGATCCCCCTACCCGTTAATGCATCTAATTCGGGAAGAAAGCCTTGAACGTGCCATTGAAAATTACCCCGATGTTGATGATATCCCTGAGCGCAACATTGAATTGATGAACAATTTGGGAAAGATAAAATTAGAGTCTTTATGGCACTCTTGCTTTGTCACACCATAGCAACAAAATTCTTTCTATTAAGCATTAAGACTATGGTGACTTGAATATATATAGGCTAGGATAAGTTAAAGAAAAATACGCCAATGTGGGGTATAACAAACTGGAAAGCACCCTCACCAGCCATGAAATTTGAAGATCTCAAACTACTCCCCGGAACCTCGCTCCAACTGCAGTTTCATCGCAACAGTGATGACCGCAAAAAGTCTCGTCTGATTGGGCACCACAAAAACAAAAGTATTATCATCTCCACGCCCTTAACGAACGGTTCGCCTCGCTCAACTCAAAATGGTGAACTCCTAAATGTTCGGCTTTTTTCGAACGTCACCAATTCGGCCATTGCGTTTAGCTCGACGGTTATTCATGTTTCGATCATACCCTACAACCACCTGCATATAGCCACACCTGAAAACATCGTTACCGACGCGGTACGCAAAGCAGTTCGTGTCTCTACAAGGCTTGAATCATTAGCGGAGATTGAGGGCACCCGTTCACCTTGTGCGATTGTTGATTTAAGCACTTCAGGTTGCCGCATAGAGGCCGAGCCAGGCATCGCCAACATAGGCGACAAGATTACCCTTTACACCAAAATAGATGTCGCCGACACTCTGTGTAATTTAGCCATACCCGGTGAAATAAAAGCCATCATAGAAGACGATAGCGATGATTCCGCTACCGGTGCTTATGGTATTTCTTTTGATGAAATAAAAGATAATGTCAGACTGGTTTTACACGCCTTTGTGTATTCTCAACTGCACCAATAATCTTAGGTGAATCTTACTTCCGATCCACAGCAATTTTATGGACATAACCCTGAATGCAAGGTGATTTATATTTACACTTTGGCGCTCGATTCGAGTGTAAACGAATAACATTCACCTGAACCCAATTCCCATCCCGTTCTATTTCTTCCAGCATTACACCATCTTTAAGTGTGGTTAGCTTATTATTAGCGACTCTTGGCGACGACCTTAAATTAATCCCACTTTGGGTTGAGATATAAGTAATGCCCTTAGTTGGGCAGTGGTTTGGACTGTAGCGCTCATACACTGCAACATAATTTTGGCTTTTTTGCTGAGACATTAAACAACCGAAAACCGTAAATACCGACTCGCCATACTGGTTATTGTGCTTTTGTAAATCATCGTCCAGCAGCAACGCCACTAAACGCTCCTCATTTTTTTCCAGCTGATTATTCGATAACTTTCGACAAGGCCCACCAGATTGGGCCAGTGATTTATATAAACTATCGGTATCCACAAACGACATGGGGCCCTTGCCATAGACGCCATCGATCGCCCACTTTACGGTGCCACAAGCCAGCATTCCACTGCTCAGCAGAGAAAAGCAAAGCAGCATCGCTATGCGTATTGTGATCAGCTCAACACGTGAACTCATAATCAAAACCCTGTAAATCAACAGCCAAAATCATCCTAACAACTTAGCGCGTATCACTCTAAACAAAGCAAAAGGATAGACCAGCATCAGCCATAATTTACCCTTACGGGTATTTATATCCGGTAAAACACCCAATTGGACAGCCGCGGCTAATTGATCATAATAAGCCGTTTCTCGCGTAATCAAGCCTTCATCATTGACTTCAAAATGCCCAACAATTTTCAATTCTGACTCACCCCCTCTCCGCGGAGGAAAACCACGGTAAGGCTTTTCTTGCGGGCCACGCATAATTATTTCCACCACACCGGAGTTATCATCTATGGTCATGCGGGTAATTATTCGCTCTAAATTAGGGTAAGACTCAAAACGCTCAAGGTAAGAGTCTGCAATAGATTGTTTGCCCTTAAATAACACCGCCGTGGGCACGTCGTCGAACACGCAATTTTCACTGTAGGTGGCGAGAGTACGCTCCATATCACGAGCATTTTCAGCATCCACATGCTCGACAATTAGATCGCGAACAAATGCACGCCTTAACTCTTTCGCCGATGCCTTTGTTTCATCAAAGCCAATATTCTTTGCTCGCCAATGTGCGTTTAGCATTTTTCACCTTATCTATTTCAAGCGCTGTTAATTGAATCAGTGAGTGTTTTACTTAGATTTTGCCAATAGCGATTTCAACGAATCGACAAAGTAATCAACATTGTTGTTATTAAACCCGGCTATATTTATTCGACTCGAACTCACAATATAAATGCTGTACTCGTTTTTTAACTGTTCGACTTGCTCTGGAGATATTCCCAAAAAAGAGAACATTCCCTTCTCTGTTGGAATAAAGCTAAAGTCACGGTCAATCCCAGCCGCTTGCATTTTAGTGGCTATTAAAACCCGCAAATCATTAATACGATCGCGCATAATGGTTAATTCACTGTGCCACTGCGATGTTAATTCGGTAGAGGTTAGAATAGTCTCAACAATAGACGCTCCATGAGCCGGCGGCATAGACCAAATTCCCCGACCTATAACGCTTAAACAATCAACGCTGTTTCTACACGCTTGAGCGGATGCCGCAATGGTGATTATCGCTCCGGTACGTTCCCGATAAAGCCCAAAGTTTTTCGAGCACGACGAGGCC
>JAWUVI010000009.1:0-177338 GCA_034112445.1 Cellvibrionaceae bacterium | reverse complement strand
TATCAACCACTAAAATCCTATCAACTAAGGACAATAAAGGCGTTCTGTGAGTTACTAACACGACCGTTTTATCTTGAGTGTAATCAGTTAATTTATCCTTAACCCAAGACTCTGTAGTTTGATCCATTGAACCTGTCGGCTCATCCAACAATAAAATAGGCGCTCCATTAATCAATGCTCTAGCCAAACCTACAGATTTCCTTTGCCCCCCCGATAAAGACTCCCCACGCTCACTTACTTCCATATCAAAACCTTGAGGATGAGCATTCACATAGTCATTTAAATGAACCATCTCAGCAACACGAACAACTTCTTCATCGCTGGCGTGAGGATAAGACATGGTTATATTTTCTTTGAGGCTGCCATAAAATAAGGTTGTATCTTGCGGTGCATAACCAATATGACGACGAAGCTCAGCAGGATCGAGCTGGCGCAAATCAATGCCATCGATCAAAATCGATCCCGAGGTAGGCTGATACAAGCCCATGATCATTTTATGCAGAGTGCTTTTACCAGAGCCAATACGCCCCAATATCGCCACACTTTCACCCGGCTGTATGGTGAATGAAACATCATTCAATGCCGCCATTTCTGAGCCTGGATATGCAAAACTTACGTTGCGGAATTCTATTTTTCCATCGAACTTCTGGCGAGATAAAAAGTTTGTCTCATCGGGACGCTCTATCGGTTGCTCCATAATCCCGTTCAAAGATTGGAATGACGTTTTAACATGATGGTATTGTGTTGTGAGCGCAGCAACTTGACCGAGTGGGGCCATAGCTCGACCAGTTAACATTGAAGCAGCAATCAATCCTCCCATGGACATTTCACCGGCTGAAATCAAATAAACACCCACAATAATAATCGCTATAGAAACCGTTTGAGTCGCCCAAGCCGCAACGTTGCCATTAGAAGTTGCCAGCAATTTAAGTTGAACACCTACCCGGGCAAGAAACCCCGCAGATTGCTCCCACTTTCTTTGCACTCTACCTTCAGCCGACATTGCCTTAACGGTATCTAGTCCCGTTAGGCTCTCAATTAAAATGGCATTACGCATGGCCGACGCACGAAAGGTTGTCTCTGTCAGTTCTTCCATTTTCTTTTGGGTTGATAATGAAAACAGCACCACCACAGCAATACCAACTAAAAGCGGTAAGGCTAACCAAGGCGAGATCCACATCAAAACCAACAGAAAGAGCACAACAAAAGGCAAGTCAATAATGGTTGTAATACCTGCTGAGGCTATAAAATCGCGTATGGTTTCAAATGATCGTAAATTTGCCGCAAACGAACCTACCGAAAGCGGTCTTGCCTCTAGGCGCAACCCTAATACACGAGCCATGATATGAGCGGATATTTTGATATCAATACGTTTACTGGCTAGATCAAGAAAATAGCCGCGCATGGTTTTAAGGACTAAGTCAGAAAGAAGCACAACAGCAACACCAGCCGCCAGCATCCATAGAGTCTCCACCGCTTGATTAGGAACCACCCTGTCATAGACGTTCATACTAAAAATAGGCATAGCAAGAGCAAATACATTGATAAAAAATGCAGCTAATAAGACATCGCGATAAAGGCTAATATTTTCTTTGAAAACACTCCAAAACCAGTGGCCACCAGCGGACGACCTAATCTCTGACGTTCTTGCGTCAAAGCGGAACTTTGGTTTTATCAATATTGCTTGACCACTAAACGACGCCAAAAAATCTTGCTTAGGTACGTATAAAGCCGTATCACTTAGCTCAGGGTGAACAACACGAGCTTGCTCGCCGTCTTCTGACCAGCCTGCTAACAAGCACGCTTTATCATCTTTTAATAAAACCACTACAGGGAACAGCGCAGGACTGATCCCCTCCAGCTCTCTCTCAACCAACTTAGACGTTAACCCGCAGCGGCTAGCTGCACGAGAAAAAAGCGCAGGAGTTAAACACCCATCTTCTATAGGCAAGCCTGACAGTAAAGAGTCTGGTGATTTAGAGCAGTCATGAAATCGCCCCAAAGACAGCAAGCACTCTAATAAGTAATCTACTTCTTTTTTCTTCATATAAAAGTGAAATACCAAATCGGTGTAGTTATGATTTATATGGCTACAATATAACTCGCTCTTTCAATGAGAGCCAACAACTAACCGACCAAAACCAAAAAAACCTAGATATTTCTAGGCCTTATGTTCACTTCTTGATCTAAAAGCTTAAGAGATTCAGTAATCCCAACCTGAATGCGCTTTCAAACCTTCCCCTTCAGACGGCGCGCTTAATTTATCTATACTATTAAAATCAGACAATCTTGGTTTTCGCGCAGTCGGCCCTACAACCATAACCAATTCTACTCGTCTATTTATGCTTCGCCCCGCATCGCTACCAGTAGTATCAATACGGCTAGTCTCGCCACGCCCTTGAGCTTTTAGTCTACTAGCAGCAATCCCTAATTCCTCTGTTAGGTAACGTAATACTGAATTTGCTCGGCGCTGAGAAAGCGCTTCATTATAAGCTTCAGTGCCAACAGAGTCAGTATGACCCTCTACAACACCACTTAAATGTGGGTATTTATTTAAAAAATCCGCAGCATCTCGAATACTGTTCAATTGATCTTCATTAATGACAGAAGAATTATAGTTAAACTTAACATCTAAGTTGAAGGCGACCGTATCAGCAGTAAGATGGCGAAATCGTGGGTCACTCATAAGATCTGCCATCAAGTTATTTTTATCAAACGCAGGCGATTCTGGTAACACCACCGGGCAGCTTGCCCGCAACGAAGCATCATCACCACGAGATAAATCAAACTGATCTCTTCCATGTTCAGAAATAGAAAAGGCTTTAAGCAGCAATCCCATACTAGACAAAGTACGAGCCTTAGCGAGATCTAAATCGGTTCTGGCATTTACTAATGTACGCTTAACCTCAAAATATTCATTTTCAGTATCAAGTAAATCAAGCAAAGTTCTTTGGCCAATATCAAACTGCTTACGGTAAGCTTCCCGGGCGTTGCCAATAGATTCTTGATTGCGCTGCTGATAAACAACCTGTTCTTTTTGAGCCGATATATCATTATGCGCAATAGAGATAAGCTGGCGAGCATCTCGGCAAGCTAATTCACGCTGTTCAAAGGCTCTGCTTAGCAGCTCATGAGACATTCTTTTTGAGGCACTATCAGAACCCCCATTATATAAATTATAACGAAGCACCAACTCAACAGCCTGCTCGTCAAAGCGACCATCAACATCTGAAGTATTATGATCTAAGTGTTGACGTAATCTTAAATCCAATTCAGGCATCATGGCGGACTTTTTACGCCTCAGCTCAGCCCTAGCAGCTCTAATTCTTTCAATGGCAGCGTTAATGGCTGAATTGTGCTGCATGCCAATTTCAACAGCGGACAGCTTAGCTTCAGGTATTAATGCTTCTGGAATAAGGGGCTCTTCTAACACGGGGGCCGGCATCTCGCCGACTAAGCGGTGAAACCGAATCATGACATCATGCAAGTTCGTGCGCTCAGTCAACAAGTTCGACTCAGACAACGCTAAACGCCCTGACGCCTGTTCTAAGTCAACTCGTCTTCCCAACCCGGACGTAACCCTCTCCTCAATATCGTTATAAATTAATCTATGCTGAAGATAGTTTTCTTTAGCTAAATCTAACAACTTTTGATAGCGCAAAACATCGTAATAGGCTTGCATCGTTTCTTGAGCAATTTCTTCAGATGTTTGCTTTAAATCGTAATAGGCTGCCAGCTTTTCAAAACCCAAACGTGCCACTTCATTTTTAGTTGAAAAACCATCGAAGAGCATTTGAGTTAGCGTAATACGAGAGCTATCAGGGTGATACGCTCCACTTTCAGAATTTGGGCTATTATTTTTTTGGCGACCAGCTTCAGCCTCAAGATCAATACTAGGATAATAACCCCCTACAGCAATCCGCTGCTCCTCTATGGCTGCTTGAAGAGAATACCAATTGATTTTTACCGCAGGCGCATTCGTAACCGCTTTTGTTACAGCCTCTTTTAGTGAGGAAACGGGAGCCGCTGATATTGAGGTCATACTACCGAACAACAATAAGCCAACGGCCAATCTACAGACAAACGTTTTTTGATACATTTAATAAATCTCTTTAAACAAGCATGCCAGACTAACCGGTCATTATAGCAAATTTTTCTACGTATGTGGCGCTGTGTTCAACATTTAAGCTTGATGATATTAACTATAATCATCAAGTACAATTTACTTATAAAGGAACCAGACCAGTTTCAATATAAGCTGACAAAAGGTAGCAACGTACTTTAATTAATAAAAATAAAATGACAATCGCATTTTAGAAAACACCGGAGAAGGAAATAGTCTAAAATGCGTAGAATTAAGTTACTCGGGAACAATTATGCCATACGCAGTCCGCAACAAAAATGGGCAGGTTATTGTACTGCTGCGTGAAGCTACTAACGACAATACAGAATTTCTAAATTCCGATCATAAAGATGTCATTGCATTCATGGACGAAGAAAAACATGGCGCCGAACAAGCATTAGCCGAATCAGACAAAGATTTATCTCGGGTTATTGAAGATTTAGTTCAACTCTTAGTCGATAAAAATAACATTATGTTCACCGAACTGCCGCCTGCGGTACAATTTAAATTACTCAATCGTGAAAAACTCAGGAACTCTCTCAAGACTACCAACAACAGTTTTTTGCAAGATGACGACATACTCATTTAGCCAAAGAACTCACTTAACCAAAGAGCTCATTTAACATCTCTTTTGGCGCTATTGCCTCATTAGCCAGTCGTTCAGGATCAACCGCAACTCCTTCCGTAATAATTTTCTTGCTCATCATGAATTCTTGCGGACGATTAACGCAATCTGCCGAAATCAACTTACCGTCTTTGAAGTAAAAAGCCACGAAGCTTCGACCCGTATCTTTATCACCCCGAATGACCACGTTATCGTATCCTTGACTCAAACCGGCAATTTGTAACTTTAGATCATATTGATCAGACCAAAACCAAGGTAAAGCTTTGTATTCTTTTTTCTTACCACACAGACTCGCTGCTGCAGATTTTGCTTGCTCGGTTGCGTTAGGAACGGACTCTAATCGTAAACGTATGCCGTAAAGCTCGTTCAGATGATTGGCGCAGTCACCAGCAGCAACAATGTCTGGATCGCAGGTAGATGCAAATTCATCTACTATCACGCCATTTTCAACTGCAAGGCCAGCCGCTTCTGCCAGCTCAACATTAGGTATTATGCCAACCCCAATAACAATTAGGTCTGCCTCAAAAACACTGCCATCGGCACAAACTACACGCTCTGCTTTAGCTTCACCTTGAATCTCAGACACGGCTACTCCAGTTTGGATATTGACACCTTCCTCTAGGTGCACGCGAGTATAAAACTCACTCAATTCTGGGGCTGTGACACGCGCTAAAACTCTTGGTGCCATTTCTAAAATGGTAACATCCATGCCCATTGCTTTGAGCGACGCCGCGGTTTCTAGGCCAATGTAACCACCACCAATAATAACGGCTTTATTTCCTGCCAAAATACCAGCCTTGATATTTTCTACATCATTCAAATCACGCAAGTAATGCACACCTGGTAAATCTGAACCAGGCAGTGGGACCTTGCGTACACGCGAGCCAGTACACAGCGCAAGTTTATCGTAGTTAAGGTTTTCACCATTATTCAACGTAATTGTTTTATTCGCGCGATCAATAGATTCAACAATTACGCCCAATTTAAATTCCACATCAAATTTATCGTATAAAGCTTGCTTGCGAATCAACAAATCATCGACCGTTTTATCACCGACCATAAACCCCTTGGAAAGCGGCGGCCTCTGGTAAGGCAAATAAGACTCATCACCTATAACTACTATTTTTCCTTCCCAGCCTTCCTGCCGTAAAGATGGCGCTAATTGGGCAGCTGCATGGCTGGCACCAACGATTATGCACGTTTTACCCATAATGTATTCTCAATAGAAAGCGAATATTTCAACGATCACGAAGGTATTTATATTAATCATACACAACCAGATAGACAGGTCATTTTTTGACACGTATAGATCTTTAAGAGACACAATATAAAATCACATAATTATTAAACAACCATCAAATAGCTATTAAACAACCATCAAATAACTATTAAACAACCATTAAACAACTACATAAGTCTATAAAAGTAATCATGCATAAAGCCCCGATATTGCATAAATCTCATTTGCTTAGATTTTTCTTTAGGCGATAACGGTTTTAAACCTTTAAATTTTTTGCGCCACGCCTTTTCTGCTACATCAAACCAGTCATTATCTGAACTATAAATTTTCCCATACGACACATCTTCCTCCACACCTCGCTCACGTAACTCTTCTGCGATTCTATAAGGCCCATATCCTTTTCCTTTTCTCATAGAGATATAGGCGTCACAAAATCGGCTATTACTTTGCAAACCCTCAACCGCCAAAAACTCTATGGACTTTTTGATAGAGCATAGTGCGTCTGGGAAACGCTTATGTAACTTAATATTTAATTCTTTCACTGAGTGCTCGCGACGCGCCAGTAAATCCATAGCCGCCCAACGAATACGTTTATCCAGATCAGAAAGTTCAACTTTAATTAAGTTTGCGTCAGACTCAACATCCTGAGCTTCAATATCAGAAATTTGTTGACGCAGATCATCCAAATAATCTTGCTTAGACATCACTTAGCCTAGAGTTAAATTGGTACAAAAAAGCCCCTTTCGGGGCCTAAGCATGACTGACAATTAGAGTTAACCTAAAAAATTACGCTTTTAGCTCAACCACTGTATCTTCTTTATCTGCTGGTTTTTTTTCATCTTTAGGCAACAGCTCTTCACGTATTTTATTTTCTATTGTTGTAGCGATCTCTGGGTTTTCTTCAAGGTATTTAGCAACATTGTTTTTACCTTGGCCAATTTTAGTACCTTGGTAGCTATACCAAGCACCCGCCTTATCAATGAGCCCCAACTTGACCCCAAAATCAATCACCTCACCCTGACGATTAATGCCTTTACCATACAAAATTTGAAATTCTGTTTGAGTAAAAGGAGGCGCAACTTTATTTTTAACCACTTTCACGCGAGTTTCTGAACCAGTCACTTCGTCACCATCTTTTACCGCACCAATACGGCGGATATCCAAACGAACTGACGAGTAAAACTTCAGTGCATTACCACCAGTTGTGGTTTCTGGATTGCCAAACATCACGCCTATTTTCATTCTAATTTGATTAATGAAAATAACTAAACAATTGGCATTTTTAACATTGCCTGTAATCTTACGCAGCGCTTGAGACATTAACCGAGCTTGCAAACCAACATGGTGGTCGCCCATATCACCTTCAATTTCAGCTTTAGGCGTTAAAGCCGCAACCGAATCGATCACAACCACATTCACCGCTCCAGAGCGCACTAGCATATCAGTCACTTCAAGCGCCTGCTCACCATGATCGGGCTGAGAAACAATAAGATCATCAACATTCACGCCCAATTTTTCAGCATAAACAGGGTCAAGAGCATGCTCAGCATCAATAAAGGCACAAGTGCCTCCAGCTTTTTGTGCCTCAGCAATTACCTGTAACGTTAAGGTAGTTTTACCTGACGACTCTGGCCCGTAAATTTCAACAATACGCCCCTGAGGTAAGCCACCTATACCCAAAGCTATATCTAAACCTAACGAGCCGGTCGAGATTGATGGGATACGTTGACGCTCTTTATCGCCCATACGCATTACAGTGCCTTTACCAAATTGGCGCTCTATTTGACCTAAGGCTGCATCTAGTGCTTTTTGTTTATTCGTATCCATCTTGTAACTCCACGCTGAAATCGATTGGCTGTTGTAAGTAATGTCGCTAGGTAATGACTTGTTAATAGCTATTGAAGCACAAGAAAAACAACTGTACAAGCAAACAGTGCTATTTTTTTATACAGTGCTTTTCAAAAAAATGATTAACTGCTGAATCGCGTACTCCGTTGCCTTCTGTCGAACACTCATGCGATCTCCTGAAAACACATGAACGGCTGAACATTGACGTTCGTTACTTCCCCAGGCAAACCACACGGTACCAACTGGCTTTGTCGCTGTACCACCATCAGGACCCGCAATGCCACTGGTTGCTATTGCGATATCTGCTCCTCGAGCCAAAACCCCCATAACCATGGCCTTTACGACACATTCACTGACTGCACCATGCTGCTCTAGAACAGTTTCGTCCACGTTCAACAGCCGTGATTTACTCGTATTTGCGTAAGTAACCAGGCCCTCTTCAAACCAAGCGGAGCTACCAGGCACATCGGTAATTGCGCTAGCAATCAACCCTCCAGTACAAGACTCTGCTGTACCTATAACTTGGTTAGTTAATGTTAATAGCTGCCCCAGCTCAAAGGCAGAATTAGTTGGAAGCTCTTGATTAGACATAAAAATAAAGCCCTAACATTATTATAAATGCAGGGCTTAGTTTATAGGAACAAAGTATGATTTTTGAAGCTTTTTTAAAGATCCATCACAGATCAACCAAAGAATTTCGGACCGTCACAAAATCATCCAAATTCTCAAAGAAAATATCCACTAGATTAGGATCAAAATGCTTCCCAGACTCAGAACGAATAAGCTCGAATATCTTTTCATCTGGCCAAGCTTTTTTATAAGATCTGCTACTACCAAGAGCATCAAACACATCACAAAGAGCGGTTATACGCCCATAGATATGAATATCTTCACCCACCACGCTATTTGGATAACCACTGCCATCAAACTTTTCATGGTGGGTATAGGCAATAAGAGACGCCGCCTTCAATATGGGTCGATCTGAAAAACGCAGCATTTCATAACCTTTCTCCGCGTGGGTTTTCATAATCTCCCACTCATCGGCGTCCAACCCCCCAGGCTTATGCAGGATAGAGTCAGGGATGGCCAGCTTGCCTAGATCATGCATAGGCGAAGCCTCTCTAAGTAAGCGCGCCTCTTCTTCAGCCAAACCATATTTAAGTGCAAAAATATAACTGTACTCTCCCACGCGCTTCACATGATTGCCCGTTTCTTTCGAGCGAGTTTCAGCAATGGTGCCCATAGTCAAAACAACTTCTCGCTGAGTTGCTTCGATCTCTTCAGTTAACTGGTGTACTTTTTTCTCTAAATTATCTTCATAATCTTTCAATTTTAGGTGTGTTTGCACTCTTGATATGAGCTCACGATGATTAAAAGGCTTAGTAATATAATCGACACCACCTGAGTCAAACCCCTCAATAATACTTTCTTCATCGGTTTTTGCCGTAAGAAAAATAACCGGAATATGCTGTCCTTTTGCCGTAGTCTTAAGTCGGCGGCATGTTTCATAGCCATCTATTCCTGGCATCATGATATCCAATAAGATCAAGTCAAAGGCATTAACCGCTACCAATTCAAGAGCTTTAATTCCATTGGTAGCAAACGCCACCTCATAGCCCTTAGTCTTTAAAAAAGTGGCTATGACTTGAATATTTTTAGGGGTGTCGTCGACCACTAATATTTTAAAAATACGTTGATCCATTAGGTTTCACTCTGCGTCAGCGTTTCTATTTGTTTATCTATATTAGCAATCAATTCTGGTAGTTGCGGCAGCAACGCTTCCAGTGCATCTATGTCAAATAACTCCGCCGCATTCATTAAGTTTTCACTGTAAGATAAAACCAAATCGTCTTCATAGAAATCGGCTATCTCTTTAATGCAAATAGACAAGATTTCAATATCACCTAACGATCCACTTAAAATCGCTGTGCGGTGTAATGGTTCAGCCTTTGCCCTCAACATTTCCACCAAGCTTCTCAGCTCTTCAATAGTAAGCCTAGAATTAACTTTTTGAGGTTTGTCGATGGTAGTTGCACTTTCTATTCGGTGTGGCAGATATACCTTTAGCACCTCAAGTAAATCATTTTTTCGAACAGGCTTATAAATCAGGCCGTTGAATTCTTCGCGGTCAATATCTTCATCCGCTTGTGAGATAGATGCCGTTACTGCCACAACAGGTATATTCGCCGTATTCGCATCTCGTTTAATATTTTGATTGGCTTCTATCCCATTCATTACGGGCATCCTAATATCCATTAGGATCAAATCAGGTAAATACTGTTTGGATAATTTCACCGCCTCCAGACCATTCTTCGCCTCAACAAACAAAATAGGTTGGTTACGAAATTGCTCTTTAATTAAAATCCTATTGGCGTCTATGTCGTCAACCAAGAGGATGGTTGCGGAGTCAAAAACCGTCTTAGTTTTATCTGCATCATCACAATCGCTTTGCTCTTGTGTGATATCAATATTGTGTAACGTTAAAGTGAACGTCGATCCAACACCAATACGACTTTTGACGGTAAGATCCCCACCCATCATGCGAGCTAACTTTTCTGAGATAGTTAAGCCCAACCCTGTACCCCCATAATTTCTAGTGCTTTGCCCATCACTTTGGGAAAACTGGCCGAATACTTTTTCAGTTTGATCGTCCGCAATACCTATACCGCTATCTTCCACGGCCAGCATGAGCATGGTTTTATTCTTATCCGTTGCTGATAAAACATGTGCTATATGCACACGAACAAAGCCTTCTTTGGTAAACTTAATGGCATTACTAATAAGGTTAAATAGTATTTGGCGGACCCTAATCTCATCAAAAACTACGGCGCTTGGAATATCAGAATCCAATATTATTTCAAAATCCAAGCCTTTATCTCTCATACTTTTAACGAAAAGTTGCTCTATATCGTTTAAGAAGGGATAAAGGTTTACAGCTTCATACTCTAGATCCATCTTGCCGGCTTCAATTTTAGACAGATCGAGAATGTCATTAATGATAACCATCAGACCTTTTGCACCAGATTGAATTGAAGATAGATAGGCTTCTTGTTTTTTATCCAAAACTGTATCGTGCAGTAAGTCAGTAAAACCCATAACCGCGTTCATAGGCGTACGAATTTCATGGCTCATATTGGCGAGAAACTCAGATTTAGCTTTATTCGCTGACTCCGCTTTCTCTTTTGCACTAGTCAACTCATCATTTGATTTTTTTAACTGTAGCGTACGGGCGCTGACAATTTCTTCTAATCTCTCATTGATTTTTTGTTGCGCTTCTTCAGCCTCTTTGCGGTCCGTAATATCACGAGCAAAAAGCAATATACTTGCGCCGGAGCCTAATGGCAGCAACCCATAATGAACCTCTACAGGGAATATAGATCCATCTTTTCGTTGATAGTTGCTATAGCTGATTTCATATTCGCCCAACCTTAAGTTTCCCCAGGCACTTTCAATATCATCATGCGAATTGTAGTGGGTATCAATCTGCTTTAAATTCATCGTTAGCAATTCACGCTCGTCATACATCAATGACTGACATGAACTGTTGTTAACTTGAATGATTTGACCCGACTTATTGCACAAATACAGAGCATCAACTGATTGTTCCAATAGGGTCTGAAAGCGTAAGTTACTTCGTTTAACTTCGATGTTTTTTGCGTCAAGATCCGCAATCATGTAGTTAAAATCATCGGTTAAACCGCCAAGTTCATCGTCATTAAATTTATTGGCACGTAAAGACAAATCCCCTTCTTCTGCAATGCGTCGGGCTAACATGGCTAAATGAATCAGCGGCTGAGAGATAAATCTTTCCATATACGACGCTAAGAAAAATGCCAATAATATAAAACCCACAAGCACGGCAAGCACATACTCAGCTTGCTGACGTAAGGCTTCATTTAACTCATCTAATTCAGTCGTAATATAGAGTGTACCCGAGAACAAATCGTTTATTTTAACAGGCGCCTTGACCTCTAAATAATTACCGTGAAAATGATATTCTGTAAAATGATTAATGACATCTAAAGTTAGTTCTGAAAAATGCGAATCATTTTCAGATAGCTGCTCTGCCAAAGACGTATAATGAGCAAATACTGCCCCCGAAGGAGTTAAAATATAAGCGTGGGAGATAGCCGGTCTACTCTTCAAAGAACCCAACACCTCTATAGCATCAACAGCATCATTAAAGGCAAGTGCCGACCTGCTGTTTTCCGCCAAAATATTGGCAATCGTTGTGATTTCATTTAACAGCTGAGACCTGTACTGTCGATCTTGCTGATACAGGGTGAATACCCCACCACCTAATACCGCACACAAGGTTACAAACATTATAATGACGATGAGCTTTGTTCTTATCGAACGAACGTCTAACCAATGCTTAAAAGAAAATCTTTTACCCTTATTATCGGGCTGAATACCGCGAGCTATATTCATGAGCCCGCCTCTTTAATCGATGCCGCTAAACGCAACATCCGAGCACTAAAACTTATTCCAGCTTTGGTTGCCGCATCTTGATTAACGTTAAAACTCATCGTTTTTTTATCGAATCTCAACGAAATCATCGCTTGATCACTCTGCTTTTCACTGATGGTTAATACTGGATAAGAGCTTAACGCCTGTAATGTTTTATCAGGGTTACCCTCATAAGAGGCATGAAAAACCAGTACATGGCAGTTTTCATCAGAAAGATCAGTATCATTTAGGGATATAAACTCTAAGGCTTTGCCATGAATGGTTGCACCACCAACAGAGTTAAAAATCTGTTGGTATGGATGATCACCTAAAAAACAGATTGTATACTTAGATTCCTGTGTCGCAGCCGTTGAATCAGGCCAACGAGAAAAATTAATGAAATTGTATATCAACCCCGCTTTTACTTGAGACTGCTGGTCGATTTCTTCTGGATCATCATCTGCTGTGGCACATGAACTGAAAGCACATAAAAGTATGACAGCCACAAGACAGCGCATCCGAACAATGTGAGCGAGAATATGTTTAGGCGAGCTAAAAGTCATACATACTGGCTTCGGCTATTATTTTAAGTACCGTCCTTGGAAATCAAAAACCACAGAACATTAATCTACAGATGGCTAGATTATAGTCAAAGCCTAATAAATAGATAATAAAAGACCCTCTATTAAAACGTCACTTCAGGTACATACTCTGGAACAACCAATTCACCTGCCCTCAATATCGACCTAAAGGTACCCGGTACGGCTAAATCAATCATGTCTACCTTTTAGGGCGACCATTCTAAATCGGATCATTATTATAGATTCCAAACACTAACTTCAATCACAAATTTTCGTAGAGAATTAGACCAAAAGATAGAGTTAGTCCAAAAAATACAGAGGCAATGGGGATAAATAATGAACACCAATAAGCTACCAAACGAGCCCGTAGACACAACTCCATCTATCACACCTAAAATATCCCAACTGCTCGAGTTTGCTCACAGCTCTGAAACCAAAGTAACACCAAAAGATATTAACCAAGCACTTAACTCCATTGTTCACGATTATGACAAGCTCACCGAAGAGTACCGTAATAACAAGCTGCACATAGCAAGCGAACTTGTCGCGCTCAAACAAAATAGCAGTGCTGTTTCCAGCCATTTACGTCAAATAAA
The DNA here is from genome assembly GCA_034112445.1 of Cellvibrionaceae bacterium. Lineage (GTDB taxonomy): Bacteria > Pseudomonadota > Gammaproteobacteria > Pseudomonadales > Cellvibrionaceae > Pelagadaptatus. Next base: position 163,876 of record JAWUVI010000009.1, on the reverse strand, counting down.
CGCCAAGATAGAAACCCAAAAAGCAAGTATCACTGAAGTTGAATCTGTTACGAACAAACGTATTTCTCAATCAGCCAAGAAAAACACAACTGATATAAAAGTTGTGGCGATCTCGCTACAACAAAAACTTGCTAACGAATCAGTAAAAACATCAACTAAGTTTAACGATTTGAATACTGACATCAGTCAAATAAAACAACTATCAGTGCGCCAAGAAAATATTCTTACTGAGCTGCATGATCAGCTTGATGAATTTAATTTAGTTCAAAAATTACTATCCAAACACACCCGAGCTAATCGTCAGCGTATAGAAACAGTACAAGTAGATACGCAAAAACAACACAACCTTCAAGAACTTAAAATTGAAGGGCTTAACGCCTTACAAAACAACCAACAGGAAGAGCTCAATTCGATACAAGCTCTTATTGCCGAACTTCAACAAGAAGCCAACCATATTAACGGCAGCATTAATATATTATCTAGGGATCTTGAACATCACGCCAATGCTACCCAAGTAAAATTCAAGCATACTGCGGCCGCTATTGGCGCGGTTTTATTACTAACGATAGCAGGATTTTCGTCGGTAAAATGGCTGCCCGCATTTGCCCCTCAAGGTATGGTAGAAATTGAGAACAATATGGATAGACTTATCCTAGATGTAGACTCTATTTCTCAGGTTAAAATTCAAACTCAAGAAATATCCGAGCACGCTTCTGCTTTGGAAAATAAAACCTCAAATTTACAGAGTCAAGTAGGCCAAATAGAATCTGATTTTACTGATTTGAAATATGAAATCCTCGGCCCAGGAATACTTTCCAACAAAACACTCACACCGGTTTTGCCTCTGAACGATCAAGCTTGGTTGATGCAACAAGACTCTAGTGCCTACACCATTCAAATGGTTGGCGTTTATAGTTACGATGACATGGCCATTTTCATCAACGACAACACTTCGGCCCTGCAAGATTCACAGCTCAGCTATACCAAAACGAACCGCGGCCAACGTGAATGGTTTAACTTATTCTCAGGTGTTTATCCCACTTTTGAATCAGCTTTAAACGCCATAGCCTCCATGCCACTGCGTTTGAGAGTTAATAAGCCTTGGATCCGCAATATAGAAGAGGTTCAGAATTCGGTTAATTAGTCATCCAGCACTTCTAACCAATATCTCATCCCGCAATATAACCCCCGTCCATCACCTGACTTGAGCCTGTAATATTACTGGCAGCGTCGCCACATAAAAATAGAGCCATAGCGCCCAAATCCTCGACTGAAGTAAAGCGGCGTGTTGGCTGAGAACCTAATAAAACATCCGCCATAACTTCCTCTTCGCTAATCCCTCGGGCTTTAGCCGTATCAGCAATTTGGTTTTCAACAAGCGGAGTTAAAACATAGCCCGGACAAATAGCGTTGCACGTTATTCCTGTTCTCGCCAACTCCAGCGCGACGGTTTTAGTCAACCCTAAAAGTCCATGCTTAGCCACTACATAAGCCGATTTGTAAGGGGATGCCACCATGCCGTGGATAGACGCCATATTAATAATTCGACCATAACCCTGCATTTTCATGATTGGCGTTACGGCTTTTATCGTATGAAAAGCACTGCTTAAGTTTACAGCAATAATGTCATCCCACCTGTCGTCTGGGAATTCCTCAATGGGCGCAACATGTTGAATACCTGCGTTGTTGATCAATATATCAATTCGCCCAAAATAAGAATGTGTTGCCGCAATCAGTTCTCTAGCTTCATAAGGCTTTGACATGTCGGCTGGATGATATTTCACCTCAACATCATATTCTGCCTTGATGGATTTCTGTAACGCGATAATGACCGACATTTCACCAAAACCATTAAGCATGATATCAACGCCCTGTTCCGCCAGAGATCTCGCAACAGCCAAACCAATTCCACTGGTAGACCCAGTGATAACGGCCACTTTATTTTTTCCCATAATTTTTCTTCTTATTATTGCTAATAAATTTTATTCATTTCCACATTTTAAAAAATGTCATTTCAAGTAAACATCCAAGAAAGACCGAATGGCTTCTAACGCTTGAGGCTCATCCAGCGCAGGCGCATGACCCACACCAATCACTTCTACCGCCTGTATATTCGCGGCTTTTTTTTGCATCTTTATGAAGCAATCTTTAGTGAAAACGTCCGATAATTCACCGCGCAGAACCAACATAGGTACAGCGGCAGCCAACTTAAATAACGGCCACAAATCTGATGGCACTGCCGCAGCTTTGTTATTAGAAATGGGGGCTGATATGGCAGGATCATAAGCAACAATTGGCCTGCCTTGCTCATCTTCACGGTACAAGCGCCGAGTCATGGTTTGCCATTGAGACAAACTGTAATCGGGAAAACATGCTTGATTCAAAACTTGTGTTTGAGCTACTGCATCACGCCAATTCGTAATGGTTTTACCTTTGCCGACATAGCTCATTATTCTGGCCAAACCTTCGGCTGCCACCACTGGGCCTATGTCGTTAATCACCAATCCTGCGACTCTATTGGGTTTTTCGGCAGCCATCATTATGCCCATTAATCCACCCATAGATGTACCAATGATCAGCACGCTCTCCAGCCCTAAGCAATCCAATAAACTCCACATATCTGCAACGTATACCGCAAGATTGTAGTGGCTAGTATCTGGATCCCACTGCGACATACCACGGCCGCGTTGATCTACAGATAAAACCCTAAAATCGTCACTTAAGACCGAAGCGAGATCTTCAAAATCAGCAGAATTTCGACTCAAACCATGCATGCACAAGATAGTGGTTGTGTTATTTTTTGCGGCAGCATAATCTCGCGCATACAACTTCAAACCATCTACGCTTTCGTACCACACATCAGAATATTTATTCATTTTTGCTATCTCCAGGCAGCCAACCTAACGATAACAAACCATTACCACACAGATGATCTGTATCGATAAACGTCCGCCGATTCAGGCGCTTATCACCACATACCTCGAGTTCTTTACTTCCTTGAAATTTACCACGCAAGGCAAAGATTTCCAGCAATAAGGGCGCTTGATTGCTTAATCCAGAAAACATAATTAACCAAGGTATTTAGGTAAAAAAGGGGGCCCCAATAGGCGACCCCGTACAAGAGAGAAACTAAGGTATTTTAAAACGTATAACCCAAATTCAGGCTGACGGTCCGTGGGTTGCCGTAATAACCAATAACGGATTCTTCAAGGCCCAGGTTGGCAAAGTTATAACCTCCAACACGATACTCTTCATTGGTTAGATTTTTCCCATGCAAACCCACTGTCCAATGTTCATCAGGCGAATACCAAACGGCACTGGCATCCCATAAGGTATAACTATTCTCGTCAATCAATGATTCAACTTGGGGGAAAATTTGTGTTTCACTGCGATAACTAGCACCTACGGAAATAGAGATATCACCACCCTGATCTAAAGTACGGTCATAATTAAGGCTAACACTAGCCACTTTCTCAGGAGTATTAGCAAAGCTCCACTGATCAGCGATATCTTCTACCCCTGCTGCTGTTTGGTTTTCCACTTCTTCATATTCGGCATTGATATAACCCGCCATTAAAGTAGCGGATAAATGATCCGTAACCTGAGCCATGGCTTCAACTTCGAAACCTCGAATATCGGCTGAACCTGCATTAAGAACTGAACTTACAAAATTAGAACCACCATCCGAGCTCTGCTGTACGGTTACTTGCATATCGGTGTAGTCGGTGTAGAAAGCCGCCGCATTAACTCGGACACGCCCATCAAATAACTCTGATTTGACACCCACTTCGTAAGTGTCAGCAATCTCTGGGTCATAACCGTTTACAGTATCAGGGTTTTTGGTTGCGTCACCACGCATATCAAAACCACCACTTTTAAAACCTTGACTGTACGACGCATACCCCATCAAGCCATCTCTGAATGAATAATCTACGCTCACTTTCGGAGAAAATTGATTCCAGCTTTCGTCATTATTATAGTCAGTACTTGGTGCACCTAAGATCGATAAAGTAGTTCCCCCTAGCTGGGAAGACATACCATCTACATACATCGCCGCCTTATAAACTTCAGCTTCTTTTTCGTCCTGGGTATAACGACCACCCAAGGTCAATGACAGCGCCTCACTGATCACCCAAGTCGCGTGAATATAAGCAGCGTAGCTTGTGGTATCAACTGTACCGGCGGTTAATGCATTAAACTCACCCGTTGAAGGATCAAAAGCACCTGATGGGTTAAACGCACCTAACAAAACATCAAACGCACCTGAAGCGGTACCTTCATAGTAATAAATGCCGCCGACGACATCTAAATCGTCGCCAGAATAACTGATTTGAAACTCTTGAGTGATTTGATCATCGCTATATATAGCCGGAACATGAAGTGATGCCAAAGAGGTATTATCAAAATCGATATTGGTGAAGGTGTCCCCTTCTCTGTATGAGCTAATGGATTTAAATGTGTAATTTTCATTAACATCCCAAGCAACAATCACCGATGTACCAGAGCTTTCAACGGAGTTTTTAGTATCCATATCAGCATTGCTATCAAAAACGTCTGAAGGGTTAGCTTCTGCCGGATTCAATAGACTCTGAGTCATACGATAACCCCCTTTCGCATTTGAATCATCCTTGGTTTTATCCGCGCTGAATCTAACACTCACATCGTCAGTTGGAAGAAATTCCAAACTCACTCGTGCAGCCATTAAATCTTTGTTGTAGTTGTCATCACCACTTTGTAAAAATTCTCCAAATCCATCGCGTTCAAACTTAGCTACGGAAGCACCAAAAAATAATTTATCTTCGATCAACGGTAACTGCCCAGAAACTTTTAAGTCACGCTGATTGTAAGAGCCCACAGCCGCATTAAGGCTTAACTCCGGCTCACCAGTTAAACGCTTAGTGACGTACTTTACCGCACCGCCGATAGTGTTTTTACCGTAAAGAGTGCCCTGCGGCCCACGCAAAACCTCAATCCGCTCAACATCAAAAACATCCAGAACGCCACCTTGCGGACGAGACAAATAAATATCATCCACATACAGACCAACACCAGGTTCAAAACCCCATAGAGGATCAGCCTGCCCAATACCACGGACATAAGCAGTTAACGTTGAGTTAGTACCACGGCTTACTTGCATAGTAACGTTGGGGGCTTTTTTTTGTAATTCTGTAACATCTTGTATGCCAGATTTCTCTAGCGCAGCAGAATCAAATGCCGTTACCGCAACAGGAACATCTTGAAGATTTTGTTCTCGTTTCTGCGCAGTAACCACCACTTCCTCTAAAGTAATGGCTTCATTTGCAAACGAGGCACTGGGAGTAGAGACACCAGCAACGACCAAAGCAATAGCCGCAGATAAACGAGTTCGATTGGTTATATTTTTCATTATTGTCCTACCTTATTTATTTTTATTTGGTAATTTTTTTTGGCGGTTCGCAGCCAATTGAAATATAACTCTGCCAACCAACTCTCCATTCCCATCGTGCCAAAACATTAATTCAACAAGCGATGAAACTTAACTAAAAGTAATTCAACAGATGATGAATTGTCAAACAATTTCTTCATCATTTGTTGAATTAATTTAACTTTGTTTATTTTTCAATGAGTTAACGGTGTAAAAAACAGCAACCAAAAGTACCGACAGTAGGATGGCGTATGTAGCTGACACCGCCGGATTTTTAATATCAAACCAAAACAAGCCAATTAGGTGCACACCTAAACCCACAATTGCAGAGGCCCAAGCTAACTTGACGGGAGGCTGCCCTTTAACATAAGTACCCAATAAGATCGGCACAACACTGGCCGCAGCCAACCCATAAACACCTTTCTGGGCAAACAAACCCACTAGCTGTGGCGGGTTTAACGCGACCAAGTATGCTATGCCGCCAACACCGACCAAAACCCAACGGGAAAGCTTTAACCCTGCACCATGCTCAAACTCTTTCTTGCCACTGAAGGGCAAATATAGATCTTTAACAACCATCGCCGATAATGACACCAAAATTCCATCTAGAGTGCTCATTCCCGCCGCCAACAAGGTAATAGAAATAAATACTAATGCGTAAGGACCCCAGTCATGCCCGGCAAACTCAGCAGCAATATAACTAACCACGACACTGTCTTGACTATCTATCTCCAGCCCCTTCAAGCGTGCGTAAAACCCCACGGCCAACATCAGCATAAAACAAGCACCTGCGATTACCGTTGTCACCAAAAATTTATTCACGTCAGCGTCATTTTTCAAATAGAGCATTTTGGTCAGTATATGAGGCTGCATCATTAAGGCGAAAGTAATAATAAAACCACTCAGAAATACGGAGAAAAAATCAAAATACAAATTACTTTCCGGGTTATAGAGAGCCGTATAGTTTTCCCCTAACGCACCGAGTGATGCACTGATGTCACCACCAAAATGATAGAAGCCTTGCACAAAGATAAAGATTGCAACCAAGGCCATCATGACACCCTGAAAAGTATTGGTATAAGCATGAGCATAACTGCCGCCCATTAAGACATAGGAGAAGACAAACAATAGTATTACCGTCAACGACATGGCTTGTGATATAGGAAATAATTGACTCATCAACAAACTACACCCAACTAAAATCAGCACCACAAAGGTTATCGACAACAAATTCATGATCGCAAAAAACGTACTTAGCGAGCGACTCTGATAGCGTTGATAAATCCAATCCGGAATGGTTATGGCTCCCACTTCATCACCTAATTTCCTAAACTTTCGAGTTAGAACAATAAACGCTGTTGTAATACCGGCTGTCCCCGCAATGGCGTAGTGAATAAATGCCGAAACACCATGCACATACACAAATCCAGGGTTGATCACAAATGTGGAAGTCGAGGACACCGAAGCGGCCATAGTGATACCTACAAGCCACGGACTCATATCTTTATTGCCAATAGAAAAGCCTTTTATATCCTGAGTCTTTTTCATACCGATCCAAGACAACCATAAAGTTAAGACGACATAGAAGGCCACACAGGCATACTTAAAAAACTCAGGGGACATAACCAACCTCTTTTTATTGTTATTTGCAGTAATTATCGCCAAACATTAATTCAACGCTTGTTGAATTGTCAAGCATTGATTAAACTGTCGATCCTAATAAGGAGCTCATCTCTTCATGCCCCAAAAAAACAAAAGCATTAAAGTTGGTCGCCCGGCCAAAACAAATAAAGAGAGTAGCGCGCGAGGCGATAAAATTCTCAACGCTGCAGAAGAGCTCTTTGCACTGCAAGGTTATGACGGGATTACACTTCGAACCTTAGCCACCAAGGCCGGCGTAGATGTGGCGTTAATCAGCTATTACTTTGGCAGTAAATCAGATCTGTTTGACACGGTATTTAAACGTAGAGCGAAAATTCTCAATGCAGAGCGCCTCAACGCATTACAAAAAGCACAATCTGAAGCTGCACCAGCCTTTGCATCCGTTGAAAAAGTTATTGAAGCTTTTTTACATCCATTAAAAATTGCACAAGAGAGTAGCGACTCAGGATGGAAAAATTATTGCGCTCTATTAGCCTACGTTAACAATTCGGCCGTATGGGGCAATAAGCTCATGGGTAAATATTTCAACTCGCTGGTCGATACTTTTATAGACGCTCTGCGTGATGCACTACCCAACGCTTCCGATGCAGATCTTTATTGGTGTTATCACTATATGTCTGGGGCCCTTTCTTTGACATTCGCAAACACAGGTCGAATCGATAAAATGTCAAAAGGCGCTTGTCAATCCGACGATTTTCAATCCGCATACGATCGAATGATTCCTTTTATCGCTTCAGGATTTCGCCAAGTCTGCGCCTAACTTTTATATTCGAGTTTTAAATACAATCACCTCCCAAGTCACACGTGCCTCTCTAGCCACACGCACTTCTCTAACCACAGGTACAGGTACAGGTACAGCAAAAAATACTGTGCGATGACAGCGGTAAGCCTCCGTGTACAAGATTATTTTACGAACTTCTTCTGAGCTGACTCTGTTGTTTTTGAAAGCACCGCCGTCCATTTTATTTTTCATCGCACTCGTATTCGACACCATCAGCAAATGTTTCCTGAAACATTGTGGCCATGGCTTGGCAAGCTGATGATAATGGGTAACGACGATTGGTAATCAATCCAACCTGTTGGCGTATAGAGGGTTTCACCAAAGGTAGGCAGTGGGCACCAAGCTCTCTCATCTGTTGCCGACACAGAGAGGGAACCACACTAACACCAATCCCACTGGCTACCATTCGGCCAATGGTGGCTAATTGATGAGCTTCAAAAGCCGGTGAAAGTGACAGTCCCTGACTGGAAAATTCATCGTCAATCAACCGACGAACACTAGAGGGGGCTTGCAGAGCAATAAAATCAGATTCTAATAACTTACTGGCGCTTACCTGCTTTTTTTTTAACAACGGATGCCCCGTGGGTAACACCGCCATAAAACGATCCTCAAACAGGGGGGAAAAAATTAGATCCTCACTTTCCCCTGGATCAAAACTAACACCCAGCTCCACGCGGCCACTACGAACCATAGAAACCACTTCTTCTGCAATCACATCATTGAGTGCGATTTTTACGGCGGGATGGCTATTTTTAAAATGACGAATAGCAATCGGTAACTGATTGCCGGCAAAAGAAGGCATCGCAGCAATACTTATTTTACCTTCATGAAGCGCAAAGCGGTTATGTAAATTATCTAACGCGCCATCCCAGTCTGCCAGCAACCTCAGGGCTACCGGATAAAAACTCTCACCTTCCGGTGTCAGCGCAAAGGTGCGGGTAGTGCGGGCCAGCAGCCGACCCCCTACCGTTTCTTCTAACACTTTAATAGCGCTGCTTAATGCTGGCTGGGATAGATGGATAACCGTGGCAGCTTCCGCAAAACTGCTTGACTGAGCAACAGCAACAAACGCGCGAACTTGTTTTAGGGTGACGTTAATAAGTAATACACTCCACATTAATTATTTTATAAAATCTATTAATCTATCAAATATATTCATTTGATAAATATAATAGCCTCCCCCATCCTTAGCAGCAAGTGAAGTGGGCCTAAGGATATTGAGTCCTATAAAGCCCGACATTTATCTCTAGGAGTGTGAGTAATGGCCGGTTTTAACAAAGTAGTTGGAAATTATGAAGAAGCCATGGAGGGTCTTAAAGACGGCATGACCATCATCGCTGGTGGTTTTGGCTTGTGCGGTATTCCCGAAGGCTTGATAGCACAAATAAAAACCAAGGGCTCCAAAGGCTTAACCATTGTCTCTAACAACTGCGGCGTTGATGGTTTTGGCCTCGGTATTTTACTGGAAGATCGGCAAGTTAAAAAAATGGTCTCTTCTTATGTCGGTGAAAACAAACTTTTTATGGATCAATTACTGGCGGGTGAGCTAGAAGTTGAACTAACGCCACAAGGCACACTTGCTGAAAAAATGCGTGCTGGCGGCGCGGGTATCCCTGCGTTTTTCACGGCGACAGGTTATGGAACCGCCGTGGGAGAAGGCAAAGAGGTCCGTCAATACAATGGCCGCTCTTATATTCTTGAAGAGTCAGTCACCGGAGACTTTGCGATTGTCAAAGCCTGGAAAGCCGATCGCTACGGCAATGCCATCTACCGTCACACAGCCCAAAATTTCAATCCTATGGCAGCGACAGCTGGAAAAATTACGGTTCTTGAAGTCGAGGAAATTGTAGAGCCCGGCGAACTGGATCCTAGCCAAATTCATACCCCGGGTATTTATGTAGACCGGGTCATTCAGGGTACGTTTGAAAAGCGTATCGAACAACGTACCGTGCGCGAAGATTAGGAGAAAACGAAATGTCATTATCACGCGAACAACTGGCCATGCGCGTCGCCCAAGAACTTGAAGATGGATATTACGTCAACCTCGGTATTGGTATCCCCACTCTAGTGGCCAACTATATACCGGAAGGCATCGACGTCATGCTGCAATCTGAGAATGGCTTGCTGGGCATGGGGCCTTTTCCGACCGAAGCTGAGATAGACGCTGACATGATCAATGCGGGTAAACAAACCGTCACCGCAGCAACTGGCGCTTCTATTTTTTCTTCAGCTGAGTCCTTTGCCATGATCCGCGGTGGCCATGTTGATTTCACGGTACTGGGTGCTTTTGAAGTAGACGTTGAAGGCAACATCGCCTCCTACATGATTCCCGGAAAACTCATCAAAGGGATGGGCGGCGCTATGGATTTAGTTGCTGGCGCGGATAATATTATTGTCACCATGACACATGCGTCCAAGCATGGTGAGTCTAAACTTCTGAAAAAATGTACCCTGCCACTTACAGGCGCTGGCTGCATTAAAAAGGTTGTAACCGATCTGGCTTTTATTGAAATAAAAGACGGGAAATTTCATCTAATCGAACGCGCACCAGGTGTTTCAGTAGAAGAAATCATTGCTAAAACGGAAGGTGAATTAATCGTACCTGAGGTTGTACCTGAGATGGTGTTTTATTAGAATTACTCATTGTGGGGGGCAGCAATCTCAGGTTTGATTGTTGAATCCTCGCACATCTCATTTCCCCCAACTGCTGTGATTCACACAATACAGACCTCTCTTTTCACGCTTAACTCTTAAACCTATGTACTCTCCTGTATCCGGCCTTATCTTGTCATTATGCTTCAGTAGCTCTTGCTGATAGTGGTTTATTCATAGGTCTGATATTCTGCTTCGTTTTTAAAATTAAGAGTGGATAGGCCGTCAAACCTTTCGGAACATCTTAATCTCAAGCTCCGCAAGGATTTCGGACAAAGTGCGACTTTATTTTTGTATGCATTGGATTCCATTAATCTTCATTGCGCCTAACTGGGCAACAGAAACCATAAGCATTTGTTTTTAAAGGATTTAAACGGTAAAGATGACAAAAGAATCAAAAACACCTGAAACAATTCACACCCCAATGATGCAGCAATACCTAAAAATTAAAGCCGAGCACCCCAACGAGCTGGTTTTTTATCGCATGGGCGATTTTTATGAGTTGTTTTTTGATGACGCTAAGAAAGCCTCGGAAATTCTCGATATTTCACTGACCGCAAGAGGTAAGTCTAACGGCGAACCCATTCCTATGGCGGGAGTTCCCTACCATTCGGTTGATGGTTACTTGGCTAAGTTAGTTCGAGTCGGAGAGTCGGCCGCTATTTGCGAACAAACTGGCGATCCGGCTACCAGTAAGGGGCCGGTTGAACGTAAGGTTATGCGCGTTGTTACCCCGGGCACCATCAGTGATGAATCGTTACTTGATGCCTATAAAGATAATTTATTGGTTGCTTTATACGCGAAGGAAGAAACGTTTGGCATAGCCAGTCTCGACATAGGTTCTGGACGCTTTCAGATACTAGAGGTTGAGGGATTAGATGCCGCACTGGGTGAACTGCAACGCCTAAATCCAGCTGAACTACTGATACCCGATAACTTCTCCTGCAAAGATATTGAAGAAAATCGCCGCGGTCTAAGACGCCGTGCTCCTTGGGAATTTGAACTTGAGACCGCTCAACGCTTATTGTCTCAACAATTTAAAACCCAAGATTTATCAGGTTTTGGCTGTGATCATTTACAAACAGCATTAACTGCAGCTGGGTGCTTATTGGCTTATGCACAAGAAACTCAGAGAACCGCTTTACCACACATTAACCGTATCAGCGCTGAGAACAGGGATGAGGCGGTAGCAATGGATGCCGCCACCCGGCGTAACTTAGAAATTGATACCAATTTAACCGGTGGCGAAGACAACACTCTCTTTAGCATTTTCAATAGGTGTTCAACCGCTATGGGCGCACGCTTATTGTGTCGCTGGCTGAATCGCCCTTTAAGAGATTTAACCACACTGGAAGGACGTCAGAGTTCAATCTCTGAGCTGCAACAAAACTATCAGTTTGAAACAATACAGCAGCATTTAAAACAGATTGGCGACCTAGAACGCATCTTAGGGCGTATTGCCTTACGTTCAGCAAGGCCCCGAGACCTATCACGCCTGTACGCTTCTATTGCAACTTACCCACAACTACAAACCCAATTACGTAACTCAACCGTTGCTCACATTCAACAAATTACTAGCGAGATCAATAGTTTCCCAGCACTGGAGGATTTACTGTCACGCGCCATTATAGAAAACCCTCCGGTAGTCATTCGCGACGGTGGTGTTATAGCAGAAGGTTACGATAGCGAGCTTGATGAACTTAGAAACATCAGTACTCATGCAGGGCAGTTTTTAATCGATTTAGAAACTCGTGAAAAAGAGCGCACCGGCATACCCACCTTAAAAGTTGGCTACAATCGTGTACACGGCTACTTCATTGAAATCAGTAAAGCTCAATCAGAGAAAGCCCCTGTCGAATACATTCGCAGACAAACACTTAAAAATGCTGAACGGTTTATCACACCAGAATTAAAAGTCTTTGAAGACAAAGCTTTGTCAGCAAAAAGCCGAGCATTAAGCCGTGAAAAAATCCTATACGAGGATATTATTGAGCGACTTAACCAAGATTTATTAGTCCTACAAATATCCGCAGCAGCTGTCTCTGAGCTCGATGTTTTATGCAATTTAGCTGAACGTGCTGATCAACTCAATCTAACCCGCCCTCAACTAAATAGTGAGCCTGGCATTGAGTACCAACAAGGTCGCCACCCCGTTGTTGAGCAAGTGGCTGAGCACGCCTTTGTACCAAACGACTTGAAATTTGATAACGACCGCCGAATTCTTATAATTACTGGTCCTAACATGGGCGGTAAATCAACCTATATGCGCCAAACAGCGCTAATTGTTTTGCTTGCCCATATAGGAAGTTTTGCTCCTGCTACCCAAGCGTCTATTGGTATTGTCGATAGAATATTTACGCGCATAGGATCTTCCGATGATCTGGCCGGTGGTCGCTCGACGTTCATGGTAGAAATGACGGAAACCGCCAACATTCTCAACAATGCCACCGATAAAAGTTTGGTATTAATGGACGAAATCGGCCGAGGCACCAGCACCTTTGATGGATTGTCGTTAGCATGGGCCTGTGCCACGCATTTAGCCGACACAGTCAAACCATTTACTCTATTTGCTACTCACTACTTTGAAATAACCGAACTACCAAACAGTCATGCAAATGTAGTGAATTTGCATTTAGACGCCACAGAACACAACGACAACATTGTGTTTTTACACAACATCCAAGAAGGTCCAGCAAACAAAAGTTACGGACTACAAGTAGCTAAACTTGCAGGTATACCTGCGCCCGTTATTACTTTAGCTCGCCAGCAGCTGCAACAACTAGAAGCTGAAGCACTACTGTCAAAAAGTACAACATCTGCTAATTCTAACTCTGAACCCCTCCCCGTTCAGCCACATCAAGAAGAACTATTTAGCAGTACTCACCCTGCCGTAGAGCAATTAAAATTATTATCTCCCGATAAACTAACCCCTATAGAAGCTTTACAGTATATTTATGAGTTAAAAAAGCTGCTGTAATAAAAAGAAGCTGGTAGAATGCGCGTTTTAAAATTCAGGCTAATAAAATTGGAGCTTTCAGCATGACTTTTGTTGTTGGAGATAATTGCATTAAATGTAAGCACACGGATTGTGTTGAAGTATGTCCGGTCGACTGTTTTTACGAAGGTCCAAACTTTTTGGTTATTCACCCAGATGAATGCATTGATTGCGCTCTGTGTGAGCCAGAGTGTCCCGTAGACGCCATCTTCTCTGAAGATGAGATGCCCGAAGGCCAAGAAGTATATATTGAGCTAAACGCCGAACTAGCTGAAGTATGGCCGGTAATTACCGAGAAGAAAGACCCACCAGAAGACAACGAAAAGTGGGACGGTGTTGAGAATAAATTACAGTATCTAGAACGTTAAAAGCACAAATATTCAGCACAAAAAAAGGGAGTAGATAAATTTATCTACTCCCTTTTTTTGTGCTGAATATTACTAAACTTGCCCGAACAATGACTCACTGCTTAAGCCTTGCTTCTCTAAAATATCACGTAAGCGTTTTAATGCTTCAACCTGAATTTGGCGAACTCGCTCACGAGTCAAACCAATCTCTCTGCCTACTTCTTCTAACGTACTCATCTCATAGCCCCGTAAACCAAAGCGACGCGCAACAACTTCACGTTGCTTTTCTGTCAACTCAGTTAACCAGCTATCTATACTTTCACTCAAATCACTGTCTTGCAGTAACGCCGCGGGATCTGATACATGTTGATCGGGTACCGTATCAACTAATGTTCTATCGGATGATTGGCCAATAGGCACATCCATAGACGTTACACGCTCATTAAGCCCTAACATACGCTGAACATCAGCCACAGGCTTATCGAGTAAGAACGCAATATCATCTGGGGTTGGCTCATGATCAAGTTTTTGAGCCAATTCACGAGCTGCACGCAAATAAACATTTAACTCTTTGACCACGTGAATCGGTAAACGGATAGTACGAGTTTGATTCATGATGGCACGTTCAATTGTTTGACGAATCCACCAAGTAGCATAAGTTGAAAAACGGAAACCACGTTCAGGGTCAAATTTTTCTACTGCGCGAATAAGACCTAAATTACCCTCTTCAATCAAATCGAGCAAGGCCAGACCACGATTAACATAACGCCGAGCAATTTTTACAACTAAACGGAGATTACTTTCAATCATTCGTTTTCGAGAGGCTTCACAACCCTTCAGAGATTTTCGCGAGAAGTAGACTTCTTCATCAGCGGTTAATAACGGAGAAAATCCGATTTCATTGAGGTAAAGCTGAGTGGCATCTAAGTTTTTTTGGAATTTATCAACGTCATCAACATTGCTCGCAAGGCGTTTTGTTCTGTTTTTAATATCTTGCTCAGGAACACCTTCTTCTAAATCATTACGTTTTGTCGCCGCCTGTATTACAGATGCGTTTTTTGTTTCTTCCACAATGCTTGCTTCTTGTAGTGCCATGCTCTGTTGCCCCGTTATTATCGGTAATTATTTTAATCCGCATTCTTATGATTACTCATGACAATGCGCCTTATACCCGTTATTGGACTTTTATAATTATTTTAAGGCCTAAGCCCTAACTATAGGATTTATATCCTATTTATCTTTTAGGTAAATAACGCAATGGATCGACTGGTTTACCATCTCGCCTTATTTCAAAATGAAGTTTATTGGTATTAGTACCGCTAGAACCTACTTCGGCAATCTTCTGACCTGCTTTAACTATTGAGCTCTCTTTAACCAATAATTTTTTATTATGCGCATAAGCACTCAAGTATTTTTCATTATGCTTAATAATCAATAAGTTGCCATAACCTCTTAAACCGCTTCCCGCATAAACCACTACACCGGCAGCAGCCGAAACGACAGGCTCCCCCAATTTACCAGCAATATCAACACCTTTATTCAAGGCACTTTTGGATGAAAATGTTGCAGAAATTTTGCCTTTTACAGGCCAGAGCCACTTGATCTCCGCAGATGAACGCAAAGTCTTTGTTATAGGAGCTACTGGTTTACTTATCTTTGTTGTGGTTTTTGAACGCTGGGTACTGATTTGAGTGATCGGCTGACTTTTTTGATTATTCGATACGGTGCTTTTTGCACGGTGATACTTCGTCGCGGGTACAGTCAATTTAATTTTTTGCCCGGGATAAATAATATAGGGTTTTGGAATACCGTTATAACCAGCAAGCTTTTTATAATCACGACCATAACGCCAAGCAATAGAAAAAAGAGTTTCACCACTGGTAACGATATGCTGGGTAATTTTATCTGAAGGCGGGCCCACTCTATCAGAAACGGGGGCTCCTTGATGTGGCGCCACACAAGAACAGAGCAAAATCAAAGCGTTCAATATATTGAACACCCTAAATTTATGCTTTATACCTCGGCAACCTCTAAACAAGCGCTAAAACCCCCTCACGACCAAATAAAACAACACTTCCTATATAACTATAAAGTATTGTAAAGCCATTTTTATAATAAAAGAATCTTCCCACAAACATTACCTAAGTGTGTTTTTTGTGACGAACTTCCGGAAATTTCAGGTTTCTAGCCTCTAACTTACGATATTTCAATCAACATAAACACTAAAGACTATTGCGCGCTTTCTTTATTATTTTTTTCAACGCTAAAGTACTCTAAAAAAAACACCACCATAAAGCCGGTAATACATAAGGCAATAGCAACCAATACCTGCGCCGACTGTCCTGTATTCTCGATGTAACCCACAGGTGAAACCAACTCACTTACCAGAACTCGCAATTCGCCATGGCGATCTATAACCGAATCAACCGTTACTTTCCAAGGCCACAACATCGATAAAGACCCCAGCAGAAAACCGGTTAAGCAAGCCATTGTCATCGCATGGAAACTTTGTAACAACCAACTCAAAAAATGAGAAAACGCTAATAAACCGAAAACACAGCCAATCAACAAATAAGATAATACCGACAAGTCAATCTCGCTAACCGCTAATAGAATAGGTTGGTAGAGCCCCATGACAAGCAATAAAAAACCTCCAGAGATTCCGGGTAAAATCATGGCGCATATCGCAATAGAACCAGCGCCGATGAGCACCCACCAATCAGTAGACAGTTCAGCAGGCTTTATTTCACCTATCAACACAGCCAATATAATACCCACGCATAAACTGATTAAAAGTCTGAACGACCAAGCTTCAATTTGACGAAACAAATGTAAAGAAGCCGCTAAAATGAGACCAAAGAAAAAAGACCAAACACCGATGGGCCATGCAGATAAGCAATAGGTCACTATTTTAGCTAGGGAAAAAATACTGACCAACACCCCGGAAAAAAGCGCCAAAAGAAAGTTACCATTAATATGCTGCCAAGCGGAATTAACACCTTGTCGCCATAAAATAGTCATGGCGCGATGGTCACAATTACGTAACGAATCAATCAGCTCTTGGTATATACCGGTAATAAATGCGATGGTGCCGCCAGACGCACCGGGAACAACATCAGCAGCTCCCATGGCTATACCCCGTAAAAAAATGAATAAGTATTTTTTTATTTCAGGCACTCGGGGCAGTCCTTATGATGGTTTATAATGTTTTTATTATATTGTGTATTTTAACTCTTCACCTATTAACGAGCAGTTCCTGACAGTAACGGTACAAATTTCACATCTTCAAGAACTTGAGTTTTAAAATTATCGCTGTCGCCCTCTCGAATAATCAGTCTCAGCTCTTGCCGGTTTCCTCCAACGGGAATAACCAATACGCCATTGGGTGCTAACTGAGCCAACAACTCTTGTGGAACTTCACGTGGCGCCGCCGTACTTAGAATACCATCAAACGGACCTTTTTCTGGCCAACCAAAATTACCGTCTGCGTATTTAAGCTCAACATTATTTAAACCTAATTGGCGCAAACGAGTGCGCGCCTTATCTTGTAAAGGCTTTATGCGCTCAACACTAAACACTTTTTTTACCAACTGAGCCAAAATCGTTGTTTGGTAGCCTGATCCAGTGCCTATCTCTAAAACATTATTCAGCTCACCGGCAGCACCTAAAAGAACCTCTGTCATACGAGCCACAATATATGGCTGCGACAATGTTTGGCCATAACCAATTGGCAACGCAGTATCTTCATAGGCACGATGTGACAATGCCTCATCTAAAAATATATGCCTAGGGGTATCGGCTATTACATCTAACACCTGCAGATCGGTAACACCCTGCTCCGTTAGCCTATCAACTAATCGCTGCCTCGTTCTTTGCGAGGTCATACCGATACCTTGTAATTGAAAATTGCTCATAGTTGAAAATTGCTCATAGTTGAAACTTACTCATAGTTGAAACTTGCTCATGTTATTAAATTATAAAAGCCAGCGACTATATCACAGGCAAACGTGGCGACACGTCATTGAGTTGGCATAATTCACGCAAAACAGCTGTAGCAAAACAACCGGGAGGCAAATCAAACGACAACTCCAAAGATTCTTGTTTGAACTGATACGAAAAATTATTCATTGTTAGTAATAAAGCGCGACGCTCTTGAGATAAACCGACATGCTCAAGCCCATGACACCACTCTCTCAATGGTTCTAAAACTAGCTCCTCTAATACAAGACAATCGCCTGCACTAGTAAGGCGCCCCCTTCCCCATAATGGTCCAGTTGGTGCATTATCCTCATTAGAGTCAACTACATCCCCCTTCATTAAAGTGAGCCAAGAATTATCGGAAACCCGGCGACTCAAAACCTCATTGAAAATATAGGACCGTGCAGCCGACAAATACAAACCCCGCATCTGGCGGTTATTGATTTTCACCCCATCAACTAATAACTTATGCGCTTCATTCAAATTATTAGCATCATGTCCAAACCGCTGTTCACCAAAGTAATTGGGAACACCCTGGCGTTTAACATTTTCCAGTCGCTGAATCAGATCGTCTATATCACCTTCAATATTGCGCAGAGAAATAACAAAGTGATTACTTTTGTGCGCACCTCTTCGAAGCTTTTTCACATGGCGCGTTACATCAAGGAGAGTTACGGTTTCACTATTAAGTTCTGACCAATCAGGTTCGTCACCTTTAGGCATATAGACACTGAACCACTGGCGGGCCACAGCATGACGATCTTTCAAACCGCAATAGCCCACATCAGAAGGTTTTACCCCTGCAATTCTAGCAATTCTTTTTGCCAGCCAAACGGTATTATCACCGCGCTTTTGCACATGCAGAAGTACATGTTCTCCTGCGCCAGAAGGCTCAACGCCAAGATTCTCTGTCACCTGGAAGTCTTCAGGTACCGTTCTAAAATCCGCGGTTAACTGAGGCTTACCTTGTGCGTAAGCCCAATCTAAAGAATATTGTTTAGTCATAGATAAATACGGCACTAAAGATTAACGACGAGGTTTTTTACGCCCAGTAGAGTTGCCTTTTCGAGAATCACTAGAACGAGCTGATTTCGCGTCGGGAAAGTTTCGCCCTTGCGAGCCAACCGCCTTTTGGAATTTATTGTGTGACGTTTTTGAATTATCGTTTTTAGGAATCAAACAACGCTCACCATCACCAATTAAATCGGGACGCTTCATTTTAATTAACGCTTCACGTAAATAAGCCCAGTTTTTAGGATCGTGATAGCGTAAAAAAGCTTTTTGTAATTGCCGCTGCTCTAATTTTTTAGGTGTGTATATTTTTTTACTTTTATACGACAATTTGTGCAGAGGGTCTCGCTCTGAATAATACATAGCCGTGGCTAACGACATGGGTGACGGATAGAACGTCTGCACCTGATCAACTCTAAATTTATTCTTTTTCAACCACAAAGATAAATTCAGCATATCTTCATCTTCACAACCTGGATGACCAGCAATAAAGTACGGGATCAGATACTGTTCTTTGCCGGCTTCCTTAGAATATTTATCAAACATTTTTTTGAAGCGGTAATAAGTGTCCATTCCTGGCTTCATCATTTTATCTAACGGACCTTTCTCGCTGTGCTCGGGTGCAATTTTTAAGTAGCCACCAACATGATGAGTCACAAGTTCTTTTACGTATTCTGGATCTTCTACTGCCAAGTCATAACGCAAACCAGAAGCAATGGCGACGCGCTTAACTCCTTTAACAGCTCGCGCTTTTTTATAGAGTTCCGTCGTGGGCGAATGATCGGTTACTAAGTTTTTACAAATAGTCGGAAACACGCAGGAAAGCCGACGACAATTAGCGTGTATTTTAGGGTCATTACAATTTAGGTGATACATATTGGCCGTTGGCCCACCCAGATCAGAAATAGTTCCAGTAAAACCAGGAACCTGATCCCGTATTTTTTCTATTTCAGACAGTATGGATTCATGGGATCTACTTTGTATAACTCGGCCTTCATGTTCGGTGATAGAGCAAAATGTGCAACCACCGAAACAACCTCTCATAATATTAACTGAGGTCTTAATCATGTCATAAGCTGGGATTTTTGCATCACCGTAAACAGGGTGCGGACGCCGCTTATAATCCAACCCAAATAAATCATCCATCTCTTGAGTTTCTAAAGGTATGGGAGGGGGATTTACCCATAACTCTTTGGTTCCATGTTTTTGCACCAACACCCGAGCATTGTGCGGATTTGACTCTTGGTGTAACACTCGAGAGGCATGTGAATACAAGGCCGAATCTTTTTTAACTTTATCAAATGACGGTAAGCGGATATACGTATTGGCAATTTCCCAAACACTTTTACCTTGCAAGGGCATAGGAATAATTCTGACCACCTGCTCATCAGACGCTTTGGGATCTTCAGAAGATTTATCACAATCAGCTGAGTTATTGGGTTCATAATCATAAGGGCTGGGTATTGCGTCTACGTGCTTAGGCCAATCAATACGAGTTGAATCTATTTCCGTCCAGCCAGCTGGAACACTATCGCGGATAATCGCCGTACCTTTAATATTATCCAAATCGTTAACTGACTTACCCAAAGATAATTGATGAGCGACTTCTGCAATCGCTCGTTCGGCGTTACCGTAGAGTAGAATATCGGCAGCAGCATCAACCAAAACAGAATGACGAACCTGATCACTCCAGTAGTCATACTGAGCAATTCGACGCAAACTAGCTTCAATTCCACCCAAAACAATAGGGCTATCAGAAAACGCTTCTTTACAGCGTTGACTGTAAACAATAACCGCACGATCAGGACGGCTACCAGCAACTCCATGTGGAGTGTACGCGTCGTCATTACGAACCTTCAAATCAGCCGTATAGCGATTGATCATTGAATCCATATTGCCGGCGGTAATACCAAAAAATAAATTGGGTTTACCTAATACTTTGAAAGCATCTGCACTACGCCAATCGGGTTGAGCAATAATTCCCACTCGAAAACCTTGCGACTCCAACAGTCTACCCATGACGGCCATGCCAAAACTCGGGTGATCGACGTACGCATCGCCAGTAACCAAAATAATATCGCAGCTATCCCAACCCAGCTCATCCAGTTCAGCTCTGGACATAGGAAAATAAGGCGCCGAGTCATAACATTCAGCCCAATATTTTGGGTATCCGAACAACGGAGGTGCGCTAAGAGGAACTGCCTGAGGACGGGCCATTAAGAGCTCACAAACATATAGATAAGGTCGTCTATTTTCGCAAAATTCGGCCCTCGGTAACAGAACTAAAACCGACTAAAACACTTTTCCAACCCCTTTAATGCGGTCTATTTTGTAAAAACAGACTTAATAAGTCCAAATAAGAATTATTTCACATTCATAAACTTGCTTGACCCACATCAACATCAACCAAATCCACTCCCAATAAACTCCAACAATGTTAAATAATCTATCCCCTAACATTAGCCCTCTGGGTATCAGTTTAGAATGCCACTGTGACACCCCCATGGAGGCTTCTAATGATGATCCGTACGAGTTAACCGAGGGTATAATCAGAGAGCTGAACATAAGAGCCAAGCAAATCAGTCATCGATGCATACCTTTAATTCATTGGCGGTTATCGCCAACACGTTTCGATGCTTCAGCGACCACCCAGATCATGTATTACCTCGGCAAACTGTTTTCACTGCGACCTAGAGAAAACAGTTTTTGCGTTTATCTATCAGATAGCCCCGACATAGCAACTCACATGGCCCTGTTCAGGGGTTTAGGATTTGATGCCATTGAGCTTGAAAACATAAACAACGAGTTACGCTTGTTAGAATTAACCAAAATGGCACATGAGTATCAGTTTACCCGGATTGGAATTAATGGCATTTTAACCAATCAATCTAAAGCTTCTTCAATACCACATGAAAGTATTGACTACGTGATAGCGTCCTCGCCTCCCCCTCTGGACAGGTTCTCCCCCATAACCAATAACCTATGGGTTAAAAGCCATGGCGATCTTTACAAGGCTTTTCTCAACGACCGACTGACACTTACGCACCAAGGGATTAACACTTTTAACATCAGTGATTCTTTAGGTATTGGTCCTGGCGCAACCAGTTTTAACCTGCAAGGCAACCAAAAAAATACGTCTTCATTAGATGAATATCTGACCTCTGGCTTTATTTCCTAAGCTCGCTCATGCAAAATACCCCCTCTGGATCAACTTAGCAGGGAATATTTTATATGGGCGAAATAATCACACGATGCCATCACAACCCTCAAGTATCTTGTGGAGACTGTCGCCTTAGTTCTATTTGCTTACCCATAAGCCTTCAAGTTGATGATATAGAAAAGCTTGACGACATCATTCAGCGCGGTCGTCCACTGCAAAAAGGTGAACATTTGTATCGCGCAGGAGAAGCATTTAAATCGGTATACGCCATTCGCTCAGGCACACTCAAATCAATTCATGTCACCAATAGCGGCGAAGAACAAGTAACCGGTTTTTATCTTCCTGGCGAAATTATAGGGATGGATGGCATAGCTCAAAACCAGCACACCAATTCAGCGATAGCATTAGAGACAGCAGCTATTTGCGAGATACCATTCACGCACTTAGAAGATCTAAGCATACAACTGCCGACATTACAGCGTCACTTTTTCAAGTTGATGAGTAAAGAAATTACCGAAGACCAGCAACTTATTACCCTATTAAGTAAAAACAGCGCCGAAGAACGCATAGCATCACTTTTGCTCAGTATTTCTAGCCGTAATCATATCAGGAAGTTTTCAGCCACTAATTTTCGCCTACCAATGTCCCGATCTGATATTGGCAACTACCTTGGTCTGACAATTGAAACCGTTAGCCGAGTATTCAGTCGCCTCCAAAAAAGCAACCTACTCTCTGTCGACAAACGTGAAATTATCATTCTTGACATGAACGCACTGAAAACTATTGCCGGCGTAGAATCCACTAATTGCACCAACCATAATTAAGGTTTAATCCATCAATTAAGATTTAACCCATTCAAAAATAAACCCCAGCACCGGTAAAGGTGCTGGGGTTTATTTTTATCTCGAATGCTAAACGGCTAACCCGTTTAACCTTGTGACATTTTAACCTTACAACATTTTAACCTTGCAACATAGAGTTAAGAGTAGCACTTGGACGCATTGCTTTATCGATCTTTTTTGGATCTGGCATATAGTAACCGCCCATATCAACAGGCTGCCCTTGGCCACCATTAAGCTCATCACATATCTTCTGCTCGTTTTCGGCTAGGTCTTTAGCTAACTGAGTAAAAGCTGATTGCAACTCGGCATCATCGGTTTGAGCGGCCAATGCTTGAGCCCAATACAAGGCTAAGTAAAAGTGGCTACCGCGATTATCCAACTCTCTTACTTTGCGCGAAGGTGACTTACCATTCTCAAGCAGTTTACCCGTCGCTTGATCTAGAGTGTCTGCCAATATCTGAGCTTTAGAGTTATGGGTTTTAACAGCGACATCTTCGAGAGATGCAGCAATCGCCAAAAATTCTCCCAATGAATCCCAGCGCAAATGATCCTCTTCTTTGAACTGTTGCACATGCTTGGGGGCACTGCCGCCAGCACCGGTTTCAAATAAACCACCGCCCTGCATAAGAGGAACAATGGATAACATTTTAGCACTGGTGCCGAGCTCTAAAATTGGGAATAAATCAGTCAAGTAATCGCGCAATACATTACCCGTTACAGAAATGGTATCCAAACCACGCATCAAGCGCTCCATGGTGTAACGGATGGCGCGATCAGGGATGAGAATGTAGATCCTCAGACCTTCGGTATCGTGATCTTTCAGGTATTTTTCAACTTTCTTGATCATTTGAGAATCGTGGCCACGGTGTTCGTCGAGCCAGAATATAGCTGGAACATCTGTTGCACGAGCCCGGGTAACAGCAAGTTTAACCCAGTCTTGAATGGCTGCATCTTTGGCTTGGAACATACGCCATACATCACCGGCTTCAACATTATCGTGCTGTAAAAGTACTTCACCATCATCAGCAACAATGCGCACTGTGCCACTGGCAGGTAACTCAAAGGTCTTATCGTGAGAGCCATATTCTTCAGCTTTTTGTGCCATTAATCCGACATTTGGAACAGTGCCCATAGTGGTTGGATCAAAGTTATCGTGATGTTTGCAGAAATTAATAATTTCCTGATAGATAGTGGCGTAACAGCTGTCAGGAATCACGGCTTTAGTGTCAACCAACTTACCATGTGCATTCCACATTTTACCGCCATTACGAATCATTGCAGGCATAGAAGCATCTACAATAATGTCACTTGGCACGTGCAAGTTGGTAATGCCTTTATCTGAATCAACCATCGCCATTTCTGGCCTAGTCTCATAACAACGGCGAATATCTGATTCAATCTCAGCGCGTTGGGAATAAGGCAAGCCATCAATCTTGCGCAGCACGCTGCCGAGGCCATCATTTGGCTGAATACCTAGCTCTTTCAGTGTATCCGCATGCTTTTCAAAGGCATCCTTGAAATAAATCTTTACTGCATGACCAAAAATAATCGGATCAGAAACCTTCATCATGGTCGCTTTCAAATGCAGAGAAAACAGCAATTCAGCATTGCGAGCGCCTTCCATCTCTTCATCAAGGAACTTGCGTAGCGCCCTGGTACTCATGAACTGAGCACTGATGATTTCAGATGCTTCGACGGGCACCTCTTTCAATACCGTGGTTTTACCCTTGGTATCTATCAACTCAATTTTAACGGTACCTGCTTTTTCGACCGTTGTTGAGATATCGCTGGCACTGAAATCACCCGAACGCATGTGAGCAACGTGAGTGCGCGACGCTTGACTCCATTTACCCATTGAGTGTGGGTTATGACGTGCATATTGTTTAACTGCAGCCGGTGCGCGACGATCTGAATTACCTTCGCGTAACACAGGATTAACCGCGCTACCTAATACTTTGGCGTAGCGGGCTTTTAAGTCAGCATCGGCATCGGTTTTTATATCCGCAGGATAATCAGGTATGTCGTAACCCAGAGATTGTAATTCTGCTATAGCAGCCGACAACTGAGGGATTGAAGCACTAACGTTAGGCAACTTAATAATATTGGCTTTAGGGTCTTGAGTTAACTCACCAAGCTCTTTGAGCCCATCTGGAACCTTTTGCTCCTCACTTAATTTTTCAGGAAAGCTAGCAAGTATACGAGCCGCCAATGATAAATCTCTGGTCTCAACTTCAATATCGGCTTTGGCAGTAAACGTATTAATGATAGGCAGTAATGAATAAGTGGCCAAAGCTGGCGCTTCATCTGTCAGTGTGTAAATAATTTTCGATTTTTCTTTAGACATTTCATTCCCTTAGTTAATTCACTTATCTCCGCTAGGAGAGTGAAACGAAACTTTGATGTTGTTTGTTGCTCAATACACGGTCTTTTATTATAGATGCTGTGGCAAAATTGAAATTGATTTTTATAAAAAAATATACAACTAAAGCATACAAATGATGTTCAGCCACTTATTTCTAAGCTAATGATATTAGCATGAATGAACAGTCAAGTGAGCCAAGACTTTGGTATAGGAGTGGAAAACCACTGAAATTTGATATAAAAAAAGGGGGACACTTAAGTGCCCACCCTTTTTTATTACTTTACTTACTGTTTAACGACTTATCGTTTAAAGACGACTTAAAACTTGTAGCCAACCATCACGCTGTAAACCATTGGGTCTATGTCGACATCGACATCAACCCGACTACCACTATCTAACTTTATCGTTGCTTCAGTATCGATATCAATCCAGCGAACCGAGGCATTTACCAACCAACGCTCATTTAAGTGGTAATCAACACCTATTTGCAAAGCTAATCCCCAAGAGTCATCCAGCTCTACATTTCCATCTCCTAAAACGGCTACAGTATCACTAGACAAGTCCTCACTGAAAAACACCGTATAGTTAATACCCACACCAACATAAGGCTGCAGCTCTTCACCATTATTAAAGTGGTAGACGGCACTAACTGTCGGTGGCAGTTGTTTAACATCGGCCACATCATCGGTTAATGTAGAAAGAGTTCCGCCCTTGGCTGAAGCCGTATGTGAAAAAGGCGTCGCAGCAAGAACCTCTACCCCCCAATTAGAGTTCAACATATATTCAACAGTCAAACCCAACTGTGTGTCATCGTCCACGCTCACCTTTGAATTATCACCCAAAGCCGCTGTGCTGCCATTTAACGCAACCAACCCACTATCTTCATCTGGCGCTACCGTTGTGGCACCACCACGAACAATCCAATCGCCAGCGTCATAAGCTATCGCCTGACCTGAAATTAATGCAGCTGAAATAGCCGCGGCTAAAGACAATGGTTTAAGTACATTTTTCATGGTTTCTCTCTCTTAATGTTTAAATTTTTGATGGCGAAATTAAACACTAATTAGAACTTTATTTATTTGATCTAAATTAAAAAAGTAAAACTCAAGAAAAGAAAGACATGATTTGTTATGAAAAACCCACGAATTTGATTCGTATCAATTTTTATTTTCTCGACTTATTTTATTATGACTTCACTGAACAAGCTTTATCACATCACTCTATGGGAGAGTATCTTATGTATATTGATAGCTATGTTATTTCTGGACTCATCATTGTGGCATTAACTTGTGTTGTTGTAGGGTATGTAGGCTACTTTGGCTATAAACATATCAAAGAAGATATGGCCAAAGCAGACAAAAAAAGCAGTTAACAACTGCCGCGCCTTTTAGGAAAGCTCATTTCATCACTACTGAAGGTAGCTCCCCTGCTTGGTATATGTTTGGATTGTCTATCTTACTCAATCACCTCAAATGGTGGTGATGCAGCTTCAAATTGCTCCATGCTTTGTGCCGTTAAACGATAATTTCCTAAATGCTTTATTCGGTAAGTTCCAGCTTGGGTATTGTGTGGCACCGTCCAGCTAACTTCCGCTCGCATGATACCACCACGCTCTTCCCAGCGAATGATCGTTGACCAATCCACATCAGTGTGAACAACCACCCATTCACCTAAAACCTCTTTCTCAATCTCCACATAAGTATCGTCATCCCGATAACCCGTTGATGGGTGGCCCGATAAAAACTCTGTGCGTATCTGTTCGCCCTTTTTCACTGTATGTTTATCAATTTGTAATAAATCACCAAAGGATTTACCTGCTGGCAAACTGTCTACCCTTCCCCCTACCAAACTTCCGGTAACCGCTTTACCACGCCAGTCGTCGTAGTCTGGGCCAATCGGTGCCAAGCTATCGGTATTCAACGAAACCGCCAATGCAGATAGAACCTGCTGGTAAGCTGGCAAACTCCATTTACCATGGCGAGTGTGGCCACCTTCATATTGCTGGGTTTCATATTCCTCCGGTGTGGTTACATACCCTGCCGATCCATTTGAATACCCAGCAATCACAATATGCTTAACCCAAGGACCTAGCGCCGCTTTAACCTTACTGCGAATTCGACGAGCCGACATAGTCGTCACCTCAGTGGGCATCGCCACAATGGCTAGCGAGCCAAGTCGCGCAATGGTCAATGAGCGAATTTGAGATTGCTCTGGCACTTCACCTGAACCTGGTTCAAACAATATAGCTTTGGGTGACTGGCAATCTTTTACGGCTTGGGTCCACGCCCGTGTACCTGTGGCCGCTCTAATAATTATGTCCAACCACCAACTTTGCTCTTTCATGCCCTCGCTGAATAAAAAATGTCCGCCCCCATCTTCGGTTGAGCCTGCCGCAAATGCGTAGCCATAAGCACTCGGACAAGTAACTTGATTGCCCGCTCCGGTGAATTCATCACTGACGGTCAAATTAGACATATCAACATACATTTGACGCGACGCTATAGGCCCTATGATTTTTTCACTTGCTTGATCAAACAACGTTTGAGCTGCATCTAATTGGATCTGTCCAATTATTTGAGTCGAATCAATGTCATTTTTACCGGGACCGGTATTATCTAAATTCAAATTTGGCGTAACGTCTCCGGGGGTGGATTGAGCAAACGCAGCAATAAAATTCTGATCAAACGACTCTTTATTTAGTACTGAGTTTTCCCATGTTATTGAGGCATAGCCTTTGTGGTCACTAGAGATTAATCGATTGTTATACGTCATCGAAGTAGGATGAACGGCAAACCAATTGATACTGCCGATAGCACCACTCCGACCTTGCAACCTTAATAGAGTCATCTCTAAATCCATAGGCTCGTTGTATTTTTCACGCTCTGCAACTGGATTAGCGTCATAAGCGGTCATTGACCTGTTGGCCCCCGCTCCCACAACGTCGCCTTTATTTATAAAGATATTACCAGGCTGTAGATTGTTATGAGCGACCTCAATGGATGCCACTATACCGCTGACAATGCGATTAAAATGCTCAATATGCAGTGGCCCCAGCATGCCGTAATCAACTCTGGTGTGATAATAATTATCCGGCCCAGAATGAGTGTGCGTCGCCGATAAAATCGTATTGTCTTTTCTATATAAATCACCAAACTTTACCTGCAGACGATCCACCACCTCTAAGAAAATATGGTGCTCGATGCTGCCAATATCAACACTGGCAAAAAGCAATCTATCGCCGGTTTGTGGATCCACAAAAATAAAGGCTCGAGACTTTAATCGCGTGTGGATACCTTCGGTGTTTTGCCCCGGCTTAGAGTAGCCCCACATAGGATTACCATAAGCTGGGCCGGTTACATCGCCCATACCTCTGCCGATTAAGTAAGCCTGATCATTTGGATTTGCGTTAATGGCTATGGACGTACAGACCATTAATAGAAGCAACAGTGATTGACCTAATACTCTCATGACTAAACCTCTATTGTATTTTTTTGCTTTCGACTATGGGGCAACTCACTTAATCTGGCAATGTTTCGCGCTACACCTAATTTCGCTTCACATCTAATAGACTCATTTTCTCATTCATAACAATTCTTATTGTCAAACATGAAACAATAACTTAAATATTAAGTCTCTATTACGGTAAACTGAGATTTAATTGTAAACACCGCTATAAATAGACTCCACATATGAC
Organism: Cellvibrionaceae bacterium; assembly: GCA_034112445.1. Lineage (GTDB taxonomy): Bacteria > Pseudomonadota > Gammaproteobacteria > Pseudomonadales > Cellvibrionaceae > Pelagadaptatus. The sequence goes on along the minus strand of JAWUVI010000009.1, from coordinate 134,988 downwards.
CTATCGCCTTATTAATCGCTTGGTAGTTTTACTGGGTACCACCACTCTATTACTAGGGTGCCAAACCAGTTTTTTATCACCTGACATTAAAGCCTCTTTAGCGTCTGAACCTGAAACCCTTAGTCCTTCAATTTCAAATTGGGCCTCTAGTTTTAACGATCCAAATCTTGACCAATTCATTGAGCTTACCGTAAACCAAAATTTTGATATTCGACTGTCTGCCGCCCGAATGGCCGCCGCCAAGCAACAAGCAATTATTTCCGGAGCAACACGCAAGCCTGAGGCCAGCATTGGCAGCACCGGACAGAGGCAAAAGCAGTCCACTAGCCAATACTCAGAATCTTATAGCGCATCGTTAGAGGTCTCATGGGAAGCCGATTTGTGGGGTAAGTTATCTGATCAAGCTCAAAGCGGTCTTTTCAGCTTTAAGTCTGAACAACAGAATCATAATGACGTGCGTTTATCTGTTGCTGCCAGTGTCGCCAGACAATGGTTTGAAGCCATCAGCCAAAAGCAACTCACCATATTATTAAAACAGCGAATCGACAATCTAACGCAGAGCTTAGACATCATTCAAAGTGGATATCGACAAGGTATTAATAGCGCACTCGATCTGTATTTAGCTCGCAGTGATCTTGCATCAGAAACCAGCCAGCTGCACAGCCAACAAAACTCACTATCACAAGCCATTCGTAGCCTACAAATTTTATTGGGCCAGTTTCCAGATGGAAAGCTAGAGTCGTTATCGGACTCCATTAACCTGCCGTTGTTGTCCTCACCACTACCGGCTGATATTGATTCAGACGTTGTTTATCACAGACCCGATGTCAAAGCCGCTTTTTACACACTGCAAGCGGCCGACAGAGACGTAGCAATTGCCTATAAGGCACGTTTCCCAAGTTTTAAAATTACTGCCTCGGGGGGTGACAGCAGTGATGAATTCAAACTTCTTTTTGATCAAAGCTCGCTGGCTTGGAGCATTCTTGGTGGGCTCTCTCAACCCTTATTTTCGGGCGGGCGCCTTAAAGCTCAGCAGCATAAAAGACAATTCGAGTTACAGCAGCAAGAACAGCTTTATGTGAAAACCTTGCACGATGCTTATTTTGAATTATTTACCCGAATTAATAATGAAACGTCACTCCAGCAACAGCACCAACAATTAATTCTCGCGAAAGACAATGCCGAATCAGCACAAGCTTTGGCTTTTTCCGAATACAAGCAAGGTCTTAGGGATTACACCACGGTTTTAGAATCACAAAGACGAGCATTTTCAGCACAAACTAATGTCATTAATGTACACAATCAATTATTACAAAATAGAGTCAATATTTTTCTAGCAATGGGAATAGAGTACTAGGTTACCTTATGGATACTACGATAAAAAAAGCCATCCAAGCCGCTGGCGTTTTACTGATATTTATTGTGATCAGTGTGGTCATCATGAACAACAAACCACAAGCAAAGTTTAAAAAGGATCACATCCAAAATAAACTTGCTGTATCGGCACAACTTATAGAACCAACTGACCATCAATTTACACTGACCAGCTTCGGTACGATTCAGCCGCGCACTCAAAGCTTATTGGTGTCTCAAGTTAATGGCTTAATTATCGAAATAAGTCAGTCGTTTAGAGATGGCGGTTATTTCAATAAAGGTGATCTTCTAATTCGTATTGATGATCGCGATTACATTTCTGCCGTTAATATAGCCAGAGCCGAATTAATGCAAGCTCGGCTTACCTTTGCCGAAGAAAAGGCACGAGCCAATCAAGCCTCCGCCGATTGGCAACGGCTCGGCAACACAGAGAAAGCGCCCGAGCTGGTTTTGCGCATTCCACAACTGGCTGTTGCTGAAGCTAAAATTCTATCGGCTCAAGCCAATTTTGAGAAAGCCCAATTAAATCTCACTCGAACTAGAATCACAGCGCCCTATGATGGTCGCATTAAGAGTAAACATGTCGATGTAGGTCAATTCGTCAACAGTAATGCCCAATTGGCGTCTGTTTTTGCTACCGATGTATTAGAAGTTCGTCTGCCCATTAAAAACGACGAATTGCCGTTTATTGATTTACCCGAAAGCTTTTTGAACAATCAAAACGCCGCAACGAAACAGCCCGCCGTTGTTATAAAAAGCGAACTGGGGAAATCTCAAACGTGGCATGGGAAAATCGTTCGCACAGAAGCAACTCTGGATACAGACAGCAATCAACTCTATGTTATCGCCCAGATTGATCAACCATTTATTAACGATGCAGAGCACAGCGCACCACTTAAAATTGGCGAATACGTCACCGCAGAAATAGAAGGCACCAAGCTTACCGATGCCGTATTAATTTCGAACAGCGGTATTTATCAAGGCTCTTATGTTTATATTATTGAAAACGAATTACTGCAACGTCGTAATATCACTATAGGCTTTCAAACAACCGATTATGCTCTCATCACTAGCGGTTTAACTGTCGGCGATCAATTGGTCACCTCGCCCCTTGGACAAGTTTCTAGCGGCACGCCGGTGAAAATTACAAATCAAACGAGTAAACCTCTTACAAGTAATCTACCAGAGTCAACTACACCTGAGTCAACTACACCAGAAGCAACTACACCAGAGGCAACTACACCATGATTGCTTGGTTTGCTCGTAACCATGTAGCGGCCAACTTATTAATGGCCGGTATTATTTTAATGGGTCTGTTCACCCTAAACACCCGTATCCCCCTGGAAGTATTCCCCACTTTTGCCGCCGAGGTCATTAATATTTCGGTGTCTTTACGTGGATCAAACCCAGAAGACGTTGAAAACTCCGTCTCTATTCGCATAGAAGAAGCCATACAAGACCTTGAAGGTATTGATAAAATCAGCAGCCGATCTACAGAAGGCAGCTCCAGCGTTCAAATTGAAGTTGATTCGCAATACGATGCCAGGGAATTACTCAGCGACATCAAAACCCGAGTCGATGCCATCAACACTTTTCCTGTCGAAGCAGAAAAGCCCGTTATTAGCCTCGCCATTCGCAAACGTGATGTCATTACTGTAGCGGTTGCTGGTGATTTTTCGGAACATGAAATTCGCCAACAAACCGAACGGGTTCGTGACTCCTTATTAAAAGTCCCTGGCGTTTCGCAACTCGAAGTCAGCGGTGTCAGAAACTATGAAATTTCAATAGAAGTCTCTTCAGACAAACTCAGGCAATATCAATTACGCTTAGAGGATATAGCCTCAGCCGTTAAAAGTTCTTCGCTAGACCTATCCGCTGGCAACATTAAGACCCAAGGCGGAGACATTTTGTTACGCCTTAAAGGTCAGGCCTATAGCACCAGCCAATACAACGATATCATTATTAGCTCAACTAAAGATGGCAGCCTTATCAGACTCAACGATATTGCTACGGTCAAAGATGGTTTTGTTGAGGATGCCTCACGCTCGCGCTTTAATGGTAAAACAGCAGCGCTGATTGACGTCTATAGAGTCGGCACCCAAAGCGCCATAGACGTAGCCGACAAAGTGAAGCTCTACGTTACCCAGCAGCAACCCTTCTTGCCAGTCGGAATGGAGTTAAGCTACTGGGGGGATCGCTCTTCCATCGTCAAAGCACGTCTATCAACCCTCACCAGCAACGCCCTCCAGGGTGGCGCTCTAGTGCTAGGATTACTGGCTTTATTTTTGCGACCCTCGGTTGCACTTTGGGTGTTCATCGGTGTGCCCGTTAGTTTTATGGGGGCATTTATTGTGATGCCTTTCATGGGTATTTCGCTAAATCTACTGAGTCTGTTTGGCTTTATTTTAGTGTTAGGCATTGTTGTAGATGACGCCATTGTTACTGGCGAAAACATTTATCGCCATATAGAAATGCATGGTGCAGGAGAACGATCGGTTATTAATGGTGCGCATGAAGTAGCCGCTCCTGTTACTTTCGGCGTTTTAACAACCGTCGTAGCGTTTATTCCTATGACCATGCTGGAAGGGGTACGCGGTCAACTGTTTGCGCAAATTGCTCTGGTCATTATTCCTATCCTTATCTTTTCGTTAATTGAATCTAAGTTTGTTTTACCCTCGCATCTTAAACACATAAAGTCTCAGTCACCCGATCAACTCAGTGGCTTTTCTCTCTGGCAATATAATTTTGCGCGCGGCTTTGAACAAAAGATTATTACCTACTATCGACCGCTATTAAGCCGCTGTTTATCATATCGTTACGCCACTCTAGCAACCTTTACAGGAATCTTTCTGATCATAATCGCACTCGTGATCAGCGGCTGGACTCGATTTGTTTTTTTCCCAAAAGTAGAATCAGAAACCTCTCGAGCGACATTGAGTATGCCTACGGGCACTCCCTTTGATGTAACCGATCGATACATCACGCTGATTACGAATAAGGCAATATTATTGCGCGATAAGTATCGCGATGCTGAAACAGGTGAATCGGTTATCACTCATATTTATTCAGTGTCTGGCAGAGGTGGGTCACATAACGGTCAGGTGCGGTTTGAAATAACATCGCCACAGGATAGAAAAATTAAAATCACCAACACTGAACTAACCAAAGAGTGGAGAAAGATCATTGGTGATATAGCTGGGGTTGAGCAACTTACTTTCAGATCGGAAATCATGCATTCCAGTGATCCTATAGACATCCAATTCAGCGGTTCTAATTATGATGAGCTCAACATCATCGCCGAAACCACCAAACAATATCTTCGCGAAATCCCCGGTGTTTTTGATATCTCCGATAGCATGGCCAACGGTAAAGAAGAAATTCAGCTGCAGCTTAAACCGACCGCTTATGCTTTAGGACTGACCGACTCAGCGGTTATTAGACAAGTTCGTGAGGCCTTTTACGGCTATGAAGCCCAACGCATTCAACGTGGACGTGATGATGTTCGAGTAATGATTCGCTACCCAATTAGCGAACGCCAATCGGTTGCCAATCTCCAAAACTTTCGAGTCACAACCCCTGCTGGAAAAAGTATTCCCATTGCCCAAGTGGTCAATTTAGTTCCCAGCCACAGTCCGACAACCATTTATCGTAACGACCTTTCTCGAACCTTAAACGTTACCGCCGACATAGACAAAAACAACGTCAACATGACCATTGTCAGCGGGCAATTAAAACAATTTCTTGATCAAGCATTATTACAATACCCCGGATTAAGCTACACCATGGAAGGCGAACAAAAAGAACAATCCGAGTCGTTAACCAGTATTTTATACGGTTTGGTTTTTGTCTTTTTCGCCATCTATGTACTGCTGGCAATTCCGTTTAAATCCTACGCTCAACCACTGATCGTTATGTCGATCATACCTTTCGGCACCATCGGCGCTATTGTCGGTCATTGGCTGTTAGGTAAGCCTCTGACCATATTCAGTATTCTCGGAATTTTGGCACTCATAGGTGTGGTCGTTAATGACAGTTTGGTGCTGGTTGATTTTATTAATCAACAACGTCGCAAGGCTCAAGTCAGCGTGATAGAAGCAATACAAAATGCGGGAGTAGCGCGTTTCCGTCCAGTTCTGCTCACATCGCTCACGACTTTTTTTGGGCTGGTACCGCTGTTATTTGAACAAAGCACTCAGGCTCAGTTTCTAATTCCTATGGCTATATCGCTGGCCTTTGGGATTTTATTTGCGACGGTAATCACGCTTGTTATGGTGCCGGTAAACTACTTAATAGCTTATGAACTCTACTCTAAGCTTAAAAATAAGTAGTTTAATTCAATGGGCATCTAACAGCGATGCTCACTGTATAGCTATTGTATTTAGAACCAAATTCACTGCTTAAACACACAAAACTACTTTGATTAAGATACCCGCTTCTCTAGCAACACCACAGCATGGGCCGCGATACCCTCTTTGCGACCAGTAAAGCCCAACTTTTCTGTGGTAGTGGCTTTAACATTAACCTGAGATATATCAGCGTCTAAGTCTTCGGCTATCGCGAAGCGCATAGACTCGATATAGGGTGACATTTTGGGCGCTTGCGCTACCACGGTCATATCAGCGTTACCTAGACTAAAACCTTTCTCACGAGCTTTAGCAAAGACCATGCGTAACAAAGCTCGGCTATCAGCATTTTTATAAGTAGGGTCGGTATCGGGAAAGTGCTTACCTATATCGCCTAGAGCTAAAGCTCCTAAAATGGCGTCACACAGGGCATGTAATAATACATCGCCATCGGAGTGAGCAATGAGTCCACGCTCATGTGGAATTACGACTCCGCCAATAACAATTTTGTCACCCGCACCAAAAGCATGAACATCGTAACCGTGGCCAATTCTCATCTACCTACCTCTTCATCTATATTGGATTGCTGTTTCAAAATCAATTTAGCAATAGCCAAATCTTCTGGACGAGTAATTTTCAGGTTAGTACTTGAACCCGCAATAATTTTCACATCATAACCAGCCAACTCTAAGGCAGAAGCTTCATCGGTTATTGGTAACTCTTTATCAAGCGCCTGCTGCAGAGACTGCTGCAATAAACCAAAGCGAAACATTTGCGGGGTTTGTGCTTGCCATAACACCGTGCGATCAAGTGTTTCTAAAATAGTAGCTCTATTATTATCGGTATCGTTTCTGGCTCGCTTGATGGTATCACTAATGCCCACAGCTAAAATTCCCCCGACTCGGTCATCACTTAGGACAGCTATTAGTTTTCGGATATCCTTTAGTGCTACACAGGGTCGTGCGGCAGCGTGAACCAGTACCCAGTCATTGGAAGAGGCTCTCCCCTCTAATGACATCAAGCCATGAAGAACAGAATGACAACGCTCCGCGCCACCCTCGACTAAGGTTACTTTTTCATTCTTAACAAAGGGTAAGCTGGTGATAACGTCGTCTGACTTACTGTGAACCACGACCAAACCGGATATTTCTGACAATTGCAGCAAGCGCTCTAAGGTATGCTCTAAAATAGTTTTATAGTGCAAATGTAAATATTGCTTCGGTGTTTGAGATTGCATTCGGCTGCCAATGCCGGCGGCAGGAACAACGAACCATAACTTAACCGGTGGTAGAGACATTATTGTTCCTCTATGACCATATAGAAGATTTCATTCTTTTTGATCATACCCAAATCTTCTCTAGCACGCTCTTCAACTGAATCTAGCCCAGATTTTAAAGATTTAACTTCAGCAGCGAGTATTTGGTTGCGTTGATCAAGCCGATCATTCTCAAACTGCTGAGTTTTAATTTCACGCTTCAGTTGAGACACATGGGCCAAACTGTTTTCACCCACCCACAAGCGATACTGCAAACCTGCCAGTAAACACAACAATATTGGAATCAACCACTTCATAAATCAGACACAACGTATTAAATCAAACATAAAAAAAGGCCAGCGCAGCCAGCCTTTAATATAACACTAATAAAACTCTAACTTACAAAATCAAATGCTAGGATTTAAATTCAGCACGGCCTTTATAAGGTGCTGCACCTGCGAGCTCAGCTTCAATACGCAACAAACGATTATACTTAGCAACGCGATCAGAGCGACACAGTGAACCAGTTTTGATTTGGCCAGCCGCTGTAGCAACCGCTAAATCAGCAATCGTAGTATCTTCAGTTTCACCTGAGCGATGTGAAATAACCACTCCATAATCCGCGTCTTTAGCCATTTGGATAGCGTCTAAGGTTTCAGACAAAGTACCAATTTGGTTGAACTTAATTAAAATGGAGTTGGCAATTTTTTTATCAATACCTTCTTGCAGGATCTTAGTGTTGGTAACAAACAAGTCATCACCAACAAGTTGAACGCGGTCGCCCAACTTTTCAGTTTGGTATTTCCAGCCGTCCCAATCAGATTCGTCCTGGCCATCTTCAATAGAGATAATAGGGTACTGGTCACACAATTCAGCCAGAAAATCACTAAAGCCTTCGGCGCTGTATACTTTACCCTCACCAGCCAAATCATACTTACCATCTTTGTAAAATTCAGAAGCCGCACAATCAAGCGCCAAGGTAACATCGTGACCCAGCTTATAGCCTGCCAGCTCAACCGCTTCTTTAATAACGGCCAAGGCATCTGCGTTAGAACTAAGGTTCGGAGCAAAGCCGCCTTCATCACCAACCGCTGTATTCAAGCCTTTTGAGCTCAATACTTTTTTCAATGAATGAAATATTTCGGCGCCAACCTGCAGAGCTTCAGCAAAGGTTTTAGCCGCAACCGGCTGAACCATAAACTCTTGGATATCAACGTTATTATCCGCGTGTTCACCACCATTAATAATATTCATCATAGGTACCGGCATAGAATACTGACCTGGAGTACCGTTTACGTTCGCGATATGTGCATACAAAGGTATGTTCAGATCAGCCGCCGCTGCTTTCGCCGCCGCCAACGAAACAGCCAAGATAGCATTGGCACCAAAGTTAGCTTTATTCTCAGTACCATCAGCGTCGATCATACGTTGATCTAATGCGCGCTGATCAGTAGCGTCCATTCCTACCAACAAGCCTTTAATGGTTGTATTGATATTTTCAACTGCTTGTAAAACACCTTTACCTAAGTAACGATTTTTATCACCGTCGCGTAACTCTAATGCTTCACGTGACCCAGTTGATGCACCCGATGGAGCACAGGCTGAGCCAACCACACCAGATTCTAAAATTACATCGGCATTCACAGTTGGGTTACCACGTGAATCCAACACTTCAAAAGCTTTTACATCAACAATTTTACTCATTCCTGAGGTTTCTCCAGTTAGAAAATAATTAAGCAATTAGGATTACAAATACTTATCTGATATCTAGCTCAGGCAAGTTTTTAATCACATCATCTACGGCTTTCATTTCAGCTAAAAATGGTTCTAGCCTATCAAGGGGTAATGCGCTTGGCCCATCGCATTTGGCATTATTAGGTTCCGGGTGAGCCTCTAAAAACAAGCCTCCAATACCAACCGCAATACCAGCACGGCCTAATTCAGCCACCTGATGTCGACGACCACCTGAAGCGGCACCCATTGGATCACGACACTGTAATGCGTGAGTCACATCAAAAATGATGGGCGCTCCACCACTGACTTCTTTCATGGTACGAAAACCCAACATATCGACCACTAGATTGTCGTAACCCATGCAGCTACCACGTTCACACAACATGATTTTTTCATTGCCGCACTCAGCAAACTTATCGACGATGTTTTTCATTTGTGGAGGGCTAAGAAACTGGGGTTTTTTAATATTGATCACGGCGCCAGTTTTAGCCATAGCTTCGACTAAATCGGTTTGGCGAGCTAAAAAAGCTGGCAACTGAATAACATCACACACTTCAGCTACTGGTTCACACTGATAGATCTCATGAACATCCGTAATAACAGGGACATTAAAGGTTTCTTTAATTTCAGCAAATATTTTAAGCCCTTCCTCCATTCCTGGGCCTCGATAAGAATGTACAGAAGAACGATTGGCCTTATCAAATGATGCTTTAAATACATAAGGAATACCGAGTTTTTCAGTAACAGTGACATAGTGCTCGGCTATCTTCATCGCCATATCGCGAGATTCAAGTACGTTCATGCCGCCAAATAAAGTAAAAGGCCGATCGTTAGCGACCAATGCCGTGCCTACTTGAATCGTTTTCTGAGTCATTGATAATCCTTCTAATTCGCTGTTACTGCTTCGGAGCTAACAAAAGCTGGGACAATTATTTATTATCCACCGCCGCTTGAATATAGCTGGTAAATAATGGATGGCCATCACGAGGGGTAGACGTAAATTCTGGATGAAACTGACAAGCGACAAACCACGGGTGATCTTCAATTTCCACCACCTCAACTAAGGTATCATCAGATGACCAGCCGCCAATTTTCAAACCGGCTTTTTGCAGTTTCGCCACGTAATTATTATTCACTTCATAACGATGCCGATGACGTTCAAAAATCACATCAGCGCCATAGATATCATGAGCTTTACTGCCTCTAACCAAGTGGCAATCCTGACCACCTAAACGCATCGTGCCGCCTAAATCTGAGGTTTCATCACGGGTTTCAACATCGCCATCAGACGTTGTCCACTCAGTGATCAAGCCAATAACGGGGTTAGCTGTATGTTTGTCAAATTCAGTACTATTGGCATCTTCCAACTGTAATACGTTACGGGCAAATTCAATCACAACCGACTGCATTCCCAAACAAATACCCAGATAAGGAACCTTGTTTTCACGAGCGTAACGAACCGCTGCCAGCTTACCTTCTAAGCCACGAGAACCAAAGCCACCGGGAACCAAAATAGCATCAACATCCTCTAGCAATTTCGTACCTTGTGTTTCTACATCCTCGGCATTGATATATTTCATATTAACTTTAGTGCGGGTGTGAATACCGGCGTGAATCAATGACTCATTCAGGGATTTATACGCATCAAGAAGATCCATGTACTTACCGACCATGGCGACAGTAACTTCATTAATTGGGTTGAGTTTGCGATCAACAACATCATCCCACTCAGATAGATCCGCTACTGGTGCTTCAATACCAAACTTATCCATAACCAACTGATCAAGTTGATAATGCTGTAATAAGCGTGGAATAGAGAAAATGGTTTTAGCGTCCGGCAGTGGCACTACAGCGCGCTCTTCAACATTAGTGAACAACGAAATTTTACGCCTAGAATCAATATCGACTTCTTTTTCAGAACGGCACAACAATACGTCTGGCTGTAAGCCGATAGAACGTAATTCTTTAACCGAGTGTTGCGTCGGCTTGGTTTTTGTCTCACCCGCCGTAGCAATATAAGGAACCAAGGTTAAATGAATCAACATCGAGCGCTCAGCGCCAAGCTCCGCCTTTAATTGACGGATAGCCTCTAAAAAAGGTTGGGATTCTATGTCACCAACAGTACCGCCGACTTCGACCAAGGCGATATCACTGCCACGACCACCGTCTAGCACACGGCGTTTAATTTCATCAGTAATATGGGGAATAACCTGAACCGTTCCGCCTAAATAGTCACCACGGCGCTCTTTACGTAACACAGTTTCGTAGACACGGCCGGTGGTGAAATTATTGCGACGACTCATTTTAGTGCGAGTAAAGCGCTCGTAATGACCTAGATCCAGATCGGTTTCAGCACCATCTTCTGTAACGTAGACCTCACCGTGTTGGAATGGACTCATCGTTCCAGGATCCACATTAATGTATGGATCAAGTTTTAGAACAGTGATTTTCTGCCCACGAGCTTCAAGAATTGCGCCTAATGAAGCTGCCGCTATGCCTTTACCAAGAGAAGAAACCACACCACCTGTTACGAAGATATATCGCGTCATGTATAACCTTGCTGAATAAGGATTGATTTGTGCAGTAGAGGCCAAAAGAGCAGAAAAAACAGAGCCTGCAAGCTGGCAATTACCGTCGGAGATGGGGCGCCAGTTTACCGGAAAGTGGTTTTTGGCTCAATTGGAAGTTTGCTTAAATACCCCTAATTCCAAGCAAATTCTAAAAATGAGCACTGTGCACGGAAATAAATCATAAAATTCAATAAGGTGGTCACCAAGATCAGCTTTATGGAGTTCACCTTATGTCAGACCTCAAACCCCTATCAGACCTAGAACAACGGCCACCCACCAAACAACCAAGAACGCCAACTCGTTTAGGCGACATATTATTGCAGCGCAATCTTATAACCCAGCAACAACTTGATGATGCCCTAATCGAGCAACGCTTCAAAAAACAACCGCTGGGCGAGATATTGATAGACCAGCAGATTATTAGTCCGAAACAGATGCAACGCAGCTTGAAGCTACAATCGATGCTCCGATTAGCCGCCATGGTTACGGGTGCTGCCGTCGCGCCAATGATAGCCGCTACTGAGTTGGACTCCTCAACTGATCACCGCTCAATTTTAAAATCTACTTACAATCAACTTTACCACCCAGCAGGTTATTCTGACCAAAACCGAGATCCTATAACTTATAGAACTTCTCAATTAGGCAGCGAACTCAACCCACTGGACTCTGAAATAAACAACGGTACACGAGCGCTTGGGCTGTTATTAGCCATGAACTACACTCACCCCACTGAAGGTTTTAACCACCCTTATCACTTAGAAAAAGTCTCATCCGACACTCACTTAGTAACCAAGCTCACCACCAAAATTAAAAGCCATATCAAAGCTCCCGTACACCAATTACTTATGGGGGAATATTCAGGTGGCGTTGACCAATTTAACCAAGGTGTCGCCTATAAAGCGATATGGTCAAACAAAGGAGTGAAACTCAATATCAAATACCAATTTTGAGAGTCGGCAACCAAATAACAGTGCACGAAGCCGAGCTAAACGCTATGCGACTGCTGCCATACTAACCGGCAGCCCGGCTGATCTGGACCCGCCTTAAACTCATCACAAATCCACAAATCACCCACGGCCACTATGGCGCCGTTGTAGCGTAAAATTGGCACAACATCGCGCAACCAAGCCTCCAACTCAAATTCTAACAATAACTTTTTTAATTTTTGCGAATGTACTTTACCCGCTGGTTTACAACGTTCACCACCTTGGCGCACCCCCACATCAACAACCATACCTTGTGGCCAATACAACCCACCGGATTCAACCGGCCAGCACATCAGTTGACCGCCTTTCCACTCTAGTGACTGCTGACCATCCCATTGCAAACCACGATGCGGTGCCTGCAATGCTTGCGTTAATGGCAAAATATACATTCTTTGACGAAACCGACGGATACTGACATTACCCCAACACACATCGCTCGATGCATCTTCATAAGCAGAAAAAATCTGCTGCTCAACTTGCTGTAAATGGGATTTATCTGGAGCCGAGAGTTTCAATTTTTGCAGCAGACAACGCAATAAGTTGCCTCGTCGAAAATCACTCCACGTATCGAGATCGACAGTATTTACACTCCAACCCCAGCGCTCGGAACGTAAATCCACCTGGGATAAATCTTGACTAGCCGTTGCTTCAATTTCTCTATCGGCCTCACGACACAGCTCAGCTGCCTGTTGCCAGCGCGCCGAGAAATTAGGCCAGCGTTGCTGCAACAATGGCATAATTTCATGGCGTAAATAATTACGATCAAAATCTAATGAATGGTTACTCTCATCCTCGACCCATGCAAGCTGGTGGTGTGAAGCCCATGCCTCTAATGCACTTCTCGGCAAGGTCAATAATGGTCGCAATAAAATCCCATGACCAAAACTACGCTCAGGAGTCATTGCCGCCAGACCTTTGGGTCCTGCTCCACGCATTAATCGCAATAGCAAAGTTTCCGCTTGATCATCTTGATGATGCGCCAACATTAAACCGTCACCTGGCTGCATAATACCTTCAAAAACTTGATAGCGTTGCTCGCGTGCAGCATTCTCGAGCCCTTTACCGGCCAATTGAATGACTACTTTACTGACCTGAAGCGGCACCGAAAAGTGTTGGCAAACTGTTTCACAATGTTGCTGCCACTGATCTGAATTATCTGACAATTGATGATTTACATGAACAGCCAATATCGGTCTATTTTCAAGGCCGGCATCACGCAGAGTAACCAGCCCATGTAACAACACCATGGAGTCAAGTCCACCACTGTAGGCAACAACTAAACGTTGCAAATCATCGCGTTCGCGACAAAATAATTGCAACTGATCAGTTATTGAGACCAAAGCAGCTTGTGGCATAATATTAGGCATAGCATTTCAAGTTATGTGTATGCTCTTATCTTACAATAATTCACCTTAGCATCGTACTTATGAATCAAAACAAACAAATTGCTCCCTACGGCAGCTGGTCATCACCTATTCACAGTCGTTTACTCACGCAAAAAAGCGTTCGCCTTAGCGAACCTAAACTACAAGCAGACGGCACTTTATTCTGGCTGGAATCGCGCCCGCAAGAAAAAGGTCGCTCGGTATTAATGCGCCAGACTGGCGACAAAACCGTTGAAGTTTTACCCGCTGAATTTAGTGTTACCAGCAGCGTGCATGAATACGGTGGCGGAAGTTATTGCTTGACTCCAAATCACGTTTTTTTTGTAAACGGCAAGGATCAAAATGTTTATCAATATCGGCTAAATGGTTCTGATCAGCCAATCGCTCTGACCAGTCAAAAAAGCTGTCGATACGCTGATCTTGAATTTGATGCGTTGCATAAAAGAATACTGTGCGTTCAAGAAATTCACACCAAAGATTGCGAGGCCGTCAATCAAATCATTGCTATCGACATAACAACTAAAGCAACCACAGTAATAGCCAGTGGCTGTGACTTTTATTCCAACCCCCGCTTATCTCCTGACCAGCAACAACTTTGCTGGTTAAGCTGGAATCACCCTTCGATGCCTTGGGATAACACAGAATGCTGGATTGCCGACATTGATTATCAAGGCAAGTTAACTCACCCAACTCATATAGCCGGCGGAACAAGCAGCCAAGCTCAAGGCGAGTCGATATTTCAGCCACAATGGCACAAGAACGGTAATTTATTTTTTGTTTCTGATCGAAATAACTGGTGGAACCTATATTGCTATCAACAAACTGGCCATAAGCAAGGCCGAATCACAAGCATCACCAATTTAGAAGCCGAGTTTGCCACGCCTCAGTGGGTATTTGGTATGTCGTGTTATGGTTTTTTATCCGAGGAAGAGGTTTTAGCGACCTGCACTCAAAACGGTCGATGGCGTTTGGTCCACATAAACTTATTAACCTTAGAGCTGTCTTTTATAGAACCAACTTCTGATGCTTCACCTTGGACAGACATCAGCAGTATAACCTGCAATGGTAATGGCTCAGCGGCTCTATTGGCGGCGTCAGCGACTCAAGCCAGCAGTTTGAATACGATGTCATTCATAAGTAACAAGCTAGAGCATCAAAATATCGCCTGTTACTCAAGTCAGAACAATTTACTCATCGAAGACATCAGCCAACCTACCAGTATTACTTTTAACACGGGTAAGCAGAAAAACGATCAAGCTTATGGGTTTTATTACCCACCGCAAAATGCTCGTTTTGAAGGCGAAGCAGATACCCAACCACCGGTCATAGTCCTATGTCACGGCGGCCCCACCGGGGCCACTGACACGGGCCTTAATTTGAAAATACAATATTGGACCAGTCGCGGCTTTGCCGTCGCTGACATCAATTATCGTGGCAGTACTGGTTACGGCCGACAGTATCGACAAAAACTTAATAACAACTGGGGTATTACTGATGTTGAAGATGTGTGCGCCGCCGTTGACTATTTGGCCACACAAAAACTAATCGACCCAACCAAAGCCGTCATAAAAGGCAGCAGCGCTGGCGGTTACACGGTATTAGCCGCCCTTACCTTCAGCGATACGTTTACCGCCGGCACCAGCCTATATGGCATTGGCAATTTAGAAACCCTAGCCCTAGATACGCATAAATTTGAAGCTCGATATATGGACTCTTTAGTTGGTCCATACCCTGCCACCAAACAAATTTATTTAGATCGCTCGCCCTTGTTTCATGCAGATAAATTAAACTGCCCCGTTATATTTTTTCAAGGTTTAGACGACAAGGTCGTACCGCCCAATCAAGCTAGCGCGATGGTCAACGCACTAAAAAGTAAAGGTGTGCCTGTGGCTCATGTTGAATTCAAAGGCGAAGGACACGGCTTTAGGCAGGCTTCTAGTATTCAACAATGCCTAGAAAATGAATTGAGTTTTTACGCTCAACTATTTGAATTTGAAATAGATAAGTCTATTGAGCCAGTAACAATGATGCTGTGAACCAACCAAGACCAACCACTAACGCAAAGGCATACCCGTAAACGATCCGTGAAAGTAGAACAACAACCCATAAAGAGCTAAGCCTATTAGTATTGCCGCTACGTCCCACAGCATGCTCACTGGCTCCGGCGCCTTGTAGGTGCCGCGGGCGTTAACCATAAAAATATTTAGCAACGAAAATGAAGCAAAACTAGCAAACACAAGGGTCGTTGCTAGATCACCATTAGCGATCATATGTCCAGCGCCCCAGATCACCATCGCGATCAACATGGGATGGCGAACTAAGCGCTTTAAATTGTTCTTAATTTCGGCTACAACCCATAAAATACTGACAATGGGCATGATGGAGATCAGCAAGCTTCTCGCCCACACTGGCGGCGTCCATAGCGCCTGAAAACTAGCCTCACCTAAGCCATAAACAATCAAGGCCACGGCAACGATGGAGATAACACTGAATACACCTTTATAAGGCATTACCCCCAAACGAGTCACCATCGCCGCTTTAATCGATGTGGATGGAACCATGTGCATAGCAAAAAAAAGGGCAACCCCTAAAATTAAAAAAAACATAATAAGCTCCTATTGGTCAATGTTCGATAAATTGTCGATCAGTAAAGTCAGCACCTTACGTGCTGTTTGTAGGTCCGCTGTATTGACTCCCCTGCTGATCTCTTGCTCAAAGTTGAACACGATCTCGACCATCTCAGCGATCAACTTATTGGAGGTTAGACGCAGGTAATTGACCCTTTTGTCACTACTGCTGGCTTCTCGCTTAACAATACCTCGAGCCTCAAGTTTTGAAATGGCCACCGACAAAGTGGCAGCGCGCACCGACAGCTTTTCGGCCAGATCCTTTTGGGTAATATCCTCATCACCAAGGAGCAGACCCACAATACGAAACTCTTGAAAACTTACCCCAAAAGGCGCCAGTCTTTTCTCAAGCACTTTGCCACCGAGCCGAACCAACTGACTGGACCGACTGATAATTGTTTGCTGCGGTTGCACCACGGTATTGCTCATGATTTTATTACTACCTTTAATTAATATAGTTAGACTAACTAACCATATTAATTAAAGCAAGCCTATTTATATAGGGTGTTAATAAAGCACTTCGGGAAATAGCATCCGAACGCCAAACCCCTACTCTTCAAATTTTGCTGGGTTTGATTGATTTACCGATAAAAAGTGAGCGTCTCCGCCTTGGGAAAATAACCTAACGTGTATTCACACTGCTTTTTAGGACACTCCTATTATGACAACAAACCCATAAGACTTTGAGCATGATTAGCCGCTTTAAGACCTCGTTCGGTTAAATAGCCGCCATCAGTCTGGCTGGTTAAACCTTTATCAAATAATCTCGCCGCCGCTTCAACAACTTCTTTTGACGCTTGCTGAGAATGTACTTTGATACCTACGTCCGCCGACTCAAGCTTAAATTGATTAAGCAGTTTAATTTCTTCCATTTTTTCCATTGAGTACATTGTTATTTTCCTGTCAGTTATTCGATAATAATTTATTGTTGAATATTAGCGCGTTAAAAAACGGCGCAGTAAGCTTTCATTACCTTTTTCACTATCTCGTATCTCTAATAAATCACTGATTGAGTCTTCAATTTCTGCTGCCACCTCTGAACGAATAGAATGCATTCTGGGCTTAGACAAGGTTTGACCTTTATATTCGGCCAAATCTATCGCTTTACCGAATTTAATATAGACGCGATATGGCTTAGGCAATAGCGAACCAAATACACCACTGGGAATAGGAGGCAAAAGATCTTTCCGCGTTTTATCGCTTAAAAAACCTAACTGCGTCATTACCTTGCCTAAACGTGTTTCCGGTAAGTCTTGACCTTCAATTCTATGCTTAAAAAAATCATCCGGGCCAACAAACCCCACTGGCATTATGGTGTAACCATGCTGAGCCGCTAATTTAACGAAGCCATAACGCTCTTTCCACATCAAATTGTAATAATTATCTTCATCCTTACACGCCTCATGGGCTCCACCGGGAAACACCAATAAATCATGGCCATTTTCCATCATTTTTGTGCAAACCTCAGGATGGCCAATAATACCGCCAGATTTCAACAGCATCTTCTCTGTTACAGAATTCCATAACACTTTATCCCCCATGCTGCGCACAAAACGATTCATTTTCTTAAGCATCATCGGCAAAAAGATAAGTCCATCAAATGCAAACAGCGCGTGATTAGCAACAAAAAGACAAGGGCGATCCGGAATATTGTCCGTGCCATATAAGGTCGGCTTAAAAGTAAAATTCAAAGCCCGATAATATTGATCCACTAAAAAACCCGATGGCTTTTCTACCGCTAGCGCCTGCCGAACATGATCCTCTATACCTTGCTCATCAAACGGATTACTGTCTTTATCAAATACACTCATAACGCTCTCTATATATTTTACTGTTGCTGCAAACGAGCCAACTCATCAACTATAAACGCCAACTCAGGTTTGTCGTTCTTTATTTCATCTAAACTTAAGCCTTGAATCTCATGAGGGAACACCAACCACTCATCCGTCTCATGAATATAGTAGTCGGGAACGGTACTGGATTTATTATTTTTAGGCTTGAAGTAAGGCGTCGCCAGCCGTATCTCTGGTATATCACTGCCACATTCTGCACGTAAATTGACGACCACTTGCTGTAAACTGAAGCCTGAATCGTGCACATCATCAACTAGAAGTAATCTACTCTTAACATCAAGGCTATCTATTAGATCACCCAACCCCTGAACCGTCACTTGGGAGCCGCGTTCACCGATTCCAGAATAAGACGATGTTTTGATAGCAAGGTGCTCAGACTTCACACCCAACACATCCAATAATTCATGCACAGCAATCGCTACCGGAGTTCCACCGCGCCACACACCGACGATATGGCTTGGGCAGTAGTTACTCGCATAAACTTTTTCGGCTAGCTTAAAAGAGTCTTCTAATAACTGTTGAGCCGAAACAAACACCTTATTCACTTTCATATTCGACACTCACAACCACCCATTCGACCACGCCCTCTGGTGTATGAACCCTAACGTCATCATCAACTTCCATTTTCAATAAAGCTTTAGCCATAGGCGAGTCAATGGAAATATAATCGTTACGACCAAAAATCTCATCGTAGCCTACAATGCGGAATTTTTTCTCTTCTCCCGCTTCATTCTCAATGGCTACCCAAGCACCAAAAAATACTTTCCCGGCCTGCTGAGGATGATAATCAACAACCTTCAGCCTCTCTATTGCCTTGCGTAAATAACGTACTCGACGATCAATTTCACGCAAACGCTTTTTATTGTACTGATAATCAGCATTTTCACTGCGATCTCCCAAGCTAGCAGCCCAAGACACCTTCTTAGTTACTTCTGGCCTATCGGTGCGCCACAGATAATCCAGCTCATCTTTCAAAGCTTGATAGCCTTCTCTAGTAATCAAGTCAGCGCGCATAGTTACATCTCAAACATTATTGGGCATTGCAATTAAAACAGATTCAAAGCGGGTAATGCTTTGTTTTTTACACGAGAATAACCATGATTCAATAGTAATTTCTCTACCTTAGATCTAATATATAGACAAAGACAAGAATCACCATCCAATAGCACCAAAACTATTTTGCGTAACCAGCCTGAAGAACTTATGGACAAGAAGCAGAGCACAGATACTGACACACCCACAAACGAGAATAATCCAACATTTGTCAGTGCTATCTGGAAGTTAACCATTGCTCCCATTGCCATCATTATCATATCTTTGACTGTTATGGTTCTGAGCCAAATCTCTAGAAATGAGTTAACTTTAGTTAGAATCCTGCCCATCATACTGGGCGCAATTATTCTAACAACCGCCATTATAATGTTAACCCGATCGTTAATTAAACGTTTGCGGGGGATCAACGCTCTACTGCCTTTACTGGGTGAAAGCCAATTTTCTGAGGTCAGAAAAGCCTTAGCGCCGAGCATTAACAAATCAATTAAAAGAAACACCGCCTCCGAAGTCGATCAAATTGAACGCTCTCTTCTCGATCTGTCACACAAGATGGAACACCAAGATGAGAACATCGACTTCCATAATAAAGAAATCGAGCGCATGTCGCTGTTCGATTCATTAACGGGACTGGTCAATAGGCATCTATTTCTTTACGAAACACAGAATGATTTACTCGACGTTCAGGACAACAAAAGAGAAAACATTGTCGCAGTTATCTTTCTAGACCTTGACAAATTTAAGCGCATTAACGACTCATTAGGCCATCAAGTCGGCGATTTGTTATTGAAAAAAATGGGGAAACGCTTAAGGAAAGCCACCCAAAAGATAGGGATGGTTGGTCGACCTGGCGGTGATGAGTTCAGTATTTTATTACGCAATATCCGCAGCGTCAGGCAACTCAACACTCTCTGCGAAAAGTTACAGAAGTTGATATCTCAACCGATTATGCTCGCCGACACGTCTATTGTCGTCAGCTGTAGCATCGGTATTGCCGCTTCGGTTTCAAATAGTACCAAAGCAACTGATTTAGTTCGCCACGCTGAAATTGCGATGTACAAAGCCAAAGATGCTGGTGGCGGAACCTACCGTCTTTTCACCCCCAGCATGGCATCAGAAGCTCAAGACAGTTTATTACTTGAGAGTGATATTCGACGCGCATTTACCGAAAAAGAATTCACTCTATACTTGCAACCAAAAGTTGACACCGACAATAAAATTCAGAGTTTTGAATCTTTGGTGCGTTGGGACCACCCTAAAAAAGGCTTGTTAGCGCCAGGGCTATTTATTGCGGCAATGGAAAGCATGGGGTTTATAAGCCAACTGGATGACTGGATACTTGAAACCAGCTGCCGCCAACTGAAGATTTTAATGGAGCACTACCCCGGCCTTTCTATAGCCGTTAACATATCTTCAACTCGCTTCAGCGAAGAAAGCTTCGTTAATTTTTTGCAGTCATGCATTGAAAAATACGGTATCGAACCCGAACACCTAGAGTTAGAGATTACAGAAACCATGTTGATGGAAAATATGGCGACCGCCACAACAATACTAAACAAAATCAAACAGATGGGCATAAAAATCGCCATTGATGATTTTGGCACTGGGTATTCGTCGTTAAGCTATCTCAAAGATCTATCAGTCGACACCATTAAAATTGATCAAGCGTTTATCCGTGACATTCCTGAAAACGAAAAGGACATGCAAATCTGTTCCGTTATTATTTACTTAGCGAAACAACTTAAATACAAAGTGGTTGCTGAAGGCGTCGAAACCAAAGAGCAAATGGACTTTTTAGTCGCCAGTGATTGCGACCTTATGCAAGGCTACCTTTTCAGTAAGCCGATTCCCGCTCACAAAGTCTTGCTGATGCTTGAAACCGAGCGCTTAATGAATAACAGCGTGCCAACCAAGCACTCTTCTTTTGAAGATTTTCAACCCGCTGAACCAACAGAAAAATCGTCTTACTCCACCTCAGATTAAAACCTCTCGCAGATTAAAAATCATTAGGCGCAACTTATGTCAAATCCACATCAGCTTGACGAATTCGACATCAAAATTCTTATTGCCTTGCAAGAGAACGCCGACTACTCAATGAATGAGCTTGGCGATCTAGTCGGCCTATCCCATACTCCCTGCTGGCGCAGAATAAAAAAGCTGGAATCAGAAGGCTTCATTAAAGGCAAGGTGACCCTATTAGATCCAAAATTGCTGAATTTAAGTGTCAGTGTTCACGCGTATGTCACCATCAAACGCCATGATGAAGAGTCACTCAATGCGTTTGAATCCTCAGTACAGACCATTCCTGAGATAGTAGAGTGCTATTCGACCACGGGAGAAAAGGACTACTTACTACGAATCGTCATCAAGAGTGTTGAGCATTATGAAAAACTGCTTAAGCAGACGCTTGTGCACCTACCCAATGTGGCTTCTGTCAACTCCGCCTTTGCCTTAAAACAAGTTAAATACACTCCCGCCCTACCTTTAAAAGCACCTATAAGGCGTTAATAGCTTATACAACAAGACGTTAAAGTCGCTCCTTCGCAACAAAATTACGTGTACAATATTGCGCTCAAATATTTCATTTACACCAAATAAACACAACCTGTAAGAGGATTAGCCAATGAGTCAGCGTGAAGTTGTTATTTTAAGTGGTGTTCGCACCCCTATTGGAACATTTGGCGGTAGCTTAAAAGATATTGCCCCCACTGAATTAGCCGGAAAGATCGTTGCTGAAGCGGTTTCTAGAGCAGGATTAGAAAGCAGTGACATCGATCATTGTGTATTTGGTAACGTCACCCATTCAGATCGTCGTGACATGTACATGAGCCGAGTGGCGGCGTTAAAAGGTGGCCTACCTGAATCAACACCATCATTAACGGTTAACCGTTTATGTGGTTCGGGCTTACAGGCTATTATTTCTGCGGCACAATTAATTTTATTAGGTGATGCTGATGCCGTTGTAGCGGGCGGAGCGGAATCTATGAGCCGTGTACCCTACTGGTTACCTACCGCTCGCTTTGGTGCTCGTATGGGTGATGGCGTTATGGTTGATGCCATGACTGGTGCGCTAACGTGCCCTATAGATGACACCCACATGGGAATTACTGCTGAAAATGTTGCTGAGAAATGGGGCGTTACCCGTGAAGAGCAAGATGCTCTAGCGGCAAGCAGCCACAATCGTGCTGAGCACGCGATCACCAACGGTTACTTCATCGACCAAATTCT
This sequence comes from Cellvibrionaceae bacterium, assembly GCA_034112445.1. Classification (GTDB taxonomy): domain Bacteria; phylum Pseudomonadota; class Gammaproteobacteria; order Pseudomonadales; family Cellvibrionaceae; genus Pelagadaptatus. The sequence goes on along the minus strand of JAWUVI010000009.1, from coordinate 112,583 downwards.
TCCCATTGAAATGAAAACCCGTAAAGGCGTCACCACATTTTCTAATGACGAGCATGTACGCATGGGCGCTACTACCGAAGACATGAGCAAATTGCGTCCGGTATTCAAAAAAGATGGCACCGTAACAGCGGGTAATGCTTCAGGACTGAATGATGCCGCCGCCGGTATTGTTATGATGGAACGCAGTGCCGCTGAAGCCAAAGGCTTAAAACCAATGGCAAAATTAGTTGGCTACTCATTCTCTGGCGTAGAGCCAAAATATATGGGTATTGGCCCAGTACCAGCCGTTAAAAAACTACTCGAAAAAGCCAATTTGACAGTTGCCGACATTGACACTTGGGAAGTTAACGAAGCTTTTGCTGCTCAGGCATTAGCGGTGTGTAAAGACTTGAACTTACCAGCCGACAAAGTAAACCCGAATGGCAGCGGGATTTCTCTTGGCCACCCGATTGGTGCCACTGGTGCAGTAATCAGTGTGAAAGCCTTACACGAACTAAAACGTATTAATGGCCGCTATGCTGTTGCGACTATGTGTATTGGTGGTGGCCAGGGCATTGCCGCATTATTTGAAGCCATGTAATCATGGTGGTTTTCTGCCAGTAGATTTGTACCGCACCACGGGTATCTAAAGCCGCTTCTACAGTTTTTATCTCCTGTAGAAGCGGTTTCAGTCTCTAACCATCAACCTTCTAATTTGTATTATCACGCAACCATTGGCGCGGCGACTTTCCCTCCCAAGATTTAAAATTACGACTGAAAACAGACACTTCGGCATAACCAAGATTTAATGCCAGCTCAGTAATATTGAGCGTTTTATAGCGAAGATGCTGTAAGGCAACACTGTGTCGAACCTCACGCAACAAACGGCTAAACGTCATACCTTGCTCTTGTAGTTTGTTCTGTAAGACCCGAATGTGCATGTCTAAATTTTTAGCAACACTGTCTAAACAGCACTCACCACTTGGCAACAAATTGAAAATTAATGCTCGAACTTGATCTTGTAAATTATTAGGGTAGCGCGCCTCCAACATTCGAATATGACGTTGTAGATGCTCCTTAACCGCAATTGAGTCGCTGTAGGGTTTCTTATCTAACCAACTCACCGGAAAGGTGACACAATCGGCCTCAGCACCAAATACTATTTGACCTTGATAAGCACTTGGCTCATCACGCATTACGTTCCCGTGAGATACTTGTCTAACCGCTATACGAATGGCTTTCTCACCGTATTGCAAAGCATCCCTCACCACATTAAATACCTGTCCGAGCGATAGCTGAGCTAATTGTTGCAACGAGGATGCGTCATCGAAATTAAATTGTAAGCCAATACGAGCGAGATCTTTTCCCGCTTCCAGTTCAATAAATAAACCATTTGCATGAAGAAACAAATATTTTTGTGCGTACCTAAGGGCTTCCAACAGGGTAGGTTGCTGCGCCATAGAAAGCGCCAAATCACCAATAACCAGCGACGTTTGTGCATTTGCCAAGTGAAACCCAAACAACGGCTCATTGCATTCTTGCGAAGCCAGCTCTAACAACTCAGCAACCTTTTGATAAGAAAGATAGCCATTGGGATTCCGTAACTGAGCACTGCTTAATCCAACTCTTTGTAACAGCATCTGAGGGTTAACCCCCAATTGATAGACCAATCGCTCGAAACCATTGATAGCATCACTACGAAGAAAAAACATAAATTCAATACCAAAAATAATATTCGTAAAATATCAAGTTTAATTCGCAAAATGTCAAGTTTATACTTAGGTAAATCCGTACAGTAGATCCAGCTGACAAAAACAGTACAGCGGCCAAAAAACTTAACTAGAATACGGTACTGCTACAAATACGGTACTACTATAAATACAGCACCACTACAAAAAAGCATTTAAACAACACAACAAAAAAAATGAGGGTTAAATCGATGAGTGATGATAAAGCGGCAGCGGCAGCGGCACAGTTATCTGAGTTATTAAAGCAGGGTTCTGGCGGCCCAGTTTCAATGGAGCACGCACGTGAAGCCATTTTGATTGAAGATGGTGACATACCTTGGGTTGATCTTCCCGACGGTTCAGGACTGAAGGTATTACAAGTCGACCTAAACCAAAATTTATGGATTGTTAAAAACCGTCTTAAGCCTGGCTTTTGTATTGATACTCACTATCACACAGGCCCAGTATTCGCTTTTACCGAATCTGGTGAGTGGTATTACAAAGAGTATCCAAATCTAGTCAATAAAGCCGGTTCTTTCTTATATGAACCTGCGCACTCGGTTCATACACTTACCGTATCACCAGATGCCACCGAAGATGCCATTGTGTCTTTCATCGTATTTGGCAGTAACGTCAATGTTGACGCTGATGGCAATGTGGTTAGCGTTCTTGATGCCCAAAAGCTTTATACCGTCTATAAATTACTTTGCGAAGCCAATGGCCTAAACTGCGATAAAACCATCGTACTTGGTTAATTCCAGAGCCAATTGATCATTTCAGTAGAATGAAAGCCCAGCGATTGTTGCTGGGCTTTTTTATAGGAGTTTAATATGAGTTCATGGAAATACGCGGCGCCCAAATCAGCGTACATTTCTGGCGGAGGCAGCGGAATCGGTTTAAACATTGTTAAAGCATTAATTGCCGAAGGTACCGACATAGCTATTTTTGATTTAAAAGTAGATGAAGCAGTACTTTCCGAGCTTAAACAACTCTGCATCAGCAAAGACCAAAAAATTCAAAGCTATCTTGTTGATATCACCGACCACCTTGCTGTTGAAGCCGCAATGGCTAAGGCCGCTACAGATATTGGCACACCGGACTTCGGATTTAACTCAGCAGGTATTTTACGCACGGCATTATTCTCTGAGATCTCCTACGAGACTTTTGACCTGGTCGTCAAGATCAACTTAATGGGCTCTCGCAACTTTGCTGCCGGTATTTTGCCCCACATGAAATCAGGTGGTCATTTGGTTTTAGTTGCATCATTAGCGGGAATAGTCGGGAGCTACACTCAAGCGGCCTACGCGGCCTCTAAGTTTGGCGTTGTCGGCTTAGCTGAAGTGCTGCGAACTGAGCTTAAAACTCAGAACATTGATGTGTCAGTAGTCTGCCCCGGTGAAATAGACACGCCATTGTTACAACACGAGCGTCTGCACGGCAGCCCCATCACCAAAGCACTTAATGAAATTGCCGGTGTTATGTCGGTTGAAGATGCAATAGCCGGAATTTTAAAAGGCATTCGTAAACGCGAGTATATGATCACCCCCGGTTTTCATGGCAAATTAATTCGCTTTCTGGCTCGAAAAACCACAGGCTTATTTCACCGCATTGTCGATAAAACACTGGCCAAAGCCATTGCTGAAGACCAACAAAAACGTGCAGGTAATAATTAAAAAATATCAACTAATCACTAATCACTAATCACTAAAAAATATCTGTGCCGAAACAAAAACGGTACAGGTATTAATTCAATAATTAAAATACCGCTAGATTTTTCCCATAGCCTCTGTAAAAGTGCACCCACCCTAGACTGATAGAGCGGCACCTATAATGACTCCTAAGTTTCAAGACTCTTCCTTAACAGTTGATGGCCGAGTGGCTACTCTTACCTTCACTCGTCACGATGTACGCAATGCGCTCACTGGTACAACCTTAGTGGAGGATATTCTTGACACCGTTGACTGGATCAATCTCAACAAAGACATTTCAGCTTTGATCATTACCGGTGAAGGCTCCACTTTTTGTTCTGGCGGTAACGTTAAAGATATGGCCGAACGCAAAGGTGATTTTTCCGGCAGTGTTGATGAGTTAGCCGATCGCTATCGTCAAGGAATTCAACGTATGCCATTGGCTATGGAAAAATTGGAAGTACCTGTAATTGCCGCCGTTAATGGTCCCGCTATTGGGGCGGGCTTTGATCTGGCCAATATGTGTGATTTAAGGATTGTGTCTGAAAAAGCCAAGTTTGGTGAAACCTTTATCAATCTAGGAATTATTCCCGGTGATGGCGGAGCATGGTTTATGCAACGTTTAATTGGTTACCAAAAAGCCGCAGAACTAACCTTCACAGGCAAAATTATCGATGCCCAACAAGCGCTTGAATACGGTATTGCACTAGAAATCACTAAACCTGAAAATCTACTGGATCGAGCCAACGAGCTAGCCGCTGAAATTGCCTCTAAACCACCCCATGCGGTGCGAATGACAAAGCGCTTAATGAAAATGGCTCAGCGTCAGCAATTACCTGACTTTTTGGATTTATGCGCGGTATTTCAGGGCGTGTGTCACCAAAATGACGATCATCTTGTGGCCGTTGAAAAGTTACTCGCCAAAATAAACCCTTAAGCCTCTCACTATGACCAACACTCAAAACAAAGACAGTATTATTCTAATCGGTATGCCGGGTTCGGGGAAAAGCACACTTGGCCAACGGCTGGCCAATGCATTATCACTGGCTTATGTAGATACTGACAGCCTGATTGAGTCGGCGGCAGGCTGTACCCTCCAAAGCTATCTTGATCAACACGACTATTTACAATTACGCGAATTAGAATCAAGCGTTATTTTAAAGACGACGTTTAGACGCGCCATTATTGCCACCGGCGGTAGTGTGGTTTATGACAAGGCGGCTATGCACCACTTGCAAAGCTTTGGCACAGTCATTTTTCTGGACGTAGATGAGAACGAGCTCTTAACTCGTATTCATAATTTTGGCAGTCGGGGGATTGCTTGCCACCCAGACCAAAGCTTTCACGACTTATATAACGAGCGCCGTAAACTTTATCAGCAATACGCTGACCTTACCGTGGGCTCGAATAACGATACGATTGAGCAATCAACCCAGCAGCTTATAACTCAACTCGCTTCCCGTTAGCATTCACATCAGGACTCACATTAAGACTCTATGCTAAAGCCAGAAACCATTTGGGAATCGGTAAAACTTGTTTGGCGGCGTAATCATAAAATAAAAATGTATTTTTAACCCGAGCTGTCTCTTTCTCTTGATTCAAATTGTAAATACGATAGATAAAATCAAATGATTTACCCTCAATATTGGCAACGCCAACACTGACTTCTAGTTCTTCATCCAAAAAGCCTTCACTAAGATAAGCCACTTCGGCGTAAGTCATAATTAAGCCGGACTCTTCAATAGTTTCCGTTGAGAGCTCACGAATATAATTGATAAAGTTAATCTGCACTTGAGTGGCTATACTTGGAATTTTATCAGCGGCTAAGTGATCGACTAAATTCACATCACTGCTGGCAATACTATAAGGCTGCTTAAATAAAACCTTATCAGGTAATTCAATTATTTTTCTCGGCATAATGTTATAGGCACAGATTGGTTTAGGAATATAATGTGAGCCCGCATTTTAACACTCGAATCAATGGCGTGTCCTAACTAGGATTATTTAACAATGACAACTGAACAGTTTGACCAACAAGACTTCCAAGAAAAATCCAACCTCCTATTTGGCCGGTTAGGATTGTGGATAGCCCGACACCGCTGGTTGGTCCTATTGGTTTTTATTGCATCACTTATTGGCGCGAGTATTTTTGCTGCACTGGTTCGCACCGATAACAGTTTTGAAGCCTACTTTGATTCCAAGGATACAACCTACAATTACTACACCAATTACAAATTAGATTTTGGCTCAGATGAAGTAACTTACTTGCTGTATAAAGCACCAAACGCTGAACATGGTCCGTTTGATCTAGAGGTCATGCAAAAAATACTCAGTCTGACCGAAGCACTCGAAACCGAGGTGCCTTTTGTTGAAGAGGTTACCAGCCTGACCAATGTCGAAATCATGGAAGCAGAAGACGACTTTCTTAACATTCATGAAATGGCCATAGATTTTCCCGAAACCCAAGAACAAATGTTACAGCTAAAGAAGTTGTTTATGACCAAGCCAGTTTACATCAATGGCTTAATCAGTCCGGATGCCACACACGCTGGCATTATCATTGAAATGTCGAGAACCAGTAGTGACCCTATTGAAAGCTTAAGAGCTGACCCCGCTGCGGGAGACGCGATCGACAATCTTTATCCACAAGCCAGCTACAACTCAATTTCCGCAATTTTGGCTCGTCCAGAGTATCAAGGCATTGAGTTTTACCGCACCGGCGATGTCCCTTTAAACAACGCCTACAATGTCATTATCACTGAAGAAGCGGGTTTATTAACCGGCCTATCATTACTACTTATCGCTGTTATTTCTTTGGTATTTTTCCGTAGATCGTGGATTGGATTTTTAGCACCGCTAATCATTGTGATACTGGGTTTAATTGTCACCATCGGATTTATGGGCTTAGTCGGTTACGATATGGGCATCATGTTTTTGGTCGTTCCCACCATGATTACTGCCATCGGTGTCGCTCAAACTGTGCATTTGATTTCTGAGCACAAGCACTATCAACAGTTAGGCTACGACAACAACACCATAATCCGAAAAACCCTTGAACACGTAGGACTACCCTGCTTGCTGGCAGCTATAACAACCTCCATTGGCTTTTTAGGAATGAGCAGTTCCAACCTAAAAGCCATTGCCGATCTTTCTGTGTATTTAGGGGTAGGGGTATTTTTAACATTCTTAATATCTATGGCCGTGATGATTTTAATTATGGCTTTTCAAAAAAATACGCCATCCACATCTGACACGCCTACAAACACCACTAACATCGATACAGATACAGATACAGAAGCGAGCGTAACCGATGGCTTCTCGACGTTATTAAATTGGATCAACCACATAAATTTAAAACGCCCAACTGTCGTATTGGTTATCTCCAGCTTGGTTTTTTTATTGTCACTATCGGGAATTAATCAATTAAAAATAGGCTTCAATTTCTTAACTGAATTTAAACCCCACACTATCGTGCGCAGTGAAACCACCTACGTACAAAGCATTATGGGTGGCATGTCTAATTTAGTGTTTATTTTTGACAGTGGTAAAACTGACGGCATTAAAGATTACACGTTACTCAAAGATCTTGAACGCTTACAGCTCAAAGCCGAAGAGTCCCCCCTAATTAAAAAAACCTATTCCATCGTTGATATTCTAAAAGACCTCAACCAAACCCTACACAACAACGATCCAGATTTTTATACGCTGCCCGAGGACAACGCCTTAATTGCCCAATATTTATTAATGTATGAAATTTCTGGTGGCGAAGAGTTAGAAGATTACATTACCGGTGACTACGCTCGAACGGTGCTTGAGTTGCGCCTTACTTCGGCGGAATCATACCTCGTCAGAGATATGGTGGAAGAACTGCAAAGCTTCATTGATAACGAACTCACCACCAACACTGACGCCATCAGTAAAACGGGCATTGGCGCTTTGTGGTTAAAAATGGGGGAATACATTGCCGAGAGTCAAATCATTGGTTATGCATTTACATTCAGTATCATTACGTTGATTTTGTGCTTAGTCTTTCGCTCAATCAAAGTAGGCCTAATAGCCATGATCCCAAATATTTTGCCCATAGTTGTCGTACTTGGCGTTATGGGCTGGGCAGATATGCATCTTGATTACATGCGCTTGTTATTAGCAACGGTAGCCATCGGTATAGCCGTAGATGATACCGTGCACATGATGAGCCGCTTTCGCCGAGAGTTTTATCGCTTAGGCAATTACGAAGCCGCAATGCAAGCCAGTATATTGGGCGTAGGTCGAGCTCTCATTATCACCTCGGTGATTCTAACGTTATCGTTTTCAATATTTTTAGCCTCAGACATGGCCGTGCTTGCAAGCTTCGGTATATTACTGTCCGTCACTATTATTGCTGCATTGATTGCCGATCTATTTTTAATGCCCGTGCTGCTTCTTAAACTCAAACCTTTTGGCCCTGAAAAATAATAATAAGGATAACCCGATGAAAATAACTTTTGGCCTTTTATTAAGCGTGTTGTGCAGCTTAAGTTTCGCCAGCAAAGACTCATTAAATTTCGCCATCATGGCTCCTGATATGCGCGACCACGTTTCTCTTGCCGGCACTTGGAAAGCCATAGTTGACCCGTTAAGCATGGGCGATAGTGCCACTACCGACGCCTTGGCCGTAGACGGTTATTTTAAAGATCGACAACCTAAAAATTCTTTAGAGTTGGTCGAGTACAGCTTTGATACTGGTATGGATATTGAAGTTCCCGGCGACTGGCACACGCAGATTGAAAAGCTGTTTTTTTATGAAGGTATCGTTTGGTACCGCACCAAGTTTGATATCAGTGAACAAGCTACAGGCAAACATTTACTGCATTTTGGCGCAGTGAACTATCACGCTAAAGTATTTGTGAATGGTCAGTTTGTTGGTGAACACAAAGGTGGTTATACGCCCTTTAGTTTTGATGTGTCCGATCAAATATCCACGGGTAAAAACTCTTTGGTGGTTAAAGTCACCAACCTTTTAAACAAACAAACCGTTCCAACTCGTGAAACCGATTGGTGGAATTATGGCGGCATTACTCGTGACGTCACCTTACTCAATGTCCCCTCAGAGTACGTACACAGTTTTCGTATAGAATTAACTGACTTAGAAACTAAAAACATCAAGGGCTGGGTACAACTAGCCGGAGTTAGCAACAATACAGACGTTACCGTTTCAATACCGGAATTAGATTTCAATCATGAAATTAAAACCGACGACTCAGGTTATGCGGCGTTTGATTTTAATGCCAACGTTGAACTCTGGTCACCTCAATCACCAAAATTGTACGACGTTAAAATTCATACCGGCGACGATGCAATTACCGACCGTATAGGCTTTCGCACTCTCAGTTCAGAGAACGATAAAATTCTACTCAACGGTAAATCTATTTTCCTACAAGGCATTTCTATGCACGAGGAATCAATCCTGCATGAAGGTAAATCTTTTGGTAAAAAAGATGCACGTGCCATGATCAATTTAGCCAAAGAGCTTGGGGTTAATTTTTTACGGCTGGCTCACTACCCTCACGATGCCGCTATGGTCCGTGCGGCCGATGAAGCCGGCATTATGACGTGGTCAGAAATTCCAGTTTACTGGGCTATGGATTGGCAAAATCAAGAGACGCTCGATACAGCCGAACGTCACATGATGGAACTGATGATGCGTGATCAAAATCGCGCCAGCACGATCATTTGGTCTATCGCTAATGAAACACCGGACACCTCAGAGCGATTAGATTTTTTAACTGACCTTGCTCAAACTGTACGTGAATTTGATGACAGCCGTTTATTAAGCGCCGCTTTAATCAGTGATTCAGGCGACTTCGCTAACGTCATGATACATCTTGTACGCCGATTGCTGGCTTCTAACTCAATCAGTGAAACAACAAAAGCCGCTGTCCGTAAAGAAATCGGCCCCTTTAAACTGTTCCTTCTCAATAACTCAGAAAAACTGGGGAATTGGGATCCTTATAAAGACATTAGCTTTGATCTTGATGACCCACTTGGAGAGGTGGTCGACATACTGTCTATAAATCAATATTTTGGTTGGTATTACTCCGCATTTTTACCGCGTCTCTATCCTTTTGATGAAAAAGATGTACGCTTAGAAATGCTTAAGTTAATGGATGAACTGGTTATTTCTGCGGTTCAGGACAAGCCCATGATCATCAGTGAAATGGGTGCCGGAGCAAAATACGGTTTACACGCTGAAGAACTCACCATTTGGTCTGAAGAATACCAAAGCATGGTGTATAAAACCCAATTCAGCATGTTAAAACGCGCTAAGAATTTAGTCGGTATAAGCCCGTGGGTATTACGTGATTTTCGCAGTTCCATGCGGCCATTAGGTGGAATACAAAATTACTACAACCGCAAAGGCTTAGTCAGTGAAAAGGGTGAAAAGAAACAAGCTTTTTATGTGTTACAGGAAGCCTATAAATCTAGAGAGCTAGCGGATCATCATCTCAACCATTGACCTATGTTGCTGGGATAATAATACAGTCGGTTTGGCCGCAATCTGGCAGTAATGAGAAGGTTAGCTTGTCAGTTGTGTGCAGCCAACTTGAGACATGGCAGTATATTAAGAATTTATACAAAGCGGACATTAACGTCGCAGACATAGAACTTCAAAGCTTGCCTTGTTAGCCTTATCTTGAATATACCCGTAACTCTATGACATCCATGCCATTTCATTTAATCGCGTGGGCGATAAAACCTTGGATTTTGTCTCGTGGCACCGGACTGATAAAAGCGGGAGTTATGTATTTCGGTGCAACAACCCAACCTTTATCAATCAATCGTGAGATTGCAGGTAGGTATTCGACCGAGGTTTTACCCACCAGTAGGTGATTAAAATTGTAAGCCGTTTCATACAAATTGAGCATTTGATGAAATCCCTGTAAGTAAACATAATCTTTAGTAAAACCACCACCACGATACACCCGAGTTGTGATGGTAAAGGCCTGCTGATCAGGAACTTGGTATTGTTCTTTTAAATACATGAATGTGGTGCGGAAATCCTTTTCTTGAATCATGGACTTAACCGCTAAAACCCTTAAAGCAAGTATTCGCAATCGTGAAACAGACATATGCCCCGCCAAGAATTCACTTAATATTGCCAAACCTTCTTGGGTAAGAGTGTTAACAGGACAACCCATAGAAAAGATCTTAAGAGGCTGGCTACGGGCATTTAACGTTGTTAATAAGTGCACGCCTAGTTCATGGTGTGCAAGGGCATGCGCCTCTGTGGTACTTACCTGAGCCGATGAATTAATTTTAATGGTGGTTCCCGAAACCAATGCATTGGCAATCATATTATCATCTAGCTTTATTTGATATTCATAGCCTTGCTGTTGACCGAAGTTTTCGAGAATAGCCTGTATCTCTGTGCTGCTTATGAGTGTGTCATCTTGACTGTCAGCATCCGTGGGCAGATGCAAAATGAAATGAGCATTGCGAATATCTTTTTCTGAAGGCTCACCATAATAACGTAAAGAATCGTATAAAAATTTGGAGGTTCCAATCGAGGAAAACTGATCAACCTTATCAACGTAGGAGTTGATTACGCCTTCATAAAGACTATGTAAATCTTCGTCCTGTATCACTTCTAACGGTAAGGCAAATAACTTACGCTTAAGAGCAAAAGGATCAAGATCGTGATTACGGTATGTATATTCGGGGTTTTTGGAATAATGTAAATCCAAAAATGTGCTGCGTTCTTGCGCGTAATTAATCGGTGCAACCGCATCCAAAATATCAATATTGTTGACGATTTCAAACAACTTACAATCCAACTCAACCACGGCAGGGTCTATGATAGTGTTATTTGGTTCACCTATATTCATGCTGAATGGTCTCGAGTAATAGTGTGCTTGCTATGACTAACAGTTTATCTATGGAAACTCATCGGCTTGCAAGGTAAAAATTCCAATAGACTGGGTATATCTATTCCGTCTCTGTGGCTAGCCACGGACCCAGATGATATTTTTTCTTACATTCAGCATAAGCGGTCAGTCGCCAGACGGCAAACAGCCTTGATTCACCCGAAGCTATGACTTCGACTTTAGTGTCTAAGCAGACATTCAACATCTAGCACAGCCGTTTGCTCTGGAGCAAAAATATTATTTAGCGTACAATGTTTCGTGCTCTAAGCAATTACTGATAATATTCCAGATTTCGCGCCGTAATACGGCCTTTAATTACAAACATCACTATGATATTTATTTAGAGTACAATCTAATTAAGTCATCATGAGTAGGTCGATCATGCTTAACGAAAAAATTTGGCAACAACGGCTCCTTGGTGCTGATTCCTGGATCAGCACAAGCAATATGTCGTATGTTAGGTAAGCGCGCCGGAGAACCACCACATCGCCTCACTAAAAAAGCAAGAAAATGGCTACCGTCTGGTGCTTGTCTGGAAAAGTTAAGTGCGATCGATGCGACTGTGATACCCCCACTGCTCGATTAAAAGCTGTACTCGTTTGTGCGTGGGTTTTGCCGACAATAAAGACTAAAAACAGGACTAACAGAAAATAATGCATACGATTGAAAAAATTGGCGGCACATCGATGAGTGATTATTCGTCGGTTCGAGACAACATCATTATTAGAGACGGAAGAAATCTCTACCAACGTGTGTTCGTCGTTTCAGCTTATGGTGGTATTACCGACCAACTGCTGGAACATAAAAAAAGTGGTCAGCCTGGTGTCTATGGTTTGTTTGCCAGTGGTATGGAAGACCATAGTTGGTCTGAAAAATTGGAAGAACTGACAACCGAATTACGCAAGATTAATCAGCGGTTGTTTGATGATGGCGAGCTACTCCAGCAGGCGAATAGTTTTCTGGATGAGCGACTGGAAGACGCTAGGCAATGTTTGTTGGATTTACAGAGCCTTTGTCAACATGGGCACTTTTCCCTAGAGTCCCATTTGGCAACCGTTAGAGAGATGCTGGCCAGTATTGGTGAAGCTCACAGCGCTTGGAACACTGCTAAGTTATTGCAACGAGATGGTGTCAATGCATGCTTTGTAGACCTAACAGGCTGGCGCACAAATAAGCATATATCCTTGGATGAACGCATTCGAGAAGCTTTTGCTAATATTGATCTCAATAAGCAGCTTCCGATTGTCTCCGGTTACGCCCATAGCGCTGCCGGTTTGATGACCTCGTTCGATCGTGGTTATAGCGAGATGACATTTAGTCGTTTGGCAGTTTTAACCCGAGCTATGGAGGCGGTCATTCATAAAGAGTTCCACCTCAGTAGCGCAGATCCGCGTCTAGTCGGTGAAGACAATGCGGTTCCCATCGGCCGAACCAATTACGATGTTGCCGATCAGCTCGCCAATCTAGGAATGGAGGCCATCCACCCCAAAGCGGCCAAGGGCCTAAGACAAAACAATATTCCCCTTCGCGTTAAAAATACCTTTGAGCCGGAACACACAGGCACATTAATCACCTGCGACTATGTAAGTAATGTTCCCAGTGTGGAAATTATCGCTGGCTGTAAAGGCATTTATGCACTGGAGCTATTTGATCAGGACATGGCCGGTAGCGTTCATGACTATGATTCTGAGGTGCTGGCGATCATTAAGCGCTTCAAAGCCCATATTATTTCCAAAGATATTAACGCCAATACGATAACGCACTTTTTAGCCACCAACTTGAAAACAGTAAAGCGCATTCAGACTGCTGTTGAAGAGCGCTTTCCCGGAGCAGAGCTCAATCAGCGGAAGGTGGCGATTGTTTCAGCCATTGGTAGTGATATGCAAATACCAGGCATTTTGGCGAAGGCGGTGCAGGCCGTTGCCCGCAATAATATCAGTGTGCTCGCGGTGCATCAGTCAATGCGTCAGGTTGATATGCAGTTTATCGTGAGTGAATCGGATTATGAAGCAACGGTTAAGAGCCTGCATGCAGCACTAGTCGAGGTTCATGACCATGGACGGGCGATATGCCTCGCATCATAATGTGTCGTATATTATCCAGGGTTATGCTGATGCTTGTGGTTTTGTCCGCGCCTTCACTTGCTCAAACAGGGGTTCAAGAAACAGCGCAGATTGCCGTTGAGCGCTATGTGCTCGACAAGCTTAAACAGATTCGTATTGATCATCGATATCCGCCGACCGCTCATCAGTTCAAACAGCAAGGTAAACACCTCCTGCACATCGGCCAGGGTCATCAGGCTGGCGTCGTCATCATCAATGGGAGGTAGCTTGGCACTAGCTGCCTGTGGTCGCAGGAAATGAATTAGGGGCAGCTGGCGTGTGGCGCCTTCATGTCTAATCTGCGTCGCTGGGTACATCTGTTCAGCCGATGTCTATCAGGGACAGACCAGTGTAAAACTGAAATATGAATGTCTGCTAACAATCACTTTATAATAGATCTGAATTTAAGAATCCCTATGGCTTTAATTGAAACGCATCGGCCAATAATTTATAAGAGCGTTTACGCGCTTCAAAGTCGTGAGTAATGGTTACCGTCATTAATTCATCGGCACCAAACTTGGCGGCTAAATCAAACAACTTTTCTCTAACTTGTTCCGGCGTTCCCACCGCTGCATTCAAACCGCGCTCATGAATAAACGCTTGTTCTTGAGGCCCTAGCACCAAACTATTCGCTTCTTCTGGCGTGCACAATCGGCTATCGCCCTGCCCTGTAACAAAACGTAAAAATGAAATCTCTCGGCTGCGGGCAATACGCTTTGCTTCGGTTTCAGAATCGGCGCAAATAACGTTAACCGTTAAACAGGTGTAGGGCTTTTTTTGAAGCGCAGAGGGTTTAAATTGCTGCCGATAATAGTCAAAAATTTTGGCATCCATCTGCGGATTAATGAATAAAGCAAAATTATACGGCAGACCTTTTTGCCCCGCTAAAATAGCACTGTCAGAACTAGAACCAAGCATCCACACAGGTGGCGCAGATTCTGGCCGAGGGTTAACGCTGGGCCGATAGGATTCGTCGTTAAGCATTTTAAGCAGTGCGTCAACTTGCTGAGGAAATTGATCAAAACGCACCTTACCATCAATGGATAAAGCCCGCGCCGACACCATATCAGTACCGGGTGCGCGGCCTACACCAATATCCATACGCCCAGGAAATAACGCTTCTAAAGTAGAAGCAATTTCCGCTACTTTATATGGGCTGTAATGAGGCAACATAATACCGCCACTGCCAATACGAATACGGTTTGTATGCTGGCCAATAGCCGCTAACAAAACCTCTGGAGTACTTCCTGCCAAGGCATCCGTACTGTGATGCTCTGACACCCAAAACCGATGATATCCCAACGATTCAACATAACGAGCTAACTCTAAGGTTTCTTGAAAGGCTTGATGCGCAGAACCGCCTTGGCGGATAGGCGACTGATCGAGAACGGATAACAACATAATGATTCCAACAATGATTTGTTTGCGGACAACTTCAATTCTTACATAATACCAAGCTGAAGTTCAGTGTTCATATTGTTAGAACCATCGCCTTTATTAATTATTTGACGGCTCGTGCCCGACAGCTCGTAACCCGCACTTATGGCGTCTTGGTATAGCGTTTCCCAAGCTTGACGAATGCCTTGTGGCTCGCCGGAGTATTCAAGATAAACACATTTAAACGATTCTAATACCGTCGATCTATAGCGTGCTTTTGATGGCGGATTACCCCGAATGGGAAATCCCGCTTTCATGGTTAACTTGCCTTCACTAAAGCTATTTTCACCCTCAAAGAGCAGGTGTAAAGCGCCATCAATACTGCCCCCTCCACGAACAATATTAATACCCATAGGCACTAATAAAGAACGTAATTGTGACGTCATATCCTTTACATCAACAACCGCTGAGGTTGAATAGAAACGTAGCTTCTTGACCGTTTTAACATTAAGGTTTGTCGGTGACTGTACGTCAGTTTTCACGTCAGGTCGTACGCCCGCATAACGCATGGATCTTTCTAGCGGATGGCACGGCCCAGTAATTTCTCTCATCTCAGATTCGGTAGCTGGAGCGGCATTCATGTAACCCAACCATTGATTGGCTTTTTCACTGCGCCCCCCCATGAGACTGGCATTAATAAAAGAACTGCGAGCCTGTTGTTCACTACCCTGTTTAAGCTGACTGATGCCCAATAATAAATTGGTCCGCCCAACGTAACGGTCATCCAATACTTGAGAGCAAGCCTGCAGTAATGTTTGCTGCATATCGGACCATAATTCTTGTTCCATTTGCAGTCGAGCCAGCTGCAAAAAGGAATCCATGTTGCGCTTTAAAGCTACCGATTTTTTTAAAGCGGCCGTGGCTTTATTTTTTTCTCGAGCCAACAACCAATACTGAAATAGTTGATGGTAATTATCCCCTGACTGTTCTAACTCGCCAGCCGCTAGTGATTCATCCAACACTCTGGCGCCTTTTTCAGCGGCATTGGTGCTGGCGTATAAATTTGCCAAGAGTAAAATATCTTGGGCTCGCAACGGCAACTGCTTTTCTTTTGCTAACGACAAAACATTGAGTGCTGAGATTGATTTTTTCTGCACGAGATAAACTGACACCAATTGTTGCCAATTGCCAACATCAGAAGGCGCTCTATCAATCAACAAACGCAAAATCACTTCACACTGACGATAATCGCCGCTGCCATAACTGATCGCCACAAGCTGCTTAAGCTGAACGGCGGTTAATGCAGAAGAGTCTATTAATAGATGTTCTAACGTTGGCGCTAAAGCTAAATAATCGCCCGTTTTATATTGTGCTTGAGCGAGCAAAAGAAAAAACTCGTTGCTGGGATGAGTAAGGCTACGCTGTAATTTTGTTAGCGTACTTAAGGCGCCACTGTAGTCACCTTGCAACATATAAACCGTCGCCAACTCTTGTTGCATTTCTTGATTGGCAAGGCTCGATAAACCCCCAGCCTGCATAGCCGTTTGATAATAAACGATAGCTTTGGAGTATTGTTTTTCCTGTACATAGTGACGCGCCAAATGCCGGCCAGCACTTGATTGGGCATAATCATTTGGTAGGCTTCCAAGCTGATTTTCCAAATCCTCAATGGATAAACTTACCGCTTCGTTCAGCTTTTTAGTGGGATCGATGAAGACTTTACTGCGATAAGCTTCGGCTTGAACAAGCGAGTTCTGAGCTAACATGAATAAGACTGTCGTCAACAACAGTAAAGCTCTCGTCCACAACAATAAAGCTCTCGCCAACAACAATAAAACTCTCGCCAACAACCTAATCATTTTAATTGCCCACGGCTTGTCGGTGCACGGTAGTCTTGCCAATTCAATTCCAGCCGTTGCGTCAGTACCATATCGCCCTGATAGTTTTTGAGCTTACCCACCGCATAGCGCCATTTCTCAACGGCACTGACAACCGACTCTTCAAACACCCCACGTGGATTAGCATCCAATATACGAATATTTTTAGTCCGACCATCGCGGGCCACATTAAACACCACCAGAACCCAGCCGCTGGTTTTATTTTTCCACGCTAACTCCGGAATCGATGGCTGCCGAGTAGCATAAGGCACTATCTCAACATACCCCTTACTGTCCTCCCCAATTTCTAGCAGGCCATCGCTATTTGCTAACGGAGCACTCCAACCAGCTCCGGCCGAACCAACACTCATGGCCAAAGAGCCACTATCAAGCGTGGGGATATCCACATCAAATTTGGGTTGATTGTCCGCTGCTTCGGATGTGACCGATTGCATTTGCGGCTCAATATTGGTGTCCTCTTGTTCAGGCTCAACTTCTGTTTCAGGCTCTTGCGATGGAGGTGGTTTATACAGTTCAACAAAGCCGGCCAACTCTACTTGGTCAATGGCTTCTCCATCGGTATTAATGAGTCGCTGCATAAAAATAAAGATGGCCAAGGTTATTAGCAGCGCCAAAGCCAATAACAACAGGTGACGTAGCAGTAGCATCCGGCACAAATCCAATAATCGACTGGCTATCAATGACCGGCTGACTAGCAATAATCGACTGGCTAGCAATGACCGAGAACGAACGGTATTCATAGCTAAGAGTCTTCACTCGCGGCGATGGCTATTTTTTCAATGCCGGCCAATCTAACCTGATCCATTACCGCCACCAAAGTATGGGTAGCCGAATCGCGATCTGACTGAATAACAACCGATCCAGCAGGGTTTTCAGCGTGTAGGCGTGCCACCACACTTCTAATGGCGCGAACATCCACAGGACGTTTATCGATCCAAATTTCGCCCTCGCGAGTAATGGCAATAAAAATATTGGCACTCTCTTGGCGTGATGCCGTTTGTGATTTAGGTGTATTAACCGTAATACCCGATTCCTTAACAAACGAGGTAGTGACAATAAAAAATATCAGCATGATGAAGACAATATCGAGCATGGGAGTCATATCCAGCTCAGCTTCATCCGTATTATTCGTATGCCTCTTTAACGCCATAAAATTCTCGTTATTTATTTAATCAAGTTAACATCAGCTAACTTGCTGGATTCAATGTCAATCAAATGCTTAATCCGAGAGACAAAGTACAAGCCAGACAAAGACACGACCAGGCCCGCCATTGTTGGAATAGTGGCTCTGTAGACACCTTGTGCCATCGCTTGCGCATCACTGGTGCCAATCACGGCAATCACTTCAAATACATTGACCATGCCCGTTACCGTACCCAACAAACCCAACATGGGACACAAGACCACTAAGGTTTGGATTAAGCTAAGCGGGCCGTGCAATTGAATCTTTAGCTCTGACAATAATGATCTTTGCACACTGGCGTAAAGCCATCCAGATGAGCGTTGAAGCTGATCAAACTGACCTCTCATGTTTTTTAGGCGCTTAGGAAACACAACTCGAATAAACCAGTAACGCTCTAAAATCAAAAACCAAAGCAACAAGCACGTGGCAAAAATCGCCCACAGAACACTACCACCTTGTTCTATTAGCCATTGAAAATCTTGTTGCAGGGAAATCATTATTCATTGCACTCACGGCTTATATGTTCAGCCATAATTCCAGCCGTCTGCTCATCTAGACGCTGAATCATGGTGCGCGCCAAAGCCGAAACCAAACTATGGCCAAACAGTAAGGGAATCGCTACAACCAATCCCAGCACTGTTGTCACTAGGGCTTGAGAAATACCACTGGCCATCAATTTAGGGTCACCGCTGCCAAATAAACTGATGGCCTGAAAGGTTAAAATCATGCCGGTAACGGTTCCCAACAATCCCATCAGAGGAGAGATAGCCGCCAACAACTTAATAAAATTATGGCCGCGTTCAAGGTTGGGCACTTCGAGTAAAACGGCTTCTTCTAACTTGAACTGCAAAGATTCAATATCGCTTTGCTCACCAGACGCGAGAGAAGTGGGATCGATGCCGGCTTGCGCCCGCAACATAACTCGACCCAGAGGGTTATCACTACTGGCTTGCTCTGGATTGCGCTGTTGTGATTTCACGGACAGATACACAAAGGATAAATACGTCGCGCGCCAGAGCGTGATTAATAACCCAAGCACCCCCAAGCCTAAAATGATTCGCCCAATGATTCCGCCCTGTTCTATGCGCTCCCAGGTACTTGGGGCATAAGACAACATTCCCAATAGACTACCGCCAGTAGGATCAATGGTTAACTGTGTCAAAGCTGGAGGATTCATGCTGGCAGCGGTTGCAAAATTTTCGATAGAAGCCTCATAGCGTGATGCAGGTTGGCGCTCCAACGCTAACAACTCACCGACTTCAGCGATATAACGTAGGAACTGCCCTTCCGAGAACGCGGTGAATGTTCCAGCGCGAATGACACGAGTCAGCTGACTGGCACCATCAATATTGACCACCGGTACATCGAGTGCTTGAATTTTTGCTGCCGCCGTCATATCGGCTTGAAGAAGCAACCACATGGCTTGCATATCAGCAATACTCGCCAGCTTATCGTTACCGAGCAAGTCACTGACTTGTTGCTGGCGTTCTGGGAATTCAATAGCGGTCATAGAGCTATTGAACACCTCGGCAAAGTCTCCTGAAAACTCATTGAAGATACTGTAAACGTCTCCCATTTCTTGAGTGCGTTGAGTCAGTTTTTGTTTTAACTTGGCTATTTCCTGAGCATTTAACTCGGTGATTTTTTGCAACGGATTATTGTGTTTTTGCGCTATTTTGAAATTGCGCTCGGCGGTATCAAGTAAAGCCTTCTGCTTATTTTTATTGAGTAAAAACTGCCTCTCGCGTTGACGCTCGATATCTTTCTCAAGCTCCTGTTGCTTGCGTACTGCGTCTAGCAATTCATCTAAATCGGTAATTTCTACTTGAGAAAAAATCGATGGTGCTGGAGATTGTAATTGGGCGCTTGGTGCTTGTGCTTGTGCCGATACTGACAAGAATCCAGCACCCAAACAGAACACACTCAACAACCAACTGGCCATGATTTTAGTTCGCATGATCAGTACTCCTAGGTGCTACAAAGCCCGCAACCGGGAGGTTTAATAACTGCGGTGCCACGATATTTTTAGCCACTTTTATGGCTTGCTTAATCTGACCATTCATCTCAACCGGAAGGTCTTGCCAAACACCCATGCTGGCATCCCATAGGCCACTGCGCTTGCCATCTAAGCTTTGATAGTACAAGGCTATGCGCCCAATCCGTAAATATTCAACCGAGATCTGTGCTTGACCCTGCAATAATTTGTCTCTGTAAGATTCGATAGTGCGGCCATAATCGCTTTCAAT
The DNA here is from genome assembly GCA_034112445.1 of Cellvibrionaceae bacterium. Taxonomy (GTDB): domain Bacteria; phylum Pseudomonadota; class Gammaproteobacteria; order Pseudomonadales; family Cellvibrionaceae; genus Pelagadaptatus. Next base: position 92,479 of record JAWUVI010000009.1, on the reverse strand, counting down.
TTGATAGGCTTCTAACACCAACCGGTATTTATCAGGAACCGTCATACCCGGATTACGCAGGTGCTGTTTTAGCTGAACGATACCACTGATCCGCTGCTCTTGAAGGAAAGGTAAATCTAAAACAATAAATTTTTCCAACGCGTCAGCCATACTTAAAATCAGTGGCATGATGCGCATCTGGGTCACATTAATTTCGTTCAATTGCTCTTTTAACGAGTCTATTTGTAATTCTTGGTCTTGTTTGAGTTGTTGTAACTGGGCGTTGTAGGCATCTTGGTATTGTGTATTGCGAACAATGCTTTGATATTTTTCCAACATCCGTTGAGTTTCCAACGCTAATTTATCCACTTTTTTCTGAGAGGTAACCGATGAGCTATTGGTTTCATTCATGACCTTTAAACTGTCATTAACCGTGGCGGCCTGTAGCCTAGAGGAATGCAACGTAGTGGCCACCGTGAGCAAAACCAAACAACTTACTCTAACAAGAAATATTGACAATTTTTTCATAACCAAGCTAACACACCAATAAAATAATGAACGGTAAGTATAGACATTCACAAGAAAAAAATGGCTTGCCTACCTAAGTAAACAAGCCATTCATTGAGACGTTTTGAGATAAGTTACAAACCCGCAGCGTCCAGTGCCTTTTCTAAAGTAGCCACCGTGCGATCGATATTATGCAGCTTGTCCAGACCAAACAAACCTAACCGGAAAGTTTGAAAATCTTCAGGCTCATCACATTGTAGTGGGACACCAGCGGCTATCTGCAAACCCAAGTTAACAAACTTCTTGCCGGTTTGAACATCAGCATCGCGAGTGTAATTAACGACCACACCAGGAGCCTCAAACCCTTCAGCCGCAACACTTTTAATACCACGCGCTTGTAACATAGCGCGAACTCGACGCCCCAGTTCTAGCTGTTCTTCACGGACTTTAGCAAAACCATATTGCTCGGTTTCTTGCATGGTTTTACAAAAATTAGCCAGTGCATCGGTTGGTAGTGTCGCATGATAAGCATGACCACCGTTTTCATAAGCCGCCATAATCTGCAGCCACTTTTTAAGATCACAAGCAAAGCTCGAACTGGTTGTATCTTCAATAACAGCGCGAGCGTTCGCGCTTAACATAACCAAAGCACTGCAAGGTGAAGCACTCCAACCTTTTTGCGGAGCACTGATCAAAATATCCACACCGCAAGCCTTCATATCAACCCAGACGGTACCCGAAGCAATACAATCCAGCACGAATAGACCACCTACCGAATGGACCGCGTCAGCCACGGCTTTAATGTAATCGTCAGGCAACATCATGCCCGAAGCCGTCTCAACGTGAGGCGCAAAAACCATCGCGGGTTTTTCGGCTTTGATCGCTGCAACCACATCGTCAATCGCTGCGGGAGCAAAAGGCGCTTGTGAATCGCCTGAAGTTTGCTTGGCTTGCATCACAATAGATTCAGAAGCAATTGAGCCCATTTCTAAAATTTGGGTCCAACGAAAACTAAACCAGCCATTGCGGATAATCAGGCATTTTTTGTCGTTGGCAAATTGACGTGCAACGGCCTCCATACCATAAGTCCCGCCACCGGGAACCACCACGACAGATTCAGCGTTATACACCCCTTTAAGCGTGCTCGAAATATCACGCATAACCTGTTGGAATTTTTGTGACATATGGTTCAACGAACGGTCAGTAAAAACCACCGAGTATTCCAACAAACCTTCTGGATCGACATTGGGTAACAAGCCTGACATAACTACTCCTGATAACTGTTTAATAATAATTAATTGCGTTTAACGGCGTGATTTTTGATACTCAAGCCCAGCCTTAAGTGAATCAGCTGGATCCGGCTGACCTTTAAATTGAGGCGCCCCTTCGGGAAACAAAACCCATTTTTGGGCTTGCTCAACCCAAATATGGATATCGGGCTCAACCTCTGAAGTATCATCCAACAAGCCCGGCTGAAATTTATAAACATCCGGTTTATGGTCACTGACACCATAAATAACATTGCCACATTCAGAACAAGCAAAGCGAGTATTTTGATTGCCTTGATCCGAGGTTCGCGTCCAACCTTCAACCTCACCCTGCACGTCTATTTGATCAGCCGGCATAAACATACCCATGGAAAAAGGTGTGCCACTGCGTTTTTGGCACGCCGAACAATAACAGGCGTAGGTGATAACGGGAGGGCTTTTAAGGGTACAAACCACACTGCCGCATTGGCATCGACCAGTAATAGGGTATTTCATGAACAAACTCCTGGGACCAAAAAATCAGGGGCAATTCTACTCTGCCCAATAATAAAGCAACAGTTTTTACCCATACTTTTATTGGTTTATGTTCTTGCCAATCCACGTCATTTAAAATTAGTCTGTGCAACAAAATTTTAAGGACACTTTTATGCCCCATATCGGACCAGACGTTATTTTAGACAAACCCGCATTCATCCACGACACCGCTCTTATTTACGGTAAGGTTCATATTGGTGAAGACGCTTCGGTTTGGCCCAACGTCGTTATGCGCGCCGAGACCCATGAAATACGCATAGGCGCGCGCACCAACATTCAAGACTTTGTCATGCTGCATGTAGGCACATTTACTTCCACGATTATTGGTGAAGACTGCTCTATTACTCATCACACCACATTGCATGGTTGTGAAATTGGTGATCGATGCCTTATCGGCATCAATGCAACCATTATGGATGGCGCAAAAATCGGTGCTAATTCTATTGTTGCAGGCCACACCATTGTTAGAGAAGGAATGGAGTTTCCAGAAAACTCTATTATTGCCGGAGTGCCCGCTAAATTGATCACCACTAAAGATAATGGTGACGCCAATCTATTGAACGCAAAATTTTATCAAGCCAATGGCCACAATTACTCTAAAGGCATAGAACGCCTTACAGATGAGCAGATTCAAGCCATCCTTAATGGCGACAGCTAAAATCAAGATCCAGAGATAGAGTTGCTGATATTTAAAACTTATCCATCATGCTATAGAACAACATCCCAGCAACCAAGCCAGGCCAACGCAGCATGGTACCACCAGGAAAACTGGTGGTGGGTACATTAGCCATGATATCGAATCGTTCTGCCGTGCCACTAATCACTTCAGACAGTAACTTGCCACCCATAACCGCTGTTGGCACTCCATGACCAGAATAGCCCTGAGCATAGAATATATTATTCTCTAAACGGCCAAAGTGCGGCATACGATTAACGGTTACGGCCAAAGTTCCGCCCCATCCATAGTCGATTTTAGTCCCAGCCAGCTGTGGGTAAACTCGAAGCATATATTTGCGCACAAAGTTAGGAATGTCCGCAGGAAAGCGGCTGGTATAATTTTCACCACCACCAAACAACAATCGATTGTCGCCGGACAACTTCCAGTAATTAATAACAAATAAGGTGTCAGCCACACTGGCGTCATTAGCAATAAGTTCGCGAGCCAACTCTTCCGGCAAAGGCTCTGTGGCCAGGATAAAGTTATTGATAGGCATAATTTTGCCCGCAACGCGGGGCTCTAGTTTTCCTAAGTAACCATTGCACGCTAATACCAAGTAATCAGCGACCACTTGGCCTTGCTCGGTTTTTACCGTAACAGGTTCACCTGAGTTGTAGCTTTCGACTCTGGAGTTTTCAAAAATTTTCACTCCCGCCTTTTCAGCTGCAGCAGCCAAACCCAAGGCGAAATTTAAAGGATGTAAATGCAACGCGCCTTCATCCATGGTACCGGCAAAGTAACGATCACTGCCCACCAGTTCTTGCGCTTGATGTTGATTTAAAAATCTGACCTTGTCGTAGTCGTAGCGATTATTTAAAACATCGACTTCCTCACGCAACCATTCTTCGTGCTTAGGCTTTGCCGCAAGATGAATATTTCCGCGCTTCAAATCACACTCAATATTATGTTTCTTAATCAAGCGTTCCACGTCATCAACGGCTTCAAGACTGTATTGCCACAAGGTTTTAGCTAGCGCTAGCCCAACCATCGCCTCTAGCTCTTCTTGGTCTTTTCTCTGACCTGTGCCGACATGACCACCGTTGCGGCCTGATGCGCCCCAACCGACTTTTTCAGCCTCGAGCAAACAAACACTGTAACCTTTTTCTGCCAAGTTCAGTGCCGCCGATAAACCGGTATAACCTGCGCCAATAATACAAACATCAGCTCGGTGCTCGCCCTGCAACTGCGGATAGTCTTTTAGGTTGTTGGCTGTTGCTGCGTAATAGGAATCGGTGTGTTGACTAAGCGTTGAGGGCATAACGTTCTCTCTAAAAATAGTGAATCAAAAAATAGTGATCGAGCAAATAATAATGATAAACGAATAAACAATAATTACCGACCAAAAACCACGGTTTTATTACCGTTCAATAAAACTCTATGTTCGGCGTGCCAGCGCACAGCGCGATTAAGCACTACGGCTTCCGTATCACGCCCCATTTCGACTAGCTCGTCTGGGGTGTGGGCATGACTGACCCGCTCTACAGACTGTTCGATTATAGGGCCTTCATCTAAATCGGCAGTGACATAGTGAGCCGTAGCACCGATAAGCTTAACCCCTCGATCAAACGCTTGATGATAGGGTTTAGCGCCTTTGAATCCAGGTAAAAAAGAATGATGAATATTAATAGCCCGTCCTTCCAACTGTTGGCACAAATCGTTTGATAATATTTGCATATAGCGCGCCAGCACCAATAGGTCCACATCAAGAGAAGTCATGTGCTGGAGAATTTGCGCTTCTTGCTGTGGTTTGGTTTCGCTGGTAACTGGCAAATAAAAATAAGGAAGCTCATACCATTCGACCAGCGAACGCATGGTTTCATGATTGGATACCACACCAACAATATCAATGGGTAGCGTTCCACGTTTATAGCTATTCAATAGATTATTTAAGCAGTGGCCCCATTGCGATACAGCAATTAACACCTTGGGTTTTCGATAACTGTCTTCCAAGCTCCAGCTCATTTGGTAGCGGTCGGCCACGGCTTGAAACGCCGATTTCACATCCTTTAATTTTTTTTCACCTTCAACAGACGCCAGAACGGTTCGCATAAAAAAACGTTCAGAATAAGTATCTTCAAACTGAGAAGACTCTCGTATGTTGAACCCCTGCAAAGCAAACAAACTGGCTACCGCTGCCACAATACCTGGCTGATCATCGCAGCTAAACTTGAGAACAATATCTTTAACCTTGGTCATAGCTTTCCTGTAGTTTACACACGTTAATAGTTCACACACGCTAGTAGTTCGCACACGCTAAATGTCACCGTTAACCTAGTACCGACTAAACCTAGTAACGACTAAACATAGTACCGACTAAGTTGATTCAATCCATTGCAATACATCGTCAGCTGGTTTCTGCCAGCCTGGCTCAACCACCAGCCAATGGCTTTGATCTTTATACAATTTAAACTCTGAATCGTACTTTCGCGCCACTTGGCGAATAGCCCGCAGCGGAATCAATCTGTCGCTATCAGCCGCCAATACTAAGCTTGGGCAGGTAATTAAATCTGGATCAATAGCCGAGACTTTGTTGGTATCAAGAAATGGCAGGGCAATTTCAAAAACCACTCTTCCAGAGTCATACACTATCTTATCGTAATACGACTGACGCTCGTCTTTTGGGATCAACTGCAAAGAAGAATCAATCATACTTTTAAAAGTAGGACGATGCGGTTTTTGCCAAAATTTCCACGTTGTTATTAACGGCATAAAGCTCTTTAGGCCGCCAACACTCAGGGCCGGAATATCTCCTGGTGGCGCAGGACAAGCCAGAACCATCTTTTCAACTAAGTTTCTCTCGGCTAATTTTTGGCAAATAAGCCCACCCATAGAGTGCCCTATAACGATAGGTTTTGTGTCCAAGGCTTCTATTAATGCCTGCATATCATCCACGTAATCATTCAGGCTCAAACCACCAAGATCAGCATGCGGAGATTGATCAGGAGTCATCATATGGTGTCTTAATGTTGGCGTGATACATTCATAACCATGCTCTTCGAATGGGGTTTTAAATGAGTCCCAGATCCAACCGCCGCCCCACATTCCATGGATCATTAATATTGTTTTTGACACATGAACTCCACTGTTGTTGACTATAATTCCATAACTTAAATTACTACAATTCCATCACTTAAATTACTATAGTCCAAGCCTAACAGGCAATTAATTCCGGTCATAGCTATGCGAACCAACATTTTCTTAAAATCAGCGTTTATCTATTTGCTTGCCACAATATTAAGCCAATTGCCTAGTACAGCTATAGCTTAAGCTCATTCAAAAATCATAAACAAACAAGCATAAAAAAACCGGAGTTTTAAGCTCCGGTTTTTTATGCCCAGGAATAATACCCGGTCATGTACCCATATTAAGCTTTGTCTTTCTTATCACCTATTGGTAATAAGAACACGCCTAACGCTGGCATTAAGATCATTGCACCTACCATGTTCCAAAGGAACATAAAGGTCAGCAAAATCCCCATATCAGCTTGGAACTTAATCGGTGACCATGCCCAAGTAATAACACCTGCTGCCAAGGTTACCGCAATAAGCGCAACCACTCGACCCGTGAAATTAAGGGTAAAGAAGTAGGCTTCACGCAACGGCACACCGGCACGTGTCTTAGCTAGGATAACCGTTAAGATGTATAACGCGTAATCCACACCAATACCTACACCGAGCGCAATAACGGGTAGCGTAGCAACTTTAATACCCATTCCCAGAACAACCATTAATGCTTCACACAATACTGAGGTAACCATCAACGGTAAAACAGCACAAAGTACGGCCGCAACTGAACGGAAGGTCAACATACATAACGTCAATACGGCGCCATATACATAAAACATCATTTCACGGTTGGCTTTTTCTACAACAACGTTAGTTGCTGCTTCAAATCCGGCGCTACCTGCTGCACCAATAAACTCAACCTTACTGCTAGGGAACTCCACGTTAAACTGGTCAAATACATTCACAACACTTTTTAAAGTTGCCGCTTTGTGATCCGATAAATAAATCATCAATGGCCATACAGAACAAGCCGGATTAACAATTTTTAGGCTTAACGCATTTGTCACACCATTGTTGATGGTATCTTGGTTACGATAAATAGAATGAAACTTTATATAGCCTTCATTCATACCAGACATATTTCTACGAATGGCACTATGCAAACCATACACCTGCTCAACAACAGGCAAGTGACGCAGACGCCACTCAAGTTCTTCAGCTAGCTTCATGACTTCGTAATTTGCACACTGCTCTTCTTCAGTTTTAACGATTACAGCAAAGATATCACTACTAACTGAATAGTTACTGACCACAAAGTCAACATCTTTGTTGTAGACTGAATCAGGTCGAAGCTCAGGCGCACCTTTATCCAAATCACCAATCTGAATGTTATTCGCGCCTATAATACCAATCCCGGCAAAAAACAGACCACCAATAATCGCACCGATTGCCCAACGACGCTCAGTAAACTTCAACAAGAACGCAATCCAACCAGGCATGTCATCTAGTGTCATATTACTGTCAATGCTTCGCTTAACGGCTTTATCGCAAACGCCGGTATAAGAAAGAACAATTGGAATCAAAATTAAGTTCGTAAAGATAAGAACCAATACACCTATTGAGGCGGTAATAGCGAGATCTTGAATAACTTGAATTTGGATGATCATTAAGACCGCAAAACCAACACCATCGGAAAGCAATGCCGTAACACCTGCCAAGAACAAACGACGGAAGGTAAAACGGGCTGCAATATACGGGTGAGTACCTTTCGCAATATCTTGAATCACACCATTCAGTTTTTGAGCTCCGTGACTTACACCAATAGCAAAAACTAAGAAGGGTACTAATATCGAGAATGGATCCAGTTCATAGCCTAACGTAGCCAAAATACCCAACTGCCACGTAACACCAACGATAGTAACAAAAATAACCGTTGAGGTACTGCGCCAGCAGCGGGTATACCAATACAGTAAACACCAAGCAATAAGAACCGCTGCAGCAAAAAATCCCATAACGGCAAACAAGCCATCAATCAGTTCACCAATAACTTTAGCAAACCCAACAATATGAAGACTTATTTCACCCGCCTCATACTTACTGCGAGGATCGTCTGGATCGTCTGAAGACTGGCTATAGTGCTCCCTGATTTTTTCTAATTTTTGAGTGAACGTGTAGTAATTCAAACGCTCACCGGTTTTAGGGTCAAAATCAAGTAACGGCACTAAAATGGCGGCTGACTTACCATTGTTGGCAATCAAATCTCCCGTAATGCTCGCACGCATAACATTTAATTTAAGCTGGCGAATTTTTTCTTCTGATCCATCAAATCCAGCCGGGATAACCGGGCCACCTTCAAAACCTTCCTCAGTTACCGTTAGCCAACGGACGTTAGGTGTCCAAATCGATTTCATTCCAGAGCGATCAACCCCAGGCACAAAGAAAACGTCATCGTTAACTTTTTCCATCAAGTCTAAAAACTCTTTAGACCAAATATCACCTTCGGTGGTAGAAATAACCAAACGCAAGGTATTACCCAAGCCTTTCAGGTTATGTGCTTCTTTCTTGTAGTTAATAACGTACTCATGGCTTTTAGGCAGCATTTTCTCAAAGCCGGCCTGCAAAGTCAGTTTAGTTGCCGCTTGATAACCCAATACAAGGGTTACTATTGCACATGCAATAGCAATAGCAGCTCGGTTATTAAACACCATGCGTTCCATGAACGTGCCGGTGCTCGTATCGAAATCTTCTTTATTTTGGATGATTGGTAAATCGTCGTCTTCTACATGTGCCATTCGAAAATCGCCTTTTATAAATTTTTATTAGTCAAGCTGAACTTTTATAACGCCAGATTTTGTCGCAACCAGTAACTCACCTGAAGCAACTTCAACGGCGGCAACAAAAACGTTAGCCGGTTGTCTCACTGCTTCACTGAAGGTCAAACCATTGTCTGCGCTAACAAAAATCTGACCACTCTGAGCAATTAACACCAGTCGCCCATCAGATAATTTTAGGGAGTCTACAATATTGCTTGAGCGAGGCTTAGCAATTTCAGACCAAGTTGTACCCTTATCGTCTGAACGCAATACCGTTCCTACCAAGCCAGCTGCGATGTAACTACCATCATCAGCCGCAACGGCCGTATACAAACTGCCTTCATAATCAGTTGTCAGAGGCGTCCATGCAGCACTCTCAGATACTAACGAAGATACAGCCCATACATTGCCCATTTCTCCAACAACCATAAAATCAGTCTCACCGACTTGAGCACCTCCAAACAAATGCACAAAATCAGGATTACCAACATTCTCCATCTTAGCAATCCAGTGTTCACCATTATCGTCGGTACGGAACTGAATGCCATAAGCACCCGCTACATTACAAGAGACTCCAGTATCCGAGTGTATTCCCTTGTAACATGCGATTTGAAAAAACGGCTTGTCCGCACCTAACTCAGCAGCAAATTCCATTTCGTAAATCAAATCATCATAATTTTGGGCTCTGGCTTTTAGTTCTTCACAGGAGCTTAAAGCGACCAAATCGGACAAGTCTTTTGGTTTGCTATCACAAACGGCTAAACCGTCTTGTAATTTTGCTAATTTAGCCTGGTAATAAGCTTGACCCTGAACACCCAGTACTCGGCCATCAAACTGCTTCACCCAGTTTTCACCACCGTCAGTCGTGTGCAAAATCACACTGTCATGACCAACGGACCAGCCCGTTAACTCATCAACAAAGGTTACTGCCAACAAATCAGAACGAACCGGTACTTTTTCGGCTTGACGCCATGTAGTGCCATCATCGTCTGATAAAATAATATGGCCCCGAACGCCCACGGCGATATAACGCTCGCCTGCCTTGGTAATATCGAACATCAAGGTGTGTGGTACTAAGGGAGTTTTTGCTGCGTCTAATTCAAGCACTTCATAAGGAACCGCGAAACCACTTATCGGTAAACTAAGAAGAGCCCAAAGTATTAATTTTTTAGATATTATTTTCATTATCAACCCTAGATTAGAGTTTATTTATAAAGTCCGATTACCATTAACCGGAACCACTGAGCAGTATAGACAGAAAATCAATACCACCACGGACAAAACTACTTATTTATTTCTTTTTTTCTTTTTGTCTTTTTTTAACAACAAAGAGCCGCATAAGCGACTCTTTGTTTTACTGCTTTAGTACAACTTAACGAACACCGCTGCGCTTAAGAGCACCCGGAGTGTAGTAAGAAGCTCCATGGTCTTTCGCATGAACTGGACGTCCTTCATCACTGATACCACCTGTACTGTAGATTTTAGATTGAAAATCATACACTACCGAAGTACCACCCCACATAGCGCTGGTCACATAGTTATGTGCAAACAACGATTGATGAGTTCTCCATAAGGTATCCTGAGTATCGTACATATCAGCCATTAATAGAGTCCAGCTATCTTCATCGGCGTAGAAACGACGAGTCTTATAAACGTGACGCTGACCTTCTTTTAAGTTAGCTTCAATAACCCAACAACGGTGCTTTTCCCAACGTGCATAATCAGGGTTAAAATGGCCTTTGGTTAGCATGTTTGCCTGTTCTGACACAGGCAAGGTTGCGTTACCCCAGTTATTGTAAGGCACGATACATTCTTGCTTACCAATCAACTTCCAATCATAACGTTCAGGTGAACCGTTATAAACGTAAGTATCATCGTAAGTAGAGTTACCTGCCGTAGATGGCTGTGGCGTATCGAACGATACAGACGGAGCACGACGTACACGACGCTGGCCCGCTAGGTATTGCCACGCTTTACGGCCATTACCATCACTGAAGTCAATTGGCTCACGAACCAAGGTGATTTCACCAGCACGACGTGCAGGCGCTTGGAAGTCAGCACGGTAAAGAACCCATTCGTTCTTATCTTCATCAGCCCAATTAAGCTCTGGTGTATTCAACGGCGAAGAGAACTCAACAGTCTGAGTACTTGATCTAACAGCATTACCCGCTGAATCAACATAATAACTCGATGAAGTACCACCCGCAGTTGGTCCCACATAACGAACCAAATGATTCCAAATAGCCTCTAAACCATTTTGTGGAATTGGGAAAGGCGTACCAAACTTAGCGTTCGACAAGGTCAAACCATCATTTATTAAGGTCGCAGTTGTGGCGTTGGCCATAACGTTATCGTTAACAACTTGCGGGAAAGTAGCCGAACGAACGGTTTTAAACACGTCCATACGGTAACCTTCTTTCGTGTTCAACAACTCAATTTGGCCAGCACTTAACATACTTTCGTAGTCACCCATGTTGGCTTTAGTGATGCTATACAGTGGTTTTTCACCCGCTGGCATAGGATTACCTAAAGTACCATCTGTACTTGGGTTGGTGAGCTTCAAGTTTGCATCAAACGCTGGAATAGAACCATCGGCATTACCCGCTGCTTCTGCACCCATGGGCGTTAATGACGCGCCTAATTTAGCCGCTTCTGCTTCAGAAACCGCCGCCATTGCTTGACCCGCACCAAAGGTGCAAATACAAGCTGCTATTAAGGATTTTTTAAATGTCATTCTTATTATCTCCAATTAAATTAGGGTCAGCTTAGAAAGTCGCTTTAACGGTGAAAGCAATATTGTCACGATCTTTTAGATTGTGGCCAATACCAGATTTAGAACCACCGTAGTTGTTATACGTTAAACCTATATCGTATTTCTGACGGAAGTTGAATTTGGCACCAACCGAGTAAACGGTAAAATCAAGCGTGTTTGATAACGCCGATTTCATGTCACCAAAACCGTGCCCGATACTAATAGGAACGCTTAAATCAACACCTGGCATTACTTGGAACCAAGTAGGGGCAAAACGGATTTGAATATGGCTAGAAATGCGATTCAATTCTAAATTTGCATCATCGCCATTGCCGTGAGCACCAAAGTTTAAAGTATCAGGACGATTATTAACTTCTAATAATTGGCTTGCCGTATATTCAACAATCCAGCTACCACCGTCCCATAAGTCATTACTATTTAACAGGCCTATAGCATTCACAACCAAACCAAGGACATCGCCTTCTGCAGTTTGAGTATTGGTAGAGCTTAAAGACGACAAACCAGCCGCCAGATCATCTTCATTGATCAAACCTGGGGTGGCTGTACTATTATCCGCGTTACCCGCAGTAGTCCCACCCAAAACACCAGGAAATTCAGGTGCTACGTTATTCAAGGTATTACCAAGCAAAGCATTCTGAACGTAGGTTAAGTCCATACCCCAAGAGATATCCATCCACTCTTTAGACAAGCTGAGGCCATACACATCAATGTCTTCTTTAACAGCCCAAGTACCTTCACCAATAATTAAGTTATAACCATTTGGGTTAGTACCAACAGCTCCAGCGCCATAAACACCAACAAGAGCTCCGGCCAGTGGTGATATCGCACTATTAAGTGAGTCAATATATTTGTTACTACAAACCAATGCGCCGGCCGAAGCACCACCAACCACACCAGCAGCACCAACAAATTCAGCAGCACTAACACCACAAGTCATATCTGTTTTCAAGTTGCCGACAGAGCGCGAGTAGCTGTTCACATAATGAACCGCAGCTTCAAGGTCTAACGACTGAATGTAATATTGTAAGCTGAAACCATACTCAGAACCCTCATCATCGGGCTCATCCCAATCAACAAATTTAATCCCTGCACGAACGTCGGGGCCCAACGCTTGGAACGTGGCAGTATTATCACCTTGCTCAGGGTTGATATTCAAATCAGAGACCGGTGAGAAGAACGACCCGCCAGAAGGCATACGTTGTGGCAAATACTCAAGACCATAGAACATACTCAAATTCAAATTATCGGTGATCGACAATTCCATTGAGATCTTGTTCGACGGCATAAACAGTTCTTTGGCTTCTGTACCGGGGCTACCTAGGGCTTTATCAGCATCAATAGAAGTCATGTAACCGGCAACGCTGTGCGCAACGCCCGTACCGAACAATGAGTTACCATAATAAATAGTATGGCGACCAGCACGAACCACACCACCCATATCACCTATGTTGAAATTATAAAATAAGAAAGCATCTTGGATCTCAGCTGTACCTGTATACCAGTCTTCGGTATCTTCATTGAACTCGCCAGAAGCTTGGGTGCCTGAATATTGATTGCCATAGGCAGCAGGAGCATGGTGATCTGCCTGCTTCTCATAATCTGTTCCATGAGTATAAGCATCATCATACCAAGCTGCGCCACTGATTCGAAAGCCCATATTGTCACGGAAAATAACATCTAACTCTGTGCGCCAATCGATACGATTAGAGACCAAAGACCCTCGTTTGAAGTTCAAAGAACCGTCCGCAATAGATGGCACTGTATCCGCGGTTTCTTTATCCGGAGACTCAGTACGACCAATGGCACTGTACTTGAAGGTATTATCCCAACGGACATTCCAATCATCATTATCAACCATAACGCCCGCCTGAACTGCACCACTGGTCGAAGCAGCTAAAGCTACCGCGGCGGCGAGTCTGGAGACTGAGAATATTTTCTTAGACATGTATATGCTCTCTCTTTTTATTAGATTAAGTGCCTGGCGAACCTGCTGTTTTTTTTATTATATTTCTAAAAAACGCATACAGCTCGAGGCAGTGTTGTTTTTAACACCTCGACAGTATTAGCTTTTGTTGTTTGACTATCAAGTCTGAAGGGGTAAAAAAGTAAAGAAAACGTAAAGTTTTTTATGGTTTTATAAGCTCTAAGAGCGGGGGCGTGCTTTGCACGAATCGTTCGATTCGTTTACACTCACCTCAACAAGGAGATTTACCATGCAAACACTAACCGCAAATCACGCAAAGACTCGGTTTGGGGAAATGCTTATAAACATTCAGCATGAACCGATTCAAATTCAAAAAAATGGTGAAGCTGTTGCCGTTATTATGTCTTGTAAAAGCTATCAAGAATTTGAAGATCTTAAAATAGAATTACTTAAAAGTGCTTTACAGCGTGCAGACCATGAAGAAAAAAACGGCCTATTAACCGATGGAGAGTTGTTTTTTAATGAACTTGAATCTGGTCAGCATGACTAATGGCTTTGTATAAATTAACCAGTGAAGCTAAAACTGACCTAATCAACATTAGGCGCTACACATTAAACACATGGGGTAGCGCGCAATGGGGGCTTTATAGCCTACAGCTTAAAAGCAGTATGAAGTTACTCGCCAGCAACCCTTCAATAGGTACGGTTTGCGATGACATTCGGGTTGATTTTTATCGTTTGCCATTGAAAAATCACACTATTTACTTTAAACGCAATGAAGATTTCATTGTGGTAGTACGAATACTTCAAAACTCCATGTGCCCAAACAAGCATCTTACTTAGAATCGCGAAACATATCTGCGCGCAATCAAGGTGCCAAACGCTCAACACTCCACTCTCCAGCTTCTTGCTCTTGCCGCTGCTCTAAACGTTGATACATAAACCGATCATGCAACCGATTACTGCCGCCCTGCCAAAACTCAATGGAATGCGGAATAACCCGGTAGCCTCCCCAAAAATCTGGGACTGGGATTTCACCCTTACTGAACTTTTGTTTCATGGCATTGAACTGTTGCATTAACAGCTGGCGCGATGATACCGGCCGACTTTGCTTTGATGCCCAGGCTGCCAACTGGCTTTCTTGCGGGCGCGACAGAAAATACTGCATGGTTTCGGTTTTAGAGACCTTTTCAACTCGGCCGCAAATTTTCACTTGCCGCTCGAGCATGTGCCAAGGAAAATGCAGGCTTATATTAGGATTAACCGCTAGATCGGCGGCTTTTTTACTTTGGTAGTTGGTATAAAAAACGAAGCCTCGCTGATCCAAATGCTTTAACAGCACAATCCGCTGGCTGGGCTGGCCTTTCGCATTGACTGTGGCAACCGTCATCGCTGAGGGGTCTTTTATCTGGGCATCCACCGCTTGCTGTAACCAGCACTCAAATTGCTTAATAGGATTATCTAATAGATTTTCACGGCGCAGGCCGCCCAACAAATAGTCACGGCGTATGTCTTCTAGGTTGATCTCTTGATTCATAATTATTTAACTGTCTTGGCTTTGCTAAACTTGATGGGCTTTGTATTTCTAAATTATGTCGTAATAACGCCGATAACTTAAACGCATAAAACAAAACATTGCGATAAAAATAGCCTAATATGCATTATTATAATCACCAATTAGCTTATTGCTGTCTTTTATTATTACAAACTGGGGATACAAGTGTCAGACCATTCAGCCGAGTCACTGGTAACAGACAAGCCCGAATGCCCTGTGGGCGAACAACAGTGCGCCGTTATAGATGAGCTTATTACTATTCGCCAAGAGGTGAGTAAACTTACCACTCAAGCACTCACAGACACACTTACTGGGCTTGGTAATTACCGGAGTTTTTGCCAAGTTATCGATAATGAAATGGAGCGCACTCAGCGTACCGCACAACCTACCGCAATGATTCTTGTTGATCTCGATTTTTTCAAAAAAGTTAACGATAACTACGGTCACGAGGCGGGCAATATAGCATTGATCCAAACCTCCAAAATTTTGAAAGCTGGCGTGCGCAAACTGGATGTCCCTTGCCGATATGGCGGCGAAGAATTCATTGTGGTTTTGCCATCCACTGACTTATTAACCAGCACTCAAGTTGCTGAGCGTTTACGCAAAATGATCGCAGACACCCCTGTCGACCTAGGTGAAACCACGATTACGGTAACGGCCAGTATGGGTGTGGATATATACAACCATACCCACAACGAAACCCGAGAACAGTTTATCGCCAGAGTGGATGCACTGCTCTATGAAGCGAAAGAGTCGGGACGTAATAAAGTTTGCTCTGGCACTCAATCAAGCATGCACTCAATGACAACGGTTACGACCGACGAAAAAGATGCGCTGTTTGGCTTATTTGGTAACGACGATAGTTAATCTGAATTCTTATCGCGCCGTATTTTGATACAATCAAAAACATACTGTTTATCTGACCCCAGCGTTTTCTATTACTATGATTCCACTTATCAACGAAACATCCCCAATTCAAGCTCAGTACTTAGCGTTTATTCATGCATTAAAAGCCACTGGCTTTGAGGGCGAACTTAACCCTGACTTTGCCAACCGAACCGTGCTGGCTACCGACAACTCTATTTATCAAGTTTTGCCCCAAGGGGTGCTCTACCCTAAAAACTCCAATGATGTGGTACGCATTGCTGAACTCAGCAACCTTAAGCAATTTCGGGATATTGTTTTAAGCCCTCGCGGTGGCGGTACAGGCACTAACGGCCAGTCCCTAACCGACGGCTTGATTGTTGATATCTCTAAACACATGAACCGCATCATAGAAATCAATCCCGAAGAGCGCTGGGTAAAAGTGCAAAGCGGCGTGGTAAAGGATCAACTGAACAGCGCACTGAAGCCTTATGGTTTATTTTTCGCGCCAGAATTATCAACCAGCAACCGCGCCACTATTGGCGGCATGATTAACACCGACGCATCAGGCCAAGGCTCATGTTTGTACGGCAAAACCCGCGATCACGTTTTAGCTTTAACAACCGTTTTTATGGACGGCAGCGAATGGGTATCCAGCCCTGTAAACGAAGAAGGTTATAACGCGATAGCCAGCCGTCAAGATCGTGTCGGCGAACTGTGCCGTGTATTAAACAGTATTGATGCCGAACACAAGGATGCCATCACCGAAAAATTCCCCAAATTAAACCGCTGCCTCACCGGTTATGATTTGGCTCACATTCGCACAGACGATAATCAATTCGATCTTAATAGCATTCTTTGCGGCTCTGAAGGCACGCTGGGTTTTATTACCGAGGCCAAATTAAATTTACTGCCTATTCCAAAATATTCAGCTCTGGTTAATATAAAATATGAAAATTTTAATGCGGCATTAAGAGACGCAACAGAGCTGACAAAAGCTGACCCAACCTCTATAGAAACCATTGATTCAAAAGTATTAAATTTAGCAATGAATGACATCGTTTGGCACAGCGTCGCCGAATATTTTGAAGCCTCTGACGGCTCACAAACAAACGCTCTTGTACAAGGCATTAACTTGGTCGAATTCACGGCCGACGATGAAGATATTCTTACCGCCAAGATTGAAAAGTTAACCGCAAAAATTGACCAGCAAATCGCAAAAAAAACAGCGGTTAGCATTGGTTATTCTATTGCTATGGGTTCACAAGCGGTCAGTAAAATATGGGCCATGCGAAAAAAATCAGTAGGCTTATTAGGCAACGCCCAAGGTGAAGCTCGCCCCATTCCATTTGTTGAAGACACGGCCGTACCACCTGAAAATCTTGCTGACTTCATTGTGGAATTTAGAGCATTGCTCGACAGCCACCATTTAGAATATGGAATGTTTGGCCATGTTGATGCAGGCGTATTACACGTACGCCCCGCCATTGATATGAAAGACCCAGAGCAAGTTAGCTTAATAAGGGATATTTCAGACAAGGTTGCCGAACTTACTCAAAAATATAATGGTCTGCTGTGGGGCGAGCATGGCAAGGGGGTTCGCTCTGAGTACGCCCCCGCTTTCTTTGGTGACTTATACCCCCAACTGCAACGTATTAAAGCTATCTGTGATCCACGCAACCAATTAAATCCTGGGAAAATTGCCACCCCTAAAGCATCCATTGAATTATTAAAAATTGATGAAGTTAGGTTGCGCGGTGAAGAAGACCGTAAAATCCCCGTACAGGTTTGGGAAGGTTACAGTGAAGCCATGTACTGTAATGGTAATGGCGCCTGCTTTAACTGGAATCCTAATGATGCTATGTGCCCTTCTTGGAAGGGAACTCGACAGAGAGTTAACTCACCTAAAGGACGAGCATCACTGATTCGTGAATGGTTAAAACAACTCAGTGAACGCCATATAAATCCGCTAGAAGAAAGCCAAAAAATAAAGCAGCAAAACTTCTTTACCTCTCTACCGAGTCGCGCTAAAAACACGTTTGCCAAACACAATGGCGAGTACGATTTTTCTAATGAGGTTATGGATTCAATGTCGGCCTGTTTGGCGTGTAAATCGTGCGTTGGCCAATGCCCGATTAAAGTTGATGTACCAGAATTTCGCAGCAAATTTTTAGAGTTATATTACGGGCGTTATTTACGACCATTAAAGGATTATTTTATTGGCGGATTAGAGTTTTTTATTCCAGTGTTGGCTCGTGCTCACTGGCTCTATAACGCATTAATCAGTCCGCGGTTTATGCAATCATTTATTAAGCACAGTTCTGGAATGGTAGACAGCCCAAAACTCTCTGGCATTAATCTAGACGATGAAATACGCAAGCTTGGAATCATTTACGCAACGCCCGAGAACATAAACCAACTCAGCACAGAAGATAAACAAAACACGGTCATTTTAGTGCAGGATGCCTTCACCAGTTATTTTGATACTCAGGTTGTTATTGACACCCTTAAGCTGTTGCAAAAGCTGGGCTTTAAACCTTTGATTAGCCCCTTTAAAGCCAACGGTAAACCACTGCATGTACACGGTTTTTTGAAACAATTTGCTCGTACTGCAACTAATACCGCCGATTTTTTAAACAGCCTAAGCGCAACGGGTATTGCACTAGTCGGAATTGAGCCGTCCATGACGCTGGCCTATCAAAGCGAGTATAAAAAAGTGCTCGGTGATAAGGCCCCTAAGGTGTTGCTGATCCAACAATGGCTGGCACAACAAAGCCTCACTAACAAACAACCACTATTTACTTCTGGTCATTTTAAATTAATGGCGCACTGTACAGAGAAAACCAATGCAGCTTCGTCTATTAATGATTGGCAGACACTGTTTGAAAACCTCAACCAGCAGCTTACTGTTATGGATACAGGCTGCTGCGGTATGTCGGGCACTTACGGTCACGAGAGAGACAATCTAGAAACCTCTAAACACATCTATCAATTGTCTTGGTCGACTATAGTGAACGAGCCCAGCAACCATAATCACCTTATGGCAACAGGCTATTCATGTCGTAGCCAAGTAAAACGTGAAGATAATATTCAGCTTCCGCATCCCTTACAGGTTTTACTCAATCAAATAATTTAAAAGGTTCGTTATGCAACGTATTATCATAGGCATCACCGGCGCATCGGGAATTACTTACGGCATTCGGGCTTTGGAGTTATTGCGTGATTTGAATATAGAGACGCATCTGATCATGTCTAAGTCGGCTGAAATAACCCTTGGCTATGAATCAACGATAAAAATAAGTGATGTAAAAGCCTTGGCTGATCATGTTCATTCGGCTAAAAATATTGGCGCTTCTATTGCGAGCGGTTCGTACAAAACGCAAGGCATGTTAATAGCCCCCTGCTCGGTCCGTACTATGTCTGAGATAGCGTCGGGCATTACTTCAAGTCTCATGTCGCGAGCCGCTGATGTGGTGTTAAAAGAGCGCCGCAAGCTTGTTTTGATGGTTCGTGAAACACCACTGCACACAGGCCACTTACGCACAATGACCAACCTTTCAGAGATGGGCGCTATCATTGCGCCGCCGGTACCGGCTTTCTACAGCAAACCTGAATCACTCGATCAAATGGTTACACAAAGCGTTGGTCGGGTATTGGATTTATTTGATTTGGATTGTTCTGACGTTAAGCGGTGGACGGAAGACGTTTGATTTTAAAATTTAAAAAGCCATAAATAATCGCCACAACTGGGCCAATGAGATTAAAAAAGGCATAAGGTAAATAAGCAAAAGTCGCTACACCTAAGGTTCCTGCCATATACGCACCACACGTATTCCACGGAATAAGCGGTGAAGTAATGGTGCCACCATCTTCAATCGTTCTTGATAAGTTTAAATTACTTAAGCCGCGGCGAGCGAATTCTAACTTGAACATTCTGCCTGGTAAGATAATAGAGATGTACTGATCACCCGCAATAATATTCGTACCAATACAGGTAAAAATGGTGGCCATAATTAAGCTTCCAGTTGAATCGACCATACTTAACACGCCGCGAATCAGACGCTCTAACAGTCCCGTTTTTTCCATTACCGCGCCAAAAACCATGGCGCAAATAATGAGCCAAACCGTATTCAACATGGAGCTCATGCCACCGCGGCTTAATAAATTATCAATCACTTCATTGCCTGTCTGCGCTTGATAACCATCAAACAAAACTGACCACACACCTTTAAATAGCTGTAACCCATAAGCCAGATCAGGCGAGGCTGCATAGATCACGGCATTGTCACTTTGAAACATTAGAGTGAAAACAGAACCCACTAAAGCACCAATAACAATACTCGCCAATGCCGGCACTCGCTTCCACGCCAACACCAACACAATAACCAAGGGCAACAACAGAAACGCGGAGACATTATAGTTAGCTTGGAGCGTTGTCATCATCGATTGCATTTGACCGGAACCTTCATCTAGCTCAACCCCCAAACCAAGCATGACAAACAGTATTAGAGATATCGCAAAGCTGGGTAGCGTAGTCCAGATTAAATGCCGAATATGATCGAACAACTCAACACCCGTAACAGCCGGTGCCAAGTTGGTTGTTTCGGATAAAGGGGATAATTTATCGCCAAAATAAGCGCCAGAAATAATCGCGCCTGCCGTAATTTCTAATGACAAACCAAAGCCGGCAGCCGTGCCTATTAGTCCTATACCTATGGTTCCTGCTGTGGTCCAAGAGCTGCCGATACACAACGAAACCATCGCGCACATAAGACAAGCGGCCGCATAGAACCACGAGGGATCCATAAGCTGTAAACCAAAATAAATCATCGTTGGCACTGTGCCAGAAAGAATCCAGCTGCCAATTAACATGCCCACCGCCAACAAAATTAAAATCGCACCAAGCGCAATAGTAATTCCATGATGCATAGCCTCTTCGAGCTGAAGCCAAGTCAAACCATTTTTAAGACCGATCAGAACAGCGACGGCTGCTGCAAAGCTCAAAGCAATTTGGTTAGCACCAAAGGATGAGTCATCTCCAAATAAAAAAACCGACAAGCTCAGAAGAACAATCAGGGTTAGCGTGGGGGTTAATGCATCGAGTAAAGTGGGATCTTGTATAGCTTTAGAACTCATTTATTGACCTTCAACTTTATTAACTTTCAATCTATTTTTTAACCTTCAATCTATTTTGTAACCTGCAACCTATCTCTAACCGGTGCGTAAGACACTCGGTGTATTGGGGTAATACCTAAGGTATCCAATGCCGCTAAATGCGCTTTAGTTGGGTAGCCTTTATGCTTGGCAAAACCATAACCAGGATAGCGCGTATCCATTTCGACCATTTCTCTATCACGGGTTACTTTGGCTAAAATTGATGCCGCACTGATGGCCGCCACACGACTGTCACCTTTTACTACAGCTTCTGCCTCGTAATGCCACTGTGGAATTTTATTGCCATCGACCCATACGTGCTCTGGCTGGACAGGTAAACCTTCTACAGCTCTTTTCATGGCTAACAAGCTAGCTTGCAAAATATTAATATCGTCTATTTCGGCAATACTGGCTCTGGCAATGTGCCAACTTAACGCTTTAGACTTAATTTCCTCAAATAATAATTCACGCTTTTTTTCAGTGAGTTTTTTAGAGTCATTCAGCCCAGCTATTGGGTTATTTGGATCTAGAATCACGGCGGCCGTAACAACATCGCCAGCCAAAGGACCGCGCCCCACCTCATCAACACCGGCCGCTAGCGTGCCTTGGTATTGGCTAATAAATGGCTCCATAAAAATACTCAGTTTGGTGATTGTTCACTTGATTCAGGAAGGTCTTTATCAATTAATGCCGCGATAGCATCAGCGGCCTTTGCACTGGCATCGAGCCGCAACGTTTTATGCATTTGATAAAATTCATTACGAAGTGATTCTGTTTGTTTAGGGTTATTAAAATAACCTAGTAGCTTGCTACCCAGGTTCTCTGGTGTAACGGCCTTTTGTAGCACTTCAGGCACGAGTAACTTATTCGCTAATAAATTTGGTAACGAGAAAAATTTAGAGGTCACTAACCTAGATATAATTGCGAACGATAACCACGCCATTTTGTACGCTACCACCATCGGCTTTTTCAATAACATTGCTTCTAATGTTGTCGTTCCCGACGCCATCAAAACCGCATCGGCCGCGCTCATAACTTCATGTGAGTTACCATCTACAACCGTAATAGGTAGATTTGGGTAGAGTGCTAATTGCTGGTCTATTTGCTGACGCCTTTGCGCATTGGCGGCGGGAACAATAAAACGTAAGTCTTGGTTACGCTCAAAGCACCATAAAGCCGTTTGCCAAAACACTGGACCTAACAACTTTACTTCCCCACCTCGGCTGCCTGGCATGAGCGCAATTAACGATCCTTTAGGTTCAATATGAAGTCGTTGTCTCGCGTCGAGCTGATCATTTTCAATCGGGATTTCATCGGCCAGCGGATGCCCAACAAAGCACACAGGCACGTCATGATCTTCGTAAAATTGGGCTTCAAATGGTAGTAATGTCAGCATTAAATCAACCGACTTAGCAATTTTGATAATGCGCTTTTTTCGCCATGCCCAAACAGAGGGACTGACATAATGAACCGCGGGAATGCCCGCCTGCTTTAAGTGGTATTCAATATTAAGATTGAAATCAGGAGAGTCGATACCAATAAAAACATCGGGAGGGTTTTGTTTAAAATGTTTGATTAAAGATCGGCGAATACCTAAGAGCTCAAACAAACGCTTGAGGGGCTCAATAATACCCATTACGGCTAAGCGTTCTTGCGGAAAAAAACTGTTAAAGCCGCGAGCGATCATCCGCTCACCACCAATGCCTTCAAAAACAGCATTAGGGTATTTTTTTTTCAACGCATCAATTAACCCTGCGCCCAAAATATCACCGGACGCCTCACCCACCACAATGCCAATTCGCACTTTATGATCCCACTTTTAGCGGACAATACCGCGCGATGATGTTTGTAATGATTCGATCAATAAGTTAACCGGCTCACAATTAATTGCCAATTGCTGTAGTTCTTGAACAGCCTCGTCAACGGTTAAACCACGACGATAAATCAACTTAAAACATTTATTAATCGTTGATATTTCTTCTTTTGAATAACCTCGGCGCTTTAAACCTTCCATATTGATGGTTTTCGCCATGGCTGGGTTGCCGTTAACCATGACATAAGCGGGAACGTCTTTACCAATAGTACTGCCCATACCGGTAAAACAATGTGCGCCGATTTTGCAAAACTGATGAACTAAGGTGAAACCGCCTAAGATTGCGTAGTCAGCCACATAAACATGACCAGCCAATGCCGAGTTATTAACCAAAATACAATGATTACCGATCACACTGTCATGACCAACATGAACATAAGCCATCAATAAATTATCGTTGCCTATGATTGTTTCTGACTTATCTTGGACGGTACCCCGGTGTATTGTTACACCTTCACGAATAACATTATTATCGCCGATAATAAGGCGCGTTGGCTCACCTTGGTACTTCATGTCTGGCGTATCTTCACCGACCGATGAGAATTGAAAAATATGATTGTTTTGGCCAATAACGGTCGGCCCTTTAATAATAACGTGGGATTCTATTTTAGACCCTGCCCCGATACTCACGTTGGGACCAATCACCGACCATGGGCCAACACTGACGTCATCGGCGATCGTTGCCGAGGGATCAATAATTGCTTGAGGATCAATCAATGTCTTTTCCTTTTAAACCTGTTTGTCAGCACACAATATAGTCGCTGTTGCCGCCAATTGCCCATCAACAGATGCTTTACATTCGAATTTCCAGATACCGCGTTTCGAGCTAACAATAACAGACTCTAAGTGGAGGCGATCACCTGGAACCACCTGACGCTTAAAACGCACGTTATCAGCACCAGCAAATAGATACAGGGAGCCTTCGTTAGCTTTTTTACCTTGGGTTTTAAAACCAAGAATTGCTGACGCTTGAGCCAGCGCTTCGACAATCATAACACCGGGAAAGATGGGTTTATCCGGAAAGTGACCATTAAAAACCTCTTCGTTTGCCGTGATATTTTTGTAGGCACGAATTGACTCACCTTCTATTAAGTCTTCCACTCTATCAACCAATAAAAAAGGGTAACGGTGGGGTAAGTACTGCTTTATCTCCACTACATCCATCATACTAAAAGCCTTTACGTACTAGAATTATTAATTCGTTAATCAGTTTTCGTGATTTTCTCTAAAACCTTAAGTCTACCAGCCATAGTATTGAGCTGCCCGAACCTCACCGCATTTTTACGCCATACAGAAGACTCTGACATTGGGGTTCCCGATGAGTAAGCGCCCGGCTGGCGGATGGATTTAGTCACTAAGGTCATTGCCGTAACGTGCACTTTATCAACTAGGGTTAAGTGGCCAACAATGCAGCATCCACCTGAAATTGTGCAATTACGGCCTATCGTGGTACTTCCAGCCACAGCGGTACAGCCTGCAATTGCTGAGTTCTCACCAATACGCACGTTATGCGCAATTTGTACTTGGTTATCCAAAATTACGCCATCACCAATCACGGTATCATCGAGCGCACCGCGATCTATGGTGGTGCCTGCCCCTACTTCAACTCGATCACCTATGACCACACCGCCTAACTGGTGAATTTTAACCCAGCGTCCCGCATCTGGCGCAAAACCAAAACCATCAGCACCGATAACACTGCTGCTATGGAGTATTGAATCTGAACCAATAGTTACTTCATGATAAATAGTTACGTTCGCGTATAGATGAGTACGCTCACCAATAATAGAGTTTTCACCAACATAGCAACCAGCACCAATAACAGCACCAGCACCTATTTCACAACCTGCTTCAATAACCGAATTAGCGCCGATACTGGCATCACTAGCCACCGTTGCCTCAGGATGGATAACCGAACTTGGGTGCAAACCTTGACTGGGCGAGGTATTTAAGAATAACGCCGTAAGCTTTGCATAACCCAGATAAGGGTTATTAAGGATTAATTTATTGCCGTCAAAACCCTTAGCCATATCCGGCTTTAAAATAACCGCAGAAGCTTGGGTACTCGCTAGGTATTTTTGATAGTTAGGGTTGGCCAGAAATGCTAATTCGCCAGATTTGGCGTTTTGTAACGTATTTAAGCCGGTAATACTCAGATTTTCATTGCCGTGTAACTCAGCGTCTAGAAGTGCGGCTAACTGCCCTAATGGTTGTGTATTTTTCAACATTTAGCACACTCCATTCGTTATTCCGGACTTTCACTCGTCATTCCGGCCTGTGTGCCGGAATCCCATAGATTCTGGCCTACGCCAGAATGACGTTAATATTGCGACAGAATGCCATCCTTTTTACTGAGCTTTATTAAGCTTCTCAGTTACTTTTGCGGTAATGTCAAAATCAGCTGTCGCGTAATAAGCGGCGCTGCTGTCCAAAACCAAACCTATATTTTCAGCGGTGACCAATTGATTCAGTACCGTTTTGGTTTTAGGCCCTAA
The DNA here is from genome assembly GCA_034112445.1 of Cellvibrionaceae bacterium. Classification (GTDB taxonomy): domain Bacteria; phylum Pseudomonadota; class Gammaproteobacteria; order Pseudomonadales; family Cellvibrionaceae; genus Pelagadaptatus. The sequence continues at coordinate 67,017 of JAWUVI010000009.1, read as the reverse complement.
CTCTTTCATGATCTTTTGCATAACTACATTGCGCTCTGATTTCAGTTTCTCAGCCGATAATTTCAAGTCAGCACTTTTGTACTCTACTTTCTTTTTAAAATCGGCTTTCTGATCATTGCTCCAAGTCATTTGATTGGTTTTCGCGTCGGCATCTAATTTGATCAGCTCGGCACGTAAGTTTTCAAATTTGGCTTTCATCGCCGAGAAATCAGCATTTGAATCCAATGCTTGTAAATGTTTTTGTGCAGCATCAGTTTGCATAACCGCTGCCTGCATGTTGAACACCGCAACTTTACCTTGAGAAAAGGCCGCTGTAGATGCGGTCAAAGCGATTAATGTAACCATCAATATTTTAATTTGTTTCACGTTTTTATTTCCTTGTTTATTAGTATGAATAAATTATTTTTTGTTCAAATGACTATAAGTCTAAAATGATGATCCTAAAGAGAACTGGAAGAATTCGGTTTTATCTTCTTCATTTTCTTTTAGTGGGGTAGCCACACTGAAGGTTAATGGGCCAAAGCCAGTAATCCAGGTCACACCCAGCCCAGCAGAAACACTCAACTTACCTAAATCGACATCAAAACAATTCAACTGAGAGCTACTGCAGCTGGTATCAAACACGTTACCCGCATCAATAAAGAACGCTGATTGCAAAGTACGCTGATCTTTAATAAACGGTAGCGGGAATAGAATTTCGGCGCTGCCTTCGATCAATATGTTGCCGCCGAATGGGTCGTCGTTTTCTCCAACAACACCAGACAGCAACGTTCCATCAGCACCCAAAATATATGCCAAAGAATCCAAATCTCCATCACCATCATTATCGTATGGTGCCGTGACATACTGTTCAGCTGGGGTTGCGCGAGGCCCTAAGGTATTGCGTTTAAAGCCACGAACGGAGCCAAAACCACCTGCATAAAAATTTTCAAAGAAGGGCAATCGAGTAGTCTTTCCATAAGAGTCCGCATAAGCCAATTCTGTTTTTAAACGCAACGTCAATGACTTAGTTAAAGGCCTGAAATATTGACCGGAATATTTAAGTTTATAATATTCAAGATCTCCTCCAGGTAAGCTTGCTTCAAAAGTGACACTCTGAGCAGCACCACGAGTGGCAAGACGCCCTCGGTTTAGTGTTGACTTTCTCCAACTGGCATTAAAACTCAGGATATTAAACTCATCACCGTTATCATCCAACCACCCCGCAGGGTTATTTATGAGCATTGAATCATTAATACTGAGAATTGGTGTTGGAACACCGGTATAACCGGCATCAACACATGGAGAGCAGGGGTCATTGGTACCCAAAACCAGATCGTTATAATCTGCCACAGTCATGTATTCTTTTAGGTAAACGCTAGGCTCGAACAGTTGTGGTGAAGTTGTAATCTCCTGCGAAGCATAACTACCCGTCTCAATACTGATATTAGTCGCACTCACACCAAAGTTCAGACGCGATATTTCAGAAATAGGATAACCAAAATTCACCGCACCACCAAAAGAATCAGTGGTGTAACTTGATACGTTCACCTCTTCAAAATCTCTTGAGCGAAAGAACACATTAAACCCGCGACTCACGCCATCTTTAGTAAAATAAGGATCTAGATAATTGAAACTGTAAACTGTTTGGTACTGGGAGGTACTGACATTAAAGCCAACACTTTTGCCGGTACCAAACCAGTTATTTTGTTGAATGTTGGCACCTAAGACCACACCGGAGTCTTGGGCAAAACCAATACTGGCGCCAATACTGCCTGACGGTTGCTCTTCAACGGTGTATTCAACGTCGACTAGGTCAGCCGAGCCTGGTACTTCTTCTGTGTCTGTTTCTACTTCTTTAAAGAAACCTAAGCGCTCTAATCTTACTTTAGAGTGCTCTATTAATGCCGTTGAAGCCGACGCACCTTCTAATTGGCGCATTTCACGGCGCAATACTTCGTCTGACGTTTTAGTGTTGCCACGAAAATCTACACGGCGAACATAAGATCTTTTTCCAGGCTCCATGAAGAAAGTGATTTTCACCGTGCTGTCTTCTTCATTATGCTCAGGAATACCTTTCACTTCGGCAAAGGTATAACCATCGTTACCTAAGCGGCGGGTCATATAATCAGCCGATGTCGTCATTAATACTTGCGAGAAAGTTTGTCCCTCACGCATCAAAAACAACCGCTTCAACTGCTCTTCATCAACCACCAATTCACCGGCCAAAACCACTTCGCTGACTTTATACACTTCCCCTTCAGTAACGTTAATAGTGATGTAAACGCCTTCTTTATCGGGGGACAAGGCCACTTGAGTTGAATCAATATTGAAACGTAAATAACCGCGATCTAAGTAGTACGACTCTAAACGCTCTATATCACCGGTCAGCTTTTCTTTTGAATAACGGTTATTACTGTTTAACCAAGACAACCAGCCTGTGGTTTTTAACTCAAACAGCTCCATTAATTCTTTATCATCAAAGACAGTATTGCCAACGATATTCAAATGTTCGATTGAAGCAACTGAGCCTTCATCAACACTGATAATTAATTTGATTTGATTGCGTGGAAGCTCTTCAATGTTCCCTTTTACAGTAGCGCTGTAACGCCCTTGAGCTACGTATTGTCTCTCGAGCTCACGGGTTAGTCCATCAAGCGTCGACTCTTTGAAAATTTGACCCTCTGACAAGCCATTGTCATTCATACCACGCAGCAAATCTTCGGTCTGAATGGCCTTGTTACCTTCAATAACAATTTCACTGATGGCAGGTCGTTCAGTAACGGTTACAACCAAAACACTGCCGTCACGGCCTAATTCAATATCGGTGAAGAAACCCGTACGAAATAATGCACGAGTTGCTTGCTGCAAACTGTGAGCATCAACAGTCTGACCCGCTTGCACAGGCAAAGAAGCAAACACAGTTCCAGCTGAAACACGCTGTAAGCCCTCAAGACGAATATCGTCTATCCGAAAACTTTGAGCAAAAACCATGGCAGGAAATAGAAACAGACAAACAAACAGAAAACGGAAAGACTTCATATTTTTTTTCTAATGTTATTGTTAGTTTTGGCTGCAGATCAAAGCTTGTGCTTCTCTACAACCGATATTCGATCATTACTATATCAAAGATTGAAACTGCAAGACTGCTCGCGTTCTAAGCTGCCCTATTTCAAAATCACCTATGGAATGACTACAGCCGCATAACATCGTTATACAAGGCCAAAACCATAACCCCAGCAACCAGAACCAACCCCATTTGATAGCCAATCATTTGCACTTTTTCCGATACCGGACTGCCCTTAATAACCTCTATGAGGTAGTAGAACAAATGTCCCCCATCCAATACCGGAATAGGTAATAAGTTAAACACGCCCAGACTGATACTGAGCAAGGCTAAAAAGCCAACATAATAACTCATTCCCGCCTTCGCAGAAGCGCCCGCCACTTTAGCAATCGTGATGGGTCCACTCAAGTTTTTCGTTGATATTTCTCCAACAATTAGCTTTTTTAAGGACATGAGCACAAAAACAGAAGTATCCCACGTTTTTTCAGCCGCTTTCACCCCAGCTTCAAGCAAGGAGTAGTGTTGGGTTCTGAGCATGTGCTCCGGGTATTCAGGCAAAACCACACCCACTCCAACCCGGCCAATAACCTCACCATTATCCAAGGTTATCGGTTCAGGAGTGATATTGAGATTAAACAGTTCGCCATTACGCTGAACATCTATAGCTATCTGTTGATTTGGTCGTGCACGAACATAAGCAACCCACTCAGTCCAGCTCGGAATAACGGCGCCATCGGCACCGATAATTTCATCACCAGGCTTTAAGCCAGCTCGCTGCGCAGGACTTTCGTCAACGACCTGGCTGATAAGCGATTTAAATGCTGGTTGATAGAAGGAAATACCGATACTTTCTACAACATCGGGGTCACCCTCACCCTTTAGCCAATCGACCAACTGAGCTTCTGACTGGTACTGCAACGTTGATTCAGGGTATTTACTCGTAAAGGTAATCGTTCCCGTCTCACCCATGCGATAAACTAATTGCTGTAAAACCGCTTGGCGCGTGGTCGTTGGCTCCCCGTCGACAGCAACAATTTCTTGTCCGACCTCTAATCCAGCTTCAGCGGCAATCGATCCCTTATCGACAACGCCAATAACAGGAGACAAATCAGTTGTGCCGGGAATCAGCATAATCCAGAAGAGCACTACCGCTAAAACGAAATTGGCAAAAGGACCAGCGGCAACAATAGCAATTCTTGCCCAAGGGCCTTTGCGGTTAAACGCTTGATCAACCTCTGAGGCCGACACTTCCGCCTCGCGCTCATCCAACATTTTGACGTAACCACCAAGGGGTATGGCCGACAGACTATAGTCAGTGCCTTGCTTATCGGTCCACGTCCACAATTGCTTACCAAAACCCACTGAAAATCGTAATACCTTCACACCACAACGTCTTGCCACATAAAAGTGGCCAAACTCATGCACCGTAACCAACACGCCAAGCGCCACTAAAAACCACAGTACAGTGAGTAAACTATCGATCATCTATCTAAACCTCGAAGTATATTTATGACACATTCATTAAGAGTAGCGTTGTTATGAATTTGAGCTATAAATTTGAGTTATAAGGCTGAACTATAAGGGTGAGTTATAGGGATGCGCTATAGAACTAAAATTTTAAAGCTTCTTATCACAAGAGAAAACCCGATAAAACACTATGGGTTAAACGCCGAGCCTCTGCATCTGCATGTTTGACCACGGCTAAACTAGACGGTTCAATGGCATCCGTCTTTTGTAAAACAGAATCGATAACCGCTGCAATGGAAGTAAATGCAATACGCTTATCTAAAAAGGCTTCAACCGCTACTTCATTGGCCGCATTGAGAGTAGCGGCTAAGGCATTCCCTTCTTTTGCTACATCCATTGCCAATTTCAAGCATGGGAAGCGATCAAAATTTGGCGCTTCGAAATCAAATCGTGACACCGTAAGAAAATCTAAACTGGCTACCCCTGACTCAATTCGCTCGGGCCACGCCATAGCATGAGCAATAGGCGTTCTCATATCTGGATTACCCAACTGAGCTAACACCGACCCATCAACGTATTCAACCATCGAATGAATAATACTTTGCGGATGAATAACCACGTCGATATCGCTGGGCTTAACATCAAACATCCAACAAGCTTCTATAAATTCTAAGCCTTTATTCATCATCGTAGCAGAATCAACCGATATCTTACGACCCATACTCCAATTAGGATGAGCACACGCTTGCTCTGGCGTTACACCTATTAGCTGATCAATAGATTTTGTCCGAAACGGCCCGCCCGAGCCAGTCAGTAATATTTTACGAATACCCGATTGAGAAAAACTTTTATGATCTTTTGGCATGCACTGAAAGATTGCGTTGTGCTCGCTATCAATTGGCAATAATTGAGCGCCTGCTTGTGCAACCGCCTCCATAAATAAACCGCCGGCCATAACCAACGACTCTTTATTGGCCAGCAATACTTTTTTACCCTTTTGCACAGCGGCCAAGGTTGGTTCTAGTCCTGCTGCACCAACAATGGCCGCCATCACAGAAGTTACCGCATCGTGTTCAGAGACAAAAATCAGCCCCTGATGCCCAGACAACACTTGCGTATCAATAGACTCAGATTGGAATTGAGCTCGTAACTTATCCGCCGAATTCACATCTCTTAATACTGCGTATTTGGGCTGATATTTAAGGCATTGCTGAAATAACGCATCGACTGATGTATTAGCGGTTAAGGCAAATATTTTGTAACGCTCAGGGTGAAGGGCAACAACCTCTAACGTACTAACCCCAATAGACCCTGTTGAACCTAATACAGACAAGCATTCGGTCATTAAAATTTCCAACCAGTGAGGATTAGAGCCAGAGCAAAAATGGGTGCCGCTGCGGTTAAGCTATCAACTCTATCCATAACACCACCATGGCCTGGCAACAAATTACTGCTGTCTTTAATGCCACGTTGACGTTTTACCATGCTTTCTAGCAAGTCACCCAAAACTGAAACTAGAGCGACAGGGGCAATAATAGCGATAAGTACGCCGCCTGACTCATAACTATAATTCAGACCTATAGCGAGTAGAAGACAGCAAACAAAACCACCCCAAAAGCCTTCCCAAGATTTTCCAGGGCTTACTTCCACAGCCAACTTTCTTTTACCAAAGGCTCTGCCAACGAAGTAAGCACCAACATCAGCGCAAGCAACTATGACCACCAATAGAATAATCAGCCATTCACCATTAGGCTCAAACCGTAAAAAAACAAACGCCAACCAGGTAGGCAGTAAAACCACATACCCCATCAAAGCCATTGCCCAGCCTCGCCCCCAAATAACACCACTGCCTGGATAAGACTGTACCCACAAAAGAGCAATAGCCCAAAAGGCACCCGCTACGAGTAATACCGAGCGAGTTTCAGCAACCAAAAAGCCACCCGTGTGAAAAAAACCAACATAATTAGCGCAAACTACAACACCAATAAACATCGACAGCGCATACACAATACGTTGCCACTGTTTCTGTATACCCGCCAAATTAGCCCATTCCCACGCAGCAATAGAGACCACAACAGCAATAGCGAAAGCAAACCAATTTAATGAAGCGTAAAAAATAATTCCAATTAAGGCCAAAGCCAAAACTATGGCCGTAATCAATCGTTCTTTGAGCAAGGTATTCCCCTTTTATTCTTATTCTCAAATGATCATTAATTTTTGTACCGACAATAATAAAAAAGCGTATTGCTCAGCTTTTTACGACACGGGTCGAGTTACTTGCTCAGCTGTTTTGCCAAAACGTCTTTGTCTACTGTGGAAATCAGCCACAGCGCCATCTAAGTCATCCGCGCCAAAGTCAGGCCAGAGCACATCGGTAAAATACAGTTCAGCGTAAGCAGATTGCCACAATAAAAAATTACTAATGCGGTGATCACCACCTGTTCTTATGAGCAAATCGAGTGACGGCAGATCATGAGTTGATAAATGCGACTCTATGGCAGCCTCCGTCACATCATTAACACCTAATTCACCAGCGCTTATTTTTTTTGCTAGCACCCTAGTCGCATTGACCACATCCCATTGTCCACCATAATCAGCGGCTATCACTAGAGTGTAATCACCTTCTGAGGCAATGCTTTCTGCTGTGACTATGGCATTTTTAATTTTGTCACTGAAGCGTTCACGGCTGCCAATAACCTTTAAGCGAACACCTTCAGCTTTTAGTCTTTTCGCTTCATTCTTTAGGTATGCCAAAAACAACCCCATCAAAGCTTCCACTTCTTTTGGTGGGCGTTGCCAATTCTCACTGCTAAATGCAAACAGTGTTAAGACTTCAACATGATGGTTCTGACAAGCTTTGATGACTTCACGAATCTTTTCAACGCCAGCCTTATGCCCCTGAACACCTAGCTTTCCATTCAGCTTAGCCCAGCGGTTATTACCATCCATGATTATTGCTACATGACTCAGCGTATTATCATTCATATAAAGACCTTAGATCTCCATTAAGTCCTTTTCTTTTACTGCTAAGGCCGCATCGGCTTGAGCAATAAACTTATCCGTGATTTTTTGTATTTCATCGTGGGTTCTACGATCTTCATCTTCACTGATTTCTTTTTCTTTCAGTAAATCTTTCACGTCACCTAACGCATCACGGCGAATATTTCGGATCGCAATGCGTGCGCCTTCAGCCTCTGACCTAGCCTGTTTAATAAAACCTTTACGAGTCTCTTCTGTTAGAGCTGGCATAGGCAAGCGAATAAGCTCACCCATAGTCGATGGGTTGAGGCCTAAATCTGATTTCATGATCGCTTTTTCAATAGCCGGCACCATAGCTTTTTCCCATGGGCTAACCGACAAAGTACGAGCATCAAGTACGGATATGTTAGCAACTTGACTTAACGGTGTGTCGCTACCGTAATAATCAACACTCAAGCCGTCTAAAATACTTGGGTGTGCACGCCCTGTACGGATTTTATTAAAACTAATACCTAGCGAATCAATACTCTTTCCCATACGCTCTTGCGCATCTTGTTTAATATCATTCAACATTATTATCTTTCCCCTCTTCAATCAAAGTGCCTTCATCTTCACCCTGAATAATTTTAACCAAAGCACCGGCTTTATCCATTCTAAACACACGAACAGGCATATCATGCTCACGGCACAAACATATAGCGGTTAAATCCATAACACCGAGCTTCTTTTCAAGAACCTCATCATAGGTTAATCGCTCATAACGGGTTGCATCTGGATCTTTCATGGGATCGGACGTGTACACGCCGTCTACTTTTGTGGCTTTCAGAACAATATCAACTTCCATTTCAATACCGCGCAAACATGCTGCCGAGTCAGTAGTAAAGAAAGGATTACCCGTGCCAGCAGAGAAGATAACAACTTCGCCAGACTTCAAGAAGCGCAACGCTTTGCGGCGATCATAATGATCAACCACACCACTCATCGGAATAGCCGACATAACCCGTGAAGAGATATTGCTGCGCTCTAACGCATCGCGCATCGCCAAAGCGTTCATAACAGTTGCTAGCATCCCCATGTGGTCACCGGTGACACGATCAAGCCCAGCCTTGCTCAATGCTGCGCCACGAAACAGGTTGCCGCCACCAATAACCAAGCCCACCTGCACACCGATACCGACCAACTGACCAATTTCAAGCGCCATTTTATCAAGAACCTTAGGGTCTATACCGAAGCCTTCAGCTCCCATAAGCTCTTCGCCGCTTAACTTTAATAGAATTCGTTTGTACTTTTTATCTCTTGAATTAGACATTCAGGTACTTCTCCAGATCAAAATGGTGCGACACAATAAGACGGCTAATAATGTTATGAAAACAACGCCATGAAAAAGCGTTATAGAATTCTAACAGCAAAAAGGCGGGAGCCGCATCTTTTGCAGCCCCCGCCTCTTAAAAAACCTGAATTAGGCTTTTCTTATTTTGCTGATTCTAGTTGAGCGGCAACTTCAGCTGCAAAGTCAGACTCTTCAACTTCAATACCTTCACCCACTTCGAAACGAACAAAAGAAGTAATGGTAGCACCAGCATCTTTTGCTAATTGACCGACGGTAACGTCTGGATTTTTAACAAAAGGCTGCTCAGTCAAACTGTTCTCTTTCAAGAATTTGTTGATGCGACCTACCATCATTTTTTCAATGATATTGTCTGGCTTACCGGCCATATCAGGCTGAGCCTTAATAATACCCTTCTCTTTTTCTAGCGCTTCAGCAGGCATATCTTCTGGCGTATTAACACTTGGGTTAACCGCAGCTACGTGCATAGCGATTTCTTTCGCCAATTCAGCGTTGCCGCCTTCCAATTGAACCAGTACAGCAATACGATTATTTGAATGCACGTAAGAACCTATCACACCGCCTTCCGCCATAGCCACACGACGCAAACCAATGTTCTCACCAATTTTTTGCACCAATGCCTGACGCGAATCCTCTAAGCCAGCATCCAACAATACGGCCACGTCAGTTTGCTTACCAGCAAAGGCAGCGTCAGTAGATTGCGCCACAAAGCCCAAGAAATTCTCATCACGAGCAGCAAAATCAGTTTCACTGTTAACTTCAACAACAACACCATAAGAAGCATCGTCAGCAACTTTTACAGTAACCACGCCATCAGCTGCCGTACGGCCAGCTTTTTTCTCAGCTTTCAAGCCACTTGCTTTACGCAAATTCTCAATTGCCAAATCGATATCAGCGTCAGCCTCTTTGAGTGCTTTTTTACACTCCATCATGCCTAAACCAGTACGCTGACGTAATTCTTTTACCAAGGAAGCAGAAACAGCTGCCATGATCGTATCCTCTTAATCAAAATTAAATGGGGTAAAAAATTGGGGCCACCCAAACTTAAAATACCTATCTCAAGTTTGATCTGACCCCAAGTCTTCCAAAAACAATACTTACTTCTCAGCAGCGTCGCTTTCTACTTCAACAAAATCATCTGCTTTTTTAGGAGCAGTTTGTGCGGCCGCAGCACCTTCCAAACATGCATCGGCAACACCGCCAACGAATAGTTTGATTGCACGAATCGCATCATCATTTCCAGGAATAACGTAATCAACGCCATCTGGGTTGCTGTTAGTATCAACAACACCAATAACTGGAATGCCTAATTTGTTAGCTTCTTGCACTGCAATACGCTCGTGATCAACATCGATAACGAACAATGCATCTGGCAAACCGCCCATATCTTTAATACCGCCAATGGCTCTTTCAAGTTTCTCCATTGAACGAGTACGCATCAACGCTTCTTTCTTAGTCAACTTCTCGAAAGTGCCGTCTTTACTTTGAGCTTCAAGCTCACGAAAGCGACGAATAGAAGCACGGATGGTTTTGTAGTTAGTGAGCATTCCACCCAACCAACGGTGACAAACGTAAGCCTGACCAGCACGCTCAGCTTGCTCTTTAATGACTTTTGATGCAGCACGTTTGGTTCCTACAAAAAGAACTTTCTTCTTTTGTGAAGCCATTGTCTTAACAATTTCCAACGATTCATTGAATGCTGGAAGAGTGTGCTCAAGATTTACAATGTGGATCTTGTTGCGAGAACCAAAGATGTATTGATTCATCTTAGGGTTCCAGTAACGGGTTTGGTGACCAAAATGGACACCAGCTTGCAACATATCGCGCATGCTTATAGTAGGCATAGTAAAGTTTCCTTCGGGTTAGGCCTCCATACACCCCATATATCAACTCTCGAAGAGCACCCAGATAGATGTGTCGGTGTACGTGTGACGTTAAGTTTAAGTCTCAAAACAGGCTCAACAAGTTGATACCAATGATTTGAGGGCGCGTTTTATACCACAACACGAAAACAAACTCAAAGAAAACAACAAAAAACGCTCATTTGATGGCACCTACCCAAGCCTTAATTTCCTAGAATTCTTATAAAAGTGTTATCTATCTCTACTTTTCTCTACAATACTCCACTATTTTCCTAGGATGAGCAGCCAAACATCATGAAAGTCAGTATTAAAACCCCTGAACAAATTGAAAAAATGCGTATTGCCGGAAGAATGGCTGCAGAATGTCTTGAGCTGATCGGTGAATACGTTGTAGCGGGAGTCACTACCGCAGAGTTAGACCGAATCTGCCACGACCATATTGTTAACGTACAAAACGCCATCCCTTCATGCCTAAATTACAAAGGTTTTCCCAAGTCTGTATGCACATCCGTAAACCACGTTGTGTGCCACGGCATCCCTTCTGAAAAGAAAGTGCTTAAAAATGGCGATATCGTCAACATTGACGTTACCGTCACTAAAGATGGCTGGTTTGGCGACACCAGTAAAATGTATGTGGTTGGCAAAGCTCCAGCCCACGCGGATCGATTAATACAAGTAACCCAAGAATGCCTGTACAAAGGCATTGAGTTGGTTAAACCTGGCTGCCGCTTAGGCGACATTGGTCATGCTATTCAACAGCATGCTGAAAAAAATTATTACTCCGTCGTTAGAGAATATTGTGGCCACGGTATCGGCGATGTTTTTCATGAGGATCCTCAAGTTGTCCATTACGGAAAGCCGGACACAGGCATGGAGCTAAAAGAAGGCATGACTTTCACCATTGAGCCCATGATTAACGCCGGTAAAGCTCAAACCAAACTATTAAAAGATGGCTGGACTGTCGAAACTCGTGACAAACGCTTATCAGCACAATGGGAACACACTTTAGCCGTAACCAGTAACGGCGTAGAAGTATTAACCGCCCGTACTGAAGAGTCATTTTAAGAGCAGCCCTAATGCAACTACCTTATTTTCAAAGACCATTATTGTTTTTCAACCAACAAAAATTTCGTGCTGATTTACTTGCCGCTGACGGTCGCATCATTCCTCTGTTTAAAAATGCCCTGCATGGCGCTAATGTTCAATTTGATCGCCGCTTTGATGAAGGCGAATACATACGGAACTTAATTTATGAGCGCGCCCTGTTTATAGATTGCATTTTGCATTTTGCTTGGCATCAATTCGACTGGAGCGATGACATCTGTTTAATGGCCGTTGGTGGTTATGGTCGAGCCGAGTTACACCCTAAATCCGACATTGATTTGTTATTGCTCTTCGAAACTGAACACGCCTCTGACCTAGAGTCAGCGCAAAGCTTCCTAACCTTGTTGTGGGATATTGGTTTAGAAATTGGCCACAGCGTTCGCGACATGCAGCAGTGCCTGCAAATTGCCCGTGAGGACATCACGGTTGTTACCAACCTTATCGAATCGCGCGCACTGGTTGGCAACGAATCGCTAGCCAAAGAAATTCAACGCCTTACCGGTCCTGAGTACATGTGGCCTAGCGAAGAGTTTTTTGATGCAAAATGGCAAGAACAAAACGAGCGCCATGAAAAGCACAACAACACTGAGACCAATCTAGAGCCCAACATAAAAAATGCTCCCGGCGGCCTGCGCGACATTCAAACCATCAACTGGGTAGCCAAACGTCATTTCGGTGTACGTACTTTAAAACAGCTTGAAGGCACTGGTTTTTTTACCGACGAAGAGTTTGATCTACTTCAAAGCAGCGAAGAATTTTTATGGCGAGTTCGCTACGGCCTACATAAAGTCGTCAAACGTCCAGAAGAGAGACTGCTGTTTGATTTTCAACATGAACTCGCTGTAGAGCTTGGCTTTAAAGGGGATACAGACAAACAAATCATCGAAGAATTTATGCATCGCTACTATCGAGTAACCCTTGCTCTGGGTGAATTAAACGATGTGCTTATGCATTTTTTGGACGAAGCCATTCTTAAAAAAAACTCATCAAATGAAAATATTTCCGCCATTAATGAACGCTTTCAACTGCGCAATAAATACATTGAAGTTACTGACGAAACGGTCTTTTTAAGGACGCCTTCGGCGCTTCTCGAGATCTTTGTGCTTATGGGTGAAAATGAGCACATCAAAGGGGTTCGACCCGAGACGATTCGTTTGTTGCGTGAGCATCAAAATTTAATCCACGAAGAGTTCCGCAATAGCCCAGAAAACAACACCTTATTTATGCGCTTATTGCGCAGCGAACACGGCCTATCCCAACAATTGTTGCGCATGAAGCGTTACAATATTTTATCCCGTTATTTACCAGAATTTAGAAATCTCATAGGCCAAATGCAGCACGACCTATTCCACATCTATACCGTTGACGTCCACACATTGTTGGTCGTGAAAAATATGCGGAAATTTCGCCACAAAACAGCTGAAACACAATTTCCACTTGCAGCAGAATGCTTCAAACGCATCAACAAACCCGAGCTTCTCTATATTGCTGGCCTTTATCACGACATCGCTAAAGGCCGAGGTGGTGACCATTCTATTTTAGGGGGGGTGGATGCCGCCGATTTTTGCCGGCGGCATAATATTTCTAGTAGCGACACTCGCCTAATTGTTTGGCTGGTTGAGAATCATTTATTGATGTCCAAGGCATCGCAAAAACAAGATCTTTCTGACCCAGAAGTCATCCATCAATTTGCTCAAATCGTTGGCGACCAAAGGCATTTAGATTATCTATATTTACTTACCGTTGCCGATATCAATGCCACCAATCCAAACTTATGGACCGGGTGGCGCGACAGCCTCATGCTCCAACTCTACAGTGAGACTCGCAGCGCGTTGCGCCGCGGCCTTGAGAACCCCATAGATAGTAAAGATATTATTGAAGAAAATAAACACGCGGCTTTACGTGAATTAATCATCCAAAAAGTAGATGAAGATAAAGTTATGCGGCTCTGGGATTACTTAGGTGATGATTATTTTTTACGTGAAAATACGTCTGAAATAATCTGGCACAGCCAAGCAATTATTGAACACAACAGCGACGAAGATCTTATTTTGATTCGTGACGGTAACGCCAATGAACTCACTGGTTTTACTGAAATATTCATTCGAACTAAAGATCGAGATTATGTTTTTGCTGCTGTTGCAGCCGCGCTTGACCACCTCAACTTAACCATCCACGATGCTCGAATTTACAATACCGCGCGCGGTGGCTACACCATTGATACATTCTACGTGGCCGATGCCGATAACCACCCCATTGCTCACGACAATGAAACGCAAACCAAAATCATTAACGCACTAAAAGAAGAACTGTCTTTAACTGACGACTATTCCGATATAGTTCAACGAAGAATTCCACGTCAGCTGAAGCATTTCACCATACCAACACGTGCAACGATCAGTAACAACATCAATAACAACTCAACTATTCTTGAGGTTATCTGTCCAGACAGACCTGGACTGCTCGCGCTCATCGGTCGGATATTTTTACAATTTAACATTCAGCTTGTGAACGCAAAAATCACAACGCTGGGCGAAAAAGTTGAAGATATATTTTTAATTTCAGACCAAGATGGCAATCCTCTAAGTGACCCTCAACTTTGTCACGATTTACAAACTGAAATCTGTAAGCAATTGGATCAACAAGTTGGTCAGGATTAATCAAGATATGACTATGAACCCAGATTTAGAGCTCTTACATCCCTACCCGTTTGAAAAGCTCAATGCACTTAAGGCTCAAGTAACAGCTCCCGCCAACTTAACCCACATTGCTTTATCGATCGGTGAGCCTAAACACGAACCGCCGCAGTTTGTTTTAAACACACTGGTGGACAACCTGGACCGCATCGCTAATTATCCAACCACTAAAGGCTTACCTGAATTAAGGCAAACCATTGCCGCGTGGTTAGAGAAACGTTTTAAATTATCTAAAGGCAGTATTGATCCAGAAAGTAACGTACTTCCGGTAAACGGAACTCGCGAAGCTCTTTTTGCTTTTGCGCAGGCCGTCATCGACAAAACTCCAGCTGAAACGCCTTTAATCGTCACTCCCAACCCTTTTTATCAAATCTATGAAGGTGCCGCATTTCTTGCTGGAGCCGAGCCTTTCTTTATTAATTGCTTAAAAGATAACAATTACCTGCCTGATTTTGACGCTATAGCCCCTAGCGTTTGGCAGCGCTGCCAGCTGTTATTTTTATGCTCACCTGGCAATCCAACAGGGGCTGTTATAGATACGGTAACTCTGCAAAAACTTATAGCACTAGCCGATAAATATGATTTCATTATTGCCAGTGATGAATGCTATTCCGAACTTTATTTTGATGAAACCAAACCGCCTGTTGGACTGCTCCAAGCCTGTGAAGAAATAGGCCGCAACGATTATCAACGCTGCGTAGTATTCCACTCACTCTCGAAACGATCTAACCTACCTGGGTTGCGCTCAGGCTTTGTGGCAGGCGATGCAGAAGTGTTAAAAAAATTCCTGTTGTATAGGACTTATCATGGCAGTGCCATGCCCATCACATCCCAGTTAGCCTCTATTGCCGCATGGAATGATGAAGACCATGTGCTGCAAAACAGAGACAGCTACCGACAAAAGTTCGATGCTGTATTGGCTATTCTTGAAGGACATTTAGAAGTAAGCAAGCCCGACGCGAGCTTTTATTTGTGGGCGAAAACCAAAATCAGTGATGTAGATTTCGCTCAGCAATTATTTGCTCAGCAAAACATAACGGTATTACCAGGGCGTTATATTGCACGAACCTCAGAAGGTGTTAACCCCGGCGAAAACCACGTTCGTATGGCACTGGTTGCGACATTGGAAGAATGTATAGATGCCGCACAACGCATCAAGAAATTTTTAACCCAATGAACCATATGGCCAAAGCCGACAGGGTAAAATTCATTCTGCACAGACTGCAAGAACTTTACCCTGAAACACCACCACCGTTGGACCACACCGACACTTACACTCTGCTAGTTGCCGTTTTATTGTCAGCCCAATGCACCGATGAGCGAGTCAATCAAATCACTCCCGCCCTTTGGCAGCTAGCAAACAACCCCTTTGATATGGCCAAGCAACGTACCGAAGACATCCAAGCCATTATTCGGCCCTGCGGATTATCACCACGCAAGTCGGCCGCTATTTCGGAGCTGTCTAAAATTTTGGTGGCCAAGTACAACGGCGAAGTACCTGCCGATATAGCTAAGCTTGAAGAGCTCCCTGGGGTCGGCCACAAAACCGCCAGCGTAGTAATGGCCCAAGCCTTTAATGTACCCGCTTTTGCGGTAGACACTCATATACACCGTTTAGCTCAGCGTTGGGGCTTAACGTCGGGTAAAAATGTCACGCAGACCGAAAAGGATTTAACTCGCTTATTCCCCAAAGACACATGGATAGCCCTGCACCTCCAATTCATTTTTTATGGTCGTGAGCACTGCAGCGCACGTGGCTGCGATGGAACCGTATGTGAAATTTGTACAACGTGTTACCCCAATCGCAAGCACCCTAAAAAAACACTTAAGGCGTAACTCAAATTAGGCACTCTCGATCAACGCTTAACCAAGCTCTCTTCAATCTTCGAAAAGCACCTCGACATTTACAAAAGCACCTCAATATTTGCAAAAAACATTGGTCAGTTTTTAAACTTATTCGTGAAAGAAATCCCATTTTTTGTTAGAATCTCGCGCCTAATCCCCCTTCAAGAAAAGGTTTTAACCCCGTGATTACACTTTACGGCATTCCAAACTGCGACACCGTTAAAAAAGCCCGCACATGGCTAACAGATAATGGGATAGATTTTACGTTTCATGATTTCCGTAAAGACGGGCTGGAACATTCACACGTAGAGTCATGGCTAGCTTCGCTAGGCTGCGAAACCGTTATTAACAAACGCAGCACATCTTGGAAAGCGCTAACCGATGACACTAAAGCCTCTCTTAATGACTCAAGCGCGGTGGCTCTAATACTTGCGTCACCCACTCTGGTTAAACGCCCTTTACTCGATAACAACGGCGTATTCAGTGTTGGTTTTAAACCTGCAGCTTACGATTCGATTTTTAATTAATTTTATTCACAACACTTTTATTCGGAAGACACATTATGACTCAACTCTACGCTATCGGCCTTGGTGTCGGCACCCAAAACAATAACGGCGAATGGTTAGAAATATTTTATCCGCAACCATTACTTAATCCTTCCATTGAAATTACAGCCGCTATTTCGACAGTTTTAGGTTACACCGAAGGCAATCAGGTTATCGACATTAACACTGACCAGCTAACTGATCTGGCCAGTGCTTTAGAAGCCGCCAATAATTATCAACAAGCTGATTTGGTGCGTTCTCTAGCCGGCAGCAAACGCCCACTAGTCGCCTCTATATTAGCTACCGATACTGCACCTGCATCGGTACCAGAAGGTTATTTGAAGCTCCAATTATTGTCCCACCGCTTGGTTAAACCACATCAAACCAACCTTACCGGCTTATTTGGAGCCTTGCCTAATGTGGCCTGGACCAATGAGGGCGCGATTGATTTACAAGAGTTACCCGCTCGCCAATTGCAAGCGCGTTTGGACGGTAAATTACTTGACGTAGATTGCATTGATAAATTCCCTAAGATGACCAATTACGTTGTCCCTACGGGGGTTCGTATTGCCCACACCGCACGCGTTAGATTGGGCGCCTATATAGGCGAAGGCACCACCATCATGCACGAAGGTTTTGTTAATTTTAACGCAGGCACAGAAGGCCCAGGCATGATAGAAGGCCGTATCTCTGCAGGTGTTTTTGTTGGTAAGGGTTCTGATTTAGGCGGCGGCTGCTCAACAATGGGCACCTTATCAGGCGGCGGCGACATGGTTATCTCGATTGGAGATGAGTGTCTTTTGGGAGCCAATGCAGGAACCGGCATCCCATTGGGAGATCGCTGTACTATCGAGTCAGGCCTATACATTACCGCCGGCACCAAGGTTGCCGTATTAGACGACACCGGCAAGCAAGTTGAGAGTATCAAAGCGCGCGAATTGGCCGGAAAATCTGACTTACTGTTCCGCCGGAATTCAGTTACCGGAACCGTTGAATGTAAAACCAACAAAAGTGCTGTTGCCCTAAACGAAGAGCTCCACGCTCATAACTAACGGCGCATGTATTATTAGTAATTCACTGACCAGCAGCAACTCGCCAATCAAAAACAGAGCACAGCAACCATGCACTCAAAGACACTGATCATTTTCGCTTTATTTTTTGTGTTGGCCATTATGGTTGCAAGCGCTCTATCTTACACCCGCTACAAGTCACTTGATGACCAATATCATTTGGCAGGCGGGCTTAGTGCTGCTCTTACATCCGGTCGAGTCAGCTACCAATGGCATGGCCCTGAAAATGGAGAGCTAATCGTTCTAGTGCATGGTTTTTCCACACCTAAATTTGTGTGGCAGCGCACCATTCCAGAGCTGGTGAAAGCCGGGTATCGCGTCTTAAGTTACGATCATTTTGGACGCGGCCACTCGGATCGTCCAACTGAGGATTACACTCGCAATTTTTACATAAGAGAACTCAATGATTTACTGGACACTCTGGCGATTGAGTCACCGGCCACCTTCATTGGATATTCCATGGGTGGAGGCAATGTCACCAGCTTTGCGGCGCAATATCCCGAGCGAGTAAAACAAGTGGTATTACTTGCTCCTGCGGGCTTTGTTCCGGCTTACTCGGGACTGCAGAAAGTAGTGGCCACCCCCATAATTGGTGAAATATTATTGAGCATTGCGGGTGCCGATAATCTTATGGGTGATCTTGCTAGTGCCGTTGACAATGGCCATCTCAATGCCGATGCGGTCGCGAAATTTAAACAGCAATTTTACATTAAAGGCACTCCCCACGCCCTGTCATCTACTTTGCAACACTACCCTATGTACGATCTTAGCGATGATTATAAAACTTTAGGGGAAAGCCAAATCAAAACCACTGTTATTTGGGGCGATAACGATAGTGTAGTACCCATTAGCAGCGCCAAAATTATGCAGCAAGCGGTACCGCAGCTACAGCTTCATTCGTTAGCCAATGCCGAACACGATTTAACCTATGCCCGTGCTGACGAAGTTAATGTGTTAATTCTCGCTGCACTAAAACCTTAAAATTAAAGCACCCACATTGAAATACGAGAGACTTACGAGAACGCTATGGGCAACATAACTGAAACTAGCACCGTTCAAACCAGTACCACTGAAACCAGTACCACTCACAATAACTCAAGCTCAACCTATGAGTTAACGTGCGATCTTATCCGACGCCAATCCATCACACCTGAAGACTGTGGTTGCCAAGAATTAATGGGGAATCGTCTTGCCGCTATAGGTTTTCAAATTGAGAACTTGCGTTTTGGCGACACTGATAATTTATGGGCCGTACACGGTAGCTCAGGCCCCTTGTTTGTTTTTGCCGGCCATACCGATGTGGTACCAACCGGACCTGCGGCCAACTGGCAAACACCTCCGTTTGAACCAACGCTTGTGGATGGCATGCTGTATGGCCGCGGAACAGCTGACATGAAAGGCAGCCTAGCGGCCATGATTACCGCCTGTGAGGGCTTTATTGCCAAGCACCCAGATCATACTGGCCGCATTGCTTTTTTAATCACTAGCGACGAGGAAGGGCCAGCAACCAACGGCACAGTCAAAGTGATTGAATGGCTAGAAGAGCGCAATGAAAAGATAACCTGGTGTTTGGTCGGTGAGCCTTCTAGCTCCAATTACACGGGTGACACCATCAAGAATGGTCGCCGCGGCTCACTGGGTTGTGAATTGACCGTAAACGGTATTCAAGGCCATGTGGCCTATCCACAATTGGCCAGCAATCCTATTCACAGCTTCGCCCCAGCATTAACTGAACTGGCCGCAGAACACTGGGATAATGGTAACGACTTTTTCCCCGCGACCAGCTTCCAAGTTTCAAACATCAATTCTGGTACTGGAGCCACTAATGTCATTCCGGGAGCAATTGAGGTTGTTTTCAACTTTCGTTTTTCCACCGAACTTACTGAGCAGATATTACGTCAAAGAACTGAGGCAATCCTCAATAAACATCAATTAGATTACGACATTAATTGGAAACTTAGCGGCCAGCCTTTTTTAACAGCCGAAGGCCCTCTGGTTGAAGCCAGTGTTTCTGCAATTAAAACCGTTACCGGTATTGATACAGAATTATCCACCGCTGGCGGTACTTCAGACGGACGTTTTATTGCACCGACTGGGGCTCAAGTTGTTGAGCTTGGCCCCGTAAACGCCACCATTCATAAAGTCGATGAATGCGTTAATGCGGCCGAATTAGATCAGCTCTCTGATATTTATCAGCAAATTTTGATCAACCTACTGACTGATTAACCGATTGATTGATTGATTGATTGATTGATTGACCAAATTTTAATCGCGAAACCCTTTATTTCTATTTAAAGCTCAAGGATTTACCTATGGCACTTATGCCTAACATTAAGAAACTCATTAGCAACCCGGCTAGCTTTGCTGAACTCGGCATTCGGGGTTCATTAAGAATGTCCAGTACCGTTTTAAAATTATACCCACGTGCGGCGCGTTGGCTGATCAAGCGTCAACGTCCACCAGCCAATGAGTTGCGTGAATTGTTTGAATCGCTTGGTACCACGTACATTAAATTTGGTCAGTTTATTGCCAGCTCACCGTCTGTATTTCCTGCTGAATACGTTGAAGAGTTTCAATTGCTGCTCGATCAAACAACACCAATTGAATTCGAAAAAATCAAACGCATTATCGAAAAAGATTTAAACCAACCACTGGCTAACGTTTTCCGCAGCATCGATGAAAAACCGCTCGCGTCAGCGTCCATTGCCCAAGTACATGCCGCCACTTTATTAAGCGGTGAAGACGTCGTCGTTAAAGTACAAAAACCCGGTGTAGAAACCGAAATCATGGTCGATTTGAACACCGTATATTTAATGGTTCGCATCATGGAATTGATGATGCCGACTATAGATCGAGACGCTATTGCTGGCATTATTGAAGAAATGTATCAATCCATGATTGATGAGTGCGATTTCAAAAAAGAAGCGGACAATCTCGACCACTTCCGTCAATTCTTATTTAAATCCGGCAATCGTGATGTGTCCGCACCCAAGCCTTACCGCAAAGCATCCAGCACCCGCGTATTGACCATGGAACGATTCTACGGCCGTTCCATAACCGACTCTAATAATCTTGGCGACAATCAAGCCACAACCTCAAAAGCTCTGTTTTTAGCTTTAAACACTTGGTTTTCAAGCTTAACCAATTGTGAGTTTTTCCACGCCGACTTACACAGCGGCAACATGTTATTGCTGGACGATGGCCGTGTTGGTTTTATTGATTTCGGCATGGTCGGCCGAGTTAAAAAAGACGCATGGGAAGCCATGTTCAGTCTATTTGGAGGCATTGGCTCGGATGATTACCGGTTAATTGCTGAGTCTATGCTGAGCGTTGGCATCACTCGCGACAAAGTTGATATTGATAAACTCACTCAAGATATTACCGCTCTGTTTAAATCTCTCGACAATGTTGATCCTGAGACATTGTTGAGCAATATCGCGCAAAATAAAACCGATGACATTAATGACATGGTTATTAAGCTCGGAATGATTGGGAAGAACTACGGCATTCGCTTTCCCCGAGCGTTTACTATGCTTCTAAAACAATTTTTGTATTTTGACCGCTACATGCAAATGTTAGAGCCTAATGCCAGCGTCTTTAGCGATGACAGAATCCAAATGAACCCGAATATGTTTTAAAACGGTCAAACAGACCTTAGACAGTTAAACCTATTTAAAGGAATGGTAAACAAGTTGGATATAAAACTCTGGCGTGCCGCATTAAAACAACATTACACCGCGCCGATGGAAATGAGCTTCAAGCAATTTCGGCTGGGTGCGATGTTGTTTTTTTTCGGGTTGGTGTTAATTTATATTGCCACGAATAATGTAGCGCCATCATTGGCTCAAGAAATCATTACGTTGGTGGGTTTGTGCATTGCCGGCGCTGGCTTTGTAACGGCTATGCTAGCGCAGGTGCGAATGGTGATTAGCCGTTTCGTCACCTTCTTTACCGAGTAAGTACATCTTTACCGAGTAAGTGCATCTTAACCGATCAAGTACATCTTACGCATCACGTAAAGGTTAATCCTCATCTTCGTCTGCGGCTCTGATTCGCTCTAAACGCTCTTGCTCTTCTTCAAAAGCCGCTTTGATCTCTTGTAAAACCGTATCGACATCAGCCTCAGCTTCATCTTCTTCAAATTCACCGGTTAACTGAAGATCGGGGTGTAATTCGCCTTCTTCATACAGAGCCCAAATTTCCTTGGCATAACGCGTTTGCATCAACTCTGGAGCAAACTGCGAGTAGTAGGTAGTCATATTCATAACATCACGAGTCAGCATTTTCTCTGCGTTGTTATTGGCGGCCGCATCAACCGCTTGAGGCAAGTCGATTATGACTGGACCATAAGCATCCACAAGTACGTTAAACTCAGATAAGTCGCCATGAATAATACCCACACACAGCATACGCATGACGTATTGCATGACGACAGCATGATCTTCAAGCGCTTGCTCAGCCGACATAGCCACATCGTTCAAGCGGGGTGCAACGTCGCCTTCATCGTCAGTCACCAACTCCATGAGCAGTACGCCATCAAAGCAACCATAAGGCTTGGGCACACGCACGCCAGCAGAAGCAAGTCGATAGAGTGCATCAACCTCAGCGTTTTGCCACACTTCTTCTTGCTGCTTGCGACCAAACTTCGAGCCTTTTTCCATTGCTCGAGCACGGCGGCTATTACGAACCTTACGACCCTCTTGATATTGAGCCGCTTTTTTAAAGCTGCGTTTTACGGCGTCTTTGTACACTTTGGCACAACGAATCTCTGAGCCACAGCGGACTAAGTAGACATCAGCCTCTTTTCCGCTCATCAAACGGCTAATGACTTCATCGACGATACCGTCTTGAACTAGGGGGATTATTTGTTTTGGTGTTTTCATGGGATGCTTATATAACATAAAAACATAAGATATCAACACAGAGCTGTATCTATTTACTTATAAACTTCTCTTTTGATGTATTACACGCCCTATTTCGATAAAAACCTTATATTAAGCTACTCTGATAGGACTCTTTTACGCTGCCCTTCGATTTTAACTTAAGTTTATTTGATGCAAAAAACAGCCACCTTCGCTTCCAACAACCTTACTCAGAGGAAACCCAAATGACTGATACCAATATCGACCAAGATTTATCCATAACGGAGGATCTTTGGGACAAAGCTGAAGTATTAAAACGTGTTAGAGGCAAAGAAGACCGGCTCTTAAAGCTGGTAGGGGTTTTTCTAGATAGCTCTGACTCTGTTACTAAGCAACTTGAATTAGCAATAGAGGTTGCTGACTGCGAAAGCGCGGCATTAAACGCCCACAGCCTAAAAGGCTCATGCTTAAACTTAAGCGCCAAATCAACAGCGGCCATTGCGGCGAAAATTGAAGTCCATGCCAACCAAGGAGATATGGCTGAAGTTCGAGCACTGTGGCCGATATTTAAAGACAGTTTT
Organism: Cellvibrionaceae bacterium; assembly: GCA_034112445.1. Classification (GTDB taxonomy): domain Bacteria; phylum Pseudomonadota; class Gammaproteobacteria; order Pseudomonadales; family Cellvibrionaceae; genus Pelagadaptatus. The sequence continues at coordinate 43,612 of JAWUVI010000009.1, read as the reverse complement.
GCTGCTTTAGAAAAAATATTAGTCGATTATAAAAACAGCTGAGAGAGTCGCGGTTAACCTCCTAAAAGGAACATGAACCGCGAATCATTCGTCTTATACCGCGCCTTTTGATTTTAAGCCTTCGATAGCATCCGTATCAAAACCCAGCCCGGCTAAAATAGCGTCCGTATGTTCGCCGTTGTGTGGCGGCAAACCAACTTCTGGTTGGTATCGACTGAGCTTAGGCGCAGGTGCTGGTTGGCTCACACCCTTTATATTCAAAAAAGTATTTCGAGCCACATTATGGGGATGTTGAGCCGCTTCGGTAAAATTTAATACCGGACTAAAACACGTATCCGTTCCTTCAAGTAAGTCGCACCATTGATCCCGCGTTTTGCTCAGGAAAAGATTGCGAACAACCTCCTTAGCTTCTGGCCAGTTCGGCACATCCCACTGATTTGCAAATAACGGATTGTCGATTAACTCTAAGCGCTGTAAAAACTCTTGATAAAACTTAGGCTCTAATGAGCAAACGGTAATATAGCCGCCACCTAAACACTCATAAGTATCACTCCATGGCGCTGCGCCATCAGCCCAACCAGTGCCTAACTTATCATCCTGTAACTGGCCGGTATTACGCATCATCATCAGCAAACTTGAAATGTAGGCCGAGCCGTCAGTAATGGCAGAGTCCACTATCTGACCCTCTCCGGTTTTTTGAGCATGTAACACGGCGCACAAAATCCCCCATGCCAACACCATAGTGCCGCCACCTAAATCACCCACTAAAGTTAAGGGAGCGGTCGGCGCTCTATCTTGACTACCGCCATACCAAAGCGCTCCAGATATACCGATGTAATTTGGATCGTGGCCAGCAGCATGGGCCAAGGGTCCCGTTTGCCCCCAACCGGTCATACGGCTGTAAACTAATTTTTCATTGCGTTCTAAACAGACATCCGGGCCTAAACCCAAACGCTCCATAACTCCAGGGCGAAACCCTTCAATCAGAACATCAGCAGATTCAACTAAGCGCAAAACCACTTCAACGCTGTCGGGATTTTTTAAGTCGACCGCAATGGATTTTTTACCGCGATTAAAAAACATATGATTATTAGCGCTATCATCACCTGATATGCCAGCCGCATTCACATTGGCCATTTTACGACCAACGATAATAACTTCTGCGCCCATATCGGCCAGCATCATTCCGGCACAAGGGCCAGGTCCGATACCTTCCATTTCAATGACTTTTATTCCAGCTAAAGGGCCAACACCCATAGTTATTCTCCACGGTTATAAGTTATTTACACGCCATAATATTATTCTGGAGAAAAATGAAATGATGAGCAATAACGATATAGATCAGTGAAGTTATCATTAACTAACAATTTAATAGTTAATGATTGCGCAGGATATTCAAACCCCAGAAAAGAGTGGCGTGCGTTTTTGTTTTGCCGCTAACAAACCTTCTTGTAAATCACTGGAACTATTACACTGCTGGCTAATTTCACGAGCATGCTCATGGGTTAGTGTTCCTGCTGAAGCTTGATCGCACAATGATTTCATCGCCACTGTGGCCAATGGAGCTAAACCACTTATATGAATGGCCATATCCATCGCAGACTGCTGAAGATCATCTTTTTCAACTAGGTGGGTTAAGTAACCCAGTTCCATCAACCCCTCACCTGAGAACTCTTCACTGGCCACCAACAAGCGCTTAGCCGCATTCGCTCCTAGGCGTTGCACATATCGCTGTATGCCATTGAGCGGGTAACACAAACCAAAGCGCGCTGCCGGTATGAATAGTGTCATACCCTTTATGCCTATTCTAAAATCGCAACATAAGCCAACTTCAGCCCCACCACCGTAAGCGCTGCCATTAAAAGCACAAATTGTAGGCACTTGAATGGAAGCCAAGGTATTGGTCATGGTTTCAAATTTATCACCACTCATATCACCACTAGAAAGTTGATCTAATGAAGCTCCAGCACAAAATGTTTTATCGCCTTTTCCGGTGACTAATAAAACTCGAACCGCTGTATTTTTCTTCACGCGCTCAAGCTGCTCTATGAACAACTCAATATCAGCAGCAGACAAAGAGTTGTGCTTTTTAGGATTATTCAAAGACAATATGGCGATATGTTTTTTTATTTCTAATTCAACGGTTGCTGTTATTTCACTCATAAAGTTCTTATCCTATTTCTAAATATCGAGTTTTTTATTAACGTAAATATCATAGCGACTGGTTTTACCCAGCAACTGATAAGTAGGTTTTTTATCCGCCAGATAAGGTGCACCCGCAGGCCTTTTAACGGCGACTCTATATTCGGCCGCGCTTAAAGCCAACGGTAATAATTCAGAAGAATCAAGATCAGCCCCTACGACTGAATGAAACACCGCCATTTCTTTCTTAACACTGGCTGATTTATTTCTGGCCGGAAACATGGGGTCGAGGTATACAACATCCGGTTTATCCACTGCCTCTGGTAGAGCAAGCTTTCGTAAATAATCGCGACTGTCTTCGGGAATCAATGTCATGCGGGTTACGACATCTTGAAGGGTTAAGTCTTCGGCGGTAGCAGCAAGTGTTAATCCATTATTCAATAGCTCAGCAACAATCGCTGAGCGCTCTAACAAGGTCACCTTGCAACCCAAGGTTGCTAATACAAATCCGTCACGCCCTAAGCCTGCTGTGGCATCTAGGACATGCAGCGGTCGTTGTGGGTTACCTATATTATTTAAGCCAACGGCTTTAGCGATCATTTGGCCTTTACCACCACCAAATTTACGCCGATGATCGACGCCACCCGAAACAAAATTAGCATGAATGGGCCCTGGAGCTTTCTTGCCTGTCATCTGTAGCGCTAAGCCACTCGAGGAATAATTCAAAATGTATGGAGGTAAATTTTTATCTCGCCAGTCAATATCGTGGACCAGCTCTGCGCGGAGTCTACTGGCAATTTCTTCAACATCTTGGCGATAAAACGGATTGCTATAACATTGTTCTTCACACAATAAAATCAACACGCTTATGATTCCACCAGAATACTATGACTTATTAAGAAAGCAGCTGCTGTGCTTCGCGAATTTGTTCGCGTGACTCATCCAGTATTTTAATTGTCAGCTCTGGAGTCACTTCACCCAACGGTAATTTAGAAAAAGCCGGTAACGTGTCTATCCTTGGTAACTGTTTTATTTTTTTCTTTTGACGAATATAACTGTGCAATTTGGCAACCTGTACCACATCACAAATATCAGCTTGCATTAGGTGGGTGCGCGACCAATCTTTAGCGTATTTTGCGGCATCGATAAAACCCTCATGAAAGTTCCATTGTCGCAAAATAGCTTCACCGGCTGGGCCTCTCAGTAAATTAATGGTGGCATCAATTTTTTCTTGTGAACTGCCTAACTCTTTATGTTCTTGAATGAAGCTTAACGCGGCTATAACCCCAATATCATGAAGCAACCCTGCCAGCATTAATTCGTCAGAAGAAATATTTGATAACTTAACTCTCCGGCCAATGACCATACAAATAGCAGCAACTTCTACACTGTGTTGCCACGCGCCACGCATATGTTCCTTCAGTAGATTAGAGCCTTTAAAAATATCCTTTAATGAAAAACTAATAACCAATTTGCGAGTGGTATCTAAACCAAGTCGAGTAATAGCATTAGGCGTAGTATCACAGTGTTTAACACCACGATAAATTGGACTGTTGGCGGCTCGAATCAGCTTCGCCGCTATTGATGGATCGGTATTGATAACAGATGCAATCGTCGCAATACTGGCCTGCTCATCTTCAATCAATCGACGAACTTTTATTGCCACTTCAGGCAAGCTAGGCAAAATAAACTTATTACTTTTTAAGTCACGATTAAATCTCGACAGTATCTCTCTACGTTCAAATTCTTCAATGCTGTCAACCTCATCAACACCATAGGACTCATCATCGCTATCAAGACTACGGGACTGCACGAGCAATTCATCAATAATATCGGCATCCACAACGATCAATTGACATGACTGAGAGGCTCGGCAGCTATACTGACGTGGCCTTAGCCGAGATAACTGGTGCTTAGCTTTAAAGTCTTGATCAGCAACCACCTGCTTAATGCCATCATCTGATAGCAACTCAACTGTGCCTTTTAGCAAAAAGTACTCGTTACTATCAATATCGCCAAAACTGAACAGCGTTGCACCTTTTTCGACACTTAAAGACTGAGCTTTAGAGGCCAGTAAAATGAGTTGATAATCATCTAAAGATTGAAAGGGTAAAAATACCTGTAACTGTTCTGGACTTACCATTTCAAAAACTCATTTTCTGGCTAAATAAATATTAGGAGGGATTATTGCAGAGGCTGCAATTCAAGTTCAACTCTTCGGTTTGCTTGCCTACCGGCCGCAGTATCATTACTCGCTATAGGATAACGAAATCCATAACCAGTAGCGTGAACGCGGCCAAACACTACATTTTGGTTTAACAGATAGTTTTTAACGCTGTTAGCTCGATCTTCACTTAGGCGCTGATTCAGATCGGCACTGCCGGTTGAATCAGTATGGCCATTTATCTTAATAGCGGTTTGATCAAATTCATTCAGTACCATCACAACCGAATTTAAGGTTTCATAAAAACCACCTTTAATTGTGCTTTGACCGGTAGCAAAAGTAATATTTCCCGGCATTACCAGCTGGATATTATTTCCTTCACGGCGAACTCGAACACCAGTTCCTTCAAGTGATGACCGTAAAGCAGCTTCTTGCCGATCCATGTAATAACCCGCACCACCACCAAGAGCACCACCGGCAACCGCACCCGTCAACATACCTTTCTTGCGATCTTTTTTACTTGCCGTAGCAGCACCAATAAGAGCACCTGTCAAAGCACCTATACCCGCACCTTTTGCCGTATTACTGGTTTTTTGCTGTCCAGTGTACGGATCGATCGACATACAACCGACCGTTATAAGCATCGTCATAACTAATAAATAGCGCATTGTTACTACTCCTGATTTTTATGTGTTGTTAACCTATTACCAATTCAGCTTATCTGATGCCTAATGATCATAATTTCAACTGGGAAAATGATTGTATCCGTTATACTCTTTGCTCTCCACCACAACCAGAAACTAATCTGCCAGCGATATTATGAAAATACACTTTAATAAAACGCGCGTACATTCCAATTATTTTTTGCGTCTAACAGCGCCTTTAATCCTGTTATTACTATCTGCTTGTAGTCAATATCAATTAACCTTTAACGAAACGGTTGTTCGCACACCTCAACCATTATTGACCGACGTTAATACCGCCGATAAAAACTTGAGAAACTGCCTTGACCAAGCAATAGAAGATCAAGCGGTGACAGCCCCAGGACAACTAACGGTATTAAATTGTTCTCACGCAGGTATTAAGACATTGCAAGGGTTGGAATCGTTCCGCAACCTTACCCACATAAATTTATCCCACAATAATTTAACCTCTATCTCAGCCCTCGCCAAATTGGGTAGAATCGAGGTTCTACTACTGAATGACAACCAAATAAAATCAGCACCGGAATTACTAACATTACCGGCACTCGAGCAGCTAAGCGTTGAAAACAATCCAGAATTAGATTGTCGTGACTTGTATCAATTAGAGGATATTCTTCAGGGAACAATAAAAACAGCCCAGCAATGCACAAAATAATAATGTAAAGACCAAGCTATCACAGCTACGCAAACATCAAACCAAGCACATTGCGGTGTATATGCTGTATTTTCATTTTAACAGGCTGATCATTGATTTTACCGACAACTCGTCGAAACATAACATCAACGATCGTACCAGCAGGCGGGACTTGATAATTTTCAACCAACACAGAAGCTCCACCATCAGAGACATCTCTAGCGAACCCAACTATACGCCCCAACGTTGGGTGGCTCATTTCAACCCTAATCGAGGTTAATTTTCTTTCATACTCGCGACGCTCGTCCATCCTTGCCCACCATCACATTGAATTCGTTTTTTATTATTGATATACCCTATCATCTCGTTATTTTCATTATAAGAGAAGATAATTCTATTCAATTTATTCTCGCAAACTCGACAATGAATTACCAGTCAGAGACACACCAATACTGAATTAATCTTTTACCCATGACATAGGGAAGACCCTATAAAAATAATCCACAGATTTTGTGGATATCTCTGTTGATAGAATGCTTAAATGATTATTAATAGCCCATTCAATAAGAGCCCTAGCGAGTTGATCAAAAAACGATCTATTATAAATTATCCTTTAAAATCAACAACTTACAGTGTTTTTAATAGACTTAAACAAAAATCAACGGTGTTTAAGCAAAAAAATTAAAAAAAAACCAGAAAAAAACAGTATGTGGACAAAATAAAGGTTACCTAAATACTCAATCTATGATTTTTTCTATAAGTAACACAAAAAGTGACTTACTAATCGAAGCTCATACCCGATATTTGACCAACACCTTCATAATATTCCGCAACAACTTAATCTGCATTTGGATCTTCTGTCGTGCACACAGATTTAGTTTTACCGGGGTAGAGTTATTCACACTGTAATATTAACAACCCGATGAATATTTACTAACGATTACGCGCGCACCTCTAGCCATTCAAACCCCTCATCCTGACAGGCATAAATAACTTCTGGAACTTGTGCAGTGACAGCCTCAAGAGATGCTTTCGCTCTTTCTAGTGAATTATTTTGTTGGCTAATATGGGCAACGACCAATTGCTTTAATCGATCTAGATTGGTGCGCAATAAAAATCCAGCTGTTTGCTCATTATTCAAGTGCCCCCAAGGGCCTCCAACCCGCTGCTTTAAAGAATAATGATAGGACCCTGACGCTAACATGTGAGTATCGTGGTTGGCCTCTAGCACCAACGCATCACAATCCCTGTAGCATTCTTCAACATGAGAGCTGATATTACCTAAATCTGTTAATACACCTAAACGGGTATCACCGACATTGAAAATAAACTGCGCAGGCTCGCGAGCATCATGGGGGACAGCTACAGCTTCAATATTAATCGAACCTATAGTAAATGGCTTATAGCCTTCTATTAAAACAAGCTTAGGGAGCTTACCGTGATCTTTACTGCGAAAAGTACCCGGAGTCATATAGACCGGTAAATTGTACTTTCTTGCTAAAGGCGCCACACCTTTTAAGTGATCACCGTGTTCATGAGTAACCAATACCGCCGAGATATCCTCGGCTCTGCGATTCAGCCGAGACATCCGTCTCTCGACCTCTTTAATCGTAAAGCCACAATCAACCAGCAACAACTCGTCTTTAGACGCAACTAAAGTGCCATTACCACGACTGCCGCTGCCTAAAGATGCGTATTGAATCACGGGTTATATTAAATTATTACGGATTAACATCAGTAATTTTTTGGCTTCTTGAGGCTGTAATACTTGGCCTTGAGCACTACGCACTCGCACTTGAATCTCATTATCCCAGCCACGCATTACAACCAAATAACCGGGGACATTATACAAAGGCTCGCCGGTACCAATTGTCATACTGCCGAAAAGTTTACGATTCGATTCTGTATCTTCAAACTGTAAGTTTTGTAGTAAGTCTTGCAAATTGAAGCTGGTTTTAGGTTTGTCTTCTGGTTCGTCTTCGGCAACAGCATTACCCTTAAAGATAAAACCATCGGAAAAATCAAAGATACCGCCCATCAAGCCTTTCTTTTGGCCTTCAGCTAAAACAATCTCTTTTTCTTGAACGTTATAACCTGAATACAATAAACCTAACTCTTTATCTTTGTCCCAAGTCGTGAACCCATCCTGCTTTAGTGCATGGACAATTGTGGCCCAAGCTCGAGAGTAATCTAAATCCAAATGCAAAACAGGCTCAGAGTCACTCGCACTGCTCAGCTTAACTCTGTCAGCAACACCAATAGTTTGAGCAAGTAAAGAAGCCGACTGTGAGTTCCCGCCACTTTCAGCGAGAGAGGTGGACAACTCTTCGACCATCCAAGCTTCACGCTCTGAACTTATTGAACGCGACGGCCAGTTAACCTGTCCATTACCAGGAAGCCCCCACGGCATACTCATGTGGAGCACATGAATTTCAGTGGTTTGCGGCTGAATTCCCGACTCGATTTTAATTCTGTATTTATCTTTGGTTTCTTCATTATCAAGAAACTTTAACCAGCTTGTTTCTAAAATCCCGTCACGGGCATTGGTATAGATAACATTTAACTGATGGCTTTCTAAAAATGCACGTACTTGCGGCCATACTTCGGCTGGCGATGCGTTAATGAGGACCCAACGGCGATCACCAATACTTTGCACTTTAACACGTTCATCAAGAGCGCTATCGGCAAGTGCCATAGGTCTAGGAGTAACAAAACTATCCCCAACTATGGCGTCTATTTCAGAGCCCTCGGGAATAACATACAGCTGCTCAACATTAGTTGTTTGTATATTTTCAGGCACTTGCATTGGAGGCAAGACATCCGCCTTTAAATAATTATCGGCCCTATCTCTAAAATAACCTTCTGGTCCAAACAGCGAGCTACAACCAGTTACTAAAGCAATAGAGCTAACCATTGCTACACGCAAACACAAACGACTTTTCATTATTATTTTCATCTTATTAAGTTAAACCAGCGTCAGTCAACGCAGTACGAACGAGTGAATGATACTCTGGTGCCAACAATGTCATAGGTAAACGACAGCCATGCTGCATCAGCCCCATCTCAGCCACGGCCCACTTTACTGGGATTGGATTCGATTCAACAAACATAGAGGCATGAACGGCTTTTAAATTTTGATTGATTGCACGAGCGCCTTGCGCATCACCTGACAAAGCTTTTTCACACATGGATGCGATGAGAGCCGGAGCAACATTAGCCGTTACGCTGATATTACCTTTCCCGCCCACAAGAATTAATTCAACCGCCGTTTCATCGTCACCCGATAAAACAAGGAAATCATCCGCGGTATTTTCCACCAGCCATTTTGCTCTTGCAACATCACCAGTAGCCTCTTTAATGCCGATAATATTGTCAACCAAGCTCAAGCGTTGAGCCGTTTCTGGCGCCATATCAACACCCGTACGCCCTGGGACGTTATACAGCAACTGAGGTATTGCTACTGCTTTAGCAATATGTGAATGATGTAAAAACAATCCCTCTTGAGTTGGTTTATTGTAATAGGGAGTAACGAGCAAACAGGCATCTACACCTGCACTCTTAGCAGACTTAGTTAACTCGGTGGCTTCACGAGTACAATTGGCACCCGTTCCGGCTATCACCGGGATCTGGCCATTAACCTGATCGACAACTTTTTTGATCACAGATAAATGTTCAGCAACATTTAAAGTCGCTGACTCACCGGTAGTACCCACAGCAACAATTGCGTGTGTACCTTGCTGTAAGTGCCAATCGACTAAGTTATGAAGGCTATTCCAATCCAGCTCACCTGTAGCCAACATTGGGGTAACCAGAGCAACCATACTACCTTGCATCATTTATTGTCTCCGTCAGACAAACCAAAGGCGTAATGTTACTGACGCCCTTTGCTAGAGACAAGCTTCCAATTGATTTTCTTTATAAAACAAGGCGATTAAATAACAGAATAATGCTCAAAATAGGTTTTCGAGCCTGATTTTTAAACTGCGGCTACTTTAAGGAACAACTATCTGCCAAACATCGTCACCCAGCAGCCAATGTTTCTCGCGATAACGCGTCGCTTTTCCATCATCAACTAACTTTTGTAAATGAGCCCATAACATGGCTTTTGCGCCCATAGTGATTTCCCCTATTAATTCTGGATAAACCATTGGGGACAATTCTTTAACTGTTCCTTTACCAACCTTTTCAAGAACATCCAAAATCGCATTCTCTCGATTAATGCGGTGCGTATACAACTCAGTCATAACCATTTCGGCATTGGATAAGATATGCCCATGAGCCGGCGCCAAAAACTCTATGTTTTGTCCGTGCAGCTTCTGTAAAGATTTCAAGTAATCGGTCATCGAACCACCATGCGGGGGCACAATGGTTACCGTAGCACCCTGCATAATGTGATCACCGGTAAACAGCATCTTTTCTTGCTCGAGAAAAAAACACATATGCTGCTTCAAGTGACCAGGGGTGTATATCGACCGTAATCTGAACCCCTTGTATTCGAGTTCCAAACCATCTTCAAGAATAATTTCAGGAACAAACGTGGAGTCGAGATATTCCGAAGGTTGCAATACCGGTAAACCAACGAGCGTAGCGCCTGTACTTTGCTTTAATGGTAATGCCGCTGGCGAGTGATCATCATGGCAATGAGTCACTAAAATAGCGCTTATATTGCCACTAGTGGCCGCAAGAATAGCATCAATATGTTTTTGCTCATTCGGACCTGGATCAATAACCACAAACTCGGTTTCAGCACTGCCAACTATATAGGTATTGGTGCCTGGCCCAGTAAAAGGGCTGGCATTATTAGCCGTTAGGCGCTGAACGAGCGGGCAGATTGAGACTATCTCGCCGGGCTCAATGGGGTGATGCACCAAAGTCGTATGTATATCAGCCATTAAGCTCACCCGCTCTATTTATGAAATATTGGTACCGAACATTACTTGAAATCAGCATCAATTAAAGGACTGGTCTCAGCAGTGTAATCAATTCCCGCCACACCAAAACCAAACAATTTAAGGAAGTCATCGCTATAACCTTGATAATCAGTTATCTGCATTAAATTTTCCTCGGTAACCTGTGGCCACAACTCGCCAATTTTGGCCTGTATTTCAGGCAACAACTCCAAGTTATCCATTCTATACCTGTTATCAGAGTCAAGCCTCGGTGTATCGGTATACAAGCCTTCGGTGAACAATCGGTACAACTGCTCAATACAGCCTTCGTGAGTACCTTCATCTTTCATCACTTTATAAAGCGTAGAAATATACAGAGGCATAATAGGAATGGCCGAGCTTGATTGAGTTACCAGAGCCTTGAGTACAGAGACATGGGCATCACCTGATAAAGACTCCAGCTTAGCTCTGATCTCTCCAGCTGCACGATCAAGATCCTCTTTGGCTTTACCAATAGTTGCGTGACCGTAAATAGGCCAAGTTAGCTTCTCACCTAAATAGGTGTACGAAACGGTCTGGCAACCCGAATTAAGAACATCAGCTTCAAGCAAGGCGTCTAACCATAGCTCCCAATCTTCACCACCCATAACTTTTACAGTCTGTGCGATTTCATCATCGTTAGCAGGCTCTACGGTAATATCCGCGATTTTCAGGGTATCGGTATTCAGATTTCTGGCGGTATAACCATCGTTGATAGGCTTTAACGAAGACATATAAACTTCACCTGAATCTGGATCTTGACGGCGTGGCGATGCCAAGCTGTAAACCACCAAATCAATTTTGCCCATATTTTCTTTAATAAGAGCAATGGCCTTAGATTTACAGTCATGAGAAAAGGCATCACCGTTAATAGTGTCTGCGTATAAACCTTCAGACTTCGCTGCATCCATAAAAGCCGCGGTATTGTAGTAGCCGGCTGATGCCGTTTTTCTTTCGGTCGGTGGTTTTTCAAAACAAACACCTAACGTATTAGCGCCACCACCAAATGCAGCCGTGATTCTTGAGGCCAAGCCGTAACCGGTAGAGCAGCCAATAACCAATACATTTTTAGGGGCGCCAGCAATTGCCCCCTGACTTTTGATGTAGTCAACCTGCTCCTGAACATTAGCGGCACACCCCTGTGGGTGTGAATTAATACAAATAAAGCCACGAACTTTTGGTTTAATAATCATGTATGATCCTCTTCAATTCTTATTCAGGTATTTAGAATGACCGGCACACTGAGCATCAATGGATTGAGAGCCCGACGCAGTGCAATTGGGCGCGATTATAGACTGGCCAGTCATAAAAATCAGCCTTCATTCTAAATTCCCCTAACTCTATTCACAAACCTATTTATAGCTCAGGCAATTTTTTATGTTTATTTTGCGGTATCAAACCCCTCCACAATGGGCACAAATCGTATTAAAAGACTTTGATTTTTTCTTACAAGACCATGCCGCTGCCGAGAAAAAAGCTGCAGGGATGGCAACCTCGATGCTGTCCCACTACCCTGATCGCAAAAAACTAGTCGAAGCCATGCTTGATCTAGCCATAGAAGAGATGGCTCATTTTCGATCTGTGGTTAAAATCATGCATGAGCGAGACGTTATCCTAGGTAAGGACGGTAAAGATCCTTACGTAAACGCATTCAGAAAACATATGCGCAAAGGCACAGATGTTTATTTTCTCGATCGCCTATTAATTGCCGGCATTATTGAAGCACGCGGCTGTGAGCGATTTGGCATGGTTGGCGAAGCATTACCAGAAGGTAAAATGAAGCAATTTTACCAAGCTATTGCCGAATCTGAAGGTCGCCATAACGGCTTGTTCTACGACCTAGCCAAAGAATATTTTTCTGACGATATTATCTTACCTCGAATGAATGAGTTACTGGATATTGAAGCCGATATTGTTAAAAACTTACCTTTAACCAGCGCCCTACATTAAGCATCTAGAATATGAGTGCTATAAGAAAGTATTTCCAACATTATGCAGAGCCTGAAACCAATACGCTTGCCACCTTCCCAGACACACAACACTACCAACACTGCGTGGTTATCCCAGCATACGATGAAGATTTAGATTTTATTGCTCGGTTAGACCAGACAGATGGTCTTCTTATAAAAAATAATGCCCTAGCAATCATCATCATCAATCAGCCTGACACCCAACTTAGCTGTGAAAAAAACGACGCACTATGGCGACACATTCAGCAAACGATGCAACCGCTCTGGAGCCAAAACAATCTTCATTTAATGCAAAGTGATACCGGCGATTATTTAATTATCGATCGGTTTCAATCAAACCGAATACCTGTAAAACAAGGCGTTGGCTTAGCCAGAAAAATCGGTTCAGATGTTGCCGCCTATTTAATCAATAAAAAAATATGTGTATCGCCATGGATTCACAGTACAGATGCAGACGCCTACTTACCCAGTGATTATTTTTGTTCGAGCAGTGAATTTGAAAGCCAGTACTCCGCTTTCATTTATGGATTTCACCACCACAGTAATGACAGCAATATTAGCAAGGCAACACAGCTGTATGAAACAAGCTTGAGGTATTACGTGTCTGGATTGGAGTGGGCACGATCTCCTTACGCATTCCATACCATCGGTAGTTTATTAGCCGTGCATTATAATTATTACTGTCAGTGTCGAGGCTTTCCTAAAAGATCCGGTGGCGAAGATTTCTATTTATTAAACAAATTATCTAAGCTCGGATTTATTGGGCAAACAAACACCACTGTCTTTCTAGAACCTCGACTTTCCCATAGAGTGCCTTTTGGTACAGGGCCGGCTGTAGAAAAAATCATATCGCAACCCAAAATAATTAAATTAGATTATCACCCAGACGTCTTTAATCTTCTCAAAGAATTTATTGAAACCGCAGAACACATTATTAATAGTAATCAAGATTTCGATCAAATAAATCAGCAAACCAGCGAAGTGATTCTGGCAGCATTACATTCACTAGGAATTAAAAAACTAATTGCGCACTTAAAACAAACCAACACTAACGAACAAAAAATAAATCATTTTCATGATTGGTTTGATGCCTTTCGTACTCTCAAATTTATTCATTATTTACGCGACAATCATTTCCCTTCTATAGATCTTGCTCACGCTATAGAGCAAGCACCCTTTACAACAGTAACCTATGCAAAAAGAACTTAAGAAAAAACAACCTATGAGGAAACACTGTGATTAAACGTTACATCCAAATAGGGACACTTAGCGTGTTTTTATTTGGCAGTGCAGCTATAAACGCCGCTGAAACATTTGTTGCCGTAGCCGCCAATTTCTATCCGGCCGCTAAAGAAATCGCACAGAAATTTTTTATTGAAACGCAACACACAGCAACACTAAGCTTTGCGTCTAACGGAAAGCTGTATGCGCAGATAACTCATGGCGCACCCTACGATGTATTATTGGCAGCCGATCGTGAAAACCCTACCAAGCTCGCCTTAAAAAAATTAGCCGTAGCTCAATCTCGCTTTACCTACGCAACCGGAAAGATCGCTCTATTTTCAAGCGACCCAAACCTCATAAATGCTGAGACCGATAAGCCAGCAGAAGAGAAGCTTTTCGATTTATTAAGTTCATCACTAGCAACATCAAAAGTTGCCATAGCCAACCCTAAAATTGCACCATACGGCAAAGCAAGTGTGGAGACATTAGTTAACCTAGGGGTTTATGAAGTCATTCAAGCTAGAATCGTACAAGGTGAAAACATTAGCCAAACTCATCAGTTTATCGCTACGGGGAATGCTCAATTTGGTTTTGTTGCGTTATCTCAAATAATTCATGCAAATCAATCACAAAAAATAATCATTCCCGAACACCTTTATCAGCCGTTACAACAAGATGCGATATTATTAAACCGTGGAATTGAAAACCAAGCTGCACAAGAATTCATGAGCTTTATGAAAACCGATTCAGTCAAAAAAATTATTCGACAATACGGTTATAGCGCTCCATTGTAGAGCGATATTTAAAAGAACCTTTAGGTTCCGCAAAACGTGTTTTTAACAACTTCTTCTGGTTTTGGTGGCAGGGTAAAACGTTTATACCCATCCTGATATTGATACGGGTTGGTCACTAACTTCAACAATGTATTGAATGCCTCAAGATCAATACTACCATCTGATTTAAATGTGGTTTTTTGAATAACCTCTTCGACCAAGTGATTTCTAGGTATGAATATCGGATTCGATTGATTCATCATTTTAGTCGATTCAATTTCATCACCTTGACCCCTCAGGTTTTGCCATTGCGTCAACCACAAATCAAAACCGTCAGGGAAACTCAATGCAGATTGATCATCAAGTACGTCATTGCCGTTTGCGACCTCTGTTAAATGCCGAAACACCAAGGTGTAATCGAGCTCGGCCTGCTCCATCAGATCAAGTAGCTCTTGAGTCAGGTTTTTCACATAGTCGCTAACCTCACCTACGAAGCCTAATTTATTAGCCATGAGTGAAAAATATTCAGTTTCAAACACGCCCGCAAACTGATTAACCGACTGTTGGGCCAGCTCAACAGCATGCTCTTCTGACTCATGCAGTAACGGCAATAAAGACTGTGCCAAACCCAGTAGATTCCATTGCGCCATAGAGGGCTGATGGTTAAACGCATAACGGCCATTTCTATCGATAGAACTGTAGACTTTATCTTGCTTAAAATAGTCCATAAAATCGCAGGGGCCATAATCGATTGTTTCACCGCTCACCAACATATTGTCGGTATTCATCACGCCGTGAATGAACCCTATCGACATCCAACGCGCAACTAACTTAGCAACATTTTCGATAATGACTTGAAGCAAATTAACGTAGGGGTTTTCTGCCGATTGAACCTGCGGGTAATGGCGCGCAATAACATGATCAGCAAGCTGCTTAACTCCTTCGGCATCTTGCTGTGCTGCAAAATATTGAAACGTACCAATCCGAATATGACTGCTGGCCACTCGAGTTAAGATTGCACCGTCTAGCGCTTGCTCACGCCAGACCGATTCCCCTGAAGTTACAGCCGCCAAGGCTCGGGTTGTCGGCACCCCCAAAACATACATTGCTTCACTCAGTAAATATTCACGCAGCACCGGACCAATCGGTGAACGACCGTCGCCACCTCGGGAATAAGCGGTTCTACCAGAACCTTTTAATTGAATGTCGAACCTACTGATCTGGGCTCCGTCTTTACCGGTCGACAGAACTTCTCCCAACAAAATTGCTCTGCCATCTCCCAACTGAGGGTTCCAATGACCAAATTGATGACCCGCATAAGCCGTGGCAATTGGCTCCGAGCCAGCGGCAACTTTATTACCTGAAAAAACTTGAACAGCATCTTCACTGTTTAGCCAATTCGCGTCGATACCAAGTATCTCCCCCAGTTCCAGATTGGCTTGAATCAATTTTGGAGCGCTTACCTGAGTAGGCAATTGAGGAGAGTAAAAATATTCGGGGAGGAGAATGTAACTATTATTGAAATTTATCGGGGCCTGCATAACTTGTGATTCACATGAATCGTTTAAATCAGACATAATTGACACCCCAACTAATAAACTATTTATCCGTAGAGTAATCTCTTTTTCTGTATTATGTTATCCACTACTGTATTTATTTTACTGGGAATAACGTCAATGCCATTTGATATCAGCACTCTTGATACGCAACCTATTTGGCTATCACTAAAGCTTGCCAGCATCACTACTTTCATTCTTCTACTCCTTGTTATCCCCCTCGCGTGGAAACTAAGTCACAGCAGTGCACGCTGGAAAAGTCTCATCACCGCCTTTTCAACTTTACCGCTCATATTACCGCCTTCGGTTCTCGGATTTTACATGCTGTTGATGCTGGGAGTTAATGGCCCCATAGGTAAACTGACTCAAGAACTGGGCTTAGGTACCTTGGCCTTTTCATTCCCGGGACTAGTAATAGCGTCAGTAATATATTCCTTTCCCTTTGCCTTACAGCCAATTCAAAATGCTTTTGACTCTATCAATAAAAAAACCCTTGAAGCCGCTGCCACATTAAGAGCATCACCTCTAGACCGTTTTTTCAGTTTGGTAATGCCGATCGCAAAACCAGGCATTATCACTGCAGCCGTTTTGAGTTTTGCTCATACCATTGGTGAGTTCGGAGTCATTTTAATGATCGGTGGCAACATACCCGGGGAAACAAAAGTATTATCCGTTGCCATATACGACCACGTTGAATCCCTTGAATACGCCCAGGCTCATATTTTATCTGGAGGCATGGTTATTTTCGCGTTTGTGGTTTTATTTTTGTTGTATTTTTTAAACACGGCCAGCCATAAAAATCAAAAGGCCGCCCGATGAAAAACTTAACTGAGGCGAAAGACTTAGCAGCTACAAAAAACATAGCAGCGGCTTTTAACTTAGTACGCAATAATTTTGAACTTGATGTAGATATAGAAATACCTGGCTGCGGAGTTACCGCATTATTTGGGTCTTCCGGCTCAGGTAAAACCACACTGCTTCGGTGTCTTGCTGGATTGGAAAAATCTACCCGAGGAAATTTAATCATAGGTGATGAGGTCTGGCAAAGTGACACCGATTTTATGCCACCTCATAAACGTGAAATTGGTTATGTTTTTCAAGACAGTAATTTATTTGAACATTTAAATGTAAATGATAATTTACGTTACGGCTTCAACCGAATTGACAAACAACAGCGACGTATATCCATAGATCAAGCCGTGTCATTACTAGGGATAGAGTCATTACTCAGCGCTATGCCCGCACAATTATCTGGAGGCCAAAAGCAACGAGTGGCCATTGCCCGAGCTTTACTCTCAAGCCCAAACTTATTGCTGATGGATGAGCCTCTCGCCAGTTTGGACCTATCCAGTAAGGCTGAGATTTTACCTTACCTCGACAGCATCAACACGGCGCTCAGCATTCCCATGATCTACGTCAGCCATTCACCCGACGAAGTAGTCCGCATAGCCGATCATATGGTGTTGCTAGAAGCGGGAAAAGTACGTGCCCAAGGTGCTGTAAATGAACTCTTAACTCGAACCGACTTACCCTTAGCTCATTTGAATGAAGCTTCAGCTGTGGTCAGCGGAAAAATAAAAGAACACGATCAGAGGTATCATCTCACCTATATTCACATAGCTGATAATGATATCGCCACTTCAATTATTGGGCGTGATATAGGAACAGAAGTTCGCGTTAGAATATTAGCCCGTGATGTCAGTATTGCCTTACAACCCGAGTCACGTTCTAGCATAAGCAACGTGTTGCCTTGCACCATAACCGAACTATCCGCAACTCATGACTTAGCTAAAGTATTGGTTAAGCTCAACTTAAAAAACGAACAGTTATTGGCTCACATTACCGCTAAATCGGCTGACACATTAGGGCTTAAAACCGGAATGTCGGTTTACGCTCAAATAAAAAGCGTCGCCCTGATGAAGTCCTGATCTCCAACTACCCTGATCTCCAACTACAATGGTTTAAATCAACAACAGTTCAAATCAACAACAGTTCAAACCGACAATAATTCAGATCGAAATAGTTTAAATCGACAATTTTTAACTGTTAATTTTTAACTACAAAACCAAACGTCGAATATCCGTCAATAAACCCACCAAATAAGTAAAGAAGCGCCCACAGTCAGCGCCGTTAATTGCGCGATGATCGTAAGAAACCGAGAGTGGTAGCATTTGTCGCGGTAAAAATTCCGTGCCACTCCAAATCGGTTTAATTTGAGCCTTGGACACCCCCATAATAGCCACTTCAGGGGCGCTAACAATCGGGGTGAATCCAGTTCCTCCCATTGCTCCAAGGCTGGATATAGTGAAACACCCACCCTGCATGTCTTGTGGCATCAACTTACCTGAGCGAGCTTTATCGGCAAGTTCAGCTGTTTCAGCCGCAAGCTCCCACAAACCTTTCTTATCAACATCTTTAACAACGGGTACCAACAGGCCTTTCGGTGTATCAACCGCGATACCTATATTGACGTAGTTCTTTTTAATCAAATGCTCGCCATCATTATGTAACGACACATTAAATGAGGGTTCTTTGACCAATGCCGCGGCCACCGCTTTAAGTAAAAAGGGTAAAGGCGTTAAGCGAACACCACGTTGTTCCGCTTCAGTTTTCATTGATTTACGGAAGGCTTCCATCTCAGTAATATCGGCCTCATCAAATTGAGTGACATGAGGAACATTAAGCCAAGAGCGCGTCATGCTTTGAACCGTTAACTTAGCAATTTTACTTAATTTAACGGTTTCAATATCGCCGAATTTAGCGAAATCAATATCGGGTATAGCCGGAATCCCACTGCCTGATTGTAATTTTCCGCTTTCAGAGTCCGCGACAATATCGCGTACGTAACTTCTGATATCTTCTCGTTGTAAACGATTTTTAGGTCCCGAGGCTTTTACCCTCGACATATCGACACCTAATTGCCGAGCTAACTTTCTTACTGCTGGTCCTGCGTAGGCGTCGCCACTTGTATGAACCGGAGTGTCGGATACCGAGCTAGCAGGTGTTGTTATCAGAGATGTTGTTATCGGAGGGGTAACTATTGAGGAAGAGGCCGCTGAAGCAGTTTGTACTGTCTTCTCTGGCTCAACAGCCTGTTTTTCCGCTACAGTCGCAACAACTACTGGAGCGTTACTTTTAACCACAAGCAATGCATCACCTGTCACTACGCTGTCACCGTTAGCGACTTTAATCGCTAAAACTTCACCACTACAGCTGGCAGGAATTTCCATTGATGACTTATCACTTTCAAGCACAACAATAGAGTCACCTTCATTTATGTGCTCTCCGACGGCAACACAAATTTCAATCACTTCTACCGAGTCGCTGCTACCAATATCGGGGACATTAATGTCAACTTCCGCTGAACTTGGTGTGGACTCTGGAGATACACTTTGCTCTTGAGCCGGTTTATTATTGGCTTCATAAGTGGATTCAACTGCTGATGGTTGGGGAGTAAGGTTTTCAACATTGCCCGTTTCAACATCAGCAGCCTCATCAGAGTCGGTAGCAGCCACATCTAAATCAATTAAAGCAGCCCCTTCTGCTAATGAGTCGCCCTCTTTTATATGAAGAGCAACAACTTTACCGGATTTAGGCGCTGGTATTTCCATAGAGGCCTTATCCGTTTCCAAGACCACAATAGATTGCTCTGCTTCGATAACATCACCTACGGCAACGCAAACCTCAATGACATCAACACCCTGCGCTCCCCCAAGATCGGGAACTAAAATTGTTTCAGTAGCCACAACAGCTCCTTATTTTTAAACTCACTATTATTAAAGGCATGGTTTGTACAAAAGCGCTTGCTTTTAACATCTCATTGGATCCACTTTATCGGTATCAATAGAATATTGAGTCATTGCTTTAGCGAGAACACTTTTCTCCAAGCTGCCATCGTCAACCAATGCTTTTAACGCCGTCAGTACAATAAAGTGGCGATTCACCTCAAAGAAGTGGCGCAGTTTTTCACGGGTATCACTACGTCCAAAACCGTCGGTCCCCAACACTGAAAAAGGCGCAGGGATATGTGCACGCAATTGCTCCACATAAGACTTCATATAATCAGTCGCAGCAATAACAGGGCCTTTTCTATCCTCTAACTGACTCGAAACAAAAGCTTGTTTGGGTTGTGCATCTGGATTGAGTAGATTCCAACGATCACAACTCTGACCATCACGTGCCATCTCATTCACACTGGTCATACTCCAAACATCAGCAGCAACACCAAAGTCTTGCTGTAAGAGCTCAGCAGCCGCTTCAACTTCACGCAAAATAGAGCCCGCACCCAACAATTGCACTTTAAGGTCGCCAGAACTTTCCTTGAGTAAATACATACCCTTAATAATGTCCTGCTCTACACCTACGGGCATTTCAGGGTGAGCGTAATTTTCATTCATCGTAGTGATGTAATAGAAGCAGTTCTCTTTCTGATTGAACATGCGCTCCACACCGTTTTGAATAATCACAGCCAACTCAAAACTATAAGCCGGATCGTAACTTCTGCAATTGGGAATGGTGTTGGCCAACAAATGACTGTGACCATCTTGATGCTGTAACCCCTCACCGTTCAATGTGGTTCGACCCGCCGTAGCACCGATTAAGAAACCTCGCGCCTGACTATCACCGGCCGCCCAAGCCAAATCACCAATGCGCTGAAAACCAAACATTGAATAATAAATATAGAACGGGATCATAGGACAATCACTAGTACTATAAGCCGTAGCACACGCTATCCATGCTGACATAGCACCCGCTTCGTTAATGCCTTCCTCTAAGATCTGACCGGTTTTACTCTCTTTATAAAACATGATTTGGTCATGGTCGTGCGGGGTATATTGCTGCCCAGCAGAAGAGTAGATACCCAATTGTCTGAACATTCCTTCCATACCGAAGGTACGCGCTTCGTCCGGCACAATAGGAACAATATTTTTGCCGATAGTTTTATCTTTAACTAGAGTCGATAAAATCCGAACGAATGCCATAGTGCTGGAAATTTCTCGGACACCAGAACCACTTAACTGAGCTTTAAAGGTTTCTAAAGCTGGGGTTTGCATAGCGGTAAAATCAGCCTGACGCGCAGGTAAATAACCACCAAGATCAGTTCGGCGTTTATTCATATAAGCAATTTCAGGGCTGTCTGGTGCTGGACGATAATAAGGTACATTAATCAGTTCTTGGTCTGATATAGGTATACCGAAGCGATCACGAAAGCGCTTTAAGCTTTCGACATCTAATTTTTTAACCGAGTGAGCTTCGTTCTGAGCTTCAGCTGAAGCTCCCATGCCGTAACCTTTAACAGTTTGGGCTAAAATAACCGTGGGCTGGCCTTTATGCGCAACCGCATTTGCATAGGCCGCATAAACTTTAAATGGATCGTGTCCGCCACGATTCAGATACATGATATCTTCATCGGTAAGGTCGGCTACCAGCTCGAGTAACTCTGGGTATTTACCAAAAAAGTGCTCACGAGTATAAGCGCCACCATTGGCTTTATAGTTTTGCAGCTCTCCGTCACACACTTCGTTCATGCGCTTTTCAAGTAATCCGGTTGTATCTTTCTCTAACAACGAATCCCAATGACGCCCCCAAACCACTTTAATAACATTCCAACCGGCACCACGAAACACACCTTCAAGCTCTTGAATGATTTTCCCGTTACCGCGCACAGGACCATCTAGCCGTTGCAAATTACAGTTCACAACGAAAATTAAATTCTCAAGTTCCTCACGGCCTGCCAGTGAAATAGCCCCTAACGATTCTGGCTCATCACATTCACCATCACCTAAGAATGCCCAGACTTTTCTATCGCCTCGTGGCGCTAAATCTCGCGCAGATAAGTAGCGCATTACGTGAGCCTGGTATATGGCTTGAATTGGACCCAGCCCCATAGAGACTGTTGGAAATTGCCAATAGTCAGGCATCAACCACGGGTGCGGGTAGGAGGATAAACCTTGGCCATCCACTTCTCGTCGATAGCTATCTAATTGTTCTTCATCAAACCGCCCTTCTAAATAAGAGCGTGCATACATACCTGGTGCCGAATGGCCTTGGTAATAAATAAGGTCACCTGGTTGGCCATCAATACTGCCACGGAAAAAGTAGTTAAACCCAATATCATATAAGGTAGCCGCCGACGAAAACGACGATATATGACCACCAAGCCCATCATCATTATCATTAGCGCGCATGACCATAGCCAAGGCATTCCAACGAATCAAAGAACGAATTCGGCGTTCCATAAATAGATCGCCGGGCATGCGTTTCTCGTCCATGGTGGAAATAGTATTGCGGTAGGGCGTGGTAATAGCGGCGGGTAATTTAACCCCAGAGTGAGTGGCTCGATCAGATAATTGTTTTAATAAAAAAGCCGCTCGATCTTTACCTGAATATCGAATGACTGAATGTAAAGCATCCAGCCACTCTTTGGTCTCGAGAGAATCAATATCCTCTTGCATGTAGCAATCCCCAATAAGTAATAAGATAAAGCAGAGTAGTTACTCTGCCCATAGCTTTAATACTAGCGGAATTGAACGGATTTGCTGTTTAATTTAAAGGCATCGACGTCTTTAATTAATGTTGTATTGTTTTGCTGATACGGATCTTTGCTCGCGGTAAACCAAGCCCCCTTCATTGACAGAGAACCAATCGCAGCATTCGACGATGAAACCGCTAAAATAGCGTGTAACTTTTCGGTGAATTGCGCCTGAGTTAATCCCTCCAAATAATCAGCCATTAATTCCAAATCATCAAATTCAACATCATCAGATGTTAAGCTACCCCAATATGAAGCCGCTTGTTCCCCTGTATTTTTAGCAGGCTCTAATAACTGCTGGATAACCGCTTTTTTATAGGAATCAAAATCATCAATATGACTGACCATGGAAGCCATATAGTCGCTTATTGCCGCCGTCACATCAGCCAAGCTAGCAGAAGGTGACTGTACTAAAAAAACACTGGAGGCCACTTGCTTCAAATCCATACCGGTGAGCACAACGATATAACCCAATTGCTGCTGAGTTCGCAATTCATGAAAAAACGAAGACTTATACATTTGCTTTAATAGCAACATATCAGCTCGCGCCGACAAATTGGTATTTTGAGCCTGTAAATAAAATGCCGCGACTACATCATCGTGTTCTAACGTCATGTGGTGGTGGGGCGTTGAACCCGCCTGTAGATCCACAACTTGAACAGGCAGCTGTTTACCCGCAGAAGAGTCTCCGGCCAAACCGTCCGCAACATTTTTCGCCATTGCAATAGCCTTATCACTGGCCACATTGCCATAAGACAATATTTTAATTTCTCGACCATCCCATAACGTTGCCACGAAAGCATTAAACTCATCAAAGGTTACTGACGACATGGCATCAACCAAGGCTAAGTTATTCCAATAAGGAGAAAATAAAACCGCCGGTATTTCCTGAAATACCCGCCGGTAAGGATGCAATTGTTTGCTATTGTTCCAGCCACGCAAGAGTTCTGCTTTAAGACTATTAAATCGTTCTTGTTGAAAACTTGCCGACTTCATTACAGATAAGATCTCTGTCAACAATCTAGATTGTTGCTCACTATAACCCTGAATTGAAAGATCAAAGCCTCGACTATTAGCACCGACGGAAAAGTACAAACCAGACAACAACGCTGGATAACTAAACTCATTCAATTGGTCCGTTATCAGAGCACTGTACAAATTACTTAAGGCTACCGAGCGTGCGGAAACGCCCACGGCTGGGGATTTAATACGTGCGTAAAAAGATGCTTTGGGCACTTCAAATTGATCATCCTGCTTATGCCACAAGTCTACTGACTCACCATTCCAAATTTTATTGGGGATAGCTTTTTCAAGATCAGCGCCACTTAACAGCTGTAAATCATCAGGCACAAAAGGATTGGCCATCGGCATTTTTAATTGTTGGAGTAATTTGGGATTTAAAACACTGGCCACCTCCGACCGACTTCTATTAGCGTAATCAGGTAACGACTGAATAGCATAGGGAACTTGATACAGTTCACTGGTGGTATTAGTCGATTCGTTCTTGCTGCTGATTAACCATAAAAAATTATCCGGGGTCAGATGATTAAGGTATTGGCTGATCAGTTCGGAATCGAATTCTGAAAATATGAAAGGCGCTCGGATGACATCTTCTATTGGGTAAGCTTGCATTTGATTAGATAAATAACTGACGGTATTAATGGCGCTGCCTTTTTCAGAAAATTTAAACTGAATGTCAGCCAATTTTTTCAATTCGGTAAAACGCCATTGATTTAACCCCTGTGTTTGCAAGCGCTCTATCGCGGCAAATACGGCCGCGATCACAGATTCTTGTTGCTCATAACCCTCTGGAGTTAAATTAATACTGAGGCTAAACCAATCTTCGTTCAGGCCATCAATGCTGCCTCCGGCGCCCAACGATTCGGCCCAACCTTGTTGCTTCAATAGCGATAACAAACTGCCCTTGCCTTCATGACCTAACACATGACCAATGTAGGCAAGTGGCTTTTGTCGATACAACTCTTTGCCTGGAGGAATAGGAAACATGAGCGCCAAACTGCGTTGATCTTTTAACGACTGTATCGCCAGTTTCTTAGGCAGTTCGCCGTCTTCAAACAAAACCTGATCCCTGATATGGGCTTTGGCCTGCTGAAGCGCCACATCACTAAACTTATCTTTAACCAGCTTGGCCAAATCATCCAGCGACTCACGCCCTAGCACCACTAATGTCATGCGATCAGAGGAGTAATACGACTGATAAAACTTTAACAAATCATCTCTAACCAAAGCACCATCACGATTGGCTAAGGTCTCTAAACTGCCCACACTGAACGTGGCTGAAGGATGAGATTGGTTAATGATTTCTTTCAATACATCGCGCTGCCGGCGATAGCCATCTTTTAACTTGGCTCGGTATTCTGAATGCACCGCATTGCGTTCTCGCTCGACATAATCAGCCGTAAATAAAGGGGCTGTGAAAAACTGAGCAAAACGATCTAATGCAGGCTCTAACTGTGAGTGGTTCACATCGAAAAAATAATTTGTGTGTTCGGCACTGGTGTACGCATTATGCGAACCGCCGTTCTGACTGATGAACGTTTGATACTCACCAGATTCCGGGTATTTTTCAGTTCCAAGAAACAGCATATGCTCTAAAAAATGTGCCAAGCCTTCGCGGTCTTTAGGGTCATCACTACTGCCCACTTCAACATCCAAAGACGCCGCTGATTTTTCAGTTTCAGGATCCGATATCAACAGCACCCTTAAGTTATTACTCAACTCTTGATAACGATAGTGACGCTTGTCATTGTCGCTTTTGATAATCTCTGAGGATGAATGACCCGAAAAAAACTCCATAGCTGCAACGTTAACGGAGTTTGAGCAGATCAACACAGCCACACTTAAATTCAACATCAATTTTAACGCTGAATTAAAAACAACTGATTTAGTCAAAAAATTCACATACTGCATAAATTAATTCCAGAGAATAGAAAGAGTAAAGCCTGAGATGTTATCGTCTCAGGCTTTACTTGTAGATAATTCGTGAACTAAAAAGTTCATCGCTATTGTTCAGAAACTGACTCTAATTTTTCAATCCCACGAGGCCAGGCATTGGCGATTGCCTTTAGCAGTGTCGCCAGTGGAATCGCAAAAAATACGCCCCAAAAACCCCACAATCCACCAAAAAACAGTACGGCCATAATAATGGCAACCGGATGTAAATTAACCGCTTCTGAAAACAACAAAGGCACTAAAACATTGCCATCAAGGCCTTGAATTACCGAATAAACAATAAACAGCAACCAAAACTCATCGGTAAATCCCCATTGCCAAAAACCGACAATCAATACTGGGATAGTAACCAAGGCCGCACCAATATAAGGAATCACTACGGATAACCCAACCAACAACCCCATTAACATCGCGTACTTTAGGCCAAGTAAGTAAAAACTGATAAACGACACCACCCCTACGGCAATAATTTCAATCACTTTACCGCGTACATAATTGGCAAACTGCCGATTCATTTCCGTCCATATTTGTCTCATCATTGGTCGCTCACTGGGCAGTAAACCGCCCAACCAATTCAAAATTTTAGCGCTGTCTTTCAAAAAGAAAAAAACCAAAATTGGCACCAACACCAAATAGATTAAAATAGAGGCCACCATAGGTAAGCTGGCAACAGAGAAGCTGACCAAGTTCTGGCCGAGTTCACCCACTTCACGAGTGGCCATGTCGATCATCTGCAATATTTGCATTTCTGATATTAGTTGTGGGTACTCTTGCGGCAACAACATTAACTCATGCTGACCTTTTTCTAATATGGCGGGCACCTCTGAAATCAGCTTAACCGATTGCTGCCAAATAACGGGAACCAAAAACAAGAGCGATCCAATTAACGCAAATATAAGGATAAACGTAGCTACCCCGACAGAAACCCAATGTGCCGCCCCATAACGACTGAGTTGGTCAACCATACCCTGCATTAAAAACGCAATGACAATACTGGCAAACACGGGGGTTAAAATCGTGCCTAGGGTAAGTACAACCACTAATGACGCCAATAATAAAACAGACAGTAAGACAGCTTCTTCATTGCCTAAATAGCGATCTACCCAACCACCAACAATTTTTAGCATGAACATTCCTTAATTAATTTTTATACTTTTAGAAAAACGAAGGTATATATGCCGTCGGCTTCCGTCGACGAGATTAGATTTTGACCACTTAATTCAGCATAGGTTTTAAAATCTCTAATCGAGCCTTTGTCTGTTGTGTGAACTTTTAATGCCTGATCAGGCTCTAACTCATTTAACGCCAACTTAGCTTTTAACAACGGCATGGGGCAAGCTAAACCAGTGGCATCTAATTCATGGACGATATTCATTTATTCAACATCAAAGCTAAAGGGTTCGAAGGACACCATAGTATTTTGTATACACGAGAAAATCACCCTCTACCTTGCGAATAGTCCAAACATCACTATCAAGCTAATATCGTCCTATGCCACAATATTAACCCTATCAGTAACACATTTTGAAGGAATAACACTTTTGTCAATATTACGACGATCAAACAGACTTAAATTTGACACAATATTACTGTGTGTCTCTTTAGTCTTAGCGCCAATAGCTAACGTCCAGGCTAACGATTACAACTTACCCGAACTGGGAGATCGTAGCTCAGCCACTATCTCTACCCAAAAAGAAAAAATCATAGGCCAAGCTTGGTTAAGATCATTCCGCAGCAGAGTTCCCTCAAATTCAGACGCATTAATGTACACCTACCTTGAAAACTTAATTAATCGGCTGGCTCAACACAGTGAACTTAAAAGCCGCAACTTAGATCTACTGCTTGTAAAAAATCCTACAATGAATGCTTTCGCCGTACCCGGAGGTGTTGTTGGAGTGCATACCGGTTTATTTTTAAACGCAGAAACCGAAGCTCAGATTGCATCCGTTCTAGCCCACGAACTAGCCCATTTGAGCCAGCGTCATTTTGCCCGCGGCTTAGAAAAACAACAACAAAACACAATTCCCTTAATGGCCGCCATGCTGGCCAGCTTAGTGCTAATCGCAACCACAGGTGGAGAT
The DNA here is from genome assembly GCA_034112445.1 of Cellvibrionaceae bacterium. Classification (GTDB taxonomy): domain Bacteria; phylum Pseudomonadota; class Gammaproteobacteria; order Pseudomonadales; family Cellvibrionaceae; genus Pelagadaptatus. The sequence goes on along the minus strand of JAWUVI010000009.1, from coordinate 15,931 downwards.
GCCGGTCTTGCTGCATTAACTACCACTCAAGCGGCGGCACTCGACTCTAAACTCCGTTTCAGCCGACAAAACGAACAAGAAGCCGACCGTATCGGCATGCAAACAATCGAAAAAGCCGGCTTAGACCCCAATGCCGTGGCCGAAATGTTTGAACGTATGATGCGCTCTAGCCGTTACACCAAAAGCAAACCAGAATTCCTATTAACTCACCCAGTCACGGAAAACCGAATTGCCGATGCTCGCAACCGAGCGGGACCTGCATCGCAAAAACAGTTTTCAGACAGCATCGACTTTCATTTGATGCGTGCGAGAGCAGTTTTATTGCATACAGAAACACCACAACTAGCGGTTAAACGTTTTAGTAACGAGCTCAATGGAGAAAGCCTTTCAACAGAGGCCAGCCGTTACGGTTTAGTTTTGGCACTCACCAAAAGTGGGCAATATGAAAAAGCCCAGCAGGCACTGCAGCCACTATTGGATGCATCACCTGAGAAGATCGCTTATGTACTGGCTAAGGCCGATATTCAAGCCGGTTTTGAGGACTTTCAAAAAGCATTAACCATTATTGAAAATAGATTACTGAATTCTCCCAACAACCATCCACTAACGGTTCGCTATGCTGAGCTTTTAATGCGCAACGGTAATTACGCACTCTGTGAAGAAGTTCTTGGAGCCCACGTTAAACTCTACCCGAAGGACGACTATGTCTGGTATCTATTAGCCGAGGTTCATGGGTTAGCGGGCAATATTTATAACGTACACACCGCTCGTGCTGAATACTTTATTCTTAACGGAGTCTACGACAAAGCCAAACAACAGCTAGAAAACGCTTTAAAAATTGCCGACGGAGATTATATTAAGACCTCTCTATTGAAAGAAAGAATTATCCAAGTTGGCTTAATGATGGAAGAGATCACACTGTAAAAATCACTCATCCCGAACCCAGTAATCGTACTTTTAACGTCAAATAGTCAGGTATAGCAATGGATTTTTCTTTAACCGAAGAGCAACAATTAATTCAAGATATGGCACGTAAGTTTGCCAAAACCGAACTTGAGCCTGTTGCTGCTCAATTGGATAAAAGTGACGATAAAATCGGTAACAGAAAACTCTTCCTTGGCAATATAAAACAGCTGGCCGAGTTAGGCTTTATGGGACTTAACGTTGATTCAAAATATGGAGGCACTGAAGCCGGTGTCATTTCTTTTAGTCTAGCGATTACAGAAATAGCTCGAGCTTGCGCAGCAACTGCCGTCACCATGTCCGTTACCAATATGGTCGGAGAAGTGATTCAAGCCATTGCCGATGAAGAACAAAAACAAGCTTATCTACCCAAGCTTTGTTCTGGGGAATACCCCGCCGGCAGCTTTTGTTTATCTGAAGCCGGTGCCGGATCAGACCCAGCAGGAATGAAAACTCGCGCACAAAAAGACGGCAACGAATGGGTTTTAAACGGCTCAAAAATGTGGATATCCAGCGCTGAATACGCCGGAATATTTGTTGTCTGGGCTGTTACTGATATCGAAGCAAAAAAAGGTAAGGGCATCTCCTGCTTTTTGGTTGAAGCCAGTACTGATGGCATAACCATAGATAAGGCCGAAGATAAAATGGGGCAAAGTGCGTCCTCAACCAACACGGTTACCTTTACCGATTGCCGCATCCCAGAGTCGGCACTTATGGGTAAGCTCAACGATGGCTTTCGTATTGCCGTAAGTGAGCTAGCAGGTGGGCGCATTGGCATAGGTTCTTTGGCTTTAGGCATAGGCCAAGCCGCCATAGACTACGCCTGCCAATACACTACCGAACGCGAGCAGTTCGGTAACACCATTGCCAGCCTACAAGGCCCGCAATGGATGATGGCCGATGCTTACACCCAACTAGAAGCATCGCGCTTATTGGTTATGAATGCCGCCTACTTAAAACAATCAGGCAAGCCATTTTCTAAAGCCGCATCTATGGGGAAACTACACGCCAGTGAAACCGCCAATCAAGTGTGCTATACCGCCATCCAGTTAATGGGCGGCATTGGCTATACCCAAGAATGCCCATTAGAAAGAATGGCTCGTGATGCTCGCGTTACCTCCATCTACGAAGGCACCAGTGAAATTCAACGCGTCATTATTGCGCGTGAGGTGTTGAGAGAAATGACCTGAGGTCGTGGATCCAATTTCGGCTCGTTCTTTTGCATGCCATGAAAGTAAAGATCATCTTAATCTTTAGCGCTTAACCTGCTTTAAGGCAAACGTATCGAGCTGTAGTCACCGCAACCACATCGCCCGTATCATCTATTAATTCTTGCTCAATAATTAATTTGGATTTACCTTCAGCAATAGCTTCATCTTCCAACCGTTTAAATTCACTGCTCGGAATTTCGAGAGTCATGGTGATGTCAGTAAAGGCTGGTTTTTTATATTTGATACTCATCTCCGCCACAACTGGATAGACTTTAGTAATATCTATATTTTCAACCATTAACACACCAGCCGGAAATTCTGCCAACGTGAATAAAGACCCAGCATACATCATGCCTACATGGTTTTTATTCGGCTGTAACGGCATTTTAACAACGATACGATTAAGGCTTTTTTCTATAATTTCCGCACCCATGTTGTCTATTACTTCTATCATCTGCATAGTTTCCCCCTTAAATAAATTTATTCTTATTGTCGCAAAGTAGCATAAGTGGTTTTCCCTTGTCGCGCTACAGCATGACAATTGTAGGCTAGAGCTTTATGAATTTTTCAACACCTTCAGCAATTACCTGCAAATCAAATTTATTTGCCATGGTGATAACTGCTTCCACAATAACGGCACCATCACTGCTGTCATAAATAGAACGAACAAAGCTCTGATCTATTTTTACCTTATCGACAGGCAAACGTTTTAAGTAGGTCAAAGAAGAATAACCTGTACCAAAGTCATCAATAGATAATTGAATATTTTCTGAGTCAGCTCATCACTCAAGAACAACAAGTAAAAAAACTTGACCAGAACAACTGTTTAAATATACAGTGCAGAATCAATTAAGCAATAATAGACAACGAGGAAAATCTTATGGCCGTTGTAGCTATGTGGAAGTGCGATAGGGATAACAGTATGTTTGAAAACAAAAAAGATGCGGATGCCTACGACAAGATGTTGGAGCTAGCCGCTAACTTTACGGCTTTCCTTGAACAGCATGCTAAGGGGATCAACGAGCAAGACGCAGAGAATATTGGCTTACTCTTGTCAAAGAATAAAGAGCTCTTAGTAACCGCCTGTAAAGGCAAACCTGAGGCACTGCTACAAATTGACACTAGCAATGGCGTTGCCGACCTAGAATCCAACGTCACGCCGCTAACGGCTACTAATAGCTAGCACCCGTTAACTTAGCGGTTAGGTATCACTTCTGGCCGCTATGATGCATGGGCGTCTCCGTACAAATAGGCACGATGTATTTGTTCGTAGAGTGTTTCATTACAGTGACGGCTTGCTGACAAACGAAAGCTCGTCATAATCAAATAAACAACACTTTTTTAATTGGGCCTTTACCTCATTCCTGCGTGGTCATGATTTTCAAGGTCATATAAGAAATAAACTGATCTTTGCACATGAAACCCCTAGTAAAGACCCCGCGACAATATCTCCTGGGTAATGCACACCTAAGAGGATTCGGGATAGCCCAATCAATCCTGCCCAAACAAAAGCAATCATTGATAGTGAAGGGAAAGAGTGAGAGATCAATACAGCAAAAACAAATGCCGCGGCTGTATGTCCTGAGGGAAAGCTGAATCGATCGTTGGGCTTTATTAAAGCAAAAAAATCTGACATTCCCGCTTCTGGCCGATCCCGTTTTATCAGATTCTTCAGTCCTATATAGATTGGAACTTCTAGGACATAAGCAGTCACCACAGCGATAAAAAAAACATCCCCTTCAGGGACGAATAGTAAAACAAACACACTGATAATAAGGTATAGAAATCCATCACCCGTATGTGAAATATTTTTTAACAATCGTTCAAACTGCTGGGCATGCAATGTATTAACCCAAATAAACACGCGAGTATCGATGGCATTCATTTTCTTAAATAGTATTCCCATGCTGAACTCTCTAATTTTATACAGTATGGACTTTGCTGATTCTATATTTCTATTACATGATAATTGAATGAAGTATCAATGACAAAATCACGACAATTTGATGACAACCTGCCGGACTGTAATTTCGCCCAACAGCTTATATGAATGAGCGGGGGTGATGGGGCTCACTACCCATAATTAAATAATTAATGGAATTATCGCTCAATTATTCTGCCCGAGCCCACACGCGCTGAGCGATTCACAATAGACTTGATCATATACAAATATGTATCAGCAAAGATTTACTGTAACTAACATAAAGAAAAAACCAATGCAGGCCAATAGTAAACCGTACTAAAAGAGCCCATCTGTACTAGTATTCAGTGCATACGATGAACGCAAATCGCATCAGACTGGACCTCCAAGAGATGACAACAACCTTACACATAATCAAAGGCATGGTGTTTTTACTTGTATTCACAGGCTTTGTACAGGCAAAAGAGACACCGTCAGAGCAAAACCAACAGATATCTAAAACCATAGAAAACATCACTTACTATAGCGAAAACTACCCGCCGTCCAGTTACTATGAAAACGGGGAGGTAACTGGCATTTCGGTCGAAACCTTGCGTTTAATCTGGGATCATTTTGGGGTGGTTCACCCCAAAATTCATCTTGCGCCATGGCTCAGGAGTTATCGCACCGCTCTTTCCACACCAAACACTATGGTCTTCGGCACATCGCGTACAGCAGAGCGCGACCCTTTATTTAAGTGGGTTGGTCCCCTTTTCGCCTCAAACCGAATAATAATAGCGCGTTCGGATTTTTCTGATGAAGTGCGTTCTATTCGCGACCTGCTTCCTTATACAATTGCTGTTAATAGGCAAGCGGTGACCCATACCCAGCTCAAGCAAGCCGGTCACCCAAAAAACAAAATCGAAGAAGTCACCGTACTTAAGCAAGCCATGTTAATGCTTGCCAGTAATCGAGTTGACATGGTTATTCTTTCTAAAGGTGCATTCAACAGGTTACTTAAACAGGCTGAACTACCACCCGAAAACTTTAAAGTCATCCTAAACCTAGAAGCACCCAGCAGTTATTTCGCTTTTAATATTGACACCCCCTCCTGGGTAATTAATAAGTATCAAACTGCTTTTGACAGTCTCCTTCCAGAAAGAATAGAGCTCATGAAAAAATATGACCTCTTCATTTCTGACTTCATGACCCCAGAGATGAAAAAATACACTGAGAATACTGACATATTTAATCCACCCGCAACCAGCCAATAAGCTAGACGGATGCTGAATAAAAGCATCAAGTTAAGCAGCACTACCCCCCAAAATTCACCTATAATGACGTATAAACGGCCATCAATTGTCTGTATCGTAGTGGCATACTATTTGTAGTCGGGGGCTCCACAATGAAAATAATAAAACCTCTTATTGCGTTATCTCTGAGCCTTGCCTCAGCCACCACTCTCGCTTGGTCTAATCATACTTTGGTCAGTAACACTCTATTATCTACCTTGCCTGAAGTGCGTGATGCACAGCCTGTTAAGGTAGAAGCTATTGAATCATTTTTAGTAGCTAACGAGCAAAAATTAGAAGTCTTTTTAGCTAAGCAAGAGTCTCAAATGCGCACCAATCTTTGGCACTACGCTCCAAGACCTAATGACTTAGCCTTTAAAGCCACTGGGGATGCCAGCACCATTCGAGATCGCTTTACCCGCGCCATACGCATTAATCCAAATATGAAGTTGCCGCTGTATTTACAACTTTTACCTGGCGATCAGCGTAACAACAAGACCATTGCACCAGCAGACGTCACCATATTTAACGATCATGGCTACTTAGCCGATGTGCAGTTGGTGCAACTGTCGGCAGGCGAAATGGTAGCCCCCGTTGATGTAGCTACCAGTGCCAACGATGAACCCGACCACGGTTTAGATATAGGGCTATTCACCGACAGCAAAACCGACTACGGCCAAGAATACGGATTTGGCAAACAACCCTTTGGCAATCCAAATTTAGAATACAGTTCACAAGCTCCTTTCCACATGGGTTTTTATCATGAATCACCCATACTTTATTCGTTAGGCCGCTTTTTAAAAGAAACCTACCCTGAATACCGAATCAGTTTATTTAGGCAACTTTCAGAATTTGCCTTTGAAAACGGACATGATTATTGGGGTTGGCGTTTTATGGGCTGGGGCATGCATTACATTGCTGACTTCTCAAACCCTTACCACATCACACCTGTTCCCGGTAACAGTACATTAGATACTCTTTACCCAGGTGTATTAAGCTTGATTGGCTTCCCACAAACACAAGTAGATGCCACGCAATTAGTCTCTAATCGTCATACGGTACTGGAAGATTTTCAAAGCTTGGTCATGAGCACCGCTTTTATAAATCACAATCACAAACACCAAACCATTAAAGCATTACACGCGCCTAAAACCGTACGAGAATACCAGCACACCGACATCATCCAAGTGTTTGCCAAAAGGTCGTATGAAAAATCAAAACACATTGATGATGTCATTGAACAAACCATGCCAGAAAAATTTGTTCGTGACACCACGGTTGAATATTCAGATCTTGGCGTTAAATTTCAGCTCGTAGAAATCATGAAAAAAGAGTCAGGAGAAGAAGGCTTTCAATCGTTACTAGATACTATTTCAGATTTATTGTCTGATTTTTCTGAAAACGGGGCATCTTACGTAAACAGCATCGTTACTAAAGACGATCCAAAACACTGACAAGTTATTACGACTTTAGTGAAACCGCGATCAGAAGGGCTTACGCCATTAGACAGCTGCATCACCATAAATAACATCAAGTCCATACCCTAACTCAAGCGCTTTACGCTGCGATGCTTTAAGGCCCTTCACAACCAATGCGTAGGAATGGTCAATCAACCTAATAACTTCTGAGTCGGGTAAATCACCCTCTAAGTAGAGTGTATTCCAGTGGCGCTTATTCATGTGATAACCAGGCTTTACTGATTTAAAACACATACGCAAGGCCTCAGACCATTCTGGATTGCACTTGAGGTTAACTTGCGGCTGATCATCTTTTATAGAAGCAATCGCAAAAACTTTGCCTTTGATTTTATAAACCGGGACGTCAGGATAAAATGGAAAGCACAACTCGGCTTCAGGTTTACTCAACAAGGCGCTCATTAACTGTTGGTATTGCATAACGACTCCTTTCCACCCATAACGTTAACTTTCATATAGACTTGCAACACGAGACACTATCAATTATTCATACAATTTTAAATGAGATTATTCCTGCCATGCGTGGACTCAATGCAGTTAAACTATATTTGGCTTTTGCGTTAACCATTGCCGCACCCATCGTATTAGCGCAAAGCTACACCAAACAATCTCCAATAAAGTCTTATATTTTGCCGCCCGTTAACACTTGCTCCAAATTGGAATGGCGCGGCGATCGCTGGGCCGAACTAACCGCCGTCAATAGCTGTCCTGCGGCCATTGACGTTGACGTAGTCTTTAGCGACGGAATAAAAATCAAACTTTATTGCGATGCTTACGAGGCCTGTATAGCCAAATTTCATAAAGAGCGGATCAGTCAAAATTACAAGTATTGGGTTAATTACGCGACCGAATAAACCTCAGGAAATATCCAATGCAACTTATCATCAACCTCGTTAAACAGTATTGGTTAGCGCTAACGCTATTAACACTGACGGCCATAACGGCTCTATCGCTCTGGCCATTATCAACACTGCCTTCGGTCCCAGGCAGCGATAAACTGCATCATTTTATTGCTTATGCGGCTTTAGTATTGCCTACAGCTTTACGTAAACCAAAATATTGGCCATTAATCACAGTGGGGTTTATTGGCTGGAGTGGCGCCATCGAGTTAATTCAGCCCAGCGTTGATCGCTATGGTGAATGGGCTGACCTGCTGGCGAATAGTGTTGGGGTTGGTTGTGGTTTAGCGTTGGCTGGCATCATTGAATTGAAATACAAATAATGATTATTAAGGCTTCAATTTTTCAAGATAGGACTCATAAATTCTTTCATATTCACCACTGGCTTTGATTTTTTTGAGTCCTTGATTAAACAAGCCGCACAGCTTTTCATCCCGAAACCCTATTCTCGAATGCAATTGCGGGAATATATCGTGAACCTTCAAGTTATCCGATATCTCTGCTTGCGACTTAAGACCACGTAAAGCATAAAAAAAGATATACATATCACCAACACTGACTTCATGCCGCTTACTTAGCAGCATTCGCGCCTGTAATTCAGGTTTATCAACTTCGGAATACACACCTTTACTCACATAATCGGCATATTCTTTCCCCAAAAAGTCCTTCGCGCCCTGAAAGCTAACAATTTTTTTATTCTCTAAATCACTCAGGTCATCAATCGTCAGTTCAGAACTGGCCTGTGAAATAGCCACATCACGAAATCTAAACACTGGATTGGATCTGCAACCGCTAAACTCAGTACCGTCGAATAAATTAGCAACTGCATCTATACGTCTAGAATTGTAATTCGTCAGTAATCCGTTATTCGGCAAATCATAAAAGTAAACCGGCTGATAATTCGGTATATGTCGAAACACAGAAGTAATGATATCGGGGAAGATTCCTGTGCGACCTTCGATTATAAAATATGGCTTGAAATTACCTACACCAATAAAAACATCTTTAGCAGAAAAACTAGGCATTGACGCCAAACTAGTCACAACAATAAGCGCAAGAAAACTCAACCGAGACAAAAACATTAATTTCCCTTCTGTGCATCCTGCACTCTATTAAAGGCTAACGCCAAGTGTTAGCGCTAGACTAAAGTATAATAGCAATTATCAGCACCAACACATTCAAAAACTTATAAAAACTTATAAAAACTTATTACGACAACGAAAACCATAAACAACGGGAATAACCAACAAGGTTAATACCAGCGTTGAAATCATCCCTCCCAGCATAGGTGCCGCTATTCGACTCATAACCTCTGAGCCGGTACCATCAGAAAACAATATCGGTATCAATCCAGCTACAATAGCAGCCACAGTCATCATAATTGGACGCACGCGCAACACGGCACCATCAATAATAGCTTGCTGAATTTCTTCTGCTGTTATTAAGCGCTGCTGCTCAGCGGCCAGCTGCTGAACCTGACTAAATGACTGATTTAAGTACACCAACATCAATACCCCAATCTCTACCGACACACCCGCCAACGCAATAAACCCCACTGCGGTTGCAACAGACATATTGAAATCCAAAAGGTACATACACCAAATTCCGCCAATCAAGGCCATGGGCAAGGTGCCCATGATAATCAATACCTCACTGACTCTCTGAAAGCTCATAAACAGCAAGAACATAATAATGGCAAGTGTAATAGGGCCAACGAGTGCAAGCCGTTGCTGAGCTCGTAACATATATTCATACTGTCCCGACCAGCTCAAAGAATAACCCGGAGGCAAGCTGACTTCCGCATTAACCACTCGTTGTGCTTCGGCCACATAAGAACCAAGATCACGCCCGTCAATGTCGAGCAATACCCAACCATTAATCCGCGCGTTTTCACTCTTTATGGCTGGGGGGCCATTATTTACAGTAATCTTAGCCACATCGCCCAGAGTAATATGGGCACCCGATGGCGTGACTAGGGGAAGCAATTTAACCCTCTGTACTGAGTTTCGGTGGTGATGAGGATAACGCAAATTTATCGGATAGCGCTCACGGCCCTCTACGGTTTGTGACACCTGCATACCTCCAATTGCAGCGTTAATCACTTGCTGAACATCGGCAATATTTAGTCCGTAACGAGCGGCTTGTTCACGATTAATATCGATATCAATATAACGCCCTCCGGCCACACGCTCAGCATAAACAGATGCTGTACCTTCGACATCGGTCAGCGCAACTTCAATTTGCTTACCAATACGCTCAATAACACTGAGTTCAGCACCAGCTATTTTTATCCCAACCGGGGTTTTAATGCCTGTAGCCAACATATCAATACGGGTTTTAATCGGCATAACCCAAGCGTTGGTTAAACCAGGAAAATTGATTAACTGCTCTAACTCTTTGCGGATGCTGTCTTTCGTCACACCCTCTCGCCATTGATCTTCAGGTTTGAATTGAATCGTTGTTTCTATCATTGTCAAAGGTGCTGGATCGGTTGCGGTATCGGCACGACCAATTTTTCCAAAAACGCTCGCAACCTCGGGAACTGACTTTATGAGCTTGTCCGTTTGCTGCAGCAGCTGACGAGCCTTACCAATTGAAATACCTGGATAAGTGGTGGGCATATACATCAGATCTCCCTCATCCAAAGGCGGCATAAATTCGCTGCCCAATTTATTAGCCGGCCATAGGCCTACCAATAAAACCCCTAGAGCTATAACCAAAACCGTTTTAGGTTTGTTCAATGCGACGGTGAGAATTGGTCGATACCCCGCGACCAATCCACGGTTGATGGGGTTTTTATGTTCAGGGGTTATCTTGCCACGAATAAAATACCCCATCAGTACTGGCACTAAGGTTATGGATAAACCAGCTGCCGCCGCCATGGCATAAGTTTTTGTATAAGCCAGTGGCGCAAACATACGGCCTTCTTGCGCTTCTAAAGTGAACACAGGTAAAAAGCTGAGGGTGATAATCAATAAAGAAAAGAACAAAGGCGCGCCGACTTCTTCCGCCGCTTTAGAAACTTGTTGCCACTGGTTCTGTTTGGTCAGGGGTGTTATTTCTATATGCTTATGGAAGTTTTCAATCATCACAATGGTGGCATCCACCATGGCCCCAATCGCGATAGCAATTCCACCAAGAGACATAATATTGGCATTAATCCCTTGCAATTTCATCACGATAATCGCAACTAGAATACCAACAGGGAGACTGACAATAATCACCAATGACGAGCGAAAATGGAATAGAAACAAAGCGCACACTAAAATCACTACCACAAATTCTTCTAACAACTTTTCATTCAAATTACTGATCGCATTACGAATTAAAGCCGACCGATCATAGGTGGTGATAATTTCCACACCTTCGGGAAGACCTGCCTTTAATTCTTCAAGCTTTTCCTTCACGCCATCAATGGTTGCGAGTGCATTTTCCCCAAACCGCATAATCACAATACCGCCCACGACCTCACCTTCGCCGTCTAACTCCACAACGCCACGGCGCATTTCTGGTCCAAGTTGGATGTTCGCCACATCTTGTAGTAGCAGTGGAGCTCCTCGTTCAGAGGTTTTAAGTGGCAGCACTTTGAGGTCAGCGATAGATTGTATGTAACCAGAGGTGCGAACCATATATTCAGCCTCAGCCATTTCAATAACCGATGCTCCAACCTCTTGATTACCTCGTTGTATCGCCTGCGACACCTGAGTAAGGGTAATGTTGTGCGCACGTAATTTATCCGGATCAACGATCACTTGATACTGCTTATTCATACCTCCGACAGTGGCCACTTCGGAAACACCCGCGACCGTTTGCAGTTCATATTTCAAAAACCAATCTTGCAGCGCTCGCAATTGAGATAAATCATTGTTGCCACTGCGATCCACTAACGCATATTCAAACACCCAGCCGACTCCCGTAGCATCGGGTCCCAATGTGGTTTTTGCCTCACTAGGTAAGGTGCTGGTGACTTGACTTAAATACTCTAAAACTCGAGCGCGAGCCCAATACAGGTCAACCCTGTCATTGAAAATAATATAAACATAAGAATCTCCGAAGAAAGAAAAACCTCGTACTGTTTCGGCTCCAGGTACTGACAACATGGCTGTCGTTAACGGATAGGTTACTTGGTCTTCTACCACTTGAGGTGACTGACCAGGGTAAGAAGTTTTAATAATAACTTGAACATCAGATAAATCTGGAAGCGCATCAATAGGTGTATGCTTCAAAGCATACACCCCCCCACCAACCAAAAAGCCGGTAAGTATCAGCACCATAATCCGATTTTTAATAGACCAACGAATAATACGACTAATCATCTGATCGACCCTCCATCACAGTAGACAGTCTTTCCAGTTCAGCATCTATATTCGATTCGGAATCGAGCAAAAACTGCCCAGCAACGACAACCTGTTGATCCTCATCCAAGCCCATCAATATTTCAATACGCGCATCTGTCTCTATCCCTGTTTTAACCGGCATAGCTTTATACTGTCCATTGCCTAAGGACAAAATCACTCGATCGTGTCGCCCCCCCTTTATGACTGCACCCGCTGGCACAGACAAGACTGATTCAGAGCGAGAGGTATCAATTCTGACACGAGTAAACATACCAGGCTTTAATTGCTGAGCCTCATTAGGAAAAACCATTCTCACACTTAAAGTGCGAGTAATCTGATTAAGCTCAGGGTGAATATGCTCAATTGTGCCAGCAAACTCTTTACCGGGAAGATAATCTAACGTTATCGTGGCCACTTGGCCCATTTTAACCAGGTGGCTTTGACGCTCAAACACATCCGCCATAACCCAAATAGGGTCTAATTTACTGATCGTCATCATCGACGTTAAAGGCTGAATAAACTGCCCTTCTTTAACCGGTAAGCGGGTAATAAAACCATCTTGTGGAGCATAAAATTGCGTCCATTGCTCCACCTTCCGGGAAGCTTCCAATCGGCTTATTTGGATTGTGTCTATACCAAGCGCCATCAAACGCTCGCGTGCACTATTAATAAGCAATCTATTATTTGACGCTAAGGCTGACGCAAAATCTTTCTGGGCGTTAACTAAAATTGGAGAATACAAACGCAATAACAACTGCCCTTTTTTGACGGGGTCACCCACAGTGGTCACCGCCAAATCTTCTATCCAACCATCAACTCGGCTGTGAATTTCTATTTGCTTCGTTTGATCGAACATCACATTGCCGGTTGTCTCAACCGTTGCTGGCAATGGGCCCCAAATAACTGACGCAGTACGCACGCCCAAATTATTAACAACCGCAGAATTAATCGTGACAATACTGTCATCGGCGCTAATATTTGAGCTTTCAAAAACAGGAACAAGTTCCATCCCCATTGGTGACAGACCGGGTTTATCGCGGCGAAAATTAGCATCCATTGGTGCCACCCAATACAAGGGCTTCGTCTCTTGATTCTGCTCTTCTGACTGAACTGTAGAGACTCCCCAGAGGCCAGTAACAGCTCCAATAAAAACGCCTATACAAATTCCAACGCCAACGAACAAACCATAAACAACAGATTTAGACATGTTATTTTCTCCCAAAGAATGGATTACTGATTCTCATTTTCTTGCCGCATAACGCGCCAAAAACAAGTTAACCAATAATAAAAATACCTACAGGAAGATTAAACGCGAGGGGGACGGTATAAAACTTGAGGGATACGTGCGATAAGAATACGGCCGGCAACGGATGTTATTTGCACCCGCTCAAACGGTAATAGCGGTAAGTCACTAACCGTCACTAAAACAGCACAGCAGACAGTGCAGTTTTCACAACTTAATGGTGAGTCTGCACACATGGATGAATCTGGATTCACAACCATTGGCTCGTGATGCATAGATTGTTGGGTCATTGACTTATCAGGCAGACTGGCAGACATACTGGCAGACATAGCTGATGTCATAACCGACACCAACAAAACGCTAGCAACCAAAATAATACTGATAAAACGCGAACGCATAACCATTAACGACCTTAAGCAGTGAGAATTTATATTATAACAAGCATTCAAATGTTCGCAGTATATAAAATGAACAGTTTAAAACTTAGATGCAAACTTGATTAACATCAGCGCATTCTAGCGTGATATCTACTATATTTTATTGATATACGATATATGGTGCACAGCAATACCTTTATGAATATACAAGATAACAGCCCGCTTGCGAGTCCAGAGTTGCAACGTGTCATCATTGAGCACATTCAAGATGGCATTTTTGTCATAGAAGACGGCCACTTTACCTTCTGCAATTCTGCTTTTGCCGAGATGCTGGAATCCACCCCTCAACAAGTTATCGGCTTATCCCTCACTCATGTGTTATCACCAGAGCAATCTGACTCAGTTATGGAACGGTATCAACGCCGAGTCGCGGGCGAAGATGTAAGCAACTTCACTGAATTTGATCTAATTAGGCTTTCTGATTCTAAACCTGTTCGCGTGTTGTGTAGCATAGGGCTAGCAAAAACGGATGACGGTAAGATTCTTAGCGTTGGCACTCTTAAAGATATTTCTAAGATGCATCAACTTGCTCTTGAGCTGCAGCGCTCTGAAGATGAACACCGTGATGTTATCAACCGATTTGCTGCCACTTATTATCAAACCAATGCCGAAGGCATTTTTACGTATATAACGCCTTATTGTTCTGAAGATCTCGGGTATGAGCCCCATGAGCTAATCGGAACCGACATTAAATCTTATTACTACACTCCCAAAGATCGAGACATAATTCTTGACGCAATGGCCAATAGCGAGGGCAATCTAACTTATGTTGAAGCCCGACTTAAACATAAAGACGGCAGCATTATTTGGGCTGCAACTAAAGCCAAATACCTTTACGATAAAAATAACAAATTTATAGGCGTAGAAGGCACTACCCGAAACATTACCGAAGAGAAACATCTGCAAGAGCGGTTAAAAGACATGGCCATTCACGACCAGTTAACCGGACTACTCAATAGATTCGGCCTATACGCGCAAATGGAACTGGCTATGTCAATGGCTGAACGCAATAAATCGTCACTGTGTTTATTTTTTATTGACCTCGATAAATTCAAATTAATAAATGACAAATATGGCCACAAAGCCGGTGACGAGGTTTTAGTTGAAGTTGCAACTCGCCTTAAGGAGCACCGCCGTGGCATGGATATTATTGCTCGGCCAGGCGGTGATGAATTCATTTTACTATTAGAAAACATAGGTGATAAGGAGCATGTCACTGCTTTAGCCAAACGAATTCACGCCACTGTCAGCCGTCCCTATACCAGTGATATTCACATCAATTGCAGTATCGGATTCTCTTTATTTCCAGAGGACGGCACCACCATAGATGCCCTCATAAATTCTGCCGACAAGCGCATGTATATTGAGAAAAAAGTAACCTATGCCTCGCGTTAAAGGCATCCATTGATTTTAAAATATTATAACTCTTAATTATTTTCTAGATTTAACAATCATTAACTACTTTCTTGATTCAACAATCATTTCATAAGCCGCTCGGATTTCTTGTGAACGCTCTGTCGCCTCTTTAATCATGTCCTCAGGCATACCTTGCCCCATAAGCTTATCTGGGTGGTACTTACTGATTAGCTGTCGGTAAGCCCGCTTAATCTGTTGACTGCTATCACTAGATTCCACTCCAAGCGCTTTGTAAGCTTGCTCGATATCAGACTCGGAGTGAGACTCTGTTGAGAAGCTGTTTTGAGCACCAATCATACTTAACAGACGAGCAAACTCTTGCTGACTAAAACCTAAATCCATGGCTACTTTTTGCAGAATAGCTTCCTCTGCAGGATGTAAAACACCGTCGGCTAATGCTATGGCAATCAGATAACTCAACAACATTTGTTTTAAATTCAGTGTGTTTCCACAGTGTTGTTTAAACTCATCGAGTACCGACCCTAGGTTGTCATCAAGTCCTGAACCCTCTTTAAAATAAGCAATGGCTTGCTCACGATGCTCAGAGGTCATTCC
Source organism: Cellvibrionaceae bacterium (assembly GCA_034112445.1). Taxonomy (GTDB): domain Bacteria; phylum Pseudomonadota; class Gammaproteobacteria; order Pseudomonadales; family Cellvibrionaceae; genus Pelagadaptatus. The sequence goes on along the minus strand of JAWUVI010000009.1, from coordinate 203 downwards.
CATTTGAGAAATAAAATGCTCAACCTGATTCACTTCTTCTTGAGATATATGACCATCGGCTTTAGCTAATTTTCCCATTAGCGTAAACGTGGTTTTTAAAAAGCTGGTTTGCCGCTGGGCTGCGGTGAATGGGTTTACCGCCCCCATTCCTAGACGCACACTACGATCAATTCCTGAACCAATAAAAAAGCCCAGTAAAGCGC
>JAWUVI010000008.1:0-104296 GCA_034112445.1 Cellvibrionaceae bacterium | reverse complement strand
CAACGGTCAAGCCATACATATCGACATAAGCGCGGCGGTTAATTGTTGTCATAGCAACCTCAAATAGTAGTTCTAATTACTGTCAAAATAATTGATTAAAAAACGCAGTAGCCGCCGTTAAAGACTGCCCTGTATCTCACCACGAAAACCATAAACATGGCGCCTGCCAGCGTATTCAACCAACTCGACAGTTCTACTTTGCCCCGGCTCAAACCTAACCGCCGTACCCGCGGCAATATTTAGACGAAAACCGCGAGTACTACCACGATCAAATTTCAATGCCGGATTTGTTTCATAAAAATGATAATGGCTACCTATCTGAATTGGCCTATCACCTAAATTAGCGACTTCGACTTCGAGCCTATCTCGCCCTACGTTGATCTCAATATCGCCTGAGGCGCAAATAATTTCACCGGGTATCATGTTCTGTGTCCTTAAGGTTTTTCTGTCGAAACTGCAACAAATTCATCTAGGCGATCGGGTTATGAACCGTCACCAGTTTGGTGCCATCGGGAAAGGTCGCCTCTACCTGCACGTCATGCAACATCTCAGCAATACCATCCATTACATCCTCACGACCTATTACTTGTCGTCCGGCGTTCATCAAATCGGCCACGGTTCGGCCATCGCGTGCACCTTCAACAACGAAACAACTTATCAACGCAATCGACTCGGGGTAATTAAGTTTAACGCCCCAGTCTTTGCGCTTTTGGGCCAGTTCACCAGCCAAAAAAAGTAGTAATTTATCTTTTTCTCTTGGGGTAAGTTCCACCCTAACCTCCTGTTTAATAAAACTTTAAAAGCCTGGTTTGGATAGTCTTTAGACAACCCATCAGGTACGCCAAATACGCGGCACGCAAGCTTGCCGTCCCAATAGCTCAGGTCTTATTATTAACCACAAGTCTTCAAAACATCGACGCAACCACTCGGCTTTATTACCCATAATACGGGCTACAAAAACGCCCGGCTTTTGTGTCAATGCCACAACGATATGGCCTTCGACTGTTGCTGATATTTCATCATTCCAACGACGCTGAAATATCATCAATTGTTGTTGTAGGGGCTCGTCATCAATCATCATATCGGCGTTAATAACAAACGTTCCAAATACACTTTTGCCCTGAAAACCAGCACGACCAGACTGCAATTCAGTGGGCGCCACTAGCGTTAAGTTCTCGATAAATAATGGTCGATTATTGTGATTGATTCGTAGCGATTGTTTTAATCGCCCCGTCTCAAATGCATCCTGACTTTCGTGACGCCCAAGGCAGGTAATTTCCCAGCCGACAAACAAGCCATTGCCATAGATATCCACACAAGTACTGAGCTCACCGTCAGCGCCATCAAAAATGATGTTTTCTTGTGGCAAATATTCCAGTATAGAGCCATCACCTACTCGCAAACTGACATACTGACCTTGACTCAAATCGCTAATGTTGCGATAGATTTTGCCTGCAGAAGGCGTGGTCATCAATACATGCGCGCCCGACTCAACGTCTAGATCAATTGATAGGTGATCACCGCCGACTAAACCACCTGGCGGGTGCAACAAATACAAATGCAAACACCCCTGCCCCTCAGGATAAAAAGGACGTTGTACCCGCAGCGGCCCGAAATGTTGGGTAAGCCCCATACGGGTATAGCCATCAGTTTCAATAAACTGACCACTAAATTTTGCCAACCAACGTTTATTACCGACTAATTCTGGCTTTTCACCCAAAAATGCAACCTCTAAAATTCAATTTTTCAGACTAATCGAGTGAACGATAGCGACCAAACCGAGAAGGGTATATACGTCATCTAGCGCATAGACCTAAGTCAACCGCTCCCCCTAACATGGCAGATGACTTATTAATTGAAAAACAGAGGGAAACAGCTACTGCACAGGTATTTAACGTATGTTGTCACGATTCTTGCAGCATCAAACAGTCAACTCAGTAAACACCTAAAGTAGAAAAAAGTAGCCCATCATGCCCCAAACTGATTCCCGTCAAAGCCGACCCGCACAGCAAATATTTCGAGTTCGCCGCCACTATAATAAGTGGGTCGGTGATGAAACATTGGAAGACTATGCACTGCGTTTCACTGCGACTGCTTCAAGACGCTGGAGTATCGATAAGGTAGCCAAAACAGCGCTGGGGGCCACGGCTTTCTTAGCCTTGGAAGCTATCGCCGCATCAGTCACTTTAAATTATGGTTTTTATAACACTCTGGCCGCTATGTTGGTGGTTGCCGCCGTGATTTTTATCACTGGCTTCCCCATCAGCTATTACGCCGCCAAATATGGACTCGACATAGATCTACTGACCCGTGGTGCCGGTTTTGGGTATCTAGGCTCGACCATTACTTCTCTGATCTACGCGTCTTTCACTTTTATTTTCTTTGCCATTGAAGCCGCTATTTTAGCCTCAGCCCTTGATACCCTCCTCGGAATCCCTCCAGCCATTGGCTACGTAATTTGTGCGGTGGCGGTTATACCCATTGTTACCCATGGTATTTCCGCGATCAGCCGGTTTCAGATTGGCACCCAACCCATCTGGCTATTGTTGCAAATTACCGCTCTAGCGGGCGTTGTCTGGTTTGAAATCGATCAAGTCAAGGATTGGACCCAATACGCACCAATCAATATACCCAACAGTGGTGGTTTCGATTTGCTGCTTTTTGGTGCGGCCGCCTCTGTACTCTTTGCCATGGTGGCGCAGATTGGAGAGCAAGTAGATTACCTGCGTTTTATGCCCGAAAAAAATCATGAAAATCGCAAGCGCTGGTGGTTTTGGTTGATCATGGCCGGCCCGGGATGGATATTTATAGGGTTAATAAAAATGCTGCTGGGATCATTCTTAGCGTATCTAGCCTTTACCAGGGGGGCGTCTTTTGAAGTCGCTACCGACCCCACCTATATGTACCAAACAGCTTTTAACTATGTCACTCAGTCACCCTCCATGGCCATGGTAATGGCCGGACTGATGGTGATTATTTCGCAACTAAAAATAAATACCACCAATGCTTACGCGGGCTCTATTGCTTGGTCTAACTTCTTTTCACGCCTGACCCACAGTCATCCAGGGCGTGTTGTATGGCTAGTATTTAATGTTGGCATTGCCCTTATACTTATGGAGCTAGGAATCTATCGCGCTCTTGAAAATGTACTCGGAGTATTTGCGATTATTGCGGTGAGCTGGCTAGCAAGCCTTTCCGCAGATCTCTTGATCAACAAACCACTTGGCCTCAGTCCTTCCTACGTAGAGTTTAAACGTGCCCATCTGCATGATATAAACCCTGTAGGCGTGGGTTCTATGGCGCTCGCGTCAGTGGCTGGAATCGTTTGCTACCTCGGGCTATTTGGCGAACTACTGAAAAACCTGGCTCACTTTGTCAGTCTCGGCTGTTGCTTCATATTCGTACCTTTGATTGCCTGGCTCACTAAAGGCCGTTATTACCTGGCACGTCAATCGCCAGAATTAGAGCCATTGCTCATAGCTGCGCAACAAGACAATCCGCAGAGTCAGTCTATTTCACTTAAATGCTGTATCTGTGAAAACCAGTTTGAGCATCCCGACATGAGCTACTGCCCAGCGTATGAGGGACCCATTTGTTCTCTATGTTGCACTTTAGATTCACGTTGCCTCGACAGCTGCAAACAAACCGTAAGCATGACCGACTCCATTAAAAGCAAATTAGAAGTCTATTTGCCCAGTGGCTTGTTAAATATATTAAACTCACGACTGATGAAGTTCACCTATTCAATGATGATCTCTAGCGCTCTTATTGCGGGATTAATGGCGCTGACCTACAACCAAATGAAACCTGCTTCAACCAGTGAAGCGGCATTATTAGAACAAACACTCTGGACCTTATTTTTTATCACCTTGATTGTCTCTGGTGTCATTACCTGGGTGTTTTTGCTATCGAAAGAAAGCGGCGTTGTCGCCCAGCAAGAATCAAATCGACAAACACAACGTTTGCTTAAAGAAATTGATGCCCACTATGAAACAGATCAAGCCCTGCAAACAGCAAAAGAAGATGCTGAGAACGCCAACAACGCCAAAAGTCGCTACCTCTCGGGAATAAGTCACGAACTGCGCACCCCGCTGCAATCCATTCTTGGTTACGCCCAACTGCTCAGTCAAAAACACGACATCCCAGATCATCATCAAAATGCCTTGCAGATTATTAAACGCAGCGGCGACTATTTGACTGATTTGATCGAGGGTTTGTTGGACATTTCAAAAATTGAAGCCAACCACCTCGACATTCATCGCAATAAAGTACAACTACCAGAATTAATTAGTCAGCTGGTTGAATTGTTCAAGCCACAAGCTCAGGCAAAGGGTATCCGATTTTATTGTCACCTTCACAATGACCTGCCTAAGACGGTGATTACTGATGAGAAGCGCCTGCGCCAAATTCTTATTAACCTACTCAGCAACGCCATTAAATACACCGAAGAAGGACGCGTTGATTTTCACATTTATTATCGAAATCAAGTTGCCACTTTTTCTATTATGGACACAGGTATAGGCATACGATCGGAAAATATAGAACGAATTTTAGCTCCGTTTGAGCGCGTATGCAGTAGCGATGTTCCATCCGTCTCCGGCACCGGTTTGGGTTTAACCATCGCCAGCCTTCTGATAGAAATTATGGGTGGCGATCTGAAAATAAAAAGTACTTGGGAAAATGGCAGCTGTTTCACCGTGGCTTTAATGCTGTCACCGGTTGACACGCCAGAACAAGAAATTTCAATACCCAAGCTAATCAAGACTTATAAGGGTAAACGACGCACAGCTCTGATCGTCGACGATCACCCAGTACATCGCGGCCTTATTAACGACATATTGTCGCCATTGGGTTTTAAAGTTATTGAGGCTCAAGATGGGTTTGCCTGCTTGGAGATATTAGAAAATATCCTACCAGACATTCTCCTTATTGATATTTCAATGCCAGTTATGAACGGTTTAGAGTTAGCCAAAAAAATCCGCCAACAGAGAATTCATCAACCGATCATTATGATCTCTGCTGATGCGCAAGAGCATCATCGCCAGCCCACAGACAATTCACCCCATGATCTCTACATGGTTAAGCCGATCAAAAATCAAACCTTAGTGGATAACATTGGCACCTTACTCAACCTTGAGTGGGAGTACCACAACACCCCGCTACCAACGCCCCATCAAATTATTAAGCAAGCGTCAGAAAATCCCTCTGCCGTTATATCACCAGAGGTTCACAGACAATCACTACGACCAATATTAAGCAATCCATTGATGCGTGAGCTTCTGGCCAATGCAGAGATAGGTTACAAGAAGGGCGTGCAGGTAACTCTGGAGACAATTTTGAACGACAACCTTATTGAAGCCGGTACCTTTAACTACCTATATGAACTGGCGACCTCGATGCGCTTTGATAAAATTGTAGAAGCCATAAACATCGAGACACATGACAGCGCACCATCGTCTTCGAGAGGGCACAAGTAATGACCGAGATAGAACATCCCATGCACGGTGCCATTGTATTGGTTGTCGATGACAACCCTGAAGCGCTAAGCCTGATCAATGATATTTTGGAGCAAGAAGGTATTAGTGTATTGCTGGCATTAGAAGGCAACCAAGCATTAACCATTACTAAAAAACTGCGCCCAGATATGATTTTGATGGACGCCATCATGCCCAATATGAATGGCTTTGAAGCCTGTAGTTTACTCAAGTCAGACCCTAAATTAGCGGCAATTCCGATTATCTTTATGACCGGTTTAACCGATACCGATAGTATCGTCAAAGGCTTAGATGCCGGTGGCGTCGACTATCTAACCAAGCCCATAAAACCACTAGAATTATTGGCTCGCATGCAGGTTCATCTCACCAATGCACGCATTTTCGATAGTGCTCAAAGCGCCCTAGACGCTACTGGAAATAATCTCTTCACAGTGGACGAATTGGGTGACCTACTGTGGGCAACACCACAAACCTATGCACTATTTTCGAAAGCCGGCGCAACCAAGGTGTGGCAAAAACAACAGTTGCCGAAACAACTCCCGCCCACCTTTGCTTCAGAAATTAATAGTGGCCGCAATGAGATGTTTTCAGAGTTAGATTACCGACTTGAATTTAAATTAGTCGAGAAACGTTCAGCCACTGAATATCTATTCAAGTTGATTGACGGACAAGGTGAATCAGTTGAAACGAAATTACAAAACAAATTAAATCTAACCGCGCGTGAGGCCGAGGTATTACTCTGGATCGCCAACGGTAAAACCAATCGTGAAATCGGTCAAATTTTAGGTATAAGTCCACGAACCATTAATAAACATCTAGAACAATTATTTCCGAAATTAGGAGTAGAAAATCGAACTGCTGCGGCTGGCACAGCAATTCGAGCGCTCAATCAATAGAGCAAGGAGAGGTAAACTTTGATTAGACAGACAAGTGCTGTTTGATTAAGTCATCGGTTAAATTGGCCATCTTGTCACTGGCGACAACTCGACCTCTTTCCATCAAACGAAACTCTTCACCAATGCGCCGTGCGAAATTTAATTTTTGTTCGACCAGAATGACTGTTAAGCCGTCTTCTTTATTCAGCTTTAAGATCACATCCCCTATCTGCTGCACAATATTGGGTTGAATACCTTCGTTGGGCTCATCCAAAATCAAGACTTTGGGGTCGGTTGCTAAGGCCCTACCAATTGCTAACTGCTGCTGCTGGCCACCGGACAAATCACCACCGCGGCGAGACTTCATCTCTTTCAGCACAGGGAACAAATCATAAATCTTTTCCGGAATTGTTTTGGCGCCATCACTGCGACAGGGTAAACCAACCAATAAATTTTCTTCCACTGTTAGCAGCGGAAATATATCCCTACCCTGTGGCACATAAGCAATGCCCATATAGGGGCGGGCTTCGGGTATTTCTTTGTGAATCGGTATATCTTGAAACAGTATTTCTCCGCTGTGGGCCGGCAATAGCCCCATCAGTACTTTTAGCAATGTGGTTTTACCGACTCCGTTACGCCCCATAATGCAAGTACGCGAACCAGGTGAAATTTCTAAATCGACATCCCAAAGAATCTGGGTGCCGCCATACTTTTGATTTAAATTCCGAATAGAGATCATTCTTCACCGCCTAAATAGACTTCAATGACTTCGGGGTTATTTTGCACATCATCCATCGAACCCTCCGCCAAAACCGCACCTTGATGCAGTACTGTTACAGTACGCGCAATACTGCGGACAAACTCCATATCGTGTTCAACAACAATCACTGTGTGTTTACCCGCTAAAGTCTGAAGCAATTCAGCTGTGCGCTCCATTTCCTGATGAGTCATACCCGCTACCGGCTCATCAATAAGTAATAACCTTGGCTGCGACACCAGTAACATAGCGATTTCTAACCACTGTTTCTGACCATGAGACAAGGCACCCGCCAAGTAGTTTTGCTGACTTTTAAGACCAACAATTTTTAATACTTCATCAATACGATCGCTTTCTTCCGACGATAGGCGTGCCATCAATGTCGGCCAAACGGCTTTATTGGTTTTTAATGAAAGTTCCAGGTTGGTGAATACCGTTTGTGCTTCAAACACTGTAGGTTTTTGGAACTTTCGACCAATGCCTAACTGTGCAATCTCTGGCTCTGAACGCTCCAGCAGATTAATGGTTTGTCCAAAATAAACCGAACCTTGGTCTGCTTGTGTTTTGCCCGTGATGATATCCATCAGTGTGGTTTTACCGGCACCGTTAGCTCCGATCAAACAACGAAGTTCGCCATCATTAACATAAAGATTTAAATTATTAATGGCCTTAAAACCATCAAAGCTGACACTCAAGCCTTCAACGTAAAGAATCACTTCTTTATCGACATTTACTACCGGCACTTGTGGTTGTAAAAATGACCAAACCTGATCGCGTGCCATAACCTCTCGAGTTGTATCCAATAGACTCATGGGCGAACCTCCATCACAGAATCTGCATCGCTGTCATTGTTTGAATCATCTGACTGTTTGTTTTTTATCTGCATCCATTTTTCTTCAACCCAGCCAACCAAACCTTTTGGTAAGAACAAGGTGACCCAAACGAACAGAGCACCCAATGCAAACAACCAACCTTCAGGCATGATGATGGTAAAACGAGATTTGGCATAATTGACCAGTAAGGCACCGACGACCGCACCATAGAGAGTGCCCCTGCCACCGACGGCTACCCAAACAACAACTTCAATTGAATTGAGTGGCGAGAATTCACCCGGATTAATAATGCCTACTTGAGTTACATACAAGGCACCAGCCACTGCGGCGAGTAACGCAGAATAAACAAACAACCAAACTTTATAACGCTCGGTACGATAACCGAGGAAGCGCGTCCTGGCCTCCCCATCTCGAACAGCCAAAATCACCCGCCCCATGCGTGAGTTCATGATTTTTCGACTGGTGACATAGGCCAATGCCAGCATCGCCGCAGTGATCATAAAAAGCACCACTCGGGTGTTGTCTGCTTGCAAATTGTAACCAAGAATTTCCTTGAAGTCGGTCAAACCATTGTTGCCACCGAAACCCATTTCATTGCGAAAGAAAGCCAGCATTAAGGCATAGGTTAAAGCCTGGGTCATGATCGATAGGTAAACGCCAGTTACTTTTGAACTGAAGGCTAACCAACCAAAGACAAAAGCCAGTACGCCTGGCACCAATAAAGCCATCAACATAGCGACACCGAAGTTATCCATCCCCAGCCAGAACCAAGGAAGCTCCTGCCAATTGAGAAACACCATAAAGTCAGGCAACAGAGGATCACCGTAAACTCCACGATCTCCGATCTGGCGCATCAGATACATACCCATACCGTAACCGCCCAGCGCAAAGAACGCGCCATGGCCTAAGCTCAAAATTCCACAGTAGCCCCAAACCACATCGACAGCCATTGCCAACATGGCATAACACAGATACTTGCCCAACAAAGTAATGGTATAGGTGCTTACGTGAAACGCCGAATCAACTGGGAAAAACATATTGGCGGCAGACGCCAGTATGGTGACAGAGAACAAAATCGCTACAAAAGCAGAGGTTGGTTTAATCGGTAAGCGCCAGCGTTGCACAGCGTTTGAAACTTTCGATAAATTGCTCATTCTGCAGCCCTCCCTTTTTGAGGAAACAATCCCTTGGGCCGCTTCTGAATAAACAAAATAATAAACACCAACACGACAATGTTTGCCAGCACGGCTCCCGTAGCGGGCTCCAAAAATTTATTGGCAATACCAAGAGAGAATCCGGCAAACAGGGTGCCAAGTAAATTACCGACGCCGCCAAACACAACCACCATAAAGGAATCAATAATATAGGCTTGACCCAAGTTAGGTCCTACATTGGTCAACTGACTCAACGCCACACCCGCCACACCCGCAATACCTGAACCCAAACCAAAGGTCATTGCATCAACGCGGTCGGTGCGTATACCCATGGATTTAGCCATATTACGATTTTGAGATACTGCTCGAACGTTCAGACCTAGGGACGTCTTCTTCAGTATCAGCTGTAATACAGCGAAGACAATCAAGGCGAAGATCAAGATATAAATACGACTATAGGTCAGTGACAAGGCCGCATTTATTTCAAGCGAACCACTCATCCACATCGGTGTAATAACTTCTCGGTTCAATGGCGAAAATATTGTGCGTACGGCCTGCTGTAATATAAGACTGATCCCAAAAGTTGCTAGCAGCGTTTCCAACGGTCGACCGTGTAAATATCGAATGACAAAACGCTCAATAATAATGCCGACAAAACCTGCCGTTAAAAAAGCTGCAGGAATAGCGACAAAAATTGAATACTCAATTAATCCAGGCATCAACAGCTGCACCACATAAGTGGTATATGCGCCGATCATAATCATTTCGCCATGGGCCATATTAATCACGCCCATCACACCAAAGGTAATCGCTAAACCAATGGCTGCCAGTAACAATACTGAGCCCAGACTAAGGCCAAAGAACAATTGCTCAACATAACCCAATCTTGTGAGCCTAGCTTCAATATCTTTAACTGCTTTAATCGTAGCGGATTTGACCTGTGTATCGGTCTCACTTTCATTTTCTGCCAACGCAACCAATTGATTGCGCACAGGTGCTTCTAAACGTTGCGACAGCAATTCAATCGCCGCCAGTCGCTCTTTACCATCTTCAGAATTAGCCAGTACATCCATCGCTAGAATGACAGACATCAGTTCAACAACACTCTCTTCTTGTTCCTGACGATGAAAGGAACGAATAACTTCTACGTTATCTTTGCTTAGGTTATCCAACATATTTTTTACTGCGGACAATCGCTGTTGCGGATCATCTGCGGATAAATCTAAACGCGCTAATACGCCGCGCAACTGGCCACGTAATTTATTATTGGTTCGAACTTTTTTAATTTCATTTTTACTTCTTTCGCCAATCACTGCACCTGTCAGGATATCGGTCGCTATTAATTTGTTATCGCTGACTTTAACAACACTTTGCAGCTGATAGGTTTTTCTGTCGTAATAAAGTACGCCATTCATTAATGCTTCAAATACTGGACGGGAAGATTCACCACTCTGCGCTTCTAAAGCATCGACAATAGCGCCTATCTTACTTAATTTGGCTGTTGCTAACTGGCGCAACAGTGATTCCTGAAAATTATTTTTTGCCACTGTTTCTGTATCACTTGTTACCACAAATTCTAGATTATTGACTAACACTGATTCTATCTTATCTACTGACACCGACTCTTTTTCCTTGGCTGCATGAGTCAATCCACTGACCGATAACAACAAAAAAATAAAGACCAAATGAAAACTGTGTAAACAATTAAAATATCGAACTTGCATGTTCGTTTTACTCATTAAGTAGGTTTTAAATTTGCTTCGATCACAAATTTTAATCGATTAAATACTGCGACCATTAAGGCCGCAGTATTCAAAAGTACAAGTATCAAACAAACTTACTTATATGCTGCCGCAAGTCTTAGTTTTGGTGTTGTAGTTGCCGCATTGTAATGGCTTAGTCCAATCCGAAATCAGATCTTTAGAGTCTGGCAGGAAGTCTGACCATGCATCACCTTTAACAAGGCCATCAGTTTCCCAAACCACTTCGAACTGACCATCATCTTGAATTTCACCAATTAATACAGGCTTAGACAAATGGTGGTTTTCGTTCATAACCGCAACACCGCCAGTCAAGTTCTTAACCTCAACTCCGATCATTGCTTGCTCAACCGCGTCAACATCTGTGGTACCGGCTTTTGTAACAGCTTTGGCCCACATTTCGAAACCAATGTAAGTTGCTTCCATTGGATCGTTGGTTACACGCTTGTCGTCTTTAATGAAACTTTTCCACTTGGCAATAAACGCTGTATTTTCATCACTCCCAACACTTTGGAAATAGTTCCAAGCCGCCAAATGACCAACCAACGGTGTGGTATCGAGACCCGAAAGCTCTTCTTCACCAACAGAAAATGCAACCACAGGAATATCTTCAGCACTGATTGATTGGTTACCTAACTCTTTGTAGAAAGGCACGTTAGCATCACCATTAATAGTTGAAACAACGGCGGTTTTCATGCCTTCGTTACCAAACTTCTTGATTTCGGAAACAATGCTCTGCCAATCAGAATGACCAAATGGTGTGTAGTTCACCATAATGTCTTTTTCAGCAACACCTTTGGCCATCAAATAAGCTTTCAAGATTTTGTTGGTTGTACGAGGATAAACATAATCAGTACCCGCCAAGACCCAACGTTTAACTTCAAGATCACCCATCAAGTAATCAACCGCTGGAATAGCCTGTTGATTTGGAGACGCGCCGGTATAGAAAACATTTTTAGAAGATTCTTCACCCTCGTACTGAACTGGATAGAACATCAAACCGTTCAATTCTTCCAATACTGGCAAAGCAGATTTACGCGATACTGAAGTCCAGCAGCCGAAAATAACATCCACTTCTTCTTGAGTCAGAAGCTCACGAGTCTTTTCTGCAAACAGTGGCCAGTTTGAAGCCGGATCAACGACAACCGCTTCCAACTTCTTACCCAGCAATCCACCTTTTTTGTTTTGCTCTTCAATCATCATCAAGACAGTGTCTTTCAACGTTGTTTCGCTGATCGCCATGCTGCCTGATAAAGAGTGCAATACACCTACTTTGATGGTGTCAGCCGCCATCGCCACAGAGGAAACAGTTAGGACGACTGAAGCCGCCGTAGCTGCAAATAATTTTTTAATCTTCATAATATAATCACCTAATTATTACTCAGTAAGTCACAAGGGTTTAATTTTTCTTAGACAAAAAATTTGTCTTAGAAAGTCAATAAAGCTTCAACCGCTATAGTATTGGTATCATCCCCAGTCACATCGTCTTCTTCCATACGGTATTCCAAAACAATCAAAAGATTATCTGACAACTCAAAACTAGGAGAGATAGTAATGCCGCTTTGTTCTTCAATCGTTGCACCAGCACTGTTTTCCACCTCCCAATCGTGGTAACGAACCGTTAACCCAAAATCTTCGAAGGCGTAGTTAGCCATCAACATATAACCATCGGATTCAGTTCCCACGGCTTTTGAGTTTTCTGCTTCGTTAAGTTCAACAGCTAAGGTCAATGGACCTTCAGAATAACTTGCCCAAACATTTATCTTTTCTTTATCTTTATTGGTGCCGTCAATTTTATCTTTCGAATAAAAAGCTTTAGCGGTAATAGAATCTGTTGGCATAAAAGCAGCCATCAACTCTATAGCCATTTCTTCTGAGTCACGCGCTTCGGGATCATCCAAATCGTTTATCGCAGAAGCCGCAAAAGCATAGCCATCACCGCTGTACATTACGGAAATACCCTGCTGGTAATAACCGTAGAAAATTGGCGCATAACCAATACCGGAATACTGGAACAGACCTGTCGGCTCTTCAGTTTCCCAACCTGAATAACTTAAGAAGCGACCGGCTTTAACAGTCACAGCATCATTCACAGCGTAGGTAATATAAGCCTGCTCTAAATCAACGTCATCTTCATCTGGATCGCCTTCTTGATATTCGATATCAACATAGGCCGTCAATTTGTCATCAAATTTATACTTTAAATCCAGTTCAACCTGATCTAGACCACTTGATTGCTGAGTGTCAGAACCATCTGCATCAGTCTGCACCCACGACATATCAATAAAACCAGACACACTAAATTTGTCTGTGATCTCAATTTCTGCAGTTGCTAAAGGTGCTGTCATGGCACCTGCAGCGGCTAACGCTAAACTTATTAATGTTCTCTTACTGTTCATCATTGGATTTACTCCCCTTAGGAATAGTTAAATTTTGATCCGCAGTTATTATTATTTTAATGAACGATTCAGACCATTAGGTAATTGACCCTGCAGCTGAGTCATTTGACGTACTCAATGATTTTTTCCAATTAATGGCGAGCAACATTAATTTTATTCGATCGAAACTATTACGAAATATTTTAAAAATTCGTATTTATTTGAAAAATTATAATTTTTAAACAAGGAAGATTAAGCAGGTATGGATATAAGAGATTGTGATTAAAAATTCTTTAGGGCGAAAATTCTAAAAAGATAATTTATTATAAAGAGATTAAACAAGTAACCAAAAGACAAATTAATCGTTAAGGAGCTTGCCATGGCTATTCAACTAACAAAAGAAGATGCTAACGTTCTTTTCTTTAAAGTGTCCGGTGTAATATCTCAAGAGGAGATTAATGACACACTAGGCAGATTTGAGCAAAAGGTTAAGGTATTGCATCACCTAGGATGATTTACCATCTTGAGGCTTACACAAGCTTGAGCAATGACAGCGACTGGTCTCATCACCCAAGTAAGAGAATGGTGGTCAAGTAATACTTTAGGCGTGAAGCGCTCTTTGTGAGATCAAACAATCGATATTACACGCTCAGTATATTTAGCAAATGTACTATGTAGTCAAATCCTCCAATGACTGCTTTGGGTTGATACTGTTGAAAAACTCGACTTTATTTCCAGTCATGCTGTTAGCCAAAAAAGTTGACCAGTGAATTGTTGGATGAATCATCATATTTTGATGCTTCAATCCGGTTAAGAGGTTGATCCTGAATCATTTCTGCCTGGTTCTGGTATTACAGGCACACCAATCCTGTATTTGGCGGTGAATAACCACAAATTTTTACTAGCCGTTTCAAGTTCTGTGCAATCGCAACCATTATAAATTCATCATTTGCGCTGTTTAGCCCTCTTAGCCGTAATCGATTAAAGTTTAAATTTCGCTTCATGTGAGCAAACAGCATTTCTACTTTTTTACGCTCATGACGTGATCGATTTAAATACACATTTGACGATGTTATCGATCGGGCTTCATCCCTGAATTTTTCATGCACACTTCGTGTAACTTTTCGATACTCAGTATTCGGGCAACATTTTTCTTTTAGTGGGCAGTTCCGGCAGTCCGTAACACTGGCTCGGTATTTTATTTCTCCCGCTTTAGTTATTCCGGTGCGCGGATTTTTATAGTTTCTTCGGAAGCGTTTTAATTGTTTCCCGGCTGGACATGTATATTCATCAGCCTCGTCATTCCACTCAAAGTCAGATCGAGAAAACGTACCGTCTTTTCTTTCGCCCTTTTCCCAGAGAGGAATGTGCGGCTCTATATTTTTCTCACCAACCAGATAGGCTAAGTTGTAGCCAGATCCGTAAGCAGTATCCGCAATGAATTTCTTGGGTTTTAATCCATGAGTTTTTTCTGTTCTCTCAATCATAGTTTTTGTTGCAGACACTTCCATAGCGTGCGTGCTTGGTGAGCCCTCCACATCCACAATAATATTATTATCAACGTCGATCATATAGTTGGTTGAGTAAAAGAAATTGGCAGGACCTTTTGCACCAGACCACTGACACATTGGATCTGTGAGAGAGACACTTTTTTGCGGGCGAATTAGATTTGGATCTTTGTCTAAAAAATCCAAGTACTCTTTTACTGCCCGACTTTCTGTTTTGTCAGAAGTCCAATCAACAGGACTATGTTCCATGCACTGTCTTGATACGTCTGCACGAATAAAACTGGCGTCAGCGGCAAAGCCTTCCGCTTTAACCAAGCCTTCTTCCATGCACCGATTTAGAACGCTATTAAACACCTCACGAAACAGTGACGATGCCCTGAATCGTCCGTGTCTGTTTTTGGAGAATGTGGAATGATCAGGAATGGTTTTTTCTAAACCCAATTGGCAAAACCAGCGGTAAGCCAAATTCAAATTTACTTCCTCACACAATCGACGTTCTGAACGAATGCCATAGCATTATCCAATGATCAACATACGGATCATTAGCTCAGGATCAATCGAGGGCCTACCGGTGTGACTGTAGAAAGGTTGTAAATGATTACGGATAGCAGAGAAGTCTAAAAACGTATCAACTTGACGAAGAAAATGATCCTGCGGAACATGTTTCTCAAGGCAAAAGTCATAAAATAATGAATTTTGGGCTGGCGGTAATTCACCCATCATGAAGACAATCTCCGGAATAAGAAGCTATGCGCTATTATCTATCAATACGGAGTTTTTCAACAGTATCTGCCAAAAGCTGCCGATCGCAAGATACAAAAAGAGCATCACTAGGATGCTCTATAATCCGGTTAAGCGACATTCACACACATGTGGCGTGTCGCCTGTTAAATTGAAGAGAAGTACTTTTTAGAATCAAACCGTGTCTAGTAAAAGCTGGAAAGTCCATACGTTTGCGTCAGCTTTGCCTTAGATGACTTTGGTACAGGCCAAATCCACCCTGCCACATCTCTCCATTAATGGTATATCCTTATACTAAGCAAACGTTATAATAATTGAAGCCTAGATTACAGTAGACTATGGGCATGAAGCGAAACGGCTGTGCAGCCTCACTGCCGCAATTAATCAATTAGATAAAACCTATTAGATAACACCTATGCTCGATAGCTTTCTCAGTCAAAACGATATACCCCAGCATAAATCAGATCCTCTGTGTGAAATTCTGATGAACAATGGTGACATCTCGGCGCTGCAACTTGAGAAAACTCTGGTTCTGCAAAAGAAGCACCCCAACATGAGAGTGGGTGAAATTCTGCTTCAGCTCAAAATCATTACTGAAAAAACGCTGGTTTCTGCATTGGGGCAACAATTGGGGCTTCGCTGTCTGTTTGATGAAAATATTAAACCACAGGTTCAAGCCCTTAATTTGATCCCCGCCGCTTACGCTATCGAACATAATGTTCTGCCCATTAAGACTGATGGCCACACATTAGAAGTGCTGATATCTAACCCGAGAGATGATGAACTGATTCATATGCTCAATTTTCTCACGGGCAAAATCATAGACCCCATTCTTAGCACTCATCAAATCATCCATAAAATTGTTCTCGAAACCTATGCGATTCATGATGATGACGTATTGATTGAAAAATTTGGTTCATCACTACAAGAGCCGATTTCAAAAGACGCCATACTTCGCATTGCTGAGGAAAAACCGACAGTTCAGCTGGTTAACAACATGATCCTTCATGCCATCAATAAAGGTGCATCTGATATCCACATACGCCCGCAGGAACAAACTGTTGAGTTGATTTTTCGTATCGATGGGCAGTTGGAGCTGCAACGTAACTTCCCTAAATCAGTCTTAAGCGCCATAGCCAGCCGCATTAAAGTTATAGGCGGCATGGACATCACCGAACATCGTATCCCGCAAGATGGTCGCATTAGAATGAAAACCGCAACTGTCACGATAGACATGCGTATTTCTATTATGCCGTCTCTCTATGGCGACTCAATTGTTATTCGACTGCTCGATTCAACTGAAAGATTAATGACCATTGAATCGCTCGGCGCAAGCTCAAAAGATGCGGAAAATTTTATTAAGTGTCTCGATAAAGGTTCGGGCTTAATACTAGTGACTGGGCCTACAGGTTCAGGGAAATCGACAACTCTGTATGCTGGCCTGCAATACATCAGAGACAAAAACATAAACATTATCACTCTTGAGAACCCAGTCGAATACCGGCTTAGAGGGGTCACACAAGTGCAGATTAATGAAGACGTTGGCTACACCTTTAGCCGCGCCTTAAGAAATATACTGAGGCATGACCCCGACGCTATTATGATTGGTGAAATGCGCGATGAAGAGACCGCAAAAATCGCTATTGAAAGCTCTTTAACTGGTCACTTAGTTTTGTCAACCTTACACACCAACGATGCCGCCAGTGCAGTAACTCGGCTGTTAGAAATGGGGGTTCATGACTACTTAATAAGAAGCACTTTAATCGCCTCAATTTCGCAAAGACTGGTACGAAAAAACTGTCAAGACTGCCTAGTTCCTGAACCAATTAACGACAAAATTGCTGCTGAAATCAATGTTATTCCGGCAGCCACATTTCAACGTGGTCAGGGCTGCAAAAAATGTTCTCAATCAGGTTATAAGGGGCGGATAGCTGTCTATGAGTTCATGCTTGTTAACAATTACATTAAAGACATGATTGAAGAAGGTGTCAGTTCGGATGCCATAAAGGAAGAAGCCATCAAACATGGCATGCGAACATTGCACAAACAAGCCATTGACCTTGCTGCCAAGGGTTTAATAAACATCGATCAAATTCGACTCATCATAAACTCTTGAATATGCCTGTATTGATTCGTCCGGATTGGGGCGCTAATCAAACGGTTTGTATTCCATTAGAACATGCTCACCGTCTCTTCTACCGATGGTCCAATAACCGTCTTCATTTTCGATCAAGCCATCTTCCATTAGTCCCGTTTGGATCAATTTAACCACCATGTCAGGGTCACTTACGGGTGAAAAAAACAAATTACCTTTTGCCAATTGAGCGCAAAAATCTGTTGAAACTGCAACCAACCGTTCTATATCGATTTCGATTTCGATTTTCATAAATACTCCAAGATTAATACAAATTTAATCATTTAACACGATCATAACCGGCCCTAAAAGTGTAGCTTAACGTCTGTATTTAAAGGAGCAAAAGTTAATCAGTCAGTAATGTGAAGTTGATCTATGTTACTGTCGTCTATTTTATTATCTGTATGCAGCCTAATTAAAACACTGACGTTGTGTTTGGAATCCGCATAATCAATAGCGGCTTGTTTGGATATTTTTTTGGCTTTATAAAGTTCAAAAATTGCCTTATCGAAGGTCACCACTTCATTTTCTAAATTCCGCTCAATAGCCTCTCTAACTTGATCGATTTTTCCGTTTTGAATGAGCTCTTTTATGAAAGGTGAGTCTTTTACTATTTCAACTGCGGCATAGCGCTTGCCATTAATACCCGGTATTAATCTTTGACAGATAATGGCTTTCAAGTTGTTGGCCAAATCCAAATACACCTGTTGATGCATATTCTGAGGGAAAAAGTTAATCACTCTATCCAGTGTTTCAACAGAGTTGCTGGCGTGAATCGTGGCTAAGCAAAGATGGCCTGTTTCTGAATAATTCAAGGCGTTACGCATCGTTTCTTCGTCTCTTATTTCACCAATTAAAATAACATCTGGCGCTTCGCGCATAGCGTTTTTTAAGGCTGCGGAGTAGCTCTTTGTATCGGTGCCCACTTCACGTTGATTCACAATCGATTTTTTATAAGAATGTAAAAATTCAATGGGGTCTTCAATTGTTAAAATGTGACCGTGAACAGAAGAGTTACGATGGTCTATCATCGCCGCAAGTGTGGTGGACTTACCCGAACCGGTTGCTCCGGCTACCAAAATTAACCCTCTTTTTTCCATGACCAAATCTTTGAGGCAGGGAGGCACTTGAATTTCATCAATCGTCGGGGGGCTCACTTTAACGTTGCGAACAACCATCGCAATTGCTCCACGCTGGCGCATGACGTTGATCCTAAACCTGCCTAACTCAGGCACCGATAAGGCAAAATTAACCTCCCAGTTTTCTTCGAAAATTTTGATGTCAGTCTCGCGCATAATAGAATAAGCACGTTTTTTAACCTCTTCGGGAGACAACCGATGCTCCTCTGAAATCGGTTTAGAGATTCCTTCAATTTTAATTAAAACGGGGGCATTAGGGCTAAAGAATAAGTCAGATGCATGGTGCTTAATCATTAACTTAAGGTAATCAAAAACATCCATAGGTAATCTCAAAGGCTTCGCGGCTTATAATTGATGATGCATGTAGACTCTGCAGCCTCTATAAACTGTACTAAATTAAGACAAAAGTGCAACTCTGGTGGTTAAGCAAATCTGACCCCTGATGTGTCGTCGATCTCAACCGACAACTTCTTTTAATTATAATCTATGCGTCACAATATTTTATATGATGACAATCAAATAATCTTTGGAATTAAAAATACCACGCTAGCTGGGCAAACAAGCTTGGGCCACTGCTGAGTTGTAAACCCTCTACAGCTGAATCAAGGCCACCAACTCAGTGCCGTCACTGCCAAAAGTAAGGCTGAAGGCTACCAATAATTGCCAGTTTTGGGTTGACTTGAGACCTCTGACCCTTCGGCAAAAAGGTGCCAATAGGAGACGGGTTGCCTCTAATCATATTGCCAAAATTACTATAGCCACTATAGTGAAATGATCGATGCCTATTATGACATCAATAGACTGTCTCTTTAGTCTCACCCAGTGTTAATAGAACAGCGTTCACGGCGAACTCAGCTATGTCCTGTTGATTGACTGGACGCTCATGTGGTCTTGAAAATACTGCTACAGTCCCTTCAGACAAAGTAATCAAAAAGTAGGCTGCTCGCTCACATTGTTGGAGGTTAGCACTGGGGTAATACATATCAAGTGAGCTGCTTAAATTTTCTTTTAAGAATGAAGCAACACTTGGCCGCAATTTAGTAAGTTTGGCAACAATTTAGTAGCCGGCTTAGGCGATACATCCCAATGACCACTGGAATTATCATCTATAATTCAAAGAAGTGCCTAAGTGGCCTAAGTATCTTTACCTTTTACCACGCAGATATAGTCTTATGCATAGTACCTGTTTAAAATTTAATCACCCAGACTATTTTGGTATCGGGCTTATTGCTGGCGACACCTATGATTAATTCTAAGCCATCAGTTCAAAAATCCTCTATACCGCTAATTTTTTCAGGGTTCAGCATAATGATTTTGCTGTTGCTGCTGTTCGCTTATATAACTTTAAACGATCATAAAGAAGACGCTCAACTCATTGAAAACATGTATCAGCATCCCTTTACAGTCAGTGTCGCGGTATTAAAAGCAGACAACGACATCATCTCTATGCACCGATACATGAAGGATGTTGTCTTAGCGACCAGTCCAGCTGAATTAGAAACAGCCATCGCCCTAGTTGAACAACATGAACATAGCGTTTATCAACATTTCAAGTTGATCAAACAACGTTTTCTTGGGGATAAAGAAACCATTAACTTGGCCTACAAAACCTTTGTCGATTGGAAACCCATACGTAACGAAGTTGTTGACTTGAAACGCAACAACAAAGATCGACTGGCCGCTGCTATCACCACAGGTAAAGAAGCCATGCATGTTAAATTACTAAGCCAAAACATGCAGATTTTGATTGATTTTGCTCACTATAAAGCAAATGACTATCGTGATACTAGCAAACGTACCCATGATAAAATTCAGACCCATCTCTATAGCTTAGTTATTTTAACCGTTTTTTTCGCTGGCATTACAACTCTTTTTGTCATCTTACTGGTAAGAAGAGCTGAGCATTCTCGCAATCAAAGTCAAGAACGCTTTGAAGCTCTTTATAACAACTCTGAAATTTCTATTTGGAGCGAAGATTTTTCTCTTGTATACATCGAACTGGAAAAATTTCGCTTGCAAGGCATCACCAACTTAAAAGAACACTTGCAGGCGAATCAACATCTGGCTTGGGATTTAGCCGCCATGGTTAAGGTTAATACTGTCAATAATGCCACGTTAAAACTCTTTGAGGCCAAAAGCGAAACTGATTTTATTAAAAAAATGGACCGTACTTTTGGTGCAGATGCGATTGAAATATTTATTAATGAATTGGTTGCCATCTGGACTCAACAAGAAATTTTCTCATCAGAAGCAAACTATTTATCCTTAGCGGGTAAAGAAATCAAAGCCCTCATCTCATTTGTTATACCCACAAAAATAAATGATTATAAAAATATTCCTATTAATATTGTTGATATTACTCAACAGAAAAAGAACGAGAAGAAACTTGAATTGTCAGCACGCGTTTTTAGCGATACTCATGAAGGCATAATAATTACTGACATTGATGGAACAATTATTGATGCTAACCCCGCCTTTTCAAAAATCACCGGTTACAGTCGTGAAGAAGTTATTGGTCAAAATCCAAAAATACTAAACTCTGGTAAGCAGAAGTCTGAGTTTTATAAAGCAATGTGGCAGCAAATCGAGGAACTTGGATATTGGCAGGGTGAAATTTGGAACCGTAAGAAAGATGGTGACTTCTATGCAGAATTACTCACCATCTCTTCATTGAAAGACACTGATGACCGTGTCATTAATTATGTCAGTTTATCCACCGATATAACGCACAGCAAAATACAACAAGAACAGATGCATCAAATGGCCCATTATGATGCTCTTACCCATTTACCTAATCGCTCATTACTGGCTGACCGCCTCAGTCATGCTATGGCCCAGTGCCAGCGCCACAATCAAATTCTGGTCGTGGTATTTATTGATTTAGATGGTTTCAAATTGGTTAATGACACTTATGGCCATAGTGTTGGCGATGAACTTTTAATTGAGATTTCAATGAGATTAAAAGAGGTTTTACGCAATGAAGATACCCTCTCACGTATCGGTGGGGATGAATTTGTCGCTGTCTTGACTGGTTTGGCTAAAGTTGAAGATTGCCTACCCGTATTAGAGCGTTTCTTACACGAAACCGCTTCGCCTATTACTATCGGAGGTACTGATTTAAATGTGTCAGCCAGTATTGGCGCCACCATTTACCCGCAGGATGGCGGGGATGCTGACCTGCTCATGCGTCATGCTGATCAAGCAATGTACATCGCTAAAAACTCAGGTAAAAATCGGTATCATCTGTTCGATACCAAGCAAGATAATGCCATTAAAGATCTACAACAAAAAATTGCTGATATTCGATCAGCCTTCAAAAACAATGAATTTGTGCTCTACTATCAACCCAAAGTAAATATGCTTACAGGTAAGGTGATAGGCGTAGAAGCCTTAATACGCCATCAGCATCCAACGCTCGGAATATTGCCACCTTCAGAGTTTTTACCTGTTATCGAAAATCAAAAAATCAGCTTAGAAATTGGTGAATGGGTCATAGCTACCGCGCTTAGCCAAATTTCTGCATGGCAAGCACAAGGCTTGGACTTTCTCATGAGCGTCAACGTGCCAGCTTATCAACTTCAGCAAGATAACTTTGTCACACGGTTGGGTGAATTACTCGCCGTTAATCCTGAGGTAAACCCAAACAGATTAGAATTAGAAGTGCTTGAAACGAGTGCTTTAGAAGACATTTCTCATATTTCAGAAATAA
This sequence comes from Cellvibrionaceae bacterium, assembly GCA_034112445.1. GTDB lineage: Bacteria > Pseudomonadota > Gammaproteobacteria > Pseudomonadales > Cellvibrionaceae > Pelagadaptatus. The sequence continues at coordinate 81,813 of JAWUVI010000008.1, read as the reverse complement.
TGAAGTCTTGTATAAACCTTGGTGTCAGCTTTGCTTTAGATGACTTTGGCACAGGTTACTCGTCACTGACTTACCTCAGGCGCCTACCAACAGAGCTGATTAAAATTGATCAAAGTTTTGTGCGTGACATGCTGCAAGATCCAGATGACTTAAACATTGTTAAGGGTGTCATCGCATTAGCTAACTCATTTGAACGTGAGGTAATTGCTGAAGGCGTTGAAACGATTGAGCATGGTTCAGAATTACTTAAACTTGGCTGTAAATTAGCTCAGGGTTATGGTGTATCCAAACCAATGCCTGCTGCAGAAGTTTATGATTGGGTAAATAATTGGATGCCTGACCCAAGTTGGAAACTTAAATAAACTCGACACCAACACAATGTATTTACTCCTGCCCTCCTTTCTATTCACACCCTAACACTATACTGTCATTTTATTTTTTAACCGGACACTCCTATGACAGACTTCCTTTTACTGGCAACTTTGTTGCTCGTTTCTGGTGTTATTGCCGTACCGATTGCCACATGACCATTAGTTTACAGTAGAGAGGCAATTACATTGGCATCATTAAATGAACGTCTCAAATGGGTTAACCTGAGTTTGTCAGCTAATGCCTTGCACTGCCAGTGTGTCTAGTGTGCCAAAAACAGACAGCTTTTTCTCTGATACAAAATATATAACGGGGTAAGTGCATAGATGGAGATGCACTTAAATTATTCGTTCCAAAATCATAACTTTAAACATTACACAAAAAGGTCTCTATCCCCTTATTTTTTGTCTACGAGGTGAATACTTTGTTCTGCAAGTCCTGCACCGATCTCAGCAAAATAATTAAAGACCTCATCAACACCAGACTCTAACAAGATATTCTTTTGGTCTTCATACTGAGTAATGCCAGCCGTTTTTCCTTTGTAACCGGCATACTGGAGCTGCTTTATTGCCTCGATAGTATCAAGATAATTGGGTATGGAAAATATAATCAATCGAATAGATTCAAGCTTAATCTTCCCCCAAAAATCAGATAAGCTAGTATGAGTTAAGTGTTCTGTATAAAGAATATAGCGATAACTCTAAAGGTTTTCTATGAATATAAGCGACATCATGACCACCTCATTAGTAACAGTCCATATGGATGACAGCCTAATTATGGTTAAAGAAATACTTGCCAATCATCATTTACACCATCTTTTGGTTGTTAATGATGAGAAAGAGTTGTGTGGTTTAATTTCTGATAGAGATCTTCTTAGGGTTATGCCTCCGTCATTTGGGGGCATTGTTGAAACGGAAAAAGATAGGCAAGCCATGAATATACGAGCGCATCAAATCATGGTGCGAAATCTAAAGGTGCTTAAATCAACAGCGGGTATTTATGATGCAGTGGAATTGTTTTTAAACGCTGACATTTCTTCAATTCCAATCGTTAATGATGCTGAAAAGATTATCGGATTGGTCACAATTAAAGATGTTCTAAAGTTAATGATAAAAGCAAAATACATTCATAATAAAAACTAAAGTTCAGTGAGCTTATTGTCCTTCATAAAGTAGGACATTTTGTCATCGGCCTTCCTCCTATTGATAGGGTTAGAAAAGCGAATGGTCTCGTTTGAGGCATCACCTATAATAACATTACGGCCAGCCTGATACTGTTTCTCTACTCGCTCTTTGTCGATATCGACACTGAAGTGGCCCAGTAAATCTGGCCTCTAATTAATAGTCAATTGCGATGAATTAGCTATTTTAGTCATAACCATCAGTAATGATGAGTGGCCGCTAAGGGTTGATACTGTTGAAAAACTCTGGGGGAAGTGGACAGATTCTATATTGATCATTTTCTGAGCTAAAAACATCTTCATTTTTTGAATATCACCAAACTCAGCATTGAAAAAATAAATTGATAGGCTTCTGCGCACGATAATATTTTTGTCGTATAGTTTTTCAACAGTATCGGTTGCTTGAGTCAGTATAGATCATAAGCTCGAACGTCTCTTATGGGTTAACTTGAACCTCTGCCTCTTCGGCAGAAAAGTGCCAATAAAAGACAGATTGCCTCTGCTCAAATGGCCAAAGTTACTACGCCACTAAAGTGTTGTGGGGGCTGAGGGTTAGATATCCTTGGCTACCCGATTAGCAGTCTATTAGTGCGCACCATCGTTTTTAGGCATTAAATACCAAAGTACAAAAGCAACCAAAAATAACGCCGGAATATCGCCCAACATATTTGCATGCTCGGTTTCATCGACGATGGCTTGAGCAAGCATGATTCCTGCGTGAACAATACTAGACCAAATGGTAAACCAGATGAGGCTCGCATTCGCCATTGGATCTTTCGCAGCACGAACTAAAAATATTCCCAAAGTTATATAAATGCCCATGATCATCTGTTCATATTCTGGTTGTGCCGGAGACCAACTCCAACCGGAAGGCCAAATTACCATCATCATTGCCGGGACGCCTACAATAAAAATGGCACCAAACACATAGAGCGCTACGCTCAAATACTCGAGCTTTTTTTCTTTCTGCATGGTCGTTCTCCAATAGTTATTTTTGACTGCTAACGCTTTTAACAACGGCGCAGTTTACTGCGTCCGATTGCTTAAACTGGTTAAGTGGCAACGCTCATTGCTCCGCAAGTAAACTATGTGAAGCGCAAGTTTAACCACACTTAATTATTAGGACGCTTTGTCACTGCGCCAACTTTGCTAAATACTAGAAAGCTCAGAACAGAGCGAAAGGAACGAAACTATATTTTATGAAGCAGCGCATTCCTTGTTGCTGATTGCCTGACAGTGGAAAATTCTCCCTGACTAAAACTAATACTCTTTTTCCTTCTAGCCGCCATTTAACAGTTAATTAGAACACCTTGGAGCCCTATCTCTGGTTGATATTAAGATGTTTCAGTGACCGCTAAGGGTTATCTTGAGCCAGTATAGATCATAAACTCGAACGTCTCTTGTGGGTTAATTTGAGACTCTCAAGCCTACCACCATTGCATTGTCTCCCATTGAACACTCCTTCATAAGCAAAAAAAATAGGCGAACCCCACCAACCACACCCAAGCGGGCATGGTCGGCGAGTTCTCCAGAGTGGCCCGCTCTGGGCCGATTTTACTAAGCATGGCCGAGGGGTAGGGACGCACTTTCAGACGCTTCTTGCAGAGTTTTTGTTGAGAGGTGGGCGTATCGCTGAGTCACTTTCGGATTCGAGTGGCCGAGGATGTGCTGCACCTCGTAAAGAGTCCGTCCATCGTTAACCAGCATCGACGCATAGTTGTGCCTCAAATCGTGCATCCTCAACTCTGGCATTCCTGCTGCCTTCCGAATGCTATACCAAGGCTTGTTAACATTTACGTACGGTTTACCGGTTTTTATATTGGTGAATAAATACTCGCTCGATTGTTCCTCCTTTAGTTGAGCCAATATTTCTAAGGCCTTCTCATTGAGCGGTTTTGCGTGAATCTTTTTGCTCTTAGAGTTAGCCGCCGGTATGCGCCACGTTCGCGTATCAATGTCGACATCACACCATTTCGCCTTCAATGCCTCGCTTCGTCTCGCCCCTGTGGATAGCAGAAACAACATCAGCTTCGATATCGTTTGGTTGCTATAGCTATCAAGAACCTTAAGAAGTCTATTCAATTCAACGTCTGTCATATAACGCTCCTTGTTGTTGTCTTCCATAAACAGCGGAATCTTGTCAGCGGGATTTTTATCAAGAAGTTCCCATTCAACGGCTAGGTTAAGAGAGTGTCGAATTAACTTGATGTGGTGATCACAAGTTGCTGCTGATAACCCGTCGTCCCTAAGCGCTGTATGGAAAGTTTGTATTTGCAGGCGTTTCATTTCATCTAGACGGTAATCGCCAAAGACGGGGATGATCCGCTTCAACATACTTTGATCTTTGTCCCAAGATCGCTTGCGTGTTTTGACGTACGGTATGTATTGGTCAGTGGTGAACTCCTTATAGGTTGGGGTTAATTTCTTGCGCTTTGCCTCAGCTCTAGGATCAGCTCCGAGAAGTATTTCAGCCTTCAAACTCTTGGCTCTTTTACGGGCTTCTCCCAATGTGATTTCGTAAGTGCGACCAAGTTTTTGATGGCAGGTCTTACGGTGGTTATTTTTATAGCGAAGGTAATAGGTGCCTTTGCCTTCGTTGCTTGAGCGGACTTCGATGTAGAGACCTGGAAAGGCTGTGTCACAGAACTCAATACGTTTCTTGCCACTGGGGCAGGTTAGGCTGCTCTTGATAAATTGCGAGCTAAGTAAAATTTTAGGCATAGGAATCTCCTCACAACTTAATGTGATATTTAAAAATTAAGGGTCGGTTAGTGACGAACCCGACGAATTGAAACCGCTGTTTAAGCGTCGAGTCGTCGGGTTGATCGCTCTATAAAATCAGTTTGTAAGTGTGAGATCCGGCAGGATTCATCTCTTGTTGTTGCAGTGTAAACTCACCACTTCTAACAAGAGCAGAAAAGATTTTGCCTGCTTTGATTCGGTTTGCCTTGGTTCGCAGCTGACCCCACACACATGCGCCGGCGATATCTTTAAGCTGGCAAACATCATCATCCCTCATTGTAAGGCAGTACTTATCAATGGCAGGCGAGATGATAGCTATGATTTCTTTATCGCTCATGGTTGGTTTAAATTTTATAACTTTAGTGCTCATATATTTCTCCAAAAAAAAAACATCGAGGCAGGCGGACCTAGCCCCGAAAAAGTTAGGCGTAAATTACTTGTACGCGCTTACATTAATGATCGTAATAGTGCGCAACTTTCCGCGGCTCAGGTGAACTTCAATACCCAGCGTTTCAAAGCTGGCCTTGAGTCCATTCAATCGTTTTGACAACGAGATAGGGTTCTGAGGGAAGTCACGAGAGTATTGCGATCCTGATGATTCCATCACGCTTAGCTCAGCCAACAGTTTGGCAGGAGTGCCTTTCCATTCTGCTTTGTGCATCTTCGAAACAAACTCTAACAAGGCGGCAGCGAGAGTGTGCTCCATCAGGCTATCCAGCTGTGTCTGCTTTAGACTGTCGCTGTACAATTTTTGATAAGAACCTGCTTGAACACCCTCAGCCATTTCCATCGCAGCAAGCCAGTAACATAGATCAAGCATCCTTTCTGGGTGTTTAACCTTAGCGGTTGGAAGGTACTTGAAAATATTAGAAATCAGATCGAGTAAACCCCTAAATATTTGAGGTAGATCCTTTTCTAATTCAGACATCATTACTGACTCTTGCTGACGTTCGTTTTCAGCGATCGTCTGGGTACGTATTGTTAAGCACCGTTGAGCAAGATCCGGCTGAGAGATGAACTGATGGATGCCATTAAAGATGAGTGCTCCATGAATCTGATGTACATTCATATCAGAATTTGTATAAAGAGCCCTCATGCTCATTGCAGCCCCCGTTGCGCACATGCAAAGTGCATCCGAGAACGTTGCACTAAAAGAACGCATATTATCGAAAGCTAGCAGGTGCGACATTTGAGATGCTATGGCTAGATCATTAACCTTGCTGGGACATGATTGAATACCTACAACGTTTGGATCTATTAACCTCATCAGCAGCTTGCAAAGAGTAGATTTCCCACTTCCCTGATCACCGTTGATATTAAGAAAAACGTAATTTGTCGACGGCTGCTTAGGATGAGCCAATGTGTAAGTAATCCAAGCGATCAATAAAATTAAGTCCTCATCAGATATGTTTAAGTATTTTCTCAAACAATATAAATCACCGACGTCTACGATATCTGGTAAGGCTGACATAATCGGAGAAGAGCGCATTATGGTTTCTGAGCAACCTTCAAGTACTTCCACGCTTGAAGCTCTAATACGGGCGCGAGTATCTTTTTTGTCGCCAATGGCTATCTCAACCCCATCTTCAAGGGCTGCAATTCTGTACCAGATAGGCACCTCAAAATTCACCTCTTCCGCTAGAGAGACCAGAAAGTCGTTAACCTCAGTTATGTCAGCTTTCTTGCACCTAGACCCGGCTTCAATTGCGTGTTTTCGGATTAGGTTATTAGATTCTCTGCCTCCAATGGCCAACGCGCGTTTGCCGCCATTTTTTGAGACAAGGATAAGGTGTGGCTTTCCGTGACGATCAAGAGCTAATTGATACTCCTCTGTAATATTCAAAGGGAACTTAGCTGATGATGGAGTCCTTCTTTTAGTCGTAATTGACGAACTGACGCCTTCATCTGAAGTCGATGGCTCGACAGGCGTCGGGTCGTCGATTTCGTCGAGTACGGGTGGAGATAACTTTTCGTGAACAGCAACATATTCATCAGTTAACTCTGTACTCCGCACCTCTATATCAGTATGAAGCAACTCATCATTAGAAGTTTTGCTAAGTTCGGAGTTAGCTTTATGGTCTGCGCCATTTTCAACAATCTCCTCCCATAAAGACTTACCATGAATCTCCTGGCAGCTCATAGTTGGCCACCTCTCAGGGTTTTGATTACTTCAACTTCAAGAGGCGTTAGTTCTATAGCGTGCCATATTCCACCGTTTATCAGGTGTCTATTGACGTAGTCATCGTAAAGTGACAATTTAAATGTTGGGCATTCAATGTCACCCTGTTGACACTCATCTAAGTCAATGTGTTGACCTTGATGAGATGTGAGCTTGGATCTACGACTGCTGCCGTGTTTGATAACTATTTTCATGTAAAACCTCTACTAATAAATTTAAATTATGCCGTCGGCTTAACCGTCGACTGATTGAAATGTAGAGAGAATTTAGTGGGGATTCGTGTGAGTTAAAGTGTGTCTTTATGGGGTGGTAACATCTTAACCTATTGAATTTAAAAGGTTATTTTGGTGGGGATTATGTGTGAATGTTTTTAAAAAAACTTATATTGTGCAAATTAGAGTCCGTCAGAATATTTTTTTAGATGGTTTTTAATTGTACTTGCTTCAGGTGCCCATAGATTAAGCTTGTTTGCTATGTTGGAGAGACTCTTTGATATTTGATAAATATCGATTTTTTCATCCTTCTTATGTTTGGGTTCAGCCTCTTTGATATATAACAACATAGAGCGAATCGTACCCTTAATACTTTTCGTTAGTTTTTGTTCGAATTCTTTTTCGAAATTGACTGGGTCGTCAAGGAATTTGAATGCTCTAAGCATTGGCCATTCATTCAAGCTATTCTTTTTAATGTGAGGAGGATTGTCCTTTATCCAGCTAAGAGAATCATTCCAATTTATTATGAGAGTAGGCTCTACACCGCTAACGTTTTGACTGTTAGGCACTTTATACTTGAAGGCTTTCGTGGGAGGGATAGATTTATTCTTCTTTTTATTGTGTTTAAATTTACTTTTTTGAGCCTCCGAAGAAAGATATGAATATATTGTTCCTGCGATTGGTAACCCTAGTAATGCTTGTTGTCGATGCTCCTCTAATATGGGTAACCAATACTTCACATCACATTGATTAATGAGCATGTGTTTTAGGTACTGATAATCATCGTCTTCGAGTACATCAAGTTGCTTGATATCGTTAATGGAAATTATCCCTGTTACACGCTCACTCGGTGGAATTATTCTATTTGATTTTGGTTTGATGTCATCACCAGACCTCTTTTTAGGTGTGGCGTAATAGAGTTTCTTATTAGTTTTGATAGCTTCTTCTATATATTCAGCTTGAAGGGTGTCTTCAATGTCTATCAATCTTCGTTCTAATTTTTCTGTTTCAGTTTTAGAAATCTTGTTTTTTTTCATTACATAGATAACGCTTTGCCATAACGACAGCTCAGAGACGGTGCTGCTCAAATCGACATAACTATGCCAATGAATATCTGAAAACCATATGATATCTGCTTGTTCTTTCTTTTCCATATTAATATTCACCTAACGTGTGTGAGCTCAGTTGCATGCTAACGAGATTTAAGTGCATCATCAAATTACCGCAAGAAGACCTCTTCAATATTAAGTGCTGATGATTTGGCTGTAGGTAAAATGGGTTCATAGAACTGGAGCCCCAGTAGTGAGGCAACCAGTTTTACTTACAGGAACGTCAATCATTAACTCCTAATTCAAATCTCTTCAATCGTAAGTAGCACGTTAAATATTCTTGAAGTAATCCATCGGGGTAGTTTATGAATTCACTGTCCAATATCTGTATTGCTACCATCTCGAATTGATCATATTTCTCTTGCGGGTTTGCTGCCTTGTGAAGCCGTTGAACAGCTTTCTCCAGGCGAGCGCGTACCTCAGTTATTTCACTGATAGTCATAGGTGTACTCCGTTTGATTTTATAAGTTAAAGGGGAAGGGGTAGTTGTAAGAAGGATGTTTATCGGTGGGCGGTGTAGGGTTCAGCAGAGTGATGTACATCGTTATCAACCAGGTGCAAGCCAGCCATTAATTTGGCGTGCTCACTTACGGTGCTAACAAACTCATTCTCTTGCAGGTCATTGTCTTCAAATAACATAAAAGCGTCTTGAATATAGGGTTCGTAGTTCATGGGTGGTTCCTCATTTATGGTTGTCAGAAAAGAATCGATAAGCCCCAATTAGTAACAGCAAGAAAATCAAAACTGCTACGTAAGGGAAGATTGAAATCATCAAATACAGAACGATAATAAAAACGCCCCAGTTAGGTTTTATGAAACAGAAAAGTACAAACAGAATTAGTGATGTCATGTGTTTACCTTGTTGGGTTATGGTTTAAGTAAGGGCGGTCATTTAAGCTTGTAGGCGTAGTCTGCTCACGAGGGCTATCGAAAAGGGGAGCCCTCTATAAGTTGTAAGCCCACGTTCATTGAGCGCGGCGGCGATAGATTTACATGTGGATAAACCTTCAGAAGCTTCTAAGTGATGAATGACTTTTAAGATCTTTTGCCGCCAGCTTTTCTGATCTGAAGCTCTTACAGCGTTGGCGTTTGTTACATTGGTATTACGTTGTAGATCCAGCAGTGGGTTGCCTAAAATAGTGCCTCTTTCTTTGGCAATCTTTAGAGCTTGCTTGGTTCTAAGCGAGATCATCCTTGCTTCGTGTTCAGCCATTGCGGCCAGTATGTGAATAGTCAGTTGATCAATCTCTGGAAGGTCGGCGAGTTTGAACTTAATGCCGCGTTTTTGAAGTGATGTAATAAAGTGAAGATCACGCGATAGACGATCAAGTTTGGCCACCAGCAAAGTTGCATTAGCTAGCTCAGCATAATCAGCGGCTTTTATGAATTCAGGTCTGTCTGAGCGTTTACCTGATTCAACTTCAACAAACTCTGATACAAGATCGCCTCCAAACTGCTGAAGGAACTCTTGTACGGCTTGTTGTTGTGCTTCAAGGCCAAGACCAGACTGTCCTTGTTTCTGTGTTGATACACGGTAATAAGCCACATATCGTTTCTTTAGTTTATTGAGCATTAATGACTCCTTGGGTTATGGGATGAGATTGGGTTTCAGGGGGGGCACAAGCTGCGGTTTTCATCGACGTAACCGACGACTCGACGTGATTGGCCAAATGCAAATTTATGAAGACGTCAGGTCGTCAAGTACGTCGAGTGAAAAGGTCGCTAAATGGCTATGTGGGTAAGCGCGAAAAGTTGCATTTCGCTAAAGGGACGTTTTGTGATATGTGACCCCTTCCACCCCAGCGGCTACATGACGAGATGGGCAGTGAAGGCCGCGAAGCTGAAAACCTGAAATTCAGAAGTGGTTCGAGGGGGTTGGGGGCGCAGATGAAAAAATCTCATGGAGTGATCCAGAGTGGACGCGTCTCGGAGTTTTTTGGGCGGGGCATGGCTATCCCATAGGGGGAGCGAGTTGGGCGAGAGTGTGACAGAGAGGGCAGGTTTTCAGTTTTTCAGTTTTTCGGGGGATTTGGCGGCGGCTTTCATCTTCTTCGCCAAGGCTTCACGCTTGGCTTCAATCTCGGCTTCTCTTATGGCAACAATGTCTTCCAGGTTGGTTTTACCTTTGACTAACTTTTGCACAGCTTTGTTAAACGCATCGTGGTCACCAACGGCATGTGAATAAGCCGCTTTTGGTACAGATACAAGCAAGCCTTCGTTTCTTAGAACTGCCGCTAAAAAGCCATGATTGTTAGAGCCTTTGGATTTGTATAGGTGGCGAAAGATTAGCGCTTTGAAGGGGAAGTCAGCGGGAGCTTTCTCTATGCAAGCAAGAATATCATTAATGGCAATCCATTCGTTACTGAAGAAACCTCCGCCGGAATTGGCGATGATTCTTATAGAGAGGCTGTTTGATTCTTTATCGTGGTTGATGTCGTAGGCCAGAGTGGCTTTGGATGAAGGGCTGATTGTGGGACAGTCGTATTGTCGTTTGATGATTCGCATGATGTTACCTCGGTGGTTTGATTGGGTGGATTCTTATTCATATAAGATACCGAGTTTCCCGCATTGATAGATTTGGCAGATGTTGTAGAAAGAGGTGTGAAGGATTAGTATTTTGGGGTTATATGGGATGGCTGCTCATAACCCATAAGAGCCGCTCACAAGTCACAATTAGTGTGATCAAATATTCATTTATAATACTGCCTATTTGCACATAATCGGCCCTGATATAGTTCTTTGCAGAACCACTAAAAGTGTCAGAAGAAGACATACCCCTGAATTTTCACTATTCTCAACTTACGACCAACATTTATCTGATCTGGAAAGGAAGCTAAATTATTATGAATGCTGAAGAATTGATTGATCAGCTTGAAAAGATTAACCCTAGTTCTACGTCTGATTTTCTAAATGAAAACCAAGAATTCATCAACGGAACTAATGATGAAGGGCTTTCTGTCTTGGAGTATTTGCTTAAAAAGGGGTTGTCAAACTTAGCTTGTGAAGTCATTCAACTTGAAACATTTGACCCCAATCTCCCAGGTCATAACTATTTACAAACCTCTTTAGCACTTGGCTATGCAAATGTTGCAGTGCACTTATTGAAAAAAGGGGCGAATCCTAACTATTGCCTTGAGGGAAGATCCTCTGCTTTATTGACTTGCCTCGAAAATGAATTTTTTAATGTTGCTGAAGTGATGATAAAGCACGGTGCTGAAGTAGATATAAGAAATGACAGTGGCTGGACGCCTTTAATTTGGGCTAGCATCAAAGGTCGCACCAAAGCAGTTAAGTTTTTATTGAATCATAGTGCAAACATAAATATATGTAACAGCGATGGATGGAATGCACTAACCGGTGCATTCTTCAAACGCCGCACTGAAATCGTTGCCCTTCTTCAAGAAAAAGGAGCCGTTTTTGGATCTAAGTATGCCGAGGCTGCTCTGCTCTCTGCATTCGATAATGGCTACCTTGATGTCGTTAAAAATTTAGTATATGAGCATGAAACCAGCATTAATATTGCTGATGAAAAAAACGTGAGCTTAGTATGCAAAGCGGTACAGAAAGGAGATTGGCCTTTTGTATCGTTCTTGCTTGAGCGGGGAGTTGACGTGAATGTATTTGATGCGGATGGATTACCATTGATTGCAATTTTAGCTCGTAATGGACAGGATCAATTCATTTCTAATTTCCTCGACCATGGAGCAGATATACACCTATCTTCTAGTACCGGAACTACAGCAATACATGTGGCAGTTAAGTACAATCAAATTAGCACCGTTGCGAAGTTAGTCGAATTAGGCGCCAACGTGAACGGACAAAACGATAATGGTTTCACACCGCTTATAGATGCTGCCTATGCTGGGTATCTGGACTTAGTGAAAAGGCTTGTCAGTTTAGGCGCTAATATTGAGTTGAAAGCGAAATCATCTAAAGGGGAATATTACACTGCAAAGCAATGGGCTTTATTACTGTGTCCAAAGGACAGGAATAAGAAAGCACTAGACTGCGCCCATAAAGAAATTGCTGAGTTATTAGCGCTCCCAAATGATTAATTCAGATAGTGTCTTTGACGCTGTTAGACGAGGGTATAACGAGCTCGGCGAGGCTTCGAATGCTGATATAGAAAACTATTTTGCCGAGATAAACCCCGAGGCAATGGTAGGTCATATCAGCAATATAAAAGGGATACTTTTTGAGCTGCAATACGTTGAAAAATTAGATGCAGTAGGCATACACGCTGAAGTATTCGAGGCCGCTAACCACCCAGCAGTAGATATCGCTATATTTGAAGGTGGTGAGGTGGTTAAAGAGCTTCAGTTAAAAGCAACAGAGAGTGTCGCGTATGTTAATACAACACTTGAACAGTACCCAGACATACCAATCGTTGTGACTACCGAAGTTGCCAGTCACTTCGAAAGTGAATTGATTATAGACAGTGGTATTGAGGAAGCTCTTCTTGAATCGGTAGTTACAGAAACATTGCTAGATGAAGTAGTTAATCCCATCAGTCCATTTTCGGTGATTTCATGGTTTTTTGGTCTTCCTTTTTAGGCAGCATTGGGTATTGGGAAATCCTATTTCAGTATTAACTCTAACAATCAAACAATGAAGGTGTAAAACTATTAAAGGTCTGCTTCTGGCACATTTGAGCCGATATTCAGAGGGCTCAAGATAACCCATAAGAGCCGGTCATACATATTTCTGAACTGATTCACAATAATCCATAACAGACGTTCGTATATCAATCTTAATTAGCTCAACCATCACCGTGTTTGGTCGTGGTCAGGCCACGCTGTACGTCCCCTTCTTCTGTCCAAACAGTTATTCTAAATAAAACTTTACGAATGCTTGCCTGTATGCCAATTTTAAGAGTGAAACAGGCTTAATATCATATTTTATAGCTACAGAGAGTGCGGTCGATGAAGGAATGGGTTGATTATACCAAACTGGATGTAGTAAAAAAGGAACTTTCTTTTCAAAATGAAGAGAGGGAAAAACGGGCAGCCGAGCTAGTCATTGCCATCACAGAGCTCGCTTTTCAAAATGAAGAGAAGGAAAAACGGGCTGCTGAGCTTGCCTATGCCAACATAGAGCTCGCTTTTCAAAATGAAGAGAGGGAAAAACGTGCTGCCGAGCTAGTCATTGCCAAAACCGAACTCGTTTTTCAAAATGACGCAAAGGGAAAACGGGCAGCCGAACTAATCATTGCCAATACCGAGCTCACTTTTCAAAATGAAGAGAAGGAAAAACGTGCTGCCGAGCTAGTCATTTGCAATACCGAGCTCGCTTTTCAAAATGACGAAAAGGAAAAACGCGCAGCCGAGCTAACCAAAAGCAAAATTAACCTTAGGGATAGTTTGCATGGCACCGTGAATGCTATAGCCAAGGCTGTTGAGGCGAAGGACCCATACACTGCAGGGCACCAACGCAAAGTCGCTGATATTGCTTGCGCCATTGCTGAAGAAATGGGGTTAAGTGATAAGCTAATCGAAGGTGTCAGGATGGGGGCAACCATTCATGATATTGGAAAAATTCAAACACCAGCCGAAATCCTATCAAAACCCGGTGATCTGTCAAAAGCAGAGTACCAATTAATACAATCGCACGTAGACGCAGGGTATGAAATTTTGAAAGATATTAAGTTCCCATGGCCTATTGCGGAGATTGCTTATCAGCACCATGAACGTATAAATGGGACAGGGTACCCACAAGGGCTTAAAGGTGAAGAAATATGCCTAGAGGCAAAAATTGTAGCCGTCGCGGATGTTGTTGAAGCTATGAGCGCACATCGCCCTTATAGGGCCGCACTGGGGATTGATTGTGCCCTGGATGAAATCAAAACCCAACGTGGAATACTTTATGATCCAATGGTTGTAGATGCCTGTTTGAAAGTGTTCGAAAAAAACATTCTACAACCCTGAAGTTACAGCAGATCTTAAGTGCAGTAATCATTACAAAGAAACACTTTCGGACTAAATCCCGAGAGACTTTGTCGTAATGGTTAAGGCAGGAACACCAGTCGCCGAGCCAAGGTCAAATCTGGTGTATAGCTTATTATAACTGCATCCTGTCTACCCTTGATCCCATCTTTAAATTGAACGCTACTGATTGGAAAGTGGGATCAGATCCGTTTTTTGCAATTAAATTAAACCTTAGTTGAAGTTATACTCCTTTCACTGAATAAAGGTTTGGAGCTAGGTGATGATAGATTTAAACATGAGTTTAAATGTTTGTATGGCCGAAGAATAAAACCAGCAAAAATGTTTAGGCATAAAGTTTGACCTGACCCGACTCTTAAAACTAACTATGCGCAGCTTAGCAAGGCTTTAATGTCCGCTTTGTAGAAATTCTTAATATACATCACCGTCTCAAATTGGCACATTTCGGTCATCGACGACCAAAAACCGAACCTAGAAAGCCAAACCTATAGGACAGTGGTGGCACCTTTAGTCGCCTAAGTCATGACCCAGTCAATGATCCATCCATGTGCCCCGGCCAAACTAATCCAAGCCCAAGCCCCGCCAAAGAAGACGATACTCAATAACTCAAACGCCAGACACAAAAAAGGGCTGCTAAAAATAGCAACCCTTTTCAAATATGGCTCCGACACGAGGGATCGAACCTCGGACCAATTGATTAACAGTCAACTGCTCTACCGCTGAGCTATGTCGGAATTAATCTCTTCGAGATGACTCTCAAAGAGGTGCGTATATTAATGATGATGTTAGAACGCGTCAAGCTTTTAGATTAAAAAAATAACTGACTGATTTTTAAGCAATTATTGATGGTTACGAATGCAAGTTATGGATAAATTCAGGTTGAAAATATTAGTGTAGCTCTATAGGTTTTACCCACTTAATTAATCTCCTTATTTAATTCAATTGGAAGCACATATGAATCAGCAGCCCTCTGATATGCAATATCAATCTTATCCTGACGATGAAATTGATTTGATGGAATTGTTTGCGGTGCTGTGGAGGGGGAAGTGGATTGTGATTGGAGTGACACTCATCAGTGTCGTAATTGCAATTGGTTGGCTGTCAACACAAGTAGATATTTATAAAGTCGAGTCGCAATTTGAAAATATGTCGAGGATTAATGCTAATCAGTTATTGATCGATACTGAATTGTCTGAATTGTCTTCTGATTTATTGACGGATAAAGTTTTTCAGGTTGAAATTTTAGGTAAATATTTACCGGTGGAAGTTACAAATAAGAAAGGAGTTTATTCAGTTGTTGTAGAGTCACCACAACAGCAGGGTGTTGCTGATGAGCTAAATCGTTTAGTTCTCTCTGCAAGTCATCAGGCTGCCATTCAATATATCCAGAGCAAGGTGGAGGCGCTAGAGTTGAGTTCTGCTTCGTTACTTTATCAGTTGAAAAGTGATTTTGTGCGTGAGGCTGAAGCAGAAGTTCGTGCTGATATACAAAAACAAGTGGTTACCTTAAGAAGTAGTGCCTACCTATTGCAGAATAATTCTGAGTCTAATGCGATAAAAGTTACCAAAAAAGCAACTGATCCAAATGTCCCAATTAAACCAAAGCGACCTTTGGTGTTAGCTCTTTCAATTGTCTTGGGTGGGATGCTAGGCGTTTTCATTGTATTTATTCGCCAGGGTATGCGTAGCTATAACGCTAGACAATTGGGATCTGCTGAATAACATAATCTTCTTGCCAGCCTTTAAAACCGCTGGTAAAGTGCACGCCTTCAAAAAATATCAGTTTATTGATGTTGATATTATTTTAGGACTATAGCTCAGTTGGTTAGAGCGCTACCTTGACATGGTAGAGGTCCCCAGTTCGAATCTGGGTAGTCCTACCAATATTTAAATAGAGGCTAATGCATCTATTTGGTTGCTATAGCAACCGAACTGTAGGTTCGACTCGAAGAGCAGCAATCGTAGAGCGCTCATCTGGGTAGTCCTACAAAATTTCAGAATAAGAAAAACCCGCTCTTTTTGGCGGGTTTTGTCGTTTGGGGTATAACACTCCATGGAGAGAATAATGCAAATAGATACTTCACCTAAAGTCGCCATAGTCATGGGTTCAAAAAGTGATTGGCCGACGATGAAAGAAGCGGCAGATATTTTAGATGACCTACAAGTTGCTTATCACGTTGAGGTGGTTTCAGCGCATAGAACACCTGATAAATTGATGTCATTTGCAGCAGCTGCGGTAGAGAAAGGTTTTGAAGTTATTATCGGCGGCGCCGGTGGTGCTGCTCATTTACCTGGCATGATAGCGTCTAAAACTCGTTTGCCTGTTTTGGGTGTCCCAGTTCAAAGTAAAGCCTTAAGTGGACAGGATAGCTTGTTGTCAATTGTGCAAATGCCCCGCGGTGTTGCTGTCGGCACTTTGGCGATTGGCGGAGCAGGTGCGTTTAATGCGGGTTTATTGGCTGCTCAGATGCTAGCGAATAATGATTCCGCTTTGGCTGAACGCATTGACTCATTCCGCACCAAGCAAACTGAAACGATATTGTCTAATCCGGACCCGCGCGCTTAATTTATTTGTTTTCTGATTCACGTCATTCCTGCGGATGCAGGAGTCCATTTTTAGACTAAATGACGATGAATATATGGATTCTGGTCTGCGCCAGAATGACGGGGAAATATGCAAGACTTTAGTGGTGAATGCTCAAAAAAGGGCGCAGAGCCGCTTTTACAATTTTAAATGTTGGTGGTGTTGTTTAAATGAAAAAAATATGGGTTTTAGGTCACGGTCAGCTAGGTGCCATGTTGAAACACGCCGCTATGCCTTTGGGTGTGGATGTAGAGCCGGTGGCTCTAGATTCCGAAACGGTTCCTGAATTTAAACCAGACGATATCATCACAGCCGAAATTGAGAAATGGCCTGTTACTCCTGTTACTGAGCAATTGGCTGATCATCCTAATTTTGTGAACCGCGAAATTTTTGGTCGCTTGGCTGATCGCTATACCCAAAAACAACTATTAGATGACCTTGAACTGAATACTTCACCTTGGTTTTTAGTGGATGACGCTTTAACAGCCGAGTCTGTGTATCAATCTTTAGGTGCAAAAGCTTTAATGAAACGTCGCACTGGTGGCTACGATGGTCGTGGTCAGTTTTGGTTGAAGCAAACTGATAATAGTGAAATTCCAAATGAGTGGCGCAATGAAGCCATTGTTGAGCAAGCCATAGATTTTGATGAAGAGTGCGCCATTGTTGGTGTGCGCGGCCATAATGGTGTTAAGCAGTTTTATCCTTTAACGCTTACGTTACAGCTTGATGGCGTTTTAACTGCGTCAATTGCTCCCTTGTCTCGTCTTGAGCATCTTCAGCCTGAGGCTGAGCGTATGTTGGGCAAAATTATGGATGAGCTTGGTTATGTCGGTGTTATGGCAATGGAATGTTTTCGCGTTGGTGATGAGCTCATTATTAATGAGTTGGCTCCGCGGGTTCATAATACCGCTCATTGGACACAATCAGGTGCAACTATTAGCCAATTCGAGAGCCATGTTCGAGCTATCTCAGGGTTACCTGTTGTGCAGCCGCAAGTTAAAAACCTCAGTGTTATGATTAACCTATTGGGCACTGCTTATGATGAACGTTGGTGGTCCATCGCTGATGCTGAGCCTTATTGGTATGGTAAGAGTCTTCGCGAAGGCCGTAAGATGGGGCATATAAATTTTACTCAAACGCTGAGTGGTGATTTAGTTAAATCATTAAATGAGCTGCAAGACTATTTGCCTGAACGTTATCAAGAAGTGATTAGTTGGGTTCAAAACAACGTATCTTAAACCGCATGTTTCACTAAACTGCTGCAAAGAAGTGTTTTTATATTTGCCACAGTGGTTACCAACGTTAGAAAGATACTCGTAAATCTAGCTCAAACGTTCTTGGGTCAGCCAAGAGTACTTGTGCCGGGTAATTAAAGTCGGCATAAGGTGCATACACTTCATCTGTCAGGTTTCGGCCATATAAGGTAACGCGGTAATTTCTACCTGTGTAAGAAATAAAGCCATTAAATACTTGATAAGAATTCAGGCTCACATCATTAGCCGTGTTCGCAAAACGCTTTGAGACATAAATGCTGCTAAAGTTCACCTCTATGGGTAATCCGGCAATTTTGTTATAACTTACCCAGATGGATGCCATTTCCTTAGGTACATTGATGGGCTTATTATCGGTCGCATAACTGCTCATTTCGACATTATAATAATCATCAAAATTGGCATCGGTATAGGCGTAATCGGTTCCTACTTTAAAATTTTCGCTAGCTTGTAAGTTTATCGAAAGCTCTAACCCTTGAGAGTTTTCAGTGTTGGTAATGTTTGGCGACTCTAGTTTTTGTTCTTTTTTAATACGATACACAGTCGCATTAATTTCTAGTTTCTGATCAAAGCTAATTGATTTTAGCCCTACTTCATATTGTTCTACTTCTGATTCATTAAAATTTTGCGGGCTTCCAGCGCTCAATGCTGCACTAAAAGCATCATGATGAGAGCTGTAGTGTCCGTATAAATAGGTTTGATTGAATAAACTATAAGATAGGCCTGTTTGATAGCTTGTGAGACTTAATGAATCGTCTCCGGAGACATTTAGGCTGCCATCAAAATTAAATTTCTCGCGCTCATACTTTATATATTCTGTTCGTATGCCAGTATGCCAGTTTAAGTCCTCTGTAATCTCTAGGTTATCTTCAATTACTAAGGCTGCTGTATTTTGTTTATAATAATCAGGTTTTTGCTCAATGTTTCCAGTATTAAAAATGCCAGCAGAAGGACTTTTAAAATCAACAAAGTCAACGAAAAAATTAAGATCATCAAAACCGATATCACGTGAAAAGTCCAAATCACGGTATTCAACATTAACTGACAATTGATTCGTTAGGTTGGCAATGGTATTTGATAAAGTGATGCCTGATTTAGCTCCCCATAATTCACGGTCGTGGCTTACCAATAATCGATCACGGTCTACTAAGCCTGTTGCATCGTCATAAATATAACTTTCTGCGTTGCGCCAATCTCTATCTGCACCAAAGTGATAGAACTTTGTTTTGCCGGTGATAGAGTCTGAAATTTCATATTCTAAGTCTACGGAAGCCCAGAGGCTTTCTGATGAGATCTCACTATCTTTTACGTTGTAGTTAATGGTTGATTCGTGGCCGTCTATTACTAAATCACTATTAGAGCTCACTACAGATATGGGATCTATGGCATCTTGTCGAGGAATGAGAGGCGTTCCCCAGTAGTTGGGTAAATCGTCTTTTAAGTAATCTAAAGAAACAATTATGGCCAGATTATCAGAAAATTCGGTGCGAATTGAGGCGTTAACATTTGTTGTCTCAGAAGAGGCATCGTCAATCCAACCATTCGATGTCTGGCGAGCGACATGCAATAAATACGCGCTGTCATCATTTACTGGGCCAGAGAGGTTCATGCTAGCTGTTCGAGAATCATAAGAGCCGTAGGATAGATCTGCTGTTTGAATGTGGTGCTGCGTTATTGATGCACGCTTAGGGATCATGTTGATTGTGCCGGCTGCCACGCCTTCACTGTGCAAAACCACTGGGCCTTTTATAATCTCTATACTTTCTAGATTATTGGTACCTTGCGGTCGCATATTTAGAGTGGCCAGGCCCATGGATACTCCGTCAAATAAAATACCAACAGAGTTGCGGCTAAAGCCTCGCATACTAAAGCTGTAGGGTTCTGAGGGCGAATTGCCGGATAAAATGCCAGGTGTTGTGCTGACTGCATCAACCACATTTTTCAGTCCTCGCGCGCGAATAGTTTCAGCGTTGACAATATGAATAGAGTAGGGCGAGGTTATGTTCTGTAATGCTAATGGGTTAGACGTAGATGCAGTTTGATGAAGACCTTTCCCGCTAACGCTATACCCACTCACGTCTATGGTTATATTCATCAGTTCTTCGAGGCTAAGTTCAAAATAATTGATTGGTGCAGTATCCCGGTTGCCTGCATTGGCATAACTGGTAGCGCTTAGGCAAAAAGCAATATTTGATAACAGCACAATAGCTTTAAGGTCAGCTTTAATGCGTTTATTCATTATTGGGATCTCTATTAAAAAATACACTTCTTAAAGTGTAGCCTGTGTCCAGAAATTCACTTTAAATAATGAAGGAAATTTTTATGGCTGTGCCTACCTTAATACCGTACCAAAGCATTATTTCTATCGTTACGGTTATCTTTAATCTGTCCTTGCTAATTAATTGCAGGGAATTTATTCGTGAGCCGGAGTGTTCGAAAAGTATCTAAAGTTGGTCGCTCTACTATTGGTCGTTCTACTAAAGATCGTTCTACTAAATGTGTGTCATGGATGCTTTGCGTCAGCTTAATTATTCAACCAAGTTGGGGGCAACCTCTAGTACCTGTTATTAGTCATAGCGTGATAGCTGATGCCGCTGCTTCGCCGGCCAGACTCCCTGATATTATTGCAGCAGGAAATAATGTACCGATTGTTGATATCGTTGCACCGACAGCAAAAGGTGTTTCTCACAATAAATATTCCCAGTTCAATATCGATGCGCACGGTTTAATCATAAACAACAGCCAAAACACGGTAGCCACCCAGTTGGCGGGTAATATTGATGCTAATGCCAATTTAACCGCTGGTGTGGCCAGTATTATTTTGAATGAAGTCACCAGTGCCAGTCGTTCTCAATTGAATGGTTTGGCCGAAGTGGCAGGGCAACCGGCCGAATTTATTTTAGCTAACCCCAACGGCATTACGTGTTCGGGTTGTGGTTTTATCAATACCCCGCGCGCGACTTTAACTACCGGCACACCTACCATGCTAGATGGTGATCTGGATGGGTTTTCAGTGAATGGTGGTGATCTAGTTATTGGGCATCAAGGTGGAGGGGTTGGCAGTGGAGGATTGAATGCCAGTAATATTGATCGCTTGGATATTCTTACTCGTGCTATTGAAATAAATACGCAAGTTTACGCTAAAGACTTAAATTTGATTGCCGGTCGCAATGACATTGATTATTCCGATCTCAACATCACGTCCAATGCAGGTGGCACTGGTCAACCCAATTTTGCTTTGGATGTCGCGGCGCTGGGAGGGATGTACGCTAATCAAATTTTTATGGTCGGAACCGAGGCTGGTGTTGGCGTTAATATGCTGGGAGAAATGGCGTCCAGTACTGGAGATATGATACTTCGTGCTGACGGCTCTTTGGTTATCAATAAGACCATTGCTGGCCATGATCTCATTCTTGAAAGTGACTCTGCTGACATTACCTTAAATGGCACGTCTTATTCTGCTAATAACACCTCGGTAGTTGCCTCAGGTACGATAACGAATAACGGTTTGACGATTGCTGAAAACGGTTTAGAGGTGACTTCCAGCAATTTAATCAATGCGATTGACGCGCAAATTCAGAGCTTTGGCACGCTTGACGTACAGCTGATTGAAGATTTTATTAGCAGCGGTGAATTTACGTCAGACGGTGCACTGTCTATTAATGCTGACAATATTTTCAATAGAGGGGTTTTGGGTGGTGGCGACACATTGACGCTGACAGCGCTTGATGCCATTGAAAACTACAACAGCGTAACCCCTGAAACTGGCGGTGTTTTGTTTTCGGTGGGTGATATGAATTTATATGGTCAAAATATTCTCAACCGACGCAGTGATATTTTTGGGCTAGAAGATATTGTTATTGCTGGTGATAGCTTAGGCAGTGCTGCACAAGATGTACTTAATGTATCCGCTACCTTGGAGAGCTTTAATGATTTAACCGTGCATGCCCAAAACTTCATTAACCGTCGTGATGGTATTGATGTGATCGATAACTCGGTAGAGTGCAGTCGGGGCGATAGCGTCTGTGGATGGACTATAAGTCCAGCTGA
Source organism: Cellvibrionaceae bacterium (assembly GCA_034112445.1). Classification (GTDB taxonomy): domain Bacteria; phylum Pseudomonadota; class Gammaproteobacteria; order Pseudomonadales; family Cellvibrionaceae; genus Pelagadaptatus. The sequence continues at coordinate 60,175 of JAWUVI010000008.1, read as the reverse complement.
TTGGTATGGTATGCCGAATGACACAACCTGGGAGGATGCTTGGTTGGCGGCTGAGGCAATAACCTACGTCTATCAAGACTGGGATGATCCGTCTGATTGGAGTAATCCGTCGCAAGCTATTGAGGGCGCTTATCAAAATTTGGTGGATGTGTTTCTACCCAGCACCCGTGAACCCGAAGTTTATGTGGGGAATGATTTAAACGTTACCGCCGGTTCGTTTCGCAACGAAGGCGGCTTCATTAATACGGCCAATAATATTACGGCTAATGTTGGTTTTTTTACCAACATTACACGTGTGGTGACTATGCCCGGCCGAGGTGATTGGAGCCTAGAGAATGAGTCTTGGCTGGAAGATGTATGGGAGTATGAGGTCTTTAATGGTGATTTTCAGGTGGCCTATGTTTTTTATGAAGGTTACATTCTGGCCGGTAATGATCTCACCATTAATGCCACAACCTCTATCAGTAATGGCTATGAAGATGTTGGGTATTACGATGACTTAATTATCCCCGATGTCGTACTACCTCAATCTCCAGAAGGTGGCTCAGCTGAACCGGAAATCGTTACTGATTTAAACCTCGTAATAGCCGATCCGTTTAGTGCTTGGTTGGATTTACCCGAAGGTTCTGATTATGTCCGAGTTGAAGTGGACATAACAGAACCAACAGGCAGTCTGTTTAGCTATTCATATGACTACACTGACCCCGCTACCGGTAACATGAATACTTTAATCTCAACCAATGCTTCAGTGGCGCGTTACGTTAACACCATTGGCAGTGATTATTTATTAGATTTGCTTGGTTTAGACCCCGATCAAGAAACCAAACGTTTAGGTGATGGCTTTTATGAAAACCGTCTAATTCGTAAGGCGATCACCCAAACTACCGGCAACCGTTTTTTACACGACGTGTTCACATCAGATACTCAGCAGCTGCGTTACCTAATGGACAGTGCCGCTGCCCAGCAACAAAGTTTACAACTCTCATTGGGTGTTGCGCTAACCGCTGATCAAGTGAATGCCCTAGTGCATGACATTGTTTGGTTGGAAGAGAAGGTAGTTAATGGTGAAACGGTATTGGTGCCGGTGCTGTATCTGGCGGGCGACAACAATATGGGGATTGAAGGCAGTTCTCTGGTGGCTAAAAATATCCAGCTCAACAGTGACGGACGCATCACCAATCATGGTGAGATAGACGCTTTTGAGAAGCTCTCACTCAATGCCAAAATCGACATCATCAACCAAGGTGGTTGGATAGCTGGTAATGAGGTGTCTTTGTCAGCTCAGCAAGGCGATATTATTAATAAAGAGAAGGGAGATATTATTGCCGGTAATAGTTTGTCTCTCAACGCGGTTCGGGATATACAGGTGTTGGGATCGGCTGTTATCTCGGATGGAAGTGCTGAATTTAGTGCCGGTCGCGACTTCAATATTGTGTCTACTCAGGCTGAGTCGGATTATCAATCTAGCTACGATCAAGATCAGAAAAATGGTGTGTATCACACCAATACCAAAACCGAGCGACGTAACAATGCTTCAGTGTTTGTCGGTGGTGACGTTCAAATTACTACAGGGCGTGATCTCACTCTAAAAGGCGCTAACGTTAGTATTGATGGTTCTGCCGATATCGATGTCGGTCGTGATGTCAATGTCTTAGCGGTTGAGAACAAAACTACCAAGGTAACTAAAGAGAGGTATGAGCCAGAAGATGCCGTTACGGAAGGGGGTAAACTTACTAATAGGGTGAGGACTAGTGATAGCAAGTTAATTGAAGAAAAGTTTATCTCAACCACAACAGAAACCGTTCGGCAGCAAGAATCGCACTTGAATATCGGTGGTAATACGTCACTGAAAACCGGTCGTGATGTATCCCTAGTTACCTCTCGTGTCACCGTTGCGGGTGCTGCGGATATGAATTTGGGCGGTACGCTTAATTTGAAAAATCGTGATGATGTAGCCACGACCACTAAGCGCGCCTTAATTAAAAGAACGTTACCAAATCAGCTTACACCAATGGGTATTGCCGTAGGATCTACTCAACATCAAGCTGCTGTCTCCGCGCCGGTGGCAAAATTATCCTTAGATCAATACACGCCAGAAGATATTGAAACGGTTGATCGGAAAGTATCGGTAAGCCAGCAACAATCAACCCTTGCTGTTGGGCAAGACCTGTTTGTTGTGGCCAATGATGATATCAACAACATTCAAGGCTCAACCATATCGGGATTGGATACCACTATTCTTGCTGGAGGGGATATCAACAATCAAAGCCATTCAAGCATCACTGGTCGAGACATTGTTCTTAGTTCCGGAGCTTCAATTGAAAACTCCGGCGGCAGTGTCATTGAGGGTCGCAATGTCACGCTATTGGCTGGCAATAACATCACCAATAAGCGTGATGTGGAGCAAACCAGTAAACGCGATGGCGATTTTATTACCACCAATGTGAGTGCATCCAGCACCATCAGCGCCAGCGAAGATTTAACCCTGCAAGCTGGGCAAGACATCATTAATCAAGCCTCTACATTAACTTCTGGTGGCGATGGCTTATTGCAAGCTGGTGGCGATATGAAAATCGAATCGGTGGCGGATCGTGAACGCCGAGCGGACAACAATAATAATGTTCGCGACGATACCCGTCACTCCGGCTCTCAGGTCAGTACAGAAGATGATTTAGGTTTATACGCTAATAACGATATAGGTATTCACGGCAGCCAAGTAAGTTCCAAAGGTAATTTAGACATAGTTGCGGGAGGCAAAGTCGATATCGCCTCGGTTACCGATGAGCATTATGTGTATGTGCACGACGATAGAAAAGGCTCGTTTGGAAGCCGTAAATCTGAAACTACCGAGCTTTATCAAACCACCAATGTAGCCAGCGAATTATCGGCTCAGGGTGATTTGAGTGTTGCGGCATTAAACAATGATGTGCTGGTTAAAGGCAGCAGCTTAAATGCAGGTGGTGATATCAGTTTTTATGCCGGTGATGAAGTAAGCATTGTATCCGCGCAAGAAATTTATGATTACAGTCATCATGAATCTAAGTCTAGTTTTGGGGGGCTGAAAAACAGTTCATCGAGTACCCAAAAATACGAACAGCGTAATGTCGGTTCCAACAGTAAAAGTGCAGGTGATACGGTCTTAACTTCGGGCGGCAATATCAACATTGTTGCCAGTGGTGTAGAAGCCGCAAACGATGTTGAGATAGAAGCTGGTAAGAGCGTCAATATCGTTAGTGGTACTGACGAGTCTCGTTATACTCATTATGAAGAAGAGGGTGGTATAAGCCTCAGTGCGGGTGGTTATGAAAAACACCTAGAAAAAGATGACATCAACGATAAAACCAATGTGGCCAGCGATATAACAGCCGGTAACGATTTACATGTTGATGCTGCGCAGGATATTGCTATCGTTGGATCAGATTTAGAGGCGGGTAATAATTTAAACTTAGAAGCTCAAGAGCGTATTCAAATACTCAGTGCCACTGAGTCACATCAAGAAAGCCACGAAGAAGATGATACCAGTTGGGGCTATGGCACTTTACTAGAAACTCATGGTTCAGCTTCGTACAGTGAAAGTGAACTCAAAACTGAAGCGTCTCAAGTTACTCATCGTAGTAGCACCCTAACCGCCGGAAATGATCTCATCCTTAACGCCAAAGACGATCTCACTCTTGAGGCCGCACTGTTTGTAAGCGGTGGTGATACAACAATAAAAAGTGAAGACGGAGCGATTAACTTTTTAACGGCAACCGACACTGAAAACTACAGCGAAGAAGGCGAAGGTTCCACCACCGTATGGCAGTATCAAGAGGGTGAAGGGGCTGTTGATGAAACCGTAAAACACACTGAGATAAGCGCCGAAGGCGACATCAGTATCACCGCCAAACAAGGCATTCTGGTTCAGTACCGTGAGGGTGAGCAAGGTCAAAACCTCAAGCAAGCACTCAGCAAATTAAGCCAAGAAAACCCAGACCTACTATGGATGTCTGAGTTGCAAGATCGAGGTGATGTTGATTGGCAAAAGATTGCTGAAGCGCATGAGCAGTGGGATTATGAGTCAGAGGGGCTCACAGAGATTGCTTCTTTAGCCATTGTTATTGTTGTAACCGTATTAACAGCAGGAGCTGGAACAGCCGGCGCAGGTGCAGCATTAACTGGTGCATCATCAACGGCTGGTATTGCCGCGTCTAATGCCGCTGTGGCGTCGTTAGCTTCGCAGGCCACCATAAGTTTTGCTAACAACAAAGGCGATATTGGTGCTGTCTTTGATGATTTGGGATCAAGTGAAACCGTCAAGTCTATTGCTATGGCTGCAACAAGCGCAGGATTTGGTCTAACTGGACCGGTAAAAACACAATACACCACTAGCGATATTGCTTTGATGGCGGCATCAGCAGTAGATCCTGAAGTGGGTAAACTATTGGCTTTTACGTCTAATAATTTTGGGGGAGATATAGCCAGTGTTTTTCAGAATGGTATTGGGGAAACCATTCAGTATGTTGCAAGAGAAGAAATATCTCGGCAGGCTGAAAAAATGGGATTGACGTCGGAAGAGTTGAATTTGATTTTGATGGTTAATTCGTTTGTTGGGAGGGAGGTAGCGGGGACTACTTATGATAAAAACAAAAAATCGTTAGAAGGTTTTTTGTCAAGAGACGAAAGTGGATTGTTAAAAAACTATGGATCAAGTTTTGGTGTTTTTTGGGATTTAAATGATACTGTATTAAATGCTCAGGCGTACTTAGATGCTATTTCTCAAGAGGTTGTGGACGATGACTATTCAGGCTCGATGATTGGACATAGTTTAGGGGCATGGCGAGTGAATAATTTATTGCGTCAGGGGTTGATCAGCGATGCAATTACTTTATCGTTACCTTTGTTTGATTACCCTGTTGCGGGTTCTGTGAGCTTGTGTGGAGAAAGGGATGGTATTTGTGGTGGTAATATAATCAATGCTTTGAGGGCAGGCAAAAATAGCGTGGATAGTCCGAGTAGTTGGGATATCTTAAACTTAAATCATCGATATGAAGCCGTTCCAGAGTACAAAAGGGTGTGGGATGAATTTCAAGGGGAGTAAATTAGCTTTTTTGTCATTTGTTGTGTTGTGTGGGGGTTGTATTTCTATGCCGGAAGTTGTGCATAGTGAGCGTAAAGGAGAGTGTAAAAGGTTGGTTCGAGAGTTGGTGTTATTTTCTAGAAATTCTAATGAGATTGGTATGTATGCTGGAAGTAGAGTTATTGCTGATGAAAATATAAGGAGCTTTGGTGCAGATGTTGAAAAGCTAGGAGTTGTTGGGGCTGGCTCGCGTGTACAGTTATACCGTTTCTTTCAGGCAGCTAACGGGTCAGCCGGTCACTTTCTTCGGGTCCAAGTTGAAATCCTTGATGGGCAGTTTGCCGGCACAGTTGCCGATGTCCCAGTTCACGCACCATACCACCCAAGAAAAAAATGGACGTTAGAATATACCTTAGACCCCAACGCACTTCGATTTAATCCTGAGGTTGTTGTCCCTTGCGACTCATAATGTATTGATTTAGTAAGGCTTTTGCTTGCTTGAGTTGTCTCTCTCCCCCATAATTCCGCTTTAATTTTTCTAGCTCTATTTCACACACATCATGTTGCCCATTGTAGGGGTGACCACTGAAGCATAGGATTCACCATGCCCGTTATTACTCTTCCCGATGGCTCCACACGCGAGTTCGATCATCCTGTTTCTGTTTTTGATATTGCCTCTGATATAGGTCCCGGTTTAGCTAAGGCGACCATTGCTGGTCGTGTTAATGGTGAACGGGTTGATGCCCATGATCTGATTTCTGAAAATGCCGAAGTTACTATTTTCACAGCTAAAGATGACGATGGATTAGAGATTTTGCGTCATTCGTGTGCGCATTTATTGGGCCATGCCATTAAACAATTGTGGCCAGATGTGAAAATGGCGATTGGGCCAACCATCGAAAATGGTTTTTACTACGATGTCGATCTTGATCACAAGCTAACAGATGATGATATGGCAGCGCTTGAAAAGCGTATGTTGGAATTGGCCAAGACGAATTATGATGTTGTAAAAAAGAATGTGTCTTGGCAAGAAGCTCGCGATATTTTTGCTGAGCGTGGTGAAATTTATAAAACTGAAATTTTAGATCAGAACGTCCCAAAAGATTCTCAGCCAGGCTTGTATTACCACGAAGAGTACGTGGATATGTGCCGTGGCCCGCATGTACCTAACATGAAGTTTTGTCAGCATTTCAAATTGATGACGATCAACGGCGCTTATTGGCGTGGTGACTCAGATAATAAAATGCTGCAGCGTGTTTACGGAACGGCCTTTGCTGATAAGAAAAAGCTAAAAGCCCATTTAAATTTTTTAGAAGAAGCAACGAAACGCGATCATCGCAAATTAGGGAAAAAGTTTAATTATTTTCACCTGCAAGAAGAAGCGCCCGGTATGGTGTTTTGGCATCCGAAAGGTTGGACTATTTATGCCACGGTTGAAGAATACATGCGCCGCATTCAGCGTGATAATGGCTACCAAGAAATCAAAACGCCGTTGATCGTAGATCGTACTCTTTGGGAACGTTCAGGTCACTGGGATAAGTTTCGGGAGAACATGTTTACGGTTCATTCTGAGCACCGTGATTATGCGGTAAAACCAATGAACTGCCCATGTCATGTTCAAGTGTTTAATCAAGGCTTAAAAAGTTACCGAGATTTACCGTTGCGTTTGGCTGAGTTTGGTAGCTGTCATCGCAATGAAGCTTCTGGCACATTACAGGGATTGATGCGCGTTCGTGGTTTCACTCAAGATGATGCGCATATTTTTTGTTCAGAAAGTATGATCCAAGACGAGGTGTCTGTATTTACGGATCTTCTTTATAGCGTTTACGCTGACTTTGGTTTTAATGATGTCATCATTCGTTTGTCTACTCGTCCAGAAGAGCGAGTTGGCAGTGATGAAGATTGGGATAAGGCGGAACAAGCTTTGGCTGATGCTCTAGATGCTAAAGGTCTAGCCTTTGAATATTTGCCGGGTGAAGGTGCTTTTTACGGCCCTAAAATTGAATTCTCATTAAAAGATTGCCTTGGTCGAGTATGGCAGTGTGGAACAATCCAGGTAGATTTTTCAATGCCGGGTCGTTTAGACGCTCAGTATGTTGCTGAAGACGGCAGTCGCCAAACTCCGGTGATGTTACATCGTGCAATTTTGGGTTCATTTGAGCGTTTTATTGGTATTTTGATTGAAAATTACGAGGGCTCTTTTCCTGCTTGGTTGGCTCCTGAGCAAGCCATTGTTATTAATATTACCGACAAACAGGCGGAATATGCGAAAAGAGTTGAAGAAACCTTGAAATATAGGCGCTTTAGAGCCATTTCAGACTTGAGAAATGAGAAGATCGGCTTTAAAATCCGCGAGCACACAATTCAGAAGATTCCTTATTTGCTCATCGTGGGTGATAAAGAAGTTGAAAGTGAGACTGTTAACGTCCGTACCCGAGGTGGTGAAGACCTAGGATCCATGACTTTAGATGAATTTTCCAATCATTTGGCTGCCGATGTACAGCGCCGAGGTCGGATTAATTTGTCAGAAATCGAGTCGGCAGGGCAGTAAAACTATTTTGAGTAGTGAAGCTATTTTGAACAGTAAAACTATTTTGAACAGTAAAACTACTTAAAGTAGTGGAACTATTTATAGTGAGATGTGTATTGAGGTATTTATACGCCAATATATATCAGGATATATAGACAGAGTTTTTGTAGTGACGGTGTTGGTTGATTAACCTATCAACCAATTTAAAATCCCTTGAGCCAAGAGGCGGGGATAAAGCTAGGAGATAACAACCATTAATAAAGAAAATACGAAAGGACGTTCCAAAAAAGCGGCGATTAACGATCAAATTGAAGCCGCGGAAGTCCGCTTGATCGGAGCCGATGGAGAGCAAGTAGGTGTTGTGGCCATCGCAGAAGCAATGGAACAAGCGCAAAAATTATCGCTTGATCTGGTAGAAATTGTTCCCGATTCAACGCCAGTAGTCTGTAAAATTATGGATTATGGTAAGCATTTGTTTGAGCTTAAGAAGACTAAAGCCGCTGCTAAAAAGAAACAAAAGCAGCAGCAAATTAAAGAAATTAAATTTCGACCAGGGACGGATATCGGAGACTATAAGATCAAGCTTCGCAATCTTATACGTTTTCTGGAAGATGGGGACAAAGCCAAGGTGACATTACGTTATCGTGGACGTGAAATGGCTCATCAAGAGTTAGGTATGGAGATGATGAAACGCATCGAAGTGGATCTTGCAGAGTACGGCACAGTTGAACAGTATCCGAAAATGGAAGGTCGGCAGCTGTTAATGACTATTGCTCCCAAAAAGAATAAGTGATCGGGCTTTTAGCTGCCTAGATGACTTTATTATGGCGCTTTGAAAGTTTCTACTTTTAATGTCATGACGAGTTGCCTGAAAAGGTGACGCAGTAATTGAAAGATTGCTTCGTTGTGTTCGTGATGAGGTTAAATAGAAGTTTTACAAAGTATTTTTTAAACACTTAACCGAGAGAATTCTCATGCCAAAAGCTAAAGTACATAGTGGCGCTGCTAAGCGCTTCAAAAAAACAGGTGCTGGTTATAAGCGTAAATCATGTAACAAAAGCCACATCCTTACAAAAATGACAACTAAGCGTAAGCGTCAGTTGCGTGGTACCAGTCTCGTTGATGCTGCCGATGTTCCTGCAATCAAGCATATGCTACGTCACGACTGATTTTTCACTTAGAAAAATCGCCGTACAGTCAAACAAATTTTGAGAGGATAATATAATGGCTCGAGTAAAACGTGGTGTAGAAGCGCGTCGCCGTCACAAGAAAGTTTTAAAAGCTGCAAAAGGTTATTACGGAGCACGTTCACGTGTTTTTCGTGTTGCTAAGCAAGCTGTCATCAAAGCCGGTCAATACGCATATCGTGACCGTCGTGTTAAAAAACGTAACTTCCGTTCTTTATGGATCACTCGTATCAACGCTCAATCTCGTGTCGAAGGCATGAGCTACAGCCGCTTGATTGCTGGTCTGAAGAAAGCCAATATCGAATTGGATCGTCGCGTTCTAGCTGATTTAGCTGTACACGATAAAGTTGCGTTTGCTGCAGTAGTTGCTCAAGCAAAAGCTGCAATAGCGTAATTGCTAAAATACGTTCATTTTTGAATGTATTGAAAGGGAGGCGCTGTTAGTTCGGCGCCTCCCTTTTTTATGTACAGGATGTACGGTATGCCGCGAGCGCAGGACGCGCAGGAGCGGCTCTCTCAGTGCACACATAGCTTTAATCAGTGCTGAATCAATAAAATTAGGATGTTTAAATGGAAAACCTAGCAGCGCTTACAGAAGAAGCGCTTCAACTGATTAATAGCGCAGAGGATTTAGCCGGTCTAGATCATGTGCGTGTTGAGTACCTTGGAAAAAAAGGCCAGCTGACTGGGCTTTTGAAAGGTTTAGGTAAGCTATCAGCTGAAGAGCGACCAGCGGCTGGAGCTGAAATCAACAAGGCTAAACAGCAAGTTCAAGAGCAGATCAATACTCGTAAGCAAGCTATGGAACAGGCTGCCGTTAACGCCAAGCTGGCCAGTGAAACCATCGATGTGACCTTGCCTGGTCGTGGCCAAACTAATGGTGGTTTGCATCCTGTTACGAAAACCTTGCAGCGCATTGAAAGTATATTTGCCGCTGTAGGTTATGCGGTTGAAGAAGGTCCAGAGATAGAGGATGACTATCACAACTTTGAAGCCTTGAATATTCCAGCCCATCATCCAGCTCGTGCTATGCATGATACTTTTTATGTTGATGTAGATGACTATAAAAATACGGCTGGTGCTTACGTGTTAAGAACTCACACATCGCCGGTGCAAGTTCGTACAATGGAAAACAAAGAGCCGCCGATTCGTATAATTTGCCCTGGTCGGGTATATCGTTGCGACTCTGATTTGACTCATACACCAATGTTTCATCAGGTTGAAGGTTTAGTTGTCGATAAAAATATCAGCTTTGCTGATTTGAAGGGCACCGTCGATCAGTTTCTTAAAGCGTTTTTTGAGGCCGATGTCCCAGTACGCTTCAGGCCCTCGTATTTCCCTTTTACGGAACCATCTGCCGAAGTGGATATACAGTGTACTAACTGTGGCGGTGAAGGTTGGCGTGTTTGCAGTCATACCGGCTGGTTAGAGGTTATGGGTTGCGGCATGGTTCATCCAAACGTGTTCAAGGCCAGTGGGGTTGATACCGAAACATACACCGGATTTGCTTTTGGTATGGGTGTAGAGCGCTTGGCCATGTTGCGATATGGCGTTAATGATTTGCGCTTGTTTTTTGAGAATGATTTGAAGTTCTTAAAACAATTTTAATGTTAGGTTCGCCGATTTAACTGCGAAAGAATTACGAAAGTGACGCGAAATATCCGCGAATAATAAAGAGACAGCAAAGAATGAAATTAAGCGAAAATTGGCTACGTGAATGGGTTAATCCTGAGTTAACTACTGATGAGCTGGTTGAACAGATCACCATGGGTGGCCTAGAGGTCGATGCAGTAGAACCTGTTGCAGGAGACTTCAGCGGTATCATCGTTGGTGAAATTCTAGAAACAGAACAGCATCCGGATGCCGATAAGTTGCGGGTATGTAAAGTCGCTGGTGGTGACGAAGTTGCACAGGTTGTCTGCGGTGCTCCAAATGCTCGTCCAGGCATTAAAATTCCCTTTGCTACGGTTGGAGCTAAATTGCCGCCGGGTGCTGATGGGAAGCCGTTTAAGATTAAGAAAGCCAAGCTGCGTGGCGTTGAATCCTTTGGCATGCTGTGCGCTCAAACTGAATTACAGCTAGGTGATGATAGTGATGGTCTTTGGGAATTGGCCGCTGACGCTCCAGTTGGTTTAGATCTGCGTGAGTATTTAGGTCTTGATGATAATTGTATAGAAGTGGATCTCACCCCAAATCGCAGTGATTGTTTGTCGGTGAAAGGCATTGCTCGTGATGTAGGCGTATTAAACCGTTTGGCGGTAACTGAGCCTGCTATCGAGGCTGTTGTGCCAACCATTACCGACACTTTCAATGTGAAATTGAGTGCTGGTGAGTCATGTTCACGCTATGTTGGCCGAATTATTCGCGGCATAGATATTAGCCAGCCAAGTCCTTTATGGATGCAGGAAAAACTACGTCGTGCTGGTCTGCGCTCTATAGATGCTGTTGTCGATGTTACCAATTACGTATTGCTTGAGTTAGGTCAGCCGATGCACGCGTTTGATTTAAATACGTTGGTGGGTGCTATTGACGTTCGCATGGCAGTTGCTGGCGAAGAACTTACTTTGCTGGATGGTCAGGAAATTAAATTGCGTGACGATACTGTGGTTATTGCTGATGAAAATAGAGCTATCGCAATGGCGGGTATTATGGGTGGCAGTGCGTCTTCAGTCACTGCCGCAACACAAGATATCTTCCTAGAGGGAGCGTTTTTCAGTCCGGTAGCGATTGCAGGTAAGGCCCGTAATTACGGGCTGCATACAGATTCATCGCACCGTTTTGAGCGAGGCGTTGACTATAAGTTACAAGAAACAGCCATAGAACGAGCTACTGCCTTATTGCTTGATGCTGTTGGTGGAGAGGCAGGGCCGTTAATATTAACTGAGAATGAATTTTCCCCAGCCGATAGAGAAGTAACTTTACGGCGCGCACGTATTTTAAGCGGTCTTGGTTTTGATATGGCTGACGATGAGGTGATTGATATTTTATCGCGTCTAGGGTTGAGTCAAACATCATCAACGGCCGAAGGTTGGATATTCAGCGTTCCTAGTTATCGTTTTGATATTTCTATTGAAGAGGATTTGCTCGAAGAGTTAGCGCGAGTCTATGGTTACAACCGTTTGCCTACGACCAGTTTGACAGCAGATTTAACCATTGCGATGCAGCAAGAGAGTATTATCGGTCTAGACGCAGTGCGTCGCCAATTAATTGCCAAAGGTTATCAGGAATCCATTACTTATAGTTTTGTTGAGCCCAAGCTTCAGCAGTTGTTTGATGATGGCAGTGATAAAATCACATTAAAAAATCCTATCAGTGCTGATATGGCTGAAATGCGCACTAGCTTATGGCCTGGCCTAGTTGGTGCGTTGCAGCACAATCTGAACCGCCAGCAAGGTCGTGTTCGCCTTTTTGAAACGGGTCAGCGGTTTGTCTCCAAAGACAAAGACATGAATTCATTACAGCAAGAACCAATGCTGGCAGGACTTATTTATGGCTCCAAATTAGATGAGTCATGGTCAGCTGAGTCTGAAAAAGTAGATTTTTTCGATTTAAAGGGAGATTTAGAGTCTGTGCTAGCATTAACGGCTACTGCTAATTCTGGTGAAGATTTCACCTTTTCTGCAGGAAAGCATTTGGCACTTCACCCAGGACAGACTGCTGAAATTCTATTGGCAGGTAACGTGGTTGGTATTATCGGCGCGATGCATCCTCAGTTGCAGCAAAAGTTGGGGCTGGCTCAGCCTGCATATTTATTTGAAATTACTCAGCAGGCTATAGCAAACGCCAAGCTTCCAGAGTTTTTACCTTTGTCAAAATACCCAGAAGTTAGACGAGATATTGCGGTTGTTGTCGATCAAACTATTTCCGTAGCCAAGCTTAAAAATACGGTTATATTGACTGCTGGGGATGACCTAATAGACTTAAAGGTGTTTGATGTATATGTGGGCAAAGGCATTGATCCACAAAGAAAAAGTGTTGCTCTGGGCTTGACGTATCAGCATCCATCACGCACTCTTACTGAAGAAGAAATCAACGCCTCTATGGAATGTGTCGTAAAAGCATTAGAGCAAGAATACGAAGCATCTCTTAGGTAGTCTCTCTCGGTTGGAATAAGATAAATATAGGCTTGAATGCATGACGGCACTGACCAAAGCGGTTTTAGCGGAAATGTTATACGAAGAACTTGGTTTTAATAAACGTGAAGCTAAGGAATTGGTTGAGCTATTCTTTGAAGAGATCACAAATTCTCTAGAAAATAATGAACCGGTGAAGTTATCTGGCTTTGGTAATTTTGATCTTCGCGATAAAACTCAGCGCCCAGGTCGAAACCCAAAAACCGGTGAAGAAATACCTATAACGGCTCGTCGTGTAGTAACCTTTCGTCCGGGGCAAAAGCTCAAGGCTCGGGTCGAAAGATATCAAGAGCAATAACAATATTAAGGATTTAAGACGGCATGTTAGAACCTACGAATAACGATGAGCTGCCTGTTATCCCCGGCAAGCGTTATTTCACCATTGGTGAAGTCAGTGAGTTATGCGCAGTAAAGCCCCATGTTTTGCGTTACTGGGAGCAAGAATTTCCTCATTTAAGTCCGGTTAAGCGTCGAGGTAATCGTCGGTACTATCAGCGCCAAGATGTTATTACGATTCGCCAGATTCGTGCGCTTTTATACGATCAAGGTTTTACTATTGGCGGTGCTCGACAGCAAATGAGTGGAGAGGCTTCTCAGGAGGATGGTAATCAATTTCAACAATTGATAGGACAGATGATCAATGAACTAGAAGAAGTGCTTTTGGTTCTTAAGATTGATTAATTTTTTGTCAGATACCACTATCAGTTAGTTAACTAAAGACCGCATAACAGCGGTTTTTTTTCGTTTACGTTTTTTAAAGTTAAGGATTTACGGTGGCCCTAAAACCAACAATTTTCAAGATGAAAATAATGCTGTCTGATCTAGATCGCAATTATTACGACACGCTTAATTTAACCATCGCTCAGCACCCTTCAGAGACCGCTGAGCGAATGATGGTGAGAGTGTTGGCTTTCTGTATTGAAGCGCAGGAACACTTAACTTTCACCAAGGGGCTGAGCTCTCCTGATGAGCCTGATATTTGGGCTCGTAGCTTAGATGACCAAATAAAATTGTGGGTTGATGTGGGTGAGCCTGCTGTTGATAGAATAAAGAAGGCGTCGCGTATTTCTAGCTCCGTGAAAGTTTACAGCTTTAACTCGAAGTCGGATGTCTGGTGGAGTCAGGAAGCGAGTAAGTTTGCTGCATTAGATGTACAGGTTTATCAGGTGGCGTGGCCTAGCATTCAAGCTTTATCAACTCTTGTGGAGCGTACAATGGATATGGCGGTCACAATAACTGAAGGTACAGCTTATTTTTCGGCTGAAAAAGGTGAGTGTGAAGTATCGTGGAAAGAACTTACTTAATGTTTTATTGGGAATGGTGATGAGATTGTCTTCTGTGTTTTTCTTTTTGTTGTTTGCAGTACTGAGCAATATAGCTTCATCTGATGCTCGTATTAATATTGCTCAATTTGAATCAGAAAACATTGAAGCTTGGCAATCTAAGGCGTTTGCAGGTGAAACTCAATACCGTATTGTTGTGCAAAACGATCGAAAGTTTCTACAGGCTGTCAGTGAAGGTTCAGCTTCTGGAATAGCTAAAAAAATTACGGTAGATCTTATCGAAACTCCTTATTTAAATTGGTCTTGGCGTATAAGTAACTCCTTAATGGGTATGGATGAGACCAGTAAGCAGGGGGATGATTATGCGGCTCGATTGTATGTGGTGATAGATGGAGGCTGGCAAATATGGAAAACAAAAGCGTTAAATTATGTGTGGTCAAGTAACCAAAAGCAGGGTGAAAGTTGGGATAACGCTTTTGCTAAAAGCAATGCGAAAATGCTGGCGGTAAAAGGTCGCAGCGCGGCTGTTAATGTTTGGTTTGTTGAAAAACGTAATGTTTACCAAGATTTAATTAAGCAGTTTGGTGATAAAGGTAGTGCTGAAAAAAATCGTGTGGCTTATCGCTATATCGATGCTGTGGCAATTATGACCGATACTGATAATAGTCTCTCAAGCGCAACAGCATATTACGGCGATATTTTCTTCTCAGAGAAGTGAACTTATAGCTTCTGGGAGCTAAGGGTGGGTTGTAATAGTGGGTATACGCAAATATTAAAAGGTATAGATATAAAAAAAGCGCCTTAAAGGCGCTTTTTTTATGGAATGTTGGCGGACCGGACGGGACTCGAACCCGCGACCCCCGGCGTGACAGGCCGGTATTCTAACCAGCTGAACTACCGGTCCGCAATTTCCTAACAGCTTACAGTCCTTCTTTAGTTAACCTAAAAGGTTAATGTCACCTAAAGAAATGGTGGGTGATGAGGGGATCGAACCCCCGACCCTCGCCTTGTAAGGGCGATGCTCTCCCAGCTGAGCTAATCACCCGCGCTGTCAGGAGCCGCGTATAATACGGATAATTCGGGCAGGGTCAATAACTTTTTATAAAAAAGTCCATTGAATTTAAATTGAGCTTAAAAATTAAGCACTTTGTTTTTGTTTTGATAGGTAGGGTGCGTTCACAGTGAGCTATTGCTACATTGGGTCTGAAATAAGTCCGTTCTCGTTTGCTGGCTAGCTTTTGGCGCTGGTATACTCGACCTTTAACGTATTCCTTTCTCGAGTGTTTGTTTGATGCTGTATTGTTTGAAGAATTTTATTCGCTGCTCATGTTTATCCGGTTTTTCTATTGCCCTATTGCTTGTGTCGGTTTGGACTCATGCGGTTGTAGAGATTTATGAGTTTGATGATGACGTTACCCGTCAGCGCTATCAGAGCTTTATTGAAGAGTTACGTTGTCCTAAGTGCCAGAATCAGAACCTAGCGGGTTCTGATTCTGCCATAGCTCAAGATTTGCGTCGGGAGTTGCACCGCTTACTAGAAGATGGGCAGTCGGACAAAGAAATCATTGATTTTATGGTTAGCCGTTATGGTGATTACGTCTTGTATCGGCCGCAGTTAAAGCGCAACACGATGATGCTATGGGGCTTGCCTCTGATTCTTTTGCTTATAGGTGCTGTAACCGTTGTTTTGGTGGTCAGGGTTAGGAATCGTAAGGTTGATGTGAGCATCACAGATGAGCTTGATTCTGCAACTATATCGGAAGCAAAGCTAAAAAAATTATTACAGGCTGCCAATGAGCGGCAAACATAGGTATGTTTGATTCCTATCGATCTCTTTTTTTAATATTGGATTACCCATTATGAGTTTTTGGTTGCTTGCAGCATTGTTGGCTTTTGTATCTGTGTGTTTTGTTATCTGGCCCGTGCTTATGGAGGCTATGGTAAATAACCGTGGCAATGAAAGCGCGCAAGATAGAAAGGATGTTTTGCTGGATGTGTTCAATGAGCGTCGCCAAGAATTAAATGCTCAGTTGGCTCGAGAGGAAATAACATCAGACGAGTATACCCAAATAACCAAAGAATTAGAGCAGGTGCTGTTAAGTGATTCTGAAATCGCTGAAAGCAAAAAGTTTTCAGGTAAGGGTTGGCCATTGTTGGTTGGGGCTTTACTTGCTGTCACAGGTTCCTATCTTTTTTACTTTTCATCCGGGGCGGTTGATGAGGTGGATGTTCAATTACTGCTTGATAAACGCTATCAGCAGCAAATTTCTGCAATGCAAACAGGCCAGCAACCTAGTGATGAAGTTTCTAAGGAGTTGTTGGCTAAACTTCTGGATGTTGTTGGGGCTAAGCCTAACGACGAGCAGAGTCGCTATTTATTGGCGAGATTGGCGGCTGAAACGGGTGGGTATGGTTTGGCGGTGCTCCACTATACTCATTTGTTGCAAAATGGTGAGTCCATAGTTGAAAGCGCTAAGCAAAAGTCACGATTAATGGCTGAGTTGGCGCAAGTGGTATTTTTGGCTTCTGGCAATGTCATCACCCCAGAAGTCAGCGTGCTTACGGAAAAATCTTTGGAGATAAACCCCTTGGAGTCAACCGCGTTAGGGTTGTCGGGTATAGAGTCTTATGAAAAAAATGACTTTCTCGGGGCGATAAGTTTTTGGCAGCGAGCGGTTGATGTTTTAGGGGCTAATTCTCCTGTAGGGCAGGGGCTAGTTGCTGGTATAGCGCGAGCACAATCGCAGTTGGGCGTAACGTCAGAGTCTAATGTGTTGGCTTTGTCGACAGATGTGTCGACGGATGGCATAACTGCGTCGGCAATAGAGGTTACGGTTTCTCTGGCCCCAGGTGTTTCTATTGCGGCAACGGATACGGTATTGATCTATGCGCGAGCTTGGCAGGGTGCCAAAATGCCTTTGGCTATTAAGCGTTTTAATGGGTCAGAGCTACCTCTTACTACTGTTCTTGATAAAACCTTGGCAATGGCTCCTGGAATGGATATACACAGTGCTAGCGAACTTGAAGTTATTGTGCGTATTTCTAAGTCAGGTGATGCGGTTCCGGCGGCAGGTGACTGGCAGTCTAATTTTGGTCCTGTGACCCTTGTCGAGGGTATGAATAAGATTGCCTTAGTGGTGGAAAATCAACTGCCTTAAGTTCTTATTAAACGTTTCAAATAGAGCTTTTTAACGGTAGAATTTCGCCTTTCTGATAGAACTTATGAAGTCTTCGGCAGTTTACCTGTAATGTTGTTTAAAAGGCCGCCTATAAATGTTCTTAACAATAAAATACCAAGCAATATCAATAGCTTATAAAATCTGAGTGAAACGTTTGTATGCGGTTAAAGTGTATTAAGCTGGCTGGCTTTAAGTCTTTTGTTGACCCAACCACAGTTAATTTTCCTAGTAACCTAGGGGCCGTCGTCGGTCCAAATGGTTGTGGTAAATCTAATATTATTGATGCTGTTCGTTGGGTGATGGGTGAATCATCGGCTAAAAACCTACGTGGCGAGTCAATGACAGACGTCATCTTTAATGGCTCTGGTGGCCGTAAGCCTGTAGGGCAGGCCTCGATTGAGTTGGTGTTTGATAATAGCGATGGCACATTAGTCGGTGAATATTCGGGTTTTTCAGAAATTTCAATTAAACGAAAAGTAACTCGTGACTCCCAAAATAGTTATTATCTTAATGGCACTAAGTGTCGACGTCGTGATATCACCGATATTTTCTTAGGAACTGGCTTAGGGCCTCGCAGTTACGCCATTATTGAGCAGGGCATGATTTCCCGCCTGATTGAATCTAAGCCTGAAGAATTAAGAGTCTACATTGAAGAAGCGGCCGGTATTTCTAAATACAAAGAGCGGCGTCGTGATACTGAAAATCGTATGCGCCGAACTCATGAAAACCTTGAGCGTTTAACCGATATTCGTGATGAACTTGAACGTCAATTGTCACGTTTACATCGTCAGTCACAGTCGGCAGAAAAATACACAGAATTCAAAAAAGAAGAGCGCTTACTTAAAGCACAATTACAGGCTTTACGAGTTAAATTGCTTGATGAAAAAGCCTCTGGCCGCAAAGCCGCTATTACCGAGTTTGAATTACAGGTTGAGTCGCTGATCAGTGATCAATTGCATCACGATGCGTCTATCGAAAAGTATCGCAGCGAATATACGGATCAAGGCGATAAACTCAATGCTGTGCAAGAGCGGTTTTATTCAATTGGCTCAGATATTTCACGAATTGAACAGACTATTAAGCATTCACAAGAGCGTGGCCGTCAGTTGCAGATTGATATAGCGCAAACAGAAAAAGACTTTACTGAATCGCAAGAGCATCTGTTAACGGATAAAGATAAGGCTGAAAACTGGCAAAGTGAATTGCTTGAAATAGAGCCCGAGCTAGAGCTGATTTTAGAGGCTGAAGAAACGTCTGGCGAATCATTATTAATTGCAGAAGAATCTATGCAAGCATGGCAGCAATCTTGGGATGACTTCAATCAGACAGCTGCTGAGCCTCGTCAAAAAGCAGAAGTGCAACAGTCACGTATTCAACATTTAGATTTAGTTCAATCACGCTTGTTAGATCGCATAACCAAGTTGAAAACCGAGCAAGAAGGCCTAGTTGCCGGAGAAGCGGATGAAGAGATCGCGGAGTTAAACGAACAGCTTGCCGAAATGGAATTGGTGCAGTCAGAGAAGCAAGAACAGTCCGAAAATGTTAATGACGAACTTGATAACTTGCGGACTGAATCCGTAACTTTGGGCAATCAGCTCGATACAGCCCGCAGTGAGTTACAGAGTAAACGTGGCCGACATGCTTCTTTAGAAGCATTGCAACAAGCAGCGTTAGATTCACAAAGTGATTGTGTTAATAAGTGGTTGGCAACCAACGATTTGGATACTGCTTCACGCCTGTCTGATTCTATTGAAGTTGAGTCTGGCTGGGACAAAGCGGTCGAAACAGCCCTTGGAAATACTTTGCAAGCAGTTTGTACTAAGGGCTTCGATTCTGTTACCAGGGTGTTGGGTGATTTAACTCAAGGTGAATTGATACTTCTTGATGTTGGTTTTACTGGTAATGACATAGCTGCTAAAGGCGGTCCAGCAGCAACATTATTGGACAAGGTTACGGCAAATATCGATCTCGTCAGTCAGCTAGGTAATATCTACGCCGCCGATAACTTGCAAGACGCTTTAGCATTACGTTCCAGCTTGTCTGCATTTGAGTCTGTAATGACTCGAGATGGTATCTGGTTGGGGGCTAATTGGTTGCGGGTTGCACGTGATTCTGACGCTACTTCTGGTGTTATTGCTCGTAAGAAAGAACTAGAAGCTTTAACGTTAGAAATTGAAGAGTCACAAAAAACTATCGACTCTCTAAGCGCCAAGCAAGCCAGTGGTCGTGATTCGATAAAAGAGTATGAGCTGGCCCGAGAGAATCTAAGACGAGAGTCTAATGAGCAAACTCGTAAGCATGGTGAGCTTCGCGCTCAGCTTAGTGCTAAAAAAGTTCGTGTTGAGCAGGTTTTGGTCCGACGTGAGCGAGTTGATAGCGAGATTCAAGAAGCACAAGAGCAAATGCAAGCCGAATCTGAGGGTCTGTCTGAGGCGCGAGCCATTCTTGAAGGTGCAATCGAGTCAATGGAGCGTGATACAGAGCAACGTGAAGAGTTATTAACTCAGCGCGATGCCATCCGCACTAAATTAGACGATGCCAGGCAACGGGCCCGTCACGATAAAGACCGCGGCCATCAGTTAGAAATGCGCCATCAATCGCTAAAAACACAATTAGATTCTATTCGAGGAGGTATTACTCGTCTAGAAGAGCAAATAGAGCGTTTGTCTGAACGCCGTGAAGTGCTTAGGGAAGGTCTTGAAGATCAACAAAATCCGGTTGAAGAGCATAAGCTAGAGTTGGAAGCTCTATTAGAAAAAAGATTGAGTGTTGAAAGCGAGCTGGTAACCGCTCGACGTGATATTGAACGAATAGAGCATGACTTACGTAAATCAGAGCAAGAGAAAAGTCGAGTAGAGCAAGACGTTCAAAACGTTAGAAGTCGCTTGGAGCAAGAGCGATTGGCGGCTCAGACTTTTGAGGTTCAACGTAAAGGTCTACAAGATCAACTAGAAGAAGATAATTTCCATCTGCCGACATTGTTAGGTCAATTAGAAGACGATGCTACCGAGCAACCGATGGAAGAAGAGCTGGAGCGCATTAATAATCGTATTACCCGCCTAGGTCCGATTAACTTGGCGGCTATTGATGAATACAAAATAGAGTCTGAGCGGAAGAATTATTTAGACGCTCAGAATGAAGAATTAGTCGATGCGTTAGCGACGTTAGAAAACGCGATCAAAAAGATTGATAGAGAAACACGTACTCGTTTTAAAGAAACATTTGATCAAGTTAATAGCAGCTTGCAAGATCTTTTCCCACAAGTCTTTGGCGGTGGGCATGCCTATTTAGAATTAACGGGAGATGATCTTCTCGATACGGGCATTACTATTATGGCTCGACCACCGGGCAAGAGAAACAGCACAATTCACCTGCTTTCTGGTGGTGAAAAAGCATTAACGGCCATCGCCTTGGTCTTTTCAATTTTTCGTTTGAATCCCGCCCCTTTTTGTATGCTGGATGAAGTTGATGCGCCATTAGATGATGCCAACGTTGGGCGTTATGCGCGTATGGTTGAGAAGATGTCTGAGCATGTCCAGTTTATTTATATTACGCACAATAAAATTGCAATGGAAATGGCCCACCAATTATTAGGCGTGACTATGCATGAGCCCGGTGTTTCAAGATTGGTATCAGTTGATGTTGATGAAGCCGCTGAATTGGCTGCGAGTTGATTATGTCGACTTTGTACATAAAAATGCTGATTCTGTACATAAATAAGAGGTTTAACTAGATAATGGATTTTGCGATGCGCGAATGGCTAACAGTCATCGTTGTTTTGTTGGTGATAGGTGTCTTGCTTGATGGTTGGCGACGCATGCGTCACTCAAGAAGAACATCAATAAAAATGTCCTTAAGTATGCACAGGGGTACGGATAAAAACGATTTGCTCGATTACGGAAGTGAGCTGCCAAACGGTGGTGCTCGCGTAATTATTGAGCGCGATGAAGAAGACGCTAAGCAAAAAACCCATAATGTGAAAGAGTCTTTTGCTAAAACTCGCAACCCTTCTATGGCACCTAAAATACCCGAGCAAGTTTCGTTAAATCTCGATGAGTTGGTGAGTGAAGAAGCGGTTCCTATGCTTATGGAGCCTATGCCCATATCGGATGAGCAGCCATCTGAAGAGCTAGAGATTTGTGAACCACAAGAAGTAAAGCTAAAAATTACTGAACCAGATAAGGATGTAGCAACTAACTTGATTGCCTCTGGAGATGTAGTCTCTAAACCAAGAGTTGTTAGCCGATCGATTGAGCCAACAGTGACTGAAGATACGGCTCGCCATCCAATCACACCATCCGCCGGCGAAAAAGCAGCCTCTGCTCCAGTTACTGAAGAGGTCCTGATTATTAATGTTATGGCTCTTGATGGGCGTTACTTCGATGGCAGTCTATTACTTGATCAATTAATCGAATGCGGTATGCGCTTTGGTGAGATGAATATTTTCCATAGACATGCGGATGATGAAGGGGAGGGGCCGGTTATGTTCAGTATGGTGAACATGGTGGTTCCAGGTACTTTTGATTTGAATGATATGCAGAATTTTTCCACCCCAGGCGTTAGTTTATTTATGACGCTGCCTTTGCAGTGCAATACCCTAAAAGCATTCAACTGCATGGCCGATACAGCAAAGGCGCTAGCATCACATTTAGGTGGTGTATTAAAAGACGAAAACCGGAGTGTGATGACAGCTCAAACAATTGAGCACAGTCGCCAAAGGATTCGTGACTTTGAACGCAAACAACTTTCTCGAACGCATTAAGTTAATCATGACGCTAAGCCATGTAACACATCAACGCATAGACGAGCTAAAAGATAAGCTTAATTATCATAATTATCGTTATTATGTGCTCGATAATCCTATTGTTCCTGATTCAGAATACGATCGGCTGTTTTACGAACTAAAGCAATTAGAAGCACAGCATCCAAATATTATTACTCCGGATTCTCCAACCCAGCGGGTAGGTGATGCGCCTTTGAGTATGTTTAACCAAGTTCGCCATGAACTGCGCATGCTGTCTCTTGATAACGCTTTTGATGATAAAAATTTATTGGATTTTAACCAGCGTTTACAAGAGCGCTTGGGTAAGCTTGATGCGGTTATTGAATATGCCTGTGAGCCTAAATTAGATGGTATTGCCGTTAGTCTGCTCTATGAAAAAGGTATTTTGGTTAGAGGAGCAACGCGAGGTGACGGCACAACAGGTGAAGATATTACACTCAATGTGCGAACCATATCATCAATACCGTTAAAATTATTAGGCGATGGCTATCCAGATTCTCTAGAGGTTCGAGGTGAAATATATATACCCAAAAAAGGGTTTGAGTACATTAATGATGTGGCTCGTAAGTCGGGAGATAAAACCTTTGTAAACCCTCGTAACGCCGCCGCTGGAAGTTTGCGTCAACTGGATTCAAAAATCACTAAAAGCCGGCCGTTAGAGATGTGTGCATACAGTATGGGTTGGGTTGAAGGTGGCCAATTACCAGATCGACATACTGATGTTTTACAAGAGTTCCATCGCTGGGGTTTTAAAATCAACCCAGAGATGAGAGTAGCTTCTGGAATTCAGGAGTGTATTGAATACTGTAAAAAACTATCCGAAAAACGTGACTCTCTTGACTATGAAATTGATGGCATAGTATTCAAGGTAAATGATTTACAACTGCAAAAAAGATTAGGCTTTGTGTCCCGCGCTCCACGTTGGGCAATTGCGTATAAATTTCCTGCGCAAGAAGAAATGACTAAGCTCCTCGATGTTGAATTTCAGGTTGGTCGCACAGGCGCCGTAACGCCTGTAGCGCGTTTAGAACCGGTTTTTGTTGGTGGAGTGACTGTTTCAAACGCGACTTTGCATAATCGTGATGAAGTGGCTCGTTTAGGTGTGCAAGTTGGCGATACCGTGGTTGTGAGGCGGGCCGGTGATGTAATCCCACAAATAGTATCTATTGTGAGGTCAAAACGTCCAGCTGATAGTCTTCCTATAATTTTTCCTGAGCATTGCCCTGTTTGCGGTTCTCAGGTGGAAACCACCGAAGGTGAGGTGGTTGCTCGATGCAGTGGTGGGTTGATTTGTGCAGCCCAAAGAAAAGAAGCCATTAAGCATTTTATTTCTCGTAAGGCGCTCAATGTTGATGGCATTGGCGATAAATTAGTCGAGCAATTAGTTGATGAAGGGCTTATTCAATCTATTGCTGATCTATACGATTTAACCTTAGAGCCTTTGTCAGCACTTGAGCGCATGGGACAAAAGTCAGCTGAGAATTTATTGCTCGGTTTAGAGGCCAGTAAGTTAACTTCCTTGGAGCGATTTATTTACGGGCTTGGCATACGTGAAGTGGGTGAAGCAACCGCTAGAAGTTTGTCTCGTTACTTTCGGTCTTTAGAACAGATCATAGAGGCTGATGCCGAAGCACTGCAAGAGGTTCCAGATATTGGCCCAGTGGTTGCTCATTACTTGGTGGATTTTTTCCAGCAACCCGAAAATCTTACTGTTATTCAATCGTTGCGAGATAAAGGCCTTATATGGCCCGATATTGAAATCAATACAACGGATGAGCCTTTGCAAAATAAAGTCTTTGTCTTAACTGGAACGCTTGAGACTATGGGCCGCAGTGAGGCAAAAGAAAAGCTGCAAGCGCTGGGGGCAAAAGTGGCCGGAAGTGTTTCGGCAAAAACCGATTGTTTGGTTGCTGGCCTTGGGGCAGGTTCGAAGCGAACAAAGGCAGAGTCACTGAATGTTAAGATTATCAATGAAGACGACTTGGTTGCATTGCTGAATCAATCAGCCAGCTTGGATGCTTTGTGATAAGGCTTAGCGTAGTTGTTCTGGCGTTGTGTTTGGGTGGCTGCGTCACGTCACCTCCGCGTCATGTGGAAAATATTTGTCATATCTTTGATGAAAAAAATGGTTGGTATAAACAGGCTAAACAATCGGAAAAGAAATGGGGAACGAGTATCCCTTCGATGATGGCTTTTATGTATCAAGAGTCACGTTTTCAACCTAAGGCAAAGCCTCCTAGAACAACCTTTTTATGGGTGTTTCCTGGTCCACGAAAGAGTAGCGCTTATGGATTCTCTCAAGCAAAAGATGATACATGGGATTGGTATATTGATAAGAGCGGCAATTGGGGTGCTGACCGTGATAAGTTTAAAGATGCCATTGATTTTATTGGTTGGTATAACCGAGTAAGTTACAACCAAAGTGGTATTAAATTAAATGATACTTATCATCAATATTTGGCTTATCACGAAGGTCATGGTGGTTTTAATAGACAGACATTTAAAAATAAAAAGTGGCTAATACAAGTGGCCAAAAAGGTATCAGCTAGATCGGCAACTTATCGGCAACAATTGGTGGGCTGCCAAAAACGTTTGGATCGATCGGGTTGGTGGTTTTTTTAGGCTAGCAGGTATTTTTTTAGACTGGCAAGTGTTTTTTAGGCTGGTAAGAGTTTTTTGGGGCTGATAAGAGTTTTTTGGGGTGTTGAATGGATCAAGAATCAATAGTTTACGGTTGTATTAAAGATGCAAATGACTATGACTCAACTGATGTTGGTCGTCGAGTTGCTAATAGAGATGCAATGCTGTCCCTGCCTAAGGCCGATGGTTGGCCGTTTTTATGTCAGGAGATGTTTGCTCTGCCCAAAACAGCCATAGGCCAAGATAATTATCAGACTGATGTTATGCATTTTGGTGCTTCTTACAAAGCGATTGAGTATGAATGGGAGCAGTGGATTAATAAATTTGAAGAGCTGTTAAGTCAAATGTATTGGGTGTCGGCGACGGTTCATCTTGAAACAGAATTGTCGGGTACTCATACGTTTACTTGGGAGTCTTCAAGTAATTCTCATGTTCCTGGTAATAGTGATATGCAAGTTCGTTGTGAATGGAGTCATGAAGGTTCATTAGGTATCTAAGTGAGTCAAGTAAGTTTAAAGACTGATTATAAATTAGCTTTTTTCGATATCGATGGGACTTTGTTAAGTATTGATGGTACTTACAGCCAGCGATTGAAAAAAGCCATGCAAAATATTCAAGCTAACGGCATTAAAACGGCCATCGCGTCTGGTCGCCCGAAATTTGCAGCTGATTTCCTTATTGATGATCTTAAACTTGATGCAGCGGGAATCTTTTATACCGGTGCTTTGGTTTATGACCCAAAAAATAAAGTCGTGATTGCTGAACATAATTTGAATGCTGTCGATGTGTTAGAGCTGCTTAAATACGTAGCTTTTACTGATGTTCATGTCGAAGCCTACACCCGAAATAATTACTACATTGAAAAGTGCAGCGAGATATCACAAAAGCACAGTGAGCATTTACGCTGTAAGCCAATAACGAAAAGTTTGTTGTCGGTTGTTGGTGATGAGCCGGTCACTAAATTATTATTGGCCGTTAGTCGACAAAATGACCACAAAATATTGCATGATTTAGAAATAAAATTTCCTCAGTTAATTTTTGCTTATGCAAAAATGCCGGCCGAACCTGATTGGCTTTTTGTCAGTGTTATAAACAGCAGTGCTTGTAAAAACAGAGCGTTCGAGCAACTTCTCAATTTTCATTCCGTTACCGCGAATCAGGTTATTGCGTTTGGCGATGCCCACTCAGATCGTGAGTTTTTATCTTTAGCCGGTACAGGTGTGGCAATGGGAAATGCGTCAGATGAAATTAAGTCTATAGCCGACATTGTAACGCTACCAGTATGGGAAGACGGCGTTGCTAAAGTGTTGGAGTGTATAGCTTAGTGTTTACTTCTCTATATAAAAAATATCGAACAGCGTTTATTAGTGTGTTCGCATCATTGTCGTTTCTTGGTTTGGCTATTTGGGGTTGGGGCGTATCGATTGATGATTTGTATCAGTCTTTATTAATCTTAATTTCTTTATTATTAGTATTGATAACTGCGGCGGGTTTAATGGTAGGCCTATTTGTTCTTGTGAGAAAAGTATTTAAAAGTGATTCACAATCATGAGCGAATTAGATAGCCATGTGTCGACCGATTACGTTAAGGCTTTATTGGCAACCGCAGAAGAGCAGGGTTGTGATGTCGATCTACTCTTATCAGAGCTCAATTTATCGCTAGCTGACATTGAAGACTCCCATAGTTTTTCATCGTTAAAATATGGCCAGCTTTATCAGCGTGTTATGCACGTGGTACAAGATGAATGTTTTGGCATGATGAGTGGAGGCAAAGTTCGATTGGGATCATTTCGGTTGATGTGTCTCACTGTTATACAGTGCGACAATCTACTTCAGGCATTTATCAGGTCTGGTGAGTTTAGTGAAATTTGTCGAGGGTTTAGGATCAGATCGTTTGTTGAACCTGCGGGACATATTAACTCTGATTATGTTCGGGTAAGAATGATTGGTATTAAATCTTTACCACATGTTGAATTCGAAAAATTGATGGTTCAGGAAAATGCCGATAAGATTAGAACATCATTAGCCGTGTGGCATCGTTTTAACTGTTGGTTAATTGGTCAAGAAATTCCCCTTCGGAGTATTTCTTTCAGCTTTCCATGCCCTGATTCCTTTCGAGAATTAGCAGAAACCTATCCGACAACCATTCTCTTTGATCAACCGTTCAATGGTTTTGAATTCAAGAAAGAGTTTCTTGATAAACCTATCATTCAAAACGCAAAAACGTTAGAAGATTTTTTACGCACAGCGCCCTACCACTTAGTTATTCGTGAGAGTATTCGCAATACAGTAGCGTCTAAAGTACGAACTATTTTGTCTAAGGATGTAAGTGAGTCCATGTCTGGCGCAGAACAGGTCGCATCACAATTAAACCTGTCGTCGACTACTTTACGGCGACACCTACAGTTAGAAGATACTTCTTTTCAAAAAATTAAAGATGAATGTCGTCTAGAGGCTGCCATTCACTACTTAAGTTGCCAAGACTTAACCAACGCACAAATAGCGAGAAATTTAGGTTTTGATGAGCCAAGTGCGTTTTTTAGAGCGTTTAAAAAGTGGACTAACCTAACGCCTGGTGAGTATCGTAAGCAATTGTCCGATTATTAATCGAATGTGGTATTAGTTGAGATAGCGTGTCTGATTTTGTGTGTCTGCCGCGCTAGAGGCAGTTATTCGTATTAAACACTGACATATAGTCGTATTTGTTACCAAAACTAGTCTATTTTGTTATTGTGATTTGCGACTAAAAACTAGATTCTAACGATCGTTTGAAAAGTACTACTTCGTAAGCAAAATTCTGTAAGCAATATTGAGGATCCAAGAATGGCTGATTATAAAGTACCACTACGTGATATTCATTTTAACTTGTTTGAACTGTTTGATTATGAAAATCATTGGCAAGCAATACCTCAATACGCCGATACCGGTGCTGATATTGTTATGGCTATCCTAGATGAAAGTGCAAAGTTTTGTGAAAATGTCATTGCGCCATTAAATCAATCTGGTGATGCTGAAGGTTGCCATCTTGTTGATGGCGAAGTAACTACTCCTAAAGGATTTAAAGAAGCCTATCATCAATTTGTTGAAGCAGGTTGGCCTTCATTGAGTCACGATGTTGATTATGGCGGCCAAGGTCTTCCAGATTCATTAGGGATTGTAATGAATGAATTGACCGGTAGTGCTAACTGGTCTTGGGGAATGTACCCAGGTTTGTCCCACGGGGCGATGAATACAGTTGCAGAACATGGAACAGAAGAACAAAAACAAACCTATTTGACCAAATTAGTTTCAGGTGAATGGACCGGTACTATGTGCCTTACTGAGTCTCATTGTGGTACTGACTTAGGTCTGTTACGCACCAAAGCTGAGCCAAATGCAGATGGTTCATACCAGATTTCTGGTACTAAAATCTTTATTTCATCTGGTGATCACGATATGGCCGAGAACATTGTCCATATTGTTTTGGCGCGCCTACCGGATGCTCCAGAAGGAACTAAAGGTATTTCTTTGTTTATTGTGCCTAAGTTCAGCGTTAATGCGGATGGCTCGGCCGGAGAGCATAACAGTGTTTCTTGTGGTTCCCTTGAGCATAAAATGGGTATCCATGGTAACGCTACCTGTGTAATGAATTTTGATGGCGCAAAAGGCTTTTTAATTGGTGAAGCTAATCGCGGTTTAAACTGCATGTTCACCTTTATGAATACAGCCCGGTTGGGTACTGCAGTACAAGGTGTCTGTCATGCTGAAGTTGGATTTCAAAAATCCCTAGAGTATTCTCGTGATCGTCTGCAAATGCGTTCATTGAGTGGTCCTAAAAACCCAGAAGGGCCTGCAGATCCGATTATTGTTCATCCAGATGTGCGGCGCATGCTATTAACTCAAAAAGCCTTTGCTGAAGGCGGTCGGATGTTGGTTTCTTATTGTGGCAAATTAGTAGATTTGATTCACAGTGAAGATGCCGATATAGCTAAAGAAGCCGATGATAAATTAGCCTTTTTGACACCTATCGCAAAAGCATTTTTAACTGAGACTGGCTTTGAGTCTGCTAACCACGGCGTACAGTGCTTTGGTGGCCATGGCTTCATTTCTGAGTGGGGCGCCGAGCAAAATGTTCGTGATTCACGTATATCAATGTTGTATGAAGGTACAACTGGTATTCAGGCGCTTGATTTATTGGGTCGTAAAGTTCTTATGAGCCAAGGTGAAGTAATGAAGCCGTTCACCAAAGAAATCCATAAGTTCTGTCAAGCCAACGAAGATAGCCCATTCGTGGAAAGATTAGCAGCAGCCAATAAGCAATGGGCTGATGTCACTATGAAAATAGGTCTTGCCGCCATGGAAAACCCAGAAGAAGTGGGCGCCGCATCTGTTGATTACTTGATGTTCTCAGGCTACGTTTCTTTGGCGTACTTTTGGGCACTAGCTGCGACTAAAGCGCAACAAACAATTGATGCTGGAACCAGTGAAGAAGCCTTCTATAAAGCTAAGATACAAACAGCAGAGTTTTACTACGCTCGCTTGTTAACTCGTAATGAGACTCTTGTTGCCAACATGGCTTCAGGTGCAGATAATCTAATGTCTATGGATGTAGATTCGTTTGCATTTTAAGTTTTAGTTGTTGGCTAACTGGGATTAGACATTCGTAATGGTTAAAGTTGATCGTAATGTCTAATTTGCAGGATGCATTTGATAAAGCCCAAGATTGTTTCGATCAAGAAGCAGCCTTGGGCTTTTCTGCTACTTACCAGTTTTCAATTCTCGATAGTGGTGACTACTACCTTGTAATTGCAGATGGTGGTTTTTCTATTCATGAAGGTTTAGTCGAATCTTCAGATACAACTCTCTCTATGGATGCTGAAACTATTCGTGCCGTTTTAACCGGCAGCTTGGGTGGTATGCAGGCATTAATGTTTGGCCGTTTGCAGGTTGATGGCAATATGTTGTTAGCTTCAAAGCTGCTAGAATTCTTTGCTTTCACCTTGAATCAAGAAAACGATTAGAAGCACTCTTCTTTTGACTGTTCTCTTGTGAGATTTAATCTAGAATAATGCACATCGCACATAATTAATTAAATGGAAATACTGGAGATATTAATGGATACAAGCAATTTTAAAACAGTACCTGAAGTTATTAGAGGTGCGTTTAAAACGTATGCGTCAAACAGTGCCTTTGCCTGCATGGGTAAGACATTAAGTTACGCTGATGTTGATAAACTGAGTTCTAAATTTGCAGCTTATCTTCAGAACCATACAAGTTTGAAACCCGGTGATGCTGTTGCGGTACAATTACCTAATGTTTTGCAATACCCAATAGTTATGTTTGGCATTTTACGTGCCGGAATGATATTGGTTAATACCAATCCTATGTATACCCCTCGCGAAGTAAAGCATCAGTTAAATGATTCCGGAGCAAAAGCGTTAGTTGTGCTCAGCAACATAGCTAATACAGCTGCAGAAATAATCTCTGAGACGAGTGTCGAACAAGTTATTGTCACTAATGTTGGAGATGTACATGGCTTTCCTAAAGGCTCGGTGATTAATTTTGTTGCAAAATACGTTAAAAATCTAATTCCAGAATTCAGCTTTCCAAAGCATATTTCGTTTAAAGAAGTTATGCACCTAGGCGGTATTTCTAGCTGCACCGAAGTCGATGTCAGTGCTGAAGACGTAGCCGTTTTACAGTATACCGGTGGGACAACCGGAGTTGCTAAAGGCGCAATGCTGACGCATGGCAATTTGGTGGCCAATATGAATCAGATGGCTGATCATATGGGGGCTCACGTTAATGATGGTGAAGAAGTTTTTATCGCTCCATTACCGCTCTACCATATTTATGCTTTTACGACCCACTGTATGATGTTGTTTGCCAAAGGTGGTTTAAGTATATTAATTCCTAATCCTCGCGATATGGACAGCGTTATCAGTGCCATCAAACCGTATCAACTAACGGGCTTTGTGGGCCTGAATACTTTGTTTAATGGCTTGTGCCATCATCAACCATTTACACAATTAGATTTCAGTAAACTTAAAATAACGGCATCGGGCGGTATGGCTCTTACTTCTGATGTGGGCGAGCTGTGGAAGCGTGTGACTGGTTGTGACATTGCTGAAGGCTACGGTATGACAGAAACCTCTCCTGTTATTTCAAGTAACCCTATCGACGCGATTCAAATTGGAACCGTTGGAACGCCTGTTCTCAATACCGAAGTTAAAGTTGTTGATGAAGATGGCAAAACACTTCCGAATGGTGAGCCAGGTGAGCTGCTTGTTCGTGGCCCACAAGTTATGAAGGGTTATTGGAAGCGCCCAGAAGCAACAGCTGAAACCATTTCAGAAGACGGCTGGCTAGATACCGGAGACATGGCTGTCATTCAAGATGATGGTTATATTCGTATTGTCGATCGTAAGAAAGACATGATTATCGTTTCTGGATTCAACGTTTATCCAAATGAAGTAGAGGATCAAATCAGTCGGCACCCTGGCGTGCTTGAAGCGGCGGTTATAGGTGTTGATGACGCTAAAACGGGAGAGGCGGTAAAAGCGTTTATTGTTAAAGCCGATGAAAATGTCACCAAAGACGAAATAATAACTTTTGCCAGAAAAGAATTAACCGCTTATAAGGTTCCTCGTCAGGTTGAATTTAGAACAGAATTACCAAAATCTAATGTTGGTAAAATATTACGTCGAGAGCTTAAAGACGAAGAAGCCGCAAAATAGCCAAACTCAATTTAAGCGGCTGGCTTTAAAAAACCGATTGTAATGATCGGTTTTTTTTTGGCTTTTATGTACACAATAGATCGTGTAATCTCGATCTAAATAATTAATCATAATAAAATATAATTCTAAAACGGACCTCGAGTTGAAAAAAATATTTAAAGACCCCCTAGCTCAATTTCTTTTGGCAGGCTTAGTTTTATTCGTATTCTTATCGTATGTAAGTAAAGATGAAACAAGGTCGAATGAAATTGTTGTTGATCGCGAAGCGCTATTAACCTTTATCCAGTATCGCACTAAAGTATTTCGTAAAGATGTCGCGGCTAAGCGTTTGGATGCGATGACAGGCTCAGCAAGAGAACAACTTGTTGCCGATTATATTCAAGAAGAAGCTATGTACCGAGAGTCAAAATCGTTGGGGCTAGAAGGCGACGATTATGTGATTCGTCGGCGCATGGTACAAAAGTTAGAATTTATAACTCAAGGGTTTGTAGAGCAAGAATTACCTAAGTCAGACTCCGCTATGGAGGCGTATTTCCAAGAAAATCTTTCTGATTATTATATAGATGGCTCTATTACTTTCAGTCATGTGTTTTTATCTAACAAAAACATTCAACCTGAAAGTCGTATAAAGGAAGCCCAAGAGCTTAAAGATGTATTGATCAGTTCTGATGTTCACATTTCTGCAGCGACACAATATGGCGAAAGGTTTCCCTTTCATGTGAATTACGTTGAAAAAACCGCTGATTTTATTGGTAGTCATTTTGGTAAAGAATTTGCTGCAGCGGTATTTGAGATATCACCAACTGAAAAGAATACTTGGCACGGGCCGCTTGTATCAGAATATGGATTGCATTTGGTGAATGTTAAACAAAACTTGGCCGGTAGGAGCCCAGAGTTAAGTGAAGTAAAAGGCATGGTCGAACAAGATTATCATCAACATGTTTTGCGCCAAGAGCAACAAAAAGCTTATGCCAAGATAGTTGAACAATATCATGTGATTATTCGCTGACATGAAAAATACTTTTCTCTTTTTAGTGGTTCTTTGTTTTTCTGGTTCCCTTCATTCTCATGAAAATAGACCTTTGTATGTTGATGTTACCGAGGTCGCTGTAAATGAGTACCAAGTAAGACTTAAAGTACCTCCTACGGTGGCGGCTAATAATCAACCCAAATTAATAATGCCGCAAACATGCACCGCTGTTTCTTTACTGCAGTATCGCTGTGAGCAAGATATTGCAGATCAAACTATCAGTGTCGCATTTACTCTTTATAATCCGTCTGTATCTACCTTTATGCGGTTAACGCGCATGAATGGTGAAATATACAGTGATTTATTAACCGCTGAAGAGACAACCTGGACAGTTCCCAAAGCTGAAACAGCGTCAGGAGTGGCCAAACATTACACTTGGCTGGGGGTTGAGCATATTCTTATTGGTATTGACCACCTGCTGTTTTTAGGTTGTTTACTGTTTATCGCAAAAACGTTCAGACGTGTCGTACTAACCGTTACTGGTTTTACTTTGGCACATTCTTTGACCTTAGTTGCTTCGGCTTTGGAGTGGGTTTCAGTACCCGTTGCACCTGTAGAGACTTTAATTGCTTTCAGTATCTTATTTTTGGCTACAGAAATAGTACGAAATAATCACAATACTCTGACTCAGCGCTTTCCAATTATGGTGAGTTCATCATTTGGGTTATTACATGGCTTTGGTTTTGCTTCGGTTTTGCAAGAAATAGGTTTACCCCAAACGGAAGTGATTACGGGCCTGTTGTTTTTTAATATAGGCGTAGAAATAGGGCAATTAATGTTTATTTTTACTTGTTTCTTGATTGTATTTGTCTTGTTAAAACCTTTGTCACAGCATATTAAACTCTATGAGTTTTCTCGAACCACAGCTGTTTATGGAATTGGTATCCTATCCAGCTATTGGATGTTTGAGCGTGGAGCAAGTGTTTTCAGTGGCTAAGCCTGCATCGTAGGGTTGATATTGTTGCAAATAGGTAATTATTACCTACTCTTTTCAATATAATAAAAATAAAAGGGTAAGGTAAATATGCCAAATTTAGTTATAGATCAAGCGCTACTATGCTGGATGATTGGTTAATGGGAGCCAATGCCAGTTTAGCAATAATCATCAACTTAACTTTGTTTCTGGTAGCGGTGACTGTTGTCAGTATTTATACCGTCAAGCAGCTTAAATCGGAAAGAAATAGGCTCATAGGTGTTGTCCAGCGTCTAAAAGAAAAATCCGAAAATATTAACAAAAACCCAGAATCCACAAATATCCAAAACATATCAGTTGAATTTGAAGAGCAGCAACAGCGAATTGAAGCTTTGACTAGGCTTCATGATCAACAGCAGCAATTAATATTGAATCTCAGTTCTGAAGATGCACCTAGAGACGCTAAAAAAGCGGCAAAACAGCTCATAGAGGAAAGTGCCAAATCAGCGCTCTTAATCACCTCTTTGCAAGATGACCTGTCACGAAATAAGAATAATGTTCTGCGGCTTGCTGAGCGAGTAAGAGATGGCAACGATTTACGTGTGCAACTCGACGACTTAAAAGCCATTGAGCAAAGTCAGCAAGCCACGATTAATAGTCTTAAGAATCAGGTAAAAACAGCACAGTTAAGTGCCACACCATCAAACACACCCGATAAGGCTGGATCCAATCAAGCTGTCGATAAGAACAATAAAAAGCTCAATGAACAAGTAGATACATTAACTAAAAACATACTCAAACAACGCAATTACTCGCTTGAATTAAGAACCAAGCTTGAGGCGACTAGTCAAAGAGAGCAAGAGTATGTGATGCAAATTAAAATGCTTGAGGATAGGTTTGATGAAGGCGTTGATTCTCAGTTACTTGCAAATCTTGAAACTGAAATTGAACAATTAAAAGACGAGCTTGATAGAACCTTGAGAGAAAAAGAATTTATAGAGACCCATTTGGTCACAATGGATGAAATGACGGATGATACCAGTGAAACCAAAGAAGCTCTTGAGCGAGCGTATAGAGAAATTGAAACGCTAGAAAAATTCTTTGGAGAGTTCGATGAGACGGATACAGAAAAGAATCAACAGGCTGATACCCCTCACGTTATAGTCGAAGAGTTCAGTGAGAAATCTAATTCGATTGTAGACACACGAGAAATATCAAAAGCTAAGCGCAACTCTGTCATTAAAACGTCTTCAATCAATTTATATTCAATTCTCGATGATTTTTATAGCACGCTATCCGATGACCATTTGGAGCTTGTCGCAAAGAGTGATATTAGAGTGCCAAGTGCGATTGACCAGTGGGTTATGGTAACGTTATCGGAGCAAGATATATTATTGTGCGGAATGACGAAAAAGCTTAACGGACTGTTAGCTCAGAAAATGTTTGTGCTAACTCCAGAACAGCTTGGTGAAGAAGAGCTAAAAGATGCGATTGGTGAGTTAGGAAATATACTTGGGGGCAACATCGTTAATACGCATTACATAGAGTCGGAAGTGGGTCTTCCCAAACATATTGATACAGTAGAAGCAACCAATTATTTACAAGCGGAAACAATCCTAACCGAAAACCTTTTGAAATCTCGAGTAGAGTTTGCATACGTTTCAGTGATAACAATAAACAGATAGAAGGCAATTTATTTAATGGGACGCGAAGACAAGACAATCAAAATTTTGATCGTGGATGACTCGAAGGCAATGCAAACCATTGTGCGACGTGGTTTGCTGGCAATGGGTTACGACAACTTAGAAATAAGGCAAGCCAATGATGGCGCCGAGGCGTTGGACATAGTCAGAGAGTGGGATGCGCAACTTATTATTTCTGATTGGCACATGCCAACGATGAACGGTTTTCAATTGGCAGAAGCTATAAATAAAGAAATGCTGGGGATAGATTTTGGCTTTGTAACAACAGAATCTTCTGAGGTTAAGCTTAAGGCCGCTATTGAGGTTGGTGCGAAATTTATTGTTAAAAAACCATTTGATTTTAGTACGCTGCATGAAGCTGTTTTGCCGATATTACAAGGCAGCAGCAAAGCAAACGATGCATTAGTTTCTAGCCAAGAAGAAAAACAATCGGTAGCAGGTAGAATCGTTCTTCCGCAAACATCTGTAACCGCCAAAATAATTAATGGTATGACTAAGCGTGAAGTATTAATGGAGGTCGCCGAAGAAGCCCAAAATATAGAAGATCACATGCCTTGTTTACTTGGCTTATACGGCGGTTCAAATAAAAAAGTACTGGCAGTAGCCATTTTGGATGTTCATGCCGCGAGTATTCTAGGTGCAGCGGTGGATGATTTGTCAGATGAGGAAGTCCATATTGCTACCGTTGAAAAAGCAATACCTAAAAAGCTCATAGCAAACAGTGAGAGTGTTCTTGATGTTTTAGGCACGGCTTTTTTTGATAAGCAAACCAATCAGCCTCTTGAGTTGTTGAGTGTGAATATTGTGCGCCATACAACCCCAGCGCTAGAAACCTTGACGTCGAACTTATCAAAAGAACGAGTGGATTTTGAGATGGCCGCGATTGGGTATGGAACAGGAAATTTAACGTTAATCACAGCGTAAAGATTTTTTAAAATAGTACTTAGGGTTATGGAATTAATGGCTGCAGAGCCCACATTTTAATATGAGCCCTGCATCTCAATCATTACTTATATCAGCTTTTTAAGCGCTTCAGTTTCATAAGGTTTTAATTTATCCATTTCGGCATTCTTAACCTTATTGGCCCAGTCTGGATTAGTGATCAGTGCACGTCCAACAGCGACCAGATCAAATTCATCGTTATTCATGCGATGTATTAAGTTATCAATACTGGCAGGTTCCCCTGATTTAAAATTGGTCTCACCCGACTCAGGTAAAAAGTCGCTATTGAGACCAACACTACCAACGGTGATGCAGGGTTTTCCCGTAATTTTTCGAGTCCAGCCAGCCAAATTTAAGTCGCTGCCTTCGAATTCAGGCTCCCAAAACCGGCGAGTACTGCAATGAAAAATATCAACGCCAGCCTCACTTAAGGGCAGTAAAAACTTTTCAAGCTCTTCAGGCGTTAGGCATAATTTAGCGGCGTAGTCTTGTTGTTTCCACTGTGACCACCGCAAAATGATAGTGAAGTCTGCGCCGCAAGCTTTACGAATACCTTGCACAATTTCGATAACAATGCGTGAGCGGTTAAGCATGGAGCCGCCGTATTCGTCTTCGCGTTGATTACTGCCTTGCCAAAAAAATTGGTCTAGAAGGTAGCCATGTGCGCCGTGAATTTCTACAGCGTCAAAACCAATGTTCTGTGCATCAACAGCCGCTTGTACAAAAGCGTCTACGACGTCATCTATGTCGCTCTTGGTCATTATGTGGCCGGTTACTTTTCCGGCTAGGGCCATGCCTGAGGGGCTGTAACCGGGTAACTCTGGATCTGGGCCTTCTGCCCCTGGGCGACGTATCGCACCGACATGCCACAATTGAGGCGCTATTTTACCACCTTCGGCGTGTACGGCTTCGACTACTTTTTTCCAGCCGGCTAAAGGTTTATCACCAGAGATATAAGGTACATTTGGGTAACCATTAGCGGCTTTGTGGCCGACACAGGTACCTTCTGTAACAATTAATCCCACTCCGCCGGCTGCGCGTTGGCGGTAATACTCAATATTCATTTCATTAGGGATGTTGCCTGGAGAATAGCTGCGAGTCATGGGAGCCATAACGATTCTATTCTTAAGGCTTAGATTACCTAAGTTAAAGGGCTTAAATAAACAACTTGTATCTGACATTGTAAATCCTAAATGGTTGTTAATTTGCAGTTAAAAGGCTGAAACACCACCATCAATCGCGATGGTTTGGCCGGTCATATAAGTGTTCGCGGGTGAGCAAAGCATTAGCATGACGTCAGTGATTTCTTTGGGTTGACCTAATCGCTTCATTGGCGCACCTTGCTTCAATATATCTAAGGTCTCGCCCAGTGCTGTGTCGGTTACTAGGGGTGTTAAGGTGAAGAAAGGGCATACAGCATTGACGCGAATATTAGATCTTGCGTATTCAACGGCAGCGGTTTTAGTAACGCCAACAACCGCATGTTTAGCGGCACAGTAAGCACCAATTTTCGGGGCGCCACCTATGCCAGCCATAGAACTGACATTTAATATGGCGCCACCACCGGACGCTAACATGGCGCTAATTTGGTGTTTCATACCAAAGACAACGCCTTTGGTGTTTACGGCAAACTGCTGATCGAAAATCTCTTCGGTTAACTCATGAATGGGCAGTAACGGATGGCCACAACCGGCATTGTTGATGGCTATATCAAGCTTGCCATACAGCTCTATTGCAGCTTCTACCATGGCTTTGCATTGCTCCTCGATGGCGACATCGCATTGCATAGCCGCAACGTCACCAGGTAAGGCGGCGGCGACAGTCTGTAACTGAGCTTCGTTAATATCACCTAGTACTAATTTGGCTCCACGAGCTGAAAAGTCCTCGGCTAATTGAGCGCCAAAACCACTGGCAGCGCCGGTGATTAATACAACCTTATCGGTAAAGTCGAGTAAGGGATCCATTGTGATTTCCTTGTGTTTGAATAGATTAAATATGATTTATAAGGTCATTCCGCCATCAACTACAATGCACTCCCCCGTAGTGAAACTGCTCGCTTCTGACGCTAAATACAGTACGGTGCCAGCCATTTCTTTTGGTTCAGCGTGGCGACCCATTGGGATTTGTTGAATCGCAATATCGTAAATATCGTTATTAGTGAAGAGTGCGCCGGCAAATTTTGTTTTGGTTAAACCGGGTAATAGGGCGTTGCAGCGAATCCCAAACTGCGCACACTCTTTAGCGAATGATTTGGTCAGATTAATAACCGCGGCTTTACTGATCGAGTAAATACCTTGCCCCATACCAGGTTGTAAGCCGTTGATCGATGCGGTATTCACAATTGAACCGCCGCCTTGCTCGCGCATCAGTTTGCCGGCTTCAACCGACATAAAGAAGTAGCCGCGGATATTAACGTCAACGGTTTTATTGAAAGCGCCTAAATCAGTATCAAGGATGTGCCCAAAATAAGGGTTGGTGGCGGCGTTGTTAATCAAAATATCCAAACGGCCATGGGTGTTTTTAATCGTCTCAAATGTATCGGTGATTTGATCCATATCGCCGATATGACAAGCGAGCGCTTCAGCTTTACCACCAGCCGCAATGATGGCGTCGGCCACTGTTTGGCAGTCGTCTATTTTACGGCTCGATACAATAACGTGAGCGCCTTGTTCCGCTAAAAGTTTGGCAATTTCTTCGCCGATACCGCGGCTTGCGCCTGTGACTAAGGCGATTTTACCAGTTAGATCGAATAAGTTTGTGCTCATGATTTTTCCTTTGTTTCTTAATAATATTGATTACGACTTATATGACGCTCAAGGCCATTTGCGCTAAAGGTTGTACCAGTGCGCCGACTTTATTAGCCCCTTTACTGGAGGCATTCCCCGTTGCTGCCCGCTTGGCAACACCTTGGCAAATAGCCGCCAACCGGAAAAAGCTAAAACATAGATAAAAATTCCAGTTTTCAATTTTTTCAATGCCCATGCGCTGGCAATAATCAGCGATGTATTCAGCTTCGGTGGGTATACCTAAAGCGGTAGGGTCAATTCCCATTAAGCCTGACATGGTGTTTTTAGCTTGGGTCGTTGGTAAGCGTAGGTTCATGCACTGATAAGCCAAATCTGCATAGGGATGGCCTAAGGTTGATAGCTCCCAATCAAGCGTGGCAATAATTCGCTGATCATCTTTAGAAAACATTAAGTTGTCTAAACGGAAATCACCATGAACTAATGAAACCTTGCCGTCATCTTCGGGCAGGTGGGTTTCTAGCCATTCGATGAGTTGATCCATTTCGGCAATGGGGTCGAGCTCATTCGCTTTATACTGAGGTGCCCAACGATCAAACTGACGCTGAAAGTAATTGCCAGGTTTACCGTAATCAGCCAGGCCGACAGCGTCTATATCCACAGAATGGATAGCGGCTAAAACTCGAGTCATCTCGGCATACATAGCGCTGCGTTGGTTGTTGTCGGTAGCGTCAGGGAGAGCTGAATCCCAATGGATATTGCCATCGCAAAATTCCATTAAATAAAACATTGAGCCCAGTACGCTGGTGTCTTCGCATAAGTGATAAACCTCAGCAACGGGCACATCGGTATCAGCTAAAGCTTTCAGAACTTTGTACTCGCGGTCGACGGCGTGAGCAGACTTCAAGAGTTTGCCCGGTGGCTGACGGCGTAAAACGTAATTGCCAGAAGCCGCCTCTATTTTAAACGTGGGGTTTGATTGCCCGCCAGCAAATTTGCTGGCGGTAAGAGGGCCCTTAAAGCCCTTTACATTGGCGGTCAAATACGTGGCAAGCTGTTCTAGATCAAGCGTGTCAATATCAGACATATTGGTTCCTGTACTATTAGTCTATGAAAGTGATTGCAGTTGCTTTATTTTTTATTCAAAGCGTTTAGCCAGATCACGACCCAGTTGCATCATGTGGACTTGATCAGGGCCATCTGCCAAGCGCAGGGTGCGTATACCGGCATACATATGGGCAAGGAAGGTATCTTGGCTGACACCTGTCGCTCCGTATATTTGAATGGCGCGGTTAAGTACATCTAGCGCCATATTAGGGGCGACTATTTTGATCATGGCAATCAGATCTTTAGCGGCTTTATTGCCGTCGGTATCCATTTTTTGCGCAGCTTTGAGCGTCATTAATCGGGCTTGTTCAATCTGACAGGCCGACAGCGCAATGTCCTCACGTACTGACTGCTGTTTGATCATCGGACGGCCAAACACAATACGGTTACTGGCGC
Organism: Cellvibrionaceae bacterium; assembly: GCA_034112445.1. Lineage (GTDB taxonomy): Bacteria > Pseudomonadota > Gammaproteobacteria > Pseudomonadales > Cellvibrionaceae > Pelagadaptatus. Next base: position 19,833 of record JAWUVI010000008.1, on the reverse strand, counting down.
GGTTGCACATCATTTCGAGTGCGCGTTGAGCGGCACCAACACTGCGCATACAGTGATGAATACGACCTGGTCCAAGACGACCTTGAGCAATTTCAAAGCCACGACCTTCACCAAGAATAATATTTTCAACCGGGACACGAACGTTATCAAAAATAACTTCAGCATGACCTTCAGGCGCATCGTCATAGCCAAATACAGTCATAGCTCGAACAATTTTTACCCCGGGAGTGTTGGTCGGAACCAATACTTGCGACTGTTGAATATAACGATTGGCATTGCCTGGGTCAGTTTTCCCCATAACAATCATGATTTCGCAGGATTTACGACAGGCTCCACTGATGTAAAATTTGCGGCCATTAATAACGTACTCATCACCATCACGTTCAATACGAGTTTCAATGTTGGTGGCATCACTAGAGGCGACGTCTGGTTCGGTCATCGCAAATGCGGAGCGAATTTTTCCGTCTAATAAAGGTTCAAGCCATTGCTTTTTCTGTGCTTCATTGCCGTATTTTGCCAGCACTTCCATGTTGCCGGTATCAGGCGCGCCACAGTTAAATACCTCAGAGGCCCAGCCCACTTTTCCCATCTCTTCTGACAGTGGGGCATATTCTAAATTGGTGAGGCCGGCGCTGTATTGGCCGTAGCTTAATGGCATGAACAAATTCCACAGGCCTTGGGCTTTGGCCTTGGCTTTTAACTCCTCCATAATTGGCGGAGTTTCCCAGCGATTGCCTTCAATTTGCTCATGGAATAGATGTTCATTGGGAAAGATGTGCTCGTCCATAAATGCACGAACTTGCTCAATAAGGGTAGTAACTTTGTCACTATGGGTAAAATCCATGGGTGCTTCCTTAAGGTTAACTAAAAGTGATGTATTGTTGTTTGTCGTTGCTGTCTAAATGTGGTGTCCCGTTATAAGCCGTTAAACGCATGGCTTTAGGGTTGAAATAGAAGTGGCTGACGCTGGTGTTTTTGGTTTGTAAATTAAGTTCAATAACGCTGTCAGTTGAAGAATTAAGAACCAGAGATAAAATCATGGCAATTACTCCGCCAGAACTAACCACCAAAACCTTGTCGCCATGAAAGTTATTCTGGATGTGGAGAAAACTCTCTAACACACGGTTAGAAAAGTCTTTCCAGCTTTCGGCCGGCTTAGCCTCGTTTAAGTCGTCAAAGGCTCCCTCGGACCAGGCTTTCATGCCTTTTTTCAGCAGCTTGTAATAACTGCTTCTGGGGGCGTCAGCCGGAGGGGTTGCATCAGGGTGTTTGGCTAGATAGGCGGCAAAGATAGACTGAAAATCGAACTCATTAATACCCGCTAAGGTATGAAATTCTTGTGAGCCTTTCATGCCCTGCATAATGCCTTGTGCGGTTTCTTGGTGACGGACTAAGCTGCCGGTTACGACCTGATCGAAACTAAGCCCTTTATCCGTAAAATATTCACCAAGCCAAATAGATTGTTGGTGTCCAAGCTCCGATAGCTTGTCGTAATTATCACTACCGAAAGAGGCTTGGCCATGTCTGACCAGATATATTTCTGTCATGTTGAACTGTAAATCCCGAGTGAGTAAATAATTCGATATATGACACAAGATTAAACCCTGATTAATTATATTAATAATTTATTATGCTTATATAGTATTATTAGATTTGTGAATAATGCTAAGGGTTCTTCAGGGGAAGATTGATGTCACTGGCTCAAATAGATTTGAATTTATTTTTAGTGTTCGATGCTATTTACCAGCAGCGAAACTTAACTCGCGCGGCCGATGTTCTGTGCTTGTCGCAGCCGGCAGTGAGTAATGCCTTGGCGCGCTTGCGACAATCGTTAGGCGATCCATTATTCATACGCAGTGCGAAAGGCATGACGCCGACGCCCATGGCAGAAAATATTATCGGTCGGGTGCAAGAAGCCTTGCAGCTATTAGATTCAGGCGTTACAGAAGGTACTGTATTTGACCCAAGCACCAGCAATAAGATCTTTCGCTTGAGTATGAGTGATTTATCTGAGGCTATAGTATTGCCGAAATTAATGGAGGTATTTAAAAGTCAGGCTCCTAATGCCGGGATTGAATGCTACTTTACGCCCAGAGATAATTTGGAGCAGGAGTTGATAAAAGGCGCTATTGATTTGGCTCTTGATGTCCCCGTTTTACTCAGTTCACAAATATCAATTCAGCCATTATTAAAAGAACGTTACGTCTGTGTGGTTCGGCATGATCACCCTTTGATTGGTAATACCATATCATTAGATCAATATTTGGCTTTAGATCATATTCAGGTGTCGAGCCGAAGGAAAGGTCAGGGTTTTGAAGACGTAGCCTTACATCGCCTTGGGCGTCAGCGCAGTGTCCGTGTCCGCGTTCCCCATCATCAGGTAGCGCCGTTTCTTGTCAGAGACAGTGACATGGTGTTAACACTACCAATGAGCATGGCCATTAACAGCGGTTTAAAAATACTAGAGTTGCCTTTTTCTATGGCACCGGTTGACTGGAATTTATATTGGCATAAAAGTGCCGATAATGACCAAACTAATGGTTGGATTCGAAAGATTGTAGCGAGTTTGCTATCGTGAATTCGTTATAGCTTTTTGTTCGTCATAATATATTGGCGCTATACTAAAAAATAATTTTAAAAATAATATTATAAAGAGAGCTACTTTGGCCAAAAGTGACATCCCGATCATACAAAAAAGTCCTACTAATGCTTTGATACTATCCGGTGGTGGTGCCCGTGCGGCATACCAAGTGGGTGTCTTAAGTGCATTAAATGAATTGCTGCCAAGCACTACTCATAATCCATTTCCTATCATCTGTGGTACGTCCGCCGGGGCGATTAACGCGTTAGCCTTGGCGAGCCACACAGGTCACTTCTATGAAGCCGTAGAAGATCTAAACAGCCTCTGGAATGACTTGTCGACCGATCACGTATTTCGTACTGATGTCCCCGCACTGCTTGGCGGCATAGGGCGTTTGTTTTTATCGTTGTTTAACCAAGGTGTTGCCCGGAAAAAATCAATCGCCTTATTTGATAACTCACCGTTACGTGAGTTTCTACATTCACATATGGACTTCTCGCAATTGGATGCCGGTATCAAGGCTGGCGATTTAAAAGCGGTCTGTTTAACCGCGATGAATTACAGTTCGGGACAGTCAGTAAGTTTTTTTCAAGGTAATGATGAAATCAAAGAGTGGAGTAGGCATAGACGTATAGGGGTTAGCACCAAGCTAACGGCTGATCACCTCATGGCTTCTTCAGCTATTCCCGGTATTTTTCCTGCAGCAAAAATTGGCGATCATTATTTTGGTGATGGTGCATTAAGACAGTTGGCGCCAATCAGTCCAGCCTTGCATATGGGCGCCGATAGGGTATTTGTTATTGGCGTAAGTGGTAATAGAAATCCAGTGCATTGGGGGAAAAAAACCCGAGCGGCAAAACATTCACCCTCAATAGCGCAGGTGTTCGGGCACCTTTTCAGCAGTGCTTTCATCGATAGCTTAGAGGGTGATTTAGAGCATTTAGAAAGGTTGAATGACTTACTAGCGAGAATTCCAGAAGAGAATCGTTACCATAATGGCCATTTATTGAGACCTGTTGAAACCATGGTTATTTCACCCTCAAAAGAATTGGATAAAATCGCGGGTAGAAATATTCGCTATATGCCCAAAACGGTTCGTTTTTTTATGACTTCGGCCGGTGGTACGGCTAAAGGTGGCGGTGCAGCTACGTCTAGCTACTTAATGTTTGAAAAACCGTTCGTTAATGAATTATTTGACCTGGGTTATAAAGATACCATGTGGGAAAAAGATAAAGTTCAGACGTTTTTTCAGGTTTAAAACCGTCGTTGAACTGAATGCTTTGCAATATTAACTGAAATACGCTTTTATAACTGACTGTCTTAAAAATCAAGATCATTAACAGCAACACCATTATTAAAACAACATCATTATTAAAACAACATCATTATTATTAAAACAACAACATTAACAACATAGACGACTATGAAACAACTGTCAGGCATGGATAATCTATTCATTAATCAAGAAAAACCCGGCCAATGTATGCACGTGGCGAGCTTAGGGATTTACGATCCGTCAACAGCTCCTGAAGGTATGGTTCGCTTCAAAACCGTCTTGGATTTTTTTACCAGCAAGATGAGTCGGTGGGATTTGTTTCGTCGTCGATTAATTCGTCCACCTTTTGGTATTGACCGCCCTTATTGGGTTGATGGCGCTAACGTCGATGTTGAATACCATGTTCGTCATATTGGTTTGCCTCATCCTGGTGATTGGCGCCAATTGATGATTCAGGTGGCTCGTATTCATTCACGCCCATTGGATTTAAAAAAGCCGCTTTGGGAAGCCTATATTATTGAAGGATTGGATAATATTGAAGGCATTGCTCCCGGTAGTTTTGCTCTTTATATTAAGTTTCATCACTCGGCTGTTGATGGTGAACTAGGCGCGAAAATTATGGGTGCTATCCACACTTTAGAGGCAGAGTTTGATCCGGCCACGTTGCACAATAATAACCCTGTTATTACCGATAGAGACCCGAGTGTTCTAGAGTTGGTTTCTAGAGCTGTAGAGCACCGTGCTAAGCAAATGGTTGATGCGTCTAAGTTAGTCGTTAGTTTAGCTAAGGTTGGAGGGCAATTTGCGCCTGAGGCATTGGAGTTTGGGGAGCAATATTTATCTCACCTGTTTAACAAAAATAAGTCGTCCAGCACTCCAGCTAAAAGTAATAAAATACCTAAAACCCGATTCAGTGACCATATATCTCCCCATCGTGTTGTTGATGCGGCTCCTCTATCGCTAGAGGACTGCCAAATCATTAGAAATAATGTTGAAAACGTTACCATTAATGACATATTTTTAGCGTCTGTAGGGCGCTGTATGCAAAAATATTTGGCGGCTAAGGGCGAGGCTCCCACGCTAAGTATGCATGCCATGATGCCTATTAGTACTAGAAATCCTAATGCTAAAGCCGATGCCGGAAATCAAATTGGATCGGCTATTACAGATCTATGCAGTAATATAGAAGATCCGATAGAGCAGTTAATTGCGGTAAGTGCAGCGGCTTCAAGATCTAAGAAAACGTCACAGAAAATGGGTTCTGATATTCAAGCAGAGTTGTTGAATGTATTGCCCAGTGCATTGGTTGAGAAAGCCATTACCTTCCAGATTAAATCAACGGCTAACGTAACGGTTTCAAACGTTCGAGGACCCAATGTACCTTTATTTATGGCCGGCGCTAAAATGCAGATGTTTATGCCTATATCCATTCCTATGGATGGCTTAGGTTTGAACGTTACCGGGTTTAGTTATAACGGCGTTTTATGGGTAGCGATTACCTGTTGCCGAGCCATGCTGCCTGATCCGGCATTCTTTACTCAATGTTTGAATGACGCTTTTGCTGAAATCGTTGAAGCGTCAACTCATCACGGTGAAACGGTTAAGCGTAAGTCGCCAACGGCCAAGCTTAACAAGAAGCCGGCTAAACAAGCGTCATAAGTTAGGTTAGGACGCTATACATTAATAAGCTATACATTAGAAACCTATAAAAAAGCCCCTGAATGTTGCCATTCAGGGGCTTTTTAGTTCTGCAGTAGATATAGAGTATCAACTATTGCAGCGTATTAACTGATAAAGAAGATTTACATCTTCACTTCATCAATTTGTAAGGCTGAGATTTTCTTGCCTTCGTCGTGCTTAGCTTGGAAAGACGCAATTTCATTGAAGTTCATGTAACGGTATATTTCGTCCGACATGGCGTCTAAGTTCTTCGCGTATTCCATGTACTCAGCCGGCGTTGGCAGCTTACCTAAGATAGAACCAACAGAAGCTAGTTCTGCCGACGTTAGGTAAACATTTGCGCCATCACCCAAACGGTTGGGGAAGTTGCGCGTCGAGGTAGACAATACCGTACTGTTCGATTCAACTCGTGCTTGGTTACCCATACACAGTGAACAACCTGGCATTTCCATACGCGCACCGGCTTTACCGAAGATGTTGTAATAACCTTCTTCCATTAGCTGGTTGGCGTCCATTTTAGTGGGTGGGCAAATCCACAAGCGGGTAGCAATAGCACCTTTATGTTGCTCTAGTAATTTGCCTGCTGCACGGAAATGACCGATGTTGGTCATACATGAACCGATGAATACTTCGTCTACTTTGTTGCCAGCAACTTCAGACAATAATTTCGCATCATCTGGATCGTTTGGACAACAAACAACGGGTTCTTTCAGTTCATTTAAGTCGATTTCGATAACCGCAGCGTACTCGGCATCATCATCAGCTTTCATTAATTTTGGATTCGCTAGCCATTCTTCCATCTTCTGAGCACGGCGTTCTAAAGTTCGTGCATCGCCGTAACCATCAGCAATCATAGAGCGCAATAACACGATGTTGGATGTTAGGTATTCTTTGATTGAGTCTTCTTCTAGCTCAATAGTACAACCCGCCGCAGAACGCTCTGCAGACGCATCAGATAATTCGAATGCTTGTTCAGCGGATAGGCCTTTGATGCCTTCAATTTCAAGAATTCGACCAGAGAAGATGTTCTTCTTACCGGCTTTAGCAACCGTCAAATGACCGTCTTTAATGGCTTGGTAAGGAATCGCATGAACTAAATCTCGCAGTGTAATACCCGGCTGCATTTCACCTTTGAAGCGCACCAATACAGACTCAGGCATATCTAATGGCATAACACCTGTAGCCGCAGCAAAAGCAACTAAACCAGAACCAGCTGGGAACGAAATGCCCATTGGGAAACGGGTGTGTGAATCGCCACCGGTACCGACTGTGTCTGGCAATAACATGCGGTTCAACCACGAGTGAATGATGCCATCACCAGGGCGCAATGAAACACCACCGCGCGTCATGATGAAATCAGGCAGAGTATGCTGAGTGTTTATGTCAATTGGTTTTGGATAAGCGGCGGTGTGACAGAATGATTGCATGGTCAAGTCGGCAGAGAAGCCTAAGCAAGCCAAGTCTTTTAATTCATCACGCGTCATCGGGCCAGTAGTATCTTGCGAGCCAACGGTGGTCATTTTAGGTTCACAATAAGTGCCAGCGCGAATACCTTGACCTTCAGCTAAGCCACAAGCGCGACCAACCATTTTCTGAGCGAGTGAGAATCCTTTGCCTGTATCGACAGGGGACTCAGGTATACGGAACAACTCAGTAGTCGGTAAGCCTAATGACTCACGTGCTTTAGAGGTTAAGCCACGGCCTATGATCAAGTTGATACGACCGCCGGCTTGAACTTCATCAAGTAGAACGTCAGATTTCAATTCAAACTCAGACAATACAGAGCCGTCTTCAGCTAAGATTTTACCTTCATAAGGGCGAATCTCAATGACGTCACCCATGTTGAGCTTTTCAACAGGAGCTTCAAACACTAATGCGCCGGCGTCTTCCATAGTGTTGTAGAAAATTGGAGCTACTTTGCCGCCAATACAAACACCACCACCACGTTTGTTTGGTACACCCGGCATATCATCACCGAAGAACCACAATACAGAGTTGGTGGCTGATTTACGTGAAGAACCTGTACCTACTACGTCACCAACAAAGGCAACGGGGTGACCTTTGGCTTTCATTTCATCAACTTGCGCCATTGGGCCGGTAACACCGTGTTCTTCAGGTGTCAGACCATCACGGGTCATTTTAAAGGCAGCGCGAGCGTGCAATGGAATATCTGGGCGGCTCCAAGCATCTGGTGCAGGAGATAAATCGTCCGTGTTGATTTCACCGGTCACTTTAAACACGGTCATTTTGGTGCTTTCAGCAACTTTATCGCGGTTGGTGAACCACTCGCCATCGGCCCAAGATTGAATAACTTCTTTGGCGTGTGCGTTGCCGGCTTTAGCCAGTTCTTCAACGTCATGGAAAGCATCAAACATCAACAGGGTATGTTTCAATTCTTTAGCAGCTAGAGCGGCAAGGTCAGGCGTTTGTAAGGCATCAACAAGCGTTACAATGTTATAACCGCCATGCATGTTGCCCAACAGAACAATAGCAGCTTCTTTACTGATCAGAGGAGAGTTAGCTTCGCCTTTAACGATGGCTGATAAAAACCCAGCTTTAACATAAGCGGCTTCATCAACACCCGGTGGAACGCGATTCGTAATTAGGTCGAGGAGTACGTCCTCTTCACCCGCTGGTGGCGCTTTCAGTAATTCTACTAGGCCAGCAACTTGCTCAGCTAATAGTGGCTGAGGTGGTACACCTGCGGCGGCGCGTTCTGCTACGTGTTTACGGTATGATTCAAGCACAGTATCTTCCTCTGTTGTGGATTATTGCTCGCTAGTTAGACTATCTAGCTAACGAGGCTATCGATGGCTGGCACCGATACATTGATAAATACAGTTGTGTGTTTTCACAGTTATCTGTTTTCAACGTGACCAAAATTGTAACTTATTTGTCCGATATTGTTAAGAAATCACTATTATTCAATGGTCTATATTCGTCATAAGTTTGATGAATAGGACTTATATAAATCATAGTGTTCAAGTTATAGACGATAAGCCATGAAACTGCTGAAATAATCATAGGCACAATGCCCGTAGTGTCGATGTGCTTGGTTATTTATGAATCGCTGTTGGCCATTTATAATAAGCAGTGAGTCATTTATAATCGGCCGCTTTCCAGTTAACCGTGTTGAAATATTATGTCTACCGCTGAACTCATGCAGCCCATCTATTCATTTTTGTCCTGTCGTACGTCACAAGCATGGATAGATCGAGCCCTAGAAGAGCTGGATATTATTCTGCTGGATCACGCCGCCAACGAAATGAAAGCCGCCCAAGCCGCAATGACCTTAATGGCAAAAAACCCAACCAAGTTAGACGTACTTAATAAAATGAGCCGTTTAGGCCGTGAAGAACTGGTGCATTTTGAACAGGTATTAAAAATCCTAAAAAAACGTGGGATCAAATACCAGGCGTTAAAAGCCTGTCGGTACGCGGCTGATATGGCTAAGCATATCCGTAAAGGCCAAGACGACAACAGAGTCGACACCTTAATTGTTGGGGCGATTATTGAGGCCCGCTCTTGTGAGCGATTTGCCGCTTTGGCACCGCACTTGGATGCTGAGTTAGAAAAGTTTTATACCTCACTGCTGAAGTCGGAAGCTCGTCACTATCAAGATTATTTAGACTTGGCGCAAAGCTACAGTGCTGAGGATATTCAACCGCGAGTTGATTTTTTTCTAGAGTTAGAGAGAAAAGCCATAGAGTCACCCGATCGGATGTTTCGGTTTCACTCGGGCATTCCCGTTGTTGATGAGCCGTATCAACGAACCGATATTTGAGCCACTTCGATGGTTTTACTGGGAGAGCTTGCCTCCAGATTTTCTTCAGAATGCTTGTGGTCGTCGTTGATAGGGGAATCGTCTGGTTGAGAATAGCGCCAGCGAATATTTAAATCATACAAGCTAATACCGTATACCCGATCACTGTCTTTTTGATAAGCCGGCTCAGGGCTTTGGGCTAACACTTGCTCAATAAGCTGTTCTAGCTCTGGGTAACTGTGTGCGTTCTTGGCAATAAAATCCTGCGCCGCTGCCGAAAAACACACCTTAGAATTCTCGGTGGGCTTACTCTTAGCAAAACCTCCTATGGCAGATTCAATGCTGTCGACGTAAGGCAAGTAAGGTTTGATATCCAAGATAGGGGTGTTATCGAGAAGATCGGCACCCGAGATATAAATCCGACACTCTTTTTGGCTGAACTCAATGCTGTTGAGTTTAACCACAGACAAACCTATAGGGTTGGGTCGGAACGGACTGCGGCTGGCAAATACGCCCACCTTTTTATTGCCACCTAAGCGCGGCGGCCGAACCATGGGCTTCCACTGCTCTTTAATCGCTTGGTGGAACACAAAGCTCAGCCAGAGATGGGAAAAGCCCTCTAGGCCACGGACGATTTCTTCGCGATTAAAATCACCCGTTAAAGACAGGTAGCTATGATCCGATGTGACTAATCCGGGTTGACGGGGGATGGCAAACTTTTCTGGGTAGGGCGTGCGTGCGAAGCCGATAGGCTCAAAAGTAAAGCTCATGGCTGCTCGTTAGGAAAATCATAACAATGCAGTGTCGGCGCTGCGTCGGCGCTAGCTTCTATACACCAGATCTTAGAGTCCCAATCGCCCAAGACGATTCTTTCGCCGCTAAGATTGTTATCTGCAAGCGCTACGCTGTGAACCGCAGGGCGGTGGGTATGCCCATGAATAAGGCGAGATACTTGGGACGATTGCATGACGTTAACGACAGCATCCAAAGTAACATCCATGATGTCTTCGGCTTTCATGCTGCTCATGCTTTTACTTTGATCACGCAATTGACGCGCAATGGCGCGACGCTCATCCAACGATTTGCTCAGTAAAGCCTGTTGCCACATTTCAGATCGGGCTTGCTCGCGAAAGGCCATGTACTCAGTATCGCTGGTGCATAAGCTGTCGCCGTGCATTAACAAAGTAGGGGTTCCGTACAAATCTATAACACAAGGGTCGGGGAGTAACGTGGCACCGCAACGTGAGGCAAACGCCTCGCCCATCAGAAAATCACGGTTGCCCACCATCAGGTAAAGCTCTTTCCCCGGCCTGGTGCTATTCGACTTGGTACTATTAGACTTGGTGCTATTAGATTTGGTATCAGTCGGTTTGGTAAACGCTTGTAAAAGTTCAGCTATGTGCTGGTTAAACGGTGAATCATCATCATCGCCAATCCACACTTCAAAGAAGTCACCCAATATATACAGGGCATCAGCCGCCTGAGCTTGAGTCGTAAGAAAACGCTCAAAAGCTCGGGTGATATCCGGGCGCTCAGGCTGTAAATGCAAATCAGAGATGAATAGAGTGGTCACGATTAAGCGTCAACAGTCACTTTTTCAATCACAATAGGTTCAGCCGGTACGTCTTGGTGGCCGCCAGTTGTACCTGTTTTAACCGCTTTTATTTGATCAACAACATCCATGCCGTCGGTTATTTTACCGAATACGCAGTAACCCCAGCCGTGAGAGTTTTTGCCGGTGTGGTTTAAAAAGTCGTTATCTTTAACGTTGATAAAAAACTGTGCGGTTGCGCTGTGTGGGTCCATTGTGCGCGCCATGGCAACCGTGTACTTGTCATTTTTTAGGCCGTTGTCGGCTTCGTTTTCAATGCTGTCGCCAGGTTCTTTCTGTTCCATGTCAGCGGTAAAGCCACCGCCTTGAACCATAAAGCCGTCAATCACGCGGTGAAAAATAGTGCCGCTATAAAAATCAGATTCAGCATTCTTTTTGAAGTTGGCAGCAGTAATAGGGGCCTTGTCAAAATCTAATTCAAGTTTGATGTCGCCGAAATTTGTGTGCAAAGTGATCATGTTGTTTCCTGTACGAAAAAATAAAAGCCAGTTGAGTAAAAAACTGCGTCTATATAGGTGCTTAGTACCCAGTGAGGCGGCTATAATACACGATTTCCTAAAGCGCCCAAACCTATGGGCTGTTTAATTAATTATCCAATGGATAAAGACACAAATTATGAGTGATACGCCCAACAAGCCTTTGAATTTTTTAGAACAAATCATCAAGCAAGATTTGGACTCTGGCAAAATACAAACCCTAACAACTCGTTTTCCACCTGAGCCTAATGGTTATTTACACATTGGTCACGCCAAGGCAATTTGTCTGAATTTTGGCTTGGCTAATGAATTTGGTGGCGAGTGTAATCTACGTTTTGATGACACCAATCCTGCTAAAGAAGATCAAGAATACGTAGACGCTATTAAGCAAGATGTTGAATGGTTGGGTTTTGAGTGGGCAGGCAATGTGCGTTATGCCTCAAACTATTTTGATCAATTTCACGCTTGGGCTATTCATCTTATCGAACAAGGTAAAGCTTACGTGTGTCACTTGTCGCCAGATCAAGCTCGAGAGTATCGCGGTTGGGCAACCACGCCCGGTAAAGACAGCCCGCAACGAGAGAATAGCGCGGCGGATAACTTGGCCGATTTTGAAAAAATGCGCGCCGGTGAATACGAAGAAGGTGCCTGTGTGTTACGCGCCAAAATTGATATGGCCAGCCCCAATATGAACTTGCGCGATCCCATCTTGTATCGCATTCGCAAGCAAAGCCACCATCAAACAGGTGATAAATGGTGCATCTACCCATCTTATGATTTTGCCCATGGCCAAGAAGATGCGATTGAAGGCGTAACCCATTCTATTTGCACCTTAGAGTTTGCCGACCATAAACCCTTATACGAATGGTTTACGGCCAACTTACCCGTACCGAGTCAGCCTACCCAATATGAATTTGCCCGCTTAGAGCTTAATTACACCGTCACATCAAAGCGCAAACTAAAACAACTGGTCGACGAAAATCATGTTGATGGTTGGGACGACCCACGTTTACCAACCATCTCTGGTATGCGCAGACGTGGATACGGCGCTCAATCGATTCGTAATTTTTGCGACATGATTGGTGTGACCCGCTCAGCCAGTACCATTGATGTGGGCCAGCTAGAATATTGCGTACGCGACCACTTAAACAACGATGCACCGCGAGCCATGTGTGTTATGAATCCGCTCAAAGTAACCGTCACCAATATGCCTGAAGGTGAGCAGCAATCAATGACGCAAGCGATTCACCCTAACCGTCCAGAAATGGGCGAGAGGCAACTGCCGTTTACGCGTGAATTGTATATTGATAAAGACGATTTCACTGAAGATAACACCTTATCGAGAAAGAAATTTAAACGTTTGGTGTTAGGTGAGTTTGTACGGTTACGCGGCGCTTACGTTATTAAAGCCGACGAAGCCATTAAAGACGCACAAGGCAACGTTATAGAAATTAAAGCGACCTTAATTGAAGGCACCGTAGGTGAGAATCCACCAGCAGAAATGAAACCGCGTGGGGTTATTCACTGGGTCTCGGCAACCGACTCAGTGGATTGTGAAGTGCGCTTGTACGATCGGTTATTTAATGAAGAAGCACCAGACGCCGGTGATAAAAACTTCCTTGATTTTATCAACCCCGAATCATTGACGATTTTAGCAAATTGCAAAGCCGAAAAATCATTATTAAATGCCAAGCCTGAGACAAGTTACCAGTTCGAACGCGAAGGTTATTTTTGTTTGGACAGCAAACACAGCCGTGCCGACAAGTTGGTTTTTAATCGAGCCATTGGCTTAAAAGATACCTGGGCAAATAAAGTTTAATGAAAGTGTCATTCTGGCGCAGGCCAGAATCTATGATAACGTCAGTAAGAGAAAAGAATGAGTCTTAAAATTTATAACACCCAAGCGCGCCAAAAAGAAACCTTTGTTCCTTTAGAAGAAGGCAAAGTGAAAATGTACGTTTGCGGGCCAACAGTATACAACTTGGTTCACATTGGTAATGCTCGCCCCGTGGTGGTGTTCGATACGTTATTTCGCTTATTAAAAAGTGAATACCCAGAGGTTATTTACGCCCGTAACATTACCGATATCGACGACAAAATCATGAAGGCGGCCGCCGAAAATAACGAGCCCATTGCGCAATTGGCGGCTCGTTACGCGAAAGAATTTGACGCCGACATGACACAGCTCAATGCCCAGCAACCCACGGTTGTTCCCTATGCCACCGATCACGTTCCACAAATGATCGATATGGTGCAGCGTCTGGTTGATAAGGGTCACGCCTATGCCGCAGAAGGTCATGTGTTGTTTGCGGTTCAGTCTATGGCCGATTACGGCAAGCTATCGAATCGTTCTCTAGAAGACATGCTCGATGGTGCCCGTGTAGAAGTCGCGCCTTATAAAAAATACGCCGGTGATTTTGTCTTATGGAAACCCTCATCTGAAACTGAACCCGGTTGGGACAGCCCATGGGGTTATGGTCGTCCGGGTTGGCATTTAGAATGTTCTGCCATGATTGAAACCCACTTAGGGGACACCATTGATATTCATGGTGGCGGTCGTGATTTGATTTTTCCTCACCATGAAAACGAAGTGGCGCAAAGCTGTTGTGCTCACGGTGGTAAAGAATACGTTCGCTATTGGATGCACAATGGTTACATCAATATTGGCGGCGAAAAAATGTCCAAGTCATTGGGCAATTTCCGCACTGTTCGCGAATTACTGACACAGTACAAAGGTGAAGTGATTCGCTGCGCGTTACTCTCGGCTCAATACCGTTCTGAAATGGATTTTTCACTCGAGTTGCTCACCGAAACCAAAGTCCGATTGGATGCGTTTTATAAAGCGCTGCGTGAAGTTCAAGACGTCGAAATCATCGATGTCGATATTAAAGACCAGCCGTTTTATCACGCACTATTGGATGATTTGAACACGCCTGTCGCCCTTGGTGAATTGCGAGCCATTGCCAGAGACTTAAACAAAGCCGAAGCTGCCGATAAACCCCGATTGAAGTCCTTGCTATTAAAAGCCGGTGAACAAATAGGCTTGTTACAACAAGAGCCGGAACAGTGGTTTATGCAAGCGTCCAGCGGTGAAGTCAGCAGTGACGATGTCGATGCACTGGTCGCCGAACGCATTCAGGCCAAGCAAGATAAAAATTACGGCCGTGCCGATGAAATTCGTCAGCAGTTATTAGAGCAGGGCGTGATATTAGAAGACTCCGGTGCCACAACTCAATGGCGTCGTGAATAATCAGTTTAAACAGTAAAAAGATTGATGGTGATACGGTTATGAAAAGTGAAAGAAGAATTCGTGGCGAACAAATTCGACGCGAAACCATGAGCGATGAATTTGTCGACAGAGCCTTAAATAACGTTTCAGAATTTGAAGCGCCGATTCAAGAATTGGTGATGGAAAATGCCTGGGGCACTGTGTGGGACAGAGACGGCCTCGATCGAAAAACCCGTAGCATGATCACCATGGCCATGTTGATTGGTTTAAAGGCGCCGAATGAATTAAAAGGCCATGTTCGCGGCGCATTGCGCAACGGCGTTAGCAAAGAAGAAATACAAGAGATCTTGATTCACGCAACCGCATACTGTGGTTTTCCCGCGACGCTGGAAGCCACAAGAGCGGCCAAAGAAGTAATCGAAAGCTGGGAAGAGGACTAACCTGAGTCAGTCTGGGGCAGGCTCGTCGCCCGTCATTCTGGCGTAGGCCAGAATCCAAGATGACAATGACAATTTCACACACAATAATTAATGGGATGACAGCATGTCCGTTACCATAAAACCAGAATTTCGTTTCCGTCGCTTGCGTCGTACTCCGGTATTGCGGCAGTTGGTGAGAGAAAATCAACTCAGCGTAAACGATTTTATCCTGCCGATTTTTGTCGAGGAAGGCATCAGCAAGCCAGTGACCATCAGCTCCATGCCCGGTGTGTTTCGCTATCCTGAAGCGCAGTTAGCCGAAGTCGTGCAACGCGCTTGGCGCAAAGGCATAAAAGCGGTGTTGTTATTTGGTGTGTCTACCCATAAAGACGAAGACGGCTCCGACACTTGGTCTGATTCAGGATTAATGGCGCGCATTATTGGCATTGCCAAACAAGCCCAACCTGAAATGCTGGTGATCAGCGATAATTGCTTTTGCGAATACACCATCCATGGCCATTGCGGAGTCGTGTGCAATGACGATGTAGACAACGACACCACCTTGGCGAACTTACAAAAGCAGGTGTTGGTCGCCGCCCAAGCGGGCGTCGATATGATTGCGCCCTCAGGCATGATGGATGGCATGATCGCCGCCATTCGCCAAGTCTTAGACGATAATGGGTTTAACCACATTCCGGTAATGTCCTATTCCACCAAATTTGCCTCAGCGTTTTACGGCCCGTTTCGTGATGCCGTAGACAGCACGTTTAAAGGCTCACGTTCTACTTATCAAATGGACCCAGCCAACAGCCGTGAAGCACTGGCTGAATCTATGCAAGATGAATTAGAAGGCGCAGATGTATTAATGGTGAAGCCAGGTACCGCTTACCTTGATGTGATTGCCGACATTCGCCAACACTCTGAAAAACCACTGGCCGTTTATCACGTCAGTGGTGAGTACGCCATGATCAAAGCCGGTGCTGCCGCTGGTGTGATTGATGAAAAAGCCATAGTGCTGGAAACCATGCTCGCCTTTAAACGTGCAGGCTGCGATCTAATCATTACCTACTACGCTGAAGAGTTAGCCGATTGGTTGGTGGATGCCTAAGGTGTCCCAACGTAATCAAGTGTCCAAGCGCCATCAAATGCCCCGGCCTCATTCTGATAAAGCCCTGTTTATAGCGTTTCTTACCCTTATTATTTGGTTGCCACTGCCGCTGGGCAGCAACCGTGCTTGGGCTTGGCATTTAATGGAGTTAGTGAGCTTCTCGGTGTTTGCTTTCTGGCTGGTTTCTTATCTTAAGGGCAGGGTGCTAACAACGCCGGCACTGACTAACAGCAAAGCGTTGTTTGTCTGCTTGCTGGGTTTTGCTGCGGTTATGGGGTTACAGCTCTTGCCGTTGCCAGCGGCGCTGGTGGCGTTATTGCGTCCGGTAGACCCCGCTATAGAAACCCAAGCGTGGCTCAGTGTATCCATAGATCCACAGATTACTTGGCTTCATCTGCGTCAAACGCTGGCCTTCACCGCACTGGCATTTTTAACCTTGGCGTTAATCAACAGCAAAGAGCGGTTGCGCACCTTAGCCATTGTTTTGCTCATTGGTGGCGTGTTTCAAGGCGTGTACGGTAGCTTAATGACGCTGTCGGGCGCTGAATACGGCTTCTTGATTAAGAAAGAGGGCTTTATTGGCACCGCCACCGGCACCTTTTGGAATCGCAACCATTTTGCCAACTACCTGATTCTGAGTATCAGCATGGGCACCGGTTTGCTGCTGGCCGATTTATACCAATCCTCATCCAAGAATTGGCGTGAACACGGACGGCGATTATTAACCACCTTATTAGGTCCAAAGGTACGGGTGCGATTGGGCTTGGCCATGATGGTGGTGGCGTTGGTGCTGAGTAAATCACGCATGGGCAATGCCGCGTTTTTCACCAGCTTAATCCTGTCGGGTTTCTTGTGGTTGTGGTTTACCAAACGCATCACCAAAGGCAGCATTATTTTGTTGCTGAGCTTAATCTTAATCGACTCGTTTATTGTGGGGGCTTGGTTTGGGTTAGACAAAGTCAAAGAGCGCCTAGAAACCACCGCCTTCACTAAAGAAACCCGCGATGAAGTGAATCGCGACACCTGGACCATGATCAAGCGCCAACCGTTGCTGGGCTCTGGTGCGGGCAGTTATTACACCACTTTTCCGTATTACCGGCAGGCCGACATACCCCTCTATTACGATCACGGCCATAACGACTATTTTCAGTTTTTGGCTGAACATGGCGTGCTAGGGTGCTTGCCGTTATTGGCGTTAATTATATTGAGCTTAAAGAATGCGGTTTATGCCATGCGACACCGCAAAACTTTATTGTTTCAGGCGATGGCCTTCCCACCGTTAATGGCCATTTTGGCCATGCTCATGCACAGCACAGTAGATTTCAGCTTGCAGTTGCCCGCCAATGCCGCAACGTTTGTGATTATTTTGTCGTTAGCGTGGGTGATTCGTTATCTGCCAGCTAAGCAGAGATAAAGGAAAACCATAAAAAGCAGACATAAAAAAGCCCCGCATCTCTGCAGGGCTCTCGGTATTGCTATTGCGGTGCTGAGTCGGTTATTAACCGCCTGAAGCTGTACCACCGCCGCCGCCGCCGCTGTTAGCGCCAGTGTTTGGTGTAGAGAAAGACAATGAAGACCCGCCAGTTTGGCTACCAGCAGCTGTAGTACCTAGACCAGTGGTTATAGCGGCTAAAACAACATCAAGGCTCATGCCAAAATCTAAAGCAAAGGCTTGTAAAACACCAGACAGAGCAGTGTTAGCCGCAACGGCGTCAGCCAATGCTTGTTGTTTTTCGGTATCAGTAGTTGCTGCTTTCAGAGCCGTGTCCAATGCGTCAACCGCCGCTTGCTCGGTTGCATTTAAAACAACGGCAGCCGGTGTGGTGTCATCCAGAGCGAATGAGGCAGGAACTGCTGCACCCAGTAAGCCAGCCAGAATTATATGGTTCAATTTCATTTTAAGTCCCTTTTAAAAGAAGGTAATTGGAATTACAACGCAATTGTATAGGACAGTTAGCTCTAATAAAAGGTTTTTTACGCCAAAACCGCTTAGTTTAAAGGCGAAAACCGCTTAGCTTGTGGCATATCACACCATCGTCATTCTGGCGTAGGCCAGAATCTATTTTCCGCTATCGAACCTATCCTTGATTATTTGCGTCAACCACACAATTTCGACCATTGCCTTTGGCTATATACAAACGTTGGTCGGCTTTTAATAGTAACGCATCGAGGCTATCAGCATCTTTTCCATACATTGCCATGCCGGCACTGACAGTCATAGTGAGAGTGAGATCATCGTGACTAAAAGGCGTATCGGCTAACTCTTGCCTGATTGAATCTACCTGTTGAAAACAATTCTTTTCATTAGAACCGACCATTAGTAAGGCAAATTCTTCACCACCAAATCTAGCCAATAAATCAGTTTTCCTGACTCTTGCCTGAATAAAATCAGCAATAAAGCGCAGGCTTACATCGCCAACATGATGACCATGCTGATCATTAATCTTTTTAAAAAAATCGAGATCAAAAAGTACGACAGCAAGAGGGGTTTTATGGCGTTTTGCATATTCAGCATAAAGTGTAAAAGTCTCTGTTAATTTCATACGATTGGCTAAGCCTGTTAGCTTGTCTGTACCTGCCAGTTCTAACAGACGTTCCTCATTATTTTCTCTATTGACCTCATACACATGAGCCAATGAGATTATGACAAAAGCGCTAATAGTAATATTCAGAGAGTTTGCGATATTTATTCCAAGATCACTTCCTAGAAACCGAAAGTGGTAGACTGTTATGCCACTGACAATAAAAAATAGTGACACCCAAAAACCTTGTTTTTTGCCCATCAAAAGATACGACATTACTGGAATAGTTAATATCCAAATGATAATGGTGCTTGTCGAATTTGGCACACACATGGCGTACACCATGGCTGAGAAAAACGGAATCAAATAAATGGTTATCCAGCGCTGCAAGTGTTCGGTTTGCTTAATCGTGCGCCATAAAAAAATGCAACAAGACCAAATACGAATTCTACTGCCGCCAAGGACCAGAGTTCGCGATAGATATTAAGAGTGGAAAATATGACTCCGCCTAACATGGTTAGAAGGAGTAAAGCCTGCATCACACTACGACGATATTCAAAATTCTGTTGCAAATTCTTTTGCATGCTATTCCTTGCAATGACACTTATGAAATTTTCAATTTACCTAGGCGGCTGTTTTCAAGCTGTTTACCGTTCTCACTGAGCTTGATCTCATGCCAAGCTCATACAAAACCATACTACTGTAGAAGCATCAAACAATGGTAGCAATTTGAATCTTATAGTGACTTGCATAACGCTAATGACATACAGCACTACCAAGGTAGATTGTGTGCAGGGGTGCCGAAATGATGTAGCCGCAGGCTAAGCATCATCCGTACCAAAGAATCCATCATTTAAAGCCTCTATATGTCAATTGCGGCCGCAGCAGTGGGCAAAAGGATTAATCAAAGACTCTGGCTCCATTGATCTCTGACCCTATTGATCAGTCTATCGTTCCATATGCTGTACATAGGTTTCTCTTTGTTTTACTATACATAGGTTAAGCATAGGTTTTGAGGGTTAATCATGAAAACTGTATCAATATTCAAAAATGGCAACAATCAAGCGGTTAGACTTCCCAAGGGAATGGAGTATCAAGGGGTTAGTCAATTAGAGATAATTAAAGAAGGCGACACCTTAATATTAAGGCCGATAAACCCAAGTTGGC
>JAWUVI010000007.1:0-125341 GCA_034112445.1 Cellvibrionaceae bacterium | reverse complement strand
CCGAAAAAATGAAAGCTAAAATGGAAGGCAAGTGCGGCGAAGGTAAATGTGGTGAAGATAAAGCTGAAAAAATGAAAACCAAAATGGAAGGTAAGTGCGGCGAAGGTAAATGCGGCGGCTAATACCTCAAGGAGCAGGTCTTGGCCTAAGGCGAAGCCTGCTCGATGAGCTTTCTGATTTAACCACAGACGATGTTCAATTTATGGAGGTAGCTCCTGAGAATTGGATTCGTCTTGGTGGTCGGATGGGGGATAAATTTAAACAATATACAGAGCGCTTTCCCTTTGTTTGTCATGGGCTTTCACTGTCTATAGGGTCCACAGATCCTTTGGACATGTCTTTATTAAAAGACATTAAAAGTTTTATGCGTGAGCATAATATTATTCGTTATACCGAGCACCTCAGTTATTGCAGCGACAATGGCCACCTCTACGACTTAATGCCGATTCCGTTTACTCAAGAAGCGGTTATGCACGTTGCGCAACGAATTCAGCAAGTCCAAGATTTTATGGGTGAGCGAATTGCTATGGAAAACTCGTCCTATTACTGTGCACCACAGCAAGAGATGAGTGAAATTGAATTTATTAACGCCGTTATTCAAGAGGCCGATTGTGAGCTGTTGCTTGATGTTAATAATATTCACGTAAACAGTATTAATCATAATTACGACCCAGTTGAATTCTTGCAGCAGTTACCCGGCGACAAAACCGCTTATATTCATGTGGCAGGGCATTACGATGAAGCTGAAGATTTACGTGTTGATACCCACGGTACTGATGTCATTACACCCGTGTGGGATTTGTTAGATAAAGCCTACGAGGTGTTTGGTGTAAAGCCGACCTTGCTAGAAAGAGACTTTAATATTCCTCCGGTTAATGAATTGATGCATGAGGTCAATGTGATAAAAACGATTCAGGAAAAATACAGTAATCGTTTTTAATGAGAGTGTTAAAACCATGTCTTTTATAAAAATCCAAAAACAACTGGCCGATCATTTACGTAATCCTGATGTTCATTCTCCTCCTGAAAATATTGAAGATCGCCGTTTAAATATTTATCGTGATTTGGTGTTCAATAATATCGAAAGCTTTTTAAGTGGCGGTTTTCCAATCCTCCACAGTATCTACAGTGAAGAAAATTGGCTGAACTTAGTCCGTGATTTTATTAAGATTCACAAAGCTGAAAGCCCTTATTTTCTAGAAATAAGTCAAGAGTTTTTACGTTACCTGCAAGAAGAAAGAGTTGCAGAGAATTCAGATCCGGCGTTTTTAATTGAGTTGGCCCACTATGAATGGGTTGAGCTGGCTCTTGATGTTTCGACCGACGTTTTGCCAACGCAAGACAAGTGCGTTGAAGATTTATTAGAGCAATTGCCCACAGTCTCTCCATTGGCGTGGTGTTTGTCTTATCAATTTCCAGTACACAAAATCGGCCCTGATTATCAACCAGAAACACCACCTGAATCTCCTACCTTTTTGATTGTGTATCGGGATGGTAATCAACAAGTACAATTTATGGAGAGCAATGCCGTAACGATACGCTTGTTAAATATCATTGCCGCGTGCGAAGTGGATTCTGGTAAGGCGGCATTACAGTGCTTAGCTGGAGAAATGCAACACCCCAACCCTGACGAGCTGGTTCAAATGGGGCATCAAATAATGCGTCAATTGCAACAGAGTTCTATTCTTTTTTAATCTATTGGTTTTTCCTAACATTCCCTTTGTTACTTTCGAGCCTATTTATTCATGCTAATGGACTTTGTTTGCCTGATTTTCTTGCAAATAATGAAATTAATCCTAAGTTTCAGTCATCGGTCATATTTCTGAAACATAAAAACAAGAGAATATGCCCGCACAACGTAATTAGCGAGTTGCTTCGGTGAAACGCCGATTGCGTTAGAAAGCTTACAAGAATGATTATTTTTGTCCTTAGAGGGGATAACACCATGATGAAAAAAGCACTTTTACCATTGGCGATTGCCGCCGTACTACCTGTGTCAGCAATGGCTATGGGCCCGATTGATGGAACGCTGTACGGCAAGGTTAACCTATCGGTAGATTCATATGATTTTGATGATGGAAGCACGCCGGCCAATAATGAAGATCAGATGGAAGTTAACTCCAACGCATCTCGTATTGGAGTTAAAGGAAAAACTGAATTGTCTGAGGGCTTACACGCCATCTACAAAGCTGAATTTGAAATATATGTAGATGATGGTAAAAGCTCGTCTAGCAAAGGGTCTGATACATTTGAACAACGTAATATCTACGTAGGTTTGACAGGCTCATACGGTACTGTTTTTGCTGGGAGACACGACACCCCAACTAAGTTATCACAAAAGAAAATTGATTTGTTTGGCGACTTAAATGGCGATATTAAAAACACCTTTGAAGGTGAAAACCGTGCAGATAATGTGGTTGTTTACGCCAGTCCAACTATGAATGGATTTCAAGCAACAGCCGCTTTTGTTGCTGCTGAAGATAGTGATGTTGATGGTGATGGTAATCCTGATGATGGCTTTGATGGCTCATCTATAGGCATTAGCTATACCAATGACAATTTGTACCTATCCTTGTCGCAAGACAGTGATGTGGATGCGCAAGACTTGACTCGCTTTGTCGCTCAATATCAAATCGATGCATTGAAGTTAGGCTTTATGTATCAAGACAGTGATTTCCAAAATGGTGCTGAAGAAGACGGCTACTTTGTTTCCGCAGCTTACAAAATAGATAAGGTCACTTTGAAAGCACAATACGGAAAAGTTGAGGGTGAAGATGCTGCTAATCTAGACCGCGAAGAAGAAACACTTTCTTTAGGTGTGGATTATAAATTGGCTAAATCAACCAAAGCGTTTGTTTATTATACTGAAAATACGGATAAACAAACTGATAATACTAAAGATACAGAGAAAACCATGGGCGTTGGCATGGAGCACAAATTTTAATTCAAATGAATTAAATTCAGTGTTGAGAAAGGGTGCTTTGGCACCCTTTCTTTTTGTGATAAAAAGAAAGATCTTAATGGATGTTTAAAGAAAGATCTTAATGAATGGTTAAAGGTAAGTCTTATGAGTAAGTGGTTGGTATTGAGTTTGAGCGTGTTGTTGTCTTGGCAAGTTATGGCTAAGGATGACGACTGTGGAGATAATGTGGATATGGCCGATAGTTTGGACTTTCAAAAGATGCATGTTGATTGTGCGGATGATCCCATCTCTCTTTACGACCCCGAATCGGTTGGTGGCTTTTTAAGTGGCAATAAAAAAGCCGTCACAGTGTATGAAAAAACGGATAGAGCGCCAGTGATTGCTCCTGTTGCTAAACCGAAAAAGGCCACAATGTCGGTTTTTGATATGACCGATGAACTGACAACGTCCTCGGTAAAAAGCCGATCCGATATCGTGCAAGAAATTGTGGAGCAAGATAATGCCGGTGTGGTGTTTAATATCCGCGAGCCTTTCATCATTACTGCTGGTCCACAATCGGCTATAAGCGGGTTGTTTGTGCAGATGGCTCAATATTGTCCGGTTGGTTGGGATAAATTAAAAGAGTGGGTGGCACCGGCGCAATCGCAGGCGGGATATTATCTTCATTACCAATTTCAGTGTGCTAAATAATTGTCCAGCCTATCACTAACGTTTATCAGGGTTTCTTTCTCTAATGATTGAACCGTCGCATTAACACCAAATGCGGCGGCCTGCTTATTGGCAGGCATGGGATTTATCTCCGTTAGAGTTTTTAAAGGTTCCAGCGTAGCGTCTTTTTCGGCGGTGTCGGGGTTAATCGTCGTAATGATGCAGCGTTCACAATGGTCGATTAAGTTAAGTCGATATTGGCTACTCTGGGATTCCAGCGTTTTAATCTGATGTTCTTGAAAAGGCTCCATGCCATCGACAATAATGTTGGGCCTAAAGCGACGCATATCAATAGTGGCATGGTTGTTTTGCTGTAAGTTCTTGTTTAACTCAATCAGTGAGTTGTTATTAGCAATTAATAAGGGCGCCGCATCGGCAAACTGAATCTGTGTTTTCTCGCCAAATCGTTCAGGAGCCGATTGTGGTCGAACCTTACCTTTGCCCATCGCAACTAATCTAAGAGGTTGTGGCGGCTTTAAAACACGATTAAGCCAGCTTGAAACTTCTAGACTGCTCTCAACGACTTCACATTGATCATGCCAGACTCTCGCGTCGAATAGAGCTTCATTATTAGAACTGGAAAGCGCTAATGCTACGGAACCTTTACCCGAGGCGCTGAGTAAAAGTTGCCCGTTTTCTAACTGGGTATCTATAAGTGCGAGTGACGCTAACTGTCTCTGGGTAACAAAGCGGCCGTTGGGCATAACCAACATCCAGTGTCGATCGTAAGCTAAGCCTTGCTCGGTTAAAAGCCAGCTGTTAACCGCTATGCCGCGCAGTGATTTAACCGGATATACCCACAGCTCTTTAATGGTAAACATGAGTGGCTCTCCCGGTTATGGGCGAGCTTTTTCGAAAGCGGCTAATTGCTCGGGGGTGGCGGGTAATTGATGTTTGGATTTCCACTCGGAATAGGGCATTCCATAAACGGCTTCACAAGCCTGCTCATAATTCAGATCAACATTATTGTCTTCGGCGGCCGCTAGGTACCACTTGCTTAAACAATTGCGGCAGAAACCGGCAAGAATCATTAAGTCGATATTTTGTACATCTTTACGTGAATCAAGGTGGGAAATAAGTTTGCGAAATGCCGCAGCTTCAAGTTCGGTTTGGGTGGCTTTATCCATGATTAAAATACTCAGTGAGTTAATAATTAAACGCTGAGTTTATCGTGGTTTACCTCATCTCTCCAACGCTTGTTCTGGTTGAATACAGCTTATTGACCTACTTGAGGTGGTTCGGTTCTAGGAATCCACTCCCACCACTCGTGCTCACCTTCGGCCGTATCGTCCTTGGTTTGATGAATGTCCCAGGTGACCAAATAATCTGGATCAGTAAGACTTGATCCGGTTTCGCTGTCACTATAAGTGCCTTTAGGAGCGGTAAACCAAGCGATTAAATTGGGAGGCAGTTTGAAAATAGGCACTTTGGTTTCCGCCCCCGGTCTGGGTAGTAGCTCTATTGAAATGCCTTCTTCAGAGTCTACGGTCACAACCTTGCCGCACAGCTGGGATTGCTTTAATAAGTCACCCTTTAAATTGAAATAGCTGAGACCAATTAGGCAATGTTTATTGATTAAGTCATTCAGGGTCATGTTTCAATATCGCTATGTTTGGTGGTGTCATTCTGGCGCAAGCCATAATTTAGAGTAACTTTTGTATGGATTCCGGCCTGCGCCGGAATGACAGGCTGTTGTATAAGTATTAATGTAAATCAGGCACAACCCCAACTTGCGGCATATTAGCTAAGCCAATATCGCGAGCGTGTTCTTCAAAGCCTTTATTTTTCCAAAAGAACGCTCCGGGCATGGTGGTTGGAATAACCAATATATAAAACAAAGCACGTCCAATAACGCTGGTAATTAACGCCGTGATGGCTACAAAACCCCAAGCGATTAAACCGATTGTCCCATCTATGCCGCTAAGAACCAGTGCCAGTGCTGCCACAGTATTCACTGCCATTAAACTGTTGCGCAATAGGTAAGTTTTGCCGAAGGTTGTCGTTTGTATGTAATGCGACGCGGCACCTTCATGTTCGGCACCGGTCATATCGCGCGAGTGCATGATCAAGCCAAAACCTTCAAGTGCAATTCCCAGCGTTAACAGACTGCCAAAGATCATAAGAGAACGCTGGTAATCATCACCGCTGAATATCTGTGATCCAATCATGATGATGCCAACGAGAATGGATCCAAGAGCCAATAGATTCCCCACAAACGATGTGCTCACTTGATAGTGATTCCAAAATGGACGAGCTTCAATGCGGTAGCAGCGAGTCATGTAGTAAAGCGCAAATACGGTGAAGGTAAGACAAGCGTACCCGAAAGATTGAGCGATCGAGAGGCTAGTTTCAGCTTGAATCAGTTCGTTAAGATCAGCGCTGAACAATGCGCTGTATAGAGATTGCACTAGCTCATTAGCCGGCAATGAAAATAAGGTGTGAAACCCCAGTGTGGCCATAAACCCAGCCACACCTAAAATTTCACGTGACATGGGTGAATGACGTAGGTTATTGAATCCACGATAAAAACGATGAGGTTTTCCTAAATGCATGGCCGACATAAAGTTGCCTAAGGCGCCAATAATCAAGCACAGAATCAATAGCGGAGCATAGGCCGCACTGTTTTGAAATATTACCAGAGACTCAATATTAAACTGCGCACCTAAAAAGGTCAGGGCAAAAGCCCCCATAACGGCTTGCATTGCTAAGGTAAAAATAACCAGAGGATTCTCACGCGAGCTTAAACGTTCTAAGTTCCAATGCTTGGTTTGGCCTTGCTTTTGATCAACGGTTGGCTGGTAATTACCTTGTTCATCCTTGTGGTACTTAACCGGCGCTGAATCTGTACGGGTCATTTCTTCAGGCATGGATTTAATTTGCTGAAAGCGAATATTTGGGTGGGTGATCTCGGGGTCGGGAAAGCCAGGAATAGATACTTTGGCTTGCTCTCTATTGTCAGGTGTATTCTCGATCACACCAAAATCCAGTGCGTTACCCACACAAGCTGAAACGCACGCGGGTTTTAAACCAACTTCTAAACGATCAACACACATATTGCATTTTGAAACTTGGCCTTTAATAGGGTCTAGCTGTGGGGCGTTGTAGGGGCATACCCAAGTGCAGTAACCACAACCAAAACAGGTCTCAGGGTCTTGTAGCACCGCACCGTATTCAGCGTGCTTGGTATAGGCGCGAGTAGGACAGCCTTTTAAACAAACGGGGTTGTCACAATGATTACACGCCATGGAGATGTTCATGCGTTTGTAATCTGGATAGCTGCCGCCTTCTACATAGCCCACAGATCGAAAAGCTAAGTGAGCTGGCGTTTCATTTTTTTCACTACACGCCGATTCACACGCATGGCAACCAATACAGTTGTCAGCCGTGAAGAAAAAACCATGTTGTTTATTACGATTCGGGTTACAGCCCACTTCCGCTACGTCATTGATGTGCATAGAGCGATCTTCAGGCAGACCAGTAAGATCAACCAGATCTATTTTTTGGCCGTAGCGGTTCTCTGGTTTAACCTCAGTGTCCGATAGAAACGCGTAAGGCTTTTCATTGGTACGAACCTCCCAAAATAAGGGTGCTTGTGTGATTTCTTCGGCAGTTTTTTTTGTGGCTTCTTCATCTTTTGCAGCTAAAACTGTTTCATTCGTCGACATGATTCTTATCTCTACCTTTAAATATCAGCTTAAAACGCGCGGCGTTCAACATTGAGTTGAGCGGCTTCGGTTTGATCAATATGCTCAATGCGAACAGAGCATTGTTTGAAAGCAGGTTGGCGTGAATAAGGGTCGAGTAGCCCCAAGGTTAATCGATTAACGCAGTCATGATAGTGAAATGGGATAAAGACCATATTACGCGGTACTCGCTGAGTTAATTGCACCATAACCACAGAGTCTCCACGGCGTGAGGCTAACCGAACATATTGTTGATGCTTCACGCCCAGATCTTTAGCGGCATCGGGGTTCATTTCCATATAAGGCGTAGGACTAAATTTATTGCTGTTGCCAATCTTTCCGGTACGGGTACGAGTATGGAAATGTTCAACGACACGGCCGCTGTTCATCCAAAATGGGTACTGCTCATCAGGTCGCTCGTTGTTATCAAAGAACGCGACAGGTATCAAATTGGCTTTGCCGTTAGGTGTAGGGAATACACCGTCGGTGTATAGGCGCGGTTCACCTTTGAGGCCTGTCTGGCCTTTATCCGTATTGGCTATTTCACGGTAAGGCCATTGAATGCCTTTAGCGGCTTCAATTTTGTCGTAACTCATGCCGGAGATATCCAAAGTACGATATTGGCCTTTTGAAAGTTGCTTCATTTCTTCAAAAGCACCTTCGGTCGTTTCAGGAAAATGAATTTTTTGACCGTTCTCAAAACGTTTGGCCAATTGGTTGAATATCCAAAAGTCCGGCTTTGAATTGGCTTTAGGTTCTAATGCATTGCGGGTGAGGTTAACGCGACGCTCGGTATTGGTGTGGCAGCCTTCTTTTTCGGCCCATACGGAGGCGGGGAAATACACGTGTGAATATTGATTGGTTTCAACGTCTTCATAACAATCTTGGACGACGAGAAAGTCTAGGTTCTCGAGCATTTTCCGGATGCGTGAGGTGTTGGCCATTGACGTCATCGGATTGGTCGCAATTAACCACATACCTTTAATCTCACCGGTTTCAATTGCGGGAAAAATATCAGTTTGTGCCATGCCGCGCTGTTTGGGAAAAAACTCTGGGTCTATGCCCCAAAAATCAGCAATCTCTTGGCGATCGTCTGCGTTTTCTAAATAGCGATAACCGGGTAAGCCTGAACACGATGACCACTCTCGGGTACCCATCGCATTGCACTGGCCGGTAATAGAAAGGCTGGTGCCACCGGGTTTGCCGATATTGCCGGTAACCAAGTTAAGGTTGTTGATATTGGCCACCCCGTCAGAGCCATGGGTGCTTTGATTAATTCCCATAGTCCAGATACTCATGGCGCTACCGGCTTTGGCGTAAATTCGAGCCACTAAGCGAATCCGATCTTCATCTATGCCACAAATGTGCTGCGCTTGTTTGGGGTTGTAATCCTTGATAACGGCTTTAAGTTCATCGAGGTTATTGCAGTGTGCGTCTAAATAATCCGAGTCTTCTAAGCCTTCATCAAACATAACGTACAGCATGGAATTAATAAGTACGCAGTCTGTGCCGGGGGTGATGGGTAAGTGGATGTCGGCGAATTGAGCCAACATGGTGACGCGTGGGTCGACCACAATCAGTGGGAATTTACGTTTCTCTAA
Organism: Cellvibrionaceae bacterium; assembly: GCA_034112445.1. GTDB lineage: Bacteria > Pseudomonadota > Gammaproteobacteria > Pseudomonadales > Cellvibrionaceae > Pelagadaptatus. The sequence goes on along the minus strand of JAWUVI010000007.1, from coordinate 116,426 downwards.
GGCCTCTTTTAAGCGCCAGTAAATAATAGGGTGCTGCTCGGGCAGATTAGAGCCGAACGCCATAAAGCACTCAGTGTGTTCAAAATCGTCATAACAACCTGGCGGACCATCTGAGCCAAATGAGCGTTTGTAACCCGATACAGCCGACGCCATGCACAAGGTAGTGTTGCCGTCGTAATTGTTGGAACCAATGCACCCTCGAGCTAATTTACCGAGTGTATAAAACTCTTCTGTCATGAGTTGGCCGGTGGAAACAATGGCGAAGGAGTCTTTACCGTATTTTTCCTGAATTGACTTAATTTGCTGAGCGGTTTTATCGAGTGCGTCATCCCAGCTGACAGGTTTGAATTCATCGTAGTGCTTGTCTCGCATTAACGGTTCAGTGCCACGACCAGCAGAGTCAAAGAGCTCATGCTCAAGTAATCCTTTAATACAGAGCTTGCCGCGGTTTACATCGGCGCCAGCATCTCCGCGGCTGGTAATCACTTGTCCAGCATCATTCAAACCAAGCTCAATAGAACAACCAGTAGAGCAGTAATTACAGGTTGCATACTTCCATTGGGCTACTTTTTTTTGTGGGATAACAATAGGTTTACGTTTTTTACGACCAAATAGCATTTAACGATCACTCTGATTTCTATGATTAATAGATCCTGAGCAACAACTGCGCCAACTCGCAAAAGAGCGGTTGGTATTGTTGGAAATGTCTCGAAAATGTATGGCTGGAGAGGGCTGTCCATAGGTTTAATGAAGTTGAAAGAGCCTATTGAGAAGTTGCCATTATTCTTTATCGCTTTGTTTTGGTGCGTAGCTTGTCGCCTCCTTTTTTTTTGGTGCGTTATTACGTATGTCATACACCAATCAAACAAAAATAATAGTTCTGAATATTTATAACCTATTGATAATTAAAAACTTTAAATTATTTTTTGGCTGATTATTTAGTCTGGCATCGTCTTTGCTATCTCTCGATAAGATTGTTTTAAATTACTTGCTACCAGAGATCTTTATGCAGCGACTTACGCCATTTTCTGAAGTTATTCATCTTGATAAACATGCTCCAGCATCCGTTGAAGGTTGCGGTTACGTCAGTTTGGTTGGCGCAGGTCCTGGCGATTCTGATCTATTAACGATTAAAGCATTACGGGTTATTGAACAAGCGGATTTGATCTTGTATGACCGCTTAGTAAGTGAAGAAATTCGCAGTTTATTTCCTGCTTCCACGGTATCTATTTATGTTGGTAAATCAAAAGATCGACATAGTATTCCTCAGGATCAACTGAATGAATTGATGGTGAAAAAAGCTCAACAAGGTTTGCATGTCTGTCGGTTGAAAGGCGGCGATTCATTTGTGTTTGGGCGCGGCGGAGAAGAGATGTTGGATTTAAAAGACGCCAATATTTCAGTTGAAGTGGTGCCAGGGATTACGGCCGCATCAGGTTGCACCAGTTACGCCGGTATTCCATTAACTCACAGAGGGATATCTCAAGGCTGCACGTTTATAACCGCGCATGCTGAAACGTCACTCAATGTTGATTGGAAATCTTTAGCGGGTTTGCAGCACACCATCGTTTTTTATATGGGCTTGAGCAAAGCGCCTTTTATCAGCAGCCAGTTGCAGCAAGCAGGCATGAATTCAGCAACTCCGGCGGCCATTATTGAAAATGGTTGTTGTAAACAGCAGCGCGTTATTACGGGCAGTATTGCTGAATTACAAGACATGGTTTTACGCGAAGACATTCAATCGCCGGCATTAATTGTTGTAGGCGAAGTAGTGACATTGTCTGACCGTTTGAATTGGCTAGAAAAATTCACAGCTCAACAGACGTTAAATGAAGAACTTGTTAATACACAAAAAGAAAAACTTTCAGCATAAATATTACCACTGAAAATATTATCACTTTAAGGAGAGCACATGAGTAAGCAGCGTATTGTCGTTATTGGTAATGGCATGGTCGGTCACAAATTTGTAGACCACATGATTACTACCCAAAACGATGGCGAATTAGAAATTATTGTTTGCTCAGAAGAGTCGAGATTGGCTTACGATCGAGTGAAATTAAGCTCTTATTTTTCAGGTGCTACGGCTAAAGATTTAGCCTTAACCAGTCGTGAGTATTATCACGATAACGACATCAAATTTAGATTGAGCGATAAAGTTGCTGAAATTAATACTGACGAAAAATACGTCATTACGGAAGCTGGCCATAAAGAGACTTATGACAAGTTAGTAATGGCAACTGGATCTTATCCTTTTGTTCCTCCTATACCCGGTGGAGATCAAGAGCATTGTTTAACTTATCGAACCATTGATGATTTAGGCGAAATTAAATCGTCTGCCGCCATAAGTAAAGTTGGTGTTGTAGTTGGTGGGGGCTTGTTGGGTTTAGAGGCTGCAAATGCACTTAAACAAGCAGGTCTAGAAACACATGTGGTTGAGTTTGCGCCTCGCTTAATGGCGGTTCAATTGGACGAAGGTGGTGGTAAATTACTGCGTCGTAAAGTTGAAGATCTAGGCGTTACCATTCATACCGAAAAAGCCACGTCAGCCATCGTAAAAGGTGAAGAATGCCGCTATCGCATGAATTTCGCGGATGGTTCGTTTTTAGAAACCGATATGATTTTGTTTTCGGCGGGCATTCGTCCCCAAGATGAATTAGCTCGAAAGTTTAATATCAATATTGGTGAGCGTGGCGGCATTGAGGTTGATAATTTCTGCCGCACTTCAGCAACTGATGTTTATGCTATTGGTGAATGTGCTCTATGGGGCGGAAAAATATTTGGTTTGGTGGCTCCGGGTTACACCATGGCTAAAGTGGCCGCGCAGCATATCCTTGGGCGAGACAAGGTAAAATTTCTAGGTGCGGATATGAGCACCAAGTTGAAGTTGTTAGGTGTTGATGTAGCAAGTATTGGGGATGCTCATGGGCAAACGCCGGGCGCTCAATCGTATGTGTATAACAATGATATTGAACAAGTATATAAGCGTCTTGTCGTTTCTGAGGATGGTAAAAAAGTATTAGGCGCTGTGTTAGTTGGAGATGTAGAGGCCTACGGTGGTCTTCTGCAAATGATGTTAAATGACATGGATTTACCTAAAAATCCAGAAGCGTTGATTCTGCCTTCCAGCAGTGGAGAGCCAGTTGGCTTGGGTGTGGATTCATTACCCGACGCAGCTCAAATATGTTCATGCTTTGATGTGACCAAAGGCCAAATTAAAGAAGCGGTAGCCAGCGGTTGTACCGATATGGCGGGAATCAAAAGTACGACTGAAGCATCAACCGGTTGTGGTGGTTGTGCGGCACTAACTAAGCAGGTATTGGATGCTGAGCTAGCTAATCTTGGTTACGAAGTGAAAACCGATCTTTGCGAGCACTTTGCATACTCGCGTGTTGAGTTGGCCGATATTATTCGCGTTAAAAAAATCAGAACATTTGGTGATCTACTCAATAGCCATGGTTGTGGTTTGGGTTGCGAAATTTGTAAACCAGCCGTTGGTTCAATCCTCGCTTCTTTTTGGAATGGTTATGTTCTTGAAGATAAGCATATTGGCCTACAAGACACTAACGACATTTTCCTTGGAAACATGCAGAAAGACGGAACTTACTCTGTTGTTCCAAGAGTGGCCGGTGGTGAGATCACCCCTGATAAATTAATTGTCTTGGGTGAGGTTGCGAAAGAATTCGGTTTATACACCAAAGTAACTGGTGGACAACGTATCGATTTATTCGGAGCGCAATTGCATGAACTTCCCACTATCTGGAAAAAGTTAATCGATGTCGGTTTTGAGACGGGTCACGCTTACGGTAAATCATTGCGAACAGTTAAGTCCTGTGTCGGGAGTACTTGGTGTCGCTATGGCGTGAAAGACAGTGTCGGTTTCGCGATTGATTTAGAAGATCGTTATAAAGGCCTGCGCGCACCGCATAAGATTAAATTTGGTGTTTCAGGTTGTACCCGTGAATGTGCAGAGGCACAGAGCAAAGACATTGGCGTTATCGCGACTGAAAATGGCTGGAATTTATATGTTTGCGGCAATGGTGGCATGCGTCCTCGCCATGGTGATTTATTTGCCACCGATCTCGATGATGAAACCTTAATTAAATACGTCGATCGAATTTTGATGTTTTACATTCGTACTGCCGACCGATTGCAGCGTACTTCGGTGTGGCTAGAAAATCTTGAAGGTGGATTGGATTATTTAAAAGAAGTCGTTATCGATGATAAGTTGAGTTTAGCTGCAGAGTTAGAAGCCGATATGGCCACTAATATAGAGAACTACCAATGTGAATGGAAAACCACTATCTCAGACCCTGAGAAGCTGAAGCGTTTTAGTCATTTTATTAATGCTCCGGATCAGGATTCTAATTTGTATTATGTCGCTGAGCGAGGACAGAAGCGTCCCGCTACAGAGCAAGAGCGCATAGAGTTAGTTGAATTAGCTGATTAATGGTTTTGATTCAATATTTGAAATTTAAGTGAGGAAGTATTGTGAGTAATTGGAAAACGATTTGTTCTGTTGCGGACTTAAAACCAAGTACCGGTGTATGTGCATTATTTGAAGGTGAGCAAGTGGCTGTTTTTATGGGGGCCAGTAAAAATGATTTATATGCGGTATCAAACTATGACCCTTTTGGTAAGGCCAGTGTTCTGTCTAGAGGGTTGATTGGCTCTGTTGGAGAAACTGTTTACGTGGCCTCACCGTTATACAAGCAACGCTTTGATTTGATGACCGGCCAATGTCTTGATGACACAGACGTTAGTTTAAAAACCTATCAAATTAAAGTTGATAATAACGATGTTCAGCTGTGCAGAGAATCTGCCTAAGCCATTTAGGAGAGAATTGTAACTGGTTTTTGGATAATTAATCTCCATGCATTGAGTATGATGTCTTGGCGTTTCGTAGCAAGCTGACTTAAAATAGCCTGTTACGAAACGGAGAAATACTATGTATGGAAATCCATTGCTTATGGTTAATCGATTGATTGTGGCCATTTTAGCCGTGTTTTTGTTAGGCACTGCGCAATCGACTGTGGCTGCTGATCCTTGGGAGACTATGAATCGTAAAACCTACGCGTTTAATGAAAGTTTAGACCGGTATCTCTTAAAACCAGTCGCTACGGGTTACGATAAGATTTTACCCGATGCTGTGCAAAATAGAGTGTCTAGTTTTTTTTCCAATTTATTAGATCTCAATACCGTTGTTAACGATCTATTACAGGGTAAGTTTCGTCAAGCGAGCCGTGATTTTAGTCGATTTTTTGTCAATTCGACGTTAGGTTTGGCTGGTTTTTTTGATGTGGCTAAGGATATGGGTTTGCCACAATCAGACCGTGAAGACTTTGGTCAAACTCTAGCGGTTTGGGGGTGGAATAACGATCGCTACCTAATGTTGCCTTTTATTGGCCCTGCAACAATCACCTCGACAATGGGAATGCCCGTTAATAGCGCTATTAATCCTATTTCTTACGTGGATCATATACCCACTCGTAATACTCTTTATGGAACGTCTATTTTAGATTTGAGAGCTAAGTTACTTTCTGTAGAAGATTTAATGAGCAGAGATAAGTACGCTTTTATGCGTGATACTTATTTACAACGCCGCGAGTATCTCATTAAGGATGGTGCAGTAACCGATGATTTTGGTGTGGAGAATGATGAGTTCGGTGGCGGTGAGTTTTAAATTGATTTAAAACTAAGTGCCTGAAGGGAACGTATGTAGTTGAATGCCTGTAGTTGAATGCTTGAAGTTGAATGCCTGAACTTAGACTGGTGAAGTTAAAGTTCAGGTATTCAGCGCGTTCTGGAGTCAGGTTGGTAACATCTCTCTGATTTCCAAACCCAGTGTACAAGTGTCATCAGGACCACTATCTACACGGGTAACTTCAGCTTTGGCATTTAGCATTGGCGTATCACTGTGAGGAGGCATGATAGCGATATTTAGCATGGCCCCCATGGGTAATACTCGATCAGCTTCTACTTGCATTCCCCCACCGCTGAGATCACGGCATATTCCTGTGATTTCACCAGATTCTGTCTGCATAGAGATGGCCACGGGGCTATCAATTTGCATACGAAGGAAGTTGCGTTTTTCGTTATATTGTCGACTTGCTAGGCTCATTTTTAGATCCCCATAATGTTGGTTGTATAATTATCTTGGTATAGGGTGATATTGATTGTTCTAGGCATATAGCTCATAGAATAATCGTTGTCATACTGTGAATGATCTAGAAAGGTTTGCGATAATTTGCACCCCAGTAAAGCCCGCCATCTGCCAGCGAACTAACTCGAATTTACCTTAAAAAAAGTGCTTTGAACAGCTTGTACATTTATTGTGATATAGGTACTGTTGACCGTCTGACTCGCCGGTTTTGTCTCTCTGTATGTATTCTTATTTCCACACCTTTTCTGACCGCTATTTGAACGTATTTTTTAGTTGCGTATGGCGATTTTGGAATCACGATAATCATGCCTAAAAAGAGACGTAAATTACTTGTTGTAGAAGATGATGATAGCGTTCGGCAGAGCGTTGTAGCCTATCTCGAAGACAGTGGATTTGAAATTATTCAGGCAAATCAAGGTGTTACAGGTTTAGAATTGTTCAATCAAGATTGTCCTGATTTGGTTCTGACAGACCTACGTATGCCTGAGATGGATGGCATTCAGTTGTTAGCTGAAATACATAAAAACTCACCAGATACCCCCGTTATTGTGATTTCTGGGGTTGGCGTTATGGTTGACGTTGTTGAAGCGTTACGTCTTGGAGCTTCCGATTATCTTATTAAACCTTTAGTCGACATGGAGGTTTTAATTCACGCTGTCAATAAAAGCTTAGAAAGACGTGAGCTACTCGAGCAAAATGAACTGTATCGGTACGAGCTCGAAGACACAAATTTAGCTTTACGGGATCATTTGTTAACGTTGCAGCGTGATCAACAAGCTGGGCGTCAAGTCCAACAAAAGCTATTGCCACCATCACCTTATCAATTGTCGCAATACACAGTAGAGCATAAAGTCATTCCCTCGTTATTTTTGAGTGGTGATTTTATTGATTTAACCGTTCAGGATGACAAGTATTTATTCTTTTATCTGGCGGATGTGTCGGGGCATGGAGCATCATCGGCGTTCGCGACAATTTGGTTAAAGCATGTGGCTCGAAAACTCGTCAATAGTCGTTCATTAGCGGGCGATGATGTAGAAAATAAAATTGAAGGTGCTGGTAAGAAAAATTCTTTTCTGGATCACGTAAATTCAGAGCTCATAGATTCAAGTCTCGAGCACCACATGACCTGTTTTACGGGGGTTATTGATACCCACACCAATAAATTATATTACTCGATAGCAGGGCATTTACCATTACCTATACTGCATACAAGTTCAGGCGTTGAATACTTAGAAGGTAAAGGTTGTCCATTAGGGATTTTTCCCCAACAAGAATGGCCCCTATACGAAACAGATTTTCCACCCGGAGCCAGCTTAATTGGTTTTTCTGATGGTATATTGGAGATTATGCCCGCTACCGATCTTCTGGAAAAAGAGGCGTTACTTCTGCAATACCTAAGCAATAGTGAAGGCAATTTAACCAGTGTTTCTGAGACGCTAATGCTTGATCGATTAGAAAATGCCCCTGACGATATTGCCATCATGTGTATAAGCCGTGATGCCTGAGGGTGAACTGTTGAGTAGTGCTAAATTGGATAGTGCTAAATTAACTAGTGTTAAATTGGATAGTGTTGATATGCGGTTAGAGAATTAACATGCAGCCAGGAAGTATTGGTGTTGCCGACAAAGATGGCATTTATGTTATTAAAATGACGGGTGATGTGCGCCTAACCCTTTGTCTCTCTTTTGACTCTTATATCGCTCAGCTATTTAATAAAGATGATTTTCAGGCGATATTTTTTAATCTTACCCAAGCTGATGCAATAGATAGTACGACATTAGGCCTAATGGCTAAAATTTCGTTGATGGCTAAAGAGCGTAAAAATATTCAGCCAACAATAATTTCCAGCTCTCCTAGTATTAATCGTTTATTAGAATGTATGGGGTTTTCTCAAATCTTTACTATCGTCGATGATGCTAAAGACATGCTGTGTCCACAATCAGGTCTTGATAAAGATGATTTGTGTGAAGATACAGTACGTGAAAAAGTACTTGAAGCGCATCGTATCTTGATGGACCTTAACAAAAAAAATGCAGAGACGTTTAAGGACTTGGTTAACTGTTTAGAGATTAAATAGCCTGCCGAGCTACATGCTTGGCACGAATAAAATCGTTGTGGTGCATGTGAATCAAATCCGATACTTTGCGGATCATATACTCTTCATATTTATCTAAATCGCCATCGGCAAAAGCAATACGCCACATTCCGGCGACTAAATCGAATTTTTCAGTAAGAGAAAACTCATCATTTATCTGTCGAGTGAACTCATACAGAGATGTGGCATTCGTATTTTTATCCTGAGCTGTCGTTATCAACTGACCAATTTTACCAGCATCCAATTTAAACTGAGTGATTAGTTCTTGAGTGAGTACGGCCAGTTCTTTTTCATCGAAGTGATCATCCATGATGGCGATTTCAATCATTAAAGCGGCCGCTGCAATATGGTTCAGCTCGTCTTTGTTGGGTTGATGATCTGACCCGTCAGAGTTTTTGAAGAAAGCTTGTTTTAAATTATCCAGTAACGACATCGTTATTCCTTGGTCTTATCAGTGCAACAGCATCTTCTATAACAGCTATGCCAGCATCAGGTTTGTGGGCGTTTTCACTTATATGTCGACGAAAACTCTTGGCGCCGGGAATTCCTTGAAACATGCCCAGCATATGCCGAGAAACATGATGCAGGCGAGTGCCATTGCTGAGTTCTTCACGGCAATAATCAATATACTGGGCGGCGACTTCAAGCGGTGTTGGAATAGCGTGGTCATCGGCATAAAAAAGTTTGTCGACTTCGGCTAATAAATACGGATTGGAGTAAGCTTCACGTCCGACCATTACACCATCAAGCATATCAACCTGCTCTAAGCCTGCTTGCAAGGTTTTGATGCCACCATTAATGATGATTTCTAGTTCGGGGTATTCGGCTTTTAATTTTTGTACCATGGCGTAATTTAATGGTGGGACATCCCGGTTTTGTTTGGGACTCAAACCTTGGAGCCAAGCTTTGCGAGCGTGCACGATAAAAGTTGTGCATCCGGTTTTAGCGATAGTTTCAACAAACCGGCACATACCTGAATAATCATCCATGTCATCAATACCAATTCGGTGCTTCACGGTAATGTCGATACTGACAGAATCTTGCATGGCTTTAATACAATCGGCTACTCGTTGTGGGTGCGCCATTAAAATAGCGCCAATCATGCCATTTTGGACTCGATCACTGGGGCATCCACAGTTAAGGTTTACTTCATCGTAACCCCATTGTTCCGCCATTTTACTGCACTTAGCTAAGTCTACCGGATCACTACCGCCCAATTGCAAAGCAAGTGGGTGTTCGGCTGAGTGAAACCGTAAAAACCGGTCTGCTTCCCCAAAAATCAATGCGCCGGTAGTGACCATTTCAGAATAGAGGAAAGCGTGCTGAGAAATAATACGCCAAAGGTGACGACAGTGGCGATCTGACCAATCCATCATGGGCGCAACGCAAAAGCTTCTATTCATAGTTTTTGGCGGTGGATTATTGGCTGATATGGATGAGAACAAAGTGTTGTCTCTAAGGTGTTAGTGCGTTTATTTTACACTACTTAGAGCTTTGTTTAACAGTGGATGGCTGTTGAGTACCAAAAATCAAAAACCTATGGTTACCTGAGCATAAACGCCCTTCACATGGGATTGAGGGTATGTATTGACTAAACGACGACCCAACTCTGGGTAATAGACCTCTTCATCAAGTATATTGTTTGCGTAAATAGATAACTCTATATTTTTCAGTTGAGACCTATCTAGAAGGTCTCCTATATTGGCTTGCAGGTTGAGGCTAACCAAAGTGAAATCATCGGAATCTGGATTGTTAACAGCTGTATTGCTACCTTCAAGGTTTTCAAGCTTACTCGTTTTACCAAAATAGCTACTCCAAAGTCCTAGCTGATACCCTCGCGGAGACTGGTAGCTAAGTCCTATTTTAGTCATTGTTCTCGGAGCCGGCATAAAATCATCCTGACCGCTATCGTCTTTATTAACCTGGTAATGATAAGACCCTTGCATGCGCCATGAATTATTAATGTGCCACTTTCCTTCCAATTCGATACCATCAAAGGTGATTTCTGAATCCTCATTCACGAAAGTATTAGTGCCACCTACTATGGCACGACCAACCGCATCTTCAGACACGCTATGATAGTAAGTAAGGGCCAGAAAATAGTCTGCAGAGGTATAGGTAGTTTGCATTTCTGTAGTAGCGATGGTTTCTGGCTTTAAATTTTCATCGCCTTGTAAAAAAGTGGCATCAAAGTAAAGCTCGGAACCATAGGGTGAGCGGTACGCCTCGCTATAAAGTAGTTTGCTGGCCCACTCATTATTCCAACGTTGTGTTATACCAATACGAGGTGCGGTGTGATTATCACCGCTCTCTGGATCAGCCCACTGCGCACCTATCGAGAGTTTGGTATTCCGGTGTAGTTCGTAATCTAGTTGGCCGTATATATTATTGCGTTTAGTGCTGTAGCTACCACCGCGTGTACCTAGGTCTCCTTTTAGTTGGTCTACAACTGCACCCACCAATAAAGATGTATTCTCATTAAGTTGCCCATTTACAGCGATTTCGTAGAGATAACCACTGGACTTAAACTCGGATGAATTAGTACCAGGCCCTTCAATAGAACGTTCTAGCTGATTGTATGTGTAGTTAAGATTTACGGCCCACTGATCATTTAGCTGGTGTGTATATCCCAAGTCATAAAATTCACGGTTCAACTCAATCTCCGCGGCATTAGTCCAGAGAAAAGCACCGCTAGTGAAAGGGGTTGTAATTTCAGTCTTCATGGCGCTAAAAGTAAGGCCGCCATAATTGGAGTTTAATAACAGGCTTGTTCCATCGCGGTTTAAGTCCATAGAGTCGGTAACGCCGGCTTCATCTCTGGCGCTACTGGTTTTTCCATCACTATCAAGACTTCCAACTATTAAACTGATATCGCCCTTATCACCAAGAGCGCCTCTGAGTGAAGCTCCGGCTCTGGAATAATTATTATGTCCTCGCATTAAATTAAGTGCCACACCCGTATTCTTTTCAGCTTTCTTAGTAATAAAGTTAATAGTGCCATTAAAGGCATTGGAGCCATAAAGAACAGAGCCTGGACCTCGAATAATTTCAATGCGCTCAAGAGAGTTAACCGGAAGTAATAAATTGATATCAGTATGTAAGCCGCCATTTTGAGATTCGCGTAGCGGTCGTCCATCGATCAGGTAGAGAACATGGTTATTAATATGTTGTGAGGCACCAGCCCTCATATTGACACCAGATCCTGAAAATGTGCTTGAGTCAAAGATATAGAGACTGGGGATACGCAGTAGCACATCCTTAATGTCGGTAGCACCAAATGTTTTGATCTCTGCTGCGGTCACAACTGTGACGATACCTGGAGCATCTAGAGTTGACTCGCTTTTTTTGGAAACCGTGGAAATTCTAATATTAACCAATTCCTCTAATGATAATGAAAAAATATCATCTGAATAAGAGGAAATGTCACGACCTTCAGAGCTTGCATGGACGAAGCCAGAGGCAGTAAATAAGAGAAAAATTACTAATGATACTTTCATTCAATAATATCTTTTGTCAGATTTTATACCTTAGCGTAGTCCTAAATTAAGCACATTGAAAGCCATCCACATCGCGTTTACTGATGGCCATAAGTGGTGCTAAGAGATTAACATTAATCTTTAGGACTATACCCGTTATCGGTTATTTTCAGGCTATCGTCTGCATATGATGTATATGAAAGAATTAATGTTCTAATGCGAGGGGCTATAAATTAATAAAGCATGTGAATATTGCGGGTTTATAGAGTTGTATCATTAATTAATAGGGGTTCATTCTCGATAGCCCAGGGTTGATATTTGAGCATAATAGATTGGAATAACGCACTATTTAACAGTTCGTCCAACCATGCAATTAAAAAACAATAGTGCGTTGATTCAAACCAAGGTTTATCGACATGAGCAAATTGACGGACAAAAGGAAATATTGCCATGTCTGTTAGACTGGCTTTATTGCCCATCAAATAACCTCTTTGGCTACTAGGGTTGAGTGCTTCAGAATGACTTTGTATTCGACGGTTTAGCTCTGCCAGAAACAACTCACCTTCGGCTCGATAAGTTTCTGCACTTTGTTGTGGGTATCGGTCGGCATACTTATATCGATCCAAAGCGGACTTAAAGTTTCCATCATTAGTGGTGACTAACGCCTCAGATTCTGCGTTCCAATACCTTAGCCACTCATTTGGATCACGCTGTTGTAATGCCCAACGCATAATCTCGATGCTTTCATCAATAACCTCTTCAGTCGGTAGTTGTAGCACTGGTACAGTTCCTTTGGGAGAAATATCCAACATGGCTTGCGGCTTGTTCTTCAGGTGTACTTCACGTAATTCAAACTCGATGCCACACGTCCACATTGCCAAGCGAGCGCGCATTGCATAGGGACAGCGACGGAATGAATACAGAACTGGAATTGGGGAAAAAGTTTGCATTGGGGTATAAATTGACACTTAAATCCTTGAACTCAAAGCTCATCTGTTATTTATAATTGTAATGTCTGTCCGTACAATGTTTGCATGAAACCTAACTCCGATCCTTACCGCTATCTAGCGGGTTACTCTGCACAACTCCAAGATCAGGCTAAAACGCTGGTTGAAAATAAGCGTTTGGGGGGCGTATTGTTGGAACGCTACCCAGAGCCTCACGCAATACGTAATGATGCGGCATTGTACGATTTCACGCAGGCTATTAAAGGTCAATACCTGAAGAAGTCGGCACCACTGAGTAAAGTAATCTTTGATGCTAAGCTCAAAGTCATTCAACACGCATTGGGACAACATACACACATCAGCCGTGTACAGGGCAGCAAGCTTAAACGAAAAAACGAAATACGTATCGCCAGTTTATTTAAAGGCACTCCAGAGTTATTTTTACGCATGATCGTTGTGCATGAGCTGGCACACATCAAAGAAAAAGATCACAACAAGGCTTTCTACAAACTCTGCCAATACATGGAGCCAAATTATCACCAGCTAGAATTGGATACGCGGCTCTATCTATTACACCTAGATACATTGGGTGAGCTCTATAAATAATATAGGCCATGACATGCAAAGCTTTGGGTGAAAATACTCGTGTATGTCAGTATATAAGTGGCTTATTATGTGGCAAGAATTAATCTCCGGTGAAGCCCTAAATTATGAGTAAAACCTTAAAAATCGACATAGTATCGGACGTCTCTTGTCCGTGGTGTATTATTGGCTACAAAGCGCTCGAGTCGGCATTGCAAACACTTTCGCCTGACATCCAGGCCGACATAACCTGGCAGCCCTTTGAGCTGAACCCGACTATGCCCAAAGTGGGGCAAGAGATCACCGAACATATTACTCAAAAATACGGCATTACCCCTGAGCAGAGTGACCAAAATAGGGAGATGATAAAGCAGCGGGGTCTGGATGTAGGTTATGAGTTTGGTAATCGCGGCGGCGGCAGGATTTTTAACACCTTTGATGCTCATCGTCTGCTGGATTGGGCTAAGGAGCAAGGCAAGCAAACCGAATTAAAACTAGCCTTGTTTGATTTGTATTTTAAACAAAATGGCAACCCAAGTGACCATCAACAACTTCTCGAAACAGTCAAGAAAGTGGGCTTGGATCCTGAGCTTGCTAAACAGGTGTTAGACACCAATCAATATGGACAAGAAGTGCGAGAACTGCAACAGCACTACCAGTCTATGGGAATCAGCTCGGTGCCTGCGGTGATCGTGAACAACAAGCACTTAATTAGTGGCGGTCAACCTGAAGCCGTGTTTGAGCAAGCGTTGAGAGACATTGCCAAAGCCAGCTAAAAACTAGGCCCTGTCAGCAAAGGATAGGTATGTTCAAACGGTTACGACAGGAGGGCTCGTAGGTTTTTGGTTGAGGGGGGAATTTAACCCCCTATTATTAACGCCAGTTAACAACAGAGGGTTTTCTAATAACAACAATTGCTATAGCGATACGCCGCTAATTGCTGGATGTGGTCGGTAATTTAAATTGATAAGTAGGTTAGACTGCAGCTAAACGAGATTGCATTACCCTGCCGGTTTGGGCTCTTACATTTTGTTTTATCTGAGTTGATGATGTTCGGGGATTGTAAAGTACTTGGCTGATTTGTTTGCCGTTCTTATTTAGATAAGACTCTACGGCAACATTATGGGGCTTGTTTCCCCAGTCTTCGCCTATGACGAATATGTCGACATTCAGCTCTTTACAACCAGACACATATTCAAGTTCATCGTAAGGCCGCACAATATCAACACATCGTAATGCTTTCAGCATTTCCATGCGTTGCTCAAGGGGGATTACAGGTACATTGGGTTTGTAAGAATTTACAACTCGATCAGAGGCAACGCCAACGGCCAGAACACCACCTAATGACTTACAGTATTCCAGTAAAGCCAGGTGTCCTACATGCAACAAATCAAAAGTTCCTACGGTATATACGATCATGGTTATTTAACTCTTGTAAAAATAATTATTGGTGACGGGTTCTATCGAAATAGATGCCTTTTATAAAAGCTTCCAGGCATAAATTACCGTTATTCCTAGTGTGTAAAACGCAAGTAGGTAAACATTTCTGGTGCTTCCAGAAAGTTTGGGGGTTTTTATTTGCGACACATTTAAAGTGGCAAGTCCTAGAGCACTGACATAAAGCACCACTGAAAAGACTCCATTTGGTAAAAAGCTTTCAAAAAGGAATATAAAAACAAGTGCAATATTGTTGTTATCTAGCGCTAAGCCTGTGTATTTAGCTTTGTCAGACAAGCCAAAGGTGCTGAAGTAGCTTAATCTGATTGCACTGGCAGATAGCATTATGAATGCAATCGGTAGAAGGGCGGGATCGAATTTGCCATAACTAAATACAAGAATTGCTGGTGCGACACCATAGCTCACAATGTCGATTACCAAGTCGAGCTGGCCGCCAAACACCCTGTCGCTGCCTGTTCGTCCTTGCATTCTTCGTGCGACTAATCCATCTGCCCAATCAAAGGCGACGGCCCAGATCATGCCGATCATTGCGGCGTAGTAAACGCCAATAATACTGAAATAGATCGCTAATATTGTGCAGGCTAACCCCGCAAGAGAGCATAAATTAGGCAGGTCTTTTACATAGGAAAGAATAGGTGGCTGTGATTCGTAAGTTTCTTCGTTGCTTGTGGTCATGGTGTTCCTAAAATAATCGATAAAAATAAAAATCGCACACAGCATCTCACTATTCAAAAGAATAGGGTTGCGTAAACCGCTGGCGGACCTCATGGAAATTATGAGGCGGAAACAGAAGGTGCTATGAATAAATTCAATTTACTTGCTAGTAAAAGAAAGAGTTGTAAATAAGGAGGTAGAGGCGTGTGGCCAGTAGGCTCGATACGGAGTAGATTTGAGTTGCGCACTATACGCTCTATTTGATTTTAATCACAGCAGTTTGATTTTTAATTAATGGTGCCTTGAATATTTTGGGGCAAATCACTGAGTGATTCGTGCATCCTATCTATTGACCGTATATAGGACCATACTCATATGAGTTACTTACTAGCTTGCTTCTTTAATGCGGTCATGGGTAACAACAGTCCTTAGGTTGGCTCAAACTGACTTTAGGTTTATGAAGTCACAATAAGTGAGAAATATTATGAGCAAAGGCCAAGACAGTAAAAAAAACGCAAAAAAGAAAGCGCTTTTAACCCCCAAAGAAAAGAAAGCGGCCAAGGCAGCAAAGAAAGTAGTAACCAATGTTTTAGGGAATTAAATTTGAAATAGGTATCGCTTTTTTAACAGGGTTAATCGTTATTTCTTTTTGAAGCGCCGCTGCTAATAACTTTAATTTTCTAGCTTGCTGCGTTTGATAACATGCACCAATGCGAGCCCCGTTGAGATTGCTGCCCACAGGGTAAGTATGGCCAGTAAAGCCCATGGTCTATCCGGTGGATTTATGGGTTCTAGGCGAGTAAAAAGCATGGCGTATAAATTTCCGAATACAAAAGCCCAGCAAGCAAACGTTAACGCTGGGCCGTATGAGCGCTGCCAAAGTGACGCTGAAACTAGCATGGCAGCGGCGGCTAAATAATCATCTAACCAAAGCGGTGGGTATTTGTCGGTCATAACCACAAACCATGTTTCACCAAGAGCTAAACATGCAGCACTGATAAAACAATAAAGCTTAAATGCATTCATGATGCACGTTCGCTGTTATTTAAATCAATTGCCTGTGGTTTACTGAGATCAAGGCGTTGAAACGGCGCTTTAACTTGAGCCATATAACCTTCAGGGTAGCTGTCATTTAATAGTCCAAGAGGGCCAACTTCTCGTTCTTTTGGTAAAAACCATGTGCCAAAAACGACATCCCAAACACTGAGATTATTGCCAAAATTATGATCGGATTCTTCGACTATTTTCGAATGATGCCAGCGATGTAATTCTGACATGGAGAAGAAGTAATTGAGAGGCCCCAGCTTTACCTTGACGTTACCGTGCTGAAAGAAACCATGAATACTGTTGAAGGTTGCATAGAGCGCTAAGCATTCAATGTTGGTGCCGAGAATAATAAACGGTACGGCTTCAGGGATAATATAAATGACCTTCTCTAGTGGATGCACGCGACCGGCATTAAAAAAATACAATCGAGTGGGGCTGTGATGCACTGCATGTAAACGCCATAGCCAAGGGTTGCGATGAGAGAAACGGTGAAGCCAATAGCGACCGAACTCGGCGATTAATAGCATCAACGGCAGTTGTAAAAACACTGGCCAGTGGTGGGGCCAAAGATTGGAGCCATAGGTCGATGCAAGCCAAGCCGTGCTGCTGGCTAATAGCAGAGTCCAAATTACCGTTAAGCTTCTCGATAATAAAATCTGATTAATCAATGTGTGCCAGAAGTCAGTTTTAATATCATTGTTGTTGCGATTCCACTCAGAGCGATAAGGGAAGGCACGTTCTAATAAACCAACAACCAACATCGCGGAAAGCGATACGATAATGGCGATGCTCATGGGGTTGTTGCCCAGAGAAGAAAAGTAATAGGTTATAAATAAACCCACACTTAATGTGATTGGGAATATTACGTACTCAGAATATGTAGAAGATTTAGTCATGTGTGTAAGTGCTTGTAGTTAAGTACTTGTAGTTAAGTACTTATAGTTAAATGTTAATAGTAAGTAGTGTATTAGGCATATTAATCGGCGCTAATGGTAAATTCAATGCAACCAAGTCCTTCGTAGTTCACTCTATATTCACCTGGTGTTGCGGCAATTGGTGCGCCACAAGTACCTAGGATTAACAGGGTGTTATCAGCGAGATCAAATTGTCTTTTGCGAGCTTCTTGCACGATCCATTGCGTACCGGAAACAATCCCGCCCAAAGATGCTTTACTGGAAGATTGGCAAACTTCTTGGCCGTCGTGTGTCATTGATAGGAGGATGTCGTCATAGTTTTGGTTGTTAGAACTATGCTCAGTATCCCATCGTTGTGTGGCACCACAAATAAAGCGGTCAGCGCCGATATTTGAAGCGACAATATTAGGGCCTGTAAAATCGGTTGGTGCGTTGTAATCAAGATAAACGATTTCAATTACAGGCAAGATTTTCTTTGGTTGACCTTCATCATCAATAATAACGCCTATTTCACATTCCAATTGCAAGCCTTGGCTTGTGGCAAACTGACAGCCAGAGATTAATTTTCCCTGAGTGTAGAGCGAGCCAATAATGCCTTCTTCAAGCCCTAAAAATTGCTGGATGTCGGAATTGGTAAGACCCGCCTTAATGCCAGCGGACTTACCTTGATTGATCTTGGCGGTGACTAGGTGTTGTAGTTGATAGGCCTCGTCAAGGTTTAAACCAGCAGGCATCGTAGGCATTGGTTGATGTTGCTTAATGGCCTGTACCATAAGTTCAGTGATTGAATCATTAAGGGAAGAGTCTGCCATCATTAGCGATTTCCAATGGTTGTGCGATGCAGTAGGCGATCATGGCCGTCGTAACCACCATTGGCTTTGTGTAATACGGTGCGGTTATCCCACATAATCAACGTATTCTTTTGCCACTTGTGGCAATACTGAAACTCAGGTCGAGTTTGCCATTCATACAATTCCCCCAATAGTGTCATTGAGTCATCTTTATCCATGTTTTCGACATCGATGATGTAGCCGAAACAACCATAGATAGATTCTATTCCCGATTCCGGGTGTACGGTTATTATTGGATGAGTCTGTGTTGCGTAGGCCTCATCAGAAACGACCACTTTCATGCTGCGGGTTTTGTCGGTATCGGCATCGCCATAAAGGCCTTCTGGAGAATATCCGGCGACGGCTGAATGAACCGCCATTTTACCTTCGAGTTTGGCTCTTAATTCGGCGGGCATTTGTGTTAATACTTGGTTTTGATTAATAAAGTGCGTGTCACCACCGACGGGAGGAATGGTAATGCCAAATAGGCATGTTCCGGCAGGAGGCTGCTGTTGAAAGCTCCAATCAGTATGCCAAACATCGGCAAAAATAGAGGCGGTTTCATCAGCGTTACGCTGAATAGCAATAATATGCTCATGGCCATCAATAGGCTGGACAAAGGGGTCTTCGCTGTAAGGGCCAAAGCATAAAGTGAAGCGTTCTAAATCTGTATCACTCATGGCTTGGTCAGGGAAATACAAAACGTGATGTTCAAGCCACGCTTTTCTGATATCGGCAATTGTTGCGTCATCTAGGGGTTGGGTTAGGTCAAGATTGGTGACTTCAGCACCACAGGCTTGGCCGCTGGGTTTAACAATAATATTTGTGTATGAGCTGGACATGTTGTTGGCCTTTATGCGCTTGCGCTAGGACGGCTGGATACTTCTGCATGCCAGCGTTGTAGGTGTGGGTGATCATCCGTGACTTTGATTTTAATGACACGGGCAAAATCCAAAGCGCATAACATCGTAATGTCGGCGATGCTGAAGGAGTCACCTGCAATGAAAGTATTGTTAGCCAGTTGTTGATTAAGAGTGTCAAAAAAATCAATGGCATTTTTACCGCATTCCACACCCCATTCGGCTATGGGGTTCATCCGGTCTTTGAAATAACCTGTGGTGTGCTGAAAGCAAAAACCAATGGGCATCATTAAGTGGAATTCAATACGACGTTGCCACATTTCTATTTGAGCTTTTTCGAGCGGTGTAGAGCCCATCAAAGGGGTATCGGGGTGGGTTTCTTCAAAATAGCGACAAATAGCAACGCTTTCCCCAATGCAGGTGCCGTCATCCAATTCTAAAAAAGGGACCTTAGTGGTGATGTTTTTATGTTTCAAGTCACCTTTAAGGTTCTCGCCTGCGGCAATATCCACTTGCACGTATTCCATGTCGATATTTTTTTCAGATAAAAATATTCTTACGCGTCGCGGGTTAGGAGCTGTCTTGGCTTCGTAAATTTTCATTGTTGTTACTCATGTTAGTTTTGAGGTCGTTTTTATTGTGATTTTTATTAGTAATTTTATAAGTAAAACTAGGAGCGATTAGATTGTTTTATCGCCTGTGATAATAGCCCAAAAGCTGGCATAATCTCGGCCGAATTTTTAAATTTTTGTAAACTTCAACGGTAGAGCAACACTATGCAACCTTCGGTTAAACCACACAATCCTAATTTTTCTTCAGGTCCATGCAGTAAAAGACCTGGTTATGATGTTTCTAACTTAGAGCTTGATACTTTAGGGCGCTCTCATCGTTCCACTATTGGAAAAGCAGCCTTGGCAGAAGCATGCAGTAAAACGGCTCAATTATTAGATTTGCCAGAAGGTTATCGAGTCGGTGTTGTGCCAGCTTCTGATACCGGAGCGGTTGAAATGGCTTTATGGTCATTATTGGGCGCGCGTGGGGTTGACGTGATGCACTGGGAGTCTTTCGGTGCGGGCTGGTACAGCGACATTACCAAGCAATTAAAACTCGATAATGTCCGTGAATTAACAGCTGGTTATGGTCAACTGCCGAATGTTGAAGATGTTGATTTTAATAACGATGTGGTTTTTACCTGGAATGGCACTACCTCAGGCGTAAAGCTTGCCAATGGTGATTGGATTGCTGATGATCGCGCAGGACTGACGATTTGTGACGCCACCTCGGCGGTGTTTGCCATGGAAATGCCGTGGGAGAAACTGGACGTTGTTACTTTTTCTTGGCAGAAAGTGTTGGGTGGCGAAGGCGCTCACGGCATGTTGATTTTAAGCCCAAGAGCGGTAGAGCGTTTAGAGACTTATACACCCGCTTGGCCATTACCGAAAATTTTTCGCATGACCAAAGGCGGTAAATTAATTGAAGGTATATTCAAAGGTGAAACCATCAATACGCCTTCTATGTTGGCCGTAGCCGATTACTTAGATGCCCTAAATTGGGTTGAGTCTATCGGTGGTGTAACCGCTGCTATTAAAAAATCACAAGCCAATCTTGCCGTGGTTGAACAGTTTGTAGCGGCAAACGATTGGATTCATTTTCTAGCTCAAGACCAAGCTCAGCTATCTAATACCAGTATTTGTTTAACGCTTGATGCAACCGCTGATCAAGTTAAAGCCATGACCAAATTATTAGAGGCAGAAGGCGTTGCCTATGATATCGGTGCTTACCGCGACGCACCCGACGGTTTACGCCTGTGGGGTGGAGCAACTGTTGAACAAGCGGACTTGGAAGCCTTGATGCCTTGGTTGAAGTGGGCTTATGAACAAGTAACTGCATAAGCTTTAAGAACACTATAAATCTAAAATTTTATAAAATTAATATAAGTTTAATGTGACTGGTGGCTCTTCTGAAATGCCCAATTCAAGGATGAATCGGCAAGCTACAGGGACGTATTTATGCGTTTTCAGCAGAGTCTCCGCTCGCATTGGACGGATTGCCCAACCAAATTCTATTTAGGAATACCCATGTTCAAAATCAAAACTTATAACGCCATTTCTACCAAAGGTCTCAACCGCTTCGATCGTGAAAACTATGAAGTCGCCAGCGAAATATCGACGCCCGATGCTTACGTTATTCGTAGTCACAAATTGCATGACGAAGAAATCCCCAGTACTTTAAAAGCCGTTGCTCGAGCAGGCGCAGGTGTTAATAATGTACCCGTTGAAAACTACACCAAAGCTGGTGTGGTGGTGTTCAATACTCCTGGCGCTAATGCCAATGCAGTTAAAGAATTGGTGCTTGCTGGTTTGTTATTAAGTTCGCGCGATATCGTTGGTGGCATGAACTACGTGCAGTCGTTAACCGATATGGATGACGCTGGTGAAATGGGTAAGTTACTCGAGAAGGAAAAAAAGCGCTTTGCCGGCAATGAATTACAGGGGCGTACTCTAGGCGTAGTTGGCTTGGGTGCTATCGGTTCAATGATTGCTGAAATGGCTTTGTCATTAGGTATGAATGTATTGGGTTATGATCCGGCGTTATCGGTTGAGGCGGCTTGGCGTTTACCAAGCCAAGTTGAAAAAATGGATAACTTGCAATCGTTATTGGGTCGTTCTGATTTTATCACCTTGCACGTACCCGCAATTGCGCCGACTAAGCACATGATTAATGCTGAAGCGCTACAAGCAGTAAAAAAAGGCACCGTATTAATTAACTTTGCTCGCGAATCGATTGTTGATGCGCAGGCTGTTGTTGAGTCGTTAGATAACAAGCAATTGGGTATGTATGTTTGTGATTTCCCCGAGCCATGCTTGCTGACCCGTAAAGATGTTATTGCCATGCCTCATATTGGCGCTAGTACGGCTGAAGCTGAAGAGAATTGTGCGGTTATGGCAGCGGATCAAGTAAAAGATTATTTGGAAAACGGTAATATTAAAAACTCCGTTAACTTCCCAATTATTAATTTAGGCCGCAGTGAAGGGGTTCGGATTACCTTCTGTAATGACAATGTTTCTGGGGTTTTGGGTCACGTATTGTCTGTCTTTACTGACAATAATATTAACGTGCTCGACATGATGAATAAAAGCCGTGGCGATATAGCGTATAATATTCTAGATGTTGAACAAGAGCCTTCGGCAGCGATTATCGAGGCTATCGAGAGTGTTGAGCATGTTATAAATGTTCGAGTTCTTGGTTGATTTATACTTCAGGCCTATTGTCTTTAGGTTTGCTGCCTTTAGGTCTATAAAGAGCTTCACTTCTAAGAGGGTATTGTTCGGTTTTTCTATCTTCAAAGAAGTGGCGCAGGGTCTTTTTCATCACGGGAAAGGCCAGTTGATCCCAAGGGATTTCGGCTTCGCTGAACAGCTCTACTTCAAGGGATTCTATTCCTGCTCCAAATTCTGGTTTTGTCATTTTCCCACGGTAAATCATATAAACCTGATTGATTTCCGGTAGGCTAAAAAGCGTGTAAAGGCCTTGTAATTCAACTTTGGCTTGTGCCTCTTCCCAAGTTTCACGCATGGCGCCTTCTTCGACGCTCTCGTTGTTTTCCATAAATCCAGCGGGTAATGTCCAGAAGCCGTGGCGAGGCTCTATAGCGCGTTTGCATAATAGGACTTTGCCTTGGTAGGTGGCTAAACAGCCAGCAATAATATTAGGGTTTTGATAGTGGATGGTTTCGCAGTCACCGCAGACATGGCGGTGACGATCATCTCCCTCGGGAATATGTAAATTGACGGCGTTACCGCATTGATTGCAGAACTTCATAGCTTGGTCCGTATCTGGATTGATCAAAACAATTGAATATTATGTAACAGTTAATGGCGTTTAATGTAGATAGACGCTTACCTTTCTTTACTGTAGTTTCTGGTGTTAATGATCACTTTAAGCATTTATTTGTGAAAACGCTATGTTAAATCGGTTAAGACAAAATATAGAATCCACGCAGACAACGGCAGTCTCTGATGATCTTGATCAGCAGGGTAATGCGGCTGTGCTTATTGCATTAACCAACAATGAACAAAATCCATCCGTCATTCTTACTAAGCGTGCAATTCACCTCAGTAGCCACAGTGGTGAAGTGTCTTTCCCTGGGGGGAAATGGGAGGAGGACGATGTGAATTTGCAACAAACAGCGTTGCGAGAAAGTTGGGAGGAGATAGAGCTACGAGATACGGACGTTGAAATATTAACGGTATTGCCTGCGGCCTACACATGGCAGACGGTAAAGGTCATACCTTATGTTGGTGTTATACCGGAGGAGGTAAAGTTGACTCCTAATTTTGAAGAACTGGATTCCATATTTCAGGTGCCACTGAGTTTTTTCTTAGAGGATAAGCGTATTCGCACCGATATATTTCCTCACCCTGATGGACAGATTTGGACGCCAGCTTATGAATTCGAAGGCTATGAGATTTGGGGTTTTACGGCTCGTTTAATGATTACTTTCCTCAATACCTACTTTGATGCCAATATTACGTGTGAAAATCCAGCTCCAGTAAAAGATTGGTCACACATCCGCAAGCAAGTAGAAAAAAAGTGGCGAGACAACAAAGCCTGATTTGTTTCTGAGAGTATTATATTCTCAAGAGTCGTTTTATAATTAGATTTTCTCTTTCGTGAAAATTACTTGTATGTCTGACGCTAAAAAATCATCATCAGGAAAAACCATTAATTCTCCCTGTGTTTCTATTTGCGCCTTAAATGAGGACGACGTGTGTGTTGGTTGTTATCGCACCGGTAATGAGATCAGTCATTGGGGAACTTATGATAATGATAAAAGACTAGGAGTGTTAAAGCTTGCCTTTGGCCGAGCTAAGGCTGTTAATCCGTTCATGAATTAATGCGTCTACAATTTTAAATCTTTATTCATCTACTTTTATTGTTAAGGAATCAACATGACTACTATTGGTGCTCCTGTTATAGGTACTTCTGTTATAGGTACTTCTGCTATAGGTACCCCTTTTTCTCCAACTGCAACGAAAGTTCTTTTATGTGGTTCCGGCGAGCTAGGTAAAGAAGTGGCGATAGAGCTGCAGCGTTTAGGGGTTGAGGTAATTGCCTGTGACCGTTATGAGAACGCACCGGCTATGCAAGTTGCTGATCGCAGTCATACCTTATCAATGTTAGATGGAGAAGCATTACGCAGCGTGATTGAGTTGGAAAAGCCCGATTACATTGTTCCTGAAATTGAAGCTATTGCTACGGATACCTTGGTTGAGTTAGAGGCTGAAGGCTACAACATAGTGCCTTCGGCTAAAGCAACACAGTTGACCATGAACCGTGAGGGTATTCGGCGTTTGGCAGCGGAAGAGCTTGGGTTGTCGACATCAGCTTATGAGTTCTCTGATAACTATGAAGATTTTTTTGGTGCCGTTAAACGAGTTGGAATTCCCTGTGTTATTAAGCCGATTATGAGCTCTTCGGGTAAAGGTCAGAGCATAATTCGTGATGAGTCTGATATAGAGTCGGCGTGGAAATACGCGCAAGAAGGCGGACGTGCTGGAGCAGGAAAAGTTATTGTTGAAGGCTTTGTGGATTTTGATTACGAAATTACGCTACTGACCATTCGTCATGTAGGTGGAACCAGTTTCTGTGAGCCTGTCGGGCATCGTCAAGAAGATGGTGATTATCGCGAATCTTGGCAGCCCCAGGTTATGTCACCGGTGGCTTTATCTGAATCTAAAAACATAGCCGAAAAAGTGACAGAAGCTTTAGGTGGAAGAGGTCTATTTGGCGTTGAGCTGTTTATTAAGGGCGATAAAGTTTATTTCAGTGAAGTTTCCCCAAGGCCACACGATACCGGCATGGTGACCTTAATATCACAAGATTTATCTGAGTTTGCTCTGCATGCTCGAGCTATTTTAGGTTTGCCTATTCCTAATATTCATTTCCATGGCGCTTCAGCATCGGCGGTTATTTTAGTGGATGGTGATTCGGATAAAACCAGCTTTGGTAATTTGACGGCTGCTTTAGTTGAACCAAATACCAGTTTGCGTTTGTTTGGCAAGCCTGAAGTGAAGGGGCAGCGCCGAATGGGAGTGGCTTTGGCTCGAGGTGAATCGGTTGAAGAAGCTAAGTCAAAAGCGATCTCTGTCGCACAAGCTGTGACAATAGAGCTTTGATATTAATAGAACTTTGATATTAATAGCGCTTTGATATTTAGCGCACTTATAGGCTTACTCTACTGGTCATTTTATGGCCCTATGTTGCTGCAAATATCCCTTAATTAACGGTTAATTTAATTTGTCGCTCGTTCGTTCGCAAAATAATAATGAGAAGGGCTATATGAAAGTTATCGTATATTTGCCGCTGTTTTTAGTGTTTGTATCCTTGTCAGTTTTCTCATATGAAGGCGGTGATTATATTGCCCGCGTCGGGGTTGCTAATGTGGACTTTAGCGAAGAATCAGGTCCAGTATTGGTTAATAATACAGTAAGCCTAGGTCGCTTAAGCCTTGCTAGCCAGAGGGCGCCATTTGTCACTGGTACCCGGATGTTGAATTCTCATTGGGGAGTCGAAGTGCTATTGCCTTTAATGCCCTTAGAGCTAAAAGCTGGAGGAAAAGGCGGAGCCCTTGATGGCTTGCCGACGGTTACTGCCGATGTTTGGCCTTTATCAATAACCGTTCAGTATTATCCCTATGTTAGTGAGCGGATTAAGCCTTATGTAGGGCTTGGGGTTAATTATACGTACATTGATCATGTGGAGCTTGATAAGAATACGGCCACTGTGCTTGGGATTGATGGCGTTGAATCGCTAAAAGCCAAAAGTTCATCGGGTGTGGTAGTGCAGCTAGGAGTGGATTTTCCGCTGACAGAGAAGCTGATGCTTAACGTTTCCACGAGCTACCTTGACCTAAAGTTGGATGTTACCGGAAGTGTTTATGCGGGTACTGTGAACTCTGAAATTGCAGCGGTTGTAGAGTTAAAGGCGCAGCCTAATTTATCGGTAATCGGTTTGTCGTATCGATTCTAATCAGCGAGTGATGAATTAACCTAACGTTTGAGTCTTAGTAAGAAGAGCGTTTTCATCTTGGGTGGGGAAGTATATTGAGAATTCACTGCCTTTTCCTAGCTCTGTGGTTACACCAATCTCACCGTCATTTAGAGCGATAAGTCGCTTACACAATGCCAATCCTAACCCTGTACTGGTAGCGTTTTTTTGTACGTGGCTACTAATGTTGGTGTATATGTCGAAAAGCGCATTAAGATTATTTTCTTCAATGCCTATACCGGTATCTTTAACGCGAATAATAATATGTGGCTTTGATGACGAAGGAGAGCGACCTCTTTCCGTTGATATTAATACCTCGCCCTCATTAGTATATTTTAAGGCGTTACTTACAAGGTTCACAAGTATCTGTTGTAGTTGGCTGATGTCGGCATAAATCGTTGAAGATTCACGAATTGAGCTGGAAAGAGTTATTCCACGCTCCATAGCTTGGCTGCTCATTGAGTCCATAACAGATGACACCAAAGAATCGACTTCAATTAGTTTTTTGTTAACCTGTACTTCCCCAGAATCAAATTTGGATAAGTGAATTAATTGATTGAAGAAGTTAAGCAGCGTCCGTCCATTTTCTTGGATGCTTATAATGGCTTCTTTATCTCTATTGCCGGTGAGCTCGCCATTTTTTTCTAACCGTCTTAATAAACGATCACTGAAACCCAAGACGGAATTTAGGGGCGTTCTTAATTCATGGCTCATACTGTCGAGGAATTGACTCTTACTGCGGCTTGCTTCCAGTGCCTCAGTTTCAGCCTTTTCTCTTTCTTTTATTTCGTCTGCCATTTTATCAAGGCTTTTCAGTGCTCGGTCTTGAGCGCTTTCCACTTGAGTCAGAAAGCTAAGCATAAAAACTGACAGAAAAGTGATTTGCATAAATTGGTGGGTGCGGGCTTCGGCAAAACGCATGTCGGGTGGTGTTAAGTTAGGCATGGGGCCAATATATATCTCCCATAATAAAAAAAATATATAGCCGCCAACAGATAATACACCCCAAAACAAACCGACCTTCTTTCCCCCCATTAATCCTCCTAATAAAGGTAAGAATGGTAGGTAGGTAATCATCGAACTATGAATGCCTCCACCGAAGTAGAGTGACACAAAAAAGTTGAAGGCGGCTGAGCAGCATAAAAAGTGCACGGCTAGCATGACTTTATTTAGGCGTATGAAAGATAAAGCCAAACTAAATCCAATAACGGTTATGCCGTTATAAATAAGGCGGATTTCTTGGACTAGCTCAATATTTCGTGTAATAGAAATGGCAATTATGATCATGGCCAACAAGGAGGTAATGTTGACTAATCGAATACGCCGAAATTCATCCTCTCCTACATTGGTGATGTCAGTGCCACCGTTAAGGAAATTATTGAATCGTATTTTTAATGATTTGCACATTGCAAGAGTATAGGTAGGCTTTTAAGTGACGTTCAATATTATTCTTTTATTAGTGAACAAATTAAGGCTTAAACCACCTAATTTGGCGACAGAAGGTTTGTGTAGGTGAGCTAAGAGACAGCATGACTATAAAAAGTTAGGGCTGATTAATGTATATAAGTTAGATGGCTTTAGCGCAGGCCTTCTCAATCATTTTATCGGACAGTTCGGTTGTCATAAATCGGTATGGGCCAATGTCAAAGCCTATATGCCCAGCAGGAATGTTTTGTAAGTGCTCAACAATTAAACCATTAAGGGTTTTGGGGCCGTCGGTGGACAGTTGCCAACCAAGCTGTCGATTGATGTCGCGAATAGACGTTCCGCCTTCTATTTCAAACCAGCCGTCATCTTGAGGGGTTATTTCTTGGGAGGTCTCTTCAGTAATGTTGGTGGTAAAGTCGCCAACAATCTCTTCCAGTAAGTCTTCTAAGGTGACAATGCCTTGAATGTCCCCGTACTCATCAACAACTATGGCAATTCGCCGTTTCTCTTTTTGGAAGTTTAATAGTTGGGTGTGCAGTGGCGTTGTTTCGGGGACAAAATAAGGTGCTCTAGCAAATCGACGAATAGCCGAATGTGAAACAGAATCGTCGCCGCCATAGATAAAGCGTGCCGCATTTCTTAAATGTAGGATACCAATGATATTATTGATGTCGCCTTCAAATACAGGTAGCCGGGTATAGTTACTTGAGCGAATTTGTTTGAGAAGTGTAGGGATATCATCTTCAAGGTCTAAGCCTTCAACTTCGTTGCGTGGAACCATAATGTCTTCAACTGTGGCCTTCTCAAGGTCCAGCACATTCAAAAGCATGTCTTGGTGTTGATCAGGTATTAAATCTCCGTGCTCATCTACCGCTGTTCTTAGCTCTTCTGGCTTGAGTTGCTCATTTTGGCTTTTGTTGGTTGTATCAACGCCGAATAGTTTGGCGAGGGCGTTGGATACGAAATTTACTAAAAAGACAGCAGGGGAAAGAATCAAAAGCAAAGGTTTTAATATAAAGCTGGCGGGGAAGGCGATTTTTTCGGGGTGTAAAGCGGCAATAGTTTTAGGGGTTACTTCTGAAAAAATCAACACAGCAAGGGTTAGCAATATACTGGCTGGAGCAATGGCACCTTCACCATACAGTCTGAGTGCAATGACGGTTGTGAGTGCGGCAGCAAAGTTATTAACCAGGTTATTGCCAATTAAAATAACACTGATTAAACGGTCAGGTCTTTCGAGTAATTCGTAGGATCGTTGTGCGCCTTTATGTTCCTTTTTTGCGAGATGTTTTAAACGATATTTATTTAATGACATCATGCTCGTTTCAGCGCTGGAAAAGAATGCGGATAAAATTATTAAAGTGGCCAAAACTCCAAAGAGTAGACCTAGGGGGATGTCGTTCAACGAAGGAAGCCTGTAGTGCCTGAAAGAGTGGCCATATTGACTTAGTTTTATTGGGGGTGCAATAGATATTGGATGCTATGGGGTTGGCCTGAAGCAACTTATTATTGCAGCAATACTTCCAATACAAATTTGCTGCCAAAATAAGCCAGCATAAGTAAGCAGAATCCTCCAAGTGTCCAGCGCAGAGCTGTGTTGCCGCGCCATCCTTTAGCGTGCCTTCCCCATAGTAATATGGCGTAAATACACCATGCCAGTAGAGTGAATACCGTCTTGTGAACGAGGTGTTGAGCGAATAAATCGTCTAGAAAAATAAAGCCTGTGATGATGGCGATGGTAAGTAATATTTCACCGCACCATAATAATTCAAACAGCAGTGCTTCCATGGTTTGAAGAGGTGGTAATAACCGGATTAAGCCATTGGGGTGTTTGTGCTTAATTTGATGGTTCTGATAGGCCAATACTACGGCTTGCAATGTAGCGATAATCAATAAGCTGTAAGCTAAAATAGATAGTAAGACATGGGTCAATATTTTATTGTCAATGGCGCTGTTATTGTGATGTGTTTCGCTACCCAAGCTGATGGCTAGAAGTAAGGCTGATACTGGAAATAGGAAAATAAATAATGTGTGCAGAGGCTTTTTGAGGCCGCTGATCAATACTAAAAGATTTACAACCAAAAGTATTAATGACGCTGAATTTACTAGGTCTAATTGAAAGCCTGCACCTGAAAATAAAGTTTGCTGCACACTGATAAGGTGCATGCCAATAGGGAGTATGATTAATGCAACTAACCATGAGTTGTAAATAATTTCTTGTTTACGAATTTGGGATGCAAGATAAAGGCTGCCGGCCAGATAAAAAACAATGGCCGCGATGGTGCTAGCTAATGAGGCTGTCGTCGATGGGGCGGTTGTAATCAAAGCAAGCGTATTTTGCATAGTAAAAATCTGGCTGAATGTGTTGGCTAGAATGGCTTGTATCAATTTTATTTAAGGTGTGAAGTTTGTCATAGCTGTAAGCTAAATAGTAGTTAAAAGCTGTGAAATACATAAGACTATTTGAGTGAATATGAAAGTTTGCTGAGGTTTAAGTGTTCTCCATACCATGAAAATTAGCTATACTGACCGCCTTTAAAATTCACTGTTAAGTAGCCAATAGCCATGTTTGACAATCTACAAGATCGGTTGACTCGTAGCCTCAAAAAGGTCACGGGTAAAGCCCGCCTCAACGAAAACAATATAAAAGATGCACTTCGCGATGTACGTAAGGCGTTATTAGAAGCGGATGTCGCCTTGCCGGTGGTTAAAGATTTTATTGAGCAGGTGCGTAAACGTGCCATTGGTACTGAGGTTTCTAAAGCTTTAAATCCTGGTCAGCAGTTTATAAAAATCGTCGAAAGTGAATTGGTTGCGGTTATGGGTGAGGTGAATGAAAGCCTCAATCTTGCAGCGCAGCCACCAGCGGTTATATTGATGGCCGGCTTGCAGGGTGCAGGTAAAACTACATCTGTGGCTAAGTTGGCGCGCTTTCTTAAAGAGCGAGAAAAAAAGAAAGTCGTGGTGGTTTCCGTTGATGTTTATCGACCGGCAGCCATTAAGCAGCTAGAAACATTAGCTGAGGAAGTTGAAGCTGATTTTTTCCCATCTACTGCAGAGCAAAAGCCCGTTGATATTGCTGTGGCGGCTATAGACCATGCACGGCGCAAGCATGCGGATGTCGTTATTGTCGATACCGCTGGGCGGTTGCATATAGACGAAGAGTTAATGGTAGAAATTAAAAGCTTACACGCTGCCGTTAACCCTATTGAAACCTTATTCGTAATCGACTCAATGATTGGTCAGGATGCGGTTAACACGGCTAAAGCCTTTGATGAGGCTTTGCCTTTAACTGGCGTTATCTTAACCAAAACCGATGGTGACGCACGAGGTGGTGCCGCTTTGTCGGTGCGCAAGATTACCGGTAAGCCGATTAAGTTTATGGGGGTGGGCGAAAAAACAGATGCCCTAGAGCCTTTTTATCCTGATCGGTTAGCGTCTCGGATTCTTGGTATGGGCGATTTGCTAAGCCTAATTGAAGACGCTGAGCGCAATATAGATAAGAAAAAAGCTGAAAAGCTGGTTAAGAAAGTTACTAAAGGTCAACGCTTTAATCTGGATGATCTCCGTGATCAGTTACAGCAAATGCAAAATATGGGTGGCATGGCTTCTATGCTAGAAAAGTTACCCGGTATGGGTAATGTGGCACAAATGGCTGAGCAGGCTAATATGACAAGCCAATTTAAAGTTATGGAAGTTATTATTGACTCTATGACTCTCGCCGAAAGAAAAAATCCAGATATTCTTAACGGCTCGCGTAAACGCCGCATCACCATGGGCTCTGGTACTCAAGTTCAGGATTTGAATCGTCTATTAAAACAGCATAAGCAAATGGCTAAGATGATGAAAAAAATGAAAGGCGACGGTATGGCCAAAATGATGCGTGGCATGGGCGGCATGATGGGTGGCGGTGGCGGAATGCCTCCTGGTGGGATGCCCGGCGGCGGTTTACCCCCAGGATTTAAATAAACATTTCTTTTTCTGGTCTGCGTATTCTTTTAGCTATATGGCCAGCTTCTGTTAGACATCAGGGCGATATTCTATTAGAATGTCGCGCCTTTCATTAGCCTGTATTCCATTTGCAGGGGTGAACAGGACAATTTCCGGGTATTGCTTTGTGGCATTACTCTAAATTTTAGACAAATCAGGAAGTACATACAGATGGTAAGCATTCGTTTATCTCGTGGCGGTTCAAAAAAGCGTCCATTTTATCACTTGACAGTAACTGACAGCCGTAGTGCTCGTAATGGCCGTTTTCTTGAGCGTGTTGGTTTTTTTAACCCTGTTGCTCGTGGCGATGAAGAAAGTTTGCGTATTGATAATGCACGTATCGATTACTGGGTAAGCAAAGGCGCACAGTGTTCTGATCGCGTTGCAAAATTACTTAAAGATCAGGCAGCAGCTTAATTACAGCTTCAGACGGTGAATCACAAAAGCGTTCTAACTTAATTAATGTTGGGCGTATTACCACGGTGTTCGGAGTTAAAGGTTGGGTGAAAGTTCACTCAGCAACTCAGCCGATGGATAACATTTGTCATTATTCCCCCTGGTGGTTAAAAACACGCCACGGTGTGAAGCAGGTTGAAATCGAAGATTTTAAACCTCATGGCCAGAATATGGTTGTGCACATCAAAGGAATAGATGATCGTGATGCCGCTCGAGAGTTATGTCAAATTGATATCGCCGTTGAGCGAGATCAAATACCTGACTTAGAAGCCGGTGACTATTATTGGTACCAGCTTCAAGATTTAAAAGTGATTTCTATTTATGCGGGCCAAGAAACTATACTTGGCCGTGTATCGCATATTCTTGAAACAGGCGCTAATGATGTGCTGGTGGTTAAGGGCGATGCAGACAGTATTGATCAATCTGAGCGTTTAGTACCTTATGTGCCAGATCAATACGTTAAAAGCGTAGATCTAAACAGTCAAACCATTACGGTTGATTGGGATCCTGATTTTTAAAGCGGCAATAAGCTGTTTTGAATTGAAATAAGAAGGGAGTAAGGCAGTGCGCATAGCCGTTGTCACATTATTTCCCGAAATGTTTCAAGCGATCAGTGATTACGGAATTACCAGTCGGGCCATAAAGCAGAATATTGTTGCGCTGCAAATGTGGAGCCCGAGAGATTTTACCCAAGATCGTCACCAGACGGTTGATGACAGACCCTATGGCGGCGGCCCAGGGATGTTGATGATGATTCAGCCTTTACGTGATGCCATACAGGCAGCTAAAGTGTGGGCTAGTAGAGATAACGATGGCGGCAACACAGGTTGCACCGTTGTTTATCTTTCTCCGCAAGGCAAAACTTTGACGCAAGCTGGCGTCACGACCATGTCAGAACAAGGTAATTTAGTGTTAGTTGCCGGACGTTACGAAGGCATTGATGAGCGCTTGATAGAGCTTGAAGTCGATGTTGAATGTTCAATTGGTGATTATGTATTGAGTGGTGGTGAGCTAGCGGCCATGGTGTTGATTGACTCAGTGACTCGGCTATTGCCTGGCGCATTGGGACACTCGCAATCAGCAGAGCAAGACTCTTTTACCGATGGGTTGTTGGATTGTCCGCACTACACAAGACCTGAAGATTGCTCAGGTAAGCAGGTTCCAGCGGTATTACTGTCGGGGAACCACGAACATATAAGGCGCTGGCGTTTACAGCAGGCGCTGGGAAGAACTTGGCAGAGGCGTCCAGACCTTCTTGCTAAGAAAGAATTATCCGCTGAGCAACAACAATTGCTGGCAGATTATAAAATATCGTTTGAGCAATCAGCAGGCGATTGATTTAACTGGGGAACTTACGGTTGGCTTATATGCGGTGTGATTAACACAGCGTGGTCGTAAGTCTATTATCGTTCCCTCGATTAGCTGTGAAGCTATAACACTGACTTTTTAGGATCAGACAGATGACCAATAAAATTATATTAGAATTAGATAACGAACAAAAAAGAAGTGATCTTCCAGAATTTTCTCCAGGCGACACTGTTGTTGTTCAGGTAAAAGTAAAAGAAGGTACACGTGAGCGTTTACAGGCCTTTGAAGGTGTTGTTATTGCTATACGTAACCGTGGTTTGAACTCAGCATTTACCGTGCGTAAAATTTCTCACGGCATTGGCGTTGAGCGTACTTTCCAAACACATAGCCCAATAGTTGCTAGTGTTACGGTTAAGCGTCGTGGTGATGTGCGTCAATCTAAGTTGTACTACTTGCGCGAATTGACGGGTAGAGCAGCTCGAATCAAAGAAAAGCTCGGTTAAGGGTTTTTTGTTTGGCTTACAGAGCTAAATTGATTATAAAATCCTCGCTTAGGCGGGGATTTTTTTTATTTTAAATTTGAAGTAATGGAATGAGCGATACGCACAAGAAGTTAATTTACCCAGAGGATTTGCATCGTATAGATGTGTATTTGGATGCTTTGTGGTTAGAAAAAGGTCTTAGTCAAAGTACCTTATCATCTTACCGCCAAGATTTAATGTCATTCGCTCAGTGGATTTATGATCAAACGATTGATGCCCACCTCACCAGTTTATTGCTTGTCTCATCGGGAAATTTGCAAGGTTATTTAGCGGAGCGCTATAAGAAAAAATTATCAGCAAGGTCTACGGCGAGATTTTTATCTTGTTGCCGAGGGTTCTACGCTTACCATATTCGCGAAGGCCTCATTCAAATAGATCCGGTTGCGTTAATCGAAAACCCAAAGCAAGCCAAACCAATTCCTAAGTCATTAACAGAGAGTGATGTTGAAAAGTTATTGCAAGCTCCGAATGTTGATGATGCCATTGGGTTAAGAGACAGGACTATGTTTGAGGTCCTCTACGCTTGTGGTCTAAGGGTCAGTGAGTTGGTTGGTCTAACTTTAAATCAGGTGAATCTGCGGCAAGGCGTGGTACGAGTCATGGGGAAAGGCAGTAAAGAGAGGTTAGTACCCATGGGGGATGTGGCAGCGAATTGGTTGGTTCGCTATGTTAAGGAGTCACGGCCTATGTTATTAAAAGCGCCTTCTGATGTGCTGTTTCCAAGTATGCGAGGCCAGCAGATGACGCGCCAAACATTTTGGCATCGAATAAAGCATTGGGCTTTTGTGGCTGGAATTGAAAAACCGTTGTCGCCGCATACATTAAGGCATGCGTTTGCTACTCATCTTATTAATCACGGTGCAGATTTGCGGGTTGTTCAACTTTTGTTGGGGCACAGTGATTTGTCGACCACTCAAATCTACACGCATGTTGCAAAAGCGCGAATGAAATCATTGCATGCTGAACATCATCCTCGGGGTTGATTCGGTAAATGTTTAGAGCCTGAACGAGAGCATTTTTTAATAAGTGAACCTCTGCCGTTTTTAACGCTCGAATATCGTAAGACAGGCTTGTGTTTGTAATAAAGCATAAAGTCTTGTGGTAGAGTCTCTTGGTTTTCAATTTGTGTTTTTAAATTTGTGTTTTTAAATTTGTAGTTTTTGATGAGGGTTGTATGTCTAATTTTTTACGGTTAAGTGTGGTCTTGTTGATTGGTTTTGGTGTGGGGCTTGTTCAGGCGGCTGCCAACCAAGATGCGGAAATTACGGCTCAGGTGCGCGCAAAAATATTACAGTCCGTTGGCTTACGTGAAGGGCTTGTTTCAAATAGTCCTGTTCCTGGCTTTTACCAAGTTGAAGCACCTCGCAATCCATTATTATACGTTAGTCATGACAGTAAATTCGTCTTTGCTGGAACCTTATATGGGATAACGGCTAGTGGACCAGTTAATTTGCACGAAAAGGCAATGCAGCCTAGACGCAAAGCTTTATTAGATGCTGTTGCTACAGAGAATCAAATTATTTTTCCAGCTAAAGGTGATAAGAAAGCTCACGTGTACGTGTTTACGGATATTGATTGTGGCTATTGCCGAAAACTACACAATGAAATCGCCGATATTAATGAGTTAGGTATTGAGGTTCGTTACCTAGCCTTCCCACGGGTATTAGGTAATCCTCAAAACTTATCTATAGCTAAGTCTGGCGCGATGCTAAGTGCTCAGGTGGGTGGCGATAAATCAGAAACCTATAAAAGAATGGTTCAAGCGTGGTGTGCAGATGATTCCCAGAAAACCTTAACCGAGTTGAAAAGAGGCGGTTCTATTAGAGCGCCAACGTGTACTGATCACCCCGTCATTGAGCAATATGAATTGGGCGGTAGCATTGGTGTGACGGGAACGCCGGCCATTGTTTTTGCTGACGGAACTTTTCAGCCTGGATATATACCAGCCAAGGCTTTAGGGCAGGCTTTGGGGCTTTATTAGGCCTTGTTCTAATTGACAGTAGTGGGACGTGTCAGTAAGGTAAGCCCCCTTGTTTTGGCCGCTTTCAGCGGCTTATTTTTTGTAATAAATACGTATAAATTGTAGGGGAACATAGCTTGAAACCGGTAAGAATTGGTATTTGTGGATTAGGTACTGTGGGTAGCGGTACATTCAATGTAATTCAACGTAATAGTGCTGAAATTAATGCCAGAGCTGGTGCTGAAATTGTTATCGAGCAGGTTGGCGCTCGCCGTGATAATCCAGCGTGTGATACCACCGGTTTTAACCTCAGTCGAGATATCTTTGACGTGGCTCGCAACCCTGATGTAGATGTGGTTGTGGAGTTGATAGGCGGTACTACCGTCGCGAAAGACTTGGTTGAAGTGGCCATAGAAAATAAAAAGCACGTGGTTACCGCCAACAAAGCATTGATTGCAGAATTTGGTAATGAGTTATTTGCCAAGGCCGAGGCTAATGGCGTTCGAATCGCTTACGAAGCTGCTGTGGCAGGTGGTATTCCTATTATTAAGGCGCTGCGTGAAGGCTTATCAGCTAATAAGATTGAATGGCTAGCGGGTATCATTAACGGTACCGGTAATTTTATTCTTACAGAGATGCGCGATAAGAAACGCGCTTTTGCCGATGTTTTACAAGAAGCGCAAGATTTAGGCTATGCAGAAGCGGATCCGACATTTGATGTTGAAGGCATTGATGCGGCCCATAAATTAGTTATCTTGGCCTCGATTGCTTTTGGCATGCCACTTCAGTTCGACAAAATATTTACCGAAGGTATCAGTAAAATTGAGCCTCAAGATGTGAGCTACGCTAATGAGTTGGGGTATCGCATCAAGCATTTAGGGATTGCGCGTAAAACTGAAGCCGGTGTTGAGCTGCGGGTACACCCAACGTTAATACCTGAGAAACGCTTAATTGCTAATGTAGATGGCGTTATGAATGCGGTTTTGGTTAAGGGTGATGCTGTTGGTCCAACTCTTTATTATGGTGCAGGTGCGGGTGCTGAGCCCACAGCTTCATCAGTGATTGCTGACGTGGTTGATTTGGCTCGTGCTATCGGTTCTGGTTGTACGCCAAACCAAGCGCATTTAGGTTTTGCTCCAGAGTCATTGCAGGATTTTCCAATTCTACCCATCAGTGACATTACTACAGCGTATTATTTACGAATAACCGCAGAGGATCGCCCCGGTGTTTTATCAACTATTGCTCAAATCATGAGTGATAGAGGCATCAGCATAGAAGCAGTTGTGCAACGTGAGCCTGAAGGTGAAGAGTCGTCGGCATCAATTATCATGCTGACCAATCGTGCCCAAGAAAAACAATTGATGGCGGCGATTGAGGCGATTGAAAAAGAAGACAGTGTAGTTGGGCAAGTTGTGAATATTCGTGTTGAGGCATTGGGTTAAATACATTCTAATATTGAAATTGTTTTCAATGGTTTTATAAGTTTGTTTTACGTTTGAGGTTATTGTGAAATACATCAGTACTCGTGGCGATTCGGCGCCATTATCTTTCGAAGATGTTGTGTTAACAGGGTTGGCCAGCGATGGTGGTTTATATGTGCCAGAGAGTTTACCAACCTTTAGCCAAGCCGAAATTGCATCTTGGGCAGGGCTTAGTTATGAAGACTTGGCACTTAAGATTATTTCACCTTTTGTCGATGGTGAAATACCAGAAGCTGACCTGAAGAAAATTATTGATGATTCCTATTCGAGCTTTCGTCATGGTGCTGTTGCACCTTTAGTGCAAACTGGCCACAACGAATGGATTTTGGAATTGTTTCAAGGGCCAACTTTGGCGTTCAAAGACTTTGCTTTGCAGTTTCTGGGCAATCTACTTGATTATATTTTAAAGAAGCGTGATCAAAAAGTTGTGGTTATGGGAGCTACCTCTGGCGATACCGGTTCGGCGGCTATTGAAGGTTGTCGTCACTGCGATAATATCGATATTTTCATTTTGCATCCGCACAATCGTGTATCCGATGTGCAGCGTCGACAGATGACCTCAGTTCTAGAGGATAACGTTCATAATATTGCCTTAAAAGGTAATTTTGATGATTGTCAGAATATGGTTAAAGCCAGTTTTGGAGATCAATCATTCTTACCTGAAGGCCGGCAGTTGGTGGCGGTTAACTCCATCAATTGGGCGCGTATCATGGCTCAGATTGTTTATTATTTTTACTCTGGGTTGGCTGTTGGTTCACCTCACCGTCCGGTTGCTTTCTCGGTTCCTACGGGTAACTTTGGTGATATATTTGCTGGTTATTTGGCGAAGCAAATGGGTTTGCCCATTGAGCAACTCATTGTCGCTACCAACGCCAATGATATTTTGCATCGATGCATTAGCGCTAATGATCACAGCAAACAAGATCTAATACATTCTCTGTCTCCTTCGATGGATATTATGGTCTCCAGTAATTTCGAACGTTTATTGTTTGATTTATACGGGCGTGATGGCAAAGCTATCCAGCAGTTAATTGAAGACTTTAAATCGGGTGAAATGCCATTGAACGATACCGCGCTTATTAAAATGCGTGAGTTGTTCAGTAGTTATCGTTTGGATGACGAGGAAATGATAGCGGTAATTACTGATGTATTCGAAAGCACAGAATATCTATTAGATCCTCACACCGCCATTGGTGTACAGGCCGCTAGGAAAGTGCGTAAGCGCCAAGACATACCGATGATCTGTCTCGCTACAGCACATCCAGCTAAGTTCCCTGAAGCTGTGCGTAAAGCCGGTCAAACTCAAGACCCTGCATTGCCACATCATATGCAAGACTTGTTTGAGCGCGAAGAGCGGTTCACCGTATTGCCGGAAGATATTAATAGCGTACAAAAATTTATTCAGGAAAATACTAGAGTTTAAATTGAGTGTTTTCAAAATGTATTAGCATAACCCGCTTTAAGGCGGGTTTGTTTTTAGTGGGATAGATCTACTGCTATGTTAAAGAAAATTGTTCATCGCCCGATTGTGTCAGTCAATTTGGCCGGTAACTTACATCCTCGAATTCAAGCGCTTTACGCTGCTCGCGGCATAACCCACACCGATCAATTATCACGATCACTAAAAGATATTCACGCCCCTGAAACGCTTAAAGGATTAACAGATGCCGTCAGAATCCTTGAGCAGGCCGTCAGGAAGAAACAAAGAATTTTAATCGTAGGAGATTTTGATGCCGATGGAGCAACCAGCAGTGCTTTGTGTTTGCTGGCGTTACAAGCCATGGGTGCTGAGTCGGTTAACTATTTAGTGCCGAACCGCTTCGATTTTGGTTATGGCTTAACCCCAGAAATTGTTGAAGTTGCTAAGCGCCAGAAACCAGATGTTATTGTTACTGTCGATAATGGTATCGCGTCAGTGGAAGGGGTTGCCTGCGCTAAAGAGGCGGGTATTACCGTGATTGTAACGGACCATCATTTACCTGCGCTTGAATTACCTAGTGCTGATGCCATTGTTAATCCAAATCAGGTGGGCTGTGAATTCCCCAGTAAAAACCTGGCGGGTGTCGGTGTCATTTTTTATGTGATGGTAGCGCTTCGTAGCGCGTTACGTGATTCGGGCTGGTTTGAAAAAACAGGCCTCAGTGTTCCTAATATGGGAGAGTATTTAGATTTGGTTGCCTTGGGGACTGTCGCTGATGTGGTTCCGCTAGATCACAATAATCGAATTTTAGTGTTTCAGGGTTTGCAGCGAATTCGTGCCGGTAAAGCTCGCCCTGGCATTAAGGCTTTAATTGAAATAGCGGGTCGTCAATCTCACAGTTTAGTGGCATCTGATTTTGGTTTTGCGCTAGGGCCACGTATTAATGCCGCAGGGCGTCTTGATGATATGTCGCTGGGAATAGAATGCTTAACGTGCCGTAGCGAATCATTGGCCCGTGAAATGGCGATTGAGCTAGATGACTTGAATAAAGATCGTCGTGCGATAGAAACAGGGATGAAAAATGAAGCCATGGCTTCTCTGGACAAACTTGACCTAGAAGATGACAGCTCTATGCCCTGGGGGTTGTGTCTACATGACGCGCAATGGCACCAGGGAGTTGTTGGTATTTTAGCGTCGCGTATCAAAGAAAAGTTCAATCGGCCAACCATTGTTTTTGCCGACTCAAGTGACACAGAAATCAAAGGCTCGGCGCGCTCTATTCCCGGGTTACATATTCGCGATGCACTGGATGCAGTCGCCAATAGAAATCCAGGCTTATTAACTAAATTTGGTGGTCATGCCATGGCGGCCGGATTGAGTTTACCGAAGCAACATTATGCGCAGTTTCAAATTGCTTTTGATGAGGTCGTTCACGAATTATTAAATCCTGAAGATTTGCAGGCCGAAGTGTTATCGGATGGCGAGTTACTGGCTAATGAGCTTAATTTAGACATGGCCAATGTGTTGAGAGAGTCAGGCCCTTGGGGGCAACACTTTCCAGAGCCTATTTTTGATGGCGTGTTTTCTCTCGTACAGCAGCGTTTGCTCGGTGGTGCCCATTTAAAACTGGTGTTAATGATCCCGCAAAGTGGTCAGGTGATAGATGCGATAGCATTCAATGTAGATACTTCTTTCTGGCCAAATGAGAGTGTCGAGACAGTTAGAATTGCTTATAAGCTCGATGTGAACGAGTTTCGAGGTAAACAGAGTGCTCAATTGATTGTTGAGCAGTTAGACGTTGTATTTTAATCCCTAATAATCAGTGTTTTATTGGTTAACTGTTTACTTTTTTAAGGCCTCATTGATGGCTGGCCAAACATTATCGAGCATAATTGGCTGACCTTCTGCGGTTGGGTGTATTCCGTCTTTTTGCATCAAAGAGGGTTTTATTGCAACATTATCTAAGAAAAAATCGACCAGCATAATCCCGTTTTCATTTTTGAGTTGCTGATAAACCTCAGCGAACTGGCGACTATACCTCTGTCCATAATTAGGTGGAATTTGCATTCCAAGTAATAAAACTTGCGCAGTGATTTCTTTAGAATTGTCGATCATCATTTGCAGGTTTTTTTTCATTCGTTGCAGTGGGTAACCACGCAAACCATCATTACCCCCCAATTCGATAACGACTAATACAGGCGAGTATTGTTCATTGAGCTCAGGTAAACGGCGCAAGCCACCGGCTGAAGTTTCGCCACTGATACTGGCGTTTATAACGGTATAAGGGTTATCGGATATCGCTGTTTCTACGTTGAGCTTATTTTGTAATAAGGCAACCCAACCTTGCTCTTCATCTATGCCATAAGCGGCACTTAAACTGTCACCTAAAATTAAAATGTTGTTTGCCGCCAGCGCTTGTTGAGCTGGCAGCACTATCAATATAAGCGAGAGTAGTAACGGCGTAAAAGGCCGTAAAACGCATTGTTTTAAAAGCTTTAATACGGACGCCTTATTTTTTGGCAGTAGTGTTGTATGTAAAGAATGGTGAACCATTTTGACAGCCTTCACTGTAAGTATGACACTGAGTGTATAAAGCCATTCTAGGTAATAACAATCCTTATGTTAAGTGCTCATTCGTTAACCAAAAGCGTCACCACCTCTGCCGGTACTTTATTAATCCTTGATGATGTCTCTGTTTCTGTGGAAGAAGGAGAGAGTCTTGCCATTGTAGGGGCTTCTGGTTCCGGTAAATCTACCTTGTTGGGGATCTTGGCAGGTTTGGATACGCCTACTCAGGGCCAAGTGATATTCAAAGGCCAAAACTTAACTGAACTAGACGAAGAGGGCCGTGCCGATGTTAGAGCTAAACATGTTGGTTTTGTCTTCCAGTCGTTTCAGCTGCTACCAGGTCTTACGGCGTTAGAGAATGTCATGATGCCGCTGGAGCTCCATGGGGATAATGAGGCTCGCAGTAAAGCCCAATCATTTTTAACCCGTGTGGGATTACAAGAGCGGTTACAGCACTACCCCAAACAGTTGTCTGGTGGTGAGCAGCAACGTGTTGCTATCGCGCGAGCGTTTGCCAGTAGCCCAGATATATTGTTTGCCGATGAGCCGACAGGTAATTTAGACACTAAAACCGGCGCCCATATTATTGAGTTATTGTTTGAGTTAAATCGTGAGCATCAAACGACATTGGTGTTAGTGACACACGAGGCGCGGCTAGCAAAGCGTTGCAGTCACCGGCTTACGGTAGAGGCTGGCAAGGTGGTTGATGATCCTATACCTGTTGATGACTTTGCACCTGTTGATGACTCTATGCCGGTTGATGACTCTATGCCGGTTGAGGCGAAACCGTAATGTTGTCATTAAAATTGCTGTGGCGAAATTTACGCAGCGGTGAAGTACGAGTGCTGGCTATTTCACTGATTTT
Source organism: Cellvibrionaceae bacterium (assembly GCA_034112445.1). Lineage (GTDB taxonomy): Bacteria > Pseudomonadota > Gammaproteobacteria > Pseudomonadales > Cellvibrionaceae > Pelagadaptatus. The sequence continues at coordinate 74,335 of JAWUVI010000007.1, read as the reverse complement.
GGCTGTGTCTGTCGTGAGCTGCATTTCACTCTTTACCGATCGACTAGAGCGTTCGTTAATTCAAGAGAGTCATACCTTCCTTGGTGCTGATCGTGTTATTAAAAGCAGTCAAGCTATCCCCGAATCCTGGCTACAACAGGCCCGCGAATCTGAGGTAAGAGCCGCCAAAAAGATAACATTCGCCTCAATGGTGTTTGCAAAAGAAACAATGTATTTAGCCTCCATCAAAGCGGTTACTAAAGGCTATCCCTTAGTTGGTCAGTTAACCATTGCGGATGTGGCGTTCAGTTACGATTCAGATGCCGTCACTGTGACTGATGCGATACCTGAGGCTGGGACTGCGTGGGTCGATTCAAGGTTATTACCTTTACTCAATATTGAGTTGGGCGAGACTGTATTTGTTGGTGAGAAAGAGCTGCAAGTCACCAAAGTTATTGTGCATGAACCTGACAGTGGCAGCAGTTTTTCCGTTGCCGGTGCGCGCTTGTTAATGAATGCGTTAGATCTTCCTGAGACAGAGATTATTCAGCCCGGAAGCCGAGTCAGTTATCAATTAATGTTGGCTGGAAAAGCGAGTCAGATAGACTCTTTAATTGATAACCTATCCCCTCAATTGGGCGTGCATCAGCAAATAGTCGATATTGAATCGGCACAACAAGGTTTGTCGAAGACATTAACGACTGCGCGTAAATTCTTATTAATAGCCGCCGTGGTTGGGGTCTTGTTAGGTGGCATCGCTATTGCCATAACGGCTAGACGTTTTGCGGTATTACAAATAGATCAGGTCGCGTTGTTGAAAAGTCTTGGTGCTAGGTCGAATAAAATACGGCGCTTATATTTTTTCCAATTATTGTATCTATCCCTGGTTACTTCGGGCGTTGGCTTACTAATAGGTCATTTTTTACAAGAACTCATCGCCATCAGTTTGAGTGAATTGTTCACGCTTGAAATACAGAACGCCAGATTGCAATCGTACTTGTTGGGCGTGTTTACCGGGCTGGTGTGCCTGTTGTTCTTTGTCATGCCTCCGTTGTGGATGCTGCCTAGTATCCCGCCGATTAAAATACTTCGGCGAGAGTTGGATGTGGGTTTATTAAAGCAATATTGGCAGTTTATTTTAGGCCTGTTGGCTATCGTGTTATTGATTATTATCTTCAGCCAGGATCTATTGTTGGCAGCTGGGGTGATATTAGCTCTAACGGTGTTGTTTGTTTGCAGCGGTGCACTGGCATTAACCCTCATGTATTTTGGCGGTTCGGTTGGGCGGCGAGCGGGCAGTGTTTGGCGCTTAGGTGTAGCTGCATTAGAGCGCAATAAGCAGCACAGCTTAATTCAAATGTTGGTGTTTGCCTTGGCAATCATGTTGCTGTTGACGATGTTAACTCTGCGCACCAGTTTACTTGATGAATGGCGTTTACAGTTGCCAGAGGGCACGCCTAATCATTTTTTGCTGAATATAGACGACGCTGAGGTGAGCGAAGTTGAAGCGTTCTTTGTGGCCAACCAAGTTGAAACCAAGCCTTTGTATCCTATGATTCGAGCACGCTTAACTCACATTAACGGTGAATTGCCCAGTGCTGGGGTTCAACTGCAAGCAGAAGCACTGCGCCGCGAAGTTAACTTAAGTTGGGTCGAAACATTGGCTCAAGACAACGCTATTGTGGCGGGCTCTTGGTGGGATGATTGGCAATCTAAGGGTGATAAAGGTGTTTCGATAGAACAAGATATTGCTAATAAACTTGGCGTTGGTTTAGGTGATGAACTGACTTTCAGTGTGGGTGGTTTATCCTTGCAGGCTCGAGTCGCCAGTATCAGAACGTTGAAATGGGATTCTATGAGCCCAAACTTTTATTTTTTATTCTCCCCGAATGCACTGGATGAGTTTTACCCCACCTATCTAACCAGTGTGTACTTGTCGGCGTCGCAGAAAATACTGTTGAACGATTTATTACAAAGCTTTCCGACTTTACTTGTTATTGAAATGGATCGAGTTATTGAACAAATTCAAGTGATTGTTAGCCAAGTGAGCTTTGGCGTAGAGTTGGTGTTGGTGCTGGTTTTATTGGGAGGCTTTTTGGTTATGTGGGCGTCCGTGAGTGCCAGTATGGACGAACGCCTGCAAGAAGCTGCTTTGCTGCGCGCATTTGGAAGTTCTCGTAAACGCTTATTGAACAGTCTGTGGGTCGAATTTAGTATTCTCGGAGGTTGCGCTGGTTTGATGGCGGCCTTTGGTGCTGAAGTATTGCTGTTGTCGTTTCAATATTGGGTGTTGAAAATGCCCATAGCGCTGCATTGGTTTTTGTGGCCATTGGGTGTTGTAGGTGGGATTCTGATTGTTGGTTCTATGGGAGTATACGCTTGTCGAAAGGTGACCTTTACTCCGCCAGCTAGAATTCTTCGCGACGTTAATAGCTAACTCTAACCCGCAAAAAGCGGATTAGAGTTTTAGTTCTCCATTTATAAATTAGCTTCAGCGTACTGCGCTAAAACAGAACGTGGAACACCTTGTAATTTGATGTTGCCACCAAACTCAAAGCCTTTGAATCGCTCGGTTAAGTAAGTTAAACCAGAACTGGTGGCACTTAAATAAGGCGTGTCAATTTGTGCGAGGTTACCTAAGCACACAACCTTAGAGCCACTTCCCGCACGAGTAATGATGGTTTTAATTTGATGCGGGGTTAAATTTTGTGACTCATCAATTAAAATCAAGCTTTGCTGAAAGCTGCGGCCGCGGATGTAATTCATTGATTTAAATTGTAGTGGTACTTTATTAAGAACGTAATCAATGCTGCCAGTGCAATCGGCATCGTCACAATGTAAGGCTTCGAGATTATCAGTAATTGCTCCAAGCCAAGGCTCCATTTTTTCCTCTTCAGTACCGGGTAAAAAGCCGATGTCTTCATCTAATCCTTGGGCACTGCGGGTGACGATTATGCGTCTATACATTTTACTGACAACGGTCATTTCTATAGCCGCGGCTAAAGCTAAGATGGTTTTTCCTGAGCCAGCTGAGCCGGTAAGATTCACTAAATGAACATCAGGGTCTAATAATAGATTTAAGGCCATAGCCTGATAGGTGTCGCGCGGTTGTAATCCCCATGCTTCTTGCTCTAGAAAATTACTGGCTCTTATGTGTAATAGGGTGACGTCATCGTCGGTGACTTTTATGACACGGGCAACAAACCCCATTTCATCGATAACGAACTGATTAGGGTTAACGTCTTGTAGAGGTTCTTGTCGCGGTACATGATAGATCGTTCGACCCATCTGTTGTTCGGTATCGACCTTACTGATCCTATCCCAAAAACTCCCGCTGAACTCTAGGTAACCTTTATCCAACAGATCTACATCAGTCACTAATTGATCGTTGTGATAGTCCTCAGAGTCAATGCCACAGCCACGCGCCTTAAGGCGCATATTGATATCTTTAGTGACAAGTACAACTTTCTGATCGGGATGCTGAGAGCGCAGAAGGCAAAGATCGTTAATGATTTTGTTGTCGTTGAGGTGGGTCGGGAGGATAGTGAGGTTATCGGGGGGAGTGGCCATGATGATGGAGAGGTGTCCGCAAGGTTCGCTTTTATCCCCTCGTCGAATCGGCACCCCTTGTTCAATTTCGTCTGGGTCGGCCCTCCCTAATATCTTGTCTATTTCTCGAATCGCTTGCCTGCAATCGGCTGCCGTTGATGTACGCCCGCTTTTTAGTTTGTCGAGTTCTTCTAGAACCGTCATTGGAATCATGACATGGTGCTCTTCAAAGTTTAACAGGGCGCCTGGGTCGTGAATAAGAACGTTGGTGTCGAGTATATAAAGTATTCGTTCTGAGCTTGGGTTGATCGCATCGTTATTATTAATATTGGCTAGATGGGTCATATACAACTTCCTTTTCTATTTAAAAAGAGTGGGCATTGACAAAGATCGGAGTGGACGTAACTCCTATTTTAAATGTACTCCTGATTGATAATTTGTAAAGTGGCTATACGGAAATAGTTAAAAGTTTTTAATAAGAGGACGTTAATTGGTTTACTCTGTGTTGCTGGGGTATGGGATGAAACGATTTTACTCACCCCGTTTTAAAATTCATGGCCATAAATTCACAGCCTAAATTTATGGCCATGAACTTTAAGCCAATCACGTGAATCGCGATAGTTTGGGTCGATACTTTCCACTAATAACCAAAATTTTTGGCTGTGGTTTGGATGAACTAAATGGCAGACTTCATGGGTGATGAGGTAATCTATTATCTTTTTTGGCGCCATCATAATTAACCAGTTGTACTGAATAACACCCAAACTGGTGCAGTGACCCCATTTGGTTTTGGTGTGACGATACTTTACGTCGACTACTTTTCTGTTTAAACCATCCGCTAAATAGTGCGTTCGTGATGTCATGTATTGATCGGCGGATTGCTTATACCAATCGGCGATAGCGGTCTTAATCTTATCTTTTACAATTTCTGCAGAATATTTATTCTGCGAATAAGGTAGGTAAATACAAATCTCATCGTTTTTAATTTGGCTGTTGGTTCTTTTATTATAAATAACGCGCAATGAAAAAAGTTTTCCCATCAGTGACAATTGCTCACCGTCTGAAAAATCCCGTTCAAAAACTTCTTCTTTCTTGGCGTTTTGATTAGCCAGTTTTATTTGTATCCAGTTGGATTTTTCAATCACCCATAAATGTAATTGTTTAGTGTTTGAGCCTTTGGGGGCCGCCACTGTCACGGTGCCGTTCTTAACTTCGATGGCAGACGACTTTCTGTTGCTCAGTCTCAGTCGGTAATCAAAGCCCAAATCCGTCTTGATCAGGCTAGCTTGAATTGATTTGTTCGAGCGTTTTCCGGTCATTGGTATCTTTCTAAGGCGAGGACATAATATTGTCTTGACCTTGTAGTGGGTCTAAGGTTTATGGTTATAGTAGATCCAATGTTTATGGTGATAAAAGATCTAACGATAAAGCGGAGAATTTAACATGAATATCAGCCAAGCGGCTAAATTATCGGGATTGCCATCTGAGACGATTCGTTATTATGAAAAAATTGATTTACTCATTAATGTAAAAAGAAGTGCTAACGGTTACAGAGATTATGATGCGAAAGATGTAGCGCTACTGAGCTTTTTACAGCACGCCAGAACCACAGGGTTCAGTCTTGATGAATGCCGACACTTGTTGGATTTGTATGGCGATGATAAGCGCCAAAGCGTACATGTTAAACAAATGGTAGAAAACAAGCTGGTTGATATTGAAAAACAGATAGCGTCTCTGCAATCAATGAAAAGTACGTTGCGTAATCTGGCTGATGGTTGCCGAGGTGATGAAACACCGCATTGCCATATCTTAGATGTACTGGCCGAGCCGTATAGTATTTCGAGTATCCAAAAGGAGAAAACACAATGAGTGATTCGTGTTGTGAAAAAAAACCAACAAAAGACGCCTGTCAGCATGACGCGGCACCGGTTGAATCTTGTTGCAGTGAAGCGCAAGAGACAACCCATCAGGTCCACGTGAGTTCTTGTTGTGATACCGATACCCCTGATCAAAAACGTCCTTTTGACTGGTTGTTATGGGGCAGTTTTACTTTTGTTGCTGTTAATTACTCGATCCATCTTATAGGTATTTCGAATATTCCAGAGTGGTTGATGGTGATGAGCCATGGCGTTTTTGAATTAATGAATACCATGTGGTGGGGTGTTGTAGCCGCTATTTTCTTTGTTGGGGTTCTGGCCAATATACCCAAGGAGATGGTGATTTCTGTGCTGGGTAAAGGCGGTACTTTTGTTGGGTTGGTGAGGGCTGCCATGGCTGGCGTATTAATGGATTTATGCAGCCACGGAATCCTGATGATTGGTATGCAACTGTATCAACGTGGGGCGAGTTTAGGGCAGGTTATGGCGTTTCTAATTGCCAGTCCGTGGAATTCGTTTTCATTAACGATTATTTTAGTGGCCTTAATTGGTTTGCCCTGGACATTGGCATTTATTGGCCTGTCTTTGGTGATTGCATTAATCAGCGGGCTTATCTTTGACTTTCTGGTTGTTAAAGGAATTCTGCCCGAGAATCCTAACAAGCATGATCTCCCCAGTGATTATAACTTTTGGGCAGAAGTTCGGCAGCAATGGCAGTCTATTGAATGGAGCGCTAGCTTGGTTAAGGGCGTTCTATTAGAAGGCTTAAAAGGTTCGCGTATGGTGCTGCGATGGTTATTGTTTGGTGTCATGTTGGCCACAGCATTACGCAGTTTTGTGTCACTGGAAAATTTTCAAGAGTGGTTTGGTCCTACGGTGTTGGGGTTGTTGGTCACTATGTTAGCGGCCACCATTATTGAAGTGTGTTCGGAAGGTTCGACTCCCATTGCGGCTGATATGATGACTCGAGCCAATGCTCCGGGTAATGGATTTGCTTTTCTAATGACGGGAGTGTCAACAGATTACACGGAAGTAATGGTTATAAAAGACACCATGAAATCATGGAAAATAGCGCTGTTCTTACCCTTAGTAACCGTGCCGCAAGTGTTTGTGATCGCGATGATTCTAAACCCTATAGGTCTTTAACTAAGCTATTGTTAGTGATGTGAAAAGTCGGTTAAAAAAACAACACAATAGGTTTGCTGCCGTAGCAAAGAGGCTGCGGCAACTTGTCCCAAAACTGTCCTCATGGTTATCCACAGAAGCTGTGGGTAACTATTGGCCTAAGAGGCACTGCCGCAATAATTAAAGCCGGCGAATTTAGGCGTGGAAGGTAAATACAGAGATTCCATCTGCTCAATTTTGAACCCTCCCTCCTTCAACAGTTTAGGGATAGGGCGATGTAAATTACAGCCACCAGCAATACACTTCCAGTAAGGATTAATACGGTTCTGCCACTTTTTTATGTTGGCGTCAGGAGCTTCACCGTGTTCGCTAAACAGCAACTTCCCCCCTGGTTTTAGTACTCGGCGCATTTGCAGAAGAGCAGCGTGCCAATCGGGAATGGTGCATAGGGTATAGGTAAGAACAATGGTGTCAGCGCTGTTGTTATCTAGCGGTATTTCTTCACCGGGTAAGTCTAACCATTCAATGTCAAAGGGCGCTGCTTCCACACTGTGTTGGGCTTTCTTACGCATTCCCTCTGAGGGCTCAAGTCCCCAGACCATGTCCACCTTATCGGAATTGTAAAACGGTATGTTTAAACCTGAACCCATGCCAACCTCTAAAATCCTACCTTCTGCTTGTGGGACAACTTTTTCGCGTTGCCGAGCAATAGGTTTGGTGCCGCAAGCGCAATTAAGGAAGTGGGGTAATACGTAGGTATCGTAAAATGACATAGGCTCTATTCTCGGAATGGATTGACTTAATTGAATCTATTATTGCAATTGCAAATATTGCTTAGTAATAGCGTATATATCCGTTTGGCGAATCATTGGTGCAATAATATTGCGACCCTGTTGGTTTGAAAATATGGCGACATTAACGCCAGTATGCTCTTCGTAAGGAAACTCATTGGTGGCGTAGTTGACGGCAAGGTTAGAGCCTTCAGGAGTTGTTATTCTCGCAACATGACCTGGGGTATAAACCGGAACTCCGATTGCCTTGAATAGAGATTCATCTGGAATGATATGCGCGGCTTGGCCGTGATCAGCAGTTACCATAATTAATGTTTGTGGATTTTTCTCGGTAAATTCTAAAGCCAAAGCCAGGGTGTCTTCTAATTGTTCTAGCTCACCAATACTGCCGCAAGGGTTGCGCTTGTGCGACTGCTTGTCAATTGAGGCTGACTCAATCATAAGAAAGAAGCCTTTGCTATTAATAGATAGTTTTTTTAAGGCAGCAGAAGTCATTTGTGGCAATGTAGGCATGCCGGTAAAGGCAGGGTTGGCTTCACACTTCATTGGTTTTGGAAGCTCTACACTGCCCAGTCTCCAGTCAAGGTAATTTAGCAGGCTAGGTTCAGCTTGTTCAGCTATTCGGCCGTTTTCACCTTGCCACTTAACCGGCATGGTGCTGCTTGAAAAAAGCCCTAGTATATTTTTGTCTGCTGGTAAGTTGGTCAATTGTTCGGCGCTATCTATGGTGTGGTGATTGTTGTTTTGCGCGGCTTCTAAAATAGTGCTGTTACCAGCTTCAGTTAGAGTCGCAAAATGTTTCTGGCCGCCACCAAGGATAATATCAAAGCTGGAGTCGGCAATTTGTTCAGCAATAGAGCCTTTGCCGTTATTCGCTTTTAAATCATTTTTGCAATTGGTGTAGAGGTTGCCACTGACTTTGGCATTAACCATCATGTCAGTGTTTTCACAGCCGCGTTGATTGATGTGAGCAATAAATGAGGCGGGAGTTGCATCGGTAACATTAGCCGTTGTTACTATGCCAACACTCCAGCCTTGGCTTTTGGCCTGTTCAGCAACGGTAGATAAATCTTTGTCTTCTTTAGCTGAAGTTGCAATTCTGCCACGACTGGTTCGAACACCGGTTGCCATGGCGGTTGCACTGTTGGCTGAATCAGCAACGTAAACCGGTTGGGTTGGTGATTCTTCTGAAACCGTTAAAACCTGTACGACTCCACGCACTGGCATGGTATCAAGCAAGAGTTGCCCCTGTGAGCCTTTCAAGTAGTTACGGGCAATGGTTATCTGTTGATCGTCCATTCCATCGCCAATGATCAATATGACGTTACGACTTTCAGTAGCGAGAGCCATAGGCGCGGCACACACTAAGCTTGTGGCTACAAAACTGCTGGTTAGTAGGGCACGCAAGGATTTAAATTTCATATTCAGACTTTCCATTTGTTATTGGTATTTGTTATTGCTATTTGGCATTGGCAATTACCGGGGCGATTGTCATGGTTTTAAACAGGATAGATTTAATCTAAAAGAATACCTATAAATAGCGGTTAACGATATTCCTTATATTCATATCAAAAAAGAATATTGATCATTTGTGGAATGTTTTTGTGAGGATTAATCTGTTCAACAAGTTAAGCAAACAAGCGCTTCACTTAAACCACATTAATTCTTATCAAAATATAAAGGTGACTATCATGGCTATTATTCTTTCAATCTACGTTGCTGTTTTGGCTTTTGCTGTATACGAAGAAAATCACGGACAGCACGTTAATTCATAATTTTTTATCTTTTGCTTAAAGGAGCCTGTAATGGCTATTATTCTAACCATATATTCTGCTGTTTTGGCTGTGGCAATGTACCAAGATTGTCATGGTCAATAGAGCAGAAGCTCACAGTTAAAGAGCTTCCGCTTTAGATAAAATCATTTCTTATGCTTAGTATCATGCTGACTTACCTAATTGCCAAAGTAAACATTAATGATAGTGTTTATCATTACTAACTAATTGATTTAAATCGGTTTTTATTTCTTTATTGACCAAATAATTTATACTCCCTTTTATTACCAATCTCTCTTATATTATTTATTCAAATATTAAAGGCGACTTTATGCAAGGCGATGCAAATGTTATTGGCTGTCTGAATAGACTGCTAGCACTTGAGCTTACTTCTATTAACCAATATTTTTTACACGCGCGGATGTATAAAAATTGGGGGCTCAATGGTTTAAACGAAAAAAGCTATAAAAAATCAATCAAAGATATGAAGCAAGCGGATGAATTGATTGAGCGTATTTTGTTTTTAGAAGGCTTGCCAAATTTACAGCATGTAGAGAAAGTTCGTATTGGTGAGCACACACAAGAAATGCTGCAATGTGACATGGCTTTACAGTATCAAGAGCGAGAAGTTTTAATCGAAGCTGTTTCTATTTGTGAGCAAGCCCAAGACTTTGTTAGCCGAGATATATTGGAAGAAATACTTGAGTATGAAGAAGGCCATATTGATTGGATTGAAGCTCAAGAATATCTCATCACCAATACAAGCATTGAGAATTACTTACAGTCAAAAATGTAATAGACATAATTTGCAGATCAATAATTGAGTTTTTGAAGGAGTTAGCAATGAAAGGTAGTACTAAAGTAATCAAAGTATTAAACGGCCTGCTTGGTTGGGAATTGGCCGCAATGGATCAATATTTTATTCATTCGCGTATGTATGATGATTGGGGTATTAGCAAATTATTTGAACGCATTGATCATGAGTTTGATGATGAGAAGGGGCATGCTGCAGCCTTGATCGAACGGATGTTGTTTCTTGAGGGGACGCCAGATATGGTCACCCGTGCCGAAATTAACATTGGTAAAGATGTTCCTGAAATGCTTCAAAGTGACTTGAATGTTGAGTACGCCGTTGCCAGAGAACTTAAGGCTGGAATTAAAATCTGTGAAGAAGAACAAGATTACCAAAGTCGTGAGATTTTAGAAAAGCTATTGGAAGATACTGAAGTGGATCATGCTTGGTGGCTAGAGAAGCAGTTGGGGTTGATTCAAAAGATTGGCTTACAAAACTATATTCAATCGCAAATGTAAAATTCAGACGTTAAAGTTTTACTTAAGGGTAAATATATAGTTTCTTCGGCCGATACCTTGTCTAGAATATAAATTTACCCGCTTTAGGAATTCGCTATGCGCCGCAATCAAGTTACAGCAGTCATTACTATAGGACTCCTCATTGTTGATTTGCTGTTTTACGATTACTTCGATAGCCTTGTTGTGATTTTATTTAAAGACGCACTGCTCCTTGGTCTGGTGTACTGGGGAGTAACGAAAGTTGCAGGTTATAGAATTTCTTTATTGCACAACAAAGTACAAGAAATTTTACAGCCTAACTATGTTGACCTAACCGCTAAATTTGACGGCGATATCCCTCCTGAGATCACTGAGCTTGCTCATGAGCTCAATCGTTTGTTAGAGAGTATTGAAAAGCCTATCGAATTATCGATGGCTGCGGCTTCACGGCTGATTCCTATGTCAGAAGAGTTAGCTGATAGCTACAACGACACCACTCAAAAAGCGTTCATGCAAACCAATTTTTCGCAAAGCGTTATGGCAGCCATGACGACTATGTCAGGTCAATCAAGTGCTGTAGCAAGTCAATCTCAATTGATCGCAGATCAGTTAGCCGAGGGTAATGCTGCAGTAACTAATTGTCAGGGCTCCATGCTCAAAACCAATAGTGTGATGAGTGATCTTTCTGGGCACATGGAAGAGGCTGAAACAGTTTTAAGTGAGCTGCAAAACGAAAGTGATCAGATTGGTTCTATTGTCACTGCGATTAATGGTATTGCTGAACAAACAAATCTATTGGCTTTGAATGCGGCTATTGAAGCGGCTAGAGCGGGTGAGCAAGGGCGCGGTTTCGCGGTAGTGGCGGATGAAGTTCGTAATTTAGCATCGCGTACCAGGGAATCTACTGATGAAGTGCAGGCCATGCTTGAGCGAGTTCAAAGCCGCACCTCGGCGATGGTTGAAGTAATGGCAAGAAGCGGTAAAGCATCAAAAGAAAGTTTGGAGCAAGTTACGAGTGTTTCTGAGCAATTAGGTGAATTGGCTGTCGTTATTGGTATGGTTAATGATTCTGGCGTTATGATCAGTGAGTCGGCTAATCAGCAGCTTAGCACTGCTGAAGAGGCTCGAATTGCGGTCGATGGCTTGAATACGATGAATGCTGAGAGTCTTGATAGTTCACGTATGCAGCCTCTATCAAAATCAGATATTGAGAATGTTGCCAAGCAGTTGCAAGAACGCTTATCGATGTTGAATATTTCATCAAATCCATGGCGAACCCAGCGTCGTCAAGTTTCTCGATTGCAATCTACGGCCGAAGGTTTGGATAACGATGAGGCTGAATTGTTTTAGCCCTCTGGTGCTTTTTTTACATTGGAAGCCTATCGCTGTCACCTGACTCGTTTTCTAGTTCGCGGAATTTTCGTAAGGCGACTGTGAGTTTGGCGTGTGGAATTTCAGCCATGCCAGAATTTAGGTAGTGCTCAGTTGCGTGATACACCTCTTTGAGGTGTTGAAAGCGATAGTTTAAGCTCAGTAACGTTTTAGCGATATGGTTTGGGTCTTCTCCAGATTCACGCATTCTGGCGGCTTCAGCGATTGCCTGATCAAACTCTATTGTCGTTGGTATTCCCATGTGTTGCCTCATTGATCTGTGTTTATTAATCTGAGTAATATCTTTACTGTAGTTGGATTTACACGCTACTTTTAATTCTCATGCGTTTTTCGGGTGCCATACGCTCTTCGGGGAGTAACCTTGGCAGCTCTGTTAATGGGATAATGCCTTTCATTACGTGATCTAGAGCGCTACTGCGCATTGTGATTAAACCGGTGTTTAATGCGGTTTCGCGCAATTCCAATATGGGTGGTTGGCGGGAGATGGCGTTGCGGATGTCAGTATTTACTTGCATAAACTCCATAATACCGATTCTCCCTTTAGTGCCTCGATCATCACAATGCAGACAACCTTGTCCTGCATAGCATTTAAAGTCGGAGGGAGCGCCATCGGGGAATAGTTCGGCCAAAATGGCTGTGTCGGGCTCTACCTGAGTGCGACAATGAGTGCATATACGTTTGGCTAAGCGCTGGGCAATAACGGCAAGTAGTTCGCTGGCAATAGAGTTTGGGTGTACGTTTAAATCGTATAGTCGCTGTAGAGCGTCAGTGGCATCGTTACAGTGCAAAGTAGATAAAACCACGTGACCAGTTTGTGACGCGCGAATGGCTTCCATCGCGGTTTCTTCATCACGGATTTCACCCACTAGAATGACATCGGGATCTTGTCGAACGAAAGAACGCATAGCATCACTGAAGTTAAAGTTTATCTCTGAGCGTATTTGGGTCTGCTGAATATTATCGATTGAGTATTCAACGGGGTCTTCGATGGTGATGACCTTACGCCGACCATCTTGCGCCAGTAATTGTAGACCGGCATAGAGCGTGGTTGATTTTCCTGAGCCGGTTGGGCCCACCACAAGTATTAACCCAGTTGGGTTGTTGAGTAGACGCTGGTAGCTTTTTGAAATGAATGGCGATAGACCTAACTCATCAATGCTAATTAAAGTGTTGTTTTGTGGAAGCAAGCGAATGACGACATCTTCACCGTATAGAGAAGGCTGAATTTGAATGCGTAAATCGTAATTTAGGTTGCCAACTTGCATCTGTGATCGACCACCCTGGGGCAACCTTTTTTCGGCGATGTTAAGATCTGAGCGTATTTTAATGACATTAATTAGGCCTCGCGCTTCATGCTGAGTTAGCTGGTAGTGACTTATATCGTGTAATTCACCATCTACTCTTAATCTTATACGCACGCGGTCTTGGTATTGCTCGATATGAATATCACTGGCTCGATCGCTGACAGCATCTAATAACAAGGCGTCTAGCAGTGAGATTAAATGAGCTTCTAGTTTGGATTTTTGGTGATTTAAAAGTGTATTGTCAGCTTGCTTGTCGGCTTTTTGGTAACTTTTAAGTTGTTTCATCTCTCCTTGTAAGCAAAGCTCAAGCATTGACCATAAGCGACGAAAATCAGTGGGGGTGACAAGTATTCTTTCTATTGTTAAGTCCGAATTCATAGCCTGTAAATCATCGGTAATAGCCTCAGGATCATAGGTGGCAACTATTAATGATTTATGTGTTTTTGCGAGCGGAATTAAATGCAGGCAGTCGAGAAATCCGCGAGAGTACTCTCCAAAAAATACTGGTTCAGCGATTGGTATCAGTTCGTCGAGAGATTTGTATGGAATTTTGCATTGCAAGGCTATAGACCGGTACATGTCTATTTCTTCAATGCTGGTTAATTTGCGCAACACTTCGATAAGAGGGACTTTATCTTTATGTGCCAACTCTTTTGCTTGCAGTAAAGTCGCCTCATCAATCATGCCCAGATCGAGCATGATCATGCCTATATCATTGTTGGTGTTCAGGGGGCCTAGCTCGCGACGCTTTAATTTTCCCTGATCATCACAGCAATACTTAACCAAAATATTGGTGCCGTATTCATCTCCCTCAATGGCAACAATAGAGCCATTAGGTTTGAGTTGATTGATGAAGTTGTCTCGCTCCGTTATTAAGGGGGAGGATACAAAAATAGCGTCATAAGGACCGTTATCTTCAGCGCCAATACGACCATCACACTGGCGCAGTTCTATGTTATCCAGCCTTAATTCATCAAAGCGTGTTTGTGCTATTTTGGCTAAAGTTGGGCAGCATTCTAAAGAGGTCACGTGGGTAACTAAAGTGCTGATTAAGGCGGTTAGATAGCCGGCTCCGGCACCAATTTGTAAGATATGATCGGTGCTTTTTAGAGCGATAGAATTAAGCAGCTGCTTAGCTTGCTCTTGCGATGGAATACTGTGGCCAACCACCTTGTTGTGTTGGCTGTGTTCGACAAAATTCTGCCGAGGAATAACTTCCATTGCGTGGGTAACGGATGTGGACATGCAGCTTCGCCGTAGTTTGTCAGTGATTAGATTATTTTATGCGCTTGAATCTGTTTGCGGTAGCGGGTTCAAGGCAACAGTATCTATATTGAGACAAAAAGAGATGAAGTCTTGCGGTAAATCAAAAAGATCTATTTATATTGACGCTCAGTAGGCTAGATTTCTAAGTTTCCTCATATCTTCTAATGTAGGTAAGCCACGCATAACTCGGTAGGTTTGAATCGTATCTATCATCTCAGAAAACAAATATTGATGTGGTGCTGAACTTTCAATTCTTTCGTGATAAACCATTGTGTATTGAATTGAGATGCCTTCATTTTCTGGTAGTTCTAGCGCGACAATATCTTTGCTTAAATCTTCTTCTTCAACAAAAATAGGGGGCCCTGGTAGCAGATAATCAGTCGCTTTAATAATTTGCAATGCGGTAAAAATATTAGTCATTTCTATATGTGGTATGACATCGCGCTCGTGCTGTATAAATTGAGAATCCAGTTGTGTTGCCAGTTTGGAATCTGCTAGCTCAGGGATGTTTAAGTGGATATGTGGGTAGGTTTCAATGATGTCCCATGTCAGAGGTTTGTCCGCTAGCGGATGGCCTTTTCGAGCAAACAAAGTAGTGGGCGCAAAGCCGACGGTCTTAACTTTGAATTCAGCTGGGTATTCGTTTTGCGCCATTTGTATAATAAAGTCAATTTTACCACTGGCTAATGATTCAAGTTGATGCTCTTGTTGGCTATCTATTTTTAAACGAATTTTGGGAGCACTTTTGGATAATCGATTGATTAGTATGGGTAATGACCAGATAGCGATAGAGTCGGGGATTAAGATGTTAAAATCACCACTAAAGGTCAATGGGTCAAAGTTTTGTGGTTGCACCATACATTGTACAGCTTGCAGTAATTGCGGCAGATGTTCAGACAGTTGCAATGCTCTGGGGGTGGGTATCATACCGCTAGAAGAGCGAGTAAATAACTGATCGTTGAATAGGTCTCTTAGTCGCCCCAAGGTTTTACTCATCGCTGATTGGGTGATGAATAGCCTATCAGCAGCTCTAGAAACATTACGCTCTTCTAGAAGGGCTTCAAGTGCGACTAGTAAGTTTAAATCTAACCGACCAAGTTCTTTAATATCCATAGTGGTGGCAACTTATAAAATCGAATTTAAATGAATTATATTCATGTGCTTGCTGATTTTTAACCATTTGAGGAATTACAGATGGAAGCATAGACTGATCACCAAGTTAAGCAAATAACTGCTTTAACTGAATACTATTAGGGTGACCAACATGGCTATTATTCTTTCTATTTATGCTTCGGTTTTTGCTTTAGGTGTGTACCAAGATTGTCATGCTAACGATGAGCATGAGCAGTCTTAATATTTTTTGACAGTCTTTATATAGTAGTTTGTAAGTTAACGGGACTTTAACGGGAGTGCGTTTTAACAACGGCACTCCTTGTAACCTATTCCCGTTATCAGAAAGATAAAGAGCTTTTGTTTAGCTGATAAATTCAACCGACTCTTCCAATGCAGTTCTATCAGTAATCGCATTGTTTGCTGCGGCATCTGGATCGGCATAGCCAAATGACATGCCAAATAATATACCGCGATTTTCGGGGATGTTTAAATGTTCTCTGATTGGATCAGGAAACTGCCCTAAAGCCCCTTGCATACAACTCGCTAAACCTTTTTCAGCTAATAGTAACGCTAGTGTTTGTGCGTAAATGCCGATGTCTACTGCACCCATTATGTTCAAGTACTTATCCATGGTGAAAAAGGCAACATGGGGGGCGTCAAAAAAGGTCCAATTGCGAACCATGGCCATCTGTCTGGCCTGCTTGTCTTTTCTGTCAATACCTAGCGCGCTATAGAGTGTGTTGGCTGATCCGTATTGTCTGTCTCTGTGTACGCCTTCATAGCCAACCTTCCAATTAAAATCGGGGTTGGGTGGGTTGCCGGTCATTAGGGCACCTACAAGTTTGTCTTTAAGTTGATCCTTTTTTTCGCCTGAAACGACATACACTTGCCAGGGTTGTACATTGCAATTAGAGGGAGATGTTTGAGCGGCATTAAAAATATCTTTTAAGGTTGCTTCATCGACGGTTTTGTCTAAAAAAGCTCGGGTGGATACGCGTTTCTTTAATGCATCAACAACAGACATAATAACTCCAATATTCTCTCAGATAGGTTAAGCGTTTTAATTAAAGGGCGTATTAATAAACCTTTCTGTAGTGCTTGTCACGAGAGAATTTAATAAACAAAAATGATTTTTCATTTATGGCGTAAATATAGAGTTGTGAGTGTGCCTCCTGTACAATTTGCGCCTTCTTCTTTATTACCTATTATGAGCGCTCATGGAAATTAGCCCACTACTGAATACCCTTAAAGACCTACAAGAGCGTACTGACGTTCTTAGGGGGTATCTTTGACTATGAACAAAAGAAAGAGCGCTTAACTGAGGTTGAATTAGAGCTGGGTGAGTCAGCGGTTTGGGATGACCCTGATCGAGCTCAAGCCTTGGGGCGTGAGCGTTCTAGCCTTGAAGAAGTGGTAAAAACCATCGATGACCTTGATCAAGGGGTTGCGGATAGCCGTGAGCTGCTTGATATGGCCGTTGAAGAAAACGATGCTGATAGTGTTGCAGAAGTAGAAGCCGAAGTGGCAGGTTTAAATAGTCACTTAGCTAAACTTGAATTTCGGCGTATGTTTTCAGGAGATATGGATCAAAATAACGCCTACTTAGAAATTCAGTCGGGGTCGGGTGGCACTGAAGCTCAAGATTGGGCCGAAATGGTATTGCGTATGTTCTTGCGCTGGGGAGAAGCCAAAGGCTTTAAAACCACTTTAGAGGAAGCCTCTGCCGGAGATGTGGCTGGAATTAAAAGTGCGACCATACGGCTTGAAGGAGAATACGCTTTTGGTTGGCTCAGAACCGAAACCGGAGTGCATCGATTGGTGCGTAAATCTCCGTTTGATTCTGGTAGTCGGCGTCATACATCATTTTGCTCAGTCTTTGTTTCTCCTGAACTGGATGATGATATAGAAATTGATATTAATCCCAGTGATGTTCGAACAGACACTTATCGTGCTTCAGGTGCGGGTGGTCAACATGTTAACAAAACCGATTCGGCGGTACGTTTAACTCATGTACCTACGGGGATTGTGTCAGAGTGTCAAAGTCAGCGTTCACAGCACAAGAATCGTGATCAAGCCTGGAAAATGCTGCGGGCTAAACTCTATGAGCAAGAATTACTAAAGCGTAATGCCGAGAAGCAAACAGCTGAAGATAATAAGGCTGATATTGGTTGGGGTAGTCAAATTAGATCCTATGTTTTAGATGATCAACGAATTAAGGATTTACGCACGAATGTGCAAACCAGTAACTGCCAAAATGTTCTTGATGGTGGTTTGGATTTGTTTATAGAAGCAAGTTTGAAAGCTGGCGTTTAAAGAAAATCAAACACATTATTTTAAGTAATTAATTTTGAGAAATAAGTCATGAGTAACAACAAGAATAACCGAGACAAGCAGAATCAAGCACCACAAGATGAAAATAAACTGATTGCCGAGCGTCGTGGAAAATTAAGCGCTATTCGTGAGCAAGGTAATGCTTTTCCAAATGATTTTAAACCGGACAGTAAGGCGCAAAATCTACAAGATAAATTCTCTGGCTTCTCTAAAGAAGAGTTAGAAGAACAGGGCAATATTGTCTCTGTGGCGGGTCGAGTTATTCGTAATCGTGGCGCGTTTATGGTTTTGCAAGACGGCAGTGGCCAGATTCAATTATACGTTACTAAATTGGCTCGGCCTTTTGCTAAGTCTCTGGACTTGGGTGATATCGTTGGTGTTCGCGGTGAACTGCACAAATCGGGTAAAGGTGACCTCTATGTCAGTCTTGACGAGCCGCAATTGTTAACCAAAGCTTTGCGTCCTCTGCCGGATAAATTCCATGGTTTGTCTGATCAAGAAATTCGTTATCGCCAACGCTATGTCGATCTGATTGCCAACCCAGAGGTGCGTAAAACATTCGAATTGCGCTCTAAAATAGTGACATTTATTCGTGGCTACTTAAATAATAAAGACTTCTTAGAAGTTGAAACACCCATGCTGCAGTCAATCCCAGGTGGTGCTGCGGCCAAACCGTTTATGACTCATCATAATGCGCTCGATATTGATATGTATTTACGTATCGCTCCCGAGTTGTATTTAAAGCGTTTGGTTGTCGGCGGTTTTGAGCGCGTTTATGAAATCAATCGTAACTTTCGTAATGAAGGTTTGTCGACACGTCACAATCCAGAATTCACTATGTTGGAATTTTACCAAGCGTATGCTGATTTTAACGACTTGATGAATCTAACCGAAGATATGTTGCGCCAAATTTGTGAGCAGGTGATTGGTACCACTCAAATTGCGAGTACCGTTAAAGATTCAAACGGCGAGGTTGTACAAGAAACCATTTACGATTTTAATAAGCCGTTTGCACGTTTGAGCGTGTTTGATTCTATTTTGCATTTTAACCCTGATATATCGGCTGAAGCGCTGTCTGATGAAACGGGCGCTAAACAAATTGCCGAGCATCTTGATATATCGCTAAAAGATTCTTGGGGTTTGGGGAAAATTCAAATAGAAATCTTCGAGAAAACGGTTGAGCATCGGTTGGATAACCCTACGTTTATTACCCAATACCCAACTGAAGTATCACCACTGGCACGACGTAATGATGACAATCCATTCGTGACTGATCGGTTTGAGTTTTTTGTGGGTGGTCGCGAGATTGCTAATGGCTTCTCTGAGCTTAATGATGCTGAAGATCAAGCTGAGCGTTTCTTAGCGCAGGTTGTAGAGAAAGACTCTGGTGATGATGAAGCAATGCACTATGATGCTGATTATGTCCGAGCGCTAGAGTATGGTTTGCCGCCAACCGCAGGGCAGGGTATTGGTATTGATCGTCTGGTTATGCTGCTAACTGATTCTCCGTCTATTCGCGACGTTCTCCTGTTTCCAGCCATGCGTCCAGAATAACCTTTTGATGAAAAGTGTACATTTAGCTGTAGGCCTGCTTGGTGTCGTTGTGTTCTTTTTTACTGGCGATTATATGCAGGCTGTTATTAATGCTAATAGTGAAATGACGGGGCAGCGGATGATGTATCGCGCCTCTCATATTTATATAATATTTTCCTCTTTGATACACCTCAGCTTGGCGGCTTACTGGCAGCCACTGTCACAAAAGATTTGGCGGGTCATACAGCTCTCAAGCTCTGCTCTATTGATGCTAGCCACTGTAGTGTTGATTGTGGCCTTCTTTGTGGAAACGGGGCCGTCAGAAATGGAGCGCAATCTTACACTATTTGGTGTTCTGTCCAGTGTTATTGCTGTGGGTGTGCAACTGTGTGTGGTGCGTTTGTCACAAACCGGCAAGCTTCAATAAAGGCATAAATAATGGGGCAGTTTCAAACAGATACACAGGTAGAGCGAATAACTGATACTCGCTGGCGTGGTGAGTTTTCAGATAATTGGTGTATCGGTCCTGTACCTAACGGCGGCTATGTAATGGCCATTGCGGCTAAAGCTATGGCGCAAGCAGTGCCTCATGCTGAGCCGCTATCCATCAATGCGTTTTATTTAGCTCCGACTCATGTGGGGGTGTGCGAAATTGAAGTAGAGGTCTTGCGAAAGGGAAAAGGTACTTCCTACGCTGTAGCCAAAATTTTTCAAGACGATGAATTGAAAGCCCAACTAACAGCTGCCTATACCAGTTTGAATCAATTAAAGGGTGAGACCTTAATTACGCAACCGGTTGCTAGCCTAGTCCCGTATACCGATTGCGTTGATATACCCAAGGTGGATTTCATTAAAATCCAGCAACACACTATTCAGCGTGTTGTTCCCGGTTTTGATAAAAATTTCATGGGTGAGCCGCTTGGGAACGGGGAATGGTTGGGTTATACCGAGTTCACAGATAAAGAAACTATTGATGTGTTTTCACTGCTGTATTTTGCCGACTCGTTTCCACCTCCCATTTTTACCCACTTTGGCCCCAGTGGTTGGGTACCTACGGTAGAGTTAACCGTACAAGTACGAGCGGTCCCTAAGAGCGGTCCCTTAAAGGTTCAATTTAATACCAAAATGTTGACCCAGGGTATTCTTGAAGAGGATGGTTTGATCTGGGATTGCGAAGACAATCTAGTTGCCATCAGCCGCCAAACTGCCAAATTTAGAAAGTTATAGCGGCTGGTTGTCTTGTTATGGGCATAGTTCTAGTGAAGTATTAGCGCTCTACAAAAGCTCTCTCAATAACGTAATGGGCTTTTTGGCCGTGTCGAGACTCTTTAAAGCCTTTTTTGTCTAAAATTTCACAGGTTTGTTTTAGCATGGCGGGGCTGCCACAGACCATAAACCTATCGTGTTCAGGGCTTATTTGCGGCAGCCCAATCTCTTCAAACAACTTACCGGATTCCATAAGATCGGTGATACGACCTTGATTCACATAAGGTTCACGAGTGACGGTTGGGTAGTAAATCAATTTCTCTTTAACCTCATCACCAAAGTATTCATTATTAGGCAATTGCTCTGCGATCTCATTTTGATAGGCCAATTCAGATACTGTGCGTACACCGTGAGTCAGAATTATTTTATCAAATCTGGCGTATATCTCTGGGTCACGAATGATGCTCATGAATGGCGCAAGCCCAGTTCCAGTGCTGATTAAATACAAATTACGACCAGGTAATAGGTGATCAGCAATTAAAGTACCTGTCGGTTTGGTGCTCAGTAGTATCGGGTCACCAATTTTAATGTTTTGCAATTGAGATGTGAGTGGGCCGTTATCAACTTTTATGCTAAAGAACTCCAGCTCTTCATCATAATTGGCGCTAGCGATACTGTAGGCACGCATCAAGGGCTTTCCCTCTACTTCCATTCCCATCATGACAAAGTGACCGTTTTCAAAGCGCAAAGAGGCATTACGGCTGGTTTTGAAACTGAATAATGTTTCATTCCAGTGGTGTACGTGGGTAACGGTTTCAGTAATAACGTTGGCCATGTTGTGTTTCCAGTTAATTTGTCAGTGGGTGTGGTCATTGATGAGTAGATTAAACTGACTATTTATATTTGCAAAACAAATTAATACGGTTATATTAATTAATAAAACAGGTAAAGGAGTGTTTAAACTCTAAGGAATTATTAAGTGAAGTATTCATTAAGGCAGTTAGAGGTTTTTCTCGCGTCAGCTCATTTTGAAAATATTACTCGTGCGGCACAGAGCTTATCCATGTCGCAGTCGGCGGCGAGCAGTTCGCTGAAAGATTTAGAAACACAGTTTGATATTCAACTTTTTGACAGAATAGGTAAGCGCTTGCAGCTTAATGAGCTCGGGAAGTTATTGCGTCCAAAAGCGGAAGCATTAATGGCGCAAGCTCATGAATTCGAACGAGGCTTAAAACAGCATACCGATCTTGGCCAATTAAAAGTCGGCGCAACTATGACCATTGGCAATTATTTGGCGGTGGAAATGATGGCGCATTATATGAGTGAGCATGAGGGCAGCGACGTTCAACTGACGGTTGCTAATACTCAAACGATTGCTCATCAAGTTGAAAACTTTGAGCTGGATATAGGGCTGATTGAAGGGGATTTACAGCACCCCGATTTAGACGTGATACCTTGGCGTGAAGATGATTTGATGATTTTTTGCGGGCCTAATCACCCCTATGCAAAAAAAACAGAGTTAACCGATAAAGATTTATCCGAGGCCGCTTGGGTTGTTCGTGAAACGGGATCTGGGACGAGGCAGGCCTTTGATAGAGCCCTACACGGATTAACTGGTGAGTTGAATTTGCGCCATGAGCTGCAGCATACGGAAGCTATTAAACGTGCGGTTGAAGCAGGCCTAGGTATTGGCTGCTTGTCTGAAATTGCTCTGCGCGATGCGTTTCAACGAGGCAGTTTAAAACCATTATTTGCGCCGCATAGAGATTGGCATAGAAAGTTTTACTTGATTCTACACAAGAAAAAATATCGCAGCGCTGGAATAGAAAAATGGTTGGCTCTGTGTGATGAATATCGAGACGGCAAGTGATCTCTAACCCGACAAATCAATTTTTCGTTGGTTATAAAAGGTAATCAAGTCGTCTATTGCCGTTTGATCGTAGTCTTTTAAACCACTCAAAATCATATGCTTTTCGCCGGTGCCAATTTTACGATCTCCGTCTTTAAAGTTGAATCGCAAAACAACATTGCCGCGTTTGCCGTTAACGTCTATTTCTGGGGTTGTAGCCTCAATACTGGGGCTGGAAAAATCTAGCGAGGTCATGTTGATTGTCATTGATTGATAGATAACCATGGGCCTATCAGGGTTGACCATCACTCCTTTAGATTTCCATAAGGGCACTAAAATGTGCGGGAAAGTCTTCCCTGAAAACCCTACGTATTGCTCAATGAGTTTGGAGATGGCGGCTTGGTTGTTGGATTGTTGACCTTGGTGCTCCACGGTTAAGTAGACTTTTTCGTTAGCATCAACAATATCTAATTTACCGGCTTCAATATGATTAAATTGCAGAGGGGTTTCTGCGTTAACCATGCCTGAAAACGTGACTTGCATCGTGTTATAGAGCCCAAATTTAGATAAGGCGATAGAAAATAATAGGTCACCCGGCACGCAAAAACGTTTAGCGTCAATGTCGTGAATGGGGTTGAAGTCATCAGCGATATTCTTCGCAAATCCGCTAGCCTGATCACGGCTGAAGCTGATGCCGTTGGCTATAGGCGTATAAAAATCTTCAATATTCATAATACGATGTGTACCTGATGTTAGAACTCTTTGGTCTTGCTGTGACTGATCAGTCGAATTCTAACAGATTATGTCTATTTGTTAAGCTTTACTCTCCGCTTTTCATCCACACATCACGCAACCAGTACCAAATATTTTCCCATGTTTCTGATTCGTAATCATGATTTTTCCAGAGACGAATCTCACCGCCTTCATCAATACAGTAGTAACCGCCGTGAGCTTCACAAACCACCACCATTTCCCTTGGCATGCCTAGTGACCAAGCGGTTGAAGTGACTTCAGGTAAATAGGTGTGGGATAAGGGGTCGGCAACCGTTACCGGCTCAATAGTTCCATAAACAATGTCCCCCGCCTCCATTATGAACTCAATAAAGTCGTGAGGTAGTGGCATCAATATTTGCTCTTGCGCTTGTACTAATTGATCATGCTCCGGTAGTTCTAGAGGGACCGGAACATCCTCTGCCATATCGCGCAATTCATCTATTAATTCTTGCATAAAACTCTTCCAATTCACGGGTAAAAAAAGAGAGGTAGCTCACTTTTTAGGTTGCGACAATAACTCGAATGGCATCTAAGCGTAATTGGCCATTTTGCAAAGCCTTTAAACCTTCGGTTTGAAGTGTTTGGCAATAGTCGATTTCTTCTTGGCGAATATTGGGGTTCACCTTAGCCAGTGCATGCAGCCGATTAAGTTCGATAGAGTAAAAGTCAGTTAGGTTATTAATGGCTACCTTGATCAAGCTTTTCTCGTAAGTTTGTGCCTCACTTTCTAAATGTAGACAAATTTTCTCAATGTCTGTACGTGCGTGATGTACTAATTGTTTGGCCATGGGGCGTTTTACTTTTTCACCTAAATTGTCGATGTGCTCGATAGTGATGATATGGCCGAGAGATTTATTTTGGCTATCACACAGTAAGCGTAAGCTGGTGCTCTCGGTAAAGCGATGAACTTGTAGGTATTTAGGTGCAGGACATGAAAACTGAAATATAGCTTCTACTAAGAGTGAGCCGGGCTTGAGTGGAGGTAGCTTAATGGTGCATAAGCTCGTATTACCTAGCTCGCTACCGGTTACCATATCCATAACTCCTCTAGCCATAGGGTGTTCCCACGTGAGGTAATGGATATCTTCACGGCTTAAGGCGTGTTGACGTGAATAGGTGGCGGTCATGCCTTCATCGGGTAAGCTGGGGAAATGCTGAGTTTGCATATGGTCTGAAGGGTGAATAACAACCGCATTTTCACTGTGTTTGTCGCAATCAACCCCATAAATATTGAACGCGCTATCTAGGTAGGCTTGCAGTTCTGAGCTTTCATCAAATTCATTTAATGCACTGCTTAATAGAGCCGCTTTTTCTGGTTTACAGGAATTAAGTTCAAGCAAGCGGTCGCGACCTTTTTGCAATTCTTCTAAGGTCGAGTCTGTGCGCGCTCGGGTGCGCTCAATTAAATCAGACAGTTTGTCGGGTTGATGTGAATTAATGAGGTCGTGTAACTCATCAGCAAATTGTTGATAAATCTGTTGGCCTACGGGACAAACCCTCTCAAAACAATTCAATCCTTGGTGTAGCCATTGCAAATGAGTTTCTTCTGCTGAATCACAGTAATAGGGTAGGTGAATTTGTACGTCACTGGTTTGCCCGATTCGATCGAGGCGCCCAATACGTTGTTCTATTAGGTCAGGATTTAAGGGCAAATCGTACATAACTAGGTTGTGAGCGAATTGAAAGTTTCGACCCTCACTGCCTATTTCGGAGCAGACTAACACTTGAGCGCCATCTTCTTCATCGGCAAAATAGGCGGCGGCTCTATCTCTCTCTAATAAACTTAGACCTTCATGGAATGATGAGCTGCGTAGACCAGCACGCAGGTTTAAATGCATATCTAGATCTAAAGCGGTATCGGCGGATGAGCAAATGACCAGCACTTTCTCTTGACGGTGTTGTTTAAGCCATTGAACGAGCCATTTCACTTTAGGGTTGTCGGCATTAATAGTCTCTGAGCCTTGGTGCTCGTCGACTTGAAAATATTCATCCTCATGTAAGCCGTAACTGTGCATATGACGATGGGGGAAACCTTTAACCGCGGCTCTGGTGTTGCGAAATAAAACACGTCCGGTTCCGTGTTGGTCGAGCAATTGATCAATTACTTTATCGCGTGTTCTTATAAGATTTTCTGGGGTTAAATCGATAGGAATTTCTACACTAGTCCCTAGAAGTTGTTTGAGTTTTTCTTGTAAGTCTTGATCGTTAACCAATGCATTGCTGTCATTCAGTAAAACTTGAACCAAGTCATTAACGGGATGATAGTTTTTTTGCTCTTGTAAAAATTTATTGAGATCAAAATACCGATCAGGATCAAGTAGGCGCAATCGCGCAAAGTGACCATCAATTCCGAGCTGCTCCGGAGTTGCGGTGAGTAACAGTAAGCCAAGAGACTTTTGTGCCAGTTGCTCAATACAAGTGTAAGCGTCTGACGCTTGTTGCGGGTGCCACTCTAAATGATGGGCTTCATCTACCACCATAAGATCCCAGTCGCACTCTAGAGCTTGCTGAAGGCGAGTTTGATTCTCCGTTAACAATGAGATGGTACACAGTACCAGTTGGGCGCTTTCAAAAGGGTTGTCTTCACCTGACTCCACCAGAGCATTACAGCGATTCTGATCCAGCAGGGTAAAGTGCAAGTTAAATCGCCTAAGCATTTCAACCAACCATTGGTGTGCCAAGCTATCAGGTACCGTAATGAGTACTCGTTGACTTAAACCATTGATCAGCTGCTGGTGAATAATCAAGCCGGCTTCAATAGTTTTACCTAGGCCTACTTCATCGGCCAATAACACGCGGGGTGCGTATCGGCTCCCAACTTCATTGGCGATATAGAGTTGATGTTCTAAAAGTTGGACTCGTGGTCCGATCATTCCTTGTACAGAAGAATGCGAGAGCCGATGTTGGTGTTGCAGTGTTTGGTAGCGTAGCTTGTAATCGCGTAACTTATCGATTTGACCTGCGAATAAGCGGTCCTGTGGCTTGCTAAACTGGATGGTGCAGTCAATTTCGACTTCACCCCATTCTACCTCTTCACTATTTTGATCAATTCCGGTGTATGTTAGGTAGCCATCGTCTTCGATGATATTTGCAATGACCAGCGTATTACTTTCATTGTCGCGAATGGTTTCACCAACGCGGAACAATACTCTGGTTAATGGTGCGTTATTAGATGCGTATACCCGTTGTTCGCCTGCGGCAGGGTAAGTAATGGTGGTGTGACGAGTTTCTACGACGCTGACAATCCCTAAGCCCAGTTCGGCTTCGGTGTTACTTATCCAGCGTTGACCAATAGTGAATTCAGACAAGCGTATTCCTTAAAATAGAACGGGGAGTTGTAAGTTTTATATTTTAGCCTGAAATAGCCTTATTAAGGACAAAAAAGTAAATTTTGTTGTTAGTATTTTAGTTTCAGTGTTTGTTCATAATGTAATAAACGGGCTAGTACGGAACGCAATGATGAATTCAGATTCTATTTCATATTATACGGCACCAAAAAATCTTGATATTTCTTGGCTGGAACACCTAGAAAGTGAATTTCAGCAAGATTATATGAGGGAGCTTAAGCAGTTTTTAATTGAGGAGAAGAGTGCCGGAAAAACAGTGTTTCCTTCACCCGAACACGTTTTCAATGCATTCAATAGCACGCCTTTTGACAAGGTCAAAGTCGTTATTTTAGGGCAAGATCCATATCACGGTGATGGGCAGGCGCATGGTTTAAGTTTTTCTGTGCTGGTTGGCGTTAAAGTACCACCCTCATTGAAAAATATATTTAAAGAGCTGCAGGCAGACTTAAACATACCTATAGCTAATCACGGATGTTTGCAATCATGGGCTAAGCAGGGGGTGCTGCTATTAAATGCGACTTTAACCGTTGGCCAAGCAGATGCCGGCTCCCATCAAGGGCAGGGTTGGGAGCTATTTACCGATCAAGTTGTAAGGCAATTGAATGATCAGAGGCAAGGTTTGGTGTTTTTATTGTGGGGTAGTTATGCTCAGAAGAAAGGCGCGTTTATCGATCGCCATAAGCACTGTGTATTAACTTCGTCGCATCCATCGCCTTTGTCGGCTTATCGAGGTTTTTTAGGCTGTGGGCATTTTTCTACTGCGAATGAATATCTTAAACAGCAGGGAGCCGATCCGATTGACTGGTCGCTCCCTATTTAGGGTTGTATTTTTGGTTTTAGTGATGTAACGGCTAGTTTTTTACTGGCTGATTATTGCAATAGCAGCATAGCGGCTTCCATTTCGGCGTTTAAATCCTCGCCATTATCTGAGTCTAAGTCAGGGTTGATGCCAAGTCGCGCAAAAGCGGTTACTTGGCTTCTGTCAATGTTAGAGAATTCGTTATCGGCTCCTACACTGTTTTGTAATACGGCCACGGTGACCAGATCGGCATAATCGGCACTCTCTATATCTCGGCTGAAATTGTTAAATTGACTAGGCACTTGCTTCAGTTCCGAAGGGAAGTCCCAGTGTTCTAAAATTTTGCTGCCTATCTGTGCGTGTAGCTGATCGATAACAGTATCGAGTGTAATACTGTCTTGTAATAACGCTGGGTGATCTTCAGCGTAAGTTAATATGGGAAGTGCGCCTATGCGATGGACAAGACCGGCCAAAGTGGCTTGGTCGGGGCGCAATTTAGTGTAGTGTTTGCACAGCACATGACAAATACCCGCTATTTCGCTTGAGTTTGTCCAGATTTCACGCATACGTTTGTCGACCATATCTGAAGTGGCCTGGAACATTTGCTCCATAGCCAATGCCGTCGCTATGTTACAGGTGTATTCCATGCCAAGACGCATTAACGCCATTTTTAAACTCTCGATTTCAACGCTGCCGCGCAATAGTGGGCTATTGGCAACTTTAATAATTCGAGCGGTCAGAGCAGCATCGTTACCAATTACTGTGTTGAGCATGTCAATTGAAGCGTCAGGGTCTTCGGCAACTTCCCTTACTTTGAGTGCAACCTCTGGCAGAGTTGGTAATACCAGTTGATCTTTCTCTATAGCAGTTAAAAGATCCTGACGGACTTTATCGACAAGCTGACTCATGAAGTAATCCTATAAAATGTGGTAGATAAAATATTATGTAGTTATAGCATAAGGCAACATACACCGTTCGAGTTTTTCAACGCCATTTTTATCAAGATAAACCGCATTGTCCTCGATATCTGACAGTACACACACGGCCAATATATGCAGAGAGCTTAGGGATTTATTAACGCTAACAATGTTGCCGATGCTTTGTTGATTTTTTTTCCCATAGAGTTCTTGACCTATATTGATTTTAGGGAGAATGTTAATCTTGTCAGAGGAAATTTTTAGGTGCTGTAAACGACGCTTTACAGTCCCTTTGTAATGCATTCTGGCAATAATTTCTTGTCCGGTATAACAGCCTTTTTTAAAGTTTATACCACTTATTTCGGATGTGTCGAAATTCAGCATTTGCGGTATAAACATTTCACTGGTAGGTTCGCTAATCCAGCCAATGCCTCTGTCTATATCAGCTTGCAGCCACAGAGTTGAAGGACGGTCGTTGTCGATCATTTTGAAAATATCATCAAAGTCCACACTTTCTGCCGGTATCCAGCATTCTACTCTGTGTTCATCAAGGGCTAAAAAGTAAGCGCCTTTATGTTGAATTATGTGGTTGCTTAAATGCTTTGGTTCACTATCGTTGCTTGGCTTAGGAAAACTTATTTGGTGACTCTCTTTTAGCCATGCCATAGCGTCACCTTGTAGGCCGATAATAAGATAGCTATCAGACTTAGGTTGTATTTCAGCTTTAGAAAAAACCATGTATTTTGCTAATGACGCTTGCAAAGTTGCTTGTATGCTTGACTCAACTCGTAAGACCACTGTGTCTGTTTCAGAGGCTTCGGCCGAAGAGTTCATTGTCGCTGCAATAAAATTAGCAATGGCTCGACCTTTGTTGTTGCAGTGGGCTCCATATTGAAACTGAGATCCGGTTATATCGTTGGTGTCGCACGTTATTTGCCCCTGCAAAAACTTTTTACTGTCTTTGCCCTCGATAATCAATAAGGATAGATGCGAAAGTTGGGATGCTTGGATTGTCATAGTGATTAACTTTTAAAAAAATAGTGGTAATAGTATGCCAGATTTGTGGTTTATACTCGCGCCATAAAATTTAGGTGTTGAAGCCATACATTGGAATTACAAACGGACACGCATTATGGAAAGAAATCGCCTTTTTTGGGCCAGTCGCAGAGGAATGCTTGAGCTCGATCTCGTACTGCTACCATTCCTTGACAACGTATACGAAACCTTAGGTGATGAGGATAAAAAACGGTACTGGAAATTGTTAGATGGTGAGGATCAAGATATGTTTAATTGGTTTATTAATCGCCACGTGCCTGAAGATCCAGAAATAAAAATTATCGTCGATATTATTCGCGCTAATACTGGCATGCAAGTAACTCCATAAGGGATGTTACCCATTGCTTGAGTTATTTCCCTCTCGCTTTGCTCTATGGCTGCATGTAATTATCGTGGCGTTGTGTTTTTTTGCGATTTTAAATTCTAGCTTAGTGGGCCTTGCCTTCTCTGGAGTGGCAGGGCTGTTGTTATTGATAGCGGTGGTGGGTTTTACGCGTCTAATCCGTGAGCCAAGAGGGTGTTTGCGCTTTTATTATCAGCCTTCTGAAAATAATATCTCACCTAAAAAAACTATGTCATGGTATCCGGTTAATCAAGCTGCAGTACCCATAGAAATACGGTCTGTTCATGGTTGGAGTCACTGGCTACTGCGTCTGCGATATTGTGAAATTGGGTGTTATAGAGAGAAGGAGATGATAATTTTTTTTGATTCAGGCAGTAGTCAAGGCCGCAGAGATTTACGAGCCTTTTTGTTGCTATGACATTTAATGGTCATGCCGAGTCGTTTGTTATAATGTAAATATCCTGTGCGGCAAAGTTAGTGGGCACCAATATAGTATCTCTCGCAATAGGATGAATTTCAGGGTTGTCTAAAGAGTAATGAAGGCCCCGACTTTCTTTGCGTTGCATGGCCGAGCGAATAATTAATTCAGCCGTCATAGCTAAGTTTCTGACTTCAACCCAGTCGTTAGCGATTTTATAATTGCTGTAATATTCTTGAATCTCTTTTTGTAATAATTTAATTCTATGAGTGGCTCGCTCTAAACGTTTTTGGGTCCTCACAATACCCACGTAATCCCACATAAAGCGTCGAAGTTCATCCCAGTTATGTGAAATAACAACATCTTCATCTGAATTGGTTACTCGCGATTCATCCCATGGGGCGGCTGGTTCAGGTGCATCATAAGAATTAATGTTGTTTATAATGTGCTCAGCAGATGATTGCGCATAAACAATGCATTCCAGTAACGAGTTGCTGGCCATGCGGTTAGCGCCATGCAGACCTGTAAATGAAGTTTCACCAATGGCGTAGAGTTGGTCGAGGTCGGTTTGACCGTGTTGATTAACGACGACTCCGCCGCAGGTGTAGTGAGCAGCGGGGACAATGGGAATCGGTTGCTTAGTGATGTCTATGCCCAGTTCTAAACAGCGTTGTTTTACCGTCGGGAAATGACTGTCGATAAAAGACGCCGGCTTATGGCTGATATCTAGGTATAGGCAGTCGGCGCCTAAGCGCTTCATTTCATGATCAATCGCGCGAGCCACAATATCTCGTGGTGCAAGCTCGGCTCGCTCGTCGAACTTATCCATGAACCGCTCACCGTTAGGCAGTTTAAGTAACGCGCCTTCGCCTCGAAGAGCTTCGGTGATTAAGAATGAACCGGCTTTTGAGTGGTAAAGGCAGGTTGGATGAAATTGATTAAATTCCATGTTGGCAACTCGACAGCCGGCCCGCCAAGCCATTGCTATACCATCGCCGCTGGCACTGTCAGGGTTGCTGGTATAGAGATAAACCTTACTGGCACCGCCTGTAGCTAAAATTACAGCGCGAGCTTGAAAGACATCAACTTGATCTTTGTTTAAGTCATATACATAGGCCCCAGTGCATTTAACACGACCTGTTTCTATATTGGGTTCAGAGAGAAGGTCTACAGCAATATGGTGTTCGTATAAGGATATGTTACTCGCGGCTCTTACTTTTTCAATTAAGGTGTTATGAACGGCTTTGCCAGTAGCGTCGGTGCTGTGAATAATACGCCTGTGGGAATGGCCACCCTCTTGGGTTAAGTGGTAGTCATCATCGTGATCATTGCGGGTAAAATCGACACCTTGATTGATGAGCCACTGAATGGCGGCTTTACTTCTTTCTATAGTGAAACGAACACTCTTTTCATGG
This sequence comes from Cellvibrionaceae bacterium, assembly GCA_034112445.1. GTDB lineage: Bacteria > Pseudomonadota > Gammaproteobacteria > Pseudomonadales > Cellvibrionaceae > Pelagadaptatus. Next base: position 42,889 of record JAWUVI010000007.1, on the reverse strand, counting down.
CAGAGACCAGCTCCAGCTTTCAATGTATCGCTGACGTGATCCTCTATTGAATCTTTATCGTCTAATACAGCGGCAATTCCCCCCTGGGCAAACCAGGTGGAACCTTCATTAAGCTTGCCTTTACTAAGTACGGCTACTTTATGTTTTTTAGCAAGGCTGAGCGCTAGGGTTAAACCTGCGGCTCCACTGCCGATAATTAAAACGTCGTGTGAGTGATAGTTGTTCATAGTAAAGGTAATTAAACACAGTTGAATTCAAAAGGATTGCTGGATTATGCGATATAGCGGCTTAAACAACCAGCCCGACTCGTGATCAGAATCAAAAAGAATGGGTATTATTTTGAACTCACATAATAAATGTAGGTCTAGTAGGCGGCACAAACAGCATACGGTTTAGTTTGATCTGGTATGATTGTGTTTTGGGCGTTAATAATTTAGTGAGTAAGCAACGATTTTAGGGGAACGCATGACAGGGCAGCCTGCGCAACAAGACGATCAGCAGCTGGTTAAAAGAGTTCAGCAGGGTGATAAAAGGGCCTTTGATCTTCTTGTGCTGAAATATCAACATAAGGTTTTGTCTATCGTTGGGCGTTTCGTTAGAGATTCTCACGAGGCTCAAGATGTTGCGCAAGAATCTTTTATTAAGGCCTATCGAGCCCTGAAAAATTTTCGTGGAGACAGTGCATTTTATACGTGGCTGTATCGAATCTCTATTAATACCGCTAAAAACCATTTGGTTTCTCGAGGGCGTCGGCCTCCGATGAGCGATGTTGATATAGAGGATGCTGAATTTTATTCGGGTAGTGATTTATTAAAAGATGTGGATACTCCTGAAAATAATTTATTCAGAGATGAGCTTCAAGCTGCCGTTAATCAAGCCATTTCTGAATTGCCTGAAGACTTAAGGTCGGCCGTAACATTGCGCGAAATGGAAGGTCTTAGTTATGAGGATATTGCCGACATTATGGATTGTCCTGTAGGCACGGTAAGGTCACGAATCTTTCGAGCCCGAGAAGCCATTGAGAAATGTATTGAGCCAATGATTAGAGCGCAAAATTAAATCAACAGATATTGAACTATATGACACTGTCCCAGTCATAGCAGGCAGAGAGGCTGATAGAGCCGCGTTAGGTTAGATCGTATTACTGAATTGGTATTAATTATTAAAGTGGTGAAAAGCATGACTGAACAGCATTCGCTTAAAGAATCTACATCAGCATTAATGGATGGACAAGCGTCCGAGTTAGAGCTGCGTCGAATTTTAAAAGCAACTGAAGATGATGTTAATACTGGGTCTAACTCAGTTCGAGAGACATGGAAAAATTATCACTTGATTGGCCAAGCGATGCGCAGTGAAATTACCACGGACTTAGGTATCGATATTTCGAATTCTGTTCGGGCGGCATTAGTAGACGAACCAGACATGGTGAAAAAAAGTTGGGTTAATAACGTAACAAAAATGGCTATAGCGGCATCAGTTGCAGGTTTTGTGGTTTTAACGTCGCAAATGATCAGTCAAAACCAACGAGATACCAATCAAGCAACTTTGGCTGAAAATAAATCGACGGTTAATAGTTCTTCAATGGATTTACCGAGCATGAATTATCCTGCTGGATTTGGCGCTCCGAGTATTCCTACGCGAACTGTTAGCGGTGGATCATCAGCATATAGTCCTTCTATCGGGCAATACGCAACACCACAAGCTTCTCAAAAAATCCTCGTAAGAACCTCGCCAAGACCTTCTGAAGATGTACAACTGTATTTACAGCGCATTATGACATTGCATGCTGGACAGGCAGCTCTAAATGGTAATCGTGGTGTGTCACCGTATTATCGTAGCCCGCAACCAGAAAAATAACTAACTAACGAAATCGAAGTCATTGGATTGGCGGAGAGCTTAACTGCCGCTTTGAATAGTTGCTTTCCGCATTATTATTTTAAGCACTAATGACGCTTCTATCTGAGTAAACAAATGATTACAGAAACTGCAAAAGTTGTAGCGATTGACTCCGATTGCTTATGGGTTGAAACGATACAGTTGAGTACTTGTGCCTCTTGTTCGGCGCAGAAAGGTTGTGGCCAAAGCCTTGTGGCTAAGTGGGGCGGTCAAACAAGTTTCTTGCGGGTGTTGTTAGAAAGTAGGTCGCCACATGATTTTTCGGTAGGGAGTGAAGTATCCATTGGTGTGCCTGATGGTGTCGTTGTTAGGGGAGCTTTGTTTGTGTATTTAGTGCCCTTGTTGATGATGATGGTGGCGATATTTACGGCCTCATATAGTGAGTGGAGTGAGTCTGGCGTGATTGTGTTGGCGCTGCTTGGCCTGATCGTCGGTGGGGGAGTTGTGCGCTTACACAGCTATTGGTACCGAGATGATGTCAGTGTGCAGCCAGTTTTAGTTGATCGTGAGACCGCCCTCCAGTGGGGGTGATACTATTTTATTCTTAGAGGAAATATCCGGAATGTTGAATCGTATAGCATTAGCACTGTGTGTAAGTTTGTTTTTTACGTTATCCGCCCAGGCTTATAGTGGTCTGCCTGAATTTACTCAGCTGATTGAGAATGCGTCACCTGCTGTTGTTAAAATAAATACGGTTGAGCATGTTAAAAAGCGCAAGCAGTTGTCTCTACAAAACCGTCAGCAAGATATCCCAGATATATTTCGTCATTTATTTGAGCCTCGCCAGAGTCCTGAACGCAATGCTCATTCGATGGGATCTGGCTTTATTATTTCTGATGATGGTTATATTTTAACTAATCATCATGTAATTGCTGACGCAGATGAAATTCAGGTTCGCCTCATTGACCGTCGTGAGTTTTCGGCCAAGGTTGTGGGTACCGATGAAAGTTCTGACTTGGCATTGTTAAAAATCGAGGGCGAGAACTTACCAACGCTAAGTTTTGCGGACGATAAAAATCTGAAAGTTGGTGAATGGGTTGTGGCAATAGGGTCGCCGTTTGGTCTTGATTTTTCGGCTAGTGCGGGAATAGTTAGTGCTATAGGACGCAGTATCCCAAGTGAAAGGAATGTTAATTATGTGCCTTTCATTCAGACTGATGTTGCTATTAATCCAGGTAATTCGGGTGGGCCGCTGTTCAATCTAGATGGCGAGGTCGTCGGTATTAACTCACAAATATATACTCGTTCGGGTGGCTCTATTGGTCTTTCATTTGCCATTCCATCCAGTGTTGCTCAAAACGTTGTTCAGCAGTTGCGTGATAAGGGCCGTGTTGATCGAGGTTGGCTGGGTGTTGTTATTCAAGAGGTCGATAAAGATCTTGCTGCCTCATTCGGTTTGGATAAACCAACGGGAGCACTAATAGCTCAAATGGATCCCGGTGGCCCAGCTAGTAAGTCTGGTTTAAAGGTTGGTGATGTTATTATTAAATTTGGTCGGGCGGATATCTATAAGTCGGGCGATCTGCCTCACGCGGTAGGTTCTGTGGCTCCGGGCACAAAAGTTGCGGTGACATTGATTAGAAAATCCAAAAAGAAAGTGATCACGGTCGAAGTGGGTGCTTTGAATGGTGAATCTAATGAGGTTGCTGATATCGATAAACCCGATATGTCGGGTGGTCGGTTGGGTTTGGTGGTGGAATCGCTTGATTCCAACATGAAAAAAAGCTGGCAAATAAATGAGGGTGTTGTGGTGCGCCAAGTTGTTGCTGACGGCGCTGGTGCTAAGGCGGGTTTAATGCCTGGTGATGTCATTGCCCAATTAGGTTTTGACCAGATTTCTGGAGTTAAGGATTATCAGAAGGCTCAAAAAGCTTTACCGACCGGTCGCTTAGTCCCAATCCGATTTTTTCGTCGGGGTCGTCCAGCCTTCAGAACCATTCAGGTTGATCAATAAAGCTTTATTTTCAGTAGGCGGTGATTTATTTTTGCCTTATAAGCAGAAGGTTGTTGCCGTCCTAGGCTTGGATGGCTTGTTTCGCTAAGATGCGGTAAACTTGCGGGCTTTTTTAAACCGCAAAACTAATCCGTAACATTACGTAGTTGAGACTGTGACTGACTTAAGCCATATCCGAAATTTCTCCATCATAGCCCATATCGATCATGGTAAATCCACGATTGCTGACCGTTTTATTCAAATCTGCGGGGGCTTGTCCTCTCGCGAAATGGAAGCTCAAGTTGTTGACTCCATGGATATTGAACGCGAACGCGGTATTACGATTAAAGCCCAGAGTGTGACGCTCGACTATAAGGCACGTGATGGCAAAACCTACCAACTTAATTTTATTGATACCCCCGGGCATGTGGATTTTTCATATGAAGTGTCTCGCTCTCTGTCAGCCTGTGAAGGAGCATTACTGGTTGTCGATGCAGCGCAAGGCGTTGAGGCGCAATCGGTAGCAAATTGTTATACCGCTATCGAGGAAGGGCTCGAGGTTATTCCGGTATTGAATAAAATCGATTTACCGCAAGCTGATCCTGAGAGAGTTGCAGTAGAAATCGAAGAAATTATTGGTATTGATGCCATGGATGCCGTTACATGCAGTGCGAAGTCGGGCATTGGCGTTGAAGATGTACTAGAGGAATTAGTGAGGCTTGTTCCTCCTCCAACGGGTGATGTTGAGGCTCCTTTGCAAGCGCTTATCATCGATTCATGGTTTGATAACTATCTGGGTGTTGTTTCTTTGGTGCGAGTTCGGCAAGGGACGTTACGAACTAGAGATAAGATCATTACGAAGTCTATCGGCAAAGCTCATGTGGTTGATAGTGTCGGTGTATTTACTCCGAAACGTAAAGAAACGGGGGTTCTTAAAGCTGGTGAAGTAGGTTTTGTAGTCGCAGGCATTAAAGATATTCATGGTGCACCTGTCGGCGATACGTTAACTCATTTTAAAACTCCCGATGTTGATGCCGTTCCAGGCTTTAAAAAAGTTAAACCGCAGGTCTATGCCGGTTTATTTCCGGTCAGCTCTGATGACTATGAAGATTTTCGTGAGGCGTTGGCGAAACTAACCATTAATGATGCGTCATTATTTTATGAGCCAGAAAGCTCCGATGCTTTGGGTTTTGGTTTTCGTTGTGGCTTTCTCGGTATGCTGCACATGGAAATTATCCAAGAGCGGTTAGAGCGTGAATATGATTTAGATTTAATCACCACAGCGCCTACAGTAGTCTTTGAAGTGTTGAAGAGTAACGGTGAAATTGTCTACGTTGATAACCCTTCAAAATTACCCGATATAGGTAATATTGATGAAATGCGTGAACCAATTTGTTCCGCAAACATCTTGGTGCCGCAAGAGCATCTTGGTGCTGTTATAACCTTGTGCATCAACAAGCGAGGTGTTCAAAAGGATCTACAGTATCTAGGAACTCAAGTCTCTGTGACCTATGACTTACCCATGAATGAAGTGGTTATGGACTTCTTTGATCGTTTAAAATCGGTCAGCCGAGGTTTTGCGTCACTGGATTACACTTTTGATCGTTTTCAAGTGGCTAATTTAGTGCGCCTCGATGTTCTGATTAATACTGATAAAGTTGATGCGCTAGCCTTGATTGTGCATAGAGATAACTCTCAAGCACGTGGTCGAGCGTTAACTGAAAAGATGAAAGAGTTAATACCTCGTCAAATGTTCGATGTTGCAATTCAGGCGGCTATTGGTGGTCATGTGATAGCGCGGACAACGGTTAAAGCTTTGCGTAAAAACGTAACAGCAAAATGCTATGGCGGCGATATTAGCCGTAAGAAAAAATTATTACAAAAACAAAAAGCTGGTAAAAAACGTATGAAGCAAGTGGGGAATGTAGAAATTCCACAAGCGGCGTTTTTAGCGGTACTTAAGATAGATAGCTAGAGTAGAGTGTTCGGTTATGGATATTAATTTTCCCTTGGTGTTGGTTGTTTTGGTTTTTGTCAGCGGCAGTGTTTGGCTGCTTGACCACTTTTTTCTAGCCACTAATCGACGTGCCGCTTCGGGCCTGGTCGACAGCCAGTTCTCTGAGGCAAACTTAGATGATGACAATTTGCAGTTGGCCTACGATCAAGCTAAGCAAGCTGCCGCCAGAGAACCTTGGCCAGTCGAGTACTCTAAATCGTTTTTCCCGGTATTATTTGTTGTCTTAATTCTGCGCTCGTTTTTGTTTGAGCCATTTCAAATACCCTCTGGCTCAATGATCCCGACCTTGAGGATAGGCGATTTTATTTTGGTTAATAAATTCACCTACGGTATACGTTTGCCTGTTGTTAGAACAAAAATTATAGATATCAATGATCCAAAGCGTGGTGATGTTATGGTTTTTTTCCCTCCCCACGTACCTATCTATTACATAAAACGAGTTGTTGGCTTGCCGGGCGATGAAATTCGCTACATTAATAATGTGCTATACGTAAATGGTGAGAAAATGCCGCAGCAATTGTTGGCCTCTCTGCCGCCAAATCAGCCTCAATTTCAAATCATGAAAGAGAGCTTGGCTGGTGTAGAGCACGAAATGCGCAAAAATGTCATTCCTGGGCGACTGAGCCGCCAGGGCACTTGGGTCGTACCAGAGGGGCATTATTTTATGATGGGAGATAACCGAGATAACAGCTCAGATAGCCGTGAATGGGGCCCTGTTCCAGAAGAAAATATTGTAGGAAAAGCTTTTGCCACATGGATGCATTGGGATTCATTTTTGAGTTTGCCAAATTTCAAACGCGTTGGTTCTATTCAATAAACGTTACCCATAAATAGACAGATGAGAGGTGTATACGATGAAACTATCTAGATTCCCTAAGCAGCAAGGTTCGATGTCTTTAGGGATGATGTACTTAATCTTCTCTTTGGGTTTTTTCCTTATGTGTGCTTTTAAAATTGGTCCCGCTTATTTGGATAACTCTTTTGTTGAGGCGGCGTTAAAAAGCATGGGTTCTGACCCGGCTATTGCTGAAATGTCTAATCGTGATTTTCGGAAAAAGTTAAGTAAAAAATTCAGCATGAATAATATTCGTGGTGAAGTGACTGAAGCTGTTCAGGTGAAGAAAACCCCTAAAGGCACGCTGATTACAATCGATTATGAAAATAGAATCCCTATTGTGGCCAACCTTGAAGTGGTTTTGACATTTAAAAATCATTGGAATAGCAATACTCCTACTGTGTGTTGTAAACCTGCCAGTGAATAATATCTCTCGCAATAGACTGATAAAGCGTTTGGGTTACACCTTTATTGACGATTCGTTACTTACGTTGGCTTTAACACATCGAAGCTGTGGTTCAAAAAATAACGAACGACTTGAGTTTCTTGGTGATTCAATTCTGAATTTTGTCATTGGGGAAGCTTTATTTGAAAAATTTGAAGGCATTCGGGAAGGACAATTAAGTCGTCTGAGATCTCTTTTAGTGAAAGGTGAAACTTTAGCGGAAGTCGCCAGAGAATTTGAATTGGGTACCAGCCTTATTTTGGGTGAAGGTGAGCGTAAAAGTGGTGGCAATAGGCGTGATTCTATTTTGGCCGACACAGTAGAGGCTCTCATTGGTGCAATTCATATAGATGGTGGGTTTGAGCAAGCTAAGGCTCGGGTCTTGGCGTGGTACGCTGATCGTTTGAAGAGTATAAAAATAGAATCCCCTAAGGACCCTAAAACTCAACTGCAAGAAATTCTACAAGCGCGTAAGCAGCCATTGCCTGAATACTCAGTTGTAGAACTCAGTGGTGAAGCTCACTCTCAGGAATTTACGGTAGAGTGCCATATATCATTGGTCTCCAGTCCTGTATCGGCTAAAGCGCCTAGCCGTCGTGCAGCGGAACAAAAAGCCGCGCAAGCTATGCTACAACAACTCACTTTGAAATAAGTGGCTGTTAGAGCGTAATCATTAAGTAATATTATTTTGGTAGTTATCTATGAGTTCTGATCTTTCTTCAAATGATGAAGCTGTTAGTCGTTGCGGTTACGTAGCGATTGTTGGGCGTCCTAATGTGGGCAAGTCGACTATGCTCAACCATATATTGAAACAGAAACTCTGTATCACCTCTCGCAAGCCACAAACAACAAGGCACAACCTAATTGGAATTAAAACGGAAAATAGTGTGCAGGCTATTTATGTTGATACTCCCGGTATGCATCTGCAGCATGAAAAAGCCTTAAATCGATATATGAATCGAGCCGCAACAACGGCGATTCGTGATGTCGATGTTGTTGTCTTTATTGTTGATCGGCTAGTGTGGAACGATGACGACGACATGGTTGTTAAGCGTTTAATAAATGTGGATTGTCCAATTATTTTGGCGGTTAATAAAATTGATCAAATCGATGATAAAGAAACACTGTTGCCTCACTTGCAAACGCTGTCCAGTAAGTTAGATGTTGCTGAAATTATTCCAGTGTCGGCTTTGAAGGAAACAAATTTAGATCGTCTAGAACAATTAGTTGCCAAATACTTGCCACTGGCCGACCACTTTTATCCTGAAGATCAAATTACGGATAGAAGCTCACGATTTTTGTCGGCTGAAATTGTACGAGAAAAAATCACTCGCCAGTTGGGCGATGAGCTGCCTTATCAAATGACTGTTGAGATTGAAGAGTTTCAACATGAAGGGAAAATCATTCATATTAGTGCCGTTATCCATGTTGAGAGAGATGGCCAAAAGCGCATATTGATCGGAGATAAAGGTTCCAAAATCAAGTTAATTGGTCAGGAAGCCCGCTTAGATATGGAAGCTTTATTTGACACCAAAGTGATGTTACGACTTTGGGTTAAGGTTAAATCGGGCTGGTCGGATGATGAGCGAGCTTTGCAAAGCCTAGGTTACGATGACCGTTAGTGGTTGATCGGTATGCGTGTTGATCTTCAGTCGGGTTATATTCTGCATACACGTCCGTTTCGTGATACCAGTATCATTATTGATTTTTTTTCAGAATCCTATGGCCGCCTTTCTATTTTGGCTAAGGGAGTGCGCAGTAGTAAGTTAAAAAAACGCCAATACTTGCAACCATTTACGGGCTTGATAGTATCTTGGCAAGGTAAAAGTAACCTTAAAACGCTAACTCACTCGGAACAAAAAAATTTACCACTGTTGTTATCCGGCAACTATTTATACAGCGGACTTTATTTCAATGAGCTGCTGGTTAGGTTGTTGCCAGAAGAGGATTCACAAACAGAAATTTACGAATTGTACGTTGCTAGTCTCAACAAGCTAGCGCAACAGCAATCATTAGAGTTAACCTTGCGCCGATTTGAATTTGCGTTGTTGGATTCTCTTGGATATGGCATTAATTTTTATTCAGAGTCAGAAACAGGGTTGCCTATAGAACCAGAAACTTATTATTGTTTTGTTGCTGGTAGTGGCTTTGTAAAAGAATCGACTCTGAATGTCGGCTCCAACACCTATACATTTTATGGGGCACACATATTAAGTATGGCGACTGATGACTTTTCTGACATTCAAGTACTAAAGTCGGCTAAGTACTTGGCGCGAATGGCATTACAACCAATATTAGGGCATAAACCTTTGCGCAGCCGAGAGTTCTTCCAGCCTTTAAATAAACCTATTGCTATTGCTGTGGAGCCGCTAAATGATTAAGGGTTTGGGTACTGATATTATTGTGATTAATCGTATTGAGGGGTCTTTAGCGCGCTTATCTGATCGATTTTCCGACAGGATATTAACTTCCATTGAGCGGCAAGAGTTTGCTGAGTCTAGTCAGCCAATCCGTTATTTGGCTAAACGCTTTTGTGTTAAAGAAGCGTGCGCTAAGGCTTTAGGTACAGGAATTGGTCGAGGCGTATCATGGCAGCATATGCAAATTAATCATGATGAGTATGGCAAGCCATTATTGGTTTTATCCGAGGGTGCCAAACATAGAATGCAAGAGCTTGGTGCTGAGCATGTACATGTGTCGCTGTCAGATGAACAGGAGCACGTTGTAGCGACGGTTATTCTAGACTGATTAGCGATAATATTTTGCTTGGCCCTAAGCGACCCTATTGTTGGTTGCAGTATTGTTGGCCGCAGTATTGTTGCTGGCAGTATTGTAGGACACTGTATTTTTAAACATAAGATTTGTTAATCACCACGTTTTAACTACTCAACATAGGGTTTAAACTTATCCTTTGTCATTTTCTTTTTTTGCTGAATTACGAGGCACCATGTTATATCCAACAATAGAATCATGTGTAGGCAATACACCGCTGGTACGTTTGCAGCGTTTGCCCGGTAAAACCTCGAATATCATATTGGTCAAGTTAGAAGGCAACAATCCCGCGGGATCTGTAAAGGACCGCCCTGCTTTATCGATGATATCCCATGCGGAAGCTCGTGGGGATATACGTTCAGGTGATACTCTGATCGAGGCTACTAGCGGTAATACAGGGATTGCTTTAGCAATGGCGGCGGCTATCAAAGGCTACAAAATGATACTTATTATGCCAGAAAACGCTACTGCTGAGCGAAGGGCTTCTATGGCGGCCTATGGTGCAGAGCTGGTTTTGGTGACTAAAGAACAAGGTATGGAAGGCGCCCGAGACTTAGCGATGGCTATGCAGGCCGAAGGCAAAGGACATGTTCTCGATCAGTTTGGTAATGGCGATAACCCTCTGGCTCATTATGAATCGACGGGGCCTGAAATTTGGCAGCAAACCCAAGGGGGCATAACTCACTTTGTCAGCTCTATGGGGACAACTGGAACAATAATGGGCACCTCAAAGTACCTAAAAGAACAGAATCCGGCCGTCCAAATTATTGGTTTACAGCCTGAGTCTGATGCCAGTATTCCTGGTATCAGGCGTTGGCCTAAGGAGTATTTACCCAGTATTTTTGATGATTCTCGAGTTGATGTGACTATCAATATGGGGCAGGTCGAAGCGGAGCAAACCACACTGGCTTTGGCGCGTGAAGAAGGTATCTTTTGTGGTGTATCAAGTGGTGGTGCGGTAGCAGGCGCTTTACGATTGAGCCAGCAGGTAAAGAGCGCCGTTATAGTAGCTATTATTTGTGATCGTGGTGATCGCTACTTGTCTTCAGGTTTATTCGATTCAAAATAATGAACGGTTTTACTTCCTTTGATTCTTTACGTTAGGGCGTCACTTTATGGCAAGAATATTTAAGCCCTCAAGCGCTAAAAAGCAGTATTCAAACGATAAGGTACCCTCACGCTTATTAATAGAGAGTCTGTCTTTGGAAGCTAAAGGTGTTGCAAAGCACCAAGGTAAAACAGTTTTTGTCGATGGTGGGTTGCCGGGTGAGGAAGTGAGTATTTCTCATTACACAAGAAGTAAGCGTTACAGTGAATGCCAAGTAAAAAGCGTTCTAGTCGCTTCTGCCGAGAGAGTGACACCGGCATGTCCACATGACAAAGAGTGTGGTGGTTGTCAGTTGCAACATTTATTGTCATCACAGCAAGTTACTCATAAGCAACAAACGGTTGTGAATAATTTAATTCGGCAGTTAGGTACAGATGACTTTCAAGTATTAGAACCAATACTTTCTACTGAACAATACCGTGAGAGGGCGAGAATGGTTATTTCTGCGCAAGCCCAATTATGTTTTCGAGAAAAAAATTCAGATAATCTAATTCCTATAAATCACTGCTTAATTTTGAATTCATCACTTCAGCCGCTTTACTTAGTGGTACAGCAGTGGCTGGCTGGATTGCCAAAAAAATCAGGTGTCACGCATGTGGAGTTTATAGCTGGGCAGCCGTCCGTGGCGGTCGTTGTTCGCCATGTAAGGCTTATCGATCATGAGAAAACTCAATTGCTGCACAAAATTTGTGCTGAAATCGATGCTCAAGTGTGGTTTCAAGCTGATAAGGGTGGCTCTTTAATAGACTCTGCTGGCATTGCTTGTGATCCACGGCTTTATTATGAGTTACCTGAATACGAGTTAAAAATTAGGTTTCACCCTTCTGATTTTACTCAAGTAAATCATGCCGTTAATGTTCAAATGGTCGACCAAGCCTTGCAGTGGTTGCAACTCGACGATACCGATACGGTGCTGGATTTATTTTGCGGTGTAGGCAACTTTACCTTGCCTATGGCGAAGTATGCCGCAGAAGTAATAGGTGTTGAAGGTGTTACTAATATGGTTGAGCGAGGCAAAGAAAACGCTGAGTTTAATGGCATAGGAAACGCTACATTTAAATCACAAAATCTCGATGACAAAGAGTTAGGTAATACGCTAAAGCGTTTTTCGGCTAATAAGTTTTTACTTGATCCTCCCCGTTCTGGCGCACAACACGTGTGTGAACAAATGGCTAATAGCGGAGTCCAAAAAGGTGTTTATATATCTTGTAATCCGGCTAGCTTTATTCGTGACGCCAAAATTTTACAAGAACAAGGCTATCAGCTTAAATATCTTCGTGTTCTCGATATGTTTTTACATACTTCTCATATCGAGACAATGGCACTATTTGAGCACGCAGAACGTCCTAAAAAAGGCAGGGTTAATCAATGGTGAAAGTTAGAGATGAGCATCCAGTCGATCTAGCAGGACGAGTCGATATAGCGTCTTGGGTGCAATCATTGATTTCTACTCATTCGATAGACAATGTAAATGCCGCCGCCTTGCAAGAAGCCTGCGAGTTCAGCCTCAAGGCTGTAGAAGAAACCAAAGAAGCTCTTAACCAATGGTCCGATATGGGCAGTAGTTTTCTAGTGGGTTTAGAAATGGCTCAAATTCTTGCTGAGCTGAAATTAAATGGAGAGGCATTGCAGGCCGCGATTTTATACCGAGCTGTTCGTGAGAAACGAACGTCCCTTGAGACTATTGAAAAAACGTTTGGCCCAACCGTTGCCAAATTGATTCAGGGCGTGCAGCAAATGGCCGCTATCAGTACTCGCGGTAATGATTCTGAATTTGAAGCATTAGGGCAGGCTGCACAAGACCAATCTGATAATGTCAGAAAGATGTTAGTCGCCATGGTTGATGATGTGCGTGTGCCCTTAATAAAGTTGGCTGAAAGAACTTGTGTTATTAGGATTATTAAAAACAGCAGTGAAGAGCGCAAGCTCCGAGTGGCTCGTGAAGTGGCGGATATTTATGCGCCTCTAGCTCACCGGTTAGGAATTGGTCATATTAAATGGGAGCTCGAAGATCTGTCTTTTCGGTATCTTGAGCCTAGGGATTATATGTCCATAGCTCGTTTATTGGATGAGAAACGCCTCGATAGACAGTCTTACATTGAAAATGTAATTGAACAATTACAGAGAGAGTTATTCAACGCCAAGGTTAAAGCGGATATATTTGGTCGAGCCAAGCATATTTACAGTATTTGGAAAAAAATGCAGCGTAAAGGCATTGGCTTTTCTCAGGTCTACGATATCCGAGCGGTAAGGATTTTGGTTCCTACCGTCAGTGACTGTTACGCTGTATTAGGTATTGTGCACAGCTTGTGGCGCAATGTTCCTAATGAATTTGATGACTATATTGCCACCCCAAAAGAAAATGGTTATCGCTCATTACATACGGCTGTTGTTGGACCCGATCGTAAAGTTCTAGAGGTTCAGATTCGTACTCACGCTATGCATGAGGAAGCTGAATTTGGTGTGTGCGCACACTGGCTGTACAAGGGTACAGATACAGACAGCAGCGAAGATGGTTATGAGAAAAAAATCGAATGGCTAAGACAAGTTCTAGAATGGCATGAAGACTTAGGTGGTGACTCGATTCAGGAAGATTTGGCGAATGAAATTCAGCAAGATCGAATTTATGTATTTACCCCCGATGGCCATGTTGTAGATCTGCCAAATGGGGCGACACCATTAGATTTTGCCTATCGGGTTCATACCGAGGTTGGTCATCGTTGCCGAGGTGCTAAAGTCAACAGCCGGATTGTGCCGTTAAACACTATTTTAAACACATCGGACCAAGTTGAAATATTAACGGGTTCACGGGAGTCGCCAAGTCGTGATTGGTTGTCGCCGGCGTTAGGCTACTTGAAAACCGGTCGTGCAAGGGCAAAAGTTCATCATTGGTTTAAGTTGCAGGCCAGAGATCAAAATATTGCAGACGGTCGAGCAGTACTTGATAAAGAGTTTCGTCGTTTGGCTTTAGACGGACTTAGCTATGAAACATTGGCAAAAAAATTGAATTTAAACTCCTTAGAAGATTTATATGCCGCTGTTGGTGCTAGCGATATAGGTGTTGGGCACGTCCTTAATACAGCCCAAAAAATGTTAGAGGTTAGCTCTGATAGAGAACCAAAAATATCGTTGTTCAGTAAAATCGATCAAGTCAGTCAAGGTTCAGATGTTTATATTGACGGCGTAGGAAATCTACTGACGCACATCGCCAGTTGTTGTCATCCGGTGCCTGGAGATGCAATAACTGGTTATATCACTATGGGGCGTGGCGTTGCTATTCACCGTCAAGATTGCAGTAATATTTTGCAGCTTCAAGCCGATGAACCTGAACGTATTATTCAGGTAAATTGGGGTGATGAGCCACAGAACTCTTACTCAGTGGACGTTATTATCGAAGCTTTTGACAGACATGGTTTGTTGCGCGACATTACGATTACCTTAGATACTGAAAAAGTGAATGTTAGCTCAATGCAAACAATTTCCGATAAAAGAAAAAATACGGTCGATATGCAGTTTACGTTAGAAATAAAAGGCTTTAACGAATTAAGTCGAGTCTTATCAAAGCTTAATCAGTTACCCAATGTTGCTTCTGCTCGGCGTAAACATTGAGGGGTATATGATGAATTATAGTTTGGATGACCTTAAATATTTGATGTCTCGGTTGCGAGACCCTAAAACGGGCTGCGCTTGGGATATTGAACAAACGTACAAAACAATAGCGCCATCAACAATTGAAGAAGCCTATGAGGTAGTTGATGCGATTGAAAATGAAAACCTACCTCAATTAAAAGAAGAGCTTGGGGATCTTTTATTTCAAGTGGTTTTTTATTCACAGCTTGCCTTAGAAGAGGAGCAATTTAACTTCGATGGAATTGTTAATGATCTAACAGAGAAGTTGGTGCGCAGGCACCCACACGTTTTTCCTGATGGCAATCTACGCGGAGCGGTTGTTGACATAAAATCAGAAGCGGATGAATTGGTCGTTAGTGAACGCTGGGAGGAGTTAAAACAGCAAGAGCGAGAGCAAAAAGGCTTGCGGGGTGTTCTAGATGATGTGCCTTTAGGTTTACCGGCTCTGAGTCGCGCGGCAAAATTGCAAAAGCGAGCGTCGGGAGTCGGTTTTGATTGGAACAATGTGTCGGATGTTCTAGATAAGGTTCAGGAGGAGATCGCTGAGTTACAACAAGCAATCGTCAATAACGATCAAGATAATATAGACGAAGAACTTGGTGACCTATTGTTTTCGGTTGTTAATGTGAGTCGACATTTGAACATTAACCCTGAATCAAGTTTACGTGCCGCGAGTAAAAAGTTTGAACGAAGATTTACGGCCATAGAGAAAATTTTAAAGGCAGAGCTTTTGAGCTTTGATCAAGTTTCTGCGGAATATTTGGAACAGCTTTGGGCTAAAGTAAAAACTTCGCAATTGCAGTAAAAGCCATTGAAAGTTCATCTATAATTAATTTCTCCGTAAACTTTAAGATTATGGTGTTTCAATAAAATCAATAGGTTGTGGGCACTTTAAACTGATATGAATGGTTGGTCACTTGAGATTGGGGCTTGCAACGTGTATGGTTTACGACCTTTTTTAGTCTCATTGAGTAGAATGCAGCGCTTGCTGGTGTTCTTATAAACAGCACAATGATTTACATACTGTAACTTTTATATCCAGTAATTTTAAGGAGTCGATATCCTCATGCGTATTATCTTATTAGGCGCCCCAGGTGCAGGTAAAGGTACTCAAGCACAATTCATTATGGAAAAGTATGGCATTCCTCAAATATCTACAGGCGATATGTTGCGAGCAGCGGTGAAAGCTGGCACTCCTTTAGGTTTGCAAGCAAAAGATATTATGTCGTCAGGAGGTCTAGTCTCTGATGAATTAATAATTGGCTTGGTAAAAGATCGAATCGCTGAGTCTGATTGCGCCAATGGTTTTCTTTTTGATGGTTTTCCCCGCACAATTCCTCAAGCAGAAGCATTACAGCAGTCTGGTGTGAAAATAGATCATGTCCTTGAAATAGATGTTGAAGATGAAGAAATTGTTAAACGTTTAGGTGGTCGCCGGGTTCACCAAGCATCGGGTCGTATTTATCACACTGTGTACAATCCACCAAAAGAAGAAGGTAAAGACGACGAAACTGGTGAAGAGCTAATCCAGAGAGAAGATGATCAAGAAGAAACCATTCGCAAACGTTTGGCTATTTATCATGATCAAACCAAACCTTTGGTTAGTTTCTATCAAAAACTATCAAACCAAGCAGATCAAGATGTTCGCTGTAATGCCGTGAAGGGTGTTGGTAGTCTTGATGATATTAAAGACCAGTTGCTTGCGGCTTTGGCATAAAGCTTCGTCTAAAAATGTTGAATTTTTAATAGATCCTTAAGGGTCTATTTTTTTGTCTGCAATAATTATTTTATAATTATTTTGTTCAAAACTAATGTAGGTTAAATTTTGTGCTATGTTATTTAGTGTCAGTTACATGGCATCTTTATAAAAATTTTGAGGAGATAGAAACATGGCAAAAGCGGCCAAAGCATCAGCCAAAAAAAAACCAACCAAAAAATCAAATATTTCTGCTGCACTTGCTAGAGCCGAAGTAATGTTTGATAAACTGCAAAAAGAAATTAAAGAACAAACCAAAGCTTTACTCGCTGCACGTAAAAAAGCACAAGCGGCAAAAGCAAAAGCAGCAAAAACTAAAAAGGCAGCGGATAAAAGAACGGCAAGCTCAGCTTCAAAAGCTGTTTCTAAAGTAACCGATAGATTGAAAAAACTACGAGCTCAAGCTAGAAGCGCTAAATTGAATCTAACCAAAGAAAAAATATTAATAAAAATACATGATGTTGAATCGGACATTAAAAACCGTCTTGAAGAATTGCGTGATAAATTAGAGTCGAGAGCTGAAGATGAGCTTGAAAAAGCAAAAGCTTCATTTGAAGCTCGTTGGAAAAAGCAAAAAGAATCAGCCAATGCTAAAAAGTTAATTGCAGCAGAGAAAAAACTGGCTGCTAAGGCTAAGTCTGTTACTAAAAAGATTGAAGCCAAGGCCAAAAGCATTGAAAAACAGGCTGTAGCTAAGTTAAAAGAAGCTGAAAATAAGCTAACTAAGAAAGCGACACCCAAAAAAGCTCCCGCTAAAAAAGCGCCTGCAAAAAAGGCTGCGGCTAAGAAGGCGCCAGCTAAGAAAGCTGCAGCCAAGAAAGCGCCTGTAAAAAAGACTGCGGTTAAGAAAGCGCCAGCTAAGAAAGCTGCAGCCAAGAAAGCACCTGTAAAAAAGGCTGTGGTTAAGAAAGCGCCAGTTAAAAAGGCACCCGCCAAGAAAGTCCCTGCTAAAACTGCAGTAGCGGAACAGGCTCCGGTTAATACTGTTAAGGCTTTATAATTTACAGTTAAAATAGGCCGTTCGAATAAAACCCTGATCCAGTAATGGTTCAGGGTTTTTTTTGTTTTTACGGCTAGGCCTATATGAGACAATGTCATATTGGTTACTGATTTTTATTGGGAAGGTTAATGGCTATAATTTTAGGTGTTGAAACTTCGGCGGAAGGTTGCTCTGTCGCGTTAACGGATGGCGATAAAGTTCATCAGGTGATTACTCAAACACCCAGAGAGCACACTAAAAAGTTATTGCCGATGATAGAATCAATATTGCACCAGCAAAAGTACTCGCTATCAGATATTGATGCTCTGGCCTATAGTTGTGGCCCTGGCTCATTTACGGGGCTTAGAATCGGTCTGGGCGTTGTACAAGGCTTGGCCTATGGGCGAGATATTCCGGTAATTCCCGTTTCTACATTGATGTTACTTGCGGAAGGCGCGATTAAGTCACGCCCTGGCCAGAGTAATGAATACTTTATCGTTGCAATTGATGCTCGCATGCAAGAGGTTTATTGGTGTTTGTATAAAAATGTGGATGGCTGCGCGCAAGCCATGACAGATGAATGTGTATCGAGTCCAGCAAGTATCTGGGCCGACCCGTTAATCGCTCGACTTAGTAAAGATAATTGTATTCCGGTTGGCTCAGGGTGGCATTATCCAGAGCTTGCAGAAAAAATGGATATGTCTACTTGGATAAATCAATCGCCGGAAGCCAAAATAATGATGCCCTTGGCCTGCAAAAAGTGGGAAGCTGGAAGCTCAATTCCAGTGCATGAAGCTATGCCTGTTTACTTGCGCGATAGCGTTGCTTGGAAAAAACGTAAAAGAATTCGTCAGCAATAAACAATCCTTTTTTATCTAGTCACAACTAACCGTTAGAGTATTCAAGATATTTTATGGAATCCATTCAAATTGTATTTTTAGCCTTGTTGCAAGGCCTTACTGAATTTTTACCTATATCCAGTTCAGGCCACTTAATACTACCGTCACAGATTTTAGGGTGGCAGGATCAAGGTTTAGCTTTCGATGTGGCTGTACATGTTGGTAGCCTTGTTGCGGTAATGGGATATTTCAGAAAAGACATCATCGCTATTATGACGGCTTGGTTTACTAGTTTTGGAGGGGAAAAATCAGCCAATAGTCAGTTGGGCTGGTTTATAATTTTAGCGACAATCCCCGCTGGAGTTATGGGTTTTTTGGGGAATGATTTTATTGAAGCTAATCTTCGTTCGATATTGGTTATTGCAATAACCACTTCGTTTTTTGGTGTGTTGCTAGGGCTTGCCGATAAAATGGGGTCAAAAAACCTAAGCATAGAGAATATGAAGCTTAAGCAAGCGATGGTAATTGGATTCGCTCAAGTATTAGCGCTTATTCCTGGTACTTCTCGGTCTGGTATTACTATTACTGCTGCATTGGCGCTTGGTTTGCAAAGACAGGACGCAGCGCGCTTTTCGTTTTTATTGTCTGTTCCTATTATTGTTGCCAGTGGCGGATATAAGGCATTGGAGTTAGCACAAGAAGCGTCTATTGATTGGCAGTCATTAGTGTTAGGTTCAGGGGTTTCATTTGTAAGTGCATTTATATGCATTCATCTGTTTTTAAATTGGATTGATCGTATTGGTATGTGGCCTTTTGTCGTATATCGATTGTTTTTGGGTGCCGTGCTATTAATGTTTATTTGACACGGTATCCATGTTTAATTCAAAAATCATGCTGTAGGAAATCCTGAGAATAATTATGACTGATTTATGTAATGCTCAATTGAGATCGTTTTTAGACACATCACCAACACCCTTTCACGCAACTAAGACTATGAGTGATCAACTCTTGGCAGGAGGTTTTGAACAGTTACAAGAGGCGGATGAGTGGGATATGCAGCCCGGTGGGCGTTATTTTATTACTCGCAATGACTCGTCTATTATTGCCTTTATCTATGGTACTGATGAGCCCTTGGCAGAGGTGGGTATTCGTATGCTCGGGGCACATACCGATAGTCCTTGCTTAAAGGTTAAGCCAACACCAGAGTTATCAGTAGAGGGTTATTTTCAATTAGGTGTTGAACTCTATGGTGGTGTATTACAAAGTACTTGGTTTGATCGAGATTTATCGTTGGCAGGCCGAGTTACCTACAAGTCTACGAAGGGTGACATTTGCAATGCCTTGTTGAATTTTGAATCGCCTATAGCGGTTATTCCAAGTCTGGCTATTCATCTTGATCGCGAGGCAAATACAAACCGTAGCATTAACGCCCAAACACAATTGCCGCCCATATTATTTCAGACAGAAACGGATGATCCGATCGAATTTAGAGAACTATTAAAACAAGAGTTACAGAATGATGACATCGCGGTCGAGTCAGTTTTAGATTTCGAATTGTGTTTTTACGATAGTCAACAATCAGCAATTGTAGGGTTGAATCGTGATTTTATAACCAGTGCACGTCTTGATAATTTACTGAGTTGTTATTTAGGCCTGTCGGCAATTATTGATGCGGATAATAAGCGCAGTTCATTACTGATTTGTAATGATCACGAAGAGGTGGGGAGTGTGTCGGCTTGTGGAGCGAAGGGGTCTATGCTGGATGATTTTATTTCAAGGCTGATTCCCGAAACACAAAGCCGTTTGCGCTGTATCAATAAATCATTAATGATTTCTGCTGATAATGCTCATGGCATCCACCCTAATTTTGTCGATAAGCATGATGAGAATCACGGCCCTATACTTAACCATGGCCCAGTGATTAAAGTTAATGCGAATCAACGCTATGCTACAAACAGTGAAACCTCTGGGTTGTTTAGATATTGGTGTCAGCAAGTTGATGTCCCGGTACAGTCATTTGTAACTCGATCAGATATGGGGTGTGGCAGTACGATAGGCCCTATTACCGCTGCTGAAATGGGAGTTAGGACAATAGATATAGGTTTGCCAACCTTTGCTATGCATTCTATTCGTGAAGTTGCGGGCGCTAAAGATACAGGCTATCTCTCTAAGTTGTTAACCTATTATTTCGCTCATGCTTCATAATAATACCCCAGGCAAGTTATAAAATTTTAAGGAATTGTTGTGTCGAATACCGATGTTATTAGTGCGTTAACTCGTTTTAGTCCATACGATGAACTGGAATCAAAATTTCATCCGCGTATTGCAGAACATGCTGAAATCATTTCGGCCGAAAAAGGAAAAATTCTATTCAAACGAGGCCGAACGGCAAAGGATAAATTTTATTTGTTGGAGGGCATTGTCGATCTCGTAGACTCTGGGTTTAATACTAGAGAGGTTAACTCAACCTGTGCAAAAAATAACTTCACGCTTGAAGATAGCTCACCAACTCAAGTTTCTGCGGTAGCTAAATCTTCTGTTACTTTACTCAAAGTTGATGCGGAGTTTTTAGATATTGCGTTGGCGTGGAGTCAAAGCGCTGGCTCAGCCGATATGCCAGAAAAATTAGGTCAACCAGGTCAAGAGCAAAAGCATGAAGAAATTCTCGATGTGAATTTATCCACAGATCAGGTCGAGGTTAATGAAGATGACAGCGATTGGATGTCGATGTTGTTAAGATCACCTTTATTTACGCAGATATCTCCTGCCCACATTCAAAATTTATTCATACGCTTTGAGTCATTTCCAGTAAAAACGGGTGACGTAATTATTAAAGAAGGAGAAAAAGGCGACTATTTCTACGTTATTGATCAAGGCAGGGCTCAAGTATCTAATTTAACTGGAAAAGTTGATGTGGAGCTGAGTAAAGGGCAATTTTTTGGTGAAGATGCGTTAGTGGGGGACGCTCCCAGAAATGCGTCTATCACTATGTTGTCCGATGGTTCTTTGATGAGACTAAAGAAAGCTGACTTTATTTCGTTGTTACAGGAACCTATACAACGTTTTATTCAATACACTGAATTAGCTGAAAGCCCTGAAAATAACTATCAACTTCTGGATGTTAGGCTGCCTATGGAGTTTCGCCACCAACATATAAAAGACTGTAGGAATATCCCCTTACTCAGTTTACGCGATAAGTTATCTGGCCTTGATAAAAATGCAATCTATGTTGTGGCAGATAACGCGGGTCGTCGCAGCCAAGTTGCCGCTTATTTACTGTGCCAATACGGTTTAGAAGCATTTATTTTAGATGCGGCAGATCAGTACTATTAAGCAATAGACTTCCCCCGCATTTTTAGATGTCTTACCAATAAACAATTTACCAAAAATTAATGAGCTTTTAATAATATGTCTAGAGCACGAATGTTGACCGGTATTACCACCACAGGAACACCTCATCTTGGCAATTATGTCGGTGCTATACGTCCTGCTATTGCAGCCAGCCGTAATGACAATACTGAGTCATTCTATTTCTTGGCTGATTTTCATGCATTGATTAAATGCCACGACCCTGAGTTAGTGCATCAATCAACTAAAGAAATTGCCGCAACGTGGTTAGCCTTAGGCTTAGAGCCGGAAAAGGTGGTTTTTTACCGTCAATCTGACGTTCCGGAAATCCCTGAACTTTGCTGGATGCTGAACTGTATGGCGGCTAAGGGTTTAATGAATCGGGCTCACGCTTATAAAGCCTCTGTGGCGGCAAATGAAGAGGCGGGGGAGGATGCTGATGCAGGTGTGACAATGGGGCTCTATAGCTATCCCGTCTTAATGGCTGCCGACATTTTAATGTTTAATGCGACTCATGTTCCCGTAGGTAAAGACCAAATTCAGCATGTTGAAATGGCTCGTGATATAGCCGCGCGTTTCAATCATCACTTTGGGAAAAGTTTTGTGCTTCCAGAGGCTGTTGTTGACGATAAAGTGGCGGTTTTACAAGGGCTTGATGGGCGTAAAATGAGCAAGAGTTACGGCAATACCATTCCTTTATTTTTACCCGAAAAGAAATTAAAAAAACACATCAATAAAATCAAAACCAATTTACTTGAGCCGGGTGAGGCAAAAGATCCAGATACCTCTACAGTATTTCAAATATGGCAGGCATTTGCTTCGGTTGAGCAAACCGAATCTATGCGGCAGGCATTTGCAGATGGCATTGCTTGGGGTGAAGCTAAAAAGCAGTTGTTTGAATTAATTAATGCTGAAGTGGGGGATGCTCGCGAGCGCTATGAAGATTTGTTGGCGAAGCCGTCTTATATGGAGGATGTTTTACAAGTAGGCGCGCAGAAGGCTCGCAGTTATAGCAAGCCATTGCTCGATCAATGCCGGCAGGCCGTAGGGATTAGGCCCTTAGTTTAATTATATTGGCTCGTTATTGTTGAAATAATTGCCGATCACTTTTTTCATGGCGGCGGTGAGTTGTTGTAACTCATCGTTGGCCATAATATAGGGAGGCATCAAGTAAATTAATTTTCCGAAAGGCCTAACCCAAATACCTTCATTAATGAATTCTTTCTGAATTTCAGCCATAGCAACAGGCTGCTTAAGTTCTACTACTCCAATAGCTCCTAAGACGCGTACATCAGCAACTTCTGAGAACTCTCGGCATCCTCCCAATCCTTGTAATAATTGTTGTTCAATACGTTGAATATTGGAATGCCAATCACCGCTTAATAATAATCGCGTACTTGCTAAAGCTGTTGCAGCAGCTAGAGGATTACCCATGAAGGTTGGCCCATGCATAAATACGCCAGCTTCACCTCGGCAAATGCCATTACTGATGGTGTCATTACAAAGAGTTGCCGCCATAGTCATATAGCCCCCGGTTAAGGCTTTTCCGAGGCAGAGTATGTCAGGGCTTATCTCGGCGTGCTCACAGGCGAATAGCTTACCCGTACGACCAAAGCCAGTGGCGATTTCATCGGCAATGAGTAAAACATTGTGTTGGTCACACAGATCGCGGACATGTTTTAAATAGGCTGGGGAATAAAAGCGCATTCCTCCAGCGCCTTGAACTATGGGCTCAAGTATTATGGCGGCCAGTTCATGCTGGTGTTGTTCAAAGAGATTGGAGAGTGCTTGTATATGATGTGCTTCACAGGTTTGATCAAACGATGGTTCAGGTGCAGGAGCAAAAATATTAGACATTAAGTTATTAGAAAATAAGTGGTGCATTCCCGTTACTGGGTCACAGACAGACATGGCACCAAATGTGTCACCGTGATAACCCTTTTCCAATGCTAATATTTTGTTTTTTTGAGGTTGGCCTTGGCTATGCCAGTATTGAATGGCCATTTTGAGAGCAACTTCTACAGCGACTGAACCGGAATCAGAAAAAAAGACTTTGCTAAGGCCGGCGGGGGTAATTTCCGTGAGTAATTGGGCAAGCTCGACCGCAGGTTGATGGGTTAAACCACCAAACATAATATGCGACATTTTATTAAGTTGATCGTTAACAGCCTGATTTAATGCGGGATGGTTATAGCCGTGAATAGCACACCACCACGATGACATTCCATCCAATAGTTGGCGACCATCGGAGAGATTGATGTAGACGCCGTGGGCAGACTCAACAGGGTAAACAGGCGGTGCATCAACAACCGACGCGTATGGATGCCAGACAGTGCTTGCATCAATTTCTAGAAGCTGTTGTTCATCCATTGTTTTGTTGTTCATTTATTGTTTATGCTCCGTGATAGACGGAGCTATTGTAAATGAATCACGGTGTAATGACGAAGTGACTGATGATTTTTTATTATGCTGCTTGGGGGCTGTTGATGCTTTCTACCAAGTGTTGTAATTGCATGCGTTGCTGAGGAGCCATATCGGTAAACTCCATGCTGATTTCAGTATGCCTATAGGGACGGCGTAAAAACCGAAAAGCACGAACTTTAGCTTGGCAACGAATGTCTATTTCAGGGTGAAAAGTAAATTCGCAATTGGGTAAAAGGCTACCTGGATGCAGTTGATCGATAACGTTACCCCCTACTACAACTCGCATACCACTAGCAGATAGATTGTTTGCTGTTGCGTACCAAGGTGTACGTAAAGGGGATAGCAGTTTGACGGTTAATGGCTGCTGTCGGCTTAATAATATTCTAGTAGAAGAGCGACGTTGCTGATAGCTGACTTTTTCAGGTAAAACAAAATTATAAATAGGTGAGCCGTCCTGTAAAATTAATGAATCCAAAGTGGCGGTAAACGATAACAATTTTCCATCTTCATGGTGTCGCACTGTGAATTGATCGCCGGGTTGGTAGGTGCCGTAAGTTGGATTAGGAAAAAGCTCATCAAGAGCGATAATATCTTGCTGTAAGTCAACGGCTAAAACCATGCTTTGATAGCGCTCACCGGTTTTGCTGCACACAACTTCAATCAATTGCTTTTTTTCTTGGAGTGCCAGTAATGGCCCTATGGAGTTGATCTTGTCGGCCAGATTGATAGTTGCGGAAGACGCCTCTATTTTTAATTCTGGTTGATGAGATTTACGAGTAATTTTTTGCAGTACATCGTGCAAAATGGCCATGCGCCGTTTTCTCCTAGAGTGATGTGCTTATCGAGATGCGATTTGGTTGCTATGAGATCTATAGAGCAATCACTATGCCAAATGTAATGTAACCAACTATTTTTTTTCTAACGAGTGATGGTCATTGGACTGAGTGAATGATTCTTATGCGTTATGCCGTTTTATGGTTCGTAGCGAATTTAACTATTGGCAGCATTATGCCGCTTGAGCGGCAAAGGCGGATGTTAATTTGCCGCTTACTGGTGAGGGATCTATAGGCCAAAGATTCCTTGCTTATATGAAAGTGATACAATTTACCTTTTGCGAATGAGAAATCTCCATGCTTGACACCTTAGATAAGAAAAAACAATTAGAATTCAACAAGTTACAGAAGCGTATTCGCAGACAAGTAGGCTCAGCTATCAGTGATTACAATATGATTGAGGCTGGAGATAAAGTTATGGTTTGCTTATCAGGAGGCAAAGATTCGTATTGCATGCTGGATATTCTACTAGGCCTAAAAAAGAGTGCGCCAATTGATTTTGAGATAGTGGCGGTAAACCTAGATCAAAAACAACCTAATTACCCTGATCATATACTCCCAGCGTATTTGGATAAGCTTGATATTGAATATCATATCGTTGAGCGAGATACTTATTCTGTAGTGAAAAGTAAGATTCCAGAAGGTAAAACTACATGCGGGTTATGTTCTCGGTTACGTAGAGGAACATTGTATTCATTTGCGGAAGATATTGGCGCTACAAAAATAGCTCTTGGTCATCACAAAGACGATATAGTTGAAACGCTATTTTTGAATATGTTTTACGGCTCCAAGCTATCTGGCATGCCGCCTAAGCTGTTATCGGATGATAAACGTAACATCGTTATTAGGCCGATGGCCTATTGTCGAGAGAAGGATCTTGCTGAGTTAGCTCGGATCAAGTCATACCCCATTATCCCTTGTAATCTGTGCGGCTCACAAGAGAATCTCCAGCGCCAAAATATCAAGAAAATGTTACAGGGGTGGGATAAGGAACAACCCGGTCGCATTGAAAGTATTTTTTCATCAATGCAAAAAATAGCGCCGACACAAATGGCCGACTCTGATCTTTTTGACTTTGCAAACTTGCAGATTGATAGGTCTGAAGCTCGCGCACCCTATGAATTCAAGGATGAACAGCAAGTTCAATCAGGAAATAGTAAAATCGACTCAGTTAATTTTATTGAAGTGAGTCATTTGAGCTGAAAACAAAACTATGATTAAAGGCGGAGAGAATAAAATATATATTCTATAATATAGTGTCTTAAGCCCTAAAGGACAGTTGAGTGCGAACATGGATAGTCAGAAGTATGAAATTGTCTATATAGATAAGTTTATCGATATAGTCGAAGCCGAAATTGCTAGAGATGCATTGCGTCAACGTTTTCATTTGTCAGAGAAAATTGTTGAACGCCTTTCTAGTGGTATGCCTGTTGTGATCAAGAAGAGTGTTGATTTACATGAAGCTGAACGGTATCAACAAGCCATTAAGGAGGCTGGCGGTGTGTGTTGGGTACAACAAATGACACCTGATTGTGCTCACCATGAACGCCGTTTGTTTAATCGACGTATGAAATCTTGTAGGCGAAATGAAGTTAGAAGTTCATCTATTGTTCCTGACCGTAGAAAGCAAGAATCAGATGGTGGTGGTAGGCGATCGCGTGATAACAGTCATCATTAAGTTCAAATAGCTACTATAATTCGTAACTACAACTCTCAATTATTTTATAAAATACAGGGCTATAGAGATTATTGTGCATACAGCATTTCAAGGTATTTCATTTCGATTAGCTAAAGTGACTGTGGTTTTGGCCTTTTTCTTAGGCATTTCTATGACAGGCTTACAGCTCTATATGGACTTTTTAGCTCAGTCAGATACTTTGGACGTACTTGCTAAGCGCGTTTCGAAGGTGATTGAGCCCCCCGCCACAAGAGCCGTGCATACACTTGATGATGACCTGTCACTAGAAGTGGTGAATAGCTTATTAGCTTATGATTTTGTCTATGATGTTGTCATTAATGATGAGCTTGGCAACGCACTCGCCTCAGGAAGTAAACCTGTAGCAAAATCTAGTACAAGTTGGTTAACGCAAATCTTTTTGAATGAAAGTAAAACTTACTATACTGAACTATTAACTCCAGAGTATGGGCGAGGAGTAGTCGGTCAGGTAGTTTTTAAGGTGGATGTTAATAACGCGTTAGCTGACTTTTATGCTCGCTCATACGTGGTTTTACTTTCTGGTGTTATCCGAAATTTCATTTTGTCATTTCTCTTGTTTTTTGCTTTTTATAAAATTCTAGCCAAACCGTTAATAAAAATGAATAAAGAGGTTTTGAGTATTAACCCGGAGCACCCGGGAGATAGTCGACTGTCGTTACCTCACCTAAAAGATGATAATGAATTAAAAGAGCTTGGAGTTTCAATCAATCATCTCTTAAATGTTGTCGAAGATTTTTATACTAAACGGGTTAAGGTGGAGAACGATTTAAGAGAAAGTGAAGGAACGATTAGAACCATGATTAATGAATTACCAGCGATGGTAGTTGCGCGTGATGCTGATGGTTTTATTCTTTTTTCAAATTACAGGTTCTCAAGCTTTTGTGGAAAAGAAATTGATGAGATTTCGGGTAAAAATATTTTCGACTTGGAATTTTTATATAATGGGCAGGATCAATTAAGAGATCAGCTTAAAGATAATACATCACGTTTAGATACAGAAGATTATTATATTGAAGGCTATTTTGGTTCATATTCGGGTGAGAAAACATTTCTTCAGGTTCGCTCAAATCTTGTCACTATTTATGGAAAGAAAGCTTACCTTATTGTTATGTACGATATCTCTGATCTTAAGTCAGTAGAAGAGCGTATGACCTACATGGCATACCACGATACATTAACAGGGCTACCAAACCGGCCACACTTAGTTGAGCGCCTTGAAAATGAAATAATTCGTGCACGCAGGCATAAATATTGTGGCGCAGTTCTATTTATCGACTTGGATCATTTTAAAACAGTTAACGATTCTCTTGGTCATCCCGTTGGCGACGAGCTGTTGCGCCAAGTGGCACAACGCTTAAATTTAGGTGTTCGTGAAGAAGATTTGGTGTCTCGTTTAAGTGGAGATGAGTTCGTTGTCGTCTTAACTGTGCTGGGCGATGATTTTGATAAGGCTTGTTTAAGTGCAAGTGAAGTAGCCGAAAAACTAAGAGAAAGTATTTCATTACCCTATCAGCATGGAGATATTAATTTGCATATCTCGTGCAGTATTGGCGTTAAAATTTATTCTGACGAAATTACCACTGCAGAAGAGATATTACGATTTGCCGATACGGCCATGTATCAAGTCAAGAATCATGGCCGAAATGCGATTGAGTTTTTCAATGAAGAGATGTCGAATAAAGTTAATAAACAACTAATTCTAGAAGGCGAGTTGCATAAGGCTCATAAGAATAAAGAGTTTGTGCTCTTCTTTCAGCCTAAATATGAAGCAAAAACACAAGAAATTGTAGGAGCTGAAGCTCTTATACGGTGGTTTCATCCTGAGCGTGGAATGGTGCCTCCTGGTGAGTTTATCGGACATCTTGAGTCAATTGGCTTGATGTCTGATGTAGGCTATTGGATTGTCGAAGAAGGGTGTAAGGCCATTCGTAAAATTGAGCAAGCTGGGCATTGGCGTGATGGTATGCGGCTTAGTATAAACATAAGTCCAAAACAGTTGCTGGATAATAAATTTGTTACAGGTGTCCAAGAGATTTTAGAAAAAAATCCCATACCTGCAAACAGTTTTGATTTTGAAGTCACTGAAAGTGTTGCCATAGGTAGCATCGATAATGCTATCGATATAATGAATGAATTAATAAAACTCGGTATTAGCTTTTCACTTGACGACTTTGGTACCGGCTATTCTTCTATCAGCTATTTGAAAAAGCTGCCGGTTGAAAATCTAAAAGTCGATTATTCATTTGTTAGGGATATCGTTGTTGATTTCAGCGATCGAGTTTTAGTTGAAACTATTATCACTATGGGGCAAATGCTAGGCTTAAAAGTTGTGGCAGAAGGTGTTGAAACAGAAGAGCAGCTTAAGATACTGGACGCTTTTGGCTGTGACTATTACCAAGGATTTTACTTTGCGAGACCTTTACCCATGGATGATTTCTTGGGGTTGATCAGCAGTAATAATTCCGAAGAGAAATAATATCGGTTACTTGTTCTGACGCATATGGCTTGTTGGTCAAAGACTGAATAATTTGGCCAACAATACGGGAACAGCGGTCTCTACTCTTAAAATACGATCTCCTAAGTGAATGGATTTACACCCAGCCTCATTGAGCTTACAGATCTCATAGGGAGTGAATCCACCCTCTGGTCCAATAACCAAAACGGTATCATCATGAGTTGGTTCTGGGCACGTCGATAGACTATCTGGGTGGGCAACCAAAGCTCTTTTTCCAGCGCACAGCTCAGGTAATACATCTTCAACAAAAGGCTTGAATAGTTTGATTAGATGAACGTTTGGCAGAATGGTATCAATGCCTTGTTCAAGCCCAGCCAACAATTGTTCGTGAATCTTTTCGGCCTTAAGTAAAGGGCTTTGCCAGTAGCTTTTTTCAGTTCTATAGCTGTTTATAAACGTAATATCCTTAACCCCCATAGTGGCTGCGGTTTGGAGTATACGTTTAAGCATTTTAGGTCGAGGCAAAGCAATGATTAAGGTGGCGGGCAAGGCTTTAGGTGGTGAGGTATCCAAGGTTACATCGAAGGTTATAGACGTTTTACTTATAGACCTAACCGATGCATTGCCCATTAAACCGTTTATTTTTCCTGCGGCTAAGGAGTCAGACAATTGTACTTTTTTTATTTTTGTTAAATGTTGAAAACGATAATCACTTATAATTGCCGTTGTCTTTTCTGTGAAATCACTATCATTTAATAATAAAAGATTCATAGTCTGTAAAGAGTTAACGTTACTTAAATGTAGAGCGTTAAAATAAGAAACTGGTGTCCCCAACAGGAGTCGAACCTGTAACCTACGCCTTAGGAGGGCGTCGCGCTATCCAATTGTGCCATGGGGACATGGTTGATTATTGTATCAGAAAATAAATGGGCAGCAGAGATTAAATGTTCGACAGAGATAAAATTTTGTTTGTTGGTAATCAAGGGAATATAAAATAATGCGAGATACTGAACCACTATTAAAAGCGACAGATTTTCCTTCAATATATCGCTCGTCTCTAACCACCTTGCAAATAAATCTTGGTTATTTGTGTAACCTAAGTTGCACCCACTGCCATGTGAATGCAGGTCCTAAACGTACAGAATTGATGTCGAAAGCCACCATAGATGAAATATTAAATTTCATTGACGTAAAGAATATTAAAAGTATTGATCTAACCGGTGGGGCGCCAGAAATGAATCCGGATTTTAAATATTTTGTTAGGGAAGCTAGGAGGCGAAACTGTGAAGTGATTGATCGTTGTAACCTGACGATTTTACTTGAACCTGGCTATGAAGACATGGCAATGTTTTTGGCCGAAGAAGGGGTAAGGGTAGTTGCTTCTCTACCTTGTTATGAAGAGGAGAATGTCAATGAGCAGAGAGGCAAAGGCGTATATCAAAGTTCTATTGAAGCACTGCAAAGACTGAACAGCTTGGGCTATGGCAAAAAATCATCGCTGCCACTTGATTTGGTTTACAACCCCAATGGTGCTTTTTTACCACCACCACAGCAGTCTTTAGAGGCTGAGTATAAACAGCAGTTAAGTTCACGGCATGACATTACTTTCAATGAGCTATTAACGATAACCAACATGCCTATCAGTCGATTTGGCAGTGTTTTATTGGCTCACGATCAATTTGATGACTACATCTCATTACTCAAAGATAATT
Source organism: Cellvibrionaceae bacterium (assembly GCA_034112445.1). Lineage (GTDB taxonomy): Bacteria > Pseudomonadota > Gammaproteobacteria > Pseudomonadales > Cellvibrionaceae > Pelagadaptatus. The sequence continues at coordinate 12,190 of JAWUVI010000007.1, read as the reverse complement.
TCTCAGAGCACAACTTAAGTAATCTTATGTGTAAATCGCTGATAAGTATTGATTGGTTGGGCAATGTTTACGATTGTGATTTTAATCAAATGCTTGGTTGGGGGGTTGAGTCATCAAATGATAAAAAGATTATAGGGACGGATAGATCAAATACACATATTACTGAATTACTGAATAGAGAGATGTTGGGTGACGCTATTGTTATTGGCCAGCATTGTTATGGTTGTACGGCGGGGCAGGGCAGTAGCTGCAGTGGCGCACTGGATGAGTAAAATATTATTCAGCGTTATCGTTCCAACTTTGAATGAATTAGAAAACATTCAACTCCTTGTAAAAACTTTGCAAGCTTATCGTGGTCTTAACCAAGTCGACTTTGACATTATTGTTGTTGATGGAGGCAGTAGAGATGGAACCCAAGTTTATGCAAAGGATATGGCTGATATTTTTATACAATCAGATAAAGGCCGAGCCAAACAGATGAACGCTGGTGCGGATTGCGCACAAGGCCAATATCTATTGTTTATACATGCCGATACCCTAATCACTTCAACGGCTTTAGATGAATTTATAGGGGTGATTAAGGGCGATGCTCAATGGGGCTTTTTTCGGTTGTGCGTCGACGGAGATCACTGGTTATTTAAATGGATTTCTAGGTTTATTAACTGGCGTTCTAGCTTAACGTCGATAGGTACGGGTGATCAGGCATTGTTTATCAGTCGGGAGCTGTGGATTCTTCAGCAAGGCTTCTGTGATATAGAGATAATGGAGGATGTCGAGCTTTGTAAACGCTTGAGGCGAGTGGTTCCCCCTTCAATAATAAATACTGAGGTTCACACTTCTGGCCGGCGTTGGCAAAAATATGGTGTATGGAAAACAGTCTTTTTAATGTGGAGGCTGCGATTGAGTTACTTTTTGGGTGCCTCTCCAAAAGACTTAAAGAGACTCTACTTTTAAACTCTGAGAAAACTATGAGATCAATTTGTTTGGTTCAATTTGCCAAGCTTCCCGAGTTGGGGCGGGTGAAAACCCGAATGCAGCCTTTTTTATCGGAAGCTGAAAGTCTAGATTTGCATAAGGGTCTAGTGCTGCATACGTTTGCTGAGCTCTCTGACTGTTTCGGGGTAGATTATCAGCTGTGGTTTGATGAAAAAATCTCAGAATCTCAAGATATAAATATGTTTCTTGCACCTATTCTTGCGGAAAACACACATATTAAAAAGCAACGTGGCAGTGATCTTGGCGATAGAATGCGCCATTGTTTTGAAGCATTATTACAAGATTACGATGCCGTAATTTTGGTTGGCAGCGACTGTCCATTTATTGATAAAAAGACCATAGAGTCTGTTGTTGATCTAACAAAAAATAATGAATGTGTTCTGGTGCCTGCTCTAGACGGTGGTTACGCGTTGATTGCTTTAACAAAGAGTTGTGAGCAGTTATTTAAGGGTATCTCGTGGGGAAGTAGCAAGGTGTTCGCCGAAACAGAAAGTGCTTTAATTGGTGCTTGTTATCGTTATGCTCTGCTATCACCATTAGCGGATATCGATAGACCGGAAGATTTGGAAACGTTGATGAGAATGAATGGCGGTGCCCAGCTCCTAACAGATACAGTGGTCAAAAAGTTATCTCAGTTCTAACGCTGCTTATGCCTTGCTAATGGATTGGCTGTGCTGCTGTAGCCTTGTGTTCCCTGAGGCGGTATAAAGCTTAGGAGCTTCTACACTGTGCCCGCGTATGATATTAAGTAGTTGCTTCATGGTTTTCTGGCCACGAGAAATGATGATTCCATTGGTCTCATTTAAACTCTTGCATTGATTGATCTTTTCTTCTAACAAGTGCCATTGCTCGATAAGTTTAGGGCCGCCTATTCTGGATAAAAAACCAGCCCAGAGAGAGTCTTGAGTACCTTTATTATTTGCGCCTTCACTTAGTGCTTCTGCAGCCAGCCAGTTGTTGCGGGTGGTAGAGCTGCTTCCAAGAGCTGTCATTAATTGCTGCTTTTTTGTGAGAAGCTCATTAAGTTCACTTTGTTTGTGATCTTTCAGTGCTTGATGTTCTTCGGCCAATAGCTCACAAAGCTCTTCAGCTGTTTGTATGTCTTGGGCTATAAGAGCATGGACTTCACGAATATTAGGCGTATTACCAGAAGGTGTAGATCCTGAGGGTGTGGACATAATGTCCTCCGCAAATAAGTAAATTCTTGCTTGATGTCTGATCAGGCGCAGTGGGAATTGCAGTTACTGATAGGGTCGATCTAAGCATTGATATTTCTTTTGCCGCATTTTAAATTTCTAGTCACGTAGTTAGTACTTAATTAGTAGTTAATGAGTGCTTAGCATTTAACACGTGCTTAGCATTTAATTAGTAATTAGTTATCTGTACTGAAGAGTTCAAAATATATGTTCTTGGGTAAGCATTTTTTCGGCAATGCGCTCGGCATTAACTTCAAATGTACCGTCAGCTATAGCTTGCTTTAATTCTGCTACACGAGAAGCATTAATGTCTTGCGATGCACCAATTTTAGCTTCCAGTCGACTTAATGTGTGAGCTTCATTACTTAAAGAAACGTCGGCCTTTGCCGAGTTCGTTGAGCCGCCAGCCTTTTCAAGTGATGAACCACCTTCTTTGCTGGGCGCTGAAGCCACTCTATTTTTCGCACCGCCGCCAGGGGCGTTAATGCCTGAATTTGAATCAATAATCATGGTCGCAATTCCCAATTGTCTATTTGTTTGGCCTCAAGAGTCGTAGTTATTTACGTTTCCAGGAACCCTCATGAGGGTTTCGGCAAGACTTCGAATAACTTTAATGAAAATATCGTTTTTTTTTAAATTTTTTTATAAAGCTACAATAATACCATTACTCGGCCTTTGTCCGTTATTCTAGCTCGTATAACTTTCTCTGAACGTAAATTTTTTACTCGAATTTGTTCGCCCATTCGGCCATCTGCCAAAGCGATACCGTGGGTAGAAACAGATAGCTTACCGGTAGAGGCGGTAACCATAACTTGATCGCCTTTATCGACAAGAAGCGGTGGCGACATGCTATTTTGCCTAAGAGCTTCACCTGCGCGAATGGAGCGTTTTATGATCATGCCCAAAGCATCGTGTTTTGATGTTACGTAACCATTGCTTAAAGTGCTGACTTCTTTGGTTTCAATTCGAAGATCCGACAAAGAAATGCTGTCACCACGAGATAATGCTTTGTTGGCAACCACCACTCCAGAATATTTTAAAACCTTTGTGGAGACGTAAAAGCTCCAAGTGTTGCTGCCGTCACATGATACTTGTACTGTCATGTTGCTGACGTGAATAGAGCGTCGTCTAATGTTGTACGTCAATTCTTTGTCGCATAAAGGCAGTTTTAATCGAGGATCAATATCTCCAATTTCAAGTTTAACATCTGAATATTGAGTTTCGTTTTGATAAAGGCTAACGATAAGCTCTCTCACCTCGGATTGAACATTACTTAAATCCTGAAAAATTGGGTGGTTATTACCTAATGCAACGGCGTTACTGCCTATGACGGACAATAAAAATATGCCGAATAGATGATAAAAACTACTTATATTCATTTTTTATGGCCTATCCTATTAGGAGTTTAAGGTGGCGGTTTCAAGTGAATGGCGATCTAATAAGAAGTATTTATTCTTATTAAAGCCTCGTGCTTTTCTGCCGTTAACCTTTGATATAAAGTACTTAAGCAAGCAACGTGCCTGCTTGTGAAAATGATTTAGTTACAATCAAAAGGGGATGTTAATGGCTGGTATAATGGACAGCGTTAATAAACGAACACAGCTTGTAGGTGAAAATCGCTTAGAGTTGTTGCTTTTTCGTTTGGCTGGCAAACAAATTTACGGCATCAATGTTTTTAAAGTAAAAGAAGTCTTGCAGTGTCCGCCACTAAATCAATTACCTAAACGTCACCCCGTTGTGCGTGGAGTTGCTCACATTCGTGGCGGAACTATCTCTATTATGGATATGAACCTAGCAACAGGGCATGGACCACTTGAAAATATAGACAACTGTTTTGTTATCATCACCGAATACAATCGTTCTACCCAAGGCTTTTTAGTCAGTGGCGTTGAGCGTATTGTCAATATGAATTGGGGCGATATTCATCCGCCACCCAACGGCGCGGGTCGAGAGAATTATCTCACGGCGGTAACAGAAGTTGATGGGAAGTTGGTTGAAATTATTGATGTAGAAAAAATTCTGTCTGAAGTTTCTCCTATGAGCGAAGACGTCAGTGCCGATGTGATTGAAGATGGTATTGCTGAAAGAGTGATTAAAAAACACATCTTGATTGCGGATGACTCAACCATTGCTCGCAAACAAATACAGCGAGTAGTTGAAAGTTTAGGTATACAAACAACCGTCAAGAAAGATGGTCGGCAGGCACTTGAGTACTTAGAAGAAATGGTGGCTGACGGTAAAGATCCATATTCTGAATTAATTATGGTTATTTCAGATATTGAAATGCCAGAGATGGATGGCTATACCTTTACATCTGAAGTTAGGAATAACCCGCAATTAAAAGATCTGTTTATTGTTCTACATACGTCTTTGAGTGGTGTTTTTAATGAATCAATGGTCAAGAAAGTGGGGGCTGATAAATTTTTAGCTAAGTTCAATCCTGATGAGTTGGCTCGCCAAGTTAACAGTAGAATTCTGGAAATGACCGGTGAGGCTATTCTTGAAGAGGAAGATGAAGACTGAGCTATGAAAAAAAACTGCGGCCGTAAATGGGTTCAATTTTATTGGGTGACAAGCCTGTGACTCAATCTAAAGAACTCAACCCGGTTGAGTTTGAAAAATTCAGGGTCTTTCTTAAGGACGCTTGTGGTATCTCTCTAGCTGAAAACAAGCAATACCTTGTAACAACTCGAATCAGAAAGATACTGAGTGACAATAATATTGTTAGTTTAAGCAGCTTGGTTGATAAAATGAGGAGTTCCCAGAACGCCCATTTGCGCCAACAGATAATAGATGCAATGACAACCAACGAAACATTCTGGTTTCGTGATACCTACCCCTATGAGTATTTGAAAAATTCACTAATGCCTGAAATTCAAGCTGTGAAGGGTGGTGCTGGTGTCAAAATTTGGTCAGCAGCCTGCTCTTCCGGTCAAGAACCTTACTCACTTAGTATGATCGTAGAAGAATATCGACGCATTAATAAAGGGGTTTTACCCCGGCAGGTTGATATTGTTGCAACCGACTTGTCGAGTGCCATCTTGGATGAAGCAAAAGCGGGTGATTACGATAAGATGCAAGTGCTGCGTGGCTTGTCAAAAGAACGCTTAGAATGTTTTTTTGATAAATTACCCAATGATATGTGGCGGATAAAACCAATCGTTAAAAACCGAGTTCAATTTCGATCTTTGAATTTAATGGACTCATACTCCCCGTTGGGCAAGTTCGATATTATATTTTGTCGCAATGTATTAATTTACTTTTCCGCAGAATTAAAGCAGGACATTCTCACCCGTATGCACCAAGCCTTAAAACCCGGTGGTATGCTGATGCTGGGCTCATCTGAAGGTCTTGCCGGTACATCCGATCTGTTTGAGATGGTTCACTGTAAACCAGGAATTATCTACAAAGCTAAATAGACACTCGTAAAAGCGGCAAGCTTTAGCCGCTTATTAATACTTCCTTTTTGTTATCTATCTTCTTCTAATACTTTTATTTTCTTTCTAAATCAGTGCCTTAGTTATTTTTAATTATTTGGCATAGCGGTTGCATTGTTAAACCCGACAAGACTAATAAATGTTTTTTTGACGGGTGGGACACATTATGGCGATCAGTTTTAACAATGCTTTAGGCATACATGAAGACGCGCTGCGCTTTCGTGGTCAAAGATCGGCTGTACTAGCCAATAACTTAGCGAATGTTGATACCCCCAACTATAAAGCCCGTGATATAGATTTTAAAACCGCTCTGGCTTCAAAGTTAAATTCAAGTAGTCAATCATTGAAGTTAGCAACTACCAGTCACGCTCATAATAATGCAACGGGTCTGCTTGAAGATGGTGGTGCAGACTTGTTTTACCGCAATCCAGAGCAGCCCTCAATCGATGGCAACACTGTCGAAGAGCATATTGAACATGCTCAGTTTATGGAAAACTCTTTGGCCTTTCAGGCAAGTTTTACTTTTTTAAACAGCAAATTTAGAGGCTTATTAACCGCTATTAAGGGTCAATAAATCCTTTAATAGTATATTAATGAGCTTAGGAGAATAGATATGGCACTTGGAAATGTTTTTGATATAGCTGGATCGGGTATGAGCGCTCAAAGTGTTCGCCTCAATACGACAGCCAGTAATTTGGCCAACGCGCAAACCGCCAGTTCCAGTGTTGATCAAGTTTATCGGGCGCGACATCCTGTATTTCAAGCTATTTACAATAAAGAAATCGATTTGGATGCAAGCCGGATTAATTCAGACAGTGAGGCGGGCGTACGTGTCATGGGAATTGTTGAAAGTGATGCGCCTTTAGAGCGTCGCTATGAGCCAAATCATCCTGAATCTGACGAGGAGGGTTATGTCTTTTACCCCAACGTTAATGTGGTTGAAGAAATGACCGACATGATTTCAGCGTCACGCTCGTTCCAAGTGAATGTGGAAGTGATGAATGCCGCTAAACAAATGGTTCAGCGTGTTTTATCGCTGGGTCAGTAAGATAACTGAAGGGTGAATTGAAATGAGTAGCATTGATTCCATCAGCGGTTTAAGTGATCTAACCATTGAGTCCAAGACAGCAAAAGAACCCGCTGATAATGAGTTGGGGCAAGATGCTTTTTTGAAATTACTGTTGGCTCAACTAGAAAACCAAGACCCCTTAAGTCCAACTGAAAATACAGAGTTTGTGGCTCAACTTGCAGAGTTCACTAACGTTGAAAACTTAGATCAATTGAATTCAAACTTCGAATCCTTGAGCGCGTCATTGCTGTCGAACCAAGCGTTAGAAGCGACATCTTTAGTTGGAACACCGGTTTCAGTCACAACCGATACATCAATACTCGGTGCCGATGGTTTAGTGTCTGGAGCTATTGAAATACCGTCTTCAACTTCAGATCTAAACCTCAAAATATACGATGAAGCTGGCAGTTTAGTCGAGAGTATTGATCTGGGTGGCAAGGTCGCGGGCAATACTTTATTCCGTTGGGATGGTTACAACATGGAGGTAGACGGAGACTTAATTGATTGGCAGTCCTCTCATGAAGAAGGTTTGCCGACGGGTACTTATACCTTTGAAGCGACCGCTACTATAGATGGCGAGCCGACTCAGCTTGATACCGCATTAAGCGCCAATGTGAACAGTGTGGCAGTCGGCAATGATGGCAATTTGATTCTTAACTTAGCTGGAGTTGGCCCAGTATCCATGGGCGACATAAAGCAATTTAACTGATTTCTACTGGTTGATCCTAACTTAAGAAATATTAAAGAATAACTGAAAGCAGGAGAATATCATGGCATTTAATACCGCACTCAGTGGTCTTCGTGCAGCAAATGCTGATTTAAGTATTACCGGTAACAACATTGCTAACGCATCTACAGTGGGGTTTAAAAATTCCCGAGCTGAGTTTGGTGATATTTATGCGACGAGTATTTTAGGTGCTGGAGCCAATACCATTGGTAGCGGAGTCCGTCTGCAAAATGTGGCGCAGCAGTTCAGCCAAGGTAATGTCTCCTTTACTGAAAATGCCTTAGATTTGGCTATCAGTGGCAGTGGCTTTTTTGTCTTGAATAATGGTGGCGATCAAACGTTTAGTCGGGCTGGAACGCTGGGCCTTGATAAAGACGGATTTATTACCAATAACGTTGGTGCAACTTTGCAAGGCTTTCAGGCCGATTCTAATGGCATTGTTAGTGGTGTTTTAGGCGACTTACAAATTCAAACGGGTAACCAGCCTCCACGTCAAACGACACAAGTAGAGTCGACATTGAACCTTGATGCCACGGAGCAGGTTCTACAAAGCTCAGGTACAACCTTTGTGACTACGGGTAATGCCATTGGTGTTAGTCAGGTGGGAGCTATTAACGATACGACATCAACTTTATTGTCTGGCACATTTAATCTGCCTTTATTGAACGATTTTAATAACAACAACATAACGTTTGATGTTCAGCTTAGTGGCGCTAGTGCCAATAACGGAACGGTCAGCGTCCAGCTGGATAATGCGGCAGGCGTGCCACCATCAGTAAATACTTTTAACGATTTACGCACCATGGCAGGTGTGATTAATTCTCAGCTATTTTCCCCTACGGTAAATGGCTCACAAGATCCTATCGATGTCCTTGCTGTAGCGGTTGATGATGGGCTCGGAGATTACCATTTAGAATTTCAATCATTGATCCCTGGTGAATCGTCTCAAGTAAGTGTCACTAATGGCAGCAGTGCGTCAACGGCTGTATCAGATCAGGCGGGCGTTTCTTTTTCAAGTATAGGTGTTGGCTCACCAGTAGATTTTAGTGCAATAGACCCACCGCTTCGAGCGATTGCTTCAGCAACAACAACGATCAGTGCGGCTGATGTCGATACGGCGGCGGCGGGTGGCGCAAGCACGGTATCTTTAGTCGTCAATGGCACAACAGCCACAATAGATTTAAATGCCGCGGCGGTTAACGCAGCCGCTGTTACTGGTGGTGCTGGTAACGATGATGTTAATGAGTTGGTAACCCAGATAAATGCCCTTATTGCTGGTACTGGTTTAGCCGGCGCAGTGCAGGCTGTAAATAACAGCGCTCCGGCAGCGGCGGGTAGTGTTAGGTTTGAAACCACCGCAACGGGTATTAATCAATCGTTAATCGTTAGCGCTATTACTGGGAATGACTTTCTTGGTTTGGCGACACCGTTAGGTCAAACCAACACGGGTGATAACGGTGCTACTTTTGATATTTCAGTTAATGGCAACACGCCTGTCACAGTCAGTCTTGGCGGTATGGTTGCGCAAACCAGTCTAGGCGGTCTAGAGACTGCGCTCGATACGGTATTGGATACAGCGGTAGGATCAAATTTAGTCGATGCACATTTTGATGCGACAACGGGGCAATTGTATTTTGAGTCAGTAGGAACTGGCGCTGCAAATACCGTTCAAGTTACCAGTGTCAGCGGTACAGATATTTTAGGTCTGCAAGGGGTTAGTGGCTCGACTAACTTGGTTAATGCCGTTTTTCGTGGTGGCGATTCAGCTCAAACGTTAGGTTTACCACTTGGTGGGGGGCGAATATCCGATAGCAGTGGCCAAGCGGCGGTTAGTAACGGTTACCCATCGCAGTCTATTGACGTTGTTGATCCAGATGGTACGGCTATTACTTACACTGCACTGGAGGGGAATTCAGCTGCAGAAACCGCTTCTGAAATGAATGCATTGTCAGGTGTTTCGGCCACAGCAACGACCACAGCGACTTTATCGGCCTATGGTAATGCGAATGGTAATGGTGTTTTAACCATTAATAATGTGGCTCTAACCGGAGATACATTGCCAGAATTAGAAACTCAAATTAATGCGTTAACTACGTCGACTCTGCCGGGTATTACGGCCATTTATGATGCTACAGCTGGAGTTCTGAGTGTCACTTCGGCGGTAGGTGATGATTTAACAGTATCATTTAGCAGTACAGATGACGGTGATTCCATTACGGTTCAAGGCGACTTGGCAACAGTGTCCACGGTTTTAGAAAGTGATCCATTGAACAATGGTACCTCAACCGCAACGGTTGCTCAGACACCCAGTGGCAATACAGTGTTAACCGGTTCTGAAAATTGGTGGGGGCAAACACCAGCTCCAAGTTTTGATATATCTATCGACGGGCAGGGTTTTACTACGGTTAATTTACAGGATATCAATAACGATTTATTGACTCAAGGCACGACTCCCGTTGCGAGTGCAACAGCTGATGCTGTGGTGGGTACACCCGTAAACTCAACCTTTGATGTTGCCATTGCCGGTACAGTAACTCGTACTGAAACCGTAGACTTGAATGGCTTTGTCGATGGCTCGGCTTTAACCCCTGCTGCGTTGCAAGCGCAAATGCAATCGGCTGTGGATAGCGCTTTTACCACTACAGCGACTGTTTTAGGAACGAATAACACCATTAATAATGCCGCAATAGTTGCTGCTGGCGGTGGTGCGGCTCAAAGTATTAACGTTGATGTTAATGGTACCACCGTTAATATCGATATGGTTGCGGCCAGTAATGCAGCGGTAGCTGCAGTAAACCCGGCTCCAGCGACAGTCGACGATTTAATTACCCAAATTAATGCAGCCTTAGGCGGATTGACCGGCCAAATAGTGGCGGTAAACGATACAGGTGCCGTACGATTTGACGCGGTAACCAGTGGCGCAACACAAACGATAACGCTTGAGTCGGTCGGTATCGATTTCTTAGGTTTCGGTGGTGTGGGTGTTCCGCAGGCCGATGCCGGTGTCGGTAATTTTGGCGATGTGTTGGTTAATCTAAATCCTGTCACCAATGAACTCAGCTTATCGACAGGTAATTCAGGAGCAGCAGAAACTATTTTACTCAGTAATGTTGTGCCCGGTGGTACAGGTGATTTACTTGGTTTGACATCAATTGCTACGGCAATGGGAGGGGCTCCAGACGCAGGTGCTGCAGCTTCAATTCCGGCCACCGTTGCATCTGTACAGAGTGCGGTTGATGCGGCTGTTGGTGCGGGTAATGTTACTGTTGCGGCGGACGTTTCTGGTCAGTTGTACTTTGAAACAGCTCTGCCAGGGATTAACCATTCCTTAAGTATTACTAATGTTACCAACGATGTTTTAGGTCTCAGTTCGGTACCTAATTTGGTTGGTGGTGTATATCAAGGTGCCGACGGAACTAACAATCGTGCCGAGGGCGCTAACGGTAATTCAAACGCAATTATCGTTGGTGGCGCGGTTGATATCGTTTTGGATGAAGGCTTCACTGTAACGGATCCTAATCCACCAGCGATTGGATTATTCGGACCTTTTACTGCTAGCACCTTTGAGCCTTTTATCATTAATGAGTTTGATCCTCTTGATCAAGCCTCATACAACCATGCGACCTCGGTAAATATTTACGATAGCTTGGGTAATTCACACATAATGACTGAGTACTTTGTTAAGCAGCCCTATGATACGAGCGATCCGAGTACGTCACAAAATCATTGGCTAATGTACGTACTAATAGATGGGGAAGATGTAGGTGATCCAATTACAACCTTAGCGCCACCAGATAATACACTGCCGACTCGCGCATCGTATGATCTACATTTTAATCAAGATGGTAGTTTGAATGAGTTCTTGTCTGATGAGGTGCTGATCTCAAACTGGGAGCCTCTAGATGAAAATGGCCAACCTAATGGCGCTTTGGGTTCTCAAAATCAACTGCAAGGTGGCACATTGCCCATTCCTGAACCGCCAAGCAGTTCAAACTTTGAGATTGATTTAGAGGGCACCTCTCAGTTTGGTAGCGACTTTGCGATTAATGATATCGATCAAAATGGTTTTACCACGGGTCGTTTATCGGGCATCAGTATTGATGATGAGGGCATTATCTTCGCTCGCTTTACTAACGGTGAAGCTCAAACACTGGGTCAAATTGCTTTAGCAGAATTTGCTAACGATCAAGGTTTACAGCCAGTAGGTAACACTATGTGGGCTGAGAACTTTGAGTCCGGTGTGGCGAATATTGGTGTTCCTGGTACCGCCGCATTAGGTGTGATTCAGGCTGGAGCGGTGGAAGAGTCTAATGTTGATTTATCCAGTCAGTTGGTAAACTTAATCATTGCCCAGCGAAACTTCCAGGCCAATGCTAAAACCATTGAGACAGCCAACCAGACTACGCAGACCATTATTAATCTTCGCTAATTCTAAGTAGTAGATAAAAAAACCGGCCATTCGTTGCCGGTTTTTCTGTACGCGTGTCATTTTACGTTTGTCATACTGGCGCAGGCCAGAATCTCGCCCCAACGTCGTTCTGGCGCAGGCCAGAACCCACAGGTAAATGGATCCTGAATCAAGTTTAGGATGACGGTACACGTTCAGGATGACGGCGCTGTACGTTTTTTTGGCACATCCCTTGCTTTACCTCTTGTAAGCAATTAACAGTGACAATTTATTAACGCTGTTGATGAACTTAGTTTTTGGAGAAAGTAATGGATAAGGCCCTCTATATATCAATGACCGGAGCCAAGCATAATATGC
>JAWUVI010000006.1:0-14915 GCA_034112445.1 Cellvibrionaceae bacterium | reverse complement strand
GTCATTGAACCCAACGCACCCTCTGCGGTTTGCGCTAGAGAGATACCATCACCGGCATTTCGTATCGCTACGGCCAGACCACGTGTTTGAGATGAGAAACGAGTTGAAATCGCTAGACCCGCTGCATCGTCCTTCGCACTGTTAATTCGGAGACCAGACGACAAACGTTGTAACGCAGTGGCTTGGTCAGATTGTGACGAATTCAAGTTGCGTTGAGCCGTCAGCGAGCTGATGTTCGTATTAATAATCTGAGGCATGATAATGCTCCCTGTAGTTTTTTTTGCATCGGGCCCTGCGGAAGTGCAAAGCTCAAGTTTTTTTGATTACAAGGTGTTAACGGCACTACCGGGAAAGTCTTTAGACCTCATATAGAATAAAATGGAATTTAATGTACGATTTTTATACCTATTTATAAAAGCTCATTTTATCACTGAAACTGACTTTTTAGGCAGGCATATAAAGGAAGCAAGACTTTCTATTCGAACTAACCCTAAATTTAACTGCTATTACCTAAAGAAACTTTAGAAGCTGTCGATACCTTAATTACTGTCCACTGTTACTATTTTTAGGGATCTCTCTATGCAACAACGTAATGCTATTAATCAGTACCGTCACGCTCATGCATCAGCCGCAATAGACAGCTCGCCCTATAAAATAATCACGCTTTTAATGCAGGGCGCGCTAGATAGAATGACCACAGCTAAAGGGTGTATTGAACACAACAACATAGCCGGTCGAAATGATGCCCTTAATAAAGCCATTGATATTATTGATTGCTTAAAGAGTTCGCTAGAACATAAATACGATGAAAAAATGACCACCAATTTAGACAACCTTTATGAATATATGGGACGTCGTTTATTTCAAGCGAATTTAAAAAACTCTCCTGACATCATTGATGAAGTTGCCGGCCTGCTGGGTACTATTTTTGAAGGCTGGAACGAATTACAAGACAAACTGCCCGACGCGGGTGTTAGCCTTGCTCGCAACGACAGTCCTATGCAGAGTCCTTTAGCTAAGTAAGACCATAAATGAAGTAATACAAAGATTACGGAAGTGACATTATGATTACTGAATTACTCCAACAATTAAGTCTGGCTTTAGATAATAAAGATTGGCAGCGTATCGCCAATCTTGACGAGCAATTGCGCGTTACCTTTAAAAGAAAAGTTAGGGATTGCGGCAATAATGTGGAAAAATCAGAGAGACTTATCGCTGAGATCAGTTCAACCAGCAAAGAATACTCTCGCCTAATTGAAGCCTGTAAAACAGAAAATTCAGAGCTTGCAGATCAACAATACTCATTAAAAAAAAGCCGGAAAGCTAACCAGCAATACCTAACCTGCCACTAAGCACGGCAATTTATTACCGCTATTTAGTAATTTCCTGACTTTTTCTTGTCTTTCGCAGCCAAAAACATACTTGGCCTGTTTTATGCTTGTTACCGTTTATTAGTTAATCGTTTGGCTTAATAAGCGGATAGGCACATGAATAGACATAATGCAGCACTCAAACAAACAGAATTCATCGTTGAATTAACAAATCAGCAGCAACAAGAGGTTGCCCAGAAACTCAGCCTGGCGATTGACACCTATCAGGCAACTCGCTCTGAAAAGCTGTCCATGGAAGAAGTAGGCAGTTTACACGACGAAAGTTTACGACTGGCCACGGCTGTGCTTGAGTTGGCGCCGCTCAATATCGAAGCGCTCAATCTACTGGTTAGGGTAGAGCTTGATAGAAACAACATTGAGCTGGCCACAGAGCTCTGTCAGGCCACTTTAGCCATTGATCCAGAGTCTGCAACCACTTGGTATTCATTAGGGCAAATTGAGCTTGCTAAAGGCCATCTCAAACAAGCCGATCATGCGTTCGTTAAGTGCATATCGCTTGACTCAACATTTTATAGAGCCCACACCTCATACGCTTATACAAAGTTACTCCAGGGTGAGCTAGCCATTGCTTTTCAGCAATACCAAAAACTGGTTAAGATCCGTCCTGATGACACTCATATCCGTGAAAAGCTGTTTGAGTGCATGCGCCAATTGCAAGCTGATTATGACAACAAACAGTTATCACAAAACATCGTTGATTATTATCAATGGGAAGATGTGAACCACAGTGACTTAGAAAAGCTTACGTCTTCATTGTTGGTGCATCGTTATCGTTTAGATAAAGCCGACTCACAAGTCGACATTCAAAAACTCTGCAGTGACACACTGTACAATACGTCGCTAAGAAAAATATTCTTTTGCAATAAACACATCGAAGAACTGAATACAGACTTACGCTCATACTTTTTATCGCTGGATGTGTTTTTTATTGCCGACAGCGAAGTCAATTTAATGATTTCGTTGGCCATGCAAGCACATAACAATGAGTATGTTTTATTTACAACAGACGCAGAGGAAGAGGTTCTCAACTCCATTAATGATTTATCGTCTTGTACAACGCAACAACTGCAAGACCATCAATTGATCATTCTTAAAGCTCTCCTGTATCGCCCACTGAATAAGATTCTTTCACACAGTCAAATTGCTGATATTAACAATGGTCCGCAGAGACCTTGGTTACCCGGAATAATAACGCTGATAAAAATATTGTACTCAAATGAGAACTTTCAAATATCAGATAAAATTCAGACGTTCAGTGAAATAACCAACACCACTTCTTGCGCGGTAAGAGATCAATACGAAATCAATCCTTATCCACGCTGGTTATCTTTAGGCTATAACACGGCCACTTCGTACAAGATGGCATTGGAGCGCTCCCTACCCGGTTACACAGCCAGCAACGATATTGATAAAGAGCCTCTAGAGATTTTAATTGCAGGCTGCGGCACTGGTAAACACGCATTGCAAGTAGCTCGCTATTTTAGAAGCGTGAAAGTTACGGCTGTCGACATAAGTTTACACAGTCTCAGTTACGCGGTTGAGATGGCCGAAAAATATGGCATCGAAAACATTGAGTTTATGCAGGCTGATATTTTAGAACTGGGCAGTATCGACAAGAAATTTGACGTTATTGAATGCTCTGGCGTACTTCACCATATGGAAGATCCATTAGCCGGTGCACAAGTATTAAAGCAGTTATTAAATAAAGACGGTGTTCTTAAAATCGGTTTATACAGTGAACGAGCTCGCCATGAGGTTGTTGGCTGTCGTGAGGTTATTAAAAACACCTATGCCGAAACCAACACCAAAGTCATACAAAACTTTCGCCATGAGCTACTTAAAAACTCAGAAGATTTTTCTCAAATAATGCAGTCAGCTGATTTTTTCAGCATGAGCGGCTGTCGCGATTTATTGTTCCATGTAAAAGAACATCGCTACACGCCTAAAACACTGTCGGTGTTTATTAACAATTTAGGCATGGAGTTTTTAGGATTTGTTCAGGTTCCGGCTCAGTATCAAACAAGTTTTATGGAGTCCTTTCCTTTAGACAAAAGACGATTAGATTTAAATAACTGGGAACTTTTTGAAGAAAATAACCCTCTTATATTTTCAGGTATGTATCAATTTTACCTAACCAATGCTTAACTGTTTGTGGAGTGGCAAAAAATTTGAGCCCTTCCAATAATAATAAATTTCAGCACTGTCATATTTTAGAAACATACGGTCTTTAAAATCAGTAGCTGAACAGAAGGAGAAACATATGGACGATTATTTAGAAGACTTACTCGAAGAGACTGAGATTGATTTTATGGATGATGATTCATCGGTAGATGATTACTCAGACCTCTAAACACACACTGCAAGAAACGAATAAAGCCGGGCAATTATGATCCGGCTTTTTATTGTCTACCGTATTTTATTTTGAAACCGTCATTCTGGCGTAGGCCGGAATCTATCTCAGTGAGATCCTGAAACAAGTTCAGGATGACGGTTTTTTGGTTCAGGGACGGCCTTGGCTCAGGAGGCTGCCTTGGCTCAGGAAAGTCCGCAAGAAAAACAACACTACAGCTGGTTGAATAACGACAAGCTATTAATTTTTACGTAACTCTGCTGCGCAGCCTCTAGCACGAAACTTTCAAAGGTCAGTTGGCTTACGGCTTCGGCGTAATCAAGATCGCGCAAAGTGGATAACAGCTGAGACGTAACGATATTAACCTCTTCATGCAACGATTGAGTCGAGTCGATGGTATTCAAACGAGCACCAATTTGAGAGCGTGCTTCTAGCACCGAGGTCTGAGCATTATCGAGATTATCTAAGGTATCGGCGATTAAGTTTTCAAATGACTTTTGATCCTCCGATGACAAGGTCAAATTCTCAAGACCATAAATCAATTTACTGACCGTAGTTAATACATCCTGATTAGACTTTGACTCAACAATAAAGGAATCGCCCACACTGGGATTACCCGACATAGTAATACTCATGCCGTTAAACTCAATTGCCACTCCACTTTGATACACCTGATTGGAAGAAACGACACGGCCATCGGACTTTTGAATAATATTGTAATTTAATGCCGCGGGCTGACCCAGCAACACCATATCATCAGGGTTTTGAAACTCGATGGTATAATCTTCTGGATAATTTTCATTAAATGCAGCTTGATCAACAACAACTCCGGTTGAAATCGCCGCGGGCGGGTTGGCTCGATTATTAGGGTTGTCATAAGTTTGAAACGTGGGGTTAGCACTTTCAACATCCACAAAAACTTTTTTACCTGAATCATTAGCCGGAACAAACGTACTGGCGGCAATTTTCAAATAGCGTTGTCCCTCATCACCTTCGTAATGAAAGTTACCACTGCCATTAGACGCGAACGGCTCCGTATTGCCTTTATAGCCAGCAAATAAATATTCGTTACTCGAGTCCCGGGTATTCATCAAGTCGGCCATTTCATCTAATCGTACTTTTAATTCTGAGACGATAGCCTGCCGATCATTAACGGTTAAGGCACCGTCATTGGCTTGAATGGTCAATTCTCTAACCCGAATAACAACTTCGCCCACACTGCCTAAAATATTTTCTTCTAACTCTAAACGACTCGATAACAGGCTGATGTTATCCATATAATTTTCACGAATATCAGACTCTTGATTCAGCTTTAAAATCTGACTTGAGGCAACGGGATCATCTGACGGTGTTAGTATTTTCGTCCCGCGCGATATTTGCTCTTGGGTTCGATTCACTTGACTGCTTAAATCAGTAATTTGACCAATACCGGTTATAAATGTTTGTAGTGATGATATACGCATAACCAATTCTCCTAGAATGCGGCCAATAAAGTATCAAATAAATCACGAGCCACACTGATGACTCTTGACGCGGCGTTATAAGATAATTCGAATCGAATTAAATTGGCCGCCTCTTCATCTAAATTCACTCCTGATATGGAGTTTCTTAATTCTCTGGATTGCCCTAAGATCTCACTGGACGCAATTTTATTAACATTCGCCTCAGAGGCCAGAGTGCCAATAAACTCGATCAAGTTGCCATAGGATTCGTGAAACGACGTATTACCGCCAATCAATTGAGCCGATTCAATTTCTATAAATTTAAGCGCATTGCGGTTGTCTGAAACCCCATCGGTATTAAAACCAACGGTGAATTCATCTCCCACATCTGGGTTACCCGATATATCAAAGGTATAGCCAAAGAATTTTGAAAAGGATTCTGGCTCCGGCTTAAAGAAGTTACCGGCCTTAATAGAATTTGAACTTAGAGAAAAACCTTCTTCTAATTCAACCGATAATTGCCCCGATAGAGCAACCGAGTTAACCGTACCGTAACCATCCGCAGTTACTATTCCGCCTTGAACAGCCGCAGCCAAACCAAGATCATCACTGCCCGTAAAGCTGTTGATTTGAATCGCTGAAGACGTGCTGTAAATTCTATCACCGGTTCCAGACCCATCAACAGCGGCACCACTGATAGCAAAAGTTTCATCGCGCAGCAGTAATTGGCTCGTCGCACCCGTTGCATTATCCGTAAATTCAAGCGAGTCGTTAACAACATTTACCGTAGCAGTACCTGCTACTGAAGCGCTTATTGCAGTAGCAAGGTCAGCCAAAGAGTTATACGTATTAGGGGCTATAGTAAACGACAGATAACTGGCACCGCCGTTTATGGATAATTCGAATTCATCATTAACCCCCACCCTAATCTGCATAGGATCAAGATCACCGGCTGAGTCAATAAAGTCTCCGCCGGTATCCACGTTGAAACTACCCGTCGTCACGGTTCCAGGAGTGCCTGGTGGAATCCCCACCAAACCCAAATCTGTTGTGGCAATGTTTGCAAGAGTTGCCGTAATAACGGGATTAGCTTGGGCTATCTCAACCACAACAGAGCCACCGGCCACTTTAGGCGCTATCACTACCTGACCACTGCCATCGACCGTGGCATTAATACCCGAACCAGCAATCGTAATATCAGCGGTATAGTTAATTAAGTTAGCAAGCTCAGTAGCATTAGTAGGTTTGCCGCCTGGGGGGTATGCCACACCATAACCAGCAGCAGAATAATCCAGCTGGATATCTTGAGGCCCAGCAGCATTTACATCCAAACTAATAAAATCTGTATTGTCTAAATCTGTTATAAAATTAGCGACATCAATAATGACCGCATCGCCATTGCTGTGTTGAATATAGGTATTTTGGGCGTTAGTTTGCAGTGTACCCGCCGAGACAGCCACCGTTAGAGTTTCTGCCGCATTATCGGAGGTGATAAATACTTGGCTACCATCGGCACTTACAGTAGCCGTAGCGTTTAATGCGCCTAAACCACCCGCTGTCAACGCCGCTGCAAATGATGCGGCCGTCGTGTAATTACCATCGGCTACAGTGACATTGACAGCAGCAGCACCATTGATTGCCACATCGACACTAAAGCCTGTTGCTGCAATCGGCAATATGCCATCAAAACCAAAATCAATAACTGAACGTCCAAACGGGCCACCTTCGGCAACACCGTCAACACTGATATTAGCCGTGGGGATAACAAACGTCCCTGATACAGCTGAAACCAATGATCTTTCACCACCACTAAGACTGGTAAACGTTATGCCGCCATTGCCATTAGCGCCAGCAACAACAGTCCTATCATCACCGCTGCCGTCCCCCGAACTGAAATTTGCATTATTAGCAATGGCATCATTAATGGCTAAGGCCAGTTGCGCTGCATTATCGTATTGACCAGGACCAGAACCTGCATCAAATGTCGTGCTTAACGTTAGGGGCAATAAACCTCTGCCATCAACCGCCAGAGAAAATGTATCATTGGCCGCATTGATTACCGTATTAGAAATGATACCCATATCAGCGGAAGCGTATGAGCCTAAGGTTCCATCAATTGTCGGCTCAGTAATAGCGACGGGGCTGTCGTCAATATTAACAAAACCTACCGTGCCATTGGCTTGCAACTGCACCAATACTTTATCGTTAGCGCCATAAGCAGCATTAACTTGGCTTTGCAGATAACTCACTACACTGGCCGAGGTGCTATAAGTGCCTGCAAGCGCAACCGTCACTGGGTTGCTTGCATCACCGGGACCGTCAAACAGATCAAGTTCAACACTAGCGCCTGCACTAAAGCTTACGCCGCCCGTAAATGTTTTGGATGTGTATACCGTTGGGTACTCGTAGGGACCGGAAAGTTTTACCACATCGCCTGGAGCAACAGCCCCCTGTTGCTGCGCCGCCGCTAAACCCAGTGGATCGCCTTGGCCCACCCCTGAAATCTGTAGCTTGGATGCCATACTGCTGTCTGAGCTTTTAAACTCTAACGTGCCATCATCGCGTAACTCAATTGATACTTTGCCAGGAACTTCATAAGCAATGTTTATTTGATTACGAAGATAGCCCATCAATTCATTGGCATTATTGAAAGTGCCTTCAATCGAAATTGTTTTAGGATTGCTTAACCCTGCAGGACCATCAAATAAATCTATGTTGAATTGATTTGGCCCAGCCGCACTCAGATCAACACCGTCTACAACATCACGAGTAGTCATTAATGTGGCGACTTCATCGCCTTTTATTTCAACAAAATCAGCGGTTGACCCTTGCACTTCAAATTTTAAATCAGCCCCTGTTTTAGCCGTTACTTTTATGCTGTTACCGTCACTCACAGCTGAAATATTCATTGACTGTAAAGCACTGCTGTAATTAATTGCTTCGGCTATTAAATCGTTGGTAATTGGTATAGGTACTGGTGCAGGAGATAACTTATGAGCCAGTTCATCTCTCAAATTAATGCCGTTTAAATGCAGATTAAAATCGGCTTGATTGATATCACTATTATCCACCACTCTAATTTCTGCGTGAGTAGATGCTGTCGCTTTTATTCCTTGGCGATTGGATAATTGAAAAGCAATATTCTCAGCACTATCCCCTTCGTTAACCAATAAATTAGGTTGTGTAGATACAAACCCTGTCAGTGGATCGGTATAACTTAGCGATAAGCTTTCATCCAAAATAGTATTTAAAACACTGGTGCCTAAAACGCCATTAACCACTTCTGATTGGTTGGGAATACGATTACTGTTGTGCCCCTGACTTGTCACGATCGTTTGACCAGGCTCGGACGGAAAAATTTGATTGGTTTGCCCAGGAATGAACGCTTGGTTTTCTATCGGTGGTTGTAAACTTTTAGGGTTAGAGGGATCACTAACATCCATAACATCATAAGTTGTTGCCGAGGTAAACCGCACCATTAGAGGGGGAGCCAATTCCCCTAGATTTTCAAATGCCGGCAAATATTCTCCTGTTAATGGATCAATGGTTTGAATCACATCACCTAAAGATATTTTACCTGTACCTGAATTAGCCAAACTATTTGCTGTGCTAATGGGCAAAGCAAACGCTAAAACTTCCGGCGAGGTAGCGGTTACCGTAACATTGCTACCAGCCGTACGAGCCGGCATGATTTGAAATCTATCGCCATCTTGAAAGGTGCCCTCTTCAACGTTAATTTTGAAGCCACCAAATTCTATTGAGGTAGGTCTTTGCGCAGGTAACCCCCCAGCAAAAACCACTGCATCATCTGAATCTCTGCGTAATTCAAACGCACTAGGACCTGACCCTGAAAAGCTTAAGGTGTAATCAGAATTACTGAGATTCGAGGCATCGGTTATTTCGACGCTGACAACTCTGTCCAAGGGCGGTTGGTTATTTCGACTTGGTACTACGCGATCCAACGTTGATTGGCGCAAATTTATTTCATCAAATAGTGGAACCCCAAAGTTACCGTTTAAATCAAGACCTATGGATTGTTGTTCGTTAATTGTCTGCACGAGAACCAGAGCAATACGACCTAACTCATTAAAAGAACGATCAAGGACTTCATCGCGGTAATTTAATAACCCACCTAAACGACCACCAGATATTTGTTCCGTAACAACTTGAACATTGCCTTCATTAAAAAATGCTAAGTCATATCGAGTAGGATCTGTTTGCCCAACTATGGCTTCAACCCGAGTTGATATTTGCCCTACGACTAGAGGCTGCCCATTACCTATAAAAACGTTTACAGCGCCATCACCTTGGCCAAAGGTTGTTACCGACACTAACTCAGATAATTGGCGTAAAGTTTCATCGCGCTCATCTAACAAATCATTAGGCGGACTGCCTGCACTTTGGGCTGTTGCATTAACAACGGCTTCGTTCAATGCGGCGATTGAGCTAGCTAATGACGACACTAAACTCGCTGTAGCATCTAATTCCTGGTTAATGATGTCATTGGTTTCAGAGAAGCGAGCATTTAAACCGCTAAATCTTTGCGCTAGAACTTCTGACTGAGCGAGAATTAATTGCCGTACTGGAATGGATGTAGGGTCATCTGTTGCCGCTTGTAAGGCACCAAAGAAATCACTCAAACCGCTGGATAGACCTACTGATTCATTTGAGAGTAAGTTGTCAATTTCACCGATTTTTTGGCTAAAGGCATCTATCTCATTAAATGAAGTCGTGTCTAAGCGTATCTGACTGGTCAAAAACTCGTTGGCTAAACGCTCTATACTTTGTACATGAGCACCTGTACCGATATAGCCTGCACCAACAAATTGGGCCGTGTTAACACCTAAATCAACACGCTGGCGACTATAACCTTCCTGATTGGCATTGGTTATGTTGTGCCCAGTAGTAGCGATTTGCGTCTGGCTGGTTTTTAACCCTGAGACGGCGATCCCTAAACGATCCGCTGCCATAGTAACCTCTCTCTCTTCTCTAAATTATTTCACTGCCGTCAAAAAAACAGTGATAATCATCTAAAGAGTAGAAATGCAATATTTGAGCCAAAAAGGGTTGTTATTTCAGTCGCGACTTATTTTTGAATATTTATAATTTTGCCAAGCTGAGGTGTTCACCATTAAATATGGAGGTGATTTTTTTAGCGTAAGAAGGGTCTGTTGCGTAGCCTGCATTTTGCAGTTCTTGAATATATGATTCTGGGTTATCACTTGCTGCAAGTGCGTTTTTATAGCGAGGGTTAGATTGTAAAAAATCAACGTAATCGTCAAAACTTTTCTCAAACGACTCATAGCGACGAAACGAGGCTACTTCTGGCTTAGGCAGACCATTATTGTATTCTAACGTGCGAACTTGAACGCTATCGCCCTGCCAACTTGAACCCGCTTTGATGTTAAATAAATTATGAGAATTTTCACCACGAGTATCGTGAATAACATGTTTACCCCAGCCGGTTTCCAGTGCCGCTTGAGCAATTAAAACTCTGGGGTCGACACCAAGTTCTTTCGCCGCTGCTTGTGCATAAGGTGCTATTTGATGCACAAATTCTTCAGGAGTTTCAGCCGCTGGCGCTTTAATTCCTATAGAGGAAATTTTGTCCGCATAATTTTTTGCTTTAAAGGGTTCAGCTAGCATCCCCAAGTTTTGATTCATTTCGGCGGCTGTCTTTTCACCGTATTGTTGCTTCAGTTGACGCACAAGAGCATCGGCTATACCAAAACCTCTGCCGGTACTTAAATTGAGAGACAACTGGTTGTCTAGCATATCGCGATGGAAGTTCATCTCAGATGAATTAAACATACTGCCTTCTTCAAAGACGGCGTTCGCTTCACGCATTGTTTTCAGCATGGTTTGCATGAGAATAGATTCAAACTGTTTGGCTATTTGTTCTAATGCCGCGTCTTTATCTTCATTACCCTGCTGCCGGATTCTTTGCAGATCGGTAAAATCTGTAAACGATGATTTGGTTGTGTTTAATACCGATTGCGAATCTAGAGTAATCATAATTATTCTCTGTTTTATGACAGACTTAAATGACGATCAGTTCTGCTTGCAAAGCGCCGGCTTGTTTCAACGCTTCTAAAATAGCCATTAAGTCACCCGGTGCCGCACCAACCAAATTAACGGCTTTGACAATATCATCCAGTGTTGGTCCCGGTGCGAACTTGAACATGGGTTTTAATTCTTCATCTACGGCCACATTGGTTTCAGGTAAAACAACCGTTGTACCTTGGCCTAGTGATTCGGGCTGACTAACGGATACGGCCTCATCGACGGTTACCGTTAAACTACCATGAGTAATGGCTACTGGTTTCACTCGAACATGCTGACCAACAACAATGGTGCCAGTACGTGAATTAATAATGACACGAGCGGCTTCATCTGCCGGCTGTATCTCAATGTTTTCTAGCATTGATAAAAAATTAACTTTGTGAGCAGGATTCAATGGCGAGTCAACCATAATAGAGGTCGCATCCATAGGTCGAGCAACATCTGGGCCCAATAATTCATTGATGCTTTGAGCAACTCTTTTAGCGGTAGTGAAATCTGAACGATGCAAGTTAAATACGATTGGCTTACCATTAGAAAAACTGTCGGGTACGGCACGTTCGACCATCGCACCATCAGGAATTCGGCCGACGCTTGGAACATTTACCGTAATACTAGAACCATCGGCGCCATCAACACCAAAGCCACCCACAATTAAATTACCTTGTGCAACCGCATAGGTTTGTCCATCAATCCCTTTCAATGGCGACATTAATAAACTGCCACCGCGTAAACTTTTTGAATTACCCAGAGACGATACGGTTATATCAATTCTTTGTCCTGGTTTTGAAAAGGGTGGCAGCTCTGCATGAATGGACACCGCCGCAACATTTTTAAGTTGCATCCTTGATCCTTCAGGAATAGTCACTCCAAATTGCTTCATCATGCTGTTAAATGATTGCGTGGTAAAAGGGGTTTGATTGGTTTGATCACCCGTACCATCAAGACCAACCACCAAGCCATAACCAACCAATTGATTGGTACGCACACCCGCAATAGAAGTGATGTCTTTAAGACGCTCAGCCGACAGTGAAAAAGACAACAAAGTGCTGGATATCAATAGTACAACTGCGCTCACTTTAAATTTTTTAAACACTAAAATGTTCATTTTCACTGGCCTTTATTTTGATCTTTTTTTGCGATTATCGCCGTCATTCGATGCTGTTTATTCAGGTTTTAAAAAGGCCAAACCGGGCTATTAAAAAATCGGGTTAGCCAACCTGTCGTCGCATTATTGGCCAATTCTCCTGTACCGCTGTATGCAATTCTAGCGTTGGCTAATTTAGTCGACATGATTGAATTATCGGGCGCTATATCGTCCGGACGTATGATGCCGCTGATGCGAATAAATTCATCGCCACGATTCAGCGTCATCCATTTCTCACCTCTGACCACTAGGTTTCCATTAATCAAAACTTCAGCCACCGTCACTGTAATGCTGCCGTCTAAACTGTTGCTCTGATCTGCATCTGCTTCACCGGTAAAGTCACGCTTTTGATCTAAGTTAGTCGCCATCGACAAGATATCGGCACCGCCTAATAAGCTACCCACTAAGGGAATATCCCCAAGTGAAAAGGATGGGTTGGTGCCTAAAATTGTGTTACCGGCTGAGTCTTCATTAAAATCTATACCGCTTTCTTTTTTCATAGAAACAGCCGTGGATTTTGTTGTGCTTGTGCTTTCACTCAAGACAATCGTAATGATGTCGCCTACTCGATGCGCTTTGCGATCTTCAAACAACGGGTTGCCATATTCAGGACGAAATATGGCGCCTTCATTGGCCGCAGGTATTTGTGCTTGCGGGTATAAAACCGGAGCATAACGAGAATCCCCAGGTTGAGCAGGCTGCTGAATTACACAGGCAGATAACGATAGAAGTAAAACGACTACCATTATGTTTTTGATTCGCTGCATCATATTTTTCACCTATTCCTACACCCACATCTATTACTATTTCTATAATCGTATCTATAACTAAATCTATAACTAAATCTATAACCACAGAGCCATTAATTACTTATAAATTCTGCGTTATAAATTGCAGCATTTGATCGGCGGTTGAAACCACTTTCGAGTTCATTTCATACACACGCTGAGTGGTAATCATGTTAACCATCTCTTCTACAATATCGACGTTCGAGTTCTCTAACGTCCCTTGTAAGATTGATCCCATGCCGTCTTCGCCGGGGGTATTACTGATGGGGTCGCCACTGGCTGCCGTTTGTAAAAACAAATTACCGCCAATACCTTGCAGTCCTGATGGATTCACAAAATCTACTAAAGTAATATCACCAATTTGAGTTGGATTTGGGTCACCATCTTGATACGCATTTACGACACCGTCTGTTCCAATAGTCACTTTATTGAAACCTTCTGGAACCGTAACAGCGGGCTCAATTAACAAGCCGCTTGAATTGACAAACTGCCCTTCTGAATTAAGTTGTAGCTGGCCATTGCGGGTGTAGGAAGTATCCCCATTAGGCATTAATACCTGTAGAAAACCGCGTCCGTCAATGGCGACATCTAAGGTTTGCTCAGTAACCTGTAGACTACCTTCGGTAAACTGTTTATTGGTTCCCGCAATACGAACACCCGTACCCAACTGTAAGCCTGATGGTAATTCGTTATCACGATTGGCCATGCCGCCGGGTTGCTTTTGTATTTGGTACAAAAGATCTTCAAATACAGCTCGATCACGCTTAAAACCAACGGTTGATGCGTTGGCCAAGTTATTCGATATTGTATGTAATTGTTTATCTTGAGCACTAAGACCTGTTTTACTTACGTAGAGAGCAGCGTGCATAGGTTCACCTTTTAGATTTGATCAAAATATTGGTTAAGACATTCTTAACATACTGCTGGAAGATTCTGAGTTCTTCTCAGCTGTTTTCATTAACTTTATTTGCATTTCGTATTGTCGAGACAAACTCAACACTTCGGTAAATTCATGAATGGCGTTAACGTTACTGCCTTCAATAAAACCAGAGGCTACGGTCACATTGGCATCAGGCTCTGCAATCCCACCGGTTCTTAACCGGATCATGCCATCCACACCCTTTTCCATATCTTTCCAGTCAGGGCTAACCAACTTAATTCGGTCAAGAGTAATTATCTCATCAGGACCTGACCCACTGATCTGTACAGCAATAGTGCCGTCATTACCGATGGTGATTTTTTCCGCCGGAGGAATCGCAATCGGACCGCCAGAACCCAACACGGGGTGGCCAGTACTGGTTCGTAAAATACCTGAGACGTCGACGGTTAAATCACCGACGCGCGTATAAGCTTCATTACCTGTTGCATCTTGAATAGCGATTAAACCATCGCCTTCTACGGCGATATCCAAAGAACGTCCGGTTTCAATTAATGGCCCTGGAACAAAATTTGTCGCTGGATTTTCGGTTTGCGCGTAGGCGCGAGTAGGATGCCCTTCACCGTAATAAACGCCCATACTCCGCGCTTGAGCAAAGTCGGCTCTAAAACCGGTTGTATTAGCGTTGGCCAAGTTATTTGAATGCGCCGTTTGCGCCAGCATATTATGCTTGGCTCCGGTCATTGATATATAGAGGGCCTTATCCATTACTTTCTCCAAAAACTAAGTTCATCAACAGCGTTAATAAATTGTCACTGTTAATTGCTTACAAGAGGTAAAGCAAGGGATGTGCCAAAAAA
>JAWUVI010000005.1:0-40206 GCA_034112445.1 Cellvibrionaceae bacterium | reverse complement strand
CAGGTAAGAGTTATGGCGCTAAGGGGCGAGAGTCTTCGAACTCTGCACCTACAAGTAATTCAGACCCTTGGGCTAACTGGAAAAAATAAATACACCCAGAGTCCTCGCGGCTGCGGGATGTAACTTACTGGAGTGTTAGCCTATCCTTGGCCATTGTTATCGGCGAAAACAGCGGTCCGGAAAAAATAATGTGAGTTGTCCAAAAGTTGTTCCTTGATTTAATAGCGGTTAGAAAAATATTCGTACTTAAAACCCTAACGTTATTATTGATTTGCTAGGAGAGTTAGTCTTTGTTCAGCGTCAAATAATTTTCAATTCCCGAAATTTTATCTTCAGGGTGGTGGTTCACATAGAGCACGGAAGTTTCACTTCCTGCACAAATTTTCTCAATCAACGCCAGTACTAATTGACGGTTCATGTCATCTAATCCGAGACAAGGTTCATCCAATATTAGCAGCGGTGGATGCTTGATCATGGCTCGAGCGATTAACAGTAAGCGTTGATCACCGTAGGATAATTTATTAAACGGCTGGTCGGCGCGATCTGACATACCCAGTAGTGCCAACCATTGATTGGCAATCTCTTTTTGCTTGTCAGTGCTTTTACTGTACAGACCAATACTGTCGTAAAAACCAGAAATAATAACATTGCGCAGGCTAGTGCCAACCCGATATTCCCACTGCAGGGCAGTAGAAACATAGCCAATGAATTGTTTGATTTGCCAAATGCTTTCACCACTGCCACGTTGGAATCCAAACACAAAAATATCGTTAACATAGCATTGGGGGTGATCGCCGGTTATAAGCGACAGTAATCCAGTCTTGCCACTGCCGTTGGGACCGCTGAGTTGCCAGTGTTGTCCGGGCTCAATCGTCCAGTTCAAGTCTTTAATGATGCTAGTTTGATCGTATTTAATATTGATATTATTTAATCGCACCAGTGGTTGTGCGGGATCAAGGTTAGGAATAGCGGTGTCAGTGTCTGTGGGTGGGATGGACAACTCAGTGGTTTTTAAATGCAGTAATTTATACAGTTCTGCATAAGCCGTTTGATCATTGCGGCGAATTTTATGTTGCAGTTCGCCCTTATCGATATAAGCAATGTCCGTAATGAAATCAGGGAATTCATCAAAACGATTTAACACCATGACCATCGGTACGCTATCAATCAGCGTTAATAAATGTTGTTGCAACATAGCCAGCGTATTGGCATCCAAACCGTCGAATGGCTCATCTAGAATCAACAACTCTGGCTTGCTTGCCAAAGCGCGAATCAACATCACTTTGCGCGATTCGCCAGTCGATAATTTTCGAAATGATCGCTCCAGTAATTTATCAAGATCAAACTTGGTAGCCAGTTGTTTTGCTAATTCAATATCTAGGCAATTGGCAAATAAAATTTCAGCGACTGGCGTGCCTTCCGATATAACATCCATAATATCGGCGTCGTCTTTTTTGCGTTCGGCTTCAATTAATTCAGCTTGCGCCTCAAATGAAACCAAACCAACTCGGGTTGGCAAACCGGTAATGCTGCCCGAAATATGTTCGGCACTTTTATTCATTACACCGGCAAGAACTGCCGCCAAGGCCGACTTGCCCGAACCGTTAGTGCCGGTAATCACCCAATGCTGTTGCGGCTCTATCTGCCAATTAATATCATTAAGCTGAAATCGATTATCAAAATTAACGGTTAAATTTTTTAGACAAATTGAAGAAGACATAAATAAAACCCAATAAAAAAGGCCAAGAAAAATCTCAGCCTTTAATTTACCACTGAAAAACGTTCAGTAGATTCCTTACAGAAAATACCTTATACGATTTTCTTCATGTCAGCCATGTGGCCACGTAAAGTAGTACCAATCGCTTCAACAGGGTGGCTGCGCAATGCTTCGTTAATTTCGATTAAGCGTGCATTATCAACACCCATATCATCAAGTACCAAGCCTTTACCAATAACATCGGTTTTGATGTCTTTCATAAAGTCAGCCAATAAAGGTAAGCACGCGTGGTTGTATAAGTAACAACCGTACTCAGCGGTATCAGAAATAGTGGCGTTCATCTCATACAACTTTTTACGGGCAATGGTGTTCGCGATTAAAGGCGTCTCGTGCAATGACTCGTAGTAAGCAGAGTCAGCAATAATGCCAGCCGCTGTCATAGTTTCAAACGCCAATTCAACGCCGGCTTTAACCATAGCAACCATCAAAATGCCGTGATCAAAATATTCTTGTTCAGAAATTTCAACGTCACCTGCAGGCATTTTTTCGAAAGCGGTTTCAGCCGTCTCTGCACGCCAGCCTAAAAGGTTTACGTCATCGTTGGCCCAATCTTCCATCATGGTGCGAGAGAAAGTACCGTCGATGATGTCGTCTTGGTGCTTGTTATAAAGCGGACGCATAATGACTTTTAATTCTTCAGATAAATCAAACGCTTTGATTTTAGCTGGGTTAGATAAGCGATCCAGCATGTTGGTTACACCACCGTATTTAAGTGCTTCGGTGATGGTTTCCCAACCGTACTGAATTAATTTTGACGCATAGCCAGCTTCAATACCTTCTTCGATCATTTTGTCGTAACAAAGCAATGAGCCAGTTTGCAACATACCGCATAAAATAGTTTGCTCGCCCATAAGATCAGACTTAACTTCTGCGATGAACGATGACATTAATACGCCCGCTTTATGACCGCCAGTACCAGCAGCGTACGCCTTAGCTAGGGCTAAACCTTCGCCTCTAGGATCGTTGTCTTCGTGCACGGCAATCAGAGTAGGAACACCAAAGCCACGTACGTATTCGTTGCGAACTTCAGAGCCAGGGCACTTAGGTGCAACCATGATGACGGTTAAATCTTCACGGATCTTCATGCCTTCTTCAACAATATTGAAGCCGTGCGAGTAAGATAAACACGCGTTTTGCTTCATCAGAGGCATAACAGAATTTACAACTGAAGTGTGTTGCTTATCTGGAGTCAGGTTAAGAACAACGTCAGCCGTAGGAATAAGTTCTTCGTAAGTACCCACAGTAAAACCGTTTTCAGTGGCGTTTTTCCAAGACTGACGCTTTTCGGCAATGGCAGCCGCACGCAAAGTATAAGAAACGTCACAACCGCTGTCACGCAGGTTCATGCCTTGAGCAAGACCTTGAGCGCCACAACCAATAACAACCATTTTTTTGCCTTTCAGTGCTTCTACACCGTCAGAAAATTCAGAGATGTCCATAAAGCGGCATTTGGCCAATTGCTCAAGCTGCTCGCGCAATGGCAAGGTGTTGAAATAGTTGTTCGACATAATTAGGTTTTCCGTAGGTTTGTATTTAGTTTTCTTTAAGGATTGTTTATAAAAGCTAAGCGTCTACTGTATAGAAACCAATCAGTTTCGTAAATGGATATAAATGAAACGTACTGTCCCATATTTTGCAATGATGGGTTATTATGCTTGTATGAATATACGATCGTTACAGCATTTTTTAGCGTTGGCTGACGCCTTGCATTTTGGGCGGGCCAGTGACGTCTGCCATATCAGTATTTCAGCTTTGTCGCGCAATATTCGTCAGCTAGAGGATGAATTGAATGTGGTCCTGTTTAATCGAGATAACCGTACGGTGTTGCTAACGGCTGAAGGTCGTAAGTTTCAACAATACGCGCGCGAGGCAACAACCCAGTGGGATTTGATTCGTGGGGACTTGGTTGATAATTCAGGTGGCTTAAACGGTAAAGTCAGTGTGTATTGTTCGGTGACCGCTAGCTACAGTATTTTGTTTGATTTATTGAATCGCTTTCGCGATGACTTCCCCGGAATTGAAATCAAATTGCACACCGGTGATCCAGAGTACGCACTGGCTCGAGTAATCGCGGGGGAAGAGGATATTAGTATCGCGGCGCTGCCGCCTAGTTTGCCACACGGCATTGTCTTTAAACCGATTACCGTGTCGCCGCTATTGTTTATTGCTCCAATTGAGCAGAGTGATCCTGATGTTCCTATCGTGCCGCCACAATCACCTGAGCAGTGGGCTCAAGTTCCGATGATATTGTCAGAGGGGGGAATTGCTCGTAAACGGATAGATACATGGTTTCGCGATATGGGAATCAGTCCGCGTATCTATGCTCAAGTTGCAGGCAATGAGGCCATTGTGAGTATGGTGAGTTTGGGTTTGGGTGTAGGAGTGGTGCCCAAACTTGTGCTTGATTACAGCCCTATGGCAGATCGTATTCAAGTGCTGGATATACAGCCGCAGCTTGAGCCATACGATGTTGGGTTGTTCACAATGAAAAAGAACTTAAAAAATCCACTGGTCGAGGCGTTTTGGTCGCTGGCAGAAGATCAGTAGTTGGAATTCGCTCGGTAGATATAGTCCGGACGATTAGTCACGATAAATAGTTTCAATTAAGTGATAACCAAATTGGGTTTTAATGGGTCCGTGCACTGTCAGTATGGGCTTCTTAAACACAACATTATCAAACGCTTTCACCATTGTTCCTGGGCGGAATTCACCTAAATTACCTTCTTGCTTGGCAGAAGCGCATTGAGAGTGTTTTTTTGCCAGGCTACCAAAGTCCGCTCCACCAGCGATTTGCTTTTTGAGTTTTTCAGCTTCTGATTTGGTTTTGACCAGAATATGTCGTGCGCATGCTTGTGCCATGTGAGGTTCCGCCTATTAGATATTGAATGTGCAGTTAGATATTGAATGTGCAGTTAAATGCCAGAATGTTTAGCGGTAAAGCTCGTGGGGTCGTTAGTAAACGTGTTTATACACTCTAAACAAATACAGGCTTTATTTTTTGCTTCGGCAGGAAGTAAATCAATAAGTTGAGCTGGAATTTCAACGTTATTGCACCAGCAGGCAGCTTCACGATTGACTCCGCAGTTATTTGAACTGCTGCAAAAAGGGCACGCGTTGGGAGTGGTCATGTTACTCATGAATCCAGGCTGCTGCTTCGTGAGGGTCGGTAAAGTATCTTACTTCTCCGGCCATAAAGTATTCGCCCAGTTTGGCGAATACTTTATGCCAAATATTATTGCCAACGATAGCGACTTTTTCGAATTGAACGCGATGTTCCTTTAATAAGTTGAAATAGTCTTTAACGGCATCTATCTCCCAGCTGTCCATACCTGACCCGTCAAACAAAGCGTAGACGTGGCTCTCTTTTACAGTCAATAAGGCTGATTCAACCATGGGTCTGACTGACTCACAATCTGCATGAGTAAGCCTCCCTATGGACTTTAGGGAAAGAAAAAAAACGTTTCCTGATCTTTCTATTCCCAGAGAAAGTCCGTGTCTTGTGCTGGTCATAATGGGGTGTGCCTGAGGTGTTAAAAGCGCTTACTTAATTGTGCCTATGATATAGAAAATATGAGCTTATGGTCATGTATTTTGTGAAAATAATGGTGGTATAGAAGTTTTCTGTTTAACCTTCTCCCGTTCTGCAATATTTTGCATTCATATTTAAATATTCAAATAGCCTACGGTAGCGGTATGTCTAAACCACAAAGTAAGACTGAGAAAAAAATCGATAATAATCTGCGGGTCGCTTTAACGGAGGTTTGTGAGCAGACATTAAAAGATATACCGGGATTCCAGTGGTTAACGCACCAAGCTAATTACACCAATTTCCCCGCCAGTCTCTTTATTACCTGCGTATTTGATTGTGCGGCCTCCATTTCCGCCGCTGAAAATCAAGGCGACACCCAAAAAATTAGAAAGCGCGTTCAGGCCCGACTACTAAAGGTGGGTATAAAGTTTAAAGCCCTCCAGCAGCAGATTTTGTTCGATTGTGAGGAGGCGTGTGAGCAAGAGGATAATGGTGATTGGGAGCGACGCTTAGCTGGTCGTAAGGCTCGTGAAGTCGGTAAGAACCGACCTAGTTGCTAAATCTCATAAACCTAATACGCTGATAAGTACTTCCCATTCTCTATTTGTTTTAGCAGAGGTCACGTTATGAACAATCTACCCGTTAGAAAAGTAGCAATCATCGGTGGCAATCGCATTCCCTTCGCGCCAGCCAATAAAGCGTATGCGCGAGCATCAAATCGCGACATGCTTACAGCGACATTGAACGGTTTGGTTGAGCGCTATCAATTGCAGGGCGAGCGCATTGGTGAGGTTGTCGCTGGAGCGGTTGCTAAGCACGCCCATGATGTCGCTTTAACGAGGGAGTCGGTATTGGATACTGAATTATCGGCTGCTACGCCTTGCTACGATATTCAACAAGCGTGCGGGACGGGTTTGGAGGCGGCGATTTTAGTCGCAAATAAAATCGCCTTAGGCCAAATTGATTCGGGAATTGCAGGCGGTAGTGACTCTGTGAGTGATGCGCCTATAGGTGCAAATGAAGGCTTGCGTAAACTTCTGCTTGAGTTGAACGGTGCGAAAACGACTAAAGAACGTTTACGTATTGCTCTGAAACTTCGACCTTCCCATGTGATTCCGAATATCACCAAAATGGTTGAAACTAGGACAGGTTTAAGCATGGGCGAGCACTGTGAGGTGATGGCGAAAGAGTGGGGGATTTTGCAGCAAGACCAAGATATGTTGGCGCTCGCAAGTCACCAAAATTTAGCCAAAGCCTACAATGATGGTTTTATGGAAGACTTAATCAGCCCGTTTTTAGATGTGGAGCGAGATTTAAATTTACGAGCCAATTCAACACTCGAAAAAATGGCAAGCTTAGGCCCCGTATTTGATAAATCAGCGTCAGGAACTTTAACAGCCGCTAATAGCACGCCGCTTACCGATGGGGCGTCATGTGTGTTATTGGCGAGTGAAGAGTGGGCTAAAGAGCGTGATCTGCCAATACGTGCTTATCTTACTTTTGCGGAAACCTCCGCTGTTGATTATTACGGCAAAGAGCCGGGTAACCATATTGAAGGCTTACTTATGGCGCCAGCTTATGCTGTGCCGCGTATGCTTGAAAAAGCCGGTATAACGCTGCAAGATTTCGATTTTTATGAAATCCATGAGGCCTTTGCTGCGCAAGTTTTATGCACTTTAAAAGCGTGGGAAGATCCAACTTTCTGTAAGCAACATTTAGGCTTAAGCAAAGCGCTTGGTAAGATTGATCGCAGTAAACTTAATGTCCGCGGCAGTAGTTTGGCAGCAGGCCACCCGTTTGCGGCCACCGGCGGCCGAATTGTATCGTCTCTGGCCAAGTTGCTTGAAGAAAACAACGGTGGCCGTGGTCTGATTTCAATCTGCGCTGCCGGCGGTATGGGCGTTACAGCAATCCTAGAGCGTTAATGGTCCTTAAAATGACACCCTAATGCCGGTAGTGATCCCACGTCCGGCTTCGGGGGCTATGTCGCGTAAAAAAGACGTTGAGTGTCTGATCTCTTCATTCAAAAGATTGTTGGCTTTAATGAATATCAGGCCGTCAGTTGAACTCAATTTTAAAGGTATATTAACTTGAGCGTTGAGCCGCGTGTAGCCGTCGGTTTTGGTTTCATTTTCCCCTGGTCGGTTCTGCGCACTATTGGCAATAAGTTGAAAGGATGCACTCCAGTCTGACTGAAACCAGGTTACTTCTGTACCTATTCTACTTGGCGGTAAACGTGGGACGTTGCTTCCGTCATTGAACTTGGCGCGAACGGCGTCACTGAATAAGCGTACTTCTATGCTATCGGTTAGGTCGGCGCTGAGCTCAATTTCCACTCCATAAAAATCAGCTTGTTGTTGACTATAAGCCAGTATTGGCAAGCTCGAATCAACATCAGTGGTGCCTGTGTCGTGTTGATAAATGTAATCATTTATCGTGTTGTAAAAGACATTGGCTTTGAATCGGGTAATGGCTGACTCGCCAGATGGCTGCCATTGATAGCCTAAATCTAAATTGTTACTGGTTTCATTGTTAAGTTTGCTATTGCCTAAATCGTAAGTGCTGGTGGCGATATGAGCACCATCAGAAAATAATTCTTCTAGACTTGGTGCCCGCTCAGCGTGGCCGAGGGAAATGCTGGCGTGGTGAACGTTTTGAAAATTAATATGGTAAGCAAACGAAAGGCTGGTGCTGTTATGGGTGATGCTGTTATTGCTGCCACTGCCTTTAGTGTCGATGCTTTGTTGTTCGGCGCGAACACCTATTTCTATCCATTGGGGTGACTCTCTATCTTGCCAATGTTTTTCTTCAATCCAAAAAACGCCAGTGTTTTGGACATCATTCTCAGCGGGAATAAACGCTTCTTCACCTGCAGCCCGGTAGTCCCGACGGGTGTGATGTAAACCGACGGCGCCGTGCCAATTATTGCTGGGCCCTATATTGGTGGGAGCATGAGTGGCTTCAATTCGAGCTTCCCAGGCGTCGTTAGTAAACGTTGTGCCTATCTCTGAACCCTCTAGCTCCATATGTTGATAATTATTGTGGCTCAAGCGTAGGGTGACTTTCTCGATGTTATCGATGGGATCGCGCAACTCACTTTTTAGGTCAAAACGTTTCTGGTTCATGTCTATCCGGATTGGTGGCTCCGGAGTTGGGGCGCCGTGATCGTGAGCGCCAGCTGGAATACCATATTGATTTTCTTGCTGGTTAAAAGCCATACCAATAAAGCCTTTTTCACCAATCCAACTGCCGCCAACAGTGACTGCGTGAGCGCGAGCATTTGAGTTATCGAGGGATTCTTCTGAGCCTTCGTCGGCTTCATCCAAGTGAGCTGGGACGGGCAGATAGATATCGTTACTGTCTCGATACAGGCCATCCAAATGCCAACTGAATAACGTGTTCTCAGCGTCTATGCGAAATACACTGGCTGTTTCATCATTATTGTTGGAGTGGCGGGTTTCTATCGCTGCGCTTACTGGAACACCGGTTTTTTTAACGGGGATACGACCATCAATAACATTCACAACACCGCCTATAGCGCCATTGCCAAAACGTAATGTGGCGGGGCCACGCAGTATTTCAATTTGGTCCGCGAGTAAGGGTTCGGTGGTATTGGCGTGGTCGGCGCTGGTATTGGACGCATCTAATGTGTCTTGATTGTCCTGCATGACTTTAACGCGACTGGCGCTTTGGCCGCGAATAATGGGGTTGCCCACACTGTTGCCAAAAGAAGAAGAACTGACACCAACTTGCGAGGTAAGAGTTTGAGCTAGGGTCGATGCTGCCTGAGTCCGGAGTTTATCGCCGTTGATAACAGCAATAGCACGAGCATTATCGCTATGCGCATGGCTAATAGGAGAGGCGCTGACGATAACTTCTTCTATGTGCTCATGACCTTTGTGTTTTTGGTCCGAGGGCGAGGTAGATGAATCTCCATAAGAGGGGTTTGCTACGGCAATTAAAGCCGTAAGTGGCATTAACGTGTTGAGTGCAAAAAAACGATTAAGCATTGAAAACTCCAAAATAACGCCGTTATCACAAATGGATGGGCGTATTAATTTTATAAATTGTTGTTGGGGAGAAAATTTATAAAAACGTTGGAGTTGGGGGAGCTCGAATACTAAAAGTACGATTAACTGGCGTTATAAAACTGCAAACAGAAATCTCGTTCGTTATTGGTGATGTTATGGCCACATAGGTAGGCGGCTGAGAACTTAGGGAGATGTCATCAAGGTTGCTATACGTCAGGCACAGGCTGCATTCTGGGTTGGGAGTACCTGGGTTGGGAATATCGGGGTTGAGGCTGCCATCTGAGTGTGTGTGCGCCGCAAAGCTTACTTGGCTCAATAGCAAGACAAGAGTCAGTGCTAAAGAGCCAAAATACAGCTGCTTATTGGTGCGATAGCGAAACATTATGAAATGCCTTGGTTGTATAACGTCAAATCACTGTAATGTTATATTATTACACTTTATCTAATGGCCAATCAATTGTTAATTGATTTTTCTTAACCTACATGCGGGTCACCCCAGCAATATTTCTACTATATAATGCCCCCCTAATTTTTTAACTGTAAACATAATGGATTCCTCATGCTAAAAACCACCTCTCCTGTTGATGGTTCGATTTATGTAGAGCGCGCATTGGCCTCTAAAACTGAAATAGAACAAGCGATAACGCTATCACGTGCAGCGCAACAAGAATGGCAAAGCTGGAGTATTGAGCAGCGTGCGGATGTGTGTGAAAAAGCGATCCGATATTTTGAAGAGAATGCCCAGCAAATTGCGACAGAAATCAGTTGGCAAATGGGGCGTCCTATTGCTTATGGGGCGGGCGAAATTAATGGGTTAGCCGAGCGGGCTCGCTTTATGATTGCCAGTGCACCGAGTGCGTTGGCCGACTATATACCTGAGCCAAAGGCAGGTTTTAAACGCTTTATTCGGCGTGACCCGCTGGGTGTTGTCTTCACTGTCGCGCCTTGGAATTATCCATTGCTGACTACCGTAAATTCTGTTTTCCCGGCGTTAATGGCAGGCAATAGTGTGTTATTGAAGCCATCCGCACAAACGCCGCTAACGGGTGAGCATTTTGCGAAGGCGTTCGAGCAAGCAGGTTTGCCACCGGGCGTATTGCAGTGTTTGTTTTTAAGCCATGAGGCGACCACTGACATAATCAGTTCTGGCGCGGTTGATTTTGTCTGTTTTACCGGTTCGGTTGGGGCTGGTCAGCGGGTTGAAAAGGCGGCGGCTGGAACCTTTATCGGACTCGGTTTAGAGTTGGGCGGTAAAGATCCCGCCTATGTTCGTGCCGATGCTGATTTAGATTACACCGTTGAGCAGTTGGTCGATGGCGCCTTCTTTAATTCTGGTCAATCGTGTTGTGGCATTGAGCGTATTTATGTCGATGAATCTTTGTACGACGATTTTGTGGCGCGTTTTGTCGAGATAACTCAAGGCTATCGCTTGGGTAATCCCTTGGAGTCGAATACCACGCTTGGCCCAGTGGTTAGACCTGCTGCTGCCGATTGGGTTAGGCAGCAAACTCGCGAAGCTATAACGGCTGGAGCGAAAGCGCTGATCGATACGTCGGCGTTCATTTTGGATGATGGTAAGGGTGCTTATTTAGCGCCACAAGTATTGGTTGATGTTGACCACAGCATGTCGGTTATGCGCGAAGAAAGTTTTGGCCCTGTTGTGGGCATCATGAAAGTGAGCAGTGATGAACAGGCGCTTCACTTAATGAATGACAGTGACCTAGGATTGACGGCTTCACTCTGGACGCAAGACCAAGACGCCGCTGAAGCTATGGGTGATAAATTACAAACGGGTACGGTCTTTTTAAATCGTTGTGATTATCTCGATCCAGCTTTGCCGTGGACAGGTGTTAAAAATACGGGACGCGGTGAAACCTTATCCGTTTTAGGTTTCGATCAGTTAACGCGCTCGAAATCGTTTCATTTTAAAACCACCATTTGACACCAATTAAGTGGGTTAGGAATACAGTAATGAAGTTAGGGATTTTAAAAGCAGATGCGCTCAAACCAGAATTTGTTGAGCAGTTTGGCGAGTACCCGGATATGTTTGCACGCCGTATCCACAAGTTTGATCCGACGATTGAATTAGTTACTTATGATGTGCAAATGCACCAATACCCTGAGGAATTGGATGAGGTTGACGCCTATTTAATTACCGGCTCGAAATCCAGCGTTTACGATCAAGAGCCATGGCTGGATGCGTTGAAAGATTTTGTCCGTCAATTGCACGCGGCCAAGAAAAAAGTGATCGGCGTCTGCTTTGGGCATCAGATGATAGCCGAGGCGTTGGGCGGTAAAGTTACTAAGGCTGATTCTGGTTGGTGTGCGGGGGTTCATGAAGCAGAATTAACGGCTAAGGCTAAAGTATTAATAGGTGCTGAAAGCGGCAAATTCCATTTAATTTCGAATCATCAAGATCAAGTGAAAAAAGTTGCGGAGGGTGCTGAAATTATGGCTAGTACGGCGTCTTGTCCTTGTTACATGACGGTATTAGGGGATCATATTATGACGATTCAGGGCCACCCAGAATTTGATCCTGAGTTTGCTGTTCAGCTATTGGATATGCGCCGAGAAATTTTAGGGGAAGATTTATACCAAATGGCTACTGAGTCATTAACAACACCAACGGACAGTTTATTGGTTGTCCGTTGGCTTCTAAATTTTATTCGCTAGGGTTGATTGCGGTACTTAAAAAGGTTTGTCACCATCAATAGTGATTCTTTCTAAGCGTCTGTGTGCAGGGAAATAATCATTAATGGGTTTGTGTTGAGTGCTGCGGTTGTCCCAAATAGCGATAGAGTTGGGTTGCCATTGAAAGCGACAGGTGAACTCTGATGTTATGGCGTGCCCATAAAGAAAGTTTAAAATAGCGTTACTCTCTTGTCTGCTCATGCCAACAATGTGTGTAGTGAAAAGAGAGTTAACAAATAAAACTTTTTTTCCGCTTTCAGGGTGAGTCCGAATAACGGGGTGCTCTACGGGTGGATTGCTGGCAATGGCTTTGGCTAAGCGTTCTCGGCCGCCGACTTCGGCTAAGCTCTCTTTAAATCCGTAGCTAAAATCATGGGCGGCGGTAAGCCCAGATAAGAATGTTTGCATGGCTGGTGACAGCGCATCGTAAGCGGCTGTCATGCTAGACCATAATGTATCTCCGCCTTTGGCAGGGATGATTTTTGAGCGCAGCACTGAACCTAAAGGGGGGCGTTCACGAAAGGTCATATCTGAATGCCATGCTTCAATTTTAGTCGGGTTTTCGGCGGTGCTCTCAAGAATAGTGATCTCTGGAAAGCCTTCAACTGTTCCGTAAGCAGGATGGGTTTGTAACGGTCCGAAAGATTGGGCTAATGCCTTGTGTTGAGACGGAGAAATATCTTGATCTCGAAAGAAAATAACTTCATATTCGACTAATAAACGGCGGATCTCAACATAAACATCAGGACTTAAGTCTTGGGTTAGGTCTACTCCATGAAGTTCGGCACCAAGTGCACCAGCGATTGGTTTTATATCAAACATAATCTGTCTCAAACATTCTGCAGTGGTAAAAATAAAGACGCGAATTGTAATGCGTGAAGTTTATTTTGCCTATTGAAATTGCATGTAATGGTCGATGATTGGGAAGTTAATGATATTTTTCATGCTGGAAATATTTTTTTTTAAGGTACAATCACCAGCTATATTAACGATCTTGATTTACTGCAGTTTTTAAGAGGGTACAAAATCTTATGTTTTCACAATTACAGCAGCCTCCCGCAGACCCTATCTTGGGTTTGTCGGTAAAATTTAAAGCCGATAATAATCCCAATAAAATCGATCTTGGTCCTGGTGTTTATAAAGATGCTGAGGGCAATACTCCGGTGCTAGCCTGTGTGAAGACGGCAGAAGATTACCTAGTTAAGAACGAAGCCAGCAAAAGCTACTTAGGTTCGGCAGGTTCGGCGTTGTTTAATGAGAAAATGACGGATCTTATTTTAGGTGAACATAGAGTTATCCAAGAGAATCGTATTCGCACGATATCGACTCCTGGTGGTACAGGCGCGTTGCGAATTGCGGGTGAATTTATTAATAAATGTAAGCCCGGTTCCACTATCTGGGTGAGTAATCCTACTTGGGCAAATCATCAGGGTGTATTTCAAGCCGCTGGTTTGACGGTTAAAACCTACCCCTATTACGATTATGAAAATAAGTGTTTAGATTTTACGGGTATGATTGAGGCGCTCAAGCAAGTATCCAAAGATGATGCGGTGTTGCTCCATGCGTGTTGCCATAACCCCAGCGGTATGGATCTGAATAAAGAGCAATGGCAGGAAGTTACCGAACTGGCTAACCAAGTTGGTTTTATGCCGGTTGTGGATATGGCTTATCAAGGGTTTGGTCAAGGCTTAGATGTAGATGCCTACGGTCTTAGATTGATGGCCGATACCGTTGAACAGATGATCATCTGCAGTTCGTGTTCAAAAAACTTTGGCTTATATCGTGACCGTATTGGTGCGTGCTCAATAATAGGCAAAAGCTCTACGGCGGCTGATATTATTGGGGCTGTGCTGTTGACGGTGGTGCGAGTTAATTACTCTATGCCGCCAGCACATGGTGCCGCCATTGTTGAAACCATATTAAGTTCAGCGGAATTAACCAGTCAGTGGCATGTTGAACTCAAAGACATGCGCGATAGAATTGCCAGCATGCGCCAGTTGTTTGTTGAAAAGTTGGCCGCTAACGGAGTTGATCGAGACTTCAGTTTCATAACGAATCAAAACGGAATGTTTTCGTTTTTAGGTATAGATACCGATCAGATCCAACGCTTGCAGGATGAGTTTGGGATTTATGTGGTTGGCTCTAGCCGAATAAGTCTTGCGAGTATCGCACCCAATAATGTTGATTACCTAACGCGATCAATTGCTAAAGTGCTGTAAATCAAGCCAATTGTGAAAAAGCCCGTCGTTATCATCATTAACGGCGGGCTTTTTTGGTTATGAGTTAAACCTTAGCCGAATGATACAATCTTGTTGGGGGTGACAATCACACCATCGACATCCGCATAAAGATAACCGCCGTTATTAAACTCGACGCCACCAAAAGATAGATCGATGCCTCTTTCGCCGGAGGTAACGGGGATGTATTTGCGAGGGCAGGTGCCGAGCGCATAGAGGGCAACGGGAATGTCGGTTATTTGCAAGGTATCCCTAACAAATCCATTAATGATGATGCCCGCGTAATTATTTTTATGAGCGAATTTCATCAAGTTTTCGCCAACTACTGCGAAGTATTCCTGATCAACGTCAACTACAACGACTTTACCTGTACCGTCTTCATCTCTCAGTAAGGCAATTAGATCTGAGTTGTTTTTATCAAGCTTGATGGTGACTATTTGACCTTGGCATTTGCTGCTGCCACCATAGTTTTTGTAGTCTGAGTTCAGTACAAATACCTTGTCACTGTGCTCATCACAGATATCGGCGGTAAAAAAGGTCATAAATACATCCTATTCTTTTATTTGAGGCGATATTCTAGCAGCGTAATTCCGTTTTTTGCATAAACTTTTGGTATCATGCAGGCCTAAATACATCAGGTATGAAAAAGATATGAAGGTTGTAACAGGCGTCGTTGGCAACGACATCCACGTAGTCGCTAATCGGCTTATTGAATTGTCTCTACACGCTAGAGGTTTTGAAGTATTCAATTTGGGCGTAAATACATATTTGGAAGAGTTCTTTGACGCGGCGGTAGAGACCGGCGCTGAAGTTTTGATGATCTCGTCTCTAAATGGTGAAGCCGAAGGTTGGGGGCGGGAAGTTAAGCTGCTTAAAGCCAAATATAAGAG
Source organism: Cellvibrionaceae bacterium (assembly GCA_034112445.1). GTDB lineage: Bacteria > Pseudomonadota > Gammaproteobacteria > Pseudomonadales > Cellvibrionaceae > Pelagadaptatus. The sequence continues at coordinate 25,051 of JAWUVI010000005.1, read as the reverse complement.
TTTGGATGGCTTGATCATGATGATTGGCGGAAACCTCGCGGTGGGCAGTGCTAAAGCGGAGGATGTTATTCCCAGATATAAGAACTACGGATTCGATCTGGTGTGTCACCAAGTCGATCTCAATACCGGCCTTGATCAATTAGAAGCCTTTATCAAAGACAGAGAAGCACAAGAGAGAAGCCAACAATGAGTTTGCTGCAAGAAGAAAGAGAGATAATTCTCAGTAATGAATTTGTTGATGCCTTTGATTTTTCTGAGGTGGCTGAATTTGTTAAAAATGCCAATAAAGAGCTTTTTATATCACATCATTTTAAGAAGAAAAATAAAATGTTGGTTCAGCCTAGGGGTGGATTTCCCTCTTATAAAAAGCAATTTGCGCTGTATGAGTTTTTTGTCGAAGCCAATGTCGATGTCCTACCGCTAACGATAGATTCAAATACGCGACTCAACGACTATGGTACCGCGAAAAAAATGCTGCGTTTGAGCGAAGAAACCGACGTGGACATGCTTAACGGCTACCCATTGGTTACTCATGGGTATCGAACTACGCGCAAGATGATCACTCATTTCAATAAGCCTGTGAGTCTAAGGCATGGAACCCCAGACGCTAGGTTACTGATTGAAACCGCGATTGCTTCCGGGATTTTTGAAATTGAAGGTGGCCCCATTACTTACCTTTTACCCTATTCAAAAAACTTTCCATTAGATAAAGCCTTTTTGTATTGGAAGTATGTTGAGCGTGTGTGTGCAAATTATTCGAAATTAAACGAACCTATCAATCGTGAGTCGTTTGGTCCGCTGACCGCAACCTTGGTGCCGCCTTCAATCACAATTGTGATTCAGCTATTAGAAATGATGCTGTCATTGGAAGAGGGGGTTAAGTCATTCTCAGTTTCTTTTGCGCAGCAAGGCTCAATGAATCAAGACATAGTTACCGGTGCGGTGCTTAAAAAGCTGGCTAGATTCTACGCGGCTGAAATTGGCTGTGAAGATGCTGCGATACATTTGGTTTATCATCAATGGATGGGCGCTTTTCCTACCAATCGAAATTTTGCCGAACAGCTGATTAATATGTCCACCGTCATTGCATCCATGGTTGGTGCCGATAAAATCATCACGAAAACCAGAGAAGAGGCGGTTGGTATTCCAACGAAAGAGGCCAATGCTGAAACGGTTGCCAATACGCAATATACCTTGGGTATTTTAAATGGCCTGCCTAATGTGGTTGATGAGGAAGAAGAAGAAATTTTAACTTTAGAAGTTAAAGCCATTATGGAAGCCGTATTTAATGATCCCGCTGATACCTTATGGCGCAAAGTGTTCAACTCCATTAAAAATGGCATTATCGATGTGCCTTTTTCTCCACACATTATTAACCATAATGAAATGATCACCGTGCGAGATCCAAACAAAAACATCAGAATTATTAAGCGTGGCAATGTGCCGATTCCAGATCGCTGTTATGCCTTTGAAAAATCGAAGTGCGATCTAAATAAAGACAGAACGAGCATAGTTAACGACATTGTTCACGATATAGGAATCATGCAATGAGTCAGTCAAACGAAAGATTATTGATTGATGTTGGCAGTACTTATTTCAAGGTCAGTACTGTTGATCATATTGAGCAGCATTTTAGAGACTTCAATAAAGATATATTGGACGACTTGATGCAGAAATGTGGTGATACGATCGAGCGATTTGATAAAAGCGATGTGCATATTTGTTCGTCAGCTAATGGCGGGTTAAGTACGCTTATTATCGGAGTCACCAATTCTTTTTCGCTTAAGTACGCAACCAATATTGCCTTTAATTCCGGTATTAATATTATTGATTCTATCCTCTATCAAAATATTGAAGACTATTCCTTACCCAGTGAGCTGGTTGATGTTGTCATTATTGTGGGTGGCATTAATACACACGGAAATATTTTTGGCGATAGCCTTTACCGTTACCTAGATAACCTTAAGTATTCCAATGTTGTTTACGTCGGCACTGAGCAAGACGCTTTTGAATTAGAGAAAAATATTGAAAATCTGGTGGTCTTGCCAAATATTATTGATGATCGTTTGCATATTGTGGAAGACAACCTGAAAGAATATTTGACCAATCTTTATCAGCAAGATATTGAAGGTAAAGAAGATATCAAAAACTTATACGATATTACTTCTAATCAAATTTTTTCAACGCCTTATATTGTAAACAAAACATTGCCGTTAATTGATGCCAGCTTCTCGGTAGTGAATCCTTTTATCTTGCTTGATATTGGCGGGGCAACAACGGATATTCATTACTCAAAAGATTTGGTCGAAGAAAATATAGTGACCGAAAATGAATACGATAGGCTCGTGTTTAAAAAGTTAGGGGTTTATAAATCAAAGCAGTCATTGATTTTTGCAGCTAAAAATAATGAATACGTTTATGAATTATTAACGCATTTAGAAGTGACTGAAAATATTTTTGTTGAGCAAGGTGATAAAGCGATTAAAGTATTAATGCAGCTCGCTGTCTTCTTAGTGCTGTATAAAATATCACATTATAAAAAAGCCTATGTGAATATAAAATTACTGACGGTTAATTCTATTGTATTAACTGGCGGCATTACGAAAGTGTTAACTGTGGCTGAAATCGAAGATATTATTTCGTTTTTCTATAAAAAAATCCTAACGTCAGATCATAAGCCTGTCATTATTTTAGACAGCAATTATGATATCTGGACGCTTGGTGCAAAAGGAGAAGCATAATGTCAATAAACTGTATAAGAACCCTCCTAGAAAGTGCCGCCCAAACTCACGGCGATAAATCTGCTTTGATTTTTAATGATAAAAGCATGACTTACGCAGAGCTGCTGACTAAGACAAATCAAGTGGCTTTTTATCTTAAAGAATTAGATTTACCAAAGGGATCGAGAATTGGGCTTTATTCAAATAAAGCTATCGAACAGGTTGTAGCGGTGCTGGCTATTTTGTCCACCGATTATATTTTGGTGCCACTGACTACTTTGCTAAAACCGGAGCAAGTGGAATACATTATTAATGATTGTGATATCAAATGTATTATTACTGACAAGGTTAAAATTGAAAGCATAGAAGAACTCAGTTTCGACGGGCATCTTCTTTCTTATGAGACAGCCAAAAAAGATGTTGCCTCGTTTGAAGAAATTTATAAGTACTACAATAACGCCTATGTGTGTGATGTTAATGGTCACAATAATGCGGTAATTACGTATTCTTTCGGTTTGTCTGGAGCACCAAAAGGCATTGTTATTTCCCACCGAAATTTAATCGATTCTGCGCGTGTTGTTTCTCAGTATTTAAAATTAAAGCAAGACGATGTTATTTCTGGATTGCTTATTTTCAATCTAGATTACGGCCTAAATCAAATTTTTTGTACCCTATACAAAAAAGCCACCTTAGCCTTACATCGCTTTATTTTGCCTGATGATTTTTTCAATCATTTAATCAACGATAAAGTCAGTGTCATTCCGCTGATGCCCTTTAATATTTCGCAGATGTTTGATGACGATTCACATAGAATTCCTAGCGCAGAACTGTTTGATGGTGTTAAAACGATTACCTCATCGGGCGGAAATGTTACGGCTAAAATGATAGCCGATTGTAAAAACACATTTCAGCAAGCGGATTTTTATTCGATGCACGGGCTTACCGAAGCGTTTCGTTCAACCTATCTAGACCCTTCACAAGTGAATATCAGGCCCGACTCAATTGGTAAACCTATTCCAGATGTTGAGCTCTATGTCATTAATGCCGAGGGCAAAGAGTGTGCGGTTCGTGAAGTGGGCGAATTGATCCACCGAGGCGGTTACATCTATCGAGGTTTTTGGAATGCGCCAGAGCAAAACGCGCAACGTTATAAGTCAGTACAAATACTAAAAGATGTTATTGAGCTAGAAGGCCAGTTAACGGATGAAATCGTTGTTGCAACCGGTGATTATGTCTACAAAGATGAAGAAGGTTATTTTTACTTTGTTTCTCGCCAAGACGACATGATTAAAACCCGAGGTTTTAGGGTGTCGCCTTATGAAATAGAGTCGGTGGTGTCTAAAAATATTCCACAGATAGAGCGCTGTGCTGTGTTTTCTATAGACAACGAACTGATCGAAGAAGAAATTATAATGGTGTATTCCGCGCCCAATGAAATCACGGAAAAAGAAATTATATTCGAGCTAAAAAAACATCTAGCGTCTTATATGATTCCAAGTCGAGTTATCTACAAAAAATTCCTGCCGCTCGTGCAAAACGACAAGCATCAAATTAACAAAGCTGAATTGAAGCGAGAGCTATCTGGTCAGTGATTGGGATTTAAAGATATACCCATCTGTGGCCTTTCAGCAAACGTGATGAGCGATGATGTAGAAAAAGGCTTGTCGATTGGTATGAGCGATTACTTACCTAAGCCGATAGAATTCTTGGAGGTTGAAGTGGTTTTGCGCAAGTATTTGAGAGAGCAAGCAAGCGGATTAGAGAGCTAATCTATCGTTGTTGTAAGGGTTCAGTTGTGAAACCTTCAGGTGAAACTAGGCAGCTGCGTTATACACAGACAAAAGAGTTCATTGGTATGCAGATACATAAAAAATGCGGCGTTTGGGCAACGTTAGCAGTAACGACTGTTGTGTTTTTTGCCATTATTTTTTTTATGTTACCCCGTGGTCCCCGTGATTTAATGGCCTATACCGATGCCATTAAGATCGATAAACCACTATTGAGATCGAAGACCTTTGCCGTTGTTACCGGAACACCTTGGGCGTCTCAAGCGGCTGTCGATGTTCTTGAAGAGGGTGGCACGGCTTGTGATGCGGCTGTAGCCGCGTTGCTGATGCTCAATGTTACTCACGGTGAAGCCGCATCCTTTGCAGGTGTGGCTCCAACCATGGTGTACGATGCCGCAACCGGCCGAGTGAGAAGTTATATCGGCGCAGGCAAGGCACCTCAAGCCGCTACTATTGAAGTGTTTAAAAATGCGGGCCACGAGCATGTGCCAACGTTTGATGTGCTATCGCAGTTAATACCTTCATCCCCCGATGTGATTGCGGCACTGTTAAGTGATTGTGGCAGCATGTCCTTTAGTCGTTTGTCCGCCCCCGCAATAAAGTTGGCGCTTGATGGGTTTCCGGTACATACGACACTGCAGAGAAACCTAAACTTATCCTTGCTTGAGCGTATTGGTTTTTCGATTCTTATGCCCAGTACGGCCCATAATTATTTGCGCGGACAATGGTGGCGACCTATTCATTTACACGACCGAATGCGCTTGCCGGAATTGGCAGGCAGCCTGAAATCTCTCGCTCGTGCAGAGCAATTAGTACTAGATGCTGGTGGTGATCGTAGCGCGGGTATTCGCGCCATGCGTGATTATTTTTATGAAGGGCCAATCGCTGAAAAAATACTGGATTTGCATCAACAAGAAGGCGGTTTATTTACCCGCCAAGATTTAAAAAATTACAGCGGTGGTTGGGAAGAGCCGATAGCAGGATCGTACGGTGACTATACTTTTTATGGCAACGGAACCTGGTCGCAAGGAATCATGGAACCGCTGGTTTTACAGATTTTAGAATCTATAGATCTTGGTGCTTTGGAACACAACAGCACCCAATACATACATGCCGTGACTCAAGCTATTGAATTGGCAATGGCGGATCGCGATGCGTATGTGGCCGACTCTGATTTTGTTCGTGTGCCACTCGATGTTCTTCTCAGTAAAAAGTACGCGTCTGCAAGACGCAGTGAAATGACTCACACAGCGTATGCTGAGCTACCGGCCCCAGGAAAAATTACAGGCTTTGATAGAGCTCTTGATGCGTTCTCTGTGCAGCACTCTGGTAATTTTAAATTAAGCCAATTAACAAAATTTTCAATAGGCCAAGACACCTCACAACTGGCTGTTGTCGATGCCGAGGGTAATGCCGTTGTAATCACCCCGTCTGACTTTCCTAAAAGCCCTATGCCAGAAAATACAGGGATTAACCTTGGGGATCGAATGACGCAGTTTCGATTAGACCCCGCCCATGTGAATTCTTTGATGCCCGGTAAGCGACCTAGAATTACGCCGCATTCGGTTATCGTTTTTAAAGAGGGACAATTTTTTATGGCTTACAGTACTCCCGGTGGAGACATGCAAGCACAAGCGCTGGTGCAAGTGTTTTTGAATATGGAAATATTTGGCATGGATTTACAGCAGGCTATTAACGCCCCGCGCTTTTATAGTATCAGTGCGCCCTCGTCCTTTTCTCCTCATGAATTTACTCCTGCCGGTATAAGGCTTGAAGCTGATTTGTATGCGCAAGCGGCACAGGGCTTAAAATCGCTTGGTTATGATGTCAGTGAAGACCCGAAGTGGGATAAAGATTTCGGTGCGGTTGGTGCCATCATTAGAAATGCCGATGGAGAATTGTTGGCCGGTGCCGACCCTCGAGAAGAAACAACCGCAATGGGGCGCTAGTAAATTAAACGCCTATCTAACGTGTTTGATTTTTGATGATATCTTACGGCTCAAGAGCCGTAAGATATCGGAATATTCATCGTTTCTTTAACTTGCTCCATTACTACATAGCTAGTCGATTCCTGCACACCAGGTAACGTCAGCAGAGTTTCCCCTAGAAATTTCCGGTAGGCATCCATGTCAGCCACTCGCGCTTTAATTAAGTAATCGAAATTGCCAGAAACGAGATAACATTCTTGTACTTCTTCTAGGTTAATTGCTGCGGCTTTAAACTCCTCAAAGATGTCTTGCGCGGTTCGGCTTAAGCGTATCTGCACAAATACAACCAACCCGGCGGCAAGATAGCTTGGGTTTAATAATGCCGTATAGCCTTCAATGATGCCTTCGCGCTCCATTCTTTTGACTCTTTCTAAGCATGGGCTGGTTGATAATCCAACGCGATTGGCTAATTCAGAAAAAGTGATGCGGCCTTCTTTTTGTAGTTCTCTAAGGATCTTTTTGTCTATGAGCTTGAGTTCATATAGTTTTGTCATGTGCGGCCTTTTAAGAATAAAGTTAATAATAAATAGTATATAACAGTAGTATTTATTTATATTTCATCTTTGTTCAGATAAATAAGTGAATCGTTCTGTTCGATATCCATATAATAATTCCACGCAAATAAGCCCGAAGGTGGAGAACTATTATGTTGATTGGCGTACCTAAAGAAATTAAAAATCATGAATATAGAATTGGACTAACACCGGCTGGTGTTCGAGAGTTGGTCGATCGTGGCCACAAAATTATGGTAGAAAATAATGGTGGTGCTGCCATTGGTTTGAGTAACGATCAATACTCGCAGTCAGGTGCAGAGATAGTGGCAACCGCTAAGGAGATCTTTGATCGGGCTGAGATGATTATTAAAGTAAAAGAGCCGCAGCCGATCGAATGCAAAATGCTAAAGCCGGGACAGTTGCTGTTCACTTACCTACACCTTGCTCCAGACCCTAAGCAAACCGAATTACTAGTTAAGTCTGGCGCGACGGCCATAGCCTATGAAACGATTACCGATGATCGTGGTGGTCTTCCATTACTTGCTCCTATGTCAGAGGTGGCTGGTCGTTTGTCGGTACAAGAAGGTGCTCATTGCCTCGAAAAGGCTCAAGGCGGTGCAGGAATTTTATTAGGCGGAGTGCCGGGTGTAGATTCGGCCAATGTGTGTGTTATTGGTGGCGGTGTTGTTGGGATTAATGCGGCAAGGATAGCCATGGGGATGGGTGCTAAAGTCACTATCCTCGATCGCTCTTTAAATCGTTTAAAGCAATTGGATGAGTTGTATGGTGATCGACTCAGTACGCTTTACAGTACTACTGAAACTATTGAAGAGCAGGTTAAGAATTCCGATTTGGTTATCGGGGCTGTACTTATCCCTGGGGCTGCTGCGCCTAAGTTACTTACCCGAAACATGCTCAAATTAATGAAGCCTGGCTCAGTTGTTGTTGATGTGGCCATTGATCAAGGTGGCTGTTTTGAAACCAGTAAAGCCACCACCCACGACGATCCGACCTATATTGTGGATGATGTTGTTCATTACTGTGTTGCCAACATGCCCGGAGCCGTAGCTAGAACGTCTACCTTCGCTTTAACTAACGCGACCTTACCTTACGCATTGGCGCTTGCCGATAACGGTATTGAAGCTCTCAAGGCGGATGCAAACTTATTGGCCGGATTGAACGTTCACAACGGCATGGTTACCTACGAAGCCGTTGCTAAAATTTTGGGCTATTCATATGTGAATGCATTGGATGCGCTTAACTCTCTGCATGCGGCATAAATAGGATTTAGTGTTAAGGCTGCTGAGAGTATATGTCTGCTCTCAGCGTTAGTTTTTCAAATGTTTTGGGTAGGGCTTTGGTTCGTTCGGAAGATGCCTCTCCATTATTTCATCAAAAGTTCCATCTTTAATAAGCTCAAGAGCTATCGCATTTATTTCAGATGATCTGGATAGTAAAGGCGAGCTTTTACTTATCGCGATGAAAGCCAGGTCATTATATTTCTGGGTATACTTCGCCGCTGCAAAATTCGGGTATTTCACTAGGGTACTAGCCAGAAAAGGGATGTACGTTATATAAGCATCAATTCTGTCTGCCATGAGCATTTTTGGTAGCTGCAAAGGGCTGATCACTGATGTTAAGTTTAAAAGATTATCTTCATCCATTTGCCTAAAATATTTATAGCCTGTCACAACCCCTAATCTAAGACCATATAGATCGGTATATTCAGTAATCTCCTGTGCTTTTTCAGAATGAACAATAAAGATAATGTCCATGGAATTTGGCCATATTTGAATGAACTCTATGCTCTGATTGAATTGATGAGCGGCATTAACAAACATCATCAGGTCAGCTGAACCAGATCTCAATAAATTAACACAGCGTGCTAGTGGGCAGTCGATATGGGTAACCTCAAGCGACAATCTCTTTGCCACTTCGTGGGCCATTTCTCGAGCGATCAAATCTAATGTCTTCTCTCTGTCAGTAACTTCAACCTCTCCGAAAGAGCGGCTGGCGTGGCGAAGAACATTAGATTCTAGGGCGAGATCGTCAGAATACGCTTGCGAGCTAATTAAGCAGAGGGTAAGTAGGGATACTACAAGAAGTGTTCTTTGGGCCGCGGCACCACAAAGGCAGGACAACTTAAATTGACCCATAGTTGATGCATCAGTTGATACATTATTTGATACAACGTTATTCATAAAATAATCAAACCTGCTCGATGGGCGCAATCAATATGTTTTTATTATAGCCTGAGTGCTCGATCTTGTAGGCTTAATCTAAGCGCACTAAAATTCTATAGCGGACGATTCTCAGAGCTGCCTGAGGGTTAACGTGTCTCCTCTTTGCGTGAACTCGATATTTTTTAACACGCTCATGCCTAACAAAATTTCATTACTGTGATCCAATCCCGGATTGATACTCGCCTTCACATCATGAACAACGATACTACCGATTCGAATCACGTCGATCTTTGTTAAGTATGCTTGTACATGCCCGTTCGCGGTACTCAGCCTGATCTTCTGGCCCTGTGATAAATTCAGCTGCTTGGCCAGTTTCTCAGGGACAGCAACGTGTGTTGCTCCTGTATCTAAAAGAAAGGTCACTTCTTGACCATTAATGGTTCCGCTGCAGACATAATGACCGTACGAATTTCGTTTGAGCGCGACCTCATTCACCTTAACGGAAGAGGAAGTTGTGGGGTCTCGATTTGGGTTATATCTATCCTCTTCGACACCTTGAAAAAACCAAGTCAGCATGGCTAAAACAATAACCCATGCAGCGTACATCATGGTTTTGCCAATCCTTTTAGTGCTCTCAATTTCTTGGAGTGAATCGTTTTTTGCCATGCTAGCTCGTTAAAAAGGTTTAAAGGAATCGGGTGATTAGCATCATCAGAAGATTCTAAACCTTAGCACAATAAATGTTGGTAAGAGGGGATTGAAGAGTGATGGAGCTGGATGGGGGTGAGGTTCCAGCGGGGGAGCCCCAGCTTTTCGTACGGTGATATTAATGTTTTTGGTAAAGATAAAATTGATCGGATTGAAAAATGATTCTCAGCAAAGTACATAAAATAGCTACTGAGAATCAAACGCTTATATCCACAGAATTAACGATTGATATACGCTTTCCAACCACCTAGGTGGGTAATGTCTTCGGCTTCTTCAATTCCGTATGGTTCACATATAAATCCGGCAACTTGGCGACCGTCTTCAAGAGTAACTTTTCCAATTCCAAGGGGTGCCGGTATACCCGCCACAAAACTTCCAAAGTTCTCAGCTGGCATTGACCAAATTTCCACATCAATGGCAGCGCCGGTTGTCTGATCCATGATAAGACCTGGTCGATATGGAGGGCCACCGGCTAAAGCAAACATACGATAATTGGGTGCCGTTTTTGTCCGCTCTTTTAAGTATGCCAAGCGTTCAGTTAGCTGCCAATTCAGAGGCAGACCTTGCAAGTGTGCGCCGCAGACAAGCACATCAATGGTTTGACTGGAGCCAACTTCGTTTGATGCGAGCTCGGGTTGACTGATGCCTAATGCACCCACCGGTAATGAGATTGCTGTTTGGATACGGTTAGCAATGGATAACAACGCACGATCAGAAAAACATTTACCCACTAAAGTGATACCAAAAGGCAAACCTTCATCAGTAAAACTCGTAGGAACAGAAACTGCGGCCATATCCAACAAATTCATAAAATTTGTGTAATACCCTAACTGACTATTTCTTAAAATAGGCTCATCAAGCATCTCTTCGACACTGAACATTCTTCCCGCTGTTGGCGTTAATAAACAATCAATCTTTTCCATTTGAGTCAGACAAGATTGCTTCAAGTCCATGAGACGATATTGGGCTTTAAATAAATCCGTGGCGGGCGGTTTTCCACCTGGAGCAATAATATCTCGCACAACTGGGAAAATAGCGGCAGGGTTGTCATCAATTAACGGTTGAGCTGCAATATAACGCTCAGCCACCCATGGTCCTTCGTACAGAAGTTTTGCCGCTTCGTCAAAGGGGGAGTAGTCAACTTCAATAAAATCAAATCCTGCCTGAGCAAGTACAGACAGTGTTTTTTGATAAGCGACCTCGTAGTTTTTATCGCCAAAAAATTGTAATTGGTCAGAGGGAATTACACCAACGGTCAACGAGCCCTTTCGAACACCGTATTGCCGAGATTGGTTTGCATAAGGATTAACACGACTGTAACCATCACGTAGATCAAAACCTTCAGCGCAAGCCAAAACTTGATTTGCATCATCGGTGTTGTAAGCGAAGATACTGATGCAATCCAAACTACGGCAAGCTGGCACTAACCCGCTGGAAGACAACAAACCAATTGAGGGTTTTACGCCTACCAAATTATTAAAACACGCTGGGACTCTACCCGAACCAGCTGTATCGGTTCCTAAGCTAAAACTGGCTAATCCTAAAGCGACCGACACAGAAGAGCCGGAACTTGATCCCCCGCTGATATAACTCGCATCAAAGCTGTTGTGGCAGGGGCCATGAAAGGAGCGAGTACCATTTAAACCTGTGGCAAATTGGTCTAGGTTAGTTTTACCTACAGGGATGGCACCAGCATCAATCAGTTGCTGAACAACCTGAGCTGATGCCTCAGGGGTATAGGCAAACTCTTTACACCCTGCTGTGGTGGGAATACCTGCCAAATCAATATTGTCTTTTATCGCAAAAGGAATACCCCATAGCGGCGTGCTGCTAATGTCTTTATTATCAAGAGCGCCTAAATACGGTGCTAATTCTTCTTGGGTAAGACGATGAATCCAAATATTATGATCCAGATAGTCTTCGCTTCGTGATTGTAACTGTTGAATCAATTTGATCGGCGTTAACTCGCCGGCAAGATAAGCCGCGCGCAGGCCACTTAAAGTCATATCTATAGTCATATTTATTGCTCCAAATTTAATGTTTAAAGGTTGCCGGTCTGTTCATCAAGGACTACTAGAGCCTGTCCCGCTTTAACAAGACCACCTTCTTTACACAGCAATTGAGTAACAACCCCATCAACTGGTGCGTGCAGGGGAATTTCCATTTTCATGGATTCCAATATCATCAAAACGTCTCCTGCCTTAACGCAATCACCGACGTCTACTTGGATTTTCCAAAGGCTACCGGAGACCGAACTGTCCACTGGTGTATGGTCATCCGGCCATGCGCTTATCAATGCTTCCTCTTCAATTAAATTAGATTCGAAATTAAATTGCCCACTAGAGTGCCAGTAAGCTAACTCTTGTTCGAAGGCTTGATTACGAAGCTTATTGAATCCTTCGATAGACTCTTTTTCCTCATCTAAGAAATCTTGGTAATCAGAAAGATTAAACGTAGATTCTTCAATTTTTAAAGGATAACGACCTTGTGGGAAGTTTTTACGTATGACTTGTAATTCGTCGTGACTGACTTCGTAAAAACGAACCTGATCGAAGAATCGCAATAACCAAGGTTGTTCAAACTCTTGAGTTTTTAAATAACGATTCCACATCTGCAGGGTGCGTCCTACAAATTGATAGCCGCCGGGACCTTCCATGCCATACACACACATATAGGATCCACCGATGCCAACAGAATTTTCAGCAGTCCAAGTGCGAGCCGGATTGTATTTGGTGGTAACCAATCGGTGCCGAGGATCAACGGGTGTAGCTACCGGCGCGCCCAAATAAACATCCCCTAATCCCATAACCAAGTAGGAGGCATTGAAAACAATATCTTTAACGTCATTGATACTTTCAAGGCCATTAATACGACGAATAAATTCAAGATTACTTGGGCACCAAGGAGCATTGGCTCGTACAGACTGAGAGTATTTATCAATGGCTTGTTGGCAGGCTTCGTCATCCCATGACAAGGGTATATGGACTATGCGAGATGGCACTGACAATTCATTTAATTGTGAAAACAAAAAGCGCTCAGCTTCAAACAAGTAAGGCAACAACCGTGAATGTGGTAATACTTGACTGTCAAAATGTATTTGCAAAGAACGAATTCCAGGGGTTAATTCATGCAAACCTTCAATGGGATTTTTTTGGAGCCATTGCATTAACGCATGAGCCCGAAACCTCAAACGTATATCCAATTTCTTTTCGCCGTACTCCACCAATAAAAAATGATCCCCAGCCAATCGGTAAGTTACATCATCACCCACCTCATCAGCGGATAAAAACGCTGTAATTGGTGATTGCAATTGGGATTGAGTAGAAAGCAAATCTTTAGGTTCCAGTGATTCAATTTGCAGATTTTGTTCCGACTCAATTCTTACCGCCGATTCAACCGAGACAGGTACAAACCGCACTTTATCGCCCGCCCGTAATTGCCCGAGCTTCCAAAGATCGGCGGTTATTACCGTGGCCGGGCAGACAAAACCACCCAAAGACGGACCATCTGGACCAAGAATAACGGGCATGTCACCGGTAAAATCAACTGTCCCGAAGGCGTAGGCATTGTCGTGTATATTCGATGGGTGCAAACCGGCTTCACCACCATTGTCGCGAGCCCAATTTGGTTTGGGTCCAATCAAACGTATACCGGTTCGACTCGAGTTGTAGTGAATTTCCCAATCGGTTTCAAAAAAAGTGACAATATCCTGATCGGTAAAAAAGTCGGGAGCTCCATGAGGGCCATAGATAACTCTTAACTGCCATTCATTTTGGATAGTAGGCTGTAAACTCGTTGGAACAGACGCTGCTGAAGTCATTTCAACGTCCGGAGGTGTATGCAACACGTCACCGGTTCTTAAAGCACGGCCATTGTGGCCGCCAAACTGACCTAGCGTGAACGTAGATTTTGATCCTAAATAGTCAGGGCACTGAATTCCTCCAAGAACTCCTAAGTAGGCTCGCATACCTTGTGTGTGGACACGGCCTAGCTTCAATGTTTGACCTGCTTTCACATCCACAATCGACCACATGGGCAAATCAACACCGTCCAGACTGGCCGTAATTGTGGCTCCGGTAATGACAATCTGGCTGCTCGTGTGAAACTGCAAAATGGGGCCTTGCATGGTGATTTCCAGACCGGCCGCTGTTTTGTCGTTATTTAATAAGCGGTTAGCCAGCTGAAACGAGTAGTGATCAAAGGCTCCCGAAGGTGGAACGCCGACATGCCAATAACCTCGACGAGCAGGGTAATCCTGAATGGTGGTGTGAGTGCCGCCTTGCACAACATCAATGCGGGTAGGCTTAAATTCAAAATCGTTCAAATAACGCGTTGTGACTTCCCCATCAGCTAGAACCTTATCTCTTGCCAAGCCGCGCAAATAGTCCAAATTGGTTTCATTACCGTATAACTCAGTCGCATCAAGCACGGACTGCAGCTTCAGTAACGCGTCATCCCGAGTCTTATCGTGCACAATAATTTTTGCCAACATAGGATCAAAGTAGGGTGAAACGTCTAAGCCTGGGGAGATCCAGTGGTCAATACGAACACCTTCACCTTTAGGGAATACCACCTTTGTTAATAATCCGGCACAAGGCTGAAAGTTTAAAAATGGATCTTCGGCGTAAACTCTTACTTGAATTGCGTGGCCTCGAGGTTTGATGGCCGCTCTTTTTTGATCAAGCTGCATTGGCAAATCCGATGCAAGCTGTAACATCCACTCCACTAAATCCACACCATAAACTTCTTCTGTGACGCCGTGCTCTACTTGAAGACGAGTATTCACTTCTAAAAAATAAAATTCATGGCTATCAGCATCAAAAATAAACTCGACTGTACCTGCGTTGCGATAATGAACACTGCTAAGCAATGTTTCGGCGGTTCGATGCAATTTCTCACGGGTATCATCACTTAGGTTGGGCGCTGGGCATTCTTCCACAACCTTTTGGTTACGCCGTTGGCTTGAGCAATCCCTCTCCCCTAAGGCCAATGCAATACCGTTGCCATCAGCGAAAACTTGGACTTCAATGTGACGGGCGCGGGTAATAAATTTTTCTATAAAAACGCCGTCATTAGAAAAATTATTTGCACCCAAACGTTTTACAGAGTCGAAAGCATCCAGAAGCTCATTATTATCATGACACAGCTGCATACCTATGCCACCGCCACCGGCAGTACTTTTTAGCATCACCGGATAGCCTATAATCTCCGCTTGAGTTGCTGCTTGTTCCTTGCTTGCTAAAAGTTCAGAACCCGGCAGCAATGGTACACCCGCTTTGATTGCCAGCTCTCTAGCGCTGTGCTTTAAGCCAAAGGACAGCATCTGATCTGCAGTTGGCCCAACAAATACATAATTATTATTTTCACACGCTGTTACAAAGTCAGCATTCTCACTCAAAAAGCCATAACCTGGGTGTATGGCTTGAACTTGAGACTTCTCAGCGATTGCAAATATTTTTTCTGTATTTAAATAGGTATCTGAAGCCGCTCCATCACCCAAGCTGTAAGATTCATCCGCAAACTTAACGTGCAAACTGTCCGCATCAGACTCCGAATAGATAGCCACTGACGTAATGCCCAACCGCTTAAGCGTACGGATTATTCGCACCGCAATGGCGCCGCGATTAGCAATTAGGACTTTACGGAATAGAGGGGGTAACTCAGACATAGTCAAACCTTATTCGGGCCGTCCCGATACAAATTACGACAGTGGTCGTCCACTGAAGAGGGAAACAGAAGAATTACGTTACTTCCAAACCATTACTTCGATTGGGGTAGGGTTATATCCGTTGCAAGGGTTGTTCAATTGAGGGCAATTGGAAATTAATACCACGACATCCATTTCGGCTGTCATTTCTACGTATTTACCGGGTGCAGAGATGCCATCTTCAAAAGTGAGCCCCCCGACTTCAGTTACCGGAACATTCATAAAGAAATTAATGTTATGGCTTATATCTCGTTTGGTAATGCCATACTCTGGGTTTTCTGCAATGGCCAGCATCCAACTATCCCTGCAGGCGTGCATACACCGTTTTTCCAAATTATAACGAACTGTGTTGCTCTCAGTGGCGCAGGCGCCGCCCAAAGTATCGTGGCGTCCACAGGTGTCGGCTACTATTTTCAACATCACATTGTTGTCGTTTGAACGCAGTTCGGAGTCATTGGTCAGGTAAACTTTTCCTTGTTCACGTATCGTATCCGCTGAACTGTATCGCTCACTGACGTCAGCGGCATTAAAAAATAAAGTATCCGCTGCCTGATTGCCTTCAAGGTCAATAATACGAAAAGTTTGCCCTTTTTTAATCACCTCAAAATAATAATCGCCAGCACCCACAATCGTATTTTTAATGGCAAGCTTGGGATCAAGCGCGCTTTCTTTTGTTGCTAAAGATTCCATTTGCATCTCTCTCAAATATTACCTAAGTGATACAGGTTATTGTTTTTAAAACCTCGTATATTTTCATCACAATGCATTAAACAGGCATCGTTTTCTGAAACAGTTTCGGCTTCACCTAACTCGATAAGAACTGGTCGTTCGGGGTATTGCGATTCAACATTTAAAGGATGTGGGCATGTGTGAATCAGCACCAAGGTGTCCATTTCAAATCGCAATACAACTTCTTTACCCTTTGAATTTTCTTGTGCTAAAGATAATTGACCATCAGCACCTACAGCGACCTTGCTGAATAGATTTAGATTGGACGCCAAATCCGCTTTACCCAATCCGTATTTAGCAAGTTCCACAAGAAAGGCGTCGGTTCCATTTTGGTGCCATTCATTGCGGTGCTGTTGATAATCGCGCTGTCCCCAAAGTTCGGCAATTTGGTCAGCGTGAGAATTGCCGCAAACCGTATCATGCCAACCAAATTGATCTTCAGTAATGGACGCAAAAATACGACCCATATCGGAGTACAAACAATGGTTCTGGGTCAGTTTGAAGGTATGCTGGCATTTCAATGTGTCTGGGGCGTTGTAACGTTCAAGCAAATTTTCTGGGTTATAAAACAGCAAGCCAACATTGGCATGGCCGTTCAAGTCGGTAATGCGCATGATGGTGCCGCGTCGCATTTTTAGTGACCAATGACTACTGCCTGGCAATCGTGTTTCGTACTGAATATTTTTAATCGTATTTTTCATTGTTCACTTACCATGTTCACTGACCATTGCCGTTGTTATTACTGGTTCATTATTAACGAGAACCATAGACTCATCGATTTCACGATAAGTTTCTTCGTTAACCTGACCAACTTCTATGTCATAGGTTATGGACGCCCCGTAAGCATGTGGTGCATGGGGATCGTTCCTTAATTTATCGAAAACCCAAAGACGGGTTCCTAAATAAAACCCCTCTTTTAAATCATGTGTCACCATGAAAACGGTCAATTTATGTGCCTTCCATAAATTTAAAACCAACTGATGCATGTCCGCGCGGATACCCGGATCTAATGCACCAAAGGGTTCATCCAGAAGCAAAATTCTTGGCTTACAAATCAACGCCTGAGCAATAGCCAAACGCTGTTTCATTCCTCCCGAAAGTTCATGGGGGTAGCGTTGTAAAAAGTTTTCCAAGCCGACCTGTTTTAGGATTTCTATCGACTCGTCGCGCGCATTTTTACGGTGTTTTCCAAACAAATATCCCGTCAAACCCCGACGCTGAAATCCTTTTGCGGCAATGACGTTTTCCAAAACTGTCATATGAGGGAAAACAGAATACTGTTGGAAAACAATCCCGCGGTCAGGGCCTGGTTCTTGCTCAATAGGACTGCCATCGAGTAATAAATCACCGCGTGTTTGGTTTTCTATCCCTAACAGCATTTTTAAAAATGTACTTTTTCCACAGCCCGATGCTCCCACAAGAGTAATGAATTCACCCTCTTTAACAGCAATATTTATTCCCTCTAAAACAGTGGTGTCGCCATATTCTTTCCACAGATTCTTTGCCTCAATAATATAAGTCGCATCTGCACTGTGATGTGTGTTATCTGAAAGTGACATTAGCGTCCCCCTTGTTCGTGCCATGGAAATAGTTTTGCGTTTAAATTCCTTAGTATCACATCAAACATAAACGCCAAAAAAGTAATCCAAGCAACATAGGGCAGTATCACATCCATAGACATATACCGACGCACAAGAAAAATTCGATAACCTAAACCATCGGTTGCAGCAATGGCCTCAGCAGAAATCAAAAACAGCCAGCCAGCACCCATGGATAAGCGTACTGCGTCTATCAATTTCGGCATTAATTGCGGCAATAAAACCCGAACAATAATCTGAGAAGTATTAGCACCCAATGTTTGAGCTTTAACCAATTGTTCTGAAGGTATTTCTTCTGCTCGTCTTTGAATGTCTCGAGCAATGAAAGGCGTCATGCCAATTACAATTAGAACAACTTTGGACACTTCTCCTAAACCAAAAGTAATAAATAATATCGGTAATAAAGCTAAGGGTGGAACCAACGAAATAATGGTTAGCAATGGTGAGAACGCGGCTGAAAAGAGTGGTAGAGAACCCGTCGTAAGTCCGACTGTCAAACCAATCAATGCCGCTATAAGTACTCCGAGTCCTAAACGTGACAAGCTGCTTAGTGTGTCATTCCAAAACAAATAATCGCCGCTGCGTTTGCTTGGTTCAAAAGCCATTCTCTGCATTGAATCAAACATTTGGCTAAAACTTGGCAGTAATTTATCGTTCGGATTTATTTCCAATCGCTCTTGCGACCCTACGATATAAATAATCAGTAGAAGTACAAAAGGTAGCAGCCCGAGCATGATGGCACTTACTTTTGAGGGTTTTTGATTGATTAATCGTTTCATCGGAAAGGTCTTTTATGTTGATTGTTTCGGGGCCTAAGCCCCGATCTTATAAGAGCGGATAATTCGACCTTACAATTTTCCGTCTAGTGCCATCTGCATGTAGGTAGGGTCAAAACGGAACTTGATATTACTGGTGCTGCCGAAAGTGCCTGCGGGCATTTCAATACCAATAAAGCCAGCATCAGGAGCCCCGTCGCCTAGCAATCCATGATCAAAAGAGAACTCAGCTACAGATTTCATGGTGATAACCAGTTTTTCGCTATTGGTTAAAGCCAAGCCTTGTTCTGGCTTATAAAACATTTCAGTGCTTGCCAGTTGAGCATCGTAACCTGCCAAATCGGTACCAGAAGCCTCAGCCATATAAGTACGTGCAGCGACTCCAGATTCTGAATCGGCACTCATCAAGGTCATTATTTCGTACCAGGCACCTACCAATGCTTTGCCTAGTTTTGGATTTTTCTTCAGCGTGTCTGTATTCACAACTAATAAGTCGATGATTTCGCCTGGGATCATTGATGAGTCAAACACCTTCTTGCTTTCAGGCATGGCTTCGATTTCACTGAGCAATGGATTCCATGTGGCAACGGCTTTGACATCATCAGTACCGTATACCGCAACCATATCGGCATCAGACGTATTAACGACGGAAATGTCAGATTCGCTCAAACCAACGCTCTCAAGTCCGCGAGCCAATAAATAATGAGACACACTCAGCTCAACCAAATTAACACTTTCACCTTTAATGTCGGTTAAGGAGTTTTTACCTTTTAACACCACTCCATCATTGCCGTTGGAGAAGTCACCCACGATTAACGCCGTGCTGTCGACACCGCCTGCGGCAGGAATCGTCAATGCATCCATGTTGGTCATAGTGCAAGCATCAAACTCACCCGAACTGTATTGATTAATGGATTCGATATAGTCATTGATTTGGACAACCTCAATATCAATGCCGTATTTATCCCCCCACTTTTTAACAATACCTTGCTCACTGCCAAGTGCCCATGGCATCCAGCCCACATAAATGGACCAACAGATTTTGAAACTGTCCCCAGCTAGGGCCGTTGATGAAATAGATAGGGATAATAAAAGCGCAGCAATTTTTTTCATTTGGAGCCTCTCAGTTTTTGTTACAGGAAGTACCCATGGCAAAACGCCAATTATTCTCCCGGGCTTTTATCCCTCCGTGTAACCTTTAACCAAAAGGTCGAGTGCTCTCGGACCAGACATTACACATCTTGTGTAACCGGAACCCTAGCGCTCTATTTGCAAATTGTATGTTGCGTCCACAATAACCATGGGTACGGACACTAGGTATCTAGCACAGGCTGTGCCAACATTTTTCGCCCTCTATTTATAAGGATGTTAGGAATCCAGATGCGCGGGATAACACAATAACTGCACTAAAAAATATCAAAAAAAAACCACACTCCCTATTAGGGTGCATATTTCTCGTAATGGGAGCTGTCGATTAAAGCGAGATGTTGAGGAGGGTTTTAAGAACTTGTTTGGGAGTGCAAGTTATCTGTGTAGGTGAGATGCCAAAGAGTACGACGGTGCCAGCATGCGTTTGGTTCTAGTCGTTAGTTTATTCATTTGTATTGGTTTAGAGTGAATTGTTAATCCTATATCTTCACAACCGGAATATCATTAATTCGGGTTGTATAGGCCGGCGATTTGAAATCTCTCGACATGTTCCATTGCCTCTTTCTTGGTATGCCCTGTGCGGCCAAAAAAACCTGGTTATCACCGTATTTCTGATTGATCTGATCTATTACTCCCATGACTAATTTAGAGGCTTGATGCTGCTCTTGAGTGAGTAGGTCGTATTGATGATGGGTGCTTTCTGTAAGGTCTAATAATCCCACACCTACTCGTGCGTAGAGGTATCCCTCTCGGTAGATCTGATGGCAAAGCGATGTGGCAGCTTTAACAATGGTTCGGCTGTCGTTGGTAGGATGAGGTAGCGGTATTGAGCTGCTACGATTGTAGTGATCCTCATTAAACCGTGATGTTTGGATGGTTACATACACTCTCTGAGTTAGGCTGTGTTGTCTGCGAAGCTTTTTGCTGGCTCTAACAGCGTAGTTGGCGACACTTTCATTGAGCTGACGTAGGTTATTAACTTTGTGGCCGAAGGAGCGACTGCAATAGATCTCCTGTTTGGGTTTTGGTTGCGTTTCTAGTGAGATACAGCGCTCACCGTTAAGCTCTCGAACGGTACGCTCCAGTGTGATGCCAAATTTATTTCTGATTTTTTTTGGATTTTGTTCTAACAAATCAAGAATGGATACTACGTTTATCAATTTGAGTTTTTGGGCCGTTTTGGAGCCAACGCCCCACACTTTATTGACGGATATTTTGGAAAATACAGGTTTCCATTGGTCAATGATGTCGATAACGCACGCACCATTTAAACGATGAGACTTTTTGGCGATGTGGTTGGCTAGTTTACTCAGTGTTTTAGTTTGAGCGATCCCAACGCAAACAGGCATTCTTTGTTGTCGCCAACAAGCTTGCTTGATGGTTTGGCCGTAAGTAATAAGTTCGCTCTTGTTTAAGGTAATGGGAATGTCTAAAAAAGCTTCATCTATGCTGTAGATTTCAATCGCGGGAGTGAACGAAGCAAGTAATAACATGATTCGATTGGAGACATCACCGTACAGTTCGTAGTTGCTGCTGAATACATGGACTTGGTGCTTTTGAAGGCGTGATTTAATTTTAAAATAAGGTTCAAATTCAGGAATACCAAGCGCTTTGGCTTCTCTATTACGAGTGACGACACAGCCATCGTTATTGGAAAGAACCACGATTGGCTTGCCCCGAAGGTCAGGCCGAAATATCTGTTCACAGCTGGCATAGCAAGAATTGCAATCAACTAAGGCATACATTTATTGACCTAGCAGGCAAAGGCGTAATTGTGTTGCGGGGTAACGCAATAAGTGACGGTACCCTCACAAATAACATCTAGATCGTCTGGGATAGGAATAGGGAGTTGAGATTTGTTGGCGGGTTTTAATACTCGGTGTTTAAAATCCAATATCTTGATGGTTAGCTCCCCCGCAATAGACGCCACAATCGTCGCGTCATGAAAAGGCTCAACAGATCTATCAACGATAATTAATGAACCGTCCATAATACCTCGTTCAATCATTGATTCGCCTGAAGCTCTGGCTAGATATGTGGCAGAAGGGTGTTTGATCAATAGCTCGTTCAAGCTAGGCATCTGCTCGAAATAATCATCGGCAGGAGATGGAAAACCACACGAGAGTCTAGATTGCAGCATCTGTAGGGCTTCAGTGGAGGATTTGTATCGTGTTTGCAGTAAGCAGAGGGGCTTAATTATCATAAATGCCTTAAATTATATCTGTATGTATATACAGTTAATGATAGGCGCTGGTGCTGGTCTACGTCAATTCTTATTGAAAAAAAGCGGATTATTGGAGTGAGCGGAAGTGAATATGCACCAAAACCCTGAAGCGCTTGATGCAATTGCCTTTGCTGAAAAGGTTTTGGCGTTGTTGGATTAGGGAGCATTTACCAGTACATACAAGTTCGCCGTGTTATTGGGGTTAATGGATTTAGTGGTGGAGCAGGCCGATAAGTCAGGACGATTAGCTTCGATGGTTACCACTAGACAGCTGGCCGGAAAAATTATTGAAATCTACTGGGCGCATACAGTGAACTATTCACCGCTTGAGGGTGTACCGAAACAGAATACGCATCGACAAGCAGCAATAGTCAGCAAGATTGAGACTTTTCGAAAAAACAGCCAATACGTAACCTTGTTTAAAGCCAAGCGTCAGAATGAAGGGCGTTACAAAAACCTGCTTGATAGTGTCGAGAAAAAGCTTATTGAAATGCCCTTGCCTCGATTGCAGTATTTCGGTCAGCAAGAGCAGCGCTTTATTTATGATATCGCTTAGGATAAGTCGATTGGCGACAATTTAAAATCTGTAACAGCTTATCAGCGACACCAGAAATCTGACTTCGATAATCGTATTAATCTTGCGCCAAAAGTTGCTGATTACCTCATGGCACTGAATGGTTTGTTGCGGCCTCTCATACAACGAACGTGGGCTTTGCAGGTAGCAAGAATCAATCAGTTGGAAGAGTCTAAGCTCGAAGCTTTTCTGTTTAAAAATAAGCGTTCTGCAATTGCACACTTCTCTGAAGGCTTAAGTGATATTCAGTCAAATCTATGTTTTTACTGTGGAAAGTCATTAGGGGTCAACCAGAAGCTAAAACCAGAAGTGGATCACTTTGTGCCTTGGGCTCGTTATCCAAACGATGGCCTAGCTAATCTTGTAGTGGCTCACTCATGCTGCAATATGGCCAAAAGTGATCATGTGCAGCATTCGATCATTATCAGAGTTGGAAGGAGCGTAATGAGGACTCTGTTGTGCTTGAAGAAATTGAAGGCATGGCAGCTCAGGCATATTGGGAGGTCAGATTGGTCGAGAGTATGAATATTGCACAAGCACTCTACGGGCGTATGGAGGATAGTGTTGAGTTATGGGCGGGTATCTATTGAGCGAACTAGATGAGTTAAAAATTCGTCTTCAGAAGATAGCGAAGATCTTTGGAGTCAGAGTCGATGATTCTCGATAGATGAATTAACGAATGAGCTCATTAATTTGAAGATTGATTTCACTATGTTTCAGGCATAAAAAAAGACGCTAAAGAACGTCTTAGTTTATTGGTTTGGTGGGCCGGGGGGAAACGATCTCTCCCAGTTTAATTCCGCTAACCAATTGATATTTAAAGAATAAATTAATCCGACATTTTGTCGATTGATTATTAATGTACCAGATTATGTACCTAAAAGTACATAAGTTCTTGCTGGTGGCCATTGCTTGCCGAGACAACCTCCTATTTTGTCCGGTTCAGCTCCCTAACGGGGAGTTGAATTGGTTTCTTATCAAAAAATCCTTCCACACAAATTTTCTATAACGATAATCTCGGCTCAATACAGGCTAACACCTGAATCATTGCCTTTAAGGAATGAATTTAAACTAAGGAAAATTTATCAAATGAACGATGAACAAAAACATTATTTATTGAAAATATTAACAGGAAATAACACAAGTACGAATGAAGTAAAGCCTCAAAAAAAACAGCTGCCTCCACTAAAGGAGAGTTGTATTAATTTTTTTAGAGATCCGAACTGGAATTGGAGGTGGGCTTTGACCTTGACCTTTAAAGACCAGTCGATATCACAGGAGCAAGCGGATAAAAAATTAAAGAAGTTTGTAATGATGATAAATCGCCGGTTTTATGGATGTAACGCTTGGAAAAAAGATAATGCACCTCAGGTAAATGTATTGGCTGTTAGAGAATTAAATACAAGTGGCGGCATACATTACCATTTGGCGATAAGTGAAATATCTAATATTAGGGATGATAAGAGGCATATAATAAGATCTATTAATACTCTCTGGGGGTATTTTGTTGGAGAGTGGAAAGACCTTGGTGGCGGCGATCAAGTGACCTTAGATGCTATTCATAACCCTGCTGGTTGGATTAGATATATTATGAAAAAAATTAAAACTGGAGATGAGATAATTTACGACTATTTAGTGCGCCAGATATGATTTATACGCTTTTTCATAAATAGTATTAGTCGCAGCATATGCCATATGCTGAGATAACAACTTTCAAGCATTAAGCTATCCCGGGAGAGGGTAAACGTTTGCCCTGTTAATAGCTTCAGTGTGTTGAGGTGGTAATGTTTTCAAGGATGGAAGCATTACTTAAGTTTAATAAATGTAAGGTGATGATCCTCAATTATTAAATTGCTAGATTATTAGAGTGGCAACTAATATGACGGCGGGTTCTATAGATATAGAATCTCATTGTCTCAAGGAAGCTAAGTATTCCTTGAGATGTTTTCATCATAAGTTTTAGTGTTTATTCGAGGGTGTTTCAGACACCCTTGATTCAATAGAGTGTCTGTTAATTAAGTTATAGGAAATATACATAAAATTAATGTCAAATATACATAATTAATATTTATTATCAGACGTTTATATCTTACACAATAAATTTCAAATGGGTGTCATCATAGTTTTAGTAGGTATAGACCACTGACGATGTGAGTTTATATAAACGATATTATATGGTTAACCTGACAAATGAAATTCAATGATAATGCCAATATCTACGGTTTAAATGTTCACATATATTATGCATTTGTTAACATTTGATATGACTGTTGTGTGCCAAAAGCGGACGGATTGATCTATTCAAAATGGCCAAATTTACTGAGCCACAATATTCCGCATGCAGGGTGTTGTGGGGGCTGGAGGTTAAAGACCTCCGGCTACCCGATTAGGCATTTGATCTCTCAGATACAGTG
>JAWUVI010000004.1:0-119403 GCA_034112445.1 Cellvibrionaceae bacterium | reverse complement strand
TTATGGCTGGAGAATCCTATTCAAATGCATTAACTCACGACATGAATTACTACAATCCACTGCGACACAATGATGGTCGTATAGGCAGCAAAAATATTTACCCTAATACGGCATTAAGTAACTCCGAGTTGAATAGAGTCGCCGAAGATATTCGCTCAGAAAACATGACCACGGAGCAGCGGGCGCTTAACCATCAATGGTTGCAGCATGGCTACTCCGACCACGGTATCAGATTGGGCTCAAAAGTAATTTCAAAATTATTCAAAATGGGATTCAGAACCTATTGGGATGGGGTGCGTAATAAGCATTACAAATACAGCACCGCGGTTCCAGACGGCTCAGGTAACGGCAAGGTAACCCAAGATGTTGACTACAAACTTAGACTATCGGATAACAGGGTTAAAATTGCCATCAACTATGATTTCTAAATAAGAAATGAATTATTCATTGATAACCGCTAACATTCAAAACGATTTGTATTTTCTGATACAATTTGGCTCGACATTATTCGGGCCTTTTTTATGACAGCACCAACTTCACAAGAGTCGACTTCAAAAAAATCGACTTCAAAAGAGTCAACTCCAAAAGAGTCAACTCCATCAGCGCCAAGCGCATCGGCACCAATCACGGCAACACCCGCCAGTTTATTCCGTCGCCTAGCCGCAATGGTATACGACAGTTTTCTCATTATGGCTCTGTGTATGGCTTATGGTTTCATTGTGCTGGGAGTCAAATACAAACTACTGGATGTTCCTCTAGCTGTTGGAGAAAAAGCCAGTATCGGTTTTATTGGTCTTCTTGCATTATTGATTTTAATTGTCTGTTTTTTTAGTTTTTTCTGGATCAGAGAAGGCCAAACAACCGGTATGCGGGCGTGGCGATTGAAAATAATTAATGACTCTGGACACGCCCCCAATAAAACTCAATGCATAGCTCGGTGTCTTCTCGCACCTATTTCATTGGCTTGTTTTGGGTTGGGTTATTTATGGTGCTTAGTCGATCCGCACGGAATGACCATTCACGACCGAATGACCCGAACTCGAATAGCACTACTCCCAAAGGATAAGAAGTAGCTAGCTCTTACTATGGACAGCTTCTAGTTAGCTCTTCTGAGCAGTAAAAAACCTATCAAAAAACACACTATGAGCGGGATAGAAACACCTAATATAGGAGGAAAGCCAAACACGAGACTCGATGGCCCTAATAAATCCTGACTGGTCTGAAAGACAATCCCTACAATAACCCCGGTGAAAATTCTAAAGCCCATAGTTACTTCGCGTAAGGGGCCAAATACAAATGAAATCGCAATAATAACCAAGCTAGCTGTTGCTAGCGGCTGCATTAATTTTTTCCAAAACGCCAAGCGATATTCTTTATTTTCTAAACCCTGCTGGCTTAAATAATTGGAATAGGTATACAGACTGTAAACCGATAAAGCATCAGGATTTAGCACCAACACATTCAATAGATTCGGTGACAACTTGGTATCCCAACGCCTCTGTGAAAAGTCACTTAAGGTTATGCCACCTTCATTGAAATGAGTCTCTTTGCCCTTTTCTTCAAACCAATAACCATTTTGATAAATAGCTGATTCAGAAAAACTGGACGACAGTAAACGACCACCTTGATCAAATTGATAACGTGTCACACCATACAGTTTACCGTTTGGTAAAACCGCATTGAAATGCATGTACTCATTGCCTTCTCGATTCCAAAGCCCATGCCGAGATTCAAGCGCTTGCTTGTCACCTAGAACGATGGCTTTTCTACTCTCAGCCATTTGATCCGTAAAGGGCGTCACATACTCGCCAAGTAGAATTCCCAGCACAATAAATCCAAGGGCAGGCTTCATAACGGCCCAAGTAATGCGTCCAACAGAGATGCCTGCTGCGCGCATAACCACCAGTTCGCTGGCATTGGCTAAAATGCCTAAGCCAACAAGACACCCAACCAACGCGGCAAAGGGCAGTTGTTCATAGATTGCACTAGGTACAGACAAACCCACATAAAACAAAACCTCAACAAAATTGTAACCCGCTTCCACTTTCCCCAGTTCATCAATTAAATCTGCAATGGCTATCAAAGCAACAATAACCAACAGCACCATAAGTGTTGACCCAATAACCGTTCGAGCAATGTAATTATCTAACTTACGCATTAGCTGCACCCACCGAAGATGTTTTTCTACGGCTAAAATAAATTTTTATGTCATTCAAAAACAGTAAGACCACAGCAATAGTAATAAACACAAAATGCACCGACCAAATACCAGGAAAAGGTGACATCCCTCCATCTTCTATTGCCCCGCGCGCGGCATTTAATGATACTAAGTAGACTATATAGAGCAAGATTGCAGGAACCATTTGCACGTAACGTCCCTGCCGAGGATCCGTCTTACTTAGGGGAACGGCGAGCAAAGTAATAACAATAACCAGCAAGGGTAAAGATAAGCGCCACTGTAGTGCAGCGATATTTTCTAAGTCATCGGACGCCAATAAATCTGCTGTAGCAATTGAATCCGCTTTAACCGTACTGCCAGCTTTGATTTTATTTTTGGCAAGATGCTGCCAATACTCGTCAAATTGCAACACTTGATAATCAGCCTCCCCTGGACGCCCGCTGTAACGATAACCTTTATTCAATTTTAGATATCGTTCTCCCGACTCAGGATCAATAATTTGTTGGCCTTCGGTCGCAAGGATTACCGATAGTTTGGCTTGTTCACCTTTATCAGCCACCCCCATTTCAGCCATAAACACATTTCGCATCTGCTTACGGTTCAAACTTAAACTTTCGCTATAGGTCACCCCACTACCGTTTTGAGACGCCATAAAACGAGCTGGCTGTAAATGATCAAATTCACTTCGGCCCTTTTGTTCGCTTAAGATAAATTCGGCTTTTTCGATACCCGCAGGGCTAATAAATAAACTTAATACGCCCACAATGACAGAAACCAATACAGCCGGCAGCAAGGTATAACCCAACAACTTACGTTGACTCATCCCACAGGCAGACAATACCGTCATTTCGCTATCCATATAAAGTCGGCCATAAGCCAATAAAATACCGATAAATAGCCCTAACGGTAACACCAGCTCCAAAAATCCCGGTAAGCGATAACCCATAATCGCAAGCAATACATCAGGCGCTAGCTTACCTGCCGCTGCTTCCGCTAAGTACTTTACAAAACGGCTGCTCATGATGATAAGCAGTAGCACGCCGCTAACAGCAAACATGCTCACTAAAACTTCTTTTGCTAAATATCTGAAAATAATCACGGAATAATTAAGCCTAAATTAAAGGTTTGGATTTAATCGTATGGATGCATCGCTTACACTAGAGTAGACCAATGTCCATTATCCAGAAAACTGCCATTTTTGTCTTGAGGAGAACCAATGAAATTTCAGGCTAAGTTGAATCCCGCAATTTCTCAAAAGTCCGATTGTTATATCATCCCAATCACAGAGGATAAAACACAAAGTGATATTGCCCAGCAAATCGACAAAACAAGTAATGGCCTCATCACCAAGCTTATCAAAAGTGGTGATTTTAAACCCAGCAAGGGTGCTACGTTTTTATTAACGACACAAGCAGGTTGTGCAGCTGAACGGATTATTTTGATCGGTACCGGGAAAAACACCCTAACAGCTGAAGAATTTATTAAATTGGTTAACTCCGCAACGCAACAATTAAACAAAACAGCCGCAAAAAACGCCCATCTATTTTTCGATAGTATTCCAGTCGATGACCATGATGAAAGCTGGAAAGCACAACAAACCGCTAAAGCATTTGCTGCAAGCCTCTATCGTTATACCACTCTCAAAAAATCTGAAGCCCCAATTCCAACGATTAAAACGGGGATTTATTGTGTAGCCGACAAAAAGCACGTTAGCGTCATCAACACCGCTTTAAAAGTTGGTATAGCTCAAGCCGCTGGGATTTCACTGGCACGAGAGCTAGGTGACCTTCCCGGGAATATTTGTACACCGACCTATCTTGCCTCTGAAGCACGTAAACTTGCACGCAACGAGCCAAAGCTCTCAACCAAAGCTCTCACTGAAAAGCAGATGTTTGAACTTGGCATGGGGTCTTTACTGTCGGTATCTGCCGGTAGCAATCAAGACGCTAAGTTAATTGTCATGGAATACTCTGGCGGCAAAAAATCTGACCAACCAACGGTTTTAGTTGGCAAGGGAGTGACATTTGATACCGGCGGCATAAGTCTAAAGCCTGGTAGCGGCATGGATGAAATGAAGTTTGACATGTGTGGCGCGGCAAGTGTCTTGGGCACCGTTAAAGCGATTATCGAAATGGAATTGGCCATCAACTTAGTCGCCATAATTGCAGCGGCTGAGAATATGCCCAGTGGTGGCGCTACCAAGCCTGGTGATGTGGTGACTTCTATGTCAGGCCAAACCATCGAAGTCCTAAATACAGATGCCGAGGGCCGGTTGGTTTTATGTGATGCCTTAACCTACGCAGAACGCTTCAAGCCCAAAGCGGTAATAGATATAGCCACGCTGACAGGAGCCTGCGTTGTTGCATTAGGTGCTCACGCTACAGGGCTGTATAGCAACAATGAAGAACTGGCAGAGCAGCTTCTTGCAGCAGGAACAAGTGCACAAGACAAAGCTTGGCGCATGCCCTTGTGGGATGAGTATCAATCTCAACTCGACAGCAACTTTGCGGATATTGCCAATATCGGCGGCCCCAAAGCGGGCAGCGTCACGGCGGCTTGCTTTCTATCACGCTTTACTAAAAATTACGCATGGGCTCATTTGGACATTGCTGGCACCGCATGGCTATCGGGCGGTGAAAAAGGCTCAACAGGACGCCCTGTTAGCCTGCTCACTCAATATCTCATGCAGAACGCCTAATGACTCGCGTTAGCTTTTATATTCTTGGTAGCGCCTTATCTACACCTATAGATGAGGCGCAAGCTCTTAATCAGTATCAATCCCGTTTAGAGTTCGCTTGTCGTCTAACCGAAAAAGCGGTTAGGTCTGGCAAGCAAACCTTTATTGCGGTCAACAACCTAGAAGAATTAGAGCATCTAGACGAGCTACTCTGGAGCTTTCGTCCAGAAAGCTTTATACCTCACAACACTCCACAAACGGGTCAACCACCAACATTGGTCACCATAAGCCACGAAGAAGATTGCAATGATCATCATGGCCTTATCATCAATTTGCGTAAAAGCACGCCAAACCATTTCAGCCAGTTCGAACGGTTAGCCGAGATCGTATGCCAAGACCCCATAATTCTGGCAGAGACTAGGGAGCACTTTAGCTTTTATAAACAGCGCGGTTACCCAATAGAAACCCACACTATCAATTAAAAGGTACTAATTGAATGCCACTGACCTCCGCGTTATGCTTAATGTAAGTAATTTCCAGATAGCACTGCTAGAGTCCCCAAAGTGACGGCCATGAAGAAGAATAAAAAGAAAAACAAAGAAGCCATTTTAGATGAATTACTGTCCATTAAGTCTTTGCTCTCTGACGATGAGTTAAACTCAATTCCTGTACTTGAAGATACTGTCAATGTCACTCCTGACGACCTCGACATTCCTTTGCTCACGACTCGCGATGATTTCACCGAGATAGATCAACAGTCCCTTGTCAGTGATACCGACTTAGATTTAACCTCGCTCCTGAATTCGAATGCCGGTATGGATATCGATTCGCTCTTGGATGAATGCATCAGAGAAACTAACCCAAGCGACTTCGATTTAGATAACCCTGAATCAGATAGCTCTGGCTTAGATAGTTCGAACCTAGATAGCCCTGAACTAAGTAGCTCTGATCAAGACAACTCTGACCTCAATAATTCTGACCTAGACAGTTCTGGCTTAATTGAAACTATATTGCCCGCGACATATTTAGCTCCCGATGCTCTGCCTGGGCAACAGAGTTTATTCTCAATAGAAAGTAACATTTCAGATTCAGATTCAGATTCAGATTCAGATTCAGATTCAGATTCAGATTCAGATTCAGATTCAGATTCAGATTCAGATTCAGATTATAGTGAAAATGATATTACTGCTGACAACCATCTTTTAGCAGAAAAGAGTGATTATATTGATATCGATCCAACAAGTGAGTTTTTTGATGATGTGGACGATATAACGAGTGAGAGTGACGACACTGAACCTGAAGAAAATGACACCCCAGTCGTCATTGAAAATCCTTTTTTACCCAAACATATTCGCGACCGCCTGCACATTCAAAAAAGTCTTGTCGATATTATTAAAGACGACCTAATCCCAATAGAACCAAAAGCTCCAATAGAATCCATCCCATCATCACCGGTCCAACAAGCTCAAGAAGTAGCATCGTCCATTGATCAAGATGTTTACCGCTCTCTTGATCTTGCTATAGAAGAGACCATCGCTGAATACTTACCTAAAATTGAAGCGAGACTTCGTCATAAGCTCAAACAATATTTGCGCGCTGAGAAAATTATTCCTGAAGCAGAGGACTCTACCGATAACACCTTGGATCTTGGCGATTCTGAAAATGATTTTTTATAGGTTTCAATGCTCTCTATGCAAAACAAACTAATTACCTTACTCAGTATATTATTCTTGATTTCAGGCTGCGACAGCTCCTCCACCGTTACTATTTATACTGCTAAAAGCATCATTACTATGGACGCCGATCAGCCTAGATCTACGGCCGTCGCGGTATTGAAAGACAAAATCATTGCCGTCGGAAATTTACAGCAGGTTCAAACCGCCACCCAAGAATACAACAGTAAAGTTGACCGTAGCTTTTCCGATAAGATCATCATGCCCGGCTTTATCGAACCCCACCTACACCCTTCCATAGCCGGCTTATTATTGCCGATGGAATTCATCACGCCGCACGATTGGAACTTACCCGGAAAGACCGCAAAGGGGGTTAAAACCCACGCCGACTATATCCAGCGACTGACTAAGCACGAAGCCAACCTTAACCAAGACGACTGGCTTTGGAGCTGGGGCTATCACGACTTATTTCACGGTGAAATAAGTCGTGAGTTATTAGATTCAATATCGAGCACCCGTCCTATCATTATTTGGCATCGATCTTTCCATGAGATATACGTCAATACCGCCGCCATTGAGGAGCTGGGCCTTGAAGATTCTGGCAACCCACAAATTGATTTCGAAAAAGGTCACTTTTTTGAAAACGGGCTGTTTTTGGAAGCCATGGATAAAATCGGTCCGGTTTTACTTTCACCTCTACGCTATCTCGGTGCTCTAAAGCACGCGACTAAAATAATTCACGCTGGTGGTATCACCACTGTTTCTGATGGCGCGTTTGGCGGGGCAGATTTCGACAAAGAATTTACTGCGATTAAATTTTCTGCATGGAATCGAGATAGCACACCCTTTCGATTTAACATCCTCCCCGACGGCAAAGGCCTAGCCAAAAATAGAAGCCATGCTGAAACACTAGAGTTTATCAACTCCGTGCAAGACAGAGGCACCAATAAAGTGACCATTCTTCCCAAACAAGTAAAATTGTTCGGTGATGGCGCCGCATACTCACAATTAATGCAGATGAGTGAAGGTTATATCGATGATCATCATGGTGAATGGTTAATGACACCCGATCAATTAGAAGAAGCCGTGCGTGTGTATTGGCAAGCCGACTACCAAATACACATCCACATCAACGGTGATTTAGGGTTAGACAAAACTCTGGATATCGTGAAAAAAATGCAACAAGAATACCCGCGCCAAGATCACCGCCTTACTATCCACCACTTCGCCTATGCTCGGCCTGAACAAGCCCAACTCATGGCCGATCTCGGAGTGCTAGTGCAAGCCAACCCTTACTATGTATGGGCTTTGGCCAACAAATACTCTCAATATGGATTAGGCGCAGAACGAGCAGCCAATATGGTGCCGTTAAAATCCGTTGTGGATGCCAATATCCCTCTGGCCTTTCATTCAGACTTCACTATGGCGCCCGCCCAACCGCTATTACTGGCCTGGGCCGCCATCACCCGCTTAACCGCAGAAGGTAATGTTATGGGTGAGCAGCACAAAATATCCGTTCATGAGGCCATGGAAGCCATCACCATCGACGCTGCATTTCAAATGCAAATGGAAGACCGCATTGGCAGCATCAAAGTAGGCAAGCAAGCCGATTTCACTATTCTTGAAGATGATCCATATAAAGTGGACGCCATCACCATTAAAGACATAAAAATATGGGGTACGGTATTTGAAGGTACCAAAGCACCTATTGAGCCTTACCATAAAGGCTTTCTTGATATTTAATATCTCTTACTGACAAGATCAAAAAAAGGCCTCAACTGAGGCCTTTTTTATGAACATGCTGAGCTATAAAATACTCAAGAATACAATGGTTTACTCAGCTCCGCCCAATCTATATCGCCATCATCAGGAAGATCGGCGTATTCCAATATGCCTAATGCTTCAAACTTAGGCCGAATTTTATCTGTTAATAATCCAATACGACGCAAGTTAGGCATGACTCGCTGAAACAGTAGTTTACGGAATTGTGCCATACCATCAGCACGTAAAAATACTTCCCGAGCCGCTTCAATATCCCAGCCAAAGCTACGAAAAACATCCGTAGGCACCAAACGTTCACGACTTACCATACACGCTTGATAAGCAAATTCTGCTCGTTCTTCTTTCTCTTCATCCGATAATGTTTTCACATACTCAGTTAAATAATGAATCCCGAAAGCCACGTGCCTAGCTTCATCACGGATAATCAATTCCAACATATCGCTCTTAAAGCCGCCGGGCTCTGCATAATCTTTTGATGTAGTGAAAGCCGCTAAAGCCAAACCTTCAATAATCACTTGCATGCCAATGAATTTAAGATCCCAACGCTCATCCGTTAATATTTTATCAATCAAGCTTTTGAGAGCCCGGTCAATAGGATACATAAGGCCGATTTTTTCCTGTAAATAACGATTAAAGGTTTCGACATGCCTCGCCTCATCAAACGTTTGAGAAGCTGCGTATAACTTAGCATTATAAGTAGGGGCGCAAGAGACCAACTGTGACGCCACCAACAAGGCTCCCTGCTCGCCGTGCAAAAACTGCGAATCTGACCAGCATTCTTGGTGATCTAAAAATTTATTTTGTTCCTCTTCAGACATACTGAGAAACTCTTCATACTCAGAAAAACCACTCGCAAAAACACGAACCTCGCGCGAAGCTTTCCCAATTGGCTTATCCCAATCTAAATCCGTATCAGCATTCCAATTCAACTCTTTGCCTAATTCATACAAACGCCTGATGCGGTCATCCTGAATCTGATAGTCCCAGTTAAAACTACCGGTTAAAGGCGTATTAAAGATTTCAGCCACTTCATTAACCGCCTGCTTAGATAATTGGATGTCCATATTATCCACTTCTAGCTTCTCAGCCATGTCGAAAATACGAACATCTCTAGGCGCGTGATCCACAAATTGTGCTGTCATTGTAATACTCCACTTGTTTTTATTGTTTTAAATAGATTCGGCAAAAGCCAATTATTAAATACTACTTGCAAAGGGGCCTATCACAAGGTTATCTTTTGCCATCTTATTGGTCATATTAGGCCATCCAATAAACCCAACAAAAAACGACAATAAATCCATGTCAAAAAATGATTTTTCTATCAGTTACGCTGCCATATTAATTGATGCCGCCGTCGAATATGGAGCCGACCGAGCCGCTTTGATTGACAGTGTTAACCTTAAAGAAGAATTATTAATCAACCCTGACAGCCGAATTTCGGAAAAACAATTCCGCACCCTTAATACCAATGCAAAGTTATTATCCAACCGCCCTGAGGTGTTTTTACATTTTGGTGAGCAATTAACCCTAACGTCACATGGCGCGGTTGGGTATGCAATTATGAGCTGCCGAAATATGGGGCAAGCCATTGATATACTGGCAAAATATTACCGGCTGCTGCTACACGACAGCGACATGATCATTAATATCACTAAAGATCACATAAACATTGAGTATTTTGATGACAAAACCAGTATTGAGAACCCCATCTCCAACACGGAAGTTTTTTTTGCTGGATTTTTAAGCGCTATACGCCATCTTTTGCATATTGATAAAATTGATGCTGATGTCTTTTGTGCCTACGCCGCTCCCAGCTACACCTCAAGTTATGACGACATCCTCAATTGTCGCGTCCACTTCGATGCGGACATCAATAAAATTGTTCTGCCTAAGTCTATCTTGGAAGAGAAGCCAGAATACGCCAACCCCGTTATGCTCAAAATGTTTGAGCAACAATGCGATGAAATGCTGGCACGAATGCAAAGCCGAGAAGGACTGCATAATGATGTCCGAGAATATCTTATTGCCGCAATTCAACCCCTTCCATCTCTGCAACAATGCGCCGATAATTTTCACATGAGTACTAGGACCTTCCGTCGAAAACTCGAAGGCGAAGACACCTCGTATCAATCTGTTCTCGATGAGGTTCGCCAAGAATTAGCCGAAACCTATCTGCGTAACCCCGCCATATCGGTAAGTCACACAGCTGACTTAATCGGTTTTCACGACGTGTCTAATTTTCGCCGAGCGTTTATTCGCTGGACAGGTATCTCTCCGTCGGCTTACAAAAAGCAATTTGGCTAAATTTTAATGTCTAACTTTCCACCATCAGCTCTTCATCATTAGTGTGCCCGCAAGGTATAATGCTCGGCTTTTACCAATGATCGAAGCCGAAGAAGAATATTATGGATAAGACCTACCAACCCCAAGATATAGAAACCTCATGGTACAAAACTTGGGAAGATAGTGGCTATTTTAAACCTTCCGGAGAAGGCGAACCTTACTGCATCATGATTCCGCCGCCCAATGTCACCGGCAACTTACATATGGGTCATGGTTTCCAAGAAAGTATTATGGATGCACTGATTCGTTATCACCGCATGCAGGGCAACAACACGCTCTGGCAGGTAGGTACTGATCACGCCGGTATTGCCACGCAAATGGTGGTTGAGCGTCAGCTCGATGCCCAGGGTATTTCAAAACATGACCTTGGCCGTGAAAAATTCATCGAGAAGATTTGGGAATGGAAAGAAGAGTCCGGCGGCAACATTACCCAACAACTGCGTCGTTTGGGAGCCAGCCCTGATTGGAGCCGTGAACGCTTTACGATGGACGATGGCTTTTATAAGGCCGTCCAAGAAGCATTCATTCAGCTGTATGAAGAAGATCTAATTTATCGCGGTAAGCGACTGGTTAACTGGGATCCAAAACTTCATACCGCCGTATCTGACTTAGAAGTTTTGTCGGAAGAAGAAGATGGTTTTATGTGGCATTTCCGCTATCCACTGACCGACGGTTCTGGTCATTTGGTGGTTGCTACTACCCGCCCAGAAACTATGCTCGGCGATTCAGCGGTTGCGGTGCACCCTGAAGATGAACGCTATAAAGACCTGATAGGCAAAACCATCACCCTGCCCTTAGTAGGCCGTGAAATTCCCATCATTGCCGATGACTACGTCGATAAAGACTTTGGTACTGGCTGCGTGAAAATCACCCCAGCTCACGATTTTAACGATTACGAAATGGGACAGCGTCACGACCTCCCCATCATCAATATCTTTAACGATGATGCGCAAATTAATAACGACTCCCCTGATGCCTATCGTGGCATGGATCGATTTGATGCTCGCAAACAAATCGTTACTGACCTTGACGAACTCGGCTTACTGGAAAAAATTGAACCACATAAACTGAAAGTCCCTCGTGGGGATCGTACCGGTGTCGTAATCGAACCTTACATGACCGATCAGTGGTACGTTAAAACTCAACCATTGGCCGATGAAGCCATTAAAGCGGTTGAGAATGGCGACATTAAGTTTGTTCCTAAGCAATATGAAAATATGTATTTTTCTTGGATGCGCGACATTCAAGACTGGTGCATTTCACGCCAACTTTGGTGGGGACACAGAATACCCGCTTGGTACGACGAACAAGGGAAAATTTACGTTGGCCGCAGTGAAGCAGAAGTTCGTAGTAAATACGACATACCTTCGCCCATAAAACTGCGTCAAGACGACGACGTATTGGACACGTGGTTTTCGTCTGGCCTATGGACTTTTGGCACATTGGGATGGCCGGAAGAAACCGAAGAACTAAACACCTTCCACCCAACCAACGTCTTGGTAACCGGCTTTGACATCATCTTTTTCTGGGTTGCCAGAATGATCATGATGACTTTACACTTCAAAAAAGAAGTGCCTTTCGATACCGTTTATGTACACGGTTTAGTGCGTGATAGTCACGGCCAAAAAATGTCAAAATCGAAAGGCAATGTACTTGATCCTATCGATTTGATTGATGGTATCGACTTGGAATCGTTAGTCACTAAGCGTACAGCCGGCATGATGCAACCGCATCTACGCAAAAAAATCGAGAAACAAACACGCAAAGAGTTTCCTGAAGGTCTGGCCTCATACGGGACGGACGCTTTACGCTACACCTACTATTCATTAGCCTCGACGGGGCGTGACATTAAGTTTGATGTAGGTCGTATCGAAGGCTTCAGAAATTTTTGTAATAAAATTTGGAATGCTTCACGTTACGTACTGATGAATTGTGAAATTCAAGACGACGAGGGCAACCGGATAGAAGCTCACGATTGCGGCCAAGATAACAGTGAGGATTACGAACTGTCGGTAACTGACCGCTGGATAGTGTCAAAATTACAAGAAGTTGAAAAAGCCGTTGCCGATGGCATCGATGCCTATCGTTTTGATTTGGCATCACAGGCGCTGTATGACTTTATTTGGAATGAATACTGCTCATGGTATTTAGAATTATCCAAACCGATTCTTACCAGCGACACATCTACACCGGCTCAGAAAAAAGGTACACGTAGAACGTTAATCCGCGTATTAGAAACCACCTTGCGCCTAGCTCATCCTCTTATGCCTTATATCACCGAAGAAATTTGGCAGAGAGTAAAAGACTTGGCTGGCGTCGATGGCAGCGCTAACTCTATCATGCTTGCATCTATGCCGGTTTGTGACGAAAGTAAAATTGACCAGCAATCAATACAAGATGTTGAGTGGCTCAAACAAGTTATTGAAGGCGTGCGCAATATCCGTGGTGAAATGAATATTTCTCCGGCGAAAAAAATACCGTTGTTTTTTGCCAACGGCAGTGACGAAGACCAACGCCGTTTACAAAGCAACGAACAATATTTAATGACCCTCGCTAGCCTAGATAAGATTACGTGGCTTAATGCCAATGACAGCGCGCCCATGTCCGCCACTAGCCTTATAGGCGACATGGAGATTTTGGTTCCTATGGCAGGACTCATTGATAAAAATGCAGAGATAACGCGCTTAAACAAAGAAATAGATAAGATTAATAATGAAATGGCTCGCGTTGATGGAAAACTTAATAATCCAAAATTCGTGGATAAAGCACCCGCAGAGGTCGTTCAAAAAGAACGGGATAAATTAACCGACATGAGTGCTGCTCTAGCCAAGTTAAAAGATCAAGAAAAGAAAATATCCGAACTTTAAAATCTATGAAGAGTAACCCGTTATGATGGGTTGCTCTTCCATTTCCCCCACGCATCGTTCTTTTTTTCACGCTTAAATTTATTCAAATAAAAGCCTTCTACTTTTTCGCGAGCCCAAGGGGTTTTCCGTAAAAATTTTAAGCTCGACTTAATACTAGGGTCACTTTTAAAACAGTTCATATTCATGGCATCAGCTAAAACTTGCCAACCATAATGATCAACTAACTCTGTCAACAACACTTCTAGCGTAATGCCGTGCAGAGGATTATTTTTTTGAGTTTCTGCCATCATTGTTTCTCTATGAAATTTGTAAGCTCATTCAGTGGCTGCGGTTTTGCAAAATAAAATCCTTGTAAATAATCCGCTCCCGCATTTCTGAGAACATCAGCTTGCTCTTGGGTTTCTACACCTTCTGCCGTGACTTTATATCCCTGTTCCTTACAAAAAACAATAAGAGCCACAACCAGCTCTTTCCCGTCGTCAAGAATTTTATCGACGATTGATTTATCAATTTTTATGACATCTAACGGGTAATCAAATAATTGAACTAACGAAGTATGTCCAGCACCAAAATCATCCAATGCCAAACTAAAACCAGCCTGTTTGAATAAATTTAAATTGGCCCTAACTTGGTCCGACATAACAGCAGAAAAAGTCTCTGTTATTTCAAACTCTATATTTGTAGAAGTAGTATTTTTGCTTTGCAATAATTGCATTAACTTCAAAAATATATCGTCCGAACCAAGCTGTGCCGAAGAAATATTAATAGCAACTTTAGCATCATTCCCAATAACACTATGCAGCTTTGGTAAATCATCAAAAACACAATTTACAATCCAGAGATCTAAGTCTTTAATGTGACCGCGCGACTCGGCTAAAGGAATAAATTCTACGGGAGATACAAACCCAAGATCGGATGAAAACCAGCGAACCAATGCCTCCACTCCGACTATTTCAGTGGTCTTTGCATCCACTACCGGCATGTAATACACAACAAACTCAGAGTAGTCTTTTGCCTTTAAAACAGCCTCTATTGCTAATTCACGTATTGCTTCGCAAGCCAACCTGGACGAAAAAAATGAATAATTATTTTTACCGCCTTTCTTGGCTTGATACATGGCTTTATCAGCATTGCCTATTAATTCTTTAGCTGAGTCTCCATCATTTGGATACATAGCAATACCAATGCTGGCCGAAACAGGAAAACAGCCTGCCGAACAAATAAATCCACCTTCAAAAATACTTATAATTCTATTGGAAACTTTAATAACGTCTGAGTCAGAATCAAATGAGTTTAAAATCACTGAAAACTCATCACCACCGATTCTAGCGACTCCATAATCTTTGGTCATAACAACATCAGTTGGCCTAACAGCCGAACGCAATTTATCTGAAAACTCTTTTAATAAAATATCACCCGCTTCATGACCAAAATTATCATTTACAAATTTAAAGTTATCCAAATCTATATAGAGAATGGCAAACTTCCCAGCCTTATCCGCTCTAGAGATTAATTTTCCTACAATCTCTGTAAAAATTCGGCGATTCTTCAGCTTGGTCAAACCATCGGTTTCTGCCAGAATTTTAGTTTTTTCGTACGACTGCCTTAGCTGACTATATAAATTAAAAAATGATTTTTTTAGAGAGCTAATTTCATCATTGGCATCTATTGGCTCAGGGAAATCAGCACCCTTTTCACCAGCTGCTATGATTTGTTTTTCTAAGATTCTTATAGGTTTTGTTATATAACGTGAAATTAATGTGATTAGAAAAAATGAAGAGGCAACCGTAAATATTAACCATGCGATTATTTGTTTAAATAACAATTCTAATAACTTCTTTGTTATTTCAGATTGTGATGATTCAATGTGTATAAACTGCTGCGGTGTGAGTGCAGATGTTATATGAACACCAAAACGATTATGGTTTTCTTCAGAAAAGTCATCGTCTTTCTTTTGGCTAATAACATAACCCATTTCATTTTTAAATTCAGTCTTAAGCCGATCAACCAACTTCATATCCAGTTGCGCAACTACAGCTACTGCATTGTCCCAGTCTCCAGAAATAGGGGGCGTTTGCGTAAGCGGATTTATAACATCCGCTTGCAGGTATATGGTTTTCCCATCCTCAACCTTAATTATCTTTTGGTGTTCCTTTCTCTCAGACAACATTATTTTTGCAGTCATCAGCATATTTTCATTAGGCTCAGAAAACGGGTCGTCGCCATTATCATAAAAATATTTTATATCTTCATTTGCATCAACAACAATTAAACTTAGAGAATTAAATTCAATATTTTTCAGTTTATCAATCGCGGTTTCTAAATTTCCTTCAATCGAATAAGCGCTAAAACGAGCATCCTTTGCGGTAAGAATATCTCTAAGGATTGGAGACTTAACAAAAGCAGAAAAATAAGGTTCAACAAACGTAGTGTACTGAGCAACTGATGATTTCAACTGATTTAAATGGAGTGCTAAACGTGAATTTTCGTAATCCAAATAAGCGCTACGCTCGAATAGGTAAACAACAACTAAAACCGAAAAATAGCTTAAAACAATAACCGGTATGATAACCATCCGTACGCGTTTATTCAGTTTCATTTTATTTATTCAACCGACCAATTATACGGCTTCTTTGAGATATATTTTTATTCGATAGGATTTGGTACTGCTCACTGCTGTCGATTAATTGCTGGGGAGGAAAAATACTCTCATCACTAACAAGTTCTTCATCAATAAATTTTATTGCATTCAAATTGGCGGTTGCAAACCATATTTCGGACGCATTCTCGGCCGCGACTTCAGGCCGGTTAATAAAGCTCAAGAATTGCTTAGCCGCTGGTTTATTCAAAGATGATTCTACTATCGACAAACAATCCACCCAAGCCGATGTACCTTCTTTCGGAACAATATATCTCCAGGGTCCATCTTCATCGTCGCCATTTAGAACGTATTGATCGCCACTATAAGCAAGAGCCATATACAGCTCACTATCATTGCCCATTTTCTCTTGATAACTGATGGGGTATTCATAGGTTAGAAGTGATTCTTTCTGGTTTAATAGTTTTATGTATGCATTTTTAAGTTCTTCAATATTTTCAGTGTTAATTGAATCACCTTGGAGCTTTAACGCCGGGATAAACGTGTCCACTTGATCTAAAAGCATGCCCACATGCCCTTTCAGTCCAGTACTCGGCACGATAAGTTCTGACCAAGAGCTCGGTGGTGTTTCGATTTTATCTGAGCGATAAGCGATGCCTACCGTACCCCAAGCATAAGGCACGCCAAAATTACCGCAGCTTTCCCGCCAACGGGGGTCTATTTTTTCAAGAATGTTTAACTGCTCTATATTACTCGAATGCAATACATTATTTTTACCAAACAATTGTGCAGAGACGCTGTCTATCATGACTAAGTCAAATTGATTTCCCGCAGAGCTCGACAGTATTTCATCGCGTTTATTATCGCTATCGAAAATTACTACTTTTATTGTGTGTCCTGTTTCAGCTTCAAAAGCTTCAATAACACTATCAGCCAGATACTCATCCCAATTTAAGAGAAGAAGCTCATCGGCCTTAATCAATGAAAGATGAAACAGCATAAATAAACTGATATTGACAGAAACTATGTTTTTAAAGAACTTATTCAATTTTAGCAACCCTGCTTTAAAGTACGTAACCTTGATTCAGTATAGACAGCACTTGAAACCTGAACATAAAAAACGGGCTCACCGCCTGGTTACCTATTCTTTTATTCTCGATATTCTAGTCATTCGATTAGTGCTATTTTACATTTTGTCTGATAACTCGCTTAACCTAGCGACCACATCAGGCAGAGCGCGGAATCGAAACAATGCACCATCGGCATCAGCGCGCTCTTCAAGCACTTCACAGGAGGCAAATATATCGCCACGTAAACCCTGCGCAGACCAAGGTAAAAACACCTCTGCTTCAACCAGATTTTTTTGAAAAACTTCTACAATCGCCTGATGTAACTGGGCTATATCATCTTTGCTGCGCGCGCTCAGAACAATACAACCAGGATATTTTTCCTGCAACTCAGCTCTACGCTCTGCCTGAGCGACAGAATCGTCTAGATAGTCAATTTTATTGAACACACGAATACGCGGCACACTATCGGCTCCAATCTCAGCCAATACTTTATCGGTTACTTGAAGTTGCATCTCAAAACCCGGATCGCCCGCATCAATAACATGAAGCAACAAAGATGCGTTCAGCGCTTCGTCTAAAGTTGACTTGAACGATGCTACCAGCCCATGCGGTAAGTTTTTAATAAAACCTACCGTATCACTCACCAACACCCGCGGAACCACTTCGGGATGTAAGGTACGTACCTTGGTATCGAGCGTAGCAAACAATTGGTTGGCCACTAACACTTTACTGTCGGTTAAGGCACGCATCAAAGTCGACTTACCCGCATTGGTATAACCTACCAATGCCACCTGTGCTAATCCCGACTGACCCTGTCGCCGCGATCTTTGGGTGTCGCGAACGGCCTCCATGGCATCGATTTCCTTTTGCAGCTCGGCGATACGGTCGCGAACCTTTTGGCTATCCGTCTGACTCCGTGTTTGCCCTGTACCACGCCCACCGGTGCCACTACGCTGTCGCCCTCCTGGCCCGGCACGCTTGGCCGCCTCACGCAGACGCGGAGCCATATAACTCAGGCGCGCTATTTCAACTTGTACCCGCGAGGCGTGTGAGCTGGCATTACGATGGAAAATTTCGAGAATGACCACCGTACGATCCATTACCTCGCAATCTAACTCCATCTCCAAATTGAGTGATTGTGACGGCGAGATTTCATGGTCAACCAGAATAAACTCGACTTGGCCCGCTTCTTCCGAAGAACTAACCTGACCTTCAGAACCCGAACCAGCTTGTTCGTCCTGCAAAAACTGCCGAACCTCCTCTCGTTTGCCAACTCCTATATAAGCCGTCGAATCGAAAGACGAACGCTTTTGGGTAAACTGACCGACCACCTCCAACCCTAACGTTTTAGCGAGATCACTCAGTTCGGCTAACGACGATTCGAAATCAACATCACTGACGTTGTCCAATTGCACGGCAACGATCAGCGCACGCTTCACGCGTGGTTTTTCAGGGTTTGACATAGGGTGGTTTCTCAAGGGATTGGGCGTGCTTACTTTTAAAACAGATCCGCACAGAGCGA
This sequence comes from Cellvibrionaceae bacterium, assembly GCA_034112445.1. GTDB lineage: Bacteria > Pseudomonadota > Gammaproteobacteria > Pseudomonadales > Cellvibrionaceae > Pelagadaptatus. The sequence goes on along the minus strand of JAWUVI010000004.1, from coordinate 100,691 downwards.
ATTGTACACAAGAACGGGGACGGGCACCTGAGTATAGGCACGATAAGTTAGATCGAATTACGTATTAAAATTGCAGACCAATACCAATTAAGCGCCTATTACGGCGCTCTATACAATATTTTATACAAGGCTTAAATCACTTGTTGTTCCACGCCAAAAGTTTAATCTCTATAGTTTTCAACACTTGGACAAATACACACCAAGTTCCGATCACCATAGACATTGTCTATTCGATTCACGCTCGGCCACACTTTATGTTCTTTAAGCCATGGCGCGGGCCTTGCTGCCACTTCGCGAGAATAAGGCCTATCCCAGTCGTCCACCATAATGTCATCTTGAGTATGCGGAGCATTATGCAAAGGGTTATTGTCGGCTGTGTACTCGCCGGATTCCACCTGAGCAATTTCTTTTCGAATAATAAGCATGGCTTCGATAAAGCGATCTAGCTCTTCTTGAGACTCTGACTCTGTTGGCTCGATCATCAAAGTGCCCGCTACTGGAAAACTCATGGTCGGGGCATGAAAACCAAAATCATTCAGTCGCTTAGCGATATCTTCTTCTGTAATACCACTGGTCTCTTTTAGTGGGCGTAAATCAAGCAAACACTCGTGAGCAACAAAACCATTAGTGCCTTTATATAAAACTGGATAGGCCTCTTCCAGCTTATGCGCCACATAGTTAGCGTTTAAGATGGCGTATTCAGTGGCTGATTTCATGCCGTGACGTCCCATCATTTTGATGTACATCCAGCTAATAGGAAGGATAGAAGCCGAGCCCCAAGGAGCCGCTGAAATGGTGCCATTTTTAGCATCCGTTTCTGGCACTGGCTGAACCGGATGTCCCGCCAAAAATGGCTTTAAGTGCTCACCAACGCCAATAGGTCCGACGCCTGGCCCACCACCTCCGTGAGGAATACAAAACGTTTTATGCAAGTTCAAGTGCGATACGTCACCGCCAAATTTACCTGGGGCGGCAATACCAACCAATGCATTCATATTGGCGCCATCGATATAGACCTGTGCACCAATTGCATGAATACGCTCGCATAAATCGACAATGGCTTCTTCAAACACACCGTGGGTTGAAGGGTAAGTCACCATAATACAGGCGATCTGTTCGCCATATTGTTCGATTTTGGCTTGCAGATCATCCATATCTACGTTGCCCTTTTCATCGCAGTTAATCACAACGACTTTCATGCTAACCATCATTGCCGAAGCGGGGTTAGTACCGTGTGCCGACGAGGGTATTAAGCAGATATTGCGATCGGACTCGCCTCGACTATCGAAGTATCTTTTGATCGCTACCAAGCCCGCGTACTCACCTTGTGAGCCAGCATTAGGCTGTAAACTTACCGCATCATAGCCCGTGCAGGCAGCCAACATACCTTGCAACTCTTCAAACAATTGCATATAGCCTTGCCCTTGTTCTATCGGGGCGAAAGGATGAATACGGTTAAATTCAGGCCAAGTTACCGGAACCATTTCTGACGTGGCGTTGAGTTTCATGGTGCACGAACCCAGCGGAATCATTGAATGGTTCAGCGCAATATCACGCGACTCTAAACGTTTTAAATAACGCAGCATTTCGGTTTCGCTGTGGTATTTATTAAATACTTCGTGAGACAAAATATCTGAAGTCCGAATCAACTCATCCGGTATACCTTTCGAGCTGCTCGCTAACTCATCATCCAATGAATGCAATTCAACATCACTTTCATCGCTAGCAACGCCGGTGAAAATACTTAATAGCTGTGCAATATCATCAATATTTGACGTTTCATTGATAGAAACGGCTAAAGCACCGTCACCTAATAGCCGAAGATTAACTTCAGCCGCTTCGGCTCGCTGGAATATTTCACTTTGTTTTTCATCAACTAATACCGTTAACGTATCAAAATACGTATCGTGGGCTAAATCAAAACCTTGTTCTTGCAAAGCTTCCGCTAAAATACCGGTCAAGCGATGAACCCGATTGGCAATACGCTTGAGACCCTCTGGGCCGTGATATATCGCGTAAAAAACACTCATCAGCGCCAATAAAACTTGAGACGTGCAAATATTCGAATTGGCCTTTTCGCGGCGAATATGTTGCTCGCGAGTCTGCATTGCCATGCGCAACGCTTGCTTGCCAGATGAGTCAACAGAAACACCGATTATGCGTCCGGGCGCTGAGCGCTTATATTTATCACGAAAAGCAAAAAATGCTGCATGAGGACCACCAAAGCCCATTGGCACACCAAATCGTTGGTTAGTACCCACAACAACATCAGCCCCCATTTCTCCTGGGCTTTTTAATAAAACCAAACTCATGATGTCCGCAGCAACTGTCACGAGCGCATTCTTAGCATGAGCGGTTTCAATCAAGCTCGTCAGGTCTTTGACCTCTCCAGAAGTGCCCGGATATTGGAGTAACGCCCCGAAATAGTCCGCACTGGATAGCTGCTCGTCAGGGTTACCAACAAGCACTTCAAACCCAAAATTATCTGCGCGAGTTTTAACTACCGCAATGGTTTGTGGGTGGGTCGCTTCATCAACGAAAAACACATTGGATTTATTCTTACGCATTTGCCGCTTACACATAGCCATAGCTTCAGCTGCTGCAGTCGCTTCATCTAACATGGAAGCATTGGCTAAATCCATGCCGGTTAAATCTACAATCATTTGCTGGAAGTTTAATAAGCCCTCCAAACGACCTTGAGCGATTTCTGGCTGATAGGGTGTATAAGCGGTATACCAACCGGGGTTTTCCATGACATTTCGCAATACGACATTGGGAACGATGGTATCGTGGTAACCCATACCCAGATATGACTTAAATACTTTATTTTTACTAGCAATAGCCTTAATCTCAGCCAATGCTTGATCTTCACTCACGGCCAAATCAAGATTTAGATCGTCACGCTTACGAATAGCGCTCGGTACCGTTTTCGCTATAAGCTCATCAAGAGAAGACACGCCCAATGCGTTAAGCATATTGGCTGTTTGTATGGCATTGGGTCCTATATGTCGGCCAATAAATGCGTCGTTATTTTCCAATTCATACAGCGCCGCGTTCGTCATATCAGTAGACATAAGAAGTTTCCAGATCAGATTAGATGGGTTGCGCTTCACAAAAAACGCAACCATTCGATATTAGCCCGCTATAATATCAATTTGCGGGTTAATGAAGCAATGTTATCGTGTAGATGGTTTAGACTTCATAGTCACAGCCACCTGACTTAATGAACAAGAAACTGCCTTTAAGTTATGAACGTAAATAAATCTATTCTGATTATAGTCATGACATATAAAAATAAAATGCATAGTTGTGGGTATATTCATGGATAAAAAAGCTCAACTACAAGCTTGTGTAGAAGATCAGAACTCACTCCAACAGGTCAGGCTCGCGACTCGAATATACATTCTGCGTATGCTGTCAGTGTTTGGAGTAGGCACTGTATTTGTCTTTGGCATCAACAGTTTATGGATCGGTAAATCTTGGCTTGGTGGATTTTTAATCGTTGTGGCCATTATGAGCGCGCTATCTATGTTTTGGTTAATGAAAAACAACAATCAAAAAGTAGCCAGTGCAATCATTGCTTTTGGGGCCGTTCTTTTATCTTTAGTCCTGTTCAGCACCGGAGGCGTACAGAATACCGGCCCGCTGTGGATTTATCCCCTTGTCGCCGTCGCCATCTTTCTCACTGAATTTATTGTCGGGATCATCACTGTAAGCCTGTTAATATTGTATTGTGGCGTGGTTGCATACCTACAACCCTCTTTTTTCGAAGCATCATACTCTCCTGACATCATTACGAGATTTTTATTTTCACTGACTATGATGTGTTTCTTTTGCCTCTGCATCGAATACGCGGGGGAGCGCTCTCACTCTACTATTCAATCGTTGCATTCAGCACTGTCTGACGCCGCCAACACGGATACATTAACCAAGCTTTATAATCGTCGATTTATCCATGACAATTTCATTAAAAATGATAATTTCTCTGGTGTCTTTGAGCACAATGGCACTGTGCTATTACTCGATATCGATCACTTTAAGTTATTTAACGACGAACACGGACATGATGTAGGTGACTCAGTGCTAAAACTGGTTGGGGAAACGCTAACATCTACAACCCGTAACGATGACATAGTGGCACGCTGGGGAGGAGAGGAGTTTTTAGTAATCTTGACTCATTCCACCCCAGAAATTGCCACAAAGCGCGCCAATCAATTTCGTGAGGCCATTGCCGCGCAATCTTTATTTACCGACGCTGGAAAGCTGACCATCACCGTCAGCATTGGCGTCAGCCACATTAGTGCATCTAAAAAAGCCAGTGCAATTCTCAAACATGCCGACAACAAACTCTATGAAGCTAAAGCCGCTGGACGTAATAGGGTGTGTTAGAATTTACGCAAATAGACCGCTTTCAGGCCTTTAATTTATGTGTGATACCTTTGTATATCGCGACAACAATCATAAAAGCAACAGCGTTTGGTTCTGTAAAAACTCAGACCGAGAGCCTGATGAACCTCAACTCGTAGAATATCATCCTGCCTATACAGGCCAAAACCAGCAAGCAACCACCTACCTCAACATTGACGTACCCAACCAAAGAAGCGCGGTTTTACTGAGTCGCCCAAGCTGGATTTGGGGAGCTGAGATAGGCGTCAACGAGCATGGCGTGGCCATAGGTAATGAAGCGGTATACACACGCCTAATTCAGAAGACCGGCACGGCATTACTGGGCATGGATTTATTGAGGATTGCTTTAGAGCAAGCACAAACCGCTGAATCGGCCTGCAACATCATCATCCAATATTTACAAAAATACGGGCAAGGTGGTCCTGCCGGATATCGTGATAAAAAATTCCGTTACGACAACAGTTTTATGGTTAGTGATCATGATGAATCGTTCATATTAGAAACGGCAGGAAAATTCTGGGCGAAGAAGCGTGTGTCAACAATGGCTGCTATTTCAAATGATTTGAGCCTTACGACTGATTACGATGAGATCAGTCCTGCAGCCAAGTCCTTTGCATTACACAAAGGCTGGTGGAACGGAAAAGATGAATTTGATTTTAGGGCGGTGTTTCGGACTCGTTTTATGCCGTGGGCGGCAAGATCCAAACAAAGACGGGAATGTAATCTACGTAACTTACAGCAGCTATCCCCAGCCGCTGTAGATGAGCAAAGCTTTATACCGCTATTAAGAGCGCATAAACGCAACAAGCCATCAAGTAACGCCGATGTATGTATGCACGCCAAAGGGCTGTTAAGACCAAGCGCCACCACCAACTCAATGATTGCTAAATTAACAACCAATGCCATGCCTCAGGTATGGAGTAGCTTTGGTCAGCCATGCCAAAATGAATTCAAGCCCGTCGATTTAACCGCAGTAAGCATTTAAATGAAACAATCTATTTAGTTGTCCTGTTGTTCGCGATTGTAATCTTCAATTAATTCATTAACCGAGCGATGATGATGTGCATCTGCTTTGTGCTTGTTTAATAGATCGCGTAAATGCGATTGATGATCGATGTTGGTTGCATGGCATTCAAGTCCCATAAAGTGGCCTTTCTGGTGCGCCAAATGACCCTGCATTTTAATATTTGTTCCACCTTCTACTTCAATAGTGAGAATGATTTGCTCTCCAAGCTGAAGGTCATTATCACTCAACAGTGCGGCCAAAGCGCCATTAAAGGACACGTCCAAGACATGCACAGGCCATTTTTTCTGCGATGTTATTAACGTAGCAAAAGCTCGATACTCTATCCTTGGAAAACTTCTTCTCTCACTTCCTTTACTGGCAATACTCATATCAACCTCTTATTACTTGCAACACTTATTACTTTTAACACTTATTACTTGCAACACATGACACACATACAGCCTATCTGTTTAATTCTAGATGCTCTGCGGCTCGAGCACCAATCCAGAACCTAAAAACGATCCCGATAATTTTACTCAATAGCCGCCAGCGCTTCCTGTAGATTTTTGACTGCAATGATTTTCATCCCACTCACTTGTTCCCTTGGCGCATTGGCTGCAGGTACGATGGCGCGCTTAAAACCATGCTTGGCTGCTTCTCGAAGTCTCTCATGCCCACTGGGTACCGGCCTTATTTCACCGGATAAACCGACCTCGCCAAAGACCATTAAATCTTGCCCTAGCGCACTATTGCGAAAACTAGAGACAACCGCTAACAACAAAGCTAGATCTGCACTGGTCTCCATAACACGGACACCACCAACCACATTAATAAAAACGTCTTGGTCACCAATCAATAAATTACCGTGTCGATGCAACACAGCCAACAACATCGATAACCTATTTTGATCTAGGCCTACCGCGACACGGCGAGGGTTACCCATATGGCTATCGTCAACCAAAGCCTGAATTTCTACCAACAAAGGGCGCGTACCTTCCCAAACCACCATCACAACGGAGCCTGCAGCCACCTCATCAGCACGCTGTAAAAATATAGCCGAAGGGTTGTGCACTTCCTTCATGCCTTGTTCAGTCATAGCAAATACACCCAACTCGTTCACCGCACCAAAACGATTCTTACTACTGCGCAGCGTTCTAAAACGAGAGTCGTGAGAGCCTTCCAATAAAATAGAGCAATCAATCATATGCTCTAATACCTTAGGTCCAGCTAAGCTGCCATCTTTAGTCACGTGACCGACCAAAATCAAAACCGTCCCGCTTTGCTTGGCGAAACGAGTTAAATAAGCCGCACTTTCTCGAACTTGAGATACCGAACCCGGCGCGGATTGTACGTCACTCATGTGCATGACCTGAATTGAGTCAATAACCATTACTTTGGGTTTGATTTTTTGGGCAATGGCAACCAACGATTCGACACTGGTTTCGGATAACATTTTTAATTTATTCGTCGGCAGCTCTAACCTTTGCGCTCGCATGGCTACTTGCTGCAACGATTCTTCACCCGTCACATAAAGTGATTCAAATTGCTCCGCTAATTCACACATAGTCTGCAACAAGATCGTCGATTTCCCGGCCCCAGGATTACCGCCAATCAAAACCACCGATCCAGGCACAAACCCACCACCTAGTACGCGATCAAACTCCGACTTACCAGAGGAAATCCTAGGTAGACTTTGTAGATCGATCGAAGACAGTAACTGTACATCGTTATTAAGTGCATCCGTAGCGCCAGCATAGCCATCAAACTTTGCCGATCTATTGGCTGGTGTCGGGCCTAAACGAACTTCACTGAGTCCATTCCATGCACCACACTCAGTGCATTGCCCTTGCCATTTGGTGTAATCTGCCCCGCAATCATTACAAACGTATGCACTTTTTGTTTTAGCCAAGTTAAACCCTCATTAGTCGTAGCAAATGAATTCTCTAGTCAGTGGTGAATCAGCACTTATAAAATGATAAAGTGATTCCATGAATAAACCATTAATACCCGAACGCCCTATTTTAGTCTCACCCTCTCTAGCCGCTCAAATCGGCTTGGAAGAGGCGACCCTGCTCAGCGTTCTCTACGATCTTGTTCATTCGATAAAAGCCGTGCCAAGTCAAGGTAATCACTGGTACGAATTGTACGCCGAACAGCTGACGCCAGCACTGCCATTTTGGAATGATTTTGACATACAACGAGTTTCACAAAACTTACGAGCTAAAAGTATTCTTCAGCTGCAATCGGCACCTTACGGCCAATGCCAGCAACTTATTTTTGCTTTTACGACGATTCCTACGGCTCAAGATCAGGGGCAAGTTCTACAAGCACTGCCGATATACACCAGTAATCCACCACCAAATCAGCCCGTCATTTCGCACAACACTTCGCCTCAATACACAACCGGCTCATCAACTATTGCCCCACATTGGCAGCCAGACTCCGAAATTATGGCTCGTATAGCCCAAAGCAGTATTCCTGAGGATTTTATTCGCGAACAAATTCCAGAGTTTGTAACATTCTGGCGCGAGAGTGGTGAAAAGCGCCGTTCGTGGGGATCGACCTTTATGAAAACGGTGACGCGAAATTGGGCAAAAAGACGCTCACAAGATGCTTGGGAGAATAACCAAAAAGAAACTGAAACCGTGATGGACAGCGGTTGGACACCTAGCCAAGATGCTGTAGACATCATGACTCAGCAAGCCAACATAAATATCAGCTTCATTGAAGATGCCATTCCTGAGTTCATCCTTTACTGGAGTGAACGAGGTGTAAAGTCCTTAACCTGGAACAGCAAATTTATCCAACATGTTCGCCGCCAATGGAATAGATTTACGTCAGCCATTGAACACGACAGTGACCCAAAAATCATTGCTGAAGATTGGCAGCCATCAAATGATGTTTACGACATACTCAAAATGGCGAATATCGACATTACCTTTGCCCAACAACTTTTGCCTGAATTCATATTATTCTGGCGTGATAATAAACAGCTCTATGGTTCGTGGAATACTAAATTTTTACAACATATAAAATATCATTGGGCCAAACGTCATGCCCTAACAACGAACAACCAAGGTACCGCCAATGAAGGACAGCAAACAGCTTCTCGCACAAGTAGAACAAGAGATCGCTCAATCGCAGAAGACCTCAACGATCGCAGCTGGGCAACCTAAACAAGAGAAAGCTAAAGTTAGTGGCGAACATATCGACACGATAAATCAAGTGTTTGCTTTGTTCCGCATTAATTATCACAACCAATACCACGCGGCTTTCGGCGACACCCAAACTTTAAATCAAGCAAAAAAGTTGTGGGCTGAAACACTACTTCGTTTTGCCAGCGAAACCATTCTAAGAGGCGCAAAAAAAGCCATTGAGCAGTGCGAATACTTACCCACACTGCATAAGATGATTACGCTGTGTCAATCCGAAGGCTTAGGTCAAAACCTCAAAGATCCACACACAGCCTACCTCGAGGCTTGCCACGCACCAAACCCAAAAGCTGGTTTTAATTGGAGTCACCCTGCTGTGTATCATGCAGGTAAAGCCAGTGATTGGTTTATGCTGGCAAACTCAACTGAGAGAAACGCGTTCCCTATTTTTAAAAATCATTATGAAAATTTATGCCAGAGAGTGCTAAATGGTGAAACACTTATACAGCCTAATACGCTAAAACTCCCTGAAACCATAGAGAAACCACTCAGTAAAAATGAAAACCAGCAGCGACTACAAGAGCTAAAAGACAAGCTGAAACTCTAAAGACATTCTATAAACTATAAATACAATCCTTAAACTATAAATACAATCTTTGAACTACGAAGAGAACTCATGAACCACAAAGACATTCTATGAACTCTAAAATTTTAGGCTATTTATTTTTGTCGTATTCTATTGGCACGCTGGCTTTAGTGTTTGTCTTACATTCAAGTTTACATGCCAGTGAAACTCAGTCATCGACAGAGTTGAGACTTCTCACAACCAACCAATACCTTAGTCAGCCTCTCAACTCATCTAGCACAGCCAATATCCCTGACTTTAAAAAAATCACCGACATCAAGCAACGCAAAGTACAGTTTTTTAATTTTTTATTGCCCCTCATCCAGAAACAAAATTCAATCATAAGCAAACAACGAGCGGCACTGATTAAAATCAATGAAGATATAAAAAATCTACAGCCTGTGGATATCAGTCCTTTACTACCACTTGCTGACTACTACAAAGTACGCAGTAGAGCCCCATCAAAACTTTTGAATGATTTGTTAATGAAAGTCGATGAAATTCCAGCATCGATGATTTTGGCGCAGGCCGCGAACGAATCGGCGTGGGGGACTTCACGCTTTGCTACGAAAGCCAACAATTATTTTGGACAATGGTGTTTTTCCAAAGGCTGTGGATTAGTACCTAAACACCGAACAAAGGGGGCCAATCATGAAGTCAAAAAATTTAAGTCCGCAAACGAGTCGGTAGTATCTTACTTCCGCAATTTAAACACCCATAAAAGCTATCAGGAATTCAGAAAGATAAGAGCGAAATTACGCAAGGAGAACAAACCGCTCGTCGGGCTAGTGTTAGTGAAAGGCTTAGTTTTGTATTCCAGCCGAGGTGAAGATTACGTTCATGAATTACAAAAAATGATTAAATACAATAAATTACAACAATTTCCAAACCGCTAAAATACTTTTGGTTAAGTTATACTTTTGGTTAAGTTACTAAGACCTAATCCTTTAAACATTACCCATCAGACAGAATAAAGTCATCCACGTTAATTTGGTAACTTTCTGGCGATACCGCGCTGACAATAGCACCAAAATTGTCATGCTTACGTAGATCAACAACTTGACCATCAAGCATTTGTTTCTTTTTAGTGTTATACACCATTTGTACTATAGGCTGATTAGGCTGCATAGACCTGACTTCTTGAATCATGCCTACATGACCACTTTCCAATTCAACGAGAGAGCCTGGAGGGTATACGCCCAGACACCGTATCAACTGATAAACCAACTGTTTATCAAGGTGATCACCGGTCCAGGTCAGCATGCGTTTCAACGCTATCGTTGGTTCCATTCCCTTGTGATAACAGCGATTAGCAGTAATTGCGTCATAAACATCCACCACTGATCCCATCCGCGAGTGCTGAGCAATTTCGTCTCCAGCCAGGCCAAATGGATAGCCTTTACCATCTAACTTTTCATGATGTTGAGCACAAATATCTTTAGCTATTTGAGAAATACCATCGACATCTTGAATCGCTTCGATACCGTAATTCACATGGCGTTGCATCTCAGCCCATTCTTCGCCATTTAACTTTCCAGGCTTATGCAAAATCTCATCGGCAACACGAATTTTACCCACATCATGAATAAACGCACCCAAGACTAATTCCTTGATAACATCATCATGAAACCCCATTGAGCGAGATAGAATACCCATTAAGACCGAAACATTTAAAGAGTGCTCTAATAAATAGCTATCCATAGAGCGCACCCGCATCAAGCTAGCAAGAGCGTTTTGGTTGTTTATTAATGATTGGGTGATCTCTGAAGCGACCGTATCGACTGAGGTTAGGTCTAAAGCACGCCCCAACTTAACGTCATTCATGACGTCACTAACTAATGAAAGCGCTTTAGAATGCAGCTCAGTAGCGTTTTTCATTTCATCCGCAAAAGATACTGTTGAGCTGCCTATATCTTCTTTTGCTACCGCTTTAGTCGACATGTCGAAACTAGCCGCCGGCTTATAAGACTTACTGCCGACGCAATCAATTCCTTTATTTGTATCAATGACAATCTTAGTCACATCTAAAGAAACAATACGATCTACGGTAGATTGACGTGTCAATAACCCTTCACTATTGAGCTTTTTAGTATTTTCTCCTCCTTCAATTTTGGTGATGTACATACCAACTTGTAATTGATTAGGGAGGATACTTTTAAGTTCTGACATTAATTGTTTTACCCGACTCAAGGTGGTAACTATAGATAGCTTTAAAATACGGTGCTTCACTGAGGAGCACCAAGTATAAGCATTATTCTTTCAAATCGTCACTCTTTTTCATTTAATTACACAGAGTGATTATCAGACTAATTCAAAAGTTACTGCTTAAAGCCTACAGAGCAAATTAATATAAAAGGGACTGCTATGCCTCCCGTTTTACTCACCGCTGAAAGTGTAAAGCGCCACCTATATAAGTCTTTTCCACAACAGTCGAACCTATGTCTTGAGAGGCTACCGTATAGAGGTTATTTGATAAGACTAAAAAATCTGCGTATTTTCCCGCACTCAAAGAGCCTATTTTATCTTCTAAATGGGATTGCCATGCGGCACTTAGAGTGGTTGCACGCAATGCTTGCTGAACGGTCACTCTTTCTTCCCCGCCTAATTCATTGCCATTATAGGTTTCTCTCATTACGGCATCTTCTATCATTTGCATAGGCCGCATAGGTAATACGGGGGTGTCGGTATGAATACTATAGGGCAAGTCATTTACCTCTGAAGTCTGCAAAGGATTTATTCCCTGCGCGCGCTCCGGCCCCATAAAAATATCTCTATGGCGATCGCCCCATACACGCACATGGGAAATATAAAACGTTGGCGTCACACCGATTTTTTTCATACGCTCGAGATGAACTGGGTGAGCCATTTGCGCATGGACAATAATAGGCCGAAGGTCATGGGCTTTAATGATATCGGCCAAAGGCTCTAAAAGATCCAACACCGCTTCAATAGCCGCGTCGCCATTAGCGTGAATCGCAATTTGTTGCTTATGCTCAACAATTAACTCTCTAATTAATTCAATATCACCGTCGGCAAAAACCGAATAGCCTCGATAATCATCATCCAATGACTCTGGCAATTGATGATACGGATGCAATAAAAAGCCGGTATAACCTTGGATTGAGCCGTCTGATATGAATTTGGTGGCGCCTATTTTAAATTTCTCTGTATCAATGAAGGAACTTACCCCCCCAGAAGCCACCAGATCAGATAGCATTTCTCGTCGGGCACTGGCGTCTGGCCAAGCCACGACACGCTGAGGAATCAGTCCGATTTTTGAGGCCTGCCCCAATTCCTTCACTTGATCAAACTCAAGCTTACCGGCTTGAACACTCGTAACACCCTGCTGTAAGTATTCTGCAACCGCTCTGCGGGTTATTTTCAAGCTATCTTGGGCTGAGAAATTAAACGTCTGCTTTATTAACGCATAGTGAGCTCGTTCTTTGACTAAACCGGTTAGTTTTCCATTACCGCTGCGCTCTATTTCGCCTCCGACCGGATCTTGTGTCGTTTCATTATAACCAGCACGTTCTAACCCCATGCTATTGAGAACGCTCATATGAGCAGAAATATGCATAACAAAAATCGGATGTTCAGTAGAGACACTGTCTAATTCATCGCGTGTTAAAAAGCGTTTTTCAGCAATCATGGTGTCGTCAAAGCCATAAGCCAACAACCAACTTCCCTTAGGCGTTTTATCCGCAAGAATTTTTAGCCCAACTAAAATATCTTCTATTCCCTGCTTATCGCCTATGGGAGGGCTGTTTGCATCTACCGCTATCGCAGACAAACCACTACCAGGGAAGTGTCCATGCCCATCAACAAAACCAGGAATAACCGTCTTGCCCTCCAAGTCCACTTCTGTCACTGACGATGTCGCTAATTCACGTAAATCAGAGGTGGCACCTACACCCACAATCAGATTTTTTCTGACTAACATCGCTGAAGCATTTGGATTATCTGTGTCCATAGTGATAATCACGCCATTATGATACAAAACCTCGTCTTTAGGTTCTGGGTTCCAGCTGCTATGCAATATATAGAGACCAGTAACGGCTAATAGCGCCACGAAGAAAAGCAACCATAAAGCCCTTTTTATATATAACATCACTGCAACACTCTTAACGGTAGGATATTGAACTTAAAGCTTAACCCGATCCATAATATTTTCACAGGTTAGAAAGAGATATATTGAAGGTTTCCAGTGCTTTAGTATAAGCTCTGGCGCCTACATAATAAGACATCACCACCCCCAAACAGGATCACTTATGACCGAGGTAATCTCCTCTCCAGAAGCTGACGAGCAAATACCCCTTAAAACCTATGCTGAAAAGGCTTACTTGGATTATTCCATGTATGTGATTATGGATAGAGCCTTACCCAATATCGGTGATGGTTTAAAGCCTGTGCAGCGTCGTATCGTCTATGCCATGAGTGAACTGGGTTTAAAATCTACCGCCAAATTTAAAAAGTCAGCTCGAACCGTCGGTGATGTTATTGGTAAATTTCACCCCCATGGTGATTCAGCATCATACGAAGCAATGGTGTTAATGGCTCAATCTTTTTCCTACCGATACCCATTGATTGATGGGCAGGGAAACTGGGGCTCACCAGACGACCCTAAATCGTTTGCAGCCATGCGTTACACCGAGTCTCGCCTAACCAAATACAGCGAAGCATTACTCTCTGAATTAGCCCATGGCACTGTTGACTGGACACCAAATTTTGATGGCACATTAGAAGAACCTTGCGTGCTTCCCGCCAGAGTCCCAAATATATTATTAAATGGCACCACCGGTATTGCTGTGGGTATGGCTACCGATATACAACCGCATAATTTACGTGAAGTTGTCGCAGCAACCATACACATACTTGAGAACCCTAAAGCAACAGTTACTGAGTTAATGGATTTTATTCCCGGTCCAGACATGCCCACCGACGCCGAAATAATCACTCCCGCCGCCGATATCCAAAAGATTTATGAGACCGGTCGAGGCTCAATAAAAATGCGTGCCTGCTGGAACATTGAAGATGGCGACATTGTTATTACAGCCTTGCCTCATCAAGTCAGCGGCGCGAAAGTATTAGAGCAGATAGCCGCGCAAATGCAGGCTAAGAAATTACCCATGGTCATTGACCTGCGTGACGAATCGGATCATGAAAACCCAACTCGCCTAATCATCATCCCACGCTCAAATAGAATTGATGCTGAAGGCTTAATGAGCCACTTATTTGCCAGCACCGATCTTGAACGTAACTACCGCACCAACATGAACATGATTGGCAACAATGGTTTACCACAAGTTAAACCACTGAATATCATTCTCAGTGAATGGTTAGCCTTTAGAACAGTTACTTTGCGCCGCCGCTTACAGCATCGCTTATTAAAGGTTGAAGAACGCCTTGAACGTCTGGCTGCATTGTTGATCGTGTTTCTCAATATCGATGAAGTCATCCATATTATTCGTACCGAAGACGAACCCAAACCTGTGTTAATAAAGAGGTTCGATCTTAGCGAAAATCAAGCCGAATACATTCTTGAAACCAAACTAAGACAATTGGCTCGTTTAGAAGAAATGAAAATTCTCGAAGAAAAAGAGAAATTAGAAGGTGAACAAGATTATTTAAAGAAAACTCTCGATAGCGCCCGACGAATCAAAACGTTACTTAAAAAAGAATTACTCAACGCCGCTGAAGAATTTGGGGATGAGCGCCGCTCACCAATCGTTACGCGAACAGAATCACAAGTATTCAACGAAACGGATATCTTGGGTAGCGATCCCATAACGGTCGTTCTATCAGAGAAAGGTTGGATTCGTGCAGCAAAAGGTCACGACATTGACCCCACTGCCTTAAATTATAAAGCGGGCGATAGCTTTAAATTGGCCGCACAGGGAAAATCTAATCAACACGCCATCCTTCTAGATTCAAGCGGCCGCAGCTATGCACTGCCATCACACAGTTTGCCATCCGCACGTGGACAAGGTGAACCCGCGAGCGGGAAATTAAACCCTCCAAGTGGCGTAACCTTTGAAGGATTGTTGATGGGAGAGAAAGAGACTCGCCTATTATTGGCCTCAGATGCTGGCTATGGATTTATTGCTAAGCTCGAAGATTTACACACTAAAAATAAAGCGGGTAAAGCCTCACTATCCTTACCTAAAGGCGGCAAGGTTATTCCACCCATCCAAATCAATAACATAGAGACCGATCTATTGGCAGCCATTAGCAATGAAGGCCGTATGCTGGTATTCCCGGTAAGTGATCTACCTGAATTAGCCAGAGGCAAGGGTAATAAGATTTTAAACATCCCCTCCTCGCGCGTTCAATCCAGAGAGGAATTCATGGTCGCCTTAGTCGTTATCAGTGAAAAAGAGCAACTAACAATTTACTCGGGAAAACGACACTTAACACTGAGAATCTCTGATTTAGAGCACTATAAAGGCGAACGTGGCCGCCGCGGAAATAAGCTACCCAGAGGATTTCAAAAGGTTGATAGCGCAGATATAAAAGTTTAAGCCCTGCGCTATAAGCAATTATTTAATTCAGTGCTAATCTGATACTAAACTATAAAAGCAGTGATTTAGATTATGTCTGAGCATAGAGACTGCGTAAGAACCCCCTTTCGCAGCAAGATAAAGATCACCCATGAGTCCATAGGCACGATTGAAACCGTCACCCGGGACATATCGAATAAAGGGGTCTTTTTACTAATGGATGATGTGAAGGTGCCCCCTATTGGCTCAATCGTTAAAGGCCAAGTGCTTGATTTACCCGGTGGCAACGCGCCCATTCTAGATATGGAAGTGGTTCGTGAGTCTCCCAACGGGATTGGATTGCGCTTTGTCTTAAACGATTAAATACCTACTTCAACCGTTGCTAATGACTTATCATCAACCTTGATTTCGGACTGACACAATATTACTTGCTCCGATAAAATCTTGCGCTCAATCAAGAATTTCTTCACGCTTTGAGCTCTATCGACTCCGTATTTTTGTAGCTGCTTTCTTTGCTCAGACGTTAACTTAAGCCCGCCTTCAGGCACAACCGATAATTTAAATAACGTCATCGCATCCGGCTGAGTAACCACCGGGCAAAAGCTTAAACTGAGCTGTGGTTTTGCGGTTAACAACTGACTCAGCTGAACTAAGCGCTCTTGATTAATAGCCGTTAAAGTTGTAACTCCCGGCTGAAAAATCATCGGTGAAAACTGCAGCTGAGTTATAGAGTCAACAGCTGCAGAAGCAATATTAACCAAGCCAAACGGCGTATAATAGTTAACTACAGCCGTCGTCAGAGCCTTTCTAAAGACCACTCCAATAATTTTCCTCAAAGAAAAATCTGGAGAATCCATATCACCAGATACCGGCAATTCTAATATGATTTTATCATCACCATCGCGCAATAAATTTAGCGCCATACCAACAGGCAGATTTTGTTGCTCTTCGTCTTTGGCTAATTCTTCTGAAGCCAGTCTCTGCAAATAAAACTTATTCAAAATAACTTCAATATTGGCCTCTATTTCATTGTCGATAACTTTCGCCGTCATCACATTATTTAACTGGCCTCGCTGAATTTTATACTGCAAGTTACGTTCAATGTAGGGAGACAACGAGTGCATATCAATTGCCTTTATTTTCGCATCAATATTGATATTGGTTTTGGTAGCAAAAGGCTGCAGATCCCCTGCCACATCAATACGCCCGTGATCGTTTACTTGCATGCCTATAGCAACCGAGCTAACAGAATCTGTCACAGCGTTGCTTATGTTCGAGACGTTAATTTGGATATCATTTAATGTTTGCACGACAACGGGTTCAATATTTTGATCCACAAAAAAGACTCGACTAGATTTCATGGCAATCGAGTTAATCGCAATAATCACATCGTCATTCGGCTTATCCCCCTCAGATACCGGAACCTCTATTTGACTTTTATTTACTGGGAGCAAACTTTCAACTTGAGCCAATATGTGATCCAAACGATCACTGAGAGCTAAATCACCATCATGGTTTCGATGCACAAGAATATTAATCGTCTCAATACTAAGCTGATGAAGGCTCAAAGCTTTTTTATTCCCTAGGGCTAAACCTAAAGAGCTAAAAGAAAGTGAATCCATGTCTAGATGATGCTTTTCTTCGGTCGCATACAGATCATTGCTCTGGCGCTGGAGTAGATTTAAGCCTTGCAGATTCACATGCTGAATTTGGACCAATTCACTATTTGCACTAACACTCTCAACCGTCACAGAAGCAATAGACAAAACGTTCAACTTTTCCAACTTGTCTTGTACTCGCAAGCCCTTCAGTTTTATAGAGCCCGCCATATTAATCTGTGGCGCAGCGAGAAGATCCACACTTAATAGCGAAGACAGAGACGCCTCATCAATCACTGCACAAAGATTTGCTCTCTCATTCCCAGAGTCATTAGCTGTTGCACAGACCTCAACATCCGCGATCAGTAATTCTTTTAATATTATGTTCGTGAAAGGCGCTTGAGATTTAACTGCCGGAGAATCATCACTAGCTAGTTTTGGATTTTTAACCGGTCCGCTTTGATTTAATAGCGAGGCAACATTTATTCCACCAAAAAAATATTGATCGTCAATTTTGCGAACTCCCAGTTTCAACCCTTCCATTGTGACTTCGTCAATCACAAGCTTCTTGTCCCACAAAGCCAACACATCTACATCGAGTAGTAAATTATCTAGCTGAAAGTAATCTCCCTGCTCATTAAGTCCTGTCAATCCAGCTAACTCTATTCGGCCAACCATAGGCGACAATGAAAAATGTTGTGTATAAGCCTCAATTCCTTGCTGCTTAAACCAAGAGTTAACGCCAAACTTTACGCCAACCGGCAGTAAAGAAAGAATCAACAGAGCCCCAATTATCACAACCCAGAGCAAGCGAACAAGACAACGTCTAATAACCATAAAAACTGTAGATTGTGTATTTAACACAAATAGATTCCCCATACTCAAAACAGATTCAACTCAAACAATAAGAATATGAATCAAACAAAGACCAACTTTATGATAAAACCCCAGCATGGTCTATCCTAAGAAAAGTTAAAACTAAAAAATAAGGATAACAGATGAAAGCTTCAGATCTTATGGTCAAATGCCTAGAAGAAGAAGGTATAGAATATATATTTGGTGTTCCTGGGGAAGAGAATGCCGACTTTATGATGTCGCTGGAGGAATCCAAGCAAATTAAATTTATTTTAACCCGGCACGAACAAGGTGCTGCCTTTATGGCTGAGATATATGGCCGACTTACCGGGAATCCTGCAGGATGCCTTGGCACTTTAGGGCCTGGAGCCACCAACCTCATTACCGGTGTAGCTGATTCCAATATGGATCGCTCTCCTATGCTCGTTTTAACGGGTCAAGGAGCGTCAACACGCCTACATAAAGAATCACACCAAGTCATGGACGTGGTCGAGATGTTTAAGCCTGTCACTAAGTGGGCAACAACGGTATGGCACCCAGAGAACATTCCTGAAATCATGCGCAAAGCCGTGCGTGTTGCAAGAACTGAAAAACCAGGTGCTGTGTTAGTAGAGCTTCCAGAAGATATAGCTAAAATTCCCGTGGATAAGCAGCCTCTGCCTGTGCGTAAATTTCGACGTCCAGTTCCAGCGGATAAAATTATCGACATTGCTTTTGAGAAAATTAAACAGGCCAAAAACCCTATCATCATTGCAGGTAACGGCTGTATTCGTAAACGCGCCAGCAAACAACTACGTGAATTTTGTGAGAAAACTGGCATTGGAGTTTTGAGCACCTTCATGGCTAAGGGCTGTGTGGACATGAACGCACCTTACTGCCTCTATACTATTGGTTTAGGGGCAAAAGATATTCCATCTTGCGCAATTGATGCAGCGGATCTAGTTATTACACTTGGCTACGACATGGTTGAGTATCATCCCAAACAATGGAATGGTTCCGACACTAAGGAGATAGTACATATTGATTTTCTACCAACGGAGATTGATGAATTCTATCACCCCGACACTGAAGTGGTTGGTGATTTAGCTCACGCATTATGGATGTTGAATGAGCGTGTAGATGCCAATGGCGGACTTACTTTTGATCAAACTCAGCAAGCTTCTGTTCGCGAACAAATGACAGAGGAATTAAATCGTCATGCCGATGATGTAACTGTAGGCTCGATAAGACCACAAAAAGTCCTCTGTGATGTACGTAAAGTTATGGGCCCTCACGATATTTTATTATCTGATGTCGGCGCGCATAAAATGTGGATTGCACGTCATTATCAATGTCACGAACCCAACACATGTCTTATTCCTAATGGTTTCTGCTCTATGGGCTTCGCATTACCTGGAGCCATTGCCGCCAGTATTGTCCATCCAGATAGAAAAGTCTTAGCCATTTGTGGTGATGGTGGTTTCCTAATGAATTCACAAGAAATGGAAACAGCCAAAAGACTCAACTGTAAAATGACCGTAATGGTATGGGAAGATGGAGGTTATGGGCTCATCGGCTGGAAACAAACCAATGAGTTTGGCCGCCACACCGATTTAGCCTTTGGCAATCCTGACTGGGTAAAACTGGCTGAGGCCTTTGGCTGGAGCGGACACAAAGTAGAAGACAGTGTTGACTTATTTGATGTGCTAACCAGTGCGCTAAATGAAGATGGACCTAGTCTAGTGGTATTACCGATAGATTATCGCGAAAACATGGAGTTAACTCGCAGACTCGGAGAACTGAGCTGTCCTATTTAACTTTTCAGTTTATGGCTCTTTAACTTAAAGAACAGCTACACAAAATAAGGCAAGCTTTGCTAATAATGGTAAAGCTTGCCTTAACTTCAATTAAAACCATTACAACTGATTCAAAATATCAACTCCACTAAATCTAATATAGAAACATCCGTATCATCGAAAAAGCTGCACATTATGATTTAACTGTGCCACTGCTCTCGCTCTAACCATTTCTGTACATCTTTTACTGGCATTGGTCTAGCTATGTGGTAGCCCTGCGCTTTATCACAGTCCAGATTTTGCAATAAATGTAAAATGTGCTCATCTTCTACACCTTCTGCAATTACTTCTAAACCCAAGTTATGGGCTAAATTTATAGTGGAATGAACAATGATTTTATCTTGCTCATCGTCCAACATATCCTTAACAAAAGAAGAATCAATTTTTAAGTAAGTAACTGGTAATTTCTTTAAATAGGCAAGCGATGAATAGCCAGTCCCGAAATCATCTATCGACAGTAAAACACCCAACTCATTGATCTCTTGTAATGTCATTAGCGCTCTTTCAGGGTCAGCCATAATGGAGCTTTCCGTTATCTCAAGCTCAAGATATTGCGCAGGTAACTCATGTTTTTTTAGCATAACCTCTAGCTTTTCAGCAAACCGGTCATCTAATAAATTTTGAGCCGACAAATTCGCTGCCACAGAGAGTTTATATCCAGCATCAACCCATAATTTCGCCTGAATTATTGATGATTCAACTACCCACTGGGTTAGTGGATGAATAATATTGCTCACTTCAGCCAGCGGGATAAATTCGTCCGGAGGAATCAAACCAGACTCTGGGTGATTCCAGCGAATCAGCGCCTCAAAACCATACACGCTATTATGAAATAGGTTTATTTTAGGCTGGTAATAAAGCTCCAGTTGGTTTTCCCGAATAGCTTTGCCCAGATCATTCATTATTGCCAAACGTTTTGGCGTGTACTGATCATAACTAGCACGATAAACCGACACCCCTATACGCTCAGTTTTAGCTTTATACATTGCTACATCAGCGTACCGCATTAAGGTACTGACATCGTTCGCTTGATCAGGATAAATCGTTATGCCAATACTGGCGCTTACCTCAGCATTAAAATCTTTTAACGCAAAAGGTTCCTGTATAGCATCTAAAATACGGTATCCCATAACCACAGCCTGCTGATTACTGCGTATTTTTGGTAAAAGTACCGCAAATTCATCGCCACCTAAACGAGCAATAACAGCGTTACTATCAGAAACATCAAGTTCAATACGACGACTGATCAACTTTAATAAGTCGTCACCCACATTGTGACCTAAGGTATCGTTGATCTCCTTAAATCGATCTAAATCAAGTAAAATGAGAGCGAACTTATTAGACCCAGAGAGGCGCTTCATCTCCTCTTCCATCGAGTGATAGAGATAGCTTCTATTGGCTAACCCCGTTAAAGAGTCATGGGTAGCTTGATATTCTAAGCTTTCTATATGGCGTTTATTTTCTGTGATATCTCTAACAGTTCCCCACAATCTAACCAGCAAGCCGTTTTCAATAGTCCCCATTAAATTCATCTGTAGGCTAAACGTTCGATCATTAATAACCTGAACAACTTCTTCATTTTTAATTCGATAAGATGCCAACACAAACTGGTTCAATATTGGAGTAAGGTTAGCAAGAAATTGACCAATAAAAGATGAACCTAAAATAGACAACACATCGCTGCAGCCATTCATTTGCGCCATAGCTGAATTGCTCTCTACCAAAACGCCCGATTGCTGTATTGCTTCTACCTGTTTCGCAACAGGTGACTGAGCCTCAATAGGAGGGTAAAAATCGACACGAAAAACACCATCCGAGCTGTTATCAATAAATGTTCTATAACGCTCTTCACTTTCCTCTAGCGCTCTTTTATTCAACACATCTGGAGTAACATCCACCATAACAAGCATCACGCCTGTCACACTGTTAGAGCTGTCATAGGTTGGAATTTTATCTACTTTATACCAAAACTCACCCTCATCCTCGAAACAACATTCCAAAGCACCATGAGATGCAATACCGCTTTTCAACGCTCTGTTTATTTCTCGTTCGCGACGATTAGAATCACCCCAAATAGGCATAACTTCAATTAAAGATTTATTTATGCTGGAAGCAAGAGGTGTAATAGCCTCTGCGTATTTATTAACAAAAGTGACTTTAGCATCAATATCAAGATGCCAAATATACGCATGAATAGAGTTAAATAGAGCGAGAACATCATTTGTTTGCTTGTCACTCAAGTGAATAAAATGATTTAAGTGAAAAACGATCGCCACCTTATTGGCGCTTACTGCACTACCCCAAGCGAGGTGTTTCTCATTGGTATCAGCAAGGATAAGATCAAGATAAAAACTGTCGCCATTCTTAATAGACTGATCAACTTCATGCAGTAGTTTTTCTGCCTTTGCGGACTCGATCATAGCCATCAATTCTGAAAAAAATGCTATTTTTCCAAACGCCTGCTCAAATTTGAAATTATGCGTTATTTCACCTGTTTTTATATCCCACAACAAAACTGGAGCTTTCATGTCAAAAAGCTCAGAGATTGGGCATACAGGAGAATTAGCCGTATTTATTTCCATTAACATAATGCTCCATCATCATGGCAGCAGGACTTACATTAGGCACGAAAGTCAGGTTGAGGAATTAAGTATATATAGGCTATAGAAAAACGATACTAATAATGTGAACTAGGTCTCATAACTAATAATGCGGAGGGCGCTCATCAAACGATTTGCCTTCATTTTGACCGACATTATCTTCAGCATGTTTCAGCTTCTGATTTAAAAGTTGCACTTGCTCATCCAACCGAACAATTAAACTCCCTTGTTTTATCAGCTCATCGTTGAGTGACTGGATAACATCTTCTTGGTATGCGACCTTCATCTGTAAGTCTTCAAGCTGTTCAAAAGCTTCATTAATACTATTGGTCATGAAATTGTCCATATGGAGATAAAGTTTAGAGCTGGTTTTCGGCTCTAATAAAGGTTTGCACCACAATTTTTGCAGTGTATTGCATCCTGCTCATGACCCGACTTATCACATATAGCGCAGGTTGTACTGACTCGCTCTCTTTGCATTTCAACAGCCAACTCTGCCGTCAGTATACCTGTTGGTACAGCTATAATTGAATAACCGGTAAGCATCGCTATAGAGGCAATTATTTGCCCGATAATGGTTTGCGGAGTGATATCACCATAACCAACCGTCGTAATAGTTACTATCGTCCAATAAACACTTTTCGGGATACTGCTGAAGCCATTTTCTGGGCCTTCAACCAAAAACATAAGAGAACCAAAAATAGTGGCTAAAACCAGCACCGACGAAAAGAATACCATAATCTTACGTCGAGACAGCATCATTGAACGAACCAACACATTGGCCTCCGATGAATAACGCACCAACTTAAGTATGCGGAAAATTCTTAATACCCGAAGTAATCTAATGATTAATAAATAGCTCGCACCAGTAAAAAATAAGCTCAAGTACGAGGGTAAAATAGAAGCCAAATCAACTAAACCATAAAAACTAAAAATATAATGCCAGCGTCTTGGCGTCACCCATATCCTCACTAAATACTCGGCCGTAAAAACAAGCGTAAACACCCACTCTACAACGAGAATCGCATGACCCCACTGCTCTTGAATTGACTCTACAGAAGCGAGCATGACAACAAAAACACTCAGGAAAATCATATAGATTAACGCCAGATCAAAGGCTTTCCCGCGCTTGGTATCGGTACCAAAAATAACAATATTTATTTTTCTTTTTAATGCTGAGCGCTTCATAGACTACCTATTAATTTTCAAATCTAGGATAAAGAGTTATCTTAACAATTATGTACCCCATCAATTATATCGCTTATCATAACTGCAGATTCTACCAAGGGATATTAATGTGCCACTACTATTAAAACCAATACGCTGCCCTCACTGTAACGATCCTATTGATAAACCGCTATTACGCCGCAATGGCGTATTGAAAGATTTTTTAAAAAGCACCGCCTTTGCCTGCCCTCATTGCGGACAGGGTATTAAATACCCTGAAAATGGTGATACTTTTATGTCAATGGGGATTTTTGTCGCGGTTATATTGGCGCCTTTATTTCACTTTTGGGACTTGAAATTAATGGACACCCGTTATCTTTTTGGCACAGGTATAGCCATCATGATTATTGGTAGCTTTACCCAAAAACTGGTTAAAGAAAAGCTCCCAAAAATCAGCCCGCCGCTACCCAATAAAACCAATTCCGAGTAGAGAAACATGAATAAAAACTCTCGGCTAGTATACTCCACCGACTCAGGTCGTATTAAACAGCCTAGTTCACCCTCCTCATCAATAACACCCACTGACGGCATTGTTCGTATTCACCGCGAAACTAAGGGTCGAAAAGGTAAAGGAGTTAGCCTAATTAAAGGCTTAACGTTAAGTGATGCTGAGCTCAAAAACATCGCAAAACACCTCAAGCAAAAAATCGGTGTAGGCGGCAGCGTAAAAAACGCCATTATTGAGATTCAAACCAATGACCGTGAAATCATTAAAACACTGCTAGAAAAAGAAGGGCACACAGTTAAAATATCCGGAAGTTAACAATATACATTCTGGCCTAATTCCTGCATTACTAGATTAAAGAACACAATCCGTCATGATTTTGGCGAGCTCGCCCGTTGCAACTTATTTGCTTTAGGGTATTTAGCGCAGGAGTATGATAATGGAAACAACCGAACTTTGGGCATTGCTGGACACTTCAGTAAAAATTGCTTTGGGCGCACTGATTGCTGGCCTGTGCTTGTGGCTATCAAACCGTGGCAACTCTCTGAATACAACACACAAATCAAATCGCCGCATGGAGATACTCGAATCTGTCTCTAGTAATGTCGGCAATGTTAATCACATTTTCGCCAAGTATTCTTCGCTGGTTATTGAATCCACACGGTTTGGCGGTCGGTGGCCACAAGCTCGTAAAGAAGAGCTCTTTAAAGTTAATCAAGAATTAGTCCAAGAATTTAAAAAAATGGCTGACGCCGAAGCAAATTTATTAATGCTCGGCGAAAAAGCTCTTGAAAAAACGCTAAGACTCTATGGTGCCAAAATTGCCTACTTCCGCAAGCAAGTTTACGTAGGTAGACAAGATATCAGCGAACAAGAAGTCGTTAAGCTAAAGCATGAAATCACACATTTGCGCGAACAGTTTTACGATATTTTAAGCCAGAAATACGATCGATTAATGGCCACATAATTATTGAAGCGACTAATTGATTTATCTATTCGCAACTCAGAACACACTACGCTAATATCTTCAGGCAACCAATTTCACATTACGCGTATACAGTTGACGGATGAAATCAAAAGAACTTATTCTGTTTGGTGCTGTGGCTATGCTACTGACCAACTTATCAATAATTGCCACCTTAGTAGCAACAGGCTTTATTGTCATTCCTGAATCAGACCCTGAGCCTGAAGAAGTCACTCCAGAAGAACCCATTGAACCCTATAAACCAGCAATTATTCATTCTATGTCTAAGGCAATGTATATTTGTGAAGATAAAGTAACGGCCGCCAATGCTTCAAAGCTCATCAGCTATGAATTTGATCCAGTCGCGAGTCGTTACAATGAAGATGCCGGTATATATTCGATTTTTATTGAAACACATTCAGCAAGCAGGGCTGGATCTCCGCAGCTAGATTTTGGCGTTACCTGTGATGTATCAGACAAAGATTTAAAAATAGTTGGCTATAAAGTTCTCCCCATGTAGCGAGGAGAAGCTTTTACACTAATGAATACTTAAAAAACTAGCTATTCCCATAACTCATTAAGCGCTTATACCGTCTCTCTAGAAGCTCATCAATAGGCTCAGCACAAAGTCTTGCTACCTGCTCTTCTAACCGTCCCTTAAGAGTTGCGGCCATCGCATCCATATCACGATGAGCGCCGCCTAACGGCTCAGCTATAGTCTCATCAATAATACCCAGATCCTGCAAAATAGTGGACGTAACACCCATAGCCTCAGCCGCTAATGGCGCTTTATCAACGGTTTTCCAAATGATATTGGCACAACCCTCAGGAGAAATCACAAAGTAAGTTGAATACTGCAACATGTTCAAGTGATCGCCCACGCCAATTCCTAACGCACCGCCAGATGAACCCTCACCAATTACGGTACATATTATGGGAGTGCGTAAGCGTGACATAACCGCTAAATTTTGGGCTATAGCTTCGGATATACCCCGTTCTTCACTATCAATACCAGGGTATGCCCCAGGTGTATCGATAAGGGTAATTACTGGCATTTTAAAACGCTCAGCCATTTCCATTAGACGCAATGCTTTTCGGTAGCCTTCAGGTTTTGGCATGCCGAAGTTTCGCATAACTTTGTCTTTAACACTGCGCCCCTTTTCTTGACCAATCACCATGACTGGGGTGTCATTTAAGCGTGCCACACCACCGATAATAGCTTTATCATCACCAAAGTGGCGATCACCGTGAAGCTCATCCCAATCAGTAAAAACCCGCTTTATGTAATCGCCTGTAAATGGACGCTGGGGATGCCTAGCAACCTGAACAATCTGCCAAGGCGTAAGATCCGCATATATGTTTTCAGTTAACTTAATATTCTTTTCGCGTAATTTAGAAATCTCTTCAGTGATATTAATATCAGTATCGTTACCGACCAGTTGCAGCTCCTCGATTTTTGATTCAAGTGTTGCAATGGGCTGTTCAAACTCTAAGTAATTTGGATTCATATCGACAGGGGTCCTGAATACTATGCTAATGATCTAGTGCAAATCTAAGATCTACTAAGATACTAGAAAATGACCAGTCAGTCGAGACGGAAACCTCAGCTTTACCCAGGTTAACACCTAACTTAAAAGTCAGTTTTAATGATTATCTAGTATTGCAGCTGAACCTTATCATTACCAAATATTTCTCTTAACTGCTCTATCAATTCATCCAATGGCTCAACCCGCCAATCTTGGCTCAAGGTATAACTGCCTTTTGCGTCAATATTTTGAAAGTCTATTTTTATAAGGCAATTCCCGTTTTTATAAGACGAGAATATTTGAGATAATTTTTCAACCGAATTCTCGGCGACAACAGAGTCTATTTCTAATTTAAGGCACCGAGCCGACTGCATTCGAGCATCATCCAAACTCAGAACAGACTCCGCTCGCATCTTTAAGCCTCCAGCACCGCTGTAATCATCGTTACTAACCTGACCTGTAACAACCAACAGCTCGTCCTTAGCCAATTTTTCGCGATATTCATTATAAGTGTCAGAGAAAACAGCCACCTCAATGCGGCCAGAGCGATCATCCAGTGAAACGAAAGCCATTGTGTCACCCTTCTTGGTCTTCATAACACGTAGACCAACAACCAGTCCTGCGACTTTTTGGCTACTTCTCTCAGGCTTCAAATCGACAATCCGAGACGACACTAGATGCTTTAACTCAGATCTATATTGATCTATGGGATGTCCCGTTAAATAAAGTCCCAACGTGTCTTTTTCATGGTTAAGACGCTCTTTCATACTCCAGCTTCTAACCTGCCGAAACTCTGCATAAACATCGTCACCATTACGGCTGGTTGGAACCACATCGCCAAATAGATCTGACATACCAGCACTTGTATTGGCGGCGCTCTGCTCCGCTGCCTGGACCGCCTCAGTCATTGCCGAAAACATTACCGACCGATCATAGTCTATTGCTATCTTAGGGCCCAAGTTATCGAGAGCTCCCGATCGGATCAAGGCATCTAAAGCACGCTTATTAACCCTGCGAGGATCAATACGAGAACAAAAATCAAACAAATCTAGAAATTCTCCCGCTTGGCGAGCCTCGATAATACTGCCAATAGGTCCCTCGCCTAATCCTTTAATCGCCCCAAGGCCATAAATAATATTATCATCATCATCGACATTAAATTGGAACTCTCCGCGATTAACATCTGGAGGCAGTAAGTTCAGCCCCATTTCTCGACACTCTTCGATAAAGGTTACAACCTTATCGGTTTTATCCATGTCCGACGAAATAGTTGCTGCCATAAAGTGCGCAGGGTAATGCGCTTTTAACCAAGCCGTCTGATAAGAAACCAGCGCATAAGCTGCAGAGTGGGACTTATTGAAACCATAGCCAGCAAACTTTTCAACCAGATCAAAGATCTTCATCGCTAGATCAGGATCAACCCCTTGAGATTTTGCGCCATCTGCAAATGTTGACCGCTGCTTCGCCATTTCTTCAGGCTTTTTCTTGCCCATAGCACGGCGTAACATGTCTGCCCCACCCAAAGAGTAACCAGCTAACTCTTGAGCAATTTGCATAACCTGCTCTTGGTAAACAATAACCCCATAAGTAGGCTTTAAAATAGGCTCTAATTTTTTATGCTGATATTTTGCGTCTGGATAGGCGACCTGAGCACGACCATGCTTTCGATTAACAAAATCATCAACCATGCCTGAGTCAAGTGGGCCGGGCCGAAACAAAGCTACCAAGGCAATCATATCTTCTATATTGTCCGGCTGTAGCCGTTTGATAAGATCTTTCATGCCGCGTGATTCAAGCTGAAATACAGCTGTGGTTTCAGCAGCCTTCAATAACCTGAAGGTTATTGGATCATTTAGAGGAATCGCCTCAATAACCAAAGGCTCCTCACCTAAAGTGGCGCGCCGAAGATTGATCATCTTCTTTGCCCAATCGATAATCGTCAGGGTGCGCAGACCTAGAAAGTCAAATTTCACGAGCCCAGCGTCTTCGACATCGCCTTTATCAAATTGAGTCACTAATCCACTGCCAGCTTCATCACAATACAGCGGAGAAAAATCCGTAAGTTTAGTCGGTGCTATAACAACACCCCCAGCGTGCTTTCCAACATTGCGGGTAAGCCCTTCTAACCTTAATGACATATCCCAAATTTCTTTGGCCTCTTCATCATCAGCCAAAAAGTCACGCAATATTTCTTCTTGCTCAAACGCATCCTTGAGCTTCGTACCCGGAACAGAGGGGATCATCTTTGATAGTTTATCGGCTAAACCATACGACTTACCCTGGACTCTCGCGACATCGCGCACCACAGCTTTAGCTGCCATAGTACCGAAAGTGATAATCTGAGAAACCGCATCACGGCCATACGTATCCGCCACATAGCTAATAACTTGATCGCGCTTTTCCATGCAAAAATCAACATCAAAGTCAGGCATAGAAACCCGCTCTGGATTCAAAAAACGCTCGAAAAGCAATTCATACTCAAGTGGGTCCAAGTCTGTAATTTTTTGTACGTAGGCCACCAAAGAGCCTGCTCCCGACCCTCGCCCTGGACCAACAGGGATATCGTGATCTTTAGCCCACTGAATAAAATCCATTACAATCAAAAAATAGCCTGGGAAACCCATCTGCATAATAATGGTGAGTTCGAACTGCAGGCGCTCTATATAGCGAACTTTAGTTGCAGCAAAGGAGTCATCATTAACGTCATACAAAAACGCCAATCGCTCGTCCAAGCCTTCATAAGATATTTTTTGAAAAAATATATTTGTCCTGAGCATGACCTGATACTCAGGTTCATGTTCGCGACCCTGCCAGCTTTCCTGCATGGACTTGCAGGCGAAGCTGTGCAGCTCTGCGTACGAAATTTTCTGTTTGAAATAAGGATCTTGTTCAAAATCATCAGGTATTGGAAAGTCGGGCAGGTAATACTTACCTAGCTCAATATCAAGAGAACATCGTTTGGCAATTTCAACCGTATTTTGAAGCGCCTCAGGTATATCAGAAAACAGCTCCTGCATTTCTTGTGGACTGCGTAAATATTGCTGTTCACTGTAGCGCTGCTCCCTACGAGGGTCGTCTAGGGCTCGCCCTTCACCAATACAAACCCGAGTTTCATGTACATCAAACTCATCCGCAGACAAAAACCGTACATCATTGGTGGCCACAACTGGACACTGATAGCGCGATGCTATCGACATCACTCCATGTAAATACTCTTCGTCTTGGCTCCGACCTGTTCTCTGTAGTTCAACATAACACCGGCCAGGAAATAAACGTTGCCAATCTTGTAGTTTAGCCTCAGCTTGTTGTGCATTACCTTTCAACAAACACTGACCAATATCTCCTAGCTTACCTCCGGTTAACGCAATAACCCCCTCATTATATAAAGAAAGCCACTCGTACTTAATGAAAGCTTCACCATGGTGCTGACCCTCGAGATAAGCCTGAGATATAAGAGCCGTAATATTTTTATAACCCGTTTGATTCATCGCCAACAGCGTAACGAGATAAGTAGGCACATCTACATCTTCAGACCGAACCCAAAAATCACACCCTGCTATCGGCTTCACACCTGATTTTTGAGCGGCCGAATAAAATTTAATTAAACCAAAGAAGTTACACTGATCGGTTATCGCACATGCCGGCATTTTCATCTCAGCCAGAGCTGAGACTAAGGGTTTGATTCTGACAAGGCTGTCGACCAAAGAGAATTCGGTATGCACACGTAAATGAACAAAAGTATTGAGCATAGAGATAGACTGAATAATAAAGAATAGAAATCTATTCTAGAGACTGTGACGTAAAATTGAAACGATCCCACTCTATGTTTTTCAAACAACATAAAAAAAGCCGCTTCCCTTTAAAGAAAGCAGCTTTTAAAACTCATTCCAGCAGAAACTCCATGCAACTCTTCATCAAAGAGGCGTATTTTATTTCTTGAATTGCAACATTCTTTGGAGTGGCTGCATTGCTCTGCTAGCAAGAGCGGGGTCAACAAAAATCTCATTATTGCTGTCACTATCACTTTGTTGTAACACAGACAAGACGTTGTCTAGCGCATTCATAGCCATCCAAGGACAATTTGCGCAGCTATTACAACTAGCACCATGGCCAGCTGTTGGCGCAATATAAAATTCTTTTGTAGGACAAAGCTGTTGCATCTTATAAAAGATACCTTGATCGGTTGCCACCACAAATTGCTGGTTTGGCAATGCTTCAGCTGCTTGAATTAACTGCGATGTTGAGCCAACAACATCGGCCAACTCAACCACACTGGCCGGTGATTCAGGGTGAACCAAAACAGCGGCATCTGGGTACAGTAATTTTAAATCAAGA
Source organism: Cellvibrionaceae bacterium (assembly GCA_034112445.1). Classification (GTDB taxonomy): domain Bacteria; phylum Pseudomonadota; class Gammaproteobacteria; order Pseudomonadales; family Cellvibrionaceae; genus Pelagadaptatus. The sequence continues at coordinate 69,619 of JAWUVI010000004.1, read as the reverse complement.
ATACCCTTAGCCTTAAACTCCTCATGAACAATACAGGCGCCATCCCACAATAGGACATCAGCACCTGTTTGAGCTTGAACATAACCACCCAGATGTTTATCTGGCGCCCAGATAATTTTTTCACCCTGGCGATCCAAGTACTCAACCACATCAAGGGCAATACTAGACGTCACAACCCAATCGGCACGTGCCTTAACAGCCGCCGAAGTATTGGCATAGACAACGACGGTTCTATCAGGGTGTTGATCACAGAAGTCTGAAAACTCATCAACCGGACAACCTATATCCAATGAACAGGTTGCCTCAAGAGTCGGCATGAATACTTTCTTTTCTGGCGTCAGAATTTTAGCGGTCTCCCCCATAAACTTAACGCCTGCAACAATTAAAGTAGTGGCGGAGTGATCTCTCCCAAACCGCGCCATCTCTAGTGAGTCTGAAACACAGCCGCCGGTTTCTTCAGCCAAAGCTTGAATAACAGGGTCGGTATAGTAATGAGCCACCAAAACAGCATTGCGCTCTTTCAACAATTGTTTTATTTGATCTTTATACGTTTCTTTTTCTGCCTCCGACATCACATCAGAATGTACAGTAGCAAGATGCTCACGAGCAATGTCTCGATATATGTGATCTTTTGCGGGAAGACTATTGGCAATCTCTTGATCAGAGATTTCTGCGGGGGTACGAACCTGACTCATAAATAATCTCTACAATACAACTAAGCCGTAATATTATCATATCAATAGTAACTGAGTACTGCCCAACACCGATATGAGCAACATACCAAAAGAAAACGAAGTACTATTTAGAGGCCTGAGCAAACCTTATTCCGGCCAGTGTTTTTAGCTCGATATAAAAACTCATCGGCACGCTGCAATAAAGACTCTAAATTGTCGTCTCTACGATACTCTGAAACACCAATAGAAATAGTGACGTGGCCAATTTCATCTTTATTTGGCCCTTTAAATAATTTTTGCTTAGCGATAGATTTACGAATAGTTTCAGCCAAAGCGACTCCACCGTTACATGAGGTATTGGGTAACAATAACGCAAACTCTTCACCCCCATAACGAGAAACTATGTCTGCTCCCTTTGTGGCCTTCCCTAAAACTGACGCTACAAATCTCAAAATTAAATCGCCCGTAGCATGTCCATGGGTATCATTGAATTTTTTGAAATGGTCGATATCCATCATCAAAACAGTAAGCTTATCATCAGGGTTGATCGTCTCCACTAAATCAATAAATGCTCGATCAAACATCCTTCGGTTAGCTAAACCGGTTAACGGGTCCTTTAAGGATTCCTCTGTTACTGCCTCAAGCTCAAGATTCAATCGCTGCACTTCATCGGTTAGCAAAGACACCGACTGAGACACATCATTTGTCATGACATGAGTCGACGTCGTACTTTTTGTCAGCCTTGCGACAATTTCTTGTAAAGCAATAATACCCGGGTTAGCTTTTAGCTCTTCCGAAGACATTTCAAGTAGGTTGCCGTAATCACCCAAGCCCTGTTTGGCGCCGTCTATATTTTTGGACAGCTGTAGCAAAATCCCTTCTAGAACATTTTGCATACTTTCTACCGATTCCAACGGACCAGATCCAAAAAAAGTATTATAAATCTCTTCGTTACATAGCGCGGTAAAAACTTGCTTGGTTAACAGCATTTTATCAATATGACCATTCAAGCCAGGTGTAGACTGAGCGCAATACTCATACCAAACCTTAAAATTATCAGGGATCAAGTCAACATTGAGCTCTTTCATACGCAGAAAGGCCGCTTGAGCATTGGCGTTTTGAGTGATTTTTTTTGTGCTCATGTCTATCCAAAAAATATTATTTCAATAATTTAATAGCTGCTAATTAGTCGCAATACAACAAATAAAAAACTCAGTCTAAGTCCACCGTTAAGTTTCTTCTGGGGGAACCAGTGATATGTTATAGACATTCGCCTCACGAGCCGCATCAGCAACAGCAACAAATGTTTTAGCTGCCGCCTTTGCTGCCGCCTTAACAATTACTGGCGCTTCAGGAGATTCCGCATGCATTCTAGCTATATTGGCACGAACTGCCCTCACATCAACTCGCCGGCCTTCCATCAGTATTTCATTATTTGCACTGATGGTAATAAAAATACTGGCGTTTTCAGCTGATGGCGGCGGAGGTGTTTCTTGTTTTTCCGGAAGATTTAAATCGATTGTAGATTCTTTTACAAAAGAAGCCGTAACAATAAAAAAGATCAGCATAATAAAAACAACATCCAGCATAGGAGTCAAATCGATCTCACTGTTATCCTCTGCGTCCCTAGAGCCTTTTTTACGTCGCATGTACATCATCCTATTTTATTATTTTTAGTCGGTTTCAATTTAGCTCAACAGTTTATCAGCTAGCATCCAATTGGCCAATAACCGAGCAGTTTCTCAACCGTCTTTTTTACTGTATATTAAAACAGTACAATCGAGAACATACTTATGATGAACCGTAAAATAATCCATTGCGATGCAGACTGCTTTTATGCCGCTATTGAAATACGTGACAAACCCCACCTATCCAACCAACCAGTCGCCGTTGGCGGAGGTATAGGTCGTCGCGGCGTAATCGCAGCGTGTAATTATGAAGCACGTCACTTCGGAATACATTCAGCGATGGCAACCGGTTATGCAATGCACCTATGCCCAGAATTAGTTTTAATTACCCCTGACATGGATAAGTACCGTAAAGCATCCTTAGAGATGCACAGAGTCTTCCAAGATTACACTGATTTAATTGAGCCATTATCTCTGGATGAAGCCTATCTGGATGTTACTCACTGCACGGCTCATCAAGGTAACGTCACGCTGATTGCAGAAGAAATAAGGCAGCGAATATTTGAGTGCATTAATATCACAGTATCGGCAGGTATTGCCCCTAATAAGTTTTTAGCTAAAGTCGCTAGCGATTGGAACAAGCCTAACGGTTTATTTGTTATTGAAAACCACGAACTTACTGATTTTATCAAGAACCTACCTATCGAGAAATTACACGGTGTAGGTAAGATAACTCGGAAACGACTGAATATTCACGGTATAAAAACGTGTCATGATTTAAAAAATTATGGCCTGAAAAACTTAAACCAGTATTTTGGCTCATTTGGTCAACGCTTATACGACCTCTCTAGAGGCATTGATCACCGAAAAGTAAGCCCCCATAGAATAAGAAAGTCCCTCAGTGTTGAACATACATACGCTAAAGATTTTACAGACCAACAGGCATGTTTGGAGCAAATACCAACGCTATTCCAAAAACTAACAACTCGGATAGGCCAACTTAACGACAAACCATCTACACAAAACCTATTTATTCTTAAAGGGTTTGTAAAAGTAAAGTTTGCGGATTTCACCAGCACCACACTAGAAAGAATTGGCACGAGCGCCGACATCGAAGATTTTTACAATATGATGACAGAAGCACTACAAAGACAACCAAAAGCGATTCGTTTATTAGGTATAGGTGTGCGCTTTGGTTGTCACGACGACAAATCTGAAAATATCAGCGAAGAGCCTGCACCAGAAGAAAACAAGAAGCCACATCAAGCTCAATTTAAATTATTTGAAGAATAACGCCAGACACCCACAAATATAAAACTATGGCTTACGCCCTCTTAACTTCAAAGTAAGTGGTGCATCTATATTGATATGACAAATTGATTCGTAATAAAGTGTTTTACCCTGTAAAGACTTAGAGTCAAAATTAACAATCAAGTTCGCATCACCTGCAGCGAGGGATTCCTCAGAAGGAAGAACAGCATCATAACGTTTCATATTTTTCATAAAACGCGTTTTACTTAATAGCATTTCCTCGCAGCCCTCCATTTTTTCATTCATCGCTTGTATTTTTTTAGCTAGAATTTCTTGTGGGTCCTCTGGGGGGATAATAATTGTATTAGGGTATGTGATGTCTAATGTCACTGAATTCACCATCGCAACAAAAGTTTGTTGTTCACTGTCTTTGCAAAGTAAACGAAAAATAGGCGTAGTGTGGGCAGTAGATTGTTTAAGTTCTCCAGAAACGACTCTTGTACAACGCTCTGTATCTTCAACGGCTAAAGCGGCTTTGCGAAATGCAGATTCCAGATTTTTCATACTGGAAGGTAGCCACAAATCTCGATCATCAACCGACCAAGCCGTTGCTGCCGACAATAAAATAGCGATCAAACCAAAACGACAAACAACGGATAACTGAAACACAGACTTAAATTTAGCTAACAGCCATTGAACTATAAACATACGCATACAGCCCCATCTTTTGAGATTCTTCACTCTCAATAAATTCAATACCATAAACAGCCGGCAGACCTTCATCGTACTCTTTCGTACTGCGCTCGATTCTAGAACGAACTAACGATTTAATAGACAATTCTTTCGTCATGTCAGCAATTGCTACGCTCATTTTAATCGATAGCTCCTCACCAACATCCCCGATAGGTTCTTCCAGCTCAATTTTAGCCCCAGATAAGCTAATATCGGTCAATTTACCTTTTGTCACCTGTTCTTCTAAAGAGCTAATGTTAGATACATCTATAGACAAGCTAACATCTACCCGAGTTGCCCCTCGGATTTCTTTGAAATTAACTGAATTAGGATAAGCCAAACACATCATTGGGATAGGTAAGTTTAGCGTGGACTCTAGGTTTGTAGAAAAGAGACAGATTCCATTGGACGCCATAATGCGAACCACGGCTTTCTGACCGGTTCTTAACCGAGCTCCTGACTTAGGTAAGCTAATTAAAATAAACTTTCCAGGGATACAACCAATGAGTCGTGAATTAATTTTCACGCTCTCATTGCCTGTACCAGCCTGAAGCTGGATGGGATAACCGTAGGGTAACTTAAAGTCTTCAAATTTCATTAGACTAATGTATAACGAAATCGCCCTCTCTGAGAAGGCTTTAAAAGAAAAATTACCTTTTATTTCGACTATTTAACTCGCGCCATAATATGTTGGGCCCGCTCGACAACATACTTATTAATGAAAGGCTGAATATTTGTTTTGAATATATGCTCAAGCCTTTCGGGAACAACCAACATAAGAGGTGTTACTAAAAGGGTTAATATCGTGGAAAAGAACAAACCGAACACAACCGCCCTACCCACTCCAATAAAATACGATACAACCACACCATCAATCACAACATCTCTCGAAACGAGATCAACACTCATCCCCAACGCAATCGGTAGCAAGCCAAAAATAGTCGTGGCGGTTGTTAAAAACACAGGCCTAAGCCGTTGTGTACACGCCTTAATGACAGCCTCAATTACAGATAATTCAGGAGAGTTTTCGCGCTCATAATTATAAGTATCGATAAGTACAATGTTATTATTAACAACAATACCGGCTAAGGCCACAATCCCCATGCCGGTCATCAACGTACTGAATGTGTCCCCCGTTATTAGCAGTCCCATCAAAACACCCGCAGTAGACATAACAACGGAAGATAGAATTAAAAAAGCCTGATAAAAACTATTAAACTGTGTCACCAGTAAAACAAACATTAAGAATAGCGCTAATGAGAAAGCCACCCCCAAAAATGCTTGTGCATTGGCCTGCTCTTCATTTGCGCCACGAAAAACTACCTGAACCTCTGGGTCGATTGGATTGTCCGCTATCCATTTTTTTATTTCAGTAACAACATTATCGGCCAAATAACCCGGTTTTAAATCAGACTGAATTTCAAGCACATCAATTGCATCTATTCGCTTAATCCTATCCACTTTTGGCTTAGCGATACGACGCACAAAACTACTAACCGGAACAGCACCTTGAGTGGTAGTCACTCTTAAGTCATCTAACACTTGTAGCCCACGAGATTCAGAGGGATAACGAATTCTAATCTCAACTTCTTCTGTAGAGTCATCCGGGCGGTACTCACCCAACAAAACGCCATTGGTCACTAACTGAACTGCCCTACCCACTTCAGCAACATTCACTCCCATCTGTGCCGCCAGCGATCGATCCACTGATATCTCCCACTCAATCCCGGGTAGAGGAGTGGTATCTGTCACATTCGTCACACCTTCAATATTACTCTCAATGTAACTGCGCATAGACCGTGTAATTTTCATTAGTTTGTCACGATTTATCGATTCAAGCTGAATTTGAATTGGCTTGCCTACTGGCGGGCCCCCAGCAAAAACTTCAGCGCTGACAATAATCCCAGGCATATCAGCTGTTGCTTTATTAATATCCTCAAACACTTGATGAGTCGACCTCTCAAAGGTTCTTGGATCCTTAAGTTCAACCAATACACTGCCAATTTCATCTTTAGATTTAACCCGCGCCGAACCACCCGAGCCGCTGTTGGAATAGGTCAACATGACCTCATCAAACGTCAACACCCGCTGCTCTACTTCCCCTACAATTTTGCGTTTCTCATCAACAGAAAAATTACCCTGGGCACGAACCACAACTACACCAACGGTTTCTTCAGTTTCTGTAAAGAACATGACGCCATTATTAAACGCGCCATAAATTTTAAATATCGCTATTAAAACAAATAAAGCTACCATCACCCCGGTTATTGGAAATTGTAAAATACGATCCAAAACACGCGCATAACGGCCAGTAACACTCGGTAAAGTTCTCGGATCATCTTCCTCTAGATGTCGCATACTCTCTAGAGTTTTGGCGTCGAGCTTGGTTACCGCCATTAACGAACCAATGATTGGCGAGAAAAACAAAGCATAAGACAAAGACGCTACCAAAACCCAGAACACCGTAATGGGAAGGTACGACATAAACTCACCCGAAACTCCAGGCCAAAAAGCCAAGGGTAAAAACGCCGCCAGTGTCGTTGCCGTAGAAGCAATAACCGGCCAAAACATACGCTTCACCGCTATTCGGTAGGAATCTGAACTATTCATACCCTCGGCCATCTTTCGATTAGCAAATTCGGTAATCACAATGGGGCCATCAATGAGCATTCCCAGAGCCAGCATCATGCCAAACATAACCATCATATTAAAACTGAAGCCTAAATAATTAAGCCCAATAATCGACGTCAATAAAGAAAATGGAATTCCCATGCCAACCAGAAAGCCTGACTTTAGCCCCAACGCAGCAACCACAATAACCATGACCAAAGCCATTGCTGTAATGATATTGCCGCGCATTTCTTGTACTAGGCCAAGCGAGAAGTTGGATAGATCAAACGCGAAACCAATATCCACAGTCGTGGGGATACGGCTATTAACATCTTTAACTTTCTGCCGAACCAATCTCGCCACAGCAATTTGATTGGCATCAGTACGCTTATTGACCTCCAATAATATTGCTGGGCGGCCATTAAAAGTACTGAAGCTTTCAGCATCTTTGAACGTACGACGAACATCCGTAACTTGACCTAAAGTCACCACTCCTTGGGGAGTCGATTTGATTGGTAAATTATAAACATCGGTATAGCTTTCTATTAGACCAGGAACCTTAACCGAGAAGCGACCTTGGCTAGAGTTAATTTCACCGGCAGGAATCAGTAGATTATTACCTAAAATTGCCGTCATCAAATCATTGCTAGTGATGCTGTAGTTTTCCATTCTCGCGGGATCAACTACGGCCTCAACGACTTCTTCGCGATGACCTGCCATATCCGCGCTGAGTACGCCATCCAAGCCTTGAAATTCACGCTGTAACATTTGTGCTGTTTTAAACAACACCCGTTCAGAGGCTTCCGCTTCCGAGGTTAGAACCACCGTGATTGAAGGAAAATCATCGGCGGTAAGCTCTTCAACCAAAGGCTCCTCCGCATCCGATGGCAGTTCCGCTTTTGCGCGATCTACAGCAATTCGAACATCGTTCAAGGCTTTATCCGATTGACCTGCACCGGCCTCAAACTTAACTAGAACCGTAGCGGCAGATTCAGCGCCATAAGCGATTATTTCATCGATATTCTCAATTGTACGCAACTCTTGCTCTAACGGCCGAACTAATAACCGAGCGGAATCCTCCGGTGAAACGCCATTAAGCACCACCGTAACTTTCACATAAGGGATCTTTACCTTAGGCTGAGACTCAACTGGCATTTGGTTATAACTGTAGATTCCAGCAACCAAGATTAAAGTCAAAATAGAAAAAGTACTTCGATAATAAGTAACGGCAGAGGTTAAAATACTCATAATTACTCAGCACCCTGCTCGTTGAGAGTTGAAGTAATTGGCGCATGCTCGTCGTGGGTTGCTCCGCCCGCTACAACGTGATTATCCTCAAAAATAACAGCTACTTTTTCACCATGTGTAACGTATTCTTGACCGACAGTAATAAGGTTAATTGAATCAGGTAAACCGAGCACCCAAACACCGCCTTGATCATCACCGATCAATTCAACATTAAAGAATTGAACGATATTTTCAGAATTTAAAACCCTAACCCCCACTTTTCCTGCGTCATCCAATGACAATAAGAACGCCGGAACCTGATGCGCCATTGTCTTTCCAACAATAACATTAAGATTGGCGGTTACACCGCTACGTAAGCTAAAAGTTGAATTATCGGTAATTGCTTCAATTCGGAACATGCGGGTAATGCTATCAGAGTCATGTGCCACATAACGTAACTTAGCATCAAACTGACTACCGTCAGCTAAGACCACCTTCCCAGATAAACCACTTTTCAATTTACCGATTTCTGCTGCAGAGACTTGGCCGGTAATCACCAAAGGATTCATTTCTAACAGGACCGCACATTGGCCACCTTTATCCATGTAGCCACCTACCTCAACCCCGTGACGCTCAACAATACCGGTAAATGGGGCTTTAATTGTAACGTAGGATAAATCCAGTTCACGTTGTTTCAAATTGGCTTTCATGGAATCAAGCTTGGCCTTAGCTGAAGCAATAGCAGTCTTTGATTGATACCCACTACTTTTTAATCTGAGAGCTCCAGTATAAGCGAGCTGAGCTTCTTCAACGGCGGATCTGGCCTCAACAAAACGCAGCTGACGATCCTGCATAGCCAATTCACATACCGTATCACCCTGCTGAACTACGTCACCTTCAGCTACTGGTAAAGCAATCACCCTACCCGCCAATTCTGCGCGCAATGAAATTCGACGATTCGCTTCAGTTCTAGCTCGAACCGGTATAGTCGGCATATACACTTGAGCCTCTTGGGCACGAGCTTTCACCAACGTCAGCGCAGCCGCTGAATCTACCGATTGAGACTCAACAGGTGTAGAGTTTAAAGTTCCGCTCGCCAACCATAAGCTACAAATTACCGCAATAATAATAGAGGTTTTGTAGTTAGAATTTGACCAAAGTGATTGGAAATACAATTTCATAGTAGATCGACTCTTTAATAGCGGAATTCAAATAAGGCAGTATAAAATACAGCCGCGCATTTTGCTTTGCACAAAAAGATAAAATAAGACAAGAATTGTTAACCAAGGACACACCTGTAGCCTAGGATAATCAATAGCTCTTATATTTCTAGAAGTAATAACCCAGCTCTAGCTGGGCAAAATTATCACCATATAGCGCGATTAGCGGATCACCATTTTCAACACCACTAACACCCCGCACTTCAAGTGATACTTTATAAGAGTCGCCTAAACGCCGACTGCCTTCGATAAAATAATAGAGTGACTCATTCTGTAAATCACGAGCAAAACCAGCCAGCAGCTCCGTAGAGCTAATGTCATTAAAAGCCAGACGTATCGCTAAACTTAGGTCATCATCGGTCGCTTTAAATTCACGCTCATCATAAAGATATTCAACAACAAGACCCACATCTATACCCGACTCAGCAACATCATAAAAACTGTATTCTAAACCCGCTGCCGCTGCTACAAAACGATCACCTTGACCACTGCGATTAATCGCCTCAAGTTTTAACAACCAAGCATCAAAAGTTGCTTGGACATCGATACTCACCTGATCAATCACATCGTAAATAGGAATTAACTCAACCTCTCCATAAGAATTTAGACTGAAAGAATTTTGACCGTATTCAGCTTCTTCCGAAAAACGAGCCTCTCGGCTGGTGCCATGAAAATAAGCCAATCCAACATCCCAGACATCAACGCTGCGCGACCAACGAACTGCCACATCTGTGCGCTTGCTTTCCGCACCAGATTCGTAAATGGCATCATCAACACTAATCACAGTATTGGTCCCCGGACGGCCATCCCTTCCAGAAAAATTACGTTCACGAAAGCTTGGTAAAATAAAAAAATCTAAATTACCCCAATCGTTCACTAACGTTAGGTTCACCATCGGCTGGCCGAGCAAATCTTCTTCATCTAGATTTTCCACACCATCAACTTGGTTAATAATATTAACCAAGTGCACCGTTTCTGTTACGCCCCAAAAAACGCTGCTAATACCAACCCCCAGCTCCCAATCGCTTGCAACATGATGAAAACGTAACTCTCGTATATCTCCATGGCTACGCTCACTATCTGCCTCATCCCACCGAAAAAAAGGTGTGAATATCACACTGTCTTTTGAATCTGGAAATTCATAATAAAACTCAGGCTCAAATGCTAAGGAGACATTGGTATTAGATTGTGAATCGCGCTCAGCATGATCTTTAAAGTTTCTAAACTGGCCAATCAACTCACCACTGATGGCAACAGTGCTGGGGGGCTCAGAAAAATAATCATATTCGTCTTCAGCCGCTGAAAATGTCACCGCTGAATAAAGCGCTATTGAAACACCAAGGTATTTGAACATTGAATTCATATTAATTTATTTCGCATTTTTTAAAGCGCTTTGATCAAAATCACGCTCACTTAAACCTACGCCGAACTCATAACTTTTAAAAATCAGCAGCGTACTTTTACCCGTTTTATGGTTTTGCATTTCTAGCTTCATTGGCCTCCAAAAACGGTCATTAAACAGTTGATAATCCATTAAGGTAAGCGTTTTGAGTAACTTATTAGCACGCCCATAAAAATCTATTTTTTGAGCTCGATACTCTTGCTGGTCATGCCAAATCACGGTCCGGGTATAACCTGAATTATCGTACTGAGGCACCCACTCACTAACAAAACACGTCAATTCACCGCAAGCCTCTTCTCTCTCAAACCGATAGGTGTATTTTTTGACTTCAAACGAACTCATGTCCTCAAACGCAAATTCACTGCCCATAAACGAACCGGATTTGTTACGTGAGGAAATACGTTTAACCCGCTTCAGCGCTGGTAAATATAACCATTGATCATCAGGCTCTAAACCATGACTGTAGGTCAGCATAGCCGTTCCCTTAACATCAGCAGGCTGATCAAATATCGTCATTCCCCAATCGCCATCATCATGGCGTTCTAACGATTTGGTACGCATTTTTCTGGCTCGTTCTTTACCGCGTTTATCGCGTAAGACCATAACCATTTGCTCTTGGCTATCAACAAAACCACTATTGCGCTTGTCCGCTTCTAGCGCAATATCTAAGCCTCTCTGCTCTGCATCAACCCCTTGCGCATGGCTCGACCAAGAAAATAATAAGGCTGTTATTATGGTGAGTATTGATGCTAATTTGACCGTATTCTTATGGGTTAAACTCATTATATTTTCTCTTCTTTTGTTTGTTTAGGCTCAAACATTAATAATAGTGACGGCAGGATTAAAAAATCAAAAAAACAAGGTTATAACCACTGTAATCGCCGTTAACGCTCCCCTGTAAGAATTTAAATTGAAGGTCGAAAACGACAGCAAACCAAATCCTATTGCCAGAACGGCCGTAGCAACCAGAAGAGCTGCACCAACGTTATTAAAAGAGTCGCCATTTTCAGGCCAAATGATAATATTTAAGGTGTCAGTCTTGGTATATTCTTGCTTATGTAATTCATGCGCTAATAATGTTTCATCATCTTCGCTAAAGAATATTTTGTAATCGCCTTCAAAAAAAGAAGCATACTAAAAGATACCGCGGTACCGCTCAAATGATTAAAGCTCAACACCTACATGAATTATAGTCACACTACTTATTTAGATAGCATCACAAACTGATTGATTCTAATACTTCTGAATCAAGCACAGCTTCGTTTAATTCAGAGATACGACCAAACTGTTCATTCCATTGCAGCAGCAAACGTCCCAATTTTACAGCCTGACCATCAAGACTAATGAGCTCTTCTAGAGTATCTCTAGGACCCACGTATAACTTGACGGTTCTATGTTGATTGGCCAACTCATGATCTGGGTAGTTATTTCTATAAACCTCTAATTTCCAACGCAGACTAAGCAATAAATTTCGGTAATAAATTAATTTAGTCATTAACGTTATCCGATGAACATCTTCTAACTCACCAAACAATGAAAAATCTGTAGCAAATACAACGACTTCACGACAAGTGTCCGCAACAACAACGGTTGCACTGCGCTCTTGCTTTAACACCATCGCCAAGTCACCAAATACTTCACCCGGTGTAATGGTATTAACAGGCTGATTATCAGGGCCCGCCAAAACCGTTAATTCACCTTTAAGTAAAAAGCATAACCAACGGTCTTTTTCGCCCTTTTGTAAAACCACTTCTTTGGGGGAGTAAGTCACAACTCGAGAATGCTGCAATAACAGCTCATACTGCCAATTATCTTGTAATTTGACATCTTTATAGAAAGGCAGAATGCCTATCAGTTTCTCTAAAGACTCTTGAGAAATCTGAATAATAGATTTTTCCTGCATAACAGCCCACCTAGAATGATTGGTCTTTTATAAGCACCATTAACCGTAACGATTAGTCGCCGTTTTTAGGCGATGAATTAAAATTTCCAGAAGGCGGAAACAAAGCTATTTTATCGCCCGCTTTAATATCAGTAACTTTTACTTCACCTTCTTTTTCCACTTCATCAATGCGAATTATGGCCTGCATAGGAATATACGATCGAGCTACATTGGCAAACTCTGATTTCAGCTTTTCTTCAGCCGGATCAACGATCATCTGACTGCGCTCACCAAAAACAAACTCTTCAACTTCAATAAAACCATACATATCGCTCTGATATATCGCTTTGGCATACACCTCATAAACTTGGCTTTGATTGTAAAAGATGACTTTGTAAATAGGTTTGTCTGGCATACTGTTCTCTGGATAATCAATGTGGCTAAAATGGCGCGCAAGGATACCACATTAAACATGGCTTTGGGCATTCCCTACTGCCATGGCACTGGCTATAATGCCGCTCTTAAATCACTTACAACCACGCTAATCAGGCAGCCCTATGGCCACAAAACCCGAAAAAAAGCTCTTTATTCAAACGCACGGCTGTCAGATGAATGAATATGATTCGTCGCGCATGCGTGATCTTTTGGGCGAATCGCACCAAATGGTGTCAACCGATGACCCAAATGAAGCCGATGTTCTATTAATCAACACCTGCTCAATTAGGGAAAAAGCCGAGGATAAATTGTTTCACCAGCTTGGGCGCTGGAAACATTTGAAAGACACAAATCCTGACTTAATTATCGGAGTCGGCGGCTGTGTGGCCAGCCAAGAAGGCGCGGCCATTGCTAAGAGAGCCCCTTTCGTTGATTTGATTTTTGGCCCACAAACTTTACACCGTTTACCTGAAATGATGGAAACACCGAAAGATAACGGCGCGGTTGTAGTCGACATCAGTTTTCCCGAAATAGAAAAATTCGACAACCTACCCGCACCAGAAGCCAACGGCGCTAGTGCTTTTGTTTCTATTATGGAAGGTTGCTCTAAATACTGTACTTTTTGTGTTGTTCCTTATACTCGCGGCGAAGAAGTTAGCCGCCCAACTGCCGACATCCTTAAAGAAGTAGCTCACCTTGCTAGCCAAGACGTACGCGAAGTTAATCTATTGGGCCAAAACGTCAACGCCTACCGCGGTGAAGGGCTCGATGGTAACCTAGTTGATCTTGCTGAGTTAATTACTTATGTCGCGGCCATTGATGGTATTGACCGAATTCGCTTTACCACATCCCACCCAGTAGAGTTTTCAGACAGTTTGATTGATGTTTACGCTGAGATCCCTGAGTTGGTTAGCCATGTTCACCTACCGGTGCAAAGTGGTTCAGATAGGATTTTGATGGCGATGAAGCGTGGCCATACCACGTTAGAGTACAAATCCAAGCTACGTCGCCTGAAAAAAGTTCGCCCCGACATCTGCTTCTCTTCTGACTTTATTGTCGGCTTTCCAGGTGAAACCGATGCCGATTTTGAAGCGACAATGAATTTAATTAAAGACATGAACTTCGACATGTCATTTAGCTTTATCTACAGTCCTCGGCCTGGCACTCCAGCCTCTGACCTCCCTGACGACACAAGTGAGGCCACTAAGAAGCAGCGCCTGAAATTATTACAGCAACGGATTACCCAGCAATCTCATGATATCGCTCGTAAAATGGTCGGCAATACCGAGCGAGTGCTGGTTACCGGCTACAGCAAAAAAGATCCTGGTCAGCTAGCCAGTCGCACCGAAAACAACCGAGTCGTTAATTTCCGGTGCGACCAGCCTGAATTAATCGGAAAATTTGCGGATGTTTTAATTGAAGAGGCTCTACCAAATTCATTACGCGGTACACTTTTGAGTTCAGAGCTTGATAATTGATCTCGCCTACAGTAAACGAAAGGACTAGAAATCATTTTGGATAGCTCACGCTCGACCACAAGCAACTCCCATAATCAGGTTACTTTAGAACCGAATGACACCAGACGTTTGGCATCTCTGTGCGGCCAGTTTGATCAACACCTGCGCCAAATAGAACAGCGTCTGGGAATTAAAATTAACAACCGCGGCAATCAATTCTCCCTGCACGGAGATCAAACTCAAATTAAGGTTGCTAAACAGCTACTCACCAGCCTTTATGCCGCCACCGACAATGGCAATTTAATTACGCCCGATGAGATACACTTGGCGCTTCACCAAGCTGCAATAGAACAGCCCAATCTTGAGACTGATAGTTCGACCAACGATATGGCCGAAAACTCAGGTGAACTAGACTCCCCGATCATTATTCGCACTAAAAAATGCACAGTAAAACCCAGAGGCAGACATCAACTTCTTTATGTTCACTCAGTACAGCGCAACGACATAAATTTTGGTGTTGGCCCTGCGGGAACGGGTAAAACTTATCTGGCGGTAGCTTGCGCCGTTGAATCATTGCTCAAAGATGAAGTTGAGCGCATTTTACTAGTAAGACCTGCTGTAGAAGCGGGTGAAAAGCTTGGCTTTTTACCCGGCGATCTAGCACAAAAGGTCGACCCCTACCTGCGACCTTTATACGACGCTTTGTATGAAATGCTTGGCTTCGACACCGTTGGTAAGCTGATCGAGCGCAACGTTATTGAAGTCGCACCGCTGGCGTATATGCGCGGCCGCACGCTAAATAATTCATTTATTATTCTCGATGAAAGCCAAAACACCACTCGTGAACAAATGAAAATGTTCCTAACGCGTATTGGCTTTGGCTCAACCGCTGTTATTACGGGCGACCCATCACAAATTGATTTACCCAAGGGCCAATTTTCGGGCCTTAATCATGCAATACAAATATTAGACGGCGTAAAAGGCATCAGCTTCACTCACTTCAGCTCTAAAGATGTCGTTCGCCACCCAATGGTACAACGCATAGTCGAAGCATATGACGCCGCCGATAAAAATGAGAATCCAAAACCTCGATGAGCCTTCACCTCGATTTACAAATCGCTAGCACCGATACGTCTTTACCTACGGAAGCTGAAATACACCAATGGGCTCAGTCAACCTTACCCGATGACGGTATTGACTATGAACTCAGCGTGCGTATTGTCGATGAGCAAGAAAGCCAAGACTTAAACAACGCTTATCGGAAAAAGAACAAGCCTACCAATGTTTTATCATTTCCTGCCGACCTACCAGAAGAGGTCGAGCTTTCATTACTGGGTGATTTGGTTATCTGCGCGCCAATAGTTAGAAGTGAAGCTGCTACCCAAACTAAGGACTTAACGGCTCATTGGGCACACATGGTTATTCACGGAACTTTGCACCTTCAAGGTTACGACCATCAAAGCGATGCCGATGCCGAAGTCATGGAAAATTTAGAAACAGAAATTTTGATCCATTTAGGTTACTCTGCGCCTTATCTTGCAGTAGAATAATTTTTTAACAGGGAACATAAGCACTAATGAACGATGAACCACCGAGTATCCAGCCCTCAACAGGGCAGCCCAATGAAAAATCTTGGTTAGATAAAATTCTACAAGCTTTTTCTAACGAGCCAAAATCCAGAGAAGAATTGCTGGAAATCATTCAGGAAGCAGCCCAAAACAAATTGGTTGACCCTGAATCGCTGGAAATTATTCAAGGCGCCATCGATGTAGAAGGCCGCCAAGTTCACGAAGTATTAATTCCTCGATCACATATGATCGTCGTCAATATAGACGACTCATTGCAAACACTATTACCTAAAGTCATACAATCTGGCCACTCACGGTTTCCCGTTATCGGCGAATCCACCGATGATGTTGTAGGTATCTTGCTGGCAAAAGATCTTTTGCCATTGATTTTAGACAGCCCCGAAAGCTTTCAACTCAAAGACATTATCCGTACCGCGACCATTGTTCCTGAAAGTAAACGCCTCAATATTCTATTACGTGAATTTAGAGAAGACCGCTACCACATGGCCATGGTCATCGATGAATACGGCGGCATCTCTGGACTGGTTACCATTGAAGACATACTCGAAGAAATTGTGGGTGAAATTGAAGATGAAACCGATGAAGATGATGACAGCGCATTAATCCGTAAAGTATCTGATGACGATTTTATCGTTCGTGCATTAACTCCCGTGGAAGATTTTAATGAATATTTCAACAGCGGCTTTGATGAAGATGAATTCGACACTATAGGTGGAATTTTGATGGGAGTTTTAGGCCATTTACCCAAGCGCAATGAGACAGCTAATATCGATGGTTATACCTTCCGCGTGCTGTTTTCCGATGACCGTCAAATTCACTTGCTGAGGCTAACCCCTCCGAGTTAAATTCTGGCCAACCCTAATGACCCGTAATTTCTGTGGGCGCGTTTGCGCTCAATTAAACATTAAGAGCAGCCTCTTCCTGAGCTTTCTTGCTGGCGCTCTATTGCCATTAAGCTTGGCACCGACCAACTTTTGGCCTCTGGCTATTGCTTCCCCCGCTGCCCTCTCCCTACTGTTGCAACAAAAACCAAAGTATTTATTTGGCCTCTGTTTTGCTTTTGGTGCTGGGCTATTTGGCGTTGGTGCTTCATGGGTATTTGTGAGTATCCATCAGTTTGGCGGTGCCAATACCTTTCTAGCGGGGGTATTAACACTTGCCTTCAGCTTGGGACTCGCCTTGGTCTTTGCGTTGCCCTTTTTATTGTTACGCTGGGTATCTGAGCACGACCATCTAAACTTTTTACTGAGCTTTGCGTGCCTCTGGGTCTTAGGTGAATGGATTAGAAGTTGGCTCCTAACAGGCTTCCCTTGGCTATTTATTGGCTATAGCCAACTACCAACGCCACTCTCGGGGTTAGCACCAATAGGCGGTATTTATCTGGTTTCACTCGGCGTTTTACTCTCATCAATATGCATCACTGCATTTTTATTAAGTAACCACCTATTAACCAAGATTATTTTTACTGTTCTAGTCGCTACGTTCTGGATTACGGGAGAAATCAGTCAGCAACACCGCTGGACTGTTCCCACCAGCGCCCCCATTAAAGTGGCATTAATTCAGGCTAATATCGCCCAAGAAAAAAAGTGGCGGCCCGAACATCTACAGCCGACTCTTAACTTATATAAAAATATGAGCCACACAGCCAAAGGGAGTGACTGGATCATATGGCCAGAAGCCGCGGTACCTATGCTTTATGGTCAAGCTCTACCCTTTCTAACAACAATGGACGCTTTTGCAAAACAAACCAACACCGCATTATTAACCGGTATCCTTTATGACGACCAGTATAACAATCAGTATCACAACAGTGCCGTCGCGCTTGGTCAGGGCACAGGCCTTTATCATAAGACTCGACTTGTGCCTTTTGGCGAATACGTGCCATTAGAAGACTGGTTACGCGGATTAATTGAGTTTTTTAACCTGCCAACTTCAATTATCAGCAAAGGCGAAGAGCAACAACCGGCGCTTATAATGGGTAATCATAAAGCCGGATTAGCTATTTGCTATGAGATTGTTTATCCAGACTTGGTCGCCAAACGTGCCAAAAGTACCGACATTATCATCACCCTCAGTAACGATGCTTGGTTCGGTCAATCCTGGGGACCACTACAGCACTTAGAGATGGCTCAGATGCGCGCTAAAGAAACCGGCCGCTATGTCATTCGCGGAACTAATAATGGCGTCAGCGCCATAATAAAACCCGACGGTTCCCTATCGGCTAGCAGCCAGCAATTTGTGCAGGAAATATTATACGGTGAGGTTCAAACCACAAAGGGACTTACGTGGTTTGTGAAAACAGGAAGCTATCCGGTAATCATTTTTTGCATTCTTGGGTTGCTGGCATCAATTTACCAACGAAAATAAGTTCATAGCACGGACCTCCGAATAAAGATCTCGTGCTATGAATGCCTCCTGCAATCAACGATTAAACAGCCAACACCAACTATGCAGCCAACGATAGCTCAGCAAATTTCTGCTGTGAATAGTCAGCATCACCAAAGAAGGTATTAATCATCATCAATCGCTTAACATAGTGACCTATATCCAACTCATCAGTCATGCCTATGCCACCGTGAATCTGCAAGGCTTCATCTCCGATCAGCTTACCGGCTCGACCGATCATGGTTTTGAGAGCCAACACATCTTTAGTAGCCTCGTCTTTATCTTCTGCCACAGAACAAACCGCACGGTACAACAACGAACGAGTTTGCTCACAAGCCATAAAAGTTTCGACCATGCGATGCTGGAGCGCCTGAAAAGACCCGATGGCAACACCAAATTGCTCACGCGCTTTTGTATATTCAACCGTGGCAGTGTGCAGCTTATCCATTACACCAATGGCTTCGCCACCTACCGCAGTCAAGGTTTCATTAACTACTTTTTGCAACAACAAAAAGCCTTTATCCAGCTGACCAACAATTGATTCACGACTCAGCACGACATCATTAAGCGTAATGTTAGCGACCATTTGTCCGTCCATCATTCTATAGCCAGTTGACTCAACGCCAGCGACGTTTGCATCAACTAAAAATAATGTAATTCCATCGTTATCGTATTGGCCGCCACTGGTACGAGCTGAGACAATTATTTTATCCGCAGACGCGCCGTTATAAACAACCGACTTCTCGCCCGAAAGACTGTATTGATCGCCATGTTTCGTAGCTTGCGTTTTGACATCACTCAGCTCGAAACGGCTTTGTCGCTCAAAACATGCCAGCGCGCCCTGAGTCGAACCATCAATAATCGAGGGAATATTTGCTTCCATCATGGCCGAATTACCTGAACGATTAATAACGCCACCAAACAACAGAACAGTAGCGATAAAAGGCTCCAAAACCAGACCTTTACCAAACTCTTCCATTAAAATCATGCTGTCAACAACCGAGCCGCCAAAACCGCCCATTTCTTCTGAAAAAGGTATAGATAACCAACCTAACTCAGCAAATGTTTGCCAATTTTCCGCGCTAAATCCCAACTCTGTTTTTGCCAACTTTTCTCGAACACTGAATTCATATTGATCTTGAACAAACTTCGAAATGCTGTCGCGCAGCATATTTTGCTCTTCTGAAAATGAAAAATTCATTTTATTTACCCTGCATAAATTATTACGATTTATCTCAGTGTGCTTATAGGCCTAGCACAAACTTCGATATGATATTTTTTTGCACCTCATTTGAGCCGCCATAAACAGTCGCCGCTCGGCCATACATATATTCAACCCGAGCTTTGTCTGAAAACTCATGTCCGCTTAGGCTATCTATATCACCGCCAACAAAAACACCTGAATAAACACCGGCTAAATCCATGCGCAATTTTTGAATGGATTGCTGAATCTCCGTTCCTTTGATTTTTAACAGCGATGATTCAGCCCCGGGAGAACTACCCGCCGCTGCCGCTGCGAGAACTCTTAGTTCGGTATATTCAAGAGCCATCAATTCAATTTCAATATCGGTAATATTCTTTCTAATACTTGGGTCATCAAGCAAAGGTTTTCCAGCAGACAATTCCACCGCAGCCACTTTTTTCAGCTCTGACAGATGACGTTTCGATTGAGCTACACCCGCAATCGCGGTCCGCTCATGGGAAAGTAAAGCCTTAGCGTAAGTCCAACCTTTATCTTGCTCACCAATTAAATTAGCTTTGGGAACACGAACTTCATTGAACTCAACTTCGTTTAAGGTGTGTTGATTGTCGATACCAATAATTGGATTAACCTTGATACCTGGAGTTTTCATATCGATCAGCAGAAAGCTGATGCCATCTTGCTTTTTCCCTGAGGAGTCGGTGCGCACTAAACAAAAGATCCAATCAGCTAACTGAGCATAGGTAGTCCAAATCTTAGCCCCATTCACAACATAATCATCGCCGTCTAGCACCGCTTTAGTTTTCAAAGCCGCCAAATCTGATCCGGCACCTGGTTCTGAATAACCTTGGCACCACCAGTCCTCGCTATTAAGGATTCGTGGTAAAAAACGAGCTTTTTGCTCATCACTCCCAAACCCATAAATAACCGGAGCAACCATAGAGACACCAAAAGGAATTGTTCCTGGAGCACCTGCCAACGAGCGTTCATTTTCAAAAATGAACTTTTGAGTTGGCGTCCATCCCGAACCACCGTATTCGGTAGGCCAATTAACCGCAAACCAACCTTGGTTATTCAGGCTCTGTTGCCATTCTACCTGAGCGGCTTTATAGGTTGATTTTGCTGATAAGCGCGCCTTTAAATCATCAGTGAATGTATTCGCTAAAAATACTCTCACCTCATCGCGAAACGCTAAATCTTCTGCAGAGAATGTTGTATCCAATGTCTTTCCCTCTCGATAGTACGTAATGATTAGTTAACATTTAAAAACATCACTGTACCAGCCCAGAAGATCGCGATTATGTACGCTTGGTATCAATATATCTGACGCTTTCTTACACTCACCAACTCAAGACGAAAACTTTTAGATCTGCGTAATTAGACCTCTGCGGCCTAATATTCTAAACTCACCAGTAGTTGCTCCTCGACCCCTTATAATAAAAATAATAATGAGATTGAAATGAGTTCAAATAAGAAAAGCCTGACCTATTTATACATTGGTATTTTCATTCTCGTTATCGTCGTATCATCACTAACAACTGTTTATATAAGCCGAGGTCTTAGCTCATCTAATAGTTTTAGCGGAAACAATGAAAAAGGCGGTACCAATTCAAATACAGCACCAACTCGATTTGGTGTTTTTGACGGCCACGAAAACTGCG
This sequence comes from Cellvibrionaceae bacterium, assembly GCA_034112445.1. GTDB lineage: Bacteria > Pseudomonadota > Gammaproteobacteria > Pseudomonadales > Cellvibrionaceae > Pelagadaptatus. Next base: position 48,265 of record JAWUVI010000004.1, on the reverse strand, counting down.
TTAAAGCTATTCATGAGCGTGTTAACGGGAAAGTAATTGGTTTAGTTTCTGATGATAGAACGGCGAAATATGAGATCTACAACGACACTAATCAAATTACTTTTCAAGGCGAAATCCAACCACCTGAAACCAAATTTTTATCCAAGCAACGCTCAACTTATCATGCGTCGTTTAAGTGCTCTACGTCATCATCAGACAATTCAGTAATCAACCTCAATATAGAGCAAAACAAATAAATCAGCTTTCAGCAGTACCGCTTAAGCTTTTTTGTGGGCAACTGGGTTGGCGTATATATTTAAAAATATATTCCGTTGAGACTCAGGAATAGCGCTTAAACGATTCGCCAACTCGGTTTTTTCTGCCGCTAATTGATTGCTCTCAAATAGCGTATTATTAGCCCCATAAACAGCCCCAGACACATCTTCACCAATGCGCTCGGATGCTAATAAATTACTAGGGTGGAGTACGTACCCCCCCCGAATTTGTCGATCTATATCCGCGGCTACCTGATCGGTGGATTCATAATCACCGGTCAAAACATCACCAAAAAAAACATGCACGCAACCTTTGTTACCGGATATTCCCGCCGCAATACTTGCTACATCTTCGTGTTCTGATTTTTCATAGCTACCTTTCTGTTTGAGGCTAAATAACTCTTGTGTTTTAGCTACATCACAAGGATCCCACTCATACGAAATGGCCACAGGTACAATATTTAACCCTCTGATAAAATCAGTTAATGGCTCAGATTTCACCTTAGTTAAAGCCAGCATACTAATAACCGCCGCGTTCGTTTCGTCATTACCATCTTTAGCTCTACCTTCGCGTTGCGCGATCCAAACATTACTTTTTTCAGATTTAACTGAATGAGAGATATAGGCCGACAAGTGCTTTGATGCTTTGAATTTTTCACGATTGGAACTGGCTGAACGGTTCACAATAAAACTTTTATTAAGCCGCATTAAACTCGACACGTAAGGCTTGGTTAATAAGTTATCTCCAATAGCAATTCGAACCGTATTGAAATCATTGAGATAAAGAGCCCAGTTTACAAAGGCTGGATCCATAGCAATATCGCGATGGTTACTGATAAACAAATAGGATTTGTTTTTATCTAACTTATCTAACCCTGAAACCGTAAAGTTACTCACCTGCTTACTGACCATGCCTTTCATATAACCAGCAACAATGTCTTGTAATTGTGCAACAGTCCGGATTGGGGAAAGCTGCCTCTTTATTACAAATTTTATTATTGGGTTTAACAGCCAACCCATGGACGGGCTTAAACGTGGAAAACGTAAATGACTAACCGCTCGAATCAATTCAGGATCATTTATTAATTCACCGATAACAGATGTAACTTCATCATCGTTATAAGGGCGAATATCATCAAAGTCACTCATTATTATCACTCAAAATTATCGTCTACTAAATAAAATATTACAGATTGTTTTCTTTAATGACTTCTCGAAGAGACTCATCGAGAGCAAGCATACCGTCTTCTAATTGCTCATCACACAGATAAGGTGCTGGACCAAATCGCAACCAACTTCCATGGTAATCTGTGTGTACACCCCTATCTCTCATTTTTTCGCATAATGGTTTCGCGAAATTTGTATTCAACCCCATAAAACCTCCCATATATTCAACACCAACCGGAAGGCTAATCAATTCTTGAGGGAGCTCTAATTGTTTAAACGCGTTGGTCAACAAACTTAACTGGTGGTAATTAACGTCTGACAAAAAATCGACTGTGAGATTCTTTTCTTGAAAATAATCTAACACTCTGCAAGCCCTGAAATACGGCATAGCATCAAAAGTTGAACCATCAAAACATCGCGCTCCCTCAGGGTATTGCAATGTTTGCGGGGTAACATCGTATTCCAGCGGATCGTAATGACCAAACCAGCCCGTAATTACTGGCCGAAACTCTCTATTTTCTGGAACATGCATAAAACAGTTACCACTCCCCATCTGGCAATATTTTGCTCCGCCTCCCACAACAAAAGCTTGCTGTAAATTGTAATCGTGTATCGAGAAGTGTTGAACATTTACACTCAAATATGCATCAACTAAAAGTTCTGCGCCGACCTTTTGGCACAGAGGTAACAAAGTATCCAACTCCAGTGCTTGGTGCCCCGTAATATAATTTACTGACGATACGCATACAGCTAATGTTTCGTTATTGATTTGCGCCGAAATTCGCCCAACAACATCACAGGCAGGCAACGCATTAACTTGTATCAATTCAATATTTTGCTCTTGAGCCAGACGCGCTAACTGGCGAGCAATTGAAGGATGCTCCATATCCGTCGTTACAATTCTCCCGCCTTTTTGAAGTGGCAGGGATGACAAAAAACGAATAACTAAATCATGCACACTGGAAGCTAAAGCAATATTTTTAACATCGGCCTCTAAAATAGTCGCAAAACCTTGCCGCAAACGATCAGTCCTAGAAAACACTTCCTCCCACCGCTCTTCACCGTATTTATTCAGGCAATCCCAATGTTCTTTGTAAGCTTTTTCACAAACATCGGGTAGAGCCTGATGAATATGACCGGTCAACATAATGCGTTGAGCCACCGCTGCGTGAGTATAATCTTGAGACAGGTAGTTAGGGTATTTTTGGATTTGCTTCAAACTCGTCATAACTGAATTCTTTTTTATTTTGATTATTGTTATTTATTTGGATTATTGATGCTTTTTTGAATTATTGATACTTAGACAATGGTTCCGACATATTTAGAATAGTACCTTAATCCTAGAGCGCCTAGAATACCCTTCTAGTGAGATGAGTCGCTCAGCAAAAAAAAACAGGGGAATACAGGTAATGCTCAATACAATCGGCCAATTTTTTAACGCCATGGAAGTCAAACTGCGTATTTATGACCTAGGCCGACAAATACACGAAATTAGCCCCTCTATATTTCAAAGGGTTGAATTACAACAGAGCGCTTATCCATCGCCTTACCTTCAGCATGCCTGGCTCGGTTTTTTATTTTGGCATGAGGACAATAAAGAGCAGCCATTAATATGGTTCGTAAAACTACCGTTAGACGAGCAGGGTTTATTAGACATCCCACAACGCGACTTATTCATTCAGCAACTCCTTTTAGGAGCCGGCAATAACTTGCAATCAGCAAATAAAGGGGCAGGTTTCCAAGAAGTGTTGAAAAACAACCCTTTCATTTTCACACCTACACCAGAAAAACAAGCGTATATAACCTCGAAAGCGCGACACCAGCTCCAGCTTGACTTCAGTCCACACTATCAAGCCACACTTGACTATCTAAATAGCGATCTTTCAAAATGGCAAGACATCGCCTTACAAGGACTGGCAGACTCAGTAGTTAACTGGAAAAAACACCCAGAGCTATTATCCAATGCGATTATCAATATACCCACATTGCCACTGATCAGCCTGTGCCAGTTACTGGAAAATGAGCCTGTCGACGACTTATTATTCAATGCCGTATCACTGCGTATAGACAAATCAATCCATGACTCTCATGCCGAGACTGAAGTGCCGGCATTAATCCGAGCTATATCTTCAGCTCAGGACCTACCAAGACGAGCCCAATTAATTTTAAAACTACTAAAAACACCTCTCAGTAATAACCTTGAATTATTAACCGCTATAGCTAGCCGCTGCCACATAGACTTACTCAATCATGAGTTAAGAGCAGAGCTTTTATTATCCATATCCAATCAGACACAAGAAGTTTTCAACATTATCATCGAAGATCTATTGTTCTTACCTTTATTGAGACATCATTTGCTCGACACCTTAAAAGACTCTGAAAAATACCCACAAATAAACCGTTTTTTTTCTAACTTCATCCATACAAAAAAAACAAACTTCAACTAAACTACGTAAGTTGAAGTCATCTACTCGAATCATAAGGTCCTATAAAATAAGTACATGGATATTCTAATTGTTGAAGACAGCACGCCTATGCGCTTAAGCATGGTGAGCATAATCGAAGATTCTGGTCACTCTGCCGTTCAGGCCAAAGATGGCGAAACCGCGCTGGAAATCTTATCCAAACAATCTGTAGATCTTATCTTTATGGATGTGGAGATGCCCGGAATAAGTGGCTTTGAGGCAACCGTTAAAATTCGTGAAATGTTAGGTTCGCTGTGGGTCCCTATTATATTTTTAACGGGCAATAGCAACGACAGCAGCTATTTAAAAGGTATTGAAGCCGGAGGTGATGATTATTTAATCAAGCCGGTCAGCCCTGTTATTTTATCGGCCAAAATTACCGCGATAAAACGTATTATTGATATGCAACACGAGCTAGAAGCCACCAATTTAAAGCTAGAAAAACTCAGCCAGATTGACGGATTAACTCAGCTTTATAATCACCGAACGTTCATTAGCCTCTCTCAAGATCAATGGTCTTTAGCCACTAGAAATAGGCAGCCCCTCTCTCTCGTAATGCTGGATATTGATCACTTTAAGCTATTTAACGACTTTTATGGGCACCCCGTTGGCGACACCTGCTTAAAGAAAATAGCCAAAGCTCTTAGCGACTGCGTACAAAGACCTACCGATATAATTGCTCGTTACGGCGGCGAAGAATTCATCATCCTTTTACCAAACACTGACTTAGCAGGCGCCGAGAAGGTAGGTAAAAAGATTAAAAAAGCCATTTATGATCTTAACATTGAACATAAAATGTCAACCACCAGTGAGAGAGTGAGTGCCAGTATTGGCATATCTGTAAACCTTTCTACAACAGGCCGACGTTTGAATGATGTTATAAAGCATGCTGACGTTTTGATGTATACGGCTAAAAACAGCGGCCGAAACAAAGTAACCACTGAAGTTCATCAACCAAGCAATACCGTTCTAGTATCTGACGATGATCTGTACATTCTAAAGGTATTAGAAGTTCAACTAGGCAGCCACTGCCGCGTGTTAACGTCCGTTAATGGGCAAGAGTGTGTTGATATTGCACGAGAAGAGAAGCCAGATCTGATTATTATGGACATACATATGCCCGTAATGGATGGTATTGAGGCGTGTAAAGTTCTTAAAGCAGATCGGCAGACATCCAGTATTCCTATAATTTTGTTATCGTCTTTTAAAGCTCACCAAGACAAGCATGCCGTCATAAAAGAGTCTGGCGCTAACTCGTTTATAGAAAAACCCATAGACAACATCCGACTTCTGTCTAAAGTAAATCACTTCTTAATTTAATTAACGCCCGGAAAACCAGTTTACATCTCGGGCGTATTTATCCACCTGATGCTCTACATCTAACACCAGTGCAAACAGCGCCATTCGTACTAAAACTCCATTGTCTGCTTGCCTAAAAATAGCCAAATTTGGATTTTGATTAAGATCATTATCTAACTCATTTGCCGCACCACGAGAATCTCTTGGTAGGGGATGCATAATAACGGTATTAGGCTCACAATATTTCGTATAAATAGCTTGGTTTAAACGGAATCGTCCGCGATATTGATCAGCCTCTTCCTGAGAAGTAAAACGCTCTTCTTGAATTCGAGTTGAATAAGCAATATCAACGCTAGAAATTCCGTCGGTTAAGTCTTCTGAAATAACAATTTGATGCCCTGCATTACGCAGCATTTCAATAATAGATTCGGGCATCTCAAGCTCTTTAGGCGACACCAGAGTTATATGAACACCACGATATAAACACAGTAATTTACACAGAGAATGAACGGTGCGGCCATGCTTTAAATCTCCAATCATAGCAATCCTAAGCCCGTCAACTTGTCTATTCTGATCCTTCAACTCTTGTCTGATTGTGTATAGATCTAATAGTGCTTGACTGGGATGCTCATTAGAACCATCACCACCATTAATAACAGGGACTCGACTGGCCGCCGCAAACTCATCAACAGATCCCGATGTAGGGTGTCGCATACAAATAACATCGCTATAGCCCGAAAGGACTCTCGCTGTATCGTATAAGGACTCACCCTTAGCAATAGCAGAGCTCTGAAAACCTGTTGTTTCTCTCACCTCACCACCCAACAGATTAAATGCCGCTCCAAAACTGACTCGGGTTCGAGTACTCGGTTCAAAAAACATATTTCCCAGAATCGCCCCCTCTAATACCCGTGTTACCTTACGTCTTTGAGCGTAAGGCTCCATAGCATCAGCCACTTGAAAAATACGTTCTATATCTACCCGCTCAAACTGAGCGACAGAAAGAATATGAGCGCCTACAAAGTCCATATAAAGACCCTAATCAAATTCGAAAGGAAAATGTTACAATATTGAGCCATTGTAACGATGAGTAGATTTTTGCACCATCGCAATTTTACCTTATTGCTAAATACGCTATTATTAGCATGGTAAAAGTCAATATAATCAAATAGTTGCCGATAATACCGGTTACTTCATTTAAAAAACTTACGCTCAATAATACTTAACTGCGGAAAGGAACCATCAGTGCCGACTCAGCAACCAGAAGCTCTTGTTAAATTTCTAAATGTAGACACAGCCAAACGTGTTTTATCGTCACAAACTCTGCGCTGGAGCTCACCTAGTAGGTTCTCAGATCCGTTCGAGCTAAACCATTTATCCCAACTTAACTTTGACCCTCACAGCCTTCTTGATGCCTCCATTAAAATGGCTTCAGCAATGATATTCTCCCCTGACGACCCTAAAGGTTCTACCCCGCTAATTAACGCCATCCGCCGCTGGAGAGGTGAAGAGCGTTTCGAATCGCCAGAAGAAGCGCATGATGTCTTGCGAGACCTGCTTTCACGAGTTGTCGATTACAGACAAAAAAGTATCGACCAAATGATGTCCGATTGGCGAAAGTTTGTCCGCACTTTGAGAGTTTGTTGTTTTTCTGAAAAAGTAGATAGTATCTCTGCGTGGCAAAATTATGCGGGAGACCATAAGGGAATCGCCATAAAATTCGATACCGGGGAATACTCAAGTATTAAAAATAGTATTCCCGTCAGCTATAAACCTACACGCCCACAAATCAGCACACTGAACGATGAAATGTCTATCATCATTGCCGGCGAAAAGCATGTTGCCCAAAACGACTTCCAAAATAAATTTACAATTCGTTCACCCCTCTACTCTTCTGAGAAAGAATGGAGATGTTTCGACTCTCAACCAGAACAACCTGGAGCTACATCATCTGACGATGCCGAATGGTTTGACGATAAAAAGTTCGAACGAAGCGACGTAATGTCTGTTTATTTTGGCTGTAACACACCAGCACAAGATAAAAAGGAAATATACAGTCTGCTAAAAGACAAATACGGACAAACTAAAATATTTCAGTCAAAGCCCAGTGCCAGCGCTTATGAGTTAGAATTTGAGCCAATTAAATCTAGTCGCTAGAGTTTGAAATAACTAATAGCCAGATACATTACAACAATGTATCTAAGTATTTCTCCAGCTCTATCAGTACATACTTCTGAGCATCATTGAGCTCTATAGTGTTATTTAATTCTGCACCTTTTCTCAAATCGCGAATTCTAGCCTTACTTTCCTCTATGGTTATTCCCGACTGCAAGCTTGGATCGGTTAATTTCTTATGACGCCAACTTTGCCATTCTATTTTTTCAGATTCAGTCAGCGTAGCAGGATAAAATCGAGCCTTATAGCGCCACAATAACGTATTCAATCGAGAGTCAGAAAAAAATATTTCTGTCTTCATTAATTGTTCTGGTGACATTTTTCTAACTTTTGCACTGAGTTGTTTATCTGATTGACTGATAAAACCATCGTATAACTGCTGTTCGGGATCTTGTGCTGGTGGGTATTTATGCAAACCAAAAACAGATTGAACCTTAGAGCTTATGTTAGCTTGCTTAAGCATGTGCCAATGCCTCTCACAGCGGGACATATCGATACCCCATTTATTAGCTGTCGCAGGTTCCATTAACTTAACAGTTGTGAGTATTGGGCATTTATTAAGATGAACTACTTTCAAAGAAATTCTATCGACACCTTCTTCTAGATCTTCTCTTTTGGTGAATACTCTTGACGCTATCTGATCAGCACTAAGCGCCATCAATGGTGCTGGATCAGAAGACAAATCAAAAACTATAACCCCATTCTTATTGACCGGGTGCATAGCAATAGGCATAACAATAGCGGCGCAACCATTTTCAGAGGGAAACATTGACGATATGTGCAGTAAGGGTTTTTTATTGTTGAGATCAACTAGAGCTTTTAAACGGTTTTTGTCGCGTAATTGATAAACATATTCATAAAGCTTCGGCTGCTTTTGCTTGATTAATTTAGCCACAGCTATAGTTGCATAAACATCAGAAAGAGCATCATGAGCATCCTCATGCGCCAACCCATTTGCCTTGGTTAAATGCTCTAACTTAAAGCTGGGTCTACCATCTTCATGATCTGGCCATTCAATACCTTCCGGCCGAACGGTTCTAGTCAGGCGCACCATATCGATAATGTCCCAACGAGAATTACCGGCCTTCCACTCTCTTTCATAGGGATCATAAAAGTTTCGATATAGGCTATAACGTGTAACTTCATCATCGAACCGAAGCGTATTATAACCAACGCCACAGGTCTCAGGCGCCGACAATTCAGCGTGTATGGCCGCTATAAACTCAGGTTCAGGTACACCGTCTGACAAGGCTTTTTGAGGCGTGATCCCCGTAACTAAACACGCTTCTGGTTTGGGAACAATATCACTACTAGGCTGACAATAGAGAACCAAGGGAGCGCCAATAATATTGAGATCCTCATCTGTTCGTAACCCTGCAAATTGTGATGGTCTATCTTGTGAAGGGATCTCGCCCCATGTTTCATAATCGTGCCAATACATGGTTTTCATGTAATTAATCTCTATCTGACCTATTTACAATAGAGATCAATGTAACAACCAATTGTCTAATTTGCACTGCCACTTTCGGCTTAAAACAAACTAATCAGAAATCCAGTCTAGCAATGGCTGCCACTGGTCAATGTCTTTTTTCACTCGACTGGGGGGAAGATCAAAAATGCTAACGCCACTATCCATTGCTTTAATGTAGTTTTGCGTGTCACGAATAGAGGCAATTAAAGGAATATTAACTTCTTCTAGAAAAGCCGTTAGTACTTTGAAATAGTTGGTATTAGATTTCACTCTATTGGCCACCAACCCAACATCTAAACCAGACTCTTCAATCCATGGGTTTCTATTAAGCGACATCAAAAATCGAACACCCGCCTTAATATCGGTCGGTGATGGCAACATTGGAATGATCAGTTTATCCCCAGCTCGAGCCAGCCCATCTAAAGAAGAAATCTCCGATGCGGCAGGCATATCATGAATAACATAATCGTAGTCATCATCCGCCACATCTCCCCGAGAAGCTATGACAGGAACGATACCGGCACAAGTTTTTGGTCGAGAGCGTAGCCAATCACCTGAAGACTGTTGTGGGTCATGATCAACTAAAGCAACACTCGCACCACGGCCTGCATAACAGCTAGCCAACTGAGCCGCCAGAGTTGTCTTTCCACACCCACCTTTCGGGTTAGCTACAAATATTTGCTTCATTTCACAACCGTACCGCCAATCATCCAATTTCTCTGCAAGCATTCATAAATCCATAAGAGTATCTTTATTACCCCTACTGTCGGCAAGATTTCAATAATATTGAGCACATAGTTGACTGCAGAAAATATGAAATCCGTTAAGGTGATAACAGCTCAATCTTATAACCATCAGGATCTTCTACAAATGCCAGTATCGTATTGCCATGCTGCATAGGACCCGCCGCTCTGACTACTTTTCCTCCGGCATTTTTAATCAAGTCACACGCTTTATAAACATCATCAACCTCAATGGCAATATGCCCGTAAGCCGTACCAAGATCATAGCTTTGCACATCCCAATTATGAGTTAACTCCAACACCGTAGCTGCAGACTCATCTCCGTAGCCCAAAAATGCTAAAGTGAAGCGCCCGCTTGGGTAATCTTTACGTCGTAACAATTTCATCCCTAAAACTTCAGAATAAAAATCAATTGATGCATCGAGATTAACAACTCTCAACATTGTATGTAATAAACGCATAATTACCTCAGTGGTTTGAATGATCCATTTGACTGTGATCCATTTGACCTTTATCCATCGTGGACGGGGCCATATTAGAGTGCTCCATATTAGAATGGTCCATCTCTGACATATGTTGCATTGGCATTAGAATGGTCCAAACACCAAAAAGTATAACTAAAATACCAATTATCGAGCGTACGCTTTGCTTACGGATGAAATATTTTACTCGATCAGCAAACACACCGGACGCCAAAACTAACGGTAACGTACCTAAGCCGAAGGCTGCCATAACTCCCATCGATACTAATGGATGCGATTGTGCCAATGCATAGGCTAATGCGGAATACACCAAACCGCACGGCAACCACCCCCAAAGTCCACCTAATAAAAATGCTTGCCCTGAATTTTTAACTGGCATCACATAAGAACTTAGAGGTTGTATTTTTTTCCAAAACAATGAACCAATTCGCTCTAAAAAAGTTATACCTTGCCACCAATTAGCTAAATAGAGCCCCATGGCAATTAACAAAGCTCCTGCCAGAATACGCATAATGCCAAGCTGGTGCCCGCCACCAAACTGATAGCTAATACTGCCCGCGACAGCCCCAATCAAAGCATAACTGCTGATACGACCAATATTATATGACGTTAGAATTTGCCAACGCTTACTTTTTTCTTCGTCAGAAATAGAAAAACTGAGCGCGCCAATTATTCCGCCGCACATACCAATACAGTGCATGCCACCAAGCAGTCCCAACATAAAAGCCGTTATATACGGTGCAAATACTGTGGACTGGTTAAACCAATCAAACATTCTTAACTCCCAATATCTATTAAGCTCTACTCGTTAGCATCAGGCTTATTATTTTCATCTTCAGAACCTTTTTTGTCGAGGGGTGGTGTTTTAATTCTCGTTGCTACCGCATCATCATCAAATAAAATACGATACCCTTCGGTATCAAGATCGTCATACTGGCCATTGTTCACAGCCCAAAAAAGTAACTTAATGGCTATAGCTAAAAACACTAACGCTATAGGAACCAATAAATATAATATTTCCATTATTAAACACCAATTGTTAAAGACCAGCCTGAACAGCATCAGGTTCTTTCTTTGAAATTCGCAAAGCATTAGCTACAACAATCAACGAACTTAAAGACATTCCCGCCGCCGCCGCATAAGGTGGTATAAATGCCATCGCAGCCAAAGGCAAGGCTAATATATTGTATGAAACCGCCCATGATAAATTTTGCTTAATGATTTTTGTTGTTAACTCAGCACATGAAAATGCTTTTAACAAAACTGTTAAATTATTATCCAACAAAATGCTATCTGCTCGCGTCTGTGCTAAATCAGTTGCGCCAGACATAGCCATAGATACATCCGCACCACTTAAAACAGGCACATCATTAATTCCATCACCAATCATCAGCACTTTTTTGCCTTCAGCTTGTAGCGCTTGTACGTATTTTAATTTGTCATCGGGGGACATACTACTGCGATAATTTTTCAGGCCTATTTCTTTGGCGACACTGGAGACCTCAATCTCATTATCACCACTTAAAAGCTCTAGAGATAAACCCAAACGACTTAACTCTTTTATCGTGTATTCAGCTTCCGGTCTTATGCTATCGGCAATCTGAATCCACATTAATGCTTTCATGTCATTGGCGAGCAACAACCATTTACCTGTTACTTCCGGGCACTTTAAAGTTGGCAAGACATGGTCTGGACATGAAAAAATGGGTCCGCCTAATTTATACTCAACACTATTTATAACACCTTCAACCCCAGATCCCAGAGTTTGACGCACACAACTGGCCTTTATACTTCCGACACTGAACGAAATGAATGCACGGGCAATTGGATGCGAAGAACCCTCCTCAAGAGCAGCACAAATAGACAAATACCACTCTTTATTAGCTTGTGTTATTTCAGATCCGTCAGCCATTAAAATTCGATTAATTTTTGGCTGTCCTTTCGTTAAGGTTCCCGTTTTATCAAAAATCACATGGGTAATATTAGGCAAAACCTCAAGTACATGACCACGAGTTATGAGTAAACCATGATTTCGCAACCAACCAATCGCAGAAGTTAAGGCTGTTGGAACAGCCAAAGACAATGCGCACGGACACGTAACAACTAGCACTGATAATGTGACCCAGAAGGCTTTACTGGAATCAATATTCCACCAACTGACAAAAACCACTACGGCTACAACTAAAACCGCCGCCACAAAATAGCCAGCTAAATAATCAGCCACTGTTACTTGCTGTGGTTTTTCTTGTTGCGCCTGATCCACTAAAGACTCGATAGCCGACAACTGTGTTTTTGTGCCTACCGCCGTTACTTGAACGGTTAATACGTTTGACCCGTTAACGGTACCAGCAATAACACGGTCACCCATTTCTTTATATACTTCTGCAGACTCACCCGTAAGCAATGCTTCCGCTATGCCACCCTGACCTTCAATGATTATTCCGTCACAAGGAACTGTTGAACCGGCAGAAATTAAAACGTGATCATTTACATTTAACGCTTTAACAGGTGCATAGATCCATTCGCCAGTACTCTTTTGCAATACTTGAGTCGTAAGAGGCAATAGTTGCGCCATGCGATTACTTTCTATGCCGTTCCGATGACGAGCTCGCATTTCTAAGTAACGACCTAATAATAAAAAGAAAGTAAACATAGAGACAGATTCGAAATAGACTTCACCACGCCCGGTAAGTGTTGCCCAAACACTGGCTAAATAAGCAAAACCTATAGCTAGAGACACGGGCACATCCATAACTAAATGCCGTGTTTTAATTGCGCTTAAAGCTGCACGAAAGAATGGCCTCGCACTAAAAAGAACTACTGGTGTAGCAATAATTAAACTAAGCCAACGGAAAAAGCGTGTCCATGAATCATCTGCACCAGCATAAAGAATAACGGCCACCATCATTACTTGCATCATTCCAAAGCCAGCCAGAGATAACCTCATTAATGCTTGGCGCTTTTCTCTGGTCTGTAGTTCTAATTGCCTATCATGAGTAGCAGGTATTGGCTTATAACCAATGCTCGTTAAGTGCAGCATGATGGCACTTAACTGTACATGATTTTTATCCCATGTTATCAAACAACGATGCGTTGCAGCGCTGACGCTGACCTTCACAACTCCGTCAACCGCACTCATATATTTTTCTATGAGCCACACACACGCGGCACAGGAAATTCCCTCAAGGAGCAGGGACGCTTGTGCTTGATTTCCGGATAAATCTTTAACAAATTCTGATTGAATAGTAAGGTCATCAAAAGCCTTAAAAGACTCTTTCTGTATGTCAGGGCGAGTGCTCTTTTCGGTTCGGAATTTATAATACTGACTTAAGCCACCTTCGTGGATGATACTCGTTACCGCTTGGCAGCCAGGGCAACAAAAGCTTTCTTCATTGCCTGCAATCAATAAGGTGAAATTAGAATTCGGCGGGACAGGCAAATCACAATGATAGCAATCACTCATGGCTACCCATAATAATCTGCTGGGTAACACTCAGATTCAGCTCATCAATGATTCTCCAATTCTCACCGGCTACCGTTGTTTTAGGATCTGTAGTCAAACGAATATACCAACGCTGATCAATTTTATGCTCTAAATCTGCTCTATACGTCCCAGGTAATACCTGATGCATCGTAATAGACTGATCATAATCTTCCTCTAAAGGATGATCTAAATACAGTAATAAAGTTTTAGGCAGTACTGCACCTGCACTCGATGAAAGGTTCAACAGAACCCCGCCAACCTCAAGATCAAAACGAAGCTCTGCAAGCAAACCTAGCTCACTGGCTTTTTTATCCTGGACGACTACCTGGTTAATCATCCGTCCTACTTTGTAATAATCATCTATCACGATATCTTGCGAGCCTTTAATAGATATAACCAATAAACTAATACCAACCAGCACAACAACAATAAGTGGAATTAAAATAAACCAGGCCCAAAACTGTCGATACCATGGAGAAACATTGTTATCGGCGAGTGCATCATTCGAAAAACGTTCAGACATTTAAACTACTACCCATTAAAAAAATAAAAAATGACAATATGCAACAGCCTCAACGGCTGCAGCATTAATAATACTACAGTTTACTTTTTATTAGGTCCGATAAAACTAGCTTCTTCTATTGCCGTTACGGATGGATCGTCTTTTGCTACCACGGTTAGCACAATGGTATTTTTAGACGATGTCAATTGATCTCGTGGGATAGATACACGTATAGGTATAGTGAAGATTTCACCTTCCTCTAATTCCATCGCCCGATAACCTTTTATTTTGAACTCACCATCTCCAGACACTTTAATTTCATACGAATGAGCTTTCCTGTCCATATTATTTATTTTGACGGTATAAACATTTTGTACTTGATCGTTGCTAATCCGATAAAGCTTGGCGCCTCGATCCCGAATCACATCGACTGACACAGGCTGGCGAGTTCCAACTGCGTATATAAAGGCAATCATCATTGCTAATACTGCAAATGAATAACCAAATAAGCGCGGCCTAATAAAATGGGTTTTGCCATTTTCGAGCTGATCCTCTGAAGTGAAGCGAATTAATCCTTTATCATAATTCATTTTATCCATCACTTGATTACACGCATCAACGCAAAGACCACAATTAATACACTCATATTGCAGTCCATCACGAATATCTATATCAACAGGACAGACTTGTACGCACCACGAGCAATCAATGCAATCGCCCTTACCTTCAGCCTTATAATCAGATCCCGCTTTTCTCGAGCCGCGGCTCTCGCCTCTCTTTGAATCGTAATGTACCGCTAGCGTATCAGAATCGTACATAACAGACTGAAAACGTGCGTAAGGACACATATACTTACAGACCTGCTCACGCATCCAGCCCGCATTAAGGTACGTGGCACCCGCAAAAAACAACGTCCAAAAAGCTGCAGCCGGCGGGACTCCAAACTGCACCATTCCCACTCCATCCGAGGAGGGAATAAACCCTAAAATAAGATCGCGTACAGGATAGAAGTAACCAACAAACGTCAGCCCTGTTATTCCGGCAATAATAAGCCAGGCGACATGCTTCCCTCCTTTGCGTAATATTTTTTCAGAACTCCACGCCTGTTTGTCTAATTTAATTCGTTTATTTCTATCGCCTTCAAATAAATGCTCTGCCCATATAAACATTAGCGTCCAAACTGTTTGTGGGCAGGTAAAACCACACCACACTCGTCCAAACAGAACCGTAGCCGTGAACAAACTAAAGGCGGCAATAATTAACATCCAAGCCAGTAACATTCCATCTTGAGGCCAAAAAGTCATCCATAAAATATGAAATTTACGCGCAGGAAGATCAAATAAAATGGCTGGACGCTCGTCAATAACAAACCACGGTATCAACATAAAAGCCACGATCAAGGGCAGTCCTGTATAACGTCTAATACTCTGGTAAAAACCAGAGATTTTTCGTGTGTATATCTTAGACTCGTTTTCATAGAGAACGCGATAGTGAACACTATCCTTAGAAGTGGTCTCTTCAACTGCTGGTATTTTATCACCCATAATTATTCCTTAAGTTTTTCTATACTCGATACGCATAATATTTCTAGCCATTAGACAATTATAGCAATGACCAGATAGACCAACTTGATATAGATAAAACAATTATCGAAACACAAAAAAAAACCCCTATAAAAGGGGTTTTTCAATCCAAGCAAAGAAATTATTCTTCATCTTGAGACAGACTGTACACATAAGCAGACAGTATATGGATTTTCTCTTCTCGCAATTTATCTGCTTGCGCTGGCATTACGTTTGAGCGGCCATTTCTAATAGAGTGACGAATACCTTGAGGTGTTCCTTCATACAACCAAATATCATCGGCTAAATTCGGAGCACCTATCGCATGCATACCTGTAGCATCAGCACCATGACAAGCAGCACAATTTTGGGCATAAACCGTTTCGCCTTTTATTGCCAGCTCGGCATTATGTTCCATATCAGAAAGTAACATCACATATTCTGCAGCAGCAACCACGTTTTCTTCACCAATAATACTACCCCATGCCGGCATACTTCCAGCACGGCCATAAGTGATTGATTGTTTAATCATGTCGGCACTGCCGCCATACAACCAATCGCTATCACTTAAGTCTGGAAAACCATAGTTTCCACCTGCATCAGCACCGTGGCAAACAGCACAGTTATTGGCAAACATCCGCGAACCCATCTTAAATGCTCTTGGGTCTTGCGCCAATTCTTCTACAGACATAGCCGTAAACTCACTGAAGATATCAGTGTATTGTTCACGACCTCTTTCTTCTTCACGCTCCAATTGGTTAACAGATGTCCAACCTAACAATCCTTTAAAGCTTCCCAGCCCGGGGTAAAGAGCCAAATAAATAACCGTAAATACCAATGTTCCCACGAACATTTGAAACCACCACTTAGGTAGGGGGTTATCATATTCCTCAATGCCATCGTATATATGACCGGTGGTTTTATTCTCTGGATCCTCTTCATCATCAATAGCGACCTTGCGGTTAGCAAATAGCACCCACGTCACTAAAATCAAATTGATAGCGGTTAGACCAATAATCCAAACGTTCCAAAAAGTACTCATAATCAATCCTGCCTTGCTTCATCAGCTGAAGGATGAAGGGGTTTAGAATCAGCCAAAGGCTCATCAGCAAAAGGTAAGTTTGCAGCTTCGTTAAAGCGATCTCTACGACGAGGTGCAAACGCCCACCAACAAACTCCGGCAAAGGTAATCATAACCAAAACCGTAGCAAAGCCTCTTACATCATTTATATCCATAGTGCCTTCAGCATCCGTATAGTTATTAACGTTTCTTCTGTAGTAAAAGTCCCAATTGCTGCAAATAAGCAATCAACGCTTCCATTTCAGTTGTTCCTTTAACCGCTGCCTGAGCACCTGCGATATCTTCATCGGTATACGGCACGCCAACAAAACGTAAGGCTGCCATTTTTTTGCCTGTATCTTCACCATCAAGGATATTATCGAATAACCACGGGAATGCAGGCATATTAGACTCAGGCACTACGTTGCGAGGATTGTACAAGTGAGCCTTATGCCAAGTGTCGGAATAACGCCCACCAACACGAGCCAAGTCAGGCCCTGTTCGCTTTGAACCCCAAAGGAAAGGGTGGTCATAAACAGACTCACCAGCTACTGAATAGTGACCATAGCGCTCAACTTCAGCACGGAGTGGACGAATCATCTGTGTATGACACACATGACAACCCTCACGAATATACACATCGCGACCCTCTAGCTGAACAGCAGTCCAAGGCTTCAACCCTTCCACTGGCTCAGTCGTTTCTTTCAAAAAAAACTGAGGGACAATTTGAACCAAACCACCAAAACTGATGGCCACAACAGCCAACACCATTAGTAAACCAATATTTTTTTCTACGATATCATGATTCTTCACAACTGATTCTCCTTATGCCACATGAGGCTGTGCAGCATTGGCTTCATCATCACAAGTTAATGTGCGATAAGTATTGTAGGCCATGAGCAACATGCCTATTAGGAAGAATGCACCACCTAGAACGCGAACAAAGTAACCTGGATAACTCGCTTCAACAGACTCTGCAAAGCTATAGGTTAGGGTACCGTCAGAATTAAATGCTCTCCACATCAGGCCTTGCATGATGCCATTCACCCACATAGCGGCGATATACATAACTGTACCGATAGTTGCTAGCCAAAAGTGTGTATAAATTAAGCGATCGCTCCACATGTGTATGCGGCCACTCAAAATAGGAAGCAAGTGATACATCGCGCCAATAGAAATCATCGCAACCCAACCTAATGCACCTGAATGCACGTGACCTATCGTCCAGTCAGTATTGTGAGACAACGCATTTACAGTTTTGATAGCCATCATCGGCCCCTCAAAGGTAGACATGCCGTAGAAGGACAAAGATACAACTAAAAACCTCAACGTAGGGTCTGTGCGTAATTTATGCCAAGCACCAGACAAAGTCATAATACCGTTAATCATCCCACCCCAGCTTGGAGCCAACAGAACCAACGACATAACCATACCTAAGCTTTGAGCCCAATCAGGTAATGCAGAGTAATGTAGGTGATGAGAGCCAGCCCAAATATACATACTGATTAATGCCCAGAAGTGAACAATAGACAGCTGATAAGAGTAAACAGGACGGCCCGCCTGCTTAGGAACAAAGTAATACATCATCCCTAAGAAACCTGCAGTCAAGAAAAACCCTACTGCATTGTGCCCATACCACCACTGAATCATGGCATCCATTGCACCGCTGTACATAGAGTATGATTTGAAAGCACTGACTGGGACGGACATACTATTAACAACATGCAGTAAAGCAATAGTGATAATAAATGCACCGTAAAACCAATTAGCCACATAAATATGGGATGTTTTTCTTCTCACAATAGTTCCGAAAAAAACTATCGCATAAGAAACCCAAACCAAAGTAATCAGGATATCAATCGGCCACTCGAGCTCTGCGTATTCTTTCGCTGAGGTATATCCTAATGGTAACGTGATAGCCGCAGCCACAATAACGAGCTGCCAACCCCAAAATACAAAAGGAATCAAAAAACCACCAAACAACGGGGCCTGACATGTTCGCTGTACCACGTAAAAAGACGTGGCAAATAATGCACACCCACCAAAGGCAAAAATCACAGCATTGGTATGTAAAGGACGTAGACGCCCAAAATGCGAATAAGGCTGAAAAATATCATTCAGTTGCGGCCAATACAGCTGCGCCGCAATTAAAACACCCACAGCCATACCGACCACGCCCCAAACGACGGTCATTACGGCAAATTGGCGGACTACTTTGTAGTCGTATACTGGATGATCTCCAGCGGCTACCAAGTTACTACTCATAATGTATTCCTAGTTAAAATGTAGAGATTATTTATCTTTTTCTTGATTTCGCATATCGCTCTCTAAAGATACACGAAGCGCGGCATTATGCCGCATCAAGGCGTGAGAAAATTTGACTCGGATCAATACGTCCAAATAAACATCACCAAAGTGTAGAATACTAATTGTAGCTCCACATATTTTTATGCAGAACGAAGTAAAGATAACCCTTACAGAGGAGAACGACCTTTCTTAGCGGCTATTCTCAAGCGCAAGGCGTTTAGCTTGATAAATCCCTCCGCATCTTTTTGATCATAAGCTCCTGCATCATCTTCAAATGTTGCAATGCTTTCATCGAAAAGACTGTCTTGCGAGCGGCGACCAACAACACTTACTGAGCCTTTATATAACTTCACGCGAACATCACCATTTACAACATCCTGTGACTCATCAATTGCCGCTTGTAACATTTTACGCTCAGGGCTCCACCAATAACCGTTATAAACCAACTTGGCATAGCGTGGCATAAGCTCATCTTTGAGATGCGCAGCTTCTCGATCTAGGGTGAGCGACTCAATTCCGCGGTGAGCTTTTAACATAATCGTTCCTGCTGGAGTCTCATAACAGCCGCGAGACTTCATTCCAACGTAACGGTTTTCAACTATATCCAAACGACCTACGCCATTTTCTCCACCCACCTTATTGAGATACTCCATTACGGTAGCCGCAGACATAACCTTGCCATCAACAGCAACGATATCGCCTTTCTCGTAAGTTAACTCTATATAAGTAGGTGTGTTAGGAGCTTCTTCTGGAGAAACCGTCCACCGCCACATATCAGGATCTTCAGCTTCCCACCAAGGGTCTTCCAAGTTGCCGCCCTCATAGGAAATATGAAGTAAGTTGGCATCCATAGAGTATGGGGATTTTTTCTTACTGTTAGCGTAATCAACCGGAATTTGGCGCTCTTCGCAGTATTTCATCAAACTTTCACGAGACGTTAAATCCCACTCTCGCCAAGGCGCAATAACTTCAATACCGGGCTTTAACGCATAAGCACCTAATTCAAATCGAACCTGATCATTACCTTTACCTGTAGCGCCATGTGATATAGCTTCTGCACCAGTTTCATTGGCAATTTCAATTAAACGCTTTGCAATCAATGGTCGAGCGATTGAAGTTCCCAGTAAGTATTCACCTTCATAAATAGCATTGGCACGAAACATCGGAAATACAAAATCACGAGCAAACTCTTCACGCAGATCGTCAATGTAAATTTCTTTCACACCCATGGCTTCAGCTTTGGCACGAGCTGGCTCAACCTCTTCACCCTGACCAATATCAGCAGTAAAAGTAACAACCTCACAATCGTAAGTTTCTTGTAGCCACTGAACGATAACCGACGTATCTAAACCACCGGAATAAGCCAAAACGACTTTTTTAATAGACGACATAGTAAAGTTCCTGAAAACAGATAAAAAATAGAGCCCACGAAAAATATTCCAACAAACTAAATGAATACCAATCTTGCGGCTAGAGCCATACAGAATTTGGCGCGAATTGTATCTGTTTCGCCATTCAAATCCTAGGCATAACCCCTTATTTTTTCAGGTCTTTATTCACCCAAAACATTAAAGAAAAAGGCACACAGATAACCTTAATGATGATTAATTGCTAGCTAATGCGGGAATCTTAGGCGTGCCAGATCGTTCCAACCTGATCGTCACTCGACGGTTTTGCGCACGACCAACACGAGTTCTGTTGGTCGTAACAGGGTAACGCTCACCATGCCAGCGCATAGTAATTTGATCAGTGGGAATTCCTTTATCACGAAGAATAGACGCTACCATTTCAGCCCTCATTTTGGACAACTCAAGGTTTTCTCCTCGCGGACCTACACCATCCGTATGCCCATCAACCAAGAATGCCTGCACTGTCGGATCCGCTTTAATATAGATAGCAATATTCTCTAGTTTTTCTATTTCGCTAGGCCTCAACACTTCTGTCCCAGAAGGAAAATAAATTGCCGTTCTATTTATTTGGTCAAAATTAACTGGCAATAACGACGTCAGGCAATCCATATATTGGCGATAAGCGCCTCTAAAATTTACGGAACTGAGAACCACACGTGCAGACGACTCCGCCCCATACCAAGGCTTACGCGTGAACACCACCTTTTGACCAGTAAGCAATTCAGCCAGCAATCGCTCCGACTTAGACTCCCCGAGAGTAACCGGACTCATTCCTTGACGAACATTAACCAAACCTAAATCAACGCTTCTTCCTGACTGTTTCCATATAGGAGCCTCCGACACCATGGACGCCTTACCAGACTTAAAACGCGATGACTGCGGTTTTAAATTAAAAACCGCCGACTCACCTGCCTCTTTATAAAACACCCCTTCACCGTAGAAAGGAATGCTGTGCGTCATCTTGCATTCAAAAACCGAACTATCCACCGCCCATTGAGAATCCCCCATAGGCGTCTGAAAGGTAACCCCATGAGAAAACACTGAAAACAATAAAGAAAAAATAATGATACTTAAAAATGAATTATTCATAGCTCACCCAAACAACAGAACACAGCAATATTGGCACAAAGACTTGATATAGAGTTATCGGCTTAAGACACCTGTGCTTTAATGGTATTTTTCGGTAGGATGCGCTTGTCTTATAGCTTGCCAGAGGAACCTAGCATGACCAACTCGCTGACCATTTTACGCCCGGACGACTGGCATATACACCTTCGTGACGGCGAACTACTAAACACGACAGTTAAAGATGTGGCGAACACCTTTAGTCGAGCCATCATCATGCCCAATTTAGTACCTCCGGTAATGAATGCCCAGCAAATTTTAGCCTATAAAAATCGAATACTAGCAGCGACGCCTGAACAGTCTAATTTCGAGCCGCTTATGGTTCTTTACCTAACAGACAACACATCAGCCGAGATGATAAAACAAGCGGCCGATGTAGGTGTAGTGGCATGCAAGTTATACCCAGCGGGCGCCACCACCAATTCAGATTCAGGCGTCACCGACATCAAGAAAATCTACCCGGCAATCGAAGCCATGCAAACGCAAGGGATGAAATTCTTATTACATGGCGAGGTCACAGATTCTGATATTGATATTTTCGATCGTGAAAAAGCTTTTATTGATCGCACTCTAATAACTCTAGTTCGTGATTTTCCGGAACTTAAAATAGTCATGGAGCATATCACCACTCGAGATGCCGCTGAATTTATTGCCGCTGCAGGAAGCAATCTAGCAGCCACAATAACCGCACACCATCTACTATTTAACCGAAATCACATGCTGGCCGGCGGTATTCGCCCCCACTACTATTGTTTACCTATTCTTAAAAGGCAGTCCCATCAACAGGCATTAATTGCGGCCGCAACCAGCGGTAACCCTGCATTTTTCCTCGGCACTGACTCAGCACCACACACTCAAGATAAGAAAGAGGCCGCATGTGGCTGCGCTGGCTCCTATACGGCATACCATGCTTTGGAGCTTTATACCGAAGTATTTGATCAAGCCGGCGCGTTAGACAAACTTGAAAATTTTTGCAGTGGCTTCGGCCCAGACTTCTATGATCTACCACGCAACACAGAAACAGTTACCTTGCTAAAAAATGACTGGCAAGTACCTGAAACTCTAGCACTTGGGGATTCAAAAGTTGTTCCGATACGAGCAGGTGAAACACTACACTGGCAAATACAGCGGTAAACACACCTACTGCCATCACCACAAATTTATTACAACTAACCAAAAGGAATGACTCCTTGAGCACTCTTGAAACCGCAGTGGATCTTCCCGCTGGCACACAGAAATCCCTCCTAGCTGAACGCTTTCGTGGATTTCTACCCGTTGTCGTTGATGTAGAAACGGGAGGCTTCGTCGCAAAAACAGATGCTTTATTGGAAGTCGCTGCCGTCACCTTAAAAATGGACGAGCACGGGATATTATCTCGGGATGAAACATTTGAATTTCATATTGAGCCTTTTGAAGGTTCAAATATTGAGCAAGCGGCACTAGACTTCACCGGCATTGACCCTGAAGACCCTGAACGCGACAGCCTACCCGAGATGATGGCCATCCCAGAAATTGTAAGCCCTATTCGCAAAGCCGTTAAAGCCAACGGCTGCACCAGAGCTGTCATGGTGGCACACAATGCCCATTTTGACTTAGGCTTTATGAATGCAGCTATGAATCGGTGCAACATCAAGCGCAATCCATTCCACCCCTTTAGCTGTTTCGATACCGCAACATTAAGCGGCCTAGCTTATGGTCAAACTGTTTTAGCTAAAGCGTGCGTTCTTGCTGGATTAGACTTCAATAACAGCGAAGCACATTCAGCAGCATACGACGCAGAGAAAACAGCCGATCTTTTTTGCATTATTGTAAATAAATGGCAAGAGCTAGGCGGTTGGCCTTTAGCTGCACCTATTGGTGACGAATAGCCGTTTAGCTGAAATCAGCAGACACAAAAAAGGCCATTATTACAATGGCCTTTTTTGTGGGTAACTTAAAGAGAATCAAATACTGATTACTTATAGATTGTCCGCATTCTCACTCAAGTAAGCTGCCACACCGTCTGGTGATGCATCCATACCTTTATCGCCATCTTTCCAACCAGCAGGGCATACTTCTCCGTGCTCTTGATGGAAGGCCAATGCATCAACCATGCGCAACATTTCATCAACGTTTCGCCCTAACGGCAAATCATTAACCACTTGATGACGAACCAAACCGTCTTCATCAATCAAGAACGAACCACGGAAGGCAACACCACCTTCTGATTCAACATCATAGGCCTTACATATTTCATGGGTAATGTCAGCTGCCAGAGTGTACTTAACTGGACCAATACCGCCTTCATTAATCGGCATGTTACGCCAAGCGTTATGAGAAAAGTGTGAATCAATAGACACACCAACAACTTCAACACCACGTTCATTGAACGCCGCCATGCGGTGATCAAAAGCCAACAGCTCTGACGGACACACAAACGTAAAATCTAAAGGATAGAAAAACACTACTGCTTTTTTACCTTTAATTGCTGCAGCAAGATTGAAATCTTCAACGATTTCTCCACTACCTAACACCGCTGCACAGGTAAAATCTGGAGCAGCCTTACCAACTAAAACACCCATTTTAACTCTCCTATATCAAGATGAAACTTAATATCATGATGAAAGATTGCTCACAAAACGAACTATGAGCAACCCAGTAATTAATAGCGAGCGACTATATTACACACTTGAAACCTGCTGTCTCATTAATTTTTTATATCGAGCTCATTTACCCAAACTTATGCGGCCCAACCCATCCATCCAACCAACCAACAACAAAACACAATTACGATTCATTCTCATCAGCAATTGACAATAGTTCTCATTAGTATTAAGATACTTCCATCAAGTTGCTTATAACTTAAAAAATTAAAGGTTTAGCTATGTACGTTTGTCTTTGCAAAGGCATTACCGACACTCAAATCAAAAACGCTATTTATGATGGTGCCACTACCGTCGGCAAACTGCGCAAACAATTAGGTGTTACTGGGCAATGCGGTAAATGCAGCACCATGACGAAGCAAATTGTGGAAGAAACGCTCTCGCTAACCAATAATGGCCATCCTGCTAAGATGTTTTACGCTGCCTGCTAGCAAGAGCAACCTGCGCTGCTTATGCATCAGTCAAAATATCTAAAGCCAAAGCTTCGGCGACCTTAACCCCATCAATTGCCGCAGACAATATCCCACCCGCATAGCCCGCGCCTTCCCCAGCAGGATATAAACCCAGTGTATTAATACTGCTAAACGACTTATCTCGCCTGATACAAATAGGGGATGAAGTTCTCGTCTCAACGCCAGTTAATACGGCATCATCCATCGAAAAGCCCTTAATCTTCTTTTCAAATTCCGGAATTGCTTCACGGATAGCCACATTGGCAAAGTCCGGCAACGCCTTAGACAAATCACCCCAACTCACTCCTGGTTTATATGACGGCTCAACACTACCTTTTCCCTCAGAAGCCTTTCCACTTAAGTAATCACCCACTAACTGAGCTGGCGCATGGTAATTATTACCCCCTAGAACATAGGCTGCTTTTTCAAGCTGGCGCTGTAAATCAATGCCCGCCAGCACATGACCTGGGTAATCTTTTTGCGGCTCGATTCCCACCACAATGGCCGAGTTAGCATTGCGTTCATTACGCGAATATTGGGACATGCCATTTGTAACCACACCTCCATCTTCTGATGTGGCCGCCACAACCGTGCCACCCGGACACATGCAAAAACTGTAAACACTGCGATCATTTTTACAATGATGCACCAGCTTATAATCAGCGGCGCCTAAAATGGGATGACCCGCTTGCGCCCCAAAACGCGCTTTATCAATAACCGACTGTGGGTGCTCTATGCGAAAGCCAATTGAAAATGGTTTTGCCTCAATATACACACCTTGATCCAATAACATTTGGAAAGTATCTCTAGCGCTGTGGCCAATAGCCAAAACAACATGCTTACTGTGCAGTGTCGTTCCATCACTCAATGTCACACCTGTTACTTGTCCGATTGACTCCTCAGATTCATTTGAGCTATTCGACTGTAAATCCCTATGAATTATTTCTACCTTTTGATTAAAGCGTACTTCACCACCCAAACGAGTTATTTCAGCACGGATGTTTTCAACCATGGTTACCAGTTTAAATGTACCAATATGCGGTTTGCTCACATATTGTATTTCTTCTGGAGCGCCAGCTTTAACAAACTCTTCGATAACTTTACGACCTAAATGCCGCTTATCTTTGACCTGACTGTACAACTTGCCATCTGAGAAAGTCCCAGCTCCTCCCTCACCAAACTGCACATTAGATTCGGTATTTAATTTTCCCTCACGCCACAACCCCCACGTATCTTTAGTTCGCTGCCGCACATCTTGACCGCGTTCCAACACAATTGGCTTTAACCCCATTTGCGCCAGAACTAACGCGGCCAAAATACCGCAAGGACCAAAACCGATAACAATAGGCCGCTGCTGATTTTTCACTGGAAAATCAGCAGCGGCCTGAGCCACAAATTGATAATCCATATCAGGGCTTTTTATAACCAAAGGACGCTTATTAGTAGCTGTCGTATCGCCGGCGTATTTAGCTAATACCGCTTGCTCGGTTTCGTCTCCGAGCGCCACATCCAGCTGATACAATAGGGTTATATTGCCTTTGCTGCGAGCATCGTAGCTACGCTTATAGAGGGTGAAATCCAACAACTGCGCGTCAGCAATATCAAGAACAACAAGTATGGCCTGACGCAACTCTAGATCGCTATGATCTAGAGGCAGTTTTATCTCAGTAATACGTAACATTATTTAGCGATTATCCCACTCGAGTTTTAATTTCATCGTTTTCGATATACACATCAACACAATCGCCTGGAGCAAACTTACCCGCTAAAACCTCATGAGCCAAAGGATTCTCCATATATTGCTGAATCGCTCTTTTAAGCGGTCTTGCTCCATATACCGGGTCAAACCCAGCATCAGCCAGCTTATCAAGAACGGCATCAGACACACTAAGCTTCAGATCTCTATCGGCCAAACGACTTCTCAATTGCTCTAACTGAATAGAGGCAATACCGCGTATCTGGTCTTTTTCGAGAGGATGGAATACAACCACCTCATCTATCCGATTAATAAATTCAGGTCGAAAGTGAGCACCTACAACGGCCATAACCGAAGATTTCATTTCGGCGTATTTACTATCCACGTCTTTAGAAGAAGATATTGAATCGCCAGAAGAGTCAGTATTAATAGAACCACTGCGGGCAAGCTCTTGAATAACATCAGACCCTAGGTTGGATGTCATTACCACAACCGTATTGCGAAAATCTACTGTACGCCCCTGGCCATCGGTTAAACGACCATCTTCAAGAACCTGCAACAAGATATTAAACACATCAGGATGAGCCTTTTCGACTTCATCTAGTAATAATACTGAATAGGGTTTGCGTCTTACCGCCTCGGTTAAATAGCCACCTTCTTCGTAACCAACATATCCTGGGGGTGCACCAATCAAGCGAGCAACCGAATGTTTTTCCATAAATTCGGACATGTCAATCCGCACCATGGCATCCTGACTGTCGAATAAAAATTCTGCCAGCGCCTTACACAATTCGGTTTTACCAACCCCTGTAGGCCCAAGAAATAAAAATGAGCCATTGGGACGGTTAGGATCTGACAACCCAGCTCGTGAACGTCTCACCGCATTCGATACAGCAACCACAGCCTCACCCTGACCAATCACTCGCTGATGCAAGCCATCTTCCATTTTCAATAGCTTTTCACGTTCACCCTGAAGCATTTTACTGACAGGAATACCGGTCCATTTAGACACGACCTCAGCAATTTCTTCATCGGTGACTTTGTTACGCAGCAACTTCATGTCAATCATTTCAGCTTGGCTGACCAAATCAAGTTGCTTCTCACATTCCGGAATAATTCCGTATTGCAATTCAGACATACGCCCCAAATCACCCGCTCGACGGGCCGCGTCCATGTCTAAACGCGCCTGTTCTAAATTGGCTTTAATTTCTACCGACCCATGCAATGCGGCTTTCTCTCCAATCCACACCTCTTCAAGATCGGCATACTCACTCTCATTAAAATCAATATCATTATCGAGAATGGCCAATTGTTTTTTAGCGGCTTCACTGGTGTCTTTTTTAACGGCCTCACGCTCTATTTTTAATTGAATCAAACGCCTCTCAAGTCGGTCCAATTCTTCAGGCTTAGAATCAATTTCCATCCGAATCATACTTGCCGCTTCATCTATAAGGTCAATGGCTTTATCCGGAAGCTGGCGATCAGAAATATAACGCTGAGATAATTTTGCCGAAGCAATAATAGCCGAGTCAGTAATATCAACGCCATGATGCACTTCATAACGTTCTTTGAGTCCACGCAAAATTGCGATAGTGTCTTCCTCAGAGGGTTCGTTAACCTGCACCTTTTGAAACCGGCGCTCTAGGGCAGCATCCTTTTCAATGTACTTGCGGTACTCATCGAGCGTTGTGGCGCCCACGCAATGCAATTCACCACGTGCCAGAGCCGGCTTAAGCATGTTGCCGGCATCCATTGCACCATCAGCTTTACCCGCACCTACCATGGTATGCAGCTCATCGATAAACAGAATAATACCGCCTTCCTGCTTACCCAGTTCATTCAAAACCGACTTTAAGCGCTCTTCAAATTCACCCCGAAATTTAGCCCCAGCCAACAATGAACCTAAATCTAAAGATAAGACTCTTTTACGCTTCAGACCTTCAGGTACTTCACCATTAATAATACGTTGCGCTAAGCCTTCGACTATGGCGGTTTTACCCACACCAGGCTCACCGATTAAAACCGGATTATTTTTTGTTCGGCGCTGCAACACCTGAATAGTGCGACGAATCTCATCATCTCGACCAATAACCGGATCTAATTTGCCCGCTTCTGCACGCGCAGTAAGATCTATGGTGTATTTATCTAAAGCCTGACGGCTGCCTTCTGCATCAGGATCATCCACTGATTCACCACCTCGAATTTTTGTAATGGCTGCATCCAGTCTGGATGCCTGTCCATACTCATTTAAAATTTTCCCCATCGCGTTATTGCTATCAGACATAGCCGCTTGCAACATACACTCACTGGAAATATACGCATCGCCATTATTCTGCGCGCGCTTATCCGCCAGATTTAACAAACGCCCCATTTCCGGGGACATATGCACGTCACCCGTAGGACTTTGTACTTTAGGCAGAGAATCCATAGAAATTGCGAGACCATTACGCAGCCCAGTTACATCAAACCCCGCTTGATTTAGCAAAGGTCTTACTGAACCGCCCTGCTGATCCAACATAGCCAGCAAGACATGCGCCGACTCCAATTGTGAATGATCACGACCAACAGCCAACGACTGACCATCGGACAAAGACATTTGCAGTTGATTGGTTAAACGATCAATTCTCATAATTACCTCATTAAATGCGGGGGAGCGAATCCCATATGTACGTTATTCAATACTCAGGTAAAAATTGGGGGTGAATTTGACAAAAACAACCGCGCCAAACTTAATATCAATGGTTAAATTGATTCAAGTCAACCAGATTAAAGAAGCAAACCGACCGGTCTGACCATCGCGCCTATAAGAATAAAATCGCTCCGCTTCGGAATAGGTACAGCTCTCGCCACCATAGATTTCTGTAACCCCAAGCATATTTAGCTCAGCTTTCGCCAAGACATAAATATCGGCTTGAAACTTCATCGGATGCTTAAGAGAAGGTATAAAAGAACGACTTATAGAGGAAAGTTGCAGCTCAGTTTTGGCAGATTCAAAAAAAGCCTCGAGCACATCAATTCCCACCTCGAAATGTTCCGACGAAATGGCAGGACCGAGATAAACCAACAAATCATCGACATCACAATCAAACAGATCAACGGCACTGCTGACAATCCCCTGAGACAATCCACGCCAACCGGCATGTACGGCGGCTACCTGAGTGCCCGATTTATCACAAAGTAAAACAGGTAAACAGTCCGCTGTTAATACAGCGCAGGCTTGATTTACGACTCGACTATAACAACCATCGGCGGTACGCGTAAAACCATCAGATTGAGCTTCAATTATTTTACGGCCATGAACTTGATCAAGCCACTGAATAGAGTCGCAAGTAATAGCAGACTCTAATTGAGACCTATTTTTAGCAACAGATTCAGGCTCGTCATCAACATGCAAAGCGAGGTTATTAGAGGCATAGCCGCCTTCACTAAACCCATATTCACGCTGGGTAATATAACTTTTAACGTTTGCCGGTGCAGGCCACTTAGGGACAAAAAAAGACGCCGACTTAGAGGTCATTATCGTTATTCGTAAGGACTATTAATAAATGCTGAAAATCTTCCGGTAGCTCACTGCTCCATTCCATATATTCTCCGGTAGCGGGATGTATCAAACCCAAGCATTTTGCATGCAGTGCCTGACGCCCGAAATTACGTATTTCATCCGTCAGTTCTTCTGAGCTATTTTTAGGAATTTTAAACCTTCCGGCGTAAGCCGTGTCACCGATCAAAGAGTAGCCAATATGCGACATGTGAACACGGATTTGATGAGTACGGCCCGTTTCAAGCTTAAGCCTAATGTGCGTATAACTGGAGAAACGCTTAATGACACGATAATGCGTTATGGCTTCTTTTCCGCCCACGTCAACCACCGCCATTTTTTGGCGCTGACGCGGATGCCGACCAATAGCCGCTTCAACTTTACCTCCGCCGGTCATCACACCACTGACAACCGCTTCGTATTCACGACTTACCGTTCGATCTTGCAGCTGAGAAACCAAATCGGCATGAGCCTGTAATGTTTTAGCCACAACCATTAAGCCTGTTGTATTCTTGTCCAGCCGGTGAACAATCCCCGCTCGGGGAATATTGATCAAATCAGGACTGTGGTGCAGCAAGCCATTTAATAAAGTACCTGTTCTATTCCCAGCAGCAGGATGCACCACCAAATTAGTAGGTTTATTTATGACCAATATATCGTCATCCTCGTAAATGATATCTAACGCTATATCTTCTGGCTGCCAGTCGCCCTGCTCCTCTTTTTCGGCAATCAACACCAACTGTTCGCCACCCAACAGTTTATCCTTGGCTTTAGCCTGCTTACCGTTCAAGGTTAAATCGCCGCTTTTAATCCAAGCCTGCAATCTTGACCGAGAGAAATCAGGGAACAGTTCGGCTGCCGCCGCATCAAAGCGACTTCCCATTAAATCAACAGGAGCAGTTGCAGTATATTCTGTGGCTTCTGACATAAATTCGCTTTTGGTTTGTGAGTGGGACACATCAATAAAGCCGAAGTTTACAGCCCCAATAGGCTAACCGCACGAAAAACCTTATATGCATTGCCTCGATTCGTGACTCACAGTATTCAACTGTGTTTAAATACGACCTTATACAAAAGTGTTTATTGCGCACCAAATAATAACAACCCCTTACAACATCACCGAGTCAAATAACTTATGCAAGTTCGCCTACTTTTGATCATCGCCAGCTTATTTTTAGCCGCGTGCTCCAGCCAAGACACAAGTGAAACTAAGCAATCCACAGAAAAAGCTTATTACGAAGCAGCACAACGAGCTTTAAAAACAAGTAACTGGGATTTGGCTATTACCCATCTACAGGGATTGGAAGAATATTTTCCTTTTGGGGTTTATGCCGAGCAAGCCCAGCTAGAGCTGATCTATGCCTATTACCGTAATTTTGAACCAGAAGCTTCAACTGCATCGGCCGACCGATTTATTCGCTTGCACCCCCAACACCACAATGTCGATTATGCCTACTACATGAAAGGCCTAACCTCCTTCACCGAAAGTAGCGGCATGTTTGAGCGCTTTATTCCTACCGATTTAACTATGCGTGATCCGGGTTCAGCGAGACAATCATTCGCCCACTTTTCACAGCTCTTGGCCCGCTTCCCTAAAAGTACTTACGCGGGTGATGCTCGCA
Source organism: Cellvibrionaceae bacterium (assembly GCA_034112445.1). Taxonomy (GTDB): domain Bacteria; phylum Pseudomonadota; class Gammaproteobacteria; order Pseudomonadales; family Cellvibrionaceae; genus Pelagadaptatus. The sequence continues at coordinate 16,810 of JAWUVI010000004.1, read as the reverse complement.
AGCGCATGATTTACTTACGCAATTTATTAGCTCGCTATGAAATCCACGTTGCTAACTATTATATTGAGCGTGGCGCTTATGTTGGCGCGGCTAATCGCGGCCGTTATGTCACCGAGAACTTTCAACAAACTCCAGCCATTCCTGACGCCTTAGCCGTTATGATACAAAGCTACCATCACCTAAACTTGGTTGACCTAGGTGACAACGCAGTGGCAACGCTTAAGCAGAATTATCCAGAACATCCAGCCTTGAACGAAGACGGCACATTCAATTACGAGTACAGCAGCCGCCAAGCAGAGACCACCTGGTTAAGCACCCTATCATTTGGTTTATTTGATAAAGATGATCCCCAAGGTTTTGACAGCCGTGGCTTGTACAACCCTGAATACGCCTACCTTAAAGTTGATCCAGAAACTGGCAAAACCACTCGATCAGTAAAAGAAGACCGTACATTTGAACAGTGGATGGCTGATGGCCTTGATTGGTTGACGTTTGACAAGTTAAACCCTGCTAAGCAAAATCAAAACGCTAAATAGGGTTACTCGTTATACAATAAGGCCGGCACTTGTGATGAGTTCCGGCTTTTTTTATACCTAAAATTAGCGCTTACATTCACTCTTAGAATTAATACAATTGGGCGTCACCCTATACAGCTCACTCCAGATACAAACATGAACTATTGGATTTTAACAACAAGGAAATCCCATGAACAAACAACAATTAGCAATAACGATACTTATGTCAGCCGTAATGGGATTGTGTATTTCTGGGTTCTTTGCGTTTTACCACTTGGGCTTCGTTTCCAGTTCACTTATCGCCTGGGGGAAGGATTTTATTTTGGCCTGGCCTCTGGCTTTTGTATTAACGCTTATTGTTGAGTCGCCAATTAAAAGAATTGTTGTGAAATATATTCCTGAGCAATAAAAAACAACCACATAATCATGCAGAAAATTTGGCCATAAGTTTTTGATAGCTACTGGGCAAAAAGCGCTGTACTAGATCTAAAGCCTTGGCATCGGTACCAACCAAAATACGAGACTTATTTTTATTGATGCCCGCAATAATAATGTTGGCAGCTTCTTCGGCGGTTGTGCGAGCCAAGCGATTGTTAAACAGCTCTCTTTGTTTTTCCATACTAATACTTCTGCCCACTTGATCGCTGTGGCGCGCCTTATTAGCAATGTTGGTTTTAATACCACCGGGGTGCACGCAACTCACCTGTACATTATTCTTCTCCGTTAACATTTCGGTGCGAAGACTTTCGGTATAACCGCGAACGGCATACTTGGCCGCATTATAAGCTGACTGATTAGGCAGACTCACCAAACCAAACAAGCTCGACACATTCACCACATGACCCCAAGGCGCCTGCTTAAGCAGAGGTAAAAAAGCACGAGTGCCATTCACTACACCCCAAAAATTGATATCCATTAGCCATTCAAAGTCATCTTTCTGAGTGCCTTCAACACTGGCCGACAGAGCCACACCGGCGTTATTGATAATTACATTCACGCAGCCAAAATATTCAAACACTTCTTGTGACCATTCGATGATGGCTTCAGGTTGAGAGACATCGAGTTGCGAGCACAATACCTTGGTATTTGAATAGTCGTTTAAGATCAGTGCTTTGGTTTCGTTTAACTGCTCTAAATTAATATCGCTAATAGCCAAGTGTGAGCCAAGCTTCGCACACTGTATGGCTAGCGCACGGCCAATTCCTGATCCTGCACCGGTAATGGCCACAACGGCTTGGTTTAGTTTATTACTCATGAATACCTCAAAGGGCGTAAATAAATTAAGCCCTACTATGCTAGATTTCATTGACCTTGAATAGGTCATTTGGTTACCAAAAAATAGTGCTTTTAGGTCAACGTTAAGCGTGCAAACATTAATAAGAACAGAGCTATTGGGGGGAAAAGAAAAACAATCATGAATTATTTTGTACAAATATTTTCGGACTAACACCCTGCCATCGTTTAAAGGCACGAGTAAAAGCACTGCTTTGTGAGAAACCCAACAAATAGGTTATCTCTGTAAGCGATAAGCTTTCTTGTACTAAATACTTGAGTGATAACTGATGACGGGTTTCATCCAAAAGCGACTTATATGTCACGTCTTCTTCTTTCAACCGTCTCTTCAAAGTGCTCGCACTGACATGCAATAATTTAGCAATAGTTTCTTGCTTAGGCTCACCGCTGGGCAACTGTTCCATGAGGATGGCTTTCACCTTATCAGCAAAGGTTTGGACTTTGATTCTATCGCGATAAACTTGTAGGTTTTGATCGTGAATATCAGACAACTGATCATCAGATGTCACCAACGGTTCAAGCATGTCTTTCTTCAAAAAGAAGAGACTATTCTCTTTCCCGCTAAAATTTATTGGGCATGTAAACAGCTGTTCATAGGCGTCCAAATCTAAAGGCATTTCTTCTGTCAAATTAACATGAGTCGGGTGTATATCACTTCGAGTTACCCAGCGCATAAAACTTAAACAACCCGACACAACCGATTTAATTGCCTGCGGTGATGGTTGCTGAATACTCGGTAAGATATCAAAAACCAATTCAAAGTGACCTGCTGACCCTCTCATCTCAAACTGTAAACCTTCTGCCACTACATCTTGGTAACGGATCAACCGCTTACAACTTTCCTTTAAGTTGGCACACGACATCAGAGAATAAGCAATTACGGGATTGAGAAGTGCATGGATTTTAGCGCCTACCTCAAAGCCTATATTTTCATTATTAGTGGCTTTAGCAGCGTACTCCCACAGAGCGGTAACAGAGTCTTGATTTATAACCCCGTCTCGGTTATTCAAGCTTTCAAGTTCAATACCTAACTCGCTTAAAATGGAAGTCACATCAACGTTTTTTTCAAGCAAAGTATCAACAATGACCTTCCCCCAACTACTGGGTGTACTCAGTACTTGAGCATGGCTGCTTTTTTGTTTTTCAGAACTCATGTTTGGTCTGCAAAGTCATTAGGTTGATCTGCTGGGTCAAAACGCACCCCGTTAAAAGAAGTATTCTACGCCAATCAAAATCCCAATAGCCATATAAGAACCGGAGGCCACAATGCAGGGCATGAAAAGAATAGTTGAACACTATCAACTAACCACCCATGAATCAGAAAACCAAGGCGTATTTCAATGGAAGCGACGCATGGGGGTGCATTTAGCCTTTCACCGCGATCCCACTAATATTGCTATTCATGCTGTTTTTTCAGTCCTCAATGCGTGGGCTATCTTATTGCTAGCCTACCCTTTTGGGTTATTTGAACTCAGTATATTAGGCGCTCCCCTCAACCTCGCCTTAGTGACCTTGTTGGTTATGTTTGTAATTTACGCTTGTATGGATATAGGAGCCGCATTATTTACCGTAATCTTATTTGCCCTCACCTATCCTTTATGCGCGCCCGTATTTGAGTTACTTAATCACTCTACCGTTGCCATGGTGCTCTTATCTGTATTTTTAACCGTTCTTGCCTTAGCCGTTCAAGTATTTATTGGTCATGGTATTTCAGAGCAAGGCATTGATGACGCGACCGATAATTTCGCTGAGATGTTCGAAACTAAAAATCCGCTGTATATCACCTTACTGCCATTTTATACCTATCTCGATTTGATGCTTATGGTTGGCTATAAGCCAACATTAGCCCGATACATCAATGACATCACTGTGGAGTTAAGGCCTCAATTAGAAGCCGAGTTAACTTCCTAAAAATAATTATACACCGTGAACCGTACAAACAATTAAGGTACAAGCATGTCTCAAACCACCGCATTATTTAATCCTATTAAAATCGGCCAGCTTGAATTATCAGGCCGGTTTGTAAAGTCGGCAACGGTAGAAACCCGCTGTGATTATGATGGCTACATTACGCCTAACTATATACGCCACTATGAAGAAGTCGCTCAAGGTGGTACTCCGCTTATTATTACAGGGGCTGCCAGCTACGACATTTATTCTCGAGGAGTACCTCATCAGCTAGCGGTTGATGACGACGACAAAATAGAAGGCCTTAAGCAGTTAGCCGACACAGTGCATAAATATGGCTCAAAAATAATGGTGCAGATTTATCACACCGCTCGGCAATCAGCCCCAGACCCTATGGGCAGAACTTACGCACAAGGTCCTTCAGCTGTGACCGAACCTGCCCTTGGGGTTAAACCCAAAGCCATGAGTATTGAGGAGATCAACACGACCATTGAGAAGTACGCCGATGCAGCTGAGCGTTGCCAAAAAGCCGGCATGGACGGAGTCCAAATTCACGCCGCCCACGGATACCTATTGAGCTCATTTTTAACCCCTCACACGAACCGTCGAAAAGATAAATATGGTGGTACTTTCGAGAACCGAATTAGACTCTTAATTGAAACCTATAAAGCCGTAAGAGAAAAAGTTGGCGATGACTACCCCATTATTTTAAAAATTAATGGCTCTGATGATCTGCCCTTGCGTAAAGGATTGGACACCCCCACTCTGGTTTCTATTGCAAAGCGCATGGAACAAGAAGGCATAGACGCGGTAGAGGTTTCAGCGGGACATTATGAATCGGGTTTTACTTTCGAACGCGGCAGCTGGAAAGGCTATACCCACAATATGCTTAACCACGGTATGGGGGTTTATTTCTCAAAAATTAAATACACCGTGATGTGGTTGCTAGCGCCATTGATTGATGGCTTCTTTGCCAGAACAGCAAAGTTCACCCCCGGCTTTAACCTGTCCTATTCAAAACAATTTACCCAAGCGCTTAACGTGCCTGTGATATGCGTAGGTGGTTTAAATACTAGAGAGCAAATGGTTGAAGCATTGGCCAATGACGATTGCGATATGGTTTCTGTAGCTCGAGGATTAGTGGCAGACCCGTACTTATATCGACACATGAAGAACAACGTAACAGGTCCACAATGCAATTATTGTAACCAGTGTTTCTCACGCCCTGGCGTTAATCCTTTAGATTGCTACGAGCCTACAATAAAGCCTGCACGTGATGCCATGATAGCTCGAGAAGAGCCTGAAATAATTGGTGCTCTGAACGTTTAACTTTTACGGTATTTGCTTGGCGGACACCCTTCCTGACGCCGAAAGGCTCTGTAGAAATTAGCACTATCTTGATAACCCAGTGTTGCGGCAACAGCCTCGACACTGAGGTCAGCTTCTTTCAAAAGTCGTTTTCCCCAGCGGGGCATAACGTCCGTTTTTAACTCTCTAAAACTGCTCCCCTCTTGCTGGAGCCGTCGATTAAATACTCTCTGTGAAAGATGCAGTGTGCTAGCCATATCCCCAAGATCGGGTAAGGGCAACTCGCTAGAGTTCAGGAGCGCCACGACATGCTGGCTGTAGCTGTCTTTTGCATTTGATCCGAGCTCGTTGATTCTATTAAACCAGTTATGGAAAAAAAGCAGGCTCCAAGCTATAAACTTACCCTTGCAGTCTTAAAGGCGCTACATATGAAAAAGATACTTCTATTGGCCGCAGCCTTAGGTCTTGTTTGGAATCTATCCAATCCATCCAGCCAGGTGGTTCTCGGTCCAGGAGTAATGGTTCCAGAGATACCCGTGCAGGAAAACCTGAGAGGGAGACCTTCTCACCATGTGGGCGGGTATGAGGTGACTGACTTAGCCAGCTTTAGCATTAAAGCCAAGGTACTTGCCAAAGAGAATTATCGAATGGGTCGCGAAGCCGATCTGTCTCCAACTGATTTAGCCTTGGGCTGGGGCAATATGTCAGATGAACGTATCCTGCAAGACATCGAAATTTCACAATCCGGTAGATTTTACTATTGGCGAGTAAAATCGTTTCCAATACCCCGTAAAGAAATTGAAACACACAGTGCCAACATGCATCTTATTCCCGCATCTAGTTCAGTTAAGTCTGACATTTCAAGTGTCCGTGCAGGCGATATTATTGAATTAACGGGCAAGCTCGTTGAAGTAATGTCAGAAGATGGTTGGCGCTGGAAGAGCTCGCTTACCCGCAATGATACCGGCATGGGTGCCTGTGAATTGATCTGGGTTGAGAGCATCCGTGTTGTGACGCCTTAATAAAATTGCGGCGTCACAACAAAATGATTATTACGGTGTAATACAAAACTCAGCTAAATTAAACTTAATCCCCCAAATGCCAACCGTTAGTAATGGGGTAACGCCTATCTCGACCAAAACCACGTTGAGTTATTCTGGGGCCTACTGGAGCTTGGCGACGTTTGTATTCGTTTATATCAACTAACCGTAAAATTCGATTAACCACATCACGCTCAAAGCCTTCTGCAATAATGGCCTCAGCACTGTAATCACGCTCGACGTATAGAGCTAAAATTTGATCCAAAATATCGTAAGGCGGCAAACTGTCTTCGTCTATTTGATCCGGCGCTAATTCCGCGGATGGCGGGCGCTCAATCACACTGACAGGAATGACTTCCCCAAGAGTATTGCGGTAGCGAGACAACTCAAACACCAACGTTTTTGGTACGTCTTTCAGCACGTCAAAACCGCCCGCCATATCGCCGTAAAGTGTCGAATAACCTACCGCCATTTCACTTTTGTTACCCGTTGTAAGGACCAAATAACCCTTTTTGTTCGAAATAGCCATGAGCAGCACACCACGACAACGAGCTTGTAAATTTTCTTCTGTAGTGTCTCGCTCCAACCCCTTAAACTCAGTTTCAAGAGCATCCATAAAGCTTGCAAATATGGACTCGATGCTGATGGATTGATACCTAACCCCAAGCCTTTGGGCTTCATCCTCAGCATCGTTCTTACTGAGATCAGACGTATAACGAAACGGCATCATCACGGCTTCAACTCTATCTTTCCCGAGTGCATCCACAGCAATAGCCAAGGTCAGCGCCGAATCAATTCCACCAGATAATCCCAACACCACGCCTTTAAAACCATTTTTATTGACGTAATCACGAACTCCAACAACGAGTGCTTTATAAACACCACCAAGAAAATCTGGCTCAGGCGCTTTGAAATTTGAAACAATGCGACACTGACCAGACTCAACCGAAATTTCTACCGGGGTTAGGGCTTCAACATAACACTCAGACTGCACTTGTACTTCGCCATCAGCCGACATAGCCATCGAGCCACCATCGAACACCAATTCATCTTGGCCACCAACCTGATTGACGTAAATGATTGGCATATCACCTTCGCGACAGCGTTCCTGCAACAGCCCTTTACGCTCCCCCATTTTGTCTATGTGAAACGGCGAGGCATTAATATTCAACATGATATTGGCGCCATCACGCTTGGCTTGCAGCATGGGTTCGTATTGCCAAATATCCTCACAAATAGATAGCGCGGCTTTAACCCCTTTTATACGGACAACACAGCTGGTTTCACCGGCTACAAAATAACGCTTCTCGTCAAAAACTCGATAATTGGGTAAGTATTGCTTGGCGTATTCAGCCGTTAATTCACCACCATCAATAACCCCTGCCATGTTAAACACTCGTCCAGCCACTGCACGGGGATAACCTAATACCACCGCGGCCTGAATTGAAGACTCTTGAATAGCTTTAAGCGCTCTATCTATCCTTACCTCTAGGCTTGCTCGTAATAACAAGTCTTCGGGGGGATAACCCGTGAGAGTTAACTCAGGAAAAACAACGATATCAGCATTATGCTCAGCTTCGGCTTGGCGTACTGTTTCTATAACTATCTCAGTATTGCCTTGAATATCCCCAACCAAGGGGTTTACCTGAGCCATAACTATCTTTAGGGTTGGCATTTATGGGAACTCCCGTAATGTGCGGCCAGAATACTATTAGTCGACCATAGATCGACTAAAGAGAAACCTCTATTTTCAAGCAATCCTTACAATTAATCAAAGGCAACTTTGCTGCAATGACATCTTTAACGACAACATCGGCAACACCGGTATCAGTTACGCCTCGTGATCCTAACCTCAACTTTCAACTATTGAGAATCTATTCTTATTACAGAACATTGCTGAGTAGTATTTTATTGTTGATGTTTTACGCTGGTATCGCCCCCAATATCATTGCCACTCAGAACCCCACTTTATTTGAAAACACGGCGCTAATTTATACCGTTGGAAACATTGTTACCTTAATGTTGTTGTGGTGGAGCAAATTTTCACCTAAACCTGAACGTTTATTCACGATCATCTTTGTGGATGTTGTCGCCTTGGTTTTATTAACTCACGCCAGTGGTGGGCAAGGTAGCGGACTTGGATTCTTATTGCTCGTGTGCGTTGCTACAGGTGGGATTTTTTTAGGCACTCAATTAAGCACCGTTATTGCCTCTGTCACTACACTGTTGGTGTTATCGCAAACCTTGTACAGCATTCAAAACGGCATCGGCGACTCAAGAACCTTATTTTCTGCTGGCTCACTTGGCATCATGCTGTTCATTACGGCATTGGCATTTAACTACCTCAGTCAAAAATTACTTCAGAGTAATCGAGAAGCGGCTAATCAAGCTGAGCATGCTGCACAATTGGAGCGCATTACAAAGCTTATTGTTGAACGGATGCAAACCGGTGTTGTGGTTAACTCAAGCAATAACACCATTGAACTTATTAATGAGTCAGCCAAAAGACTGCTTAATTGGCAGGGCAATAAAGATCAGCGGCGTCTCGAAGATATTCCAGAACTGGAAGAAAGGATCAGCTTCTGGCGTGCCCACCCCCAAATTAAAACCCCCAACATTAAAAACTCAGACAACACCGAGCTCAGAATAAATTTTACCGAGCTAGACCCAAAAAACAGTAAAGAAACACTTATATTCGTCGAAGATAACCAAGCCTTAACCCAAGAAGCTCAGCATTTGAAGCTGGCCTCTCTAGGTCGATTAACCGCGAGCATCGCCCATGAAATACGCAATCCGTTAGGCGCAATAAGTCATGCGGGACAACTACTCGCCGAATCCCCAACCATAAACGAAGCTGATAAGCGTTTAACTCAAATTGTTGCAACCCACTCCAAGCGCATCAATCAAATTATTGAAAATGTCCTTCAATTATCTCGACGGCAAGCACCGCAGCCAGAACTTTTAGATATTAATATTTGGTTACAGCAATTTGCGGATGATTATAGTAACAATTCATCCGACACCATGGATATTGAATTACACTTTCACAAAGACGTGCTGAAAAGCCATGTGGACACCAGCCAAATTAGGCAAGTTCTCACCAATTTAATCGATAACGGCCTCCGCTACGGTCACAAACTGACGGAAATCAACCACATCACTATCGCTACCAATATAAATCCAATTACCGACCTTCCCTTTATCGATATAATCGACGATGGTGACGGTATTAGTGACGACAACATCAGTCATATCTTTGAACCTTTCTACACCACAGAGGCTGCAGGTTCAGGTCTAGGCTTATATCTTTCCAAAGAATTATGTGAAGCGAATCACGCCAAGCTAGAATATTTACACCAGAATAATAAAAGCTGTTTTAGAATCACCTTATCTCACCCAGAACGGATCCATTAACACTAATAATAACTTGAGAATCATGAGCCCAATCAAACAACCTATTGCATTAATCATTGATGATGAGCCTGATATTCGTGAACTTCTAGAGATCACTTTGTCACGGATGAACATACTCTGTGACAGTGCCAAAGATACTCAGAGTGCGCTTCAGTTATTAACGAATAAGGACTATCAAGTTTGTCTAACCGACTTAAAACTACCCGACGGAGACGGCATTGAAATAGTACGTTGGGTGCAACAACATAAACCCGAGCTCCCAATAGCAGTGTTTACCGCCCATGGCAATATGGATACAGCCATCAGCGCCATGAAAGCAGGCGCTTTTGATTTTGTATCCAAGCCCGTTGATTTAGAACAGTTACGCACGCTGGTCAATACCGCTATAAAATTAACCTCTTCAAGCCAGCCTGATATTTATGACTCCCCCCTTTTGGGCAGTGCCGATGCAATAAATACTCTGCATCGGCAGATTGCTAAAGTTGCACGCAGCCAAGCGCCCATTTATATAAGTGGCGAATCAGGTACCGGGAAAGAATTGGTTGCACGAGAAATTCACTACCAAGGCGGCCGATCTGACGCTCCATTTATTCCCGTCAACTGTGGTGCAATTCCCAAAGATTTAGTTGAAAGCGAGTTCTTCGGACACAAGAAAGGCAGTTTTACGGGGGCATCCTCCGACAAACAAGGGTTGTTTCAGGCCGCTCATGGTGGCACCTTATTTTTAGATGAAGTCGCCGACTTATCTCTTGATATGCAGGTAAAACTTCTACGAACACTCCAAGAAAAAACCATTCGTCCCGTTGGCTCAGAAAAAGAAATTGCCGTGGACGTTCGAATTTTAAGCGCGACACATAAAGAGCTTGCTATTGAGGTCGCTAATGAGCGTTTTCGTAATGATTTATTTTATCGCATCAATGTCATTCAAATTAGCTTGCCGCCATTAAGAGACAGAGCCGAAGACATACCTTTATTAACCAAGTTCTTTCTAAAAAGATTCTCTGACGACAGCAACCAACCTGACGTGGAACTCTCAGAAAAAGCCATGAGCGCTTTAATACAATACGACTTCCCCGGTAATGTTCGCGAATTAGAAAATATTTTAGAGCGTGCGTTTACTCTCTGCGACGGCAATAGCATTTGCATTGAGGACATTCAACTCCCTACACCATCTGTTTCGACACGAGATCAGGCTGTTTCAACTCAAGGCCATACTAGCTCCAAAAATACAGAAGCTATAGCCACATCAACACTTACATCACCGGCAGCAGGCGAAGCAGCCTTCATTCAAGATAGCGCTGCATCAATTGATGAATACTTAGAAAAGATTGAGAAAGACATCATCACCAAAACGCTTGAGAAAACCCGCTGGAATAGAACCGCAGCCGCAAAGAAGCTGGGCATTACGTTTCGATCATTCCGTTACCGGCTTAAAAAGCTCGGGCTAGATGACTGACATTTAAAATCATACGGTTGGATGATAAAAATCTCACGACACCTTTTATAACCTACGCATTAGTCTTTCAGAGCGAAGATCAATGCGCACATCAGGTTTCACACTATTAGAACTTCTAATTTGTATCGTAATTATTGCCATCATTACGACTCAAGTGATTCCAAGCTTTACAGAAGTGATTCTTAATTTTCAAAGCGCACAAACCATCAAGCGCATGAAGTATCAAATCCATAAAGCCCGACATACCGCCATCACCACCAATACCGTTGTTACCATTTGTAAAAGCAGCGACTTACAAGATTGTGGCGGCTCTTGGAATGATGGCTTACTGGTTTTCAGCGATCTCAATAGAAATGCAGCCATTGATGACCAAGACATTATCCACAGCGCCGTGAACAATCCAATAACCAAAGGTAATCTCTACTGGAGATCCTTCGGCAATAAAGCTTACTTACAATTTCTACCATCGGGACACACCAACAACCAAAATGGCACATTCACCTTTTGCCCCACCGATAAACCAGCTAAAGACGCCAAGGGTTTTTCAATCACCAGAACCGGAAGATCGCAAATGGCATTTGATCGCAACGGCGACGGAATTGCTGAAAATAGCAGTGGCACACCGCTGCGTTGCTAAAGAATTATTAACGACACAACCTCCATAGTGTGACCCTGTTCACACTATTAACATCTCGACTCTCACGCATTCACCACCCGTCATTATTTGTTGCCATTTATCTCACCTGAGTGGTTATTTACCGCCAACTGTATGACTATATATCTCAGACAAAGGTAACCATCAATTCCATAGGCAAACTTATGCGACAACGCGGCTTCACTTTAATAGAACTGATGGTCACATTAGTAATTTTTGGAATTTTAGTTTCCGTAGGCTTACCTTCTTTTTCTAATATGACTAAAGACTATCGCCTCGTCAGCGAGCAACGCAGTTTAATCGCCATGCTCAATATGGCTCGCAGCGAAGCCAGTCACCGCGGCCAGGTCGTTACAATTGCAAGTAAAGGCGGATCTAATTGGTCTAAAGGATTTCAGATATATACAGACGCTGATGCCGCAGGAAATACCGCCTACAACGCCGCTAGCGATGTGCTCATTAAGGACTTAGACGCCAGTAGCACTGGCATCACCATCAACTCTAGTAGCTCGGCAGACGACGGATACATAAGCTTCAGAAATAACGGCGGCCTTAATGAAGGCGCGGGCGTAACATCTTTAACGCTAGCCCTTTGCGATACTCGGGGTAAAGATCACGGTCATGCACTGGAGTTAAATTTTGTTGGCCAAGCGAAACTTTCGACTCCTGCAACTTGCTCCCCTTAAATGATTTAAAAGGAACTGTCATAATGTCTTTTCAGTCATCAAAAATAATATGTGCGCCCTCCGCTCTAACAGTTCAGCGAGGTGTCACACTGATAGAAGTACTAATAACAACACTCGTTGTTAGTGTCGGTATAATGGGGCTAGCAGCCCTTCAAGCCACTTCAATTAAAACCAGCATGGACACAGCAAAGCGCTCTCAAGGCCTGTGGCTAGTCGAGGAAATCGCGTCAAGAATGCGCGTAAATGAAGCAGGCCTTACCGATGGTTATACAACGGCCGCAGCCGCAGCTTGCACCGACACGCCGGCAAAGTACTGTAGCGATTATGTGACGGGTACAGCGGCTGATAATTGCTCGGCCAATGAAATGGCCGCTTACGATGTGTGGGAAGTTTTCTGTGGGCATGACGATGCCCTTGGGGTGACATCTAACAGCAATGCGGCAATGAACATTACCGATCATACCATCACCTGTGATACAGCCCCTTGTTCAGCTCAGTCAAACTTCACCATATCTCTTCAATGGACAGCAAAATCGATAGCTGACAGTGCAACTAACAGCTCTGGCTATGCTGAGTCCGACACTCAAAACATAAGCATAACTATTAGGCCTTAATGATGAATATTAAAAAGCAGGAAGGTTTATCACTGATAGAACTGATGATTTCAAGCACGCTAAGTTTGATACTTATGGCCGCTGTTTTACAAGTCTTCGTTAGCACCAACATTACTTACAATTTAACCAACGACGTTGGTCGAATTCAAGAAAATGGAAGATTCTCACTAGACTATTTAACCAATTCATTAAGACTGGCTCACTACAAAGTTCCGGCAGAAAACGGTCCATTTTTAGACACCGCTTGCGGGGATTTTGACCCTTGCACCGCCAATGGTGTTGGTGATGACTCCGATAGAGTCGCTGTACTTTTCAACCCACCAGCTGATGATGGGACTGAAACCGATTGCACAGGGGCATTAGTTCCCGCGGACTCAATAATAGCCAACGTATTTTATATTACCGCAAACGGCACCATAAACAGCCTAACATGCCGAGGATATGACTTTACATTAGGCGCTTGGATTGCTGCTGAGCAGCCGTTAATAGACGGTATAGATAACATGCAAGTGCTCTACGGAATTAACTCTTCCATCACCTCAGTAAATGTCACTAAATACGTAAACGCTGCCAATATTCCCGCCGCTGACTGGCCTAATGTTGCGTCTGTAAGAATTGGATTATTGGTGAGCTCTGGCGACGATATTGGTACCGCTGAAAGCCGCACAAGAAAATTTATTTTGCTAGACAGTGACGAGATATCGATTACTGACAAAAAATCCAGGCAAATATACTCAACAACGATTGCTATAAACAATACAACAGTTGAATAAATACTCTTACAAACGGACATCAACATGAATAAAAAAAATCAGTCAGGTGCAGCATTACTGGTCAGTCTTATCATGCTAGTCATCCTGACCATTATTGGCGTGTCCTCGATTGAAGACATCACATTGCAAAGCAATATGACTCGCAACAGCCAATTTAAAATGCAAGCCTTTAATACAGCCTTAAGCGAAAGTGAAGCTCAGGTTCCTCGGCTGCTCACTGAGATAGTCCTACTACAAAATGCCATGAATGATCCTAACAATACTGTCGCCATACCGGATACGGATTTTGTTATGGCATCCAGTAGCAACCCGTTTGATCAAAGTGTCGATATTATTTATATGGAGCCCTCAACTGACGCCGGCGACGATACCAACTTCAGCCAAGGCTCGGCTGTAGCGGGAGGATATTCGATGGGAAGTATCACCGAAGCAGCCTACGATATGAACAGCGTAGCCACACTTCCAAATTCAGGCTCTAAGTCTGACCAGATTCAAGGCCTGCGCTATACCGCGCCTGCCGGATAATTAAGAGGATAAGCACATGACGCTATTACGTAATGGTTTCATTTTAAGTTGTATTTTTTTATCAACTCATAGCTTCGCATTCACTGTTATTGAAAACAGTGACATAGCCGTAGAGGGTGCTGCTTTTGAGGTGCTTTACAATTCGGAGAAAGATTCCGGCAGCATAATTCTTCAGCACACCAATTGCTCATCTTGCTCGCCCGTCACAATACAATTTAACAACCCTGTATCACTATCAATCAATGGCTATAGTGCTGAGCGCCCTTCAATAGATAAATCATTCTCGGGGAAAGGTGACATTAGCTACAACCCCGAAACCATGATTCTTGACCATATAAACGTCTATCAATAATTCAGGAGAATCAAAGTGATTATTCAAAAACAAGTATTACTGAGCACGCTCCTTGTTGGCGCTTTGGCATCGATACCACTGTCAGCCGATGACACCGATATTTTTGTGGTCAACAGCGAAGGCACTGCCACCTATCAACCCAATGTCCTGATGATTTTTGACACCTCAGGCAGCATGGGCAACAACGTCACCACCAGAGAGGATTACAATCCTGCAACACCTTATGCTACGAATGCCGGTAAAACCGCTTCAAGTACGTCAAATATCTACGTTTGGAATTCTAGCTTAACCAATTACATCACCAGCGTAACCACAAGCCAAAATAACTGTGAAACCATGAAGACTCAAATTAGCGATAGAGTCGCAGCTAACAGTGGTGACCCCACCTTTTTTGGTCAGGCTGCCTACTGGAGACTCAATAACAGTAAGCCACAGAAAAGCAAATGGCAGAATATTTGCAGCGGTAATAACTGTAACTTTTCTTCCTCAAAAACGGTGGACTGTACTGCTGACGAATTAGTAACCGGAGCCACACAGTTCACCAAAGAAGGGAGCTCAGGCCCTTACTCAGCATCCGCCAGTTTTGATTGGGACGGCATCAATAATTACTACTACGTTTCAGCTAATTACAATGATTATTTGAAATACGCCCCTACCACCACGCGTAGCAGAATCGACATAATGAAAGATGAAGCAAAAGACCTGGTGGACAACTTTAGTGGTTTAAACCTTGGCTTGATGCGCTTCGATGGCAGTGAAGGTGGCTATGCAATCCACCATTTTTCAGACATAACCGATGCAACAGAAAAAACCACTATGAAGACCCGTATCAATGCGCTGGTTGCCAGTGGTAATACCCCCCTCACTGAAACATTATGGGAGGCAGGACGTTATTATGCAGGATTGGCCCCTGATTATGGCACCAATGTCGCCAGAGATTCAGATGCCGTAAGTGGCGGAAAATATGCTTCACCTATTGAAAACTCTTGCCAAAAGAACCACATCGTCTTACTGACCGATGGCCAACCTTATTCCGACAGCGGCAAAGACTCCAGCATAAGCACACTGAGCGGCACGAGCTGCAGCCACTCTGATGGCACAAGCAATGCGTCTAACACCTGTTTAGATGAGCTTGCGCAATACCTTGCAACCGATGATGTCTACAGCGAACTCAGCGGCACACAAACTGTCGCGACTTACACGATTGGTTTTGATATCGACATGGACCTGCTTGAGCAAACCGCTCAAAAAGGTAAAGGCAAGTATTACACCGCCGGCAACTCCAGCGAACTAAAAGCCGCCTTTACAGAAATTATTGCTGACATTCTCGACACCAATACAACGTTTACCGCTCCGGCCGTAACAGTAAACGCCTACAATAACCTTCAGCATAGAAATGAGCTGTATTACGCCATATTTAAACCTAAGAGCCGCGCAGGATGGCCCGGTAACATTAAACGCTACAAGATTAATAGTGACGGCACTGTTACCGATGCCAACAACACCAATGCCATCGATGACTCAACCGGTTTTTTCCATAACGGCGCCCAAAGTTGGTGGTCAGCCAACGTTGATGGCGATGAAGTTGAAGAAGGGGGATTCTCAGAGCAACTGCAATCCACTCGCACGGTATATACCTACACTGGAACTGGAGCACCATCCAACACCTCATTAAATACCACAGAAAATACTTTATCCACAACGAACACAGCGCTAACCAACGCATTACTAGGCCTCGAAACTACGGCAACTGCGGCTGAAAGAGAGGAGCTGATCCAGTGGGCGCAGGGGATCGATGTTACAGGCGTTGACCCAGATGATAACTACCATAATTTTGTTGCTGACCCTCTACACACTCGCCCAGTTGTAGTTACCTATGGCGGAACATCATCAGCTCCAGATGACGTTGTCTACAGTATGACAAACGTCGGGGCATTGCATGCCATAGATTCTGATGATGGATCGGAAGTATTCAGTTTTATGCCCAAGGAGCTACTTCCAAACATCGAAACATATTATGAAAGTATTTCTACCCTCTCTAAAGTGTATGGTTTAGATGGCTCTATTACCGTATGGCGCAACGAAAGTGACGACACCGACTTCACCATTGAATCGAGTGATGGTGATCATGTCTACCTCTACATGGGCATGCGCCGAGGAGGCGATGCCTACTACGCCCTTGATGTTACAGATCGCTCAAACCCTAAACTTAAATGGCAAATAGATAGCACCACCACGGGTTTTGGCGACTTAGGTCAAACTTGGTCAACC
>JAWUVI010000003.1:0-16497 GCA_034112445.1 Cellvibrionaceae bacterium | reverse complement strand
ACTAGAAGTTAAAAATCTCGTAGATCCCTTAAGTTTGTTTCCCGCAGATTCAGTTTATAGCAGTGGCCACGATGGCAGTGGAGCACTTGATGGATTTGGTATTGCCTCGGGTTTAGTTCGCGGTGAAGATCTTACTCAAGTAAGCGTAACTTATGATGGCTCTACAGATGGAGGTAGTTTTAAAATAGATTTTGGCAATGATGTGAATTTTCATGTTCAGACGCCTAATACTTTTGCAGAGTTGTCGTTAGGTTTATCTGAAACCAGTAATTCAGACTTTATATATGATTATGGTGTCAATGTTGCCGGAACAATGGGTGGCATTGCAGCAATTGGAACCGGTCAAACTTTGCTTGGCTCTATAGGGTCCGCGGTTGAAGATTTACGAATAAATGTTTTGGGCGGAAATCTAGGCACCCGAGGCAGCATTGATTTTAGTCGTGGTATTGCAGCGCGTTTAGATGAATTTTTAGATGACTTTCTTAGTAGTAGTGGCAGTCTGGGTATTAAACAGACCGGTCTACTTACAGATTTAGAAGAGTTGGCCGTGGAACGTACCGAGTTAGACACGAGAATTGAGGCGTTTCAGGCTCGTTTGGCTTCTCAGTTTTCATATAATGACACGTTGATTTCACAGCTCAATACAACCCAAGACTTTCTGACGCAGCAATTTGAAATATTGTCAGCTGTATATAAGAAAGATTAATTTATTTTTGTAGAGAGTTTTCTTCATGCCTCAAAATCAAGCCAACCAATACCGTTCAGTTGAGTTAGAAACTAAAGTTTCGGCTGCATCGCCACACCAACTTATTTCAATGTTGTTTGAAGGTGGCGTAGAGCGTTTGAATCAGGCTAAGTCGGCTGTGCAAAGAGGAGATCTGGCAGCAAAGGGCGTATTTTTAGGGAAGGCCTTGAGCATCGTCTCAGGTCTACGAGAATCCTTAAATATGGAAGTAGACTCAGAGATTCCACAAAACCTTGATCGTTTGTATGAGTACATTCAATTTCGGCTTGTTAAGGCTAATGTCGATGCTGATGAGTCGGCTTACGATGAAGTCATAGGTTTAATTAAAACCATTCAGTCTGGCTGGGAAAGTATTCCTCAAACGCCATAATCGTTTACACTCATTCCTATTATTATTTGAACGTTAAGGAATGAGATGACGACTCCGAGTATTTCGCACTTCATCAAAACCGAATTCACCGCAACAGTCTTCACTGGCCACACAATCACCCATGATGTGTATAAGCTAGGGGCAGGTAAACCAATTGTTATTATTCAAGAGTTGCCGGGTATTGGTATTGAAACATTACGATTGGCAGAGTTGTTTGTTGAACAAGGCTTTGAGGTTTATCTGCCACATTTATTTGGGCCGTTAGGTAAAACCAATGTTGTCGGCAATCTGGCGCGGGTGTTTTGTTTGCGCAAAGAATTCCATCTTTTCCAGAAGAATAAAACCAGCCCGATCGTTGATTGGCTAAAAGCTCTATGCCAAAAAATTAAAACCGATACCGGCGCGCCAGGAGTGGGTACTATTGGTATGTGCTTAACCGGTAATTTTGCGATATCGCTAATGGCTGATGACAGTGTGTTGGCGGCAGTGAGTTCACAACCCTCAATGCCACTGGGCAGCCAATCGGATCTGCACATGAGTGATGCGGATGTAGAGGCAATTAAGCATCGCATTGATAACGTTGCCCCCGTATACGCCTATCGCTTTGAAAAAGACAGTATGTGCACAGCCAAGAAGTTTGATGCGGTTGAGCAAGCGTTTAATAACGATGCTCACCGAGTGAATTTGCGCACTTTACCCGGTAAAGGTCATTCAGTGCTCACGCTGGATTTTGTTGATGAAAAAAATCACCCAACTCGACAAGCTTTAGATGAAATTTTTGCGTATTTTACCAAAGAGCTCGCCTGATTTTTTATCAAGGATTACTGGTGATTTAGAGTTAAATTTTTTACAGTGCAGCACACAAATTAATACAAACATTACAGAGATAACCATGACTGATTTAGTGAACTATCAATTAGACGGCTCCATTGCC
Organism: Cellvibrionaceae bacterium; assembly: GCA_034112445.1. Classification (GTDB taxonomy): domain Bacteria; phylum Pseudomonadota; class Gammaproteobacteria; order Pseudomonadales; family Cellvibrionaceae; genus Pelagadaptatus. Next base: position 14,448 of record JAWUVI010000003.1, on the reverse strand, counting down.
ACGATTACCCTACAAAACGGCAAAGTAAACGCCATGTCCCCTGACCATATTGCCGCCATTAATGGCGCGTTAGATCAGGCTGAAACAGCTAAAGCCGTAGTCATGATTGTAGGTCAACCAGGTATTTTCTCTGCAGGTTTTGATTTGAAAGTGTTTCAAGCCGATGCCGCAGCGGGTATTGAAATGGTAAAAGCAGGCTCGACACTTTGTCGTCGCCTATTAGCGTTTCCAACCCCAGTAGTTGGTGTTTGTACGGGTCACTCTTTGGCTCAAGGGTGTTTTACCTTAATGGCTTGTGATTATCGTATTGGTGTTGATGGTCCATTCCAGATAGGTCTAAACGAAGTCCAGATCGGCATGACCATGCATCAGTTTGGCATTGAGTTACCTCGTGCTCGCTTAACACCATCATACTTTCAGCGCGCAATTATCAATGCCCAAATCTTTTCCCCAGCCGAAGCCGTTGAGGGGGGATTCTTAGATAGAATCGTACCAGCAGAAGAACTAATGGCTTCCGCCACGGCTGAAGCGCAGCGTCTGGCGGGCTTAAATATGCCGGCACATACAGCGACTAAATTAAAAGTGCGCGCTGATTTATTGGCCGCGATTGATCAGGCTATTGAGCAAGACTACCAAGAGAATATGGCTCTATTAGGTTAGTTGTTGATTATTAGATAAAAAGGATATTCATGGCGCAAGCAACTAAGACGGTTATATACCTATGTTTTTGTGTATTACTGTCTTGTTCAGTTCAGGCTGAATCTTGCTGGAGATGAAGCGGCACAAGAGCAGGCATCGGCCATGCGCGAGCTCGTCGGTGACTTTGTTGGCGTTATAGTGACCTTAAATGCTTATAGAATAAATCTCTTGGGAATAAAGCCACTTTAATTACAATTGATGAGCAGGGCATGATTAAATATGATAATTCAAGCTGTTTATTAATTGCTTAGGCACACATCGATACCATGTTTAATTTCTTACCTGCGCCATTTATCACCTTACTTTCGTTTAGTCTCTATGCCTTAAATACACTTTTTTGGTTAATCCCTATTTTAGTTTTCTCACTGTTTAAGGCTTTAATACCGCTGATACCGTCTAAAAAGCTGTTTAGCTATTTATTGGATAGAATGGCGAGCAATTGGGTGGCAGTGAATACATTTAATCAAAAGCTATTTACAAAAATAGAAATTGAAGTCACCGGTTTAGAGGCGTTGAATAAAAAAGATTGGTATTTGGTGGTGGCGAATCACCAGAGCTGGGTAGATATTCTTGTTTTACAACGAGCCTTACATGGCCATATTCCCTTCTTAAAGTTCTTTCTAAAAAAAGAGCTCATTTATGTGCCTATCTTAGGATTAGCTTGGTGGGCACTCGACTTTCCATTTATGCAGCGCTATAGCCAGTCTTTTTTGAAAAAGAACCCTCACTTACGTGGTAAAGACTTAGAAACCACCCGTAAAGCTTGTGCTAAGTTTAAGCATAAGCCTGTGAGCGTAATGAGCTTTATTGAAGGTACTCGTTTTACCCAGGCAAAGCATGATAAGCAAAAATCTCCTTTTAACTATTTGCTGAAGCCTCAAGCTGGCAGTATCACTTCGGTACTTGATGCTATGGGCGAGCATTTGAACACACTGGTTGATGCCACCATTTGTTACCCTGATGGTATTCCGAGCTTTGCTGATCTTCTTGGCGGCCGAGTGAAACGTGTACACATTGAAATTCATACGCAAAAAATCGATCGTGAACTCAGAGGTGATCTCATGAATGATCGTACGCAAAAAATAGCCTTACAAAAGTGGTTAACACAGTTTTGGCATGATAAAGATTCTAGGTTTAAAAAAATGCTGACTGAGTCATTACAGAGCGAAGAGAATTAATCATATAAAACAACTTTTTTAAACTTCGGTAAGGTCGCAAACTTAACACTCTTTTGTGCGTCAGCTTTGTCATCCAAAAAACGACGAGTCACTTCTGCTCCGCCCGACATGAAATTCTCCGCTAGAGAAGCGCCGCGCAAAGGATCCGTAATCGGTGCAATTAAGCTGTCAAAATGAATCGGGATAATTCTCTGAGGATTTATACTGCCAACAGTATCTTGCCAAAATGACTCACGGTACTCGGGTGTTTGAGTGCCGATACCGCCAATACCTAAAAATACGGTGTCAGCCTGAAAACCGTCGAGTATTCCTTCTTCATAACCAGCACTCCCGACAATAATCCAGTTGCCTTTGGGGTGAGCGACATGCAATACGTAAGCTTTACCTAACCGATAATCAAAAGCCTTTACTGGCGGGATCAAGGGCTCGGTTATGGCCGGATTACCTAAAGCACGCTCGCGTAGTTTTGGGTTGGGGAATTCAAAATGTTTCGATTCAATGGGGGTGATGATGAATTTACCTAGGTTGAAAGATTGTCGATTTTCAACCACCTTTATTTGCGCTTCAGATAAGCCCCAACCACGGCCAATATTGGCGGTAGACTCTGACCCCAACAACAGGGCTCCTGTGCGCTTAGCAACTTCCGGCGAGTCCATAGCGTGATCATAATGAGAATGCATTGGGAATATGGCGGCTAACTTAGTGACCTTATTGGCCTGCAGGCCGTAATCAATAGCCGTCATGTTCGGCGTCACTCCGCCCAGTAGCAACTGCATAGGCGTTGGGCGAGAAAACCAACCATCCACCATCCACTGGGTTTCACCGTCATCAAACAATAAGGTTGAGGTACCTGAAAACCTAACACTTATAGAATCCTCAGAGCTTTGTTCAGCGGCGGACAATTGCCAATCGGGGTTAACGGGGGGCGTTGTATAGGTGTTGATCGCATAGTGATATAGGCCAATAGACGCCGTTATAACAACAACCAGTGACCCAAGTAATACTCGCACTAACGTCATGTGTTCTTCTCAACTTTGAAAGAGTGGTATTGTCTGGAACTCTTAATTTTACTGTGACCTAATAATATTAACAGCCATAAGCTATTGCTATATAGTTCATTACGAATTTTATGAGCTTTATGGAAATGACAATAATGATAATTAAATTCTCTCGCTTAATATTTACCTACTTGCTTCTAATCTCTACTCTATTTTGCGGGTCGACCTTTGCTGCCTCTTACTCGATGGTTATTAATAATGGGCGAGTTATTGATCCAGAGTCAGGATTAGATAGCGTGCGTCATATAGGCATACAAGGCAATAAGATTGTTGAGATTTCAATGACACCACTGCAGGCCGATAATGTGGTTGATGCTAGTGGCTTGGTGGTCAGCCCTGGGTTTATTGATTTACATACACATTCCCCTACACCGTTAGGGCAGTATTACCAGTTGTTTGACGGAGTGACTACCGCACTTGAATTAGAAGCTGGTGCATACCCCGTTAGCGCCTACGGAAATAAAATAGCTGAGCAGCCGCTCATAAACTATGGTGCGTCGGCGGGTTATCTCTCGATGCGCATATTAGAAAAGCAGGGCATTGCTGTACCTCACGCAATGCATAAGCCCAAGCCAGTAAATTTAAAGGGTTGGTATACAGCTCTGAGATCATTAGTAATGGAGCAGAATGAAGCGCTTCACAACACATTTCAAGATCATGTGGATGCAGAGGAGCTAGTTTCACTACGAGACCATTTAGAGACCGGACTGGATAATGGTGGGATTGGTATTGGACTTGCGCTTGATTATATTAGCGAAGCGGTAAACTCAGAAGAGTTGGGTATGATCTTTCAGGTGGCGGCCGAGCATAAAGCACCACTATTTGTACATATACGCCGTGGAATTAATGGCGATCCAGCTGGATTGTATGAAGTTCTTGAAATGGCAAAGACATATGGAACTTCATTGCATATTTGTCATGTGACTCATAATGCAATGAAAAATACTCGCCTGTTCTTAGACGCAATAAATAAAGCCCGTGAGCAAGGTGTTGATGTCACTACCGAAGTTCTTCCTTATAACGCGGGGTCTACATTTATTAGTTCTGCCGTATTCAATCGTGACTGGAAAGCTATTTTTGGGATTGACTATGAAGATGTTGAATGGGGAGAAACCGGGGAGCGTTTTACAGAAGAGACCTGGCTGGACGCTCGGAAAAATCATCCTAACAGCGGTGTGATTCATCATTACTTAAAAGAAGAATATACCCAAATGGCTGTGAAAGAAGAGGGTGTTATTATCGTCAGTGATTTGCTGCCAATGGAGGATAAAGATAAAACAGTAGCGCCGCATAATGGTTCTTTTAGTAAAATATTAGGTCAGTATGTTAGGGAGGAAAACCTAATCGACTTGCCAGAGGCTATAGAAAAGATGACCTTGTTACCGGCCAAGCGTTTAGAAAACTTTGCACCATTATTCAAACATAAAGGCCGTATTAAAGTAGGGGCAGATGCCGATATCACTATTTTTGATGCAGTAAATATCACCTCAAAAGCGACTTACCAAAATCCATATCAAGAAGCTGTTGGCTTTCATCATGTCATTGTAAACGGTGTACAAGTAATGAAAAATTCAGCGTTGGTTGAAAATCAATTCCCGGGCAGACGATTGTTAGCGAGATAGCCCTGAGGTAAATAGCTTGACCCGACAGGAACTCTTTCAGTATTATTGCGGAGTGTTTCAAGGGCTCGAATTTAAAGTCTCATTGATTTATGTAACATCGGTTGTAACACTGTCCTATTTATAAAAGGTATAAATCTCTTTTAAAACAATAGGTTAAGTAGTGAGTCTGAACCCCTGCTTCTACGCCATCATTATAATCAAAAAGGGTTGTCCGCAAGGACAACCCTTTTTGATTTAATCGTTTTAAGTAATAAAAATATTTAATAAAGGAAAGATCAGTGCATAAAGGCATTCTGAAATTTTGGAAAAATGATAAAGGCTACGGCTTTATAAAGTCTGAAGAACTTAAAAAAGATGTGTTTATTCACATGTCTACGCTGAGCTCAATGAGTCGTAAACCCAGAAAAGGTGATGTGATTCACTTTGAAGTAAGGCAAAAAGATAACGGCAAAGAAGAGGCCTACAATTGCAGTATTGAAGGTGTTGCTCTTCTACCTGGGCATAAAGCTCCTGGCAGTGGTATGTCTACCCCCGTTAAGGTTGTGATTGCTTGTGTTGTGTTAGCTGGAGCCGCTTTGTTGGCTTATCAATTGATGGGCTAAAATCTCGCGCCTTTATTGCTGAAGGCGCGAACTTTACTTACCAAAAGTAATATCTAGAACTGGGCTTGATTTTTATTTAAGCCAAGTATGCAGTTGCTTAAATATTTCAGGGTGGCAGAGCATTTCGTTGTGACCAAGCTCACAACCAATCCATCGATTCTGTTCTGGAATGTTTAATGTGCGAGAGGTGTCTTTATGTATGCCAAAAGCACTGTCTAAGGGTACTAACCCGTCTCCGGTTAAACGCTCGCTGATGACAGTTTTTTCTGTTCCTAATATTGCAGCAAAAGCATAGCAGTCCACATTAGTTGGTAATTGAATAAATTGCTTATTCTCAGTGGTGATATTGCCGTGCCTTAAATCTTTAATACCAGCACTACGGGCTTTAACAAGTCGAGCAAATGGTGCTATATAGGGACTTAATCCCATAATGTAGTCAATTAGGTTGCCACCGCGTTCAAGTGGAGATCCGTGATGGGGTGAGCCAATGAAAACCAGTTGGCCTAATTTTTCAGGCCAAGTATGATCGTTTTGGTGGGCGTGGTGAGAAGCACTGCGTGAGACTAACCCTCCCATACTGTGCCCGACTAAAGTTAGATTGCTGATCGGAGTGGGCCAATTTTGAACTAAGTCTTCAAGTAGGTTTGCAAAGTTCTCACCGTTAGTCGAAATAGGTAAGCCCGTGTTGTAGCGCAAATACAGAGGTGTGTAGCCAAGCTCTTTGGCCATACGTTTACCAAGATTGCCCTCGCTATTTTCCCAGTCTTGATCGCTCATGCACAATCCGTGAGCAAAAATCATAACTTTATCGGTAACGGGTTGACCTTGTTCTACAGCAAGTTCTAGGTGGGGTTGTTCTGGGTTAATGAGCCTTCCATCTGAGCGCAGGCTCATCGTTAAGGCAAGTGGGTTGCTTGAGTGAGATAAGTGATCACCATAAGCGCCATTGAGAATCGAAATTATGGTGTTGCGTACTGTGGACTCTTGCTCTTCAGGTAATAGGCCAGCAACCGAGGACATGCCCGTGTCTATACCTTTACCGATTAATCGGGTTGATCCTTTTATCGATTTGTAAATAAGACCGGTTAGACCTTGCGTGGTTGATGCTCGAGAGGGGCCTATGGGTAAATGCCCTAGTTCTATAGTGTGATGCATTTGATCGACAATATCTGTGATGTTGACTGTTGCATCAATGGCTAAGCGAGCAGCACCTCGTATATCAGATAAACTTTGTTTATTGAATTTACTCATGGTCATGCCTCATGTGGGACTCATTTATGTTACTCCCCAAATGATACTCGCTCCTGATGTCATAACAACCAAAAAGGCTAAGCGTCTCATGCTCAGTTCACTGAAGGGCATGGGAAGTTTTTTACTTACCCAAGTACAAAATACTACCCAGGGCAACATTATTGGCAGTAGCCAGTATACATTCTCATTAACCGAATTTGTCAGAGTAACCATGCCTATTCGGATTAAAGCCGTACACCAAAATACGGCTAAAAGAGTTTTTATGATGGTTTGTAAGGGCAATGGTTGGCGATAAAAAAGTAAGGCGATAGGGGGGCCGTAGGTTGCAAATAAGCCACCAGAAAACCCAGCAATAAAACCACTGAAGGCCACCGCTTTTCTACCTGAAGTGTGCTGTAATGGGCGCGGCTTTATCATCATCAGAATGCCAAAAAGCAACAGAGTAGCGCCTAAAACCAGCTTTAATGCTGAGTGATGATCGGCACTTAAGTAGGTTAGCAGCCATAAGCTAAAGGCGGTGCTGGGTATGCAGGCATACAGGACAATTTTTAGTAAACGACGATCTATAAGTTGGGTTGAGCCTTTGAGTGCGGTCGTGGTGTTAACAACGCTGAGGGCGCTAATAATGAACGTTAGCTCTGCAAGAGGGTAGATGTCTGCGGCTGCAACAGTACCCATTGCAACTAATGCGAAAGCAAACCCAGTAATGGTCTGCATATAGGCGGCAAAAGCAAAGGCAAGTAATAACCACAACAAAGTTGAAGTATCTATATCGATAAAGATAACCCGCGGATGACGTCAGAGGATGACGATGATTCAAGTACGCTTAATACGTCCCAGTTTTCCCAGATCTCAACGATTTTATTATTTTGTAAGCGCATGATGGTCATGCCGCCAACCGATACTGGTTCGCCGGTTGTTTGATCTGTGGGGGTTATGTGATGGTCGTCTTTAACATAGGCTGTCCAGCGAACCGCAATCTTGTTGTCAGCAGAAATAATATCTTCCACAGTAAATTTTATTTCTGGAAAGATGCTTTTAAATAACGCTATGTGTTGGCTGTATGACTCAATGCCAGGAATTGCCTTGTCGTGTGATGATGAGTGACCAATGCATGTGCTGTCCATTATCTCTTTGAGTATGAAGAGATCGCCATGGCTCCACACATCATCGAGCAAGTTATGAACGAGTTTGGTGTTGTTATCGTTGTTGAAGTTGTTGTTGAAGTTGTTGTTGAAATTTTTGTCGATCATAATTTGGCTCCTTATTGATCAAAAGATTTTGGGAGCTTCATGGGATATTGTCAAAATATCCATGTTTTTTTAAAAGTACGTTAATTGAGTCTAGAATGCAGTGAGTAAATAGAATTTTATCCAAAAGGAATTCCCTGTTATGAGTGATACGTCGCCTGAATATTTTAAAGATTTAAAATCTTGTGTTGATGCCATTATCGATAAAGTCGGTAAAAAAATAGTGGTGGCGGGAGGCTTTGGAATGCCACGGCACATATTCAATGGCTTGTACGAGCAGGCGTGCATCGATCCAGAAATTAGTTTAACCATCATCACGGGGATGTCGATTAATAAGCCGCGGGGAAGTAACGATTTAGAGAAGCGTTTTTTAGATCCGTTTGCCGATAGAGTATTTGGTAATCTACCTGATCTTACTTACCTGGCGCCTTATAAAAAGCAACAACTGCCAGCCAATATAGAGGTGATCGAAATTTTCTTCCAAGCTGGAGCGTTCTTAGGGAATGCCACCGCCCAGCAAAATTACGTTTACAGTAATTTCACTCATTGGCTGAGGGATATGATGAGCTTAGGTTGTAATGTTTTTGGCCAGGAAATTTGCTCCAAAATGATTGATGGTAAACGTACCTATAGCATGAGCGCAGACGCTTACGCTCAGGAAATATTTCCGCGGATTAAAAAACTGCGTGAGGCAGGTGGGACGGCTATTGTGGTAGGCCAAGTAAATGAAGAGGCTCCGTTTATGTACAACGATGCCATTGTGCCTGAACAAACCTATGACATTATTTTGGATAATCCTATTTACCACCATACAATTTTATGTCCTCCGTCGCCGATGGTTGATACCACGGATTACATGATTGGGTTAAATGCCAGTGCGCTCATTCCTGATGGCGGAACATTACAGGTGGGTATTGGTGCGCTGGGGGATGCACTAACCTATGGCTGTATTTTACGAGAAAAAGAAAACGCCCAGTATAGAGATGTATTGTCACGGTTGGGCGTACTAAGTAATTACGGTGATGAAATTAAATCTTTTGGCGGTGTGGAGCCTTTTTCCGAAGGGATTTATGGATCAACAGAAATGTTTGCCGATGGTTATAGACATCTTATAGATAACGATATTCTAAAGCGGGAAGTGTATGACAGTGTGGTGTTGCAGCGCCTGATCAATGAGCGAAAAATAACCAAACAAGTGTCAGCCAAAACCCTCACTACGTTAATAGACGAAGGCGGTATTCATCCTCAATTAACCGCTGAGGATGTGAGTTTTCTGTGTCGTTTCGGGATCTTTAGGGAGGGAGTGTCTTGGCTAGATGGTGCGTTACGTGCACCTGATGGTTCTAAAATTGATGTGGATTTAAACGACGAAAAAAATAAGTCGTTAGTGTGCGACAGGTGCTTAGGTACTGAGTTGCAAGGCGGCATTGTATTACACGCGGGTTTCTTTTTAGGCCCAGGTGCTATGTATGAAGCGCTGCGTAATATGTCTGAGGCGGAATCAAAAAAAATCTGTATGACGGATATTGGTTACGTAAACCATCTTTATGGTTGTCAAGAAATAGCCAGCTTACAGCGCCAAGGTGCTCGCTTTATTAACACAACCATTATGGTGACTCTGTTGGGTGCGGCCTGCTCCGATGGCTTAGAAGATGGTCGTAAAATCAGTGGTGTTGGTGGTCAATATAATTTTGTGGCAATGGCACCCGAATTAGAAGGCGGGCACGCTATATTGATGTGCAGAAGCACACGCACGAAAGGCGACAAGGTAACGTCAAACATAGTTTGGAAGTACGGTCACACAACCATTCCTGCTCATTTACGCGATATTGTAGTGACAGAATATGGCATCGCTGATTTACGATCTAAAAGAGAGAAAGAAATTGTAGCCCGACTGCTTAATATTACCGACTCTCGATTTCAAGAGTCCCTGCTTTTGCAAGCAAAAGAGGCTGGAAAAATACCACGTGACTATGAAATCCCAGAGCAGTATCGCAACAATACTCCTGAGCGTTTAGAGGCGGAGGCTAACCTTTTAAGAGAGCAAGGCTTGTTCCCTAAGTTCCCGTTTGGAACAGACTTTACTCCAGAAGAATTAGTGTTGGGCGATATTCTGTCTAAATTGAAAGTTAAGTTTGATTCAAAAACCGCGATGTTTAAAACATTAGCGGGGACTATTGATGCCTCAGCCGAGGCGACTGAAGCCGCGCAGCCTTATTTGCAAAGAATGGGAATGGAAAACCCAGAAACGATAAAAGATCTGGCTATGCAAAAAATTATGGTGGCAGAATTGAAACATGCAGGACATATTTAAATAAATATACCCTAAGGCTTGACTCACTTCTGCAACCTCTTTAATATGCGCCCCTCTACGCACTCGTAGCTCAGCTGGATAGAGTACTCGGCTACGAACCGAGCGGTCGAAGGTTCGAATCCTTCCGAGTGCACCATACGTAGCTTGTTGAAAAACAAGGGAAAAACCCAGTTTTCGGACTGGGTTTTTTTTCGCCTGAAATTTGGCTGTGACACCCTTGTGACAGTTTCTGTGGCACATTGAAAAATTCCTCGATCAAAATGGCTATCTAAACAGATCATCCTATCGAAATTGTCACAGAGCTAAGCGGTCAGATCAAATAACACCATCACTTTTTATGTGTATCGATGGGGCGCTTTTAACTGCAAATTAACATAAGTTAATATGGGTGGCTAAAACAGAAGTCAGTCAAACAGACGCCTTAGTCTTCACCTTTGGTTTGGAACAGAAACAAAAAAGCCCGCTATCAACGCGGGCTTCTAATTCGCTGATTTAACAGCGTAATTTTGATGTGTATATTTTTCGGATGTTACGCCGCTTTTATAGAGGCTTGATAAGCCTGATTGGCAAGGTATTCATCATAAGTACCTTGAAAATCTATCAGTTCATGGTCTTTTATTTCAATCACTCGTGTTGCCAGCGAAGAAACAAATTCCCGATCGTGACTAACAAAAATCAAGGTGCCATCAAAAGCTTTTAGTGCAATATTCAACGCCTCAATAGCTTCCATATCCATGTGGTTAGTTGGTTCATCCATGATCAATACATTGATGTCAGACATCATTAACTTACCGAACAATAAGCGGTTTTTCTCGCCGCCTGAGCATACGCGTGCTTTCTTATTGATATCATCGGCGGTAAATAAAAGGCGTCCAAGCATCGCGCGCACCATCAAATCATCGTGCTTAGGTGTGCGCCACTGACTCATCCAGTCAAACAAAGTCATGTCGTTATCAAAATCGGCGCTGCTGTCTTGAGGGCAGTAACCCAAGGTAGCATTCTCAGACCACTTAACCACACCTTCGTTGGCTTCTAGTTCATTCACTAGGCAACGTAATAGGGTTGTTTTACCTGCACCGTTCTCACCGATGACAGCCAGCTTTGCGCCTGCTTCAAGAATGACGTTACCGTCTTTAAATAACGTGTGGCCGTCGAAGCCATGTGCAAGGTCTTCAAGTACTAACGCTTGGCGATGTAATTTCTTATCTTGCTTAAGGCTGATTGACGGTGTCATACGGCTCGATGATTTCACTTCGTCTAAAGTGATCTTGTCCATTTTTTTAGCGCGTGAACTGGCTTGTTTGGCCTTAGATGCATTGGCACCAAAGCGGTTTACAAACGCTTGCAGTTCATCAATCTCGGCACTCTTTTTGGCGTTCTCAGCGTGCAGTTGTTCGCGAATTAATTCTGATGCCGCTGTAAATGCTTCGTAATTACCAGGGTAAATACGCAGCTCGCCATAATCGATATCGGCCATGTGCGTGCATACAGAATTTAAGAAGTGGCGATCATGCGAGATAATAATCATGGTGCTACTACGCTGATTAAGCACACCTTCTAGCCAGCTAATCGTGTGGATATCCAAGTTGTTGGTAGGCTCATCCAGTAACAATATATCGGGATTGGCAAACAGGGCTTGTGCAAGTAAGACTCGGAGTTTCCAGCCTGGGGCTATTTGGCTCATGAGTTCGAAATGATATTTTTCAGCAATACCCGCTTCCAGAAGGAGGTCACCGGCGCGGCTCTCAGCGCTGTAACCATCCATCTCGGCAAATTCTACTTCTAGCTCGGCGACCTTCATGCCATCGGCTTCAGACATATCCGGTAAAGAGTAGATGCGCTCGCGTTCTTGTTTGACTTTCCACAGATTGACATCACCCATGATAACGGCGTCAACGACAGAGAACTCTTCGAAAGCGAACTGATCCTGGCTAAGGGTGCCGACCTTTTGGCCTTCTGTGATGGTTAAATTACCCGATGTTGGTGCAAGTTCACCGGTAAGAATCTTCATGAAAGTTGACTTACCGCAACCATTTGCGCCAATTAAACCGTAGCGATTGCCGTTCCCAAATTTCGCGGAAATGTTTTCAAACAGCGGCTCAGCGCCAAATTGCATGGTGATATTAGCAGTAGTTATCAAGGGTAAAATCTCGGTAATCGAACAAAGTAGACGTAAACCAACAGCGGAAACTAAGGTGTACAAGAAAGGGGCGCACTATAGAGATTTGGGCTACCAATGTCGAGATAAACTGTGCATTAATTGTACAGGCGGTGCTTGTGGAGAAAGATAAAAGAGTATCAGTGCCTTTGGGTATATTCGCTTTCAGTAGCCATTAAGTAAGAGTGTCGATCAATTGCAGAGAGAGCTATACATAGTTTTATATAAAGCTCTAATCTCTTTATTTAACAGTTTTCAAATATTAATTTTGATAGGTTTCTTCTGTTAAGTCTAAGAGTGTTACCTGCGGGTTCTTTGTAGCCATTTCTGAGTTTACGTTGAGTTTTATCCAGTTGCGAGCGCCATTTTTCACAGCCGTTATTGTTGCTTTTTGATGTTTTTTTACGCGTTTTATTCTGAGTTTTTGGATTAGGGTTATAGGCAACATAAACCGGTTTTTTTGTGGGCTTATTAAGCTCATTTGAAGAATAGTCTGACGCTTTTTTACAAGCGCCGTTCATGTTGACTCTGGCTCGTTCGGTTTTGTCACGTTTATACCAGAGTTTCCAGTTGGCGCATGTGGTTGATAGTTGCTTGTGTATGAGTTGCTTGTTAGGGGCGATGTTTTGGGCGCCCAAACAAGGTGCAGCCAATATCATTAATATCGAATAAGAACAGAGTGTAAGGAGGTTATTCATTTGAAGTGGTTACTCTTTTATTAAAGCGGATTAGTGCTTGTCAGCTAAAATTGCTTACAGACTACTGGGCTTTATCAGGAGGAATAAATGCGACTTCGGTATGAAAGTTCTCGAAATAAAAACTATTTGCTAAGGTGTAGGTAATTCTTAAACAAGATGCAGTTCTGACATAAGGCATAACTATGATTTTTTCGTCATCAAAATCCTTACTTAAGGCAATGGATAAAGCCACTAATTACAGTGACTGGAAAGAGGCTGCATTGAAGTATGATGAGCACTCAGGCTTAGATCGTTGGAAGATGATGGATCAATCCAGACGCTTTGATTATGTTTCTATCCGATCACGCTTAGATCACTTGAGGGCTTTACGCTCTCGTCATGACTACCGAGGTTTACTGTTTACTTTAAATGAAGGTATACATGGCAATATGGGTGGCATGGGTAATCAACGTCTATTCACTAAAGCTAAATTTGGTACTAAAAAAATTGTTAGTGATTATGTGGATGAAATAACGGACTCGTTGCTGCTGATTGCCGATGCTGAAGTGGATGAAATTAGCTTTGAAGAAAAACTCGATTTCTTTCGACGAGCACATCACTGTTTTGGTCGCTCCGCTTTTATGATGAGTGGTTCAGGCTCGTTATTATATTTTCATCTCGGCGTTGTTAAATCCCTTTGGCAGCAGGGTCTGCTCCCCAATATTATTTCTGGAGCAAGTGGTGGTGCTTTCGTAGGAAGCTTTATTTCAACTCATACGGATGCCGAGTTAGAAAATTTATTTGACCCTGAAAATCTTGTCTATGAATTGGACAAACCAACGGGACTTTTTAATAAACTAAAATCGTTAATTCCTGAAAGAATGAAGATTGACGAAATCAAAGAGATGTTGGATCGGCTATTACCCGATGTGACATTTCAAGAGTCGTACGAGTTAACGGGGCGCTTGTTGAATGTCTCTATTGCGCCTTTAGAAGATCACCAAACGTCTCGGTTACTCAACGCCATTACTTCCCCTAACGTGTATGTGCGCGAGGCAATATTGGCTTCTGGTGCCGTTCCGGGAGTGTATCCTCCGGTTACATTAACGGCTAAGAATGATCACGGAGAACGGCAAGCTTATTTACCTTCGCGTAAATGGATGGACGGCTCTCTCAGTGAAGATTTACCCGCAAAAAGATTGGCGCGTCTGTATGGGGTTAATCACTATATCGTCAGTCAGACTAACCCTTTGGTAACCCCTTTTCTTGCGGATAATAATACCAATTCAAATGCGTTATCAAAGCTTCGACGTTCCAGTTTACAAGCGGCTCGTTTGTGGCTTAATACCAGTGCCGATGTTTTCCATAAGCCTCTAGCTAAGGTACCTATGTTAAAGAGCGCGTTTAGCAGTGTGTTGTCTCTGATTAATCAAAACTATGAAGGTGATATTAATATCGTGCCGCAGATAAAGTTTGCCAATCCTTATAAGGTACTGGCTAATTTGTCACAGCCGGAGATTGAGGCATTAATGTTGTCAGGGGAAAGGGCTGCTTGGCCGCATATCGAGAAAATTAGAATACAAACGAAAATTGGTATTACTCTCGATAAAATATTACACGATTATGAAGAGCAATATGT
>JAWUVI010000002.1:0-56923 GCA_034112445.1 Cellvibrionaceae bacterium | reverse complement strand
TCCTCATTGGATAGTTCTAGCTGCAAGCCAGCAATAGAAAAATAACGCATTATTACCTCAACACTTAATTATTATATTTACTCAGAAGAAAACGCCCCTGAACTTTATGGCTTTAAAGTTAGTTGAATGAATAAAAATCATATAGTGCCAGATGCTAACTTTTGATGATGCCAGTTAAAAAATACCACCTCATGACACCTTATTTTTGGAGCCAACGCTGATCACCATCTGGCACTAGAGTTTTTATAAGCCTGCGTTTATCTTATTTACTAGCTATTAATTTATGAGGTTTGCAAGACGCATGAAGCCATACATTGCAGGTTTTTTGACTTTTATACTTTGTCTGCCCATGGCTCAAGCCAATATGACCGCTGATTATGTACTCTATAACGGCGTCATATTTACAGTGAACCCCCAGCAAAAGTGGGCCGACACCATTGCTTTTAAAAACGGTGAAATTATTTACGTTGGCAGCGAGCTTACAGACAATCAATTAATTAACGAACAAACAAGACTCATTAATTTAAACAAAAAACTGGTACTACCAGGCTTCCACGATTCTCACATTCACCCTATTAGCTCTGTTCTTAATTCTTATATGTGTTCGCTCTTTGAACTTAACTCGATCGAAGCCTACAAAAAAAAGATTAAAGATTGCGTTGCCACACACCAAACAGCCGAATGGATACATGGTGCGGGATGGGGACATAGTATCTTTTCAGAAAACTATCCCCCCGATCGTTTCATGCTGGATGCCATTTCTCCAGATATACCCTTAACGCTCAGCTCTTATGACGGTCACAGTCTGTGGGCTAATAGCAAAGCCATTAAACTGGCGAGCATCAATCAACATACCCCGAACGTAAAATCCGGCGAGATTGTTCGTCTACCCGACGGCAACCCCAGCGGTTTATTTCTTGAAGATGAAGCTCAAGAATTAGTAATGCGAGCTAAACCCGCCTACAACAAAGAACAACTCCACGATGCGCTTATCTATGTACAAAAGTACCTGAATTCCCTAGGCATAACGTCCGTTCAAGACGCTTTAGTAGACACTGCCGATAATAGTTTGTATGAATCCTACGCCACTTATAATGAGGCCGATCAACTCGGAGAATTAACACTGAGGGTCACAGCCGCTCTTTACTGGGACCCAACTAAATCAACGAACTTAATTGAAAAAATCACGCGAATGAGAGTGCAAGCCCACAATAACTTTTTCCAAGCTAACAGCGTTAAAATATGGCAAGACGGTGTCATGCATACCCGCACAGCGGCTCTCATAGAAGATTATCACGACCTCCCTGAACACAAAGGTATGGCCACACTTGATCAAACCACACTCAACGATCTCACCACAGAGCTAGACAAGCTGGGCTTTCAAGTTCACTTTCACGCCGACGGTGACAGGGCTGTTAGACAAAGTTTAAATGCTATTGAAGCGGCTCAAGTTCGCAATGGACAAAATGATAACCGTCATCATATTGCTCACATAGAATTGATCCACCCTGAAGACATTAAGAGATTTAAACTCTTACAGGTTACCGCCAATCTTCAACCTCTTTGGTCAACCAGTGAAACTTATATTGCAGATTTACTGAGTAACAAATTAGGCGAACACAGAAAAGCCTGGCTGGAGCTCAACAAAAGCTTTATTAACGCTGGAGCAAGAGTCGCTTATGGCAGTGATTGGTTTGTTACCTCAGCTAATCCGATGGATATTCTCGAAGCTGCTGTTACTCGCATCCAGCCATCGCAACCTTATGCTGAAAAAAAGCAGCGTACACCTCATTTACCCAAAGAAGCCGTGGATCTTGAAACCGCCATTACCAGCTATACCATCAACGGCGCCTACATCAACCATCAGGACACACTTTTAGGATCTTTAGAAGTGGGCAAACTGGCAGATCTAATTATTCTTGATCAGAATATATTCGAGCTCGACCCATTGCGGATTTCCGACACCAAAGTCATTGCCACCTTTGTGAATGGCAAACCCGTGTTCGGCGACCTCAATAATATTGAACCAACGCTAAAACCCTCAACAGTTCCTTAACTGGTACTACAGAAGAAATTAATCTGGCACTATCTTTGACAGCTCATACTGGTAGTGTCATTGATGCAGCGAATCACAATAATAAATGACGTATTCAGCGCCTCACGCTAGCGGAGAACCCATGCAGCCATCAACCGATACCTTGCCCATTGAACCCATCGCAACAAAACGCTGGGTCGCTTCAGCCAATGGTGAGGTAGCCCGAGTATTACTTTCATTCTTGGCCACCGCAGGACTGTTTTACGTCAACATCATGCCGGCTTTAATTTCTGGTTTAATTGAAGGACTTGGCTTTTCGAATCGTGACGCCGGACTGGTAGGCTCTGCCAATATCTATGGTGCAGCGCTGGG
Source organism: Cellvibrionaceae bacterium (assembly GCA_034112445.1). Lineage (GTDB taxonomy): Bacteria > Pseudomonadota > Gammaproteobacteria > Pseudomonadales > Cellvibrionaceae > Pelagadaptatus. The sequence goes on along the minus strand of JAWUVI010000002.1, from coordinate 54,516 downwards.
AGCCCTCACTGCGGTCTTCATTGTTAAGAAGATACCTTGGCGTAAAACCTCCGTTTTCCTGTTGCTCTCTTTAATAATGTTAGACGGCCTATCCACCCAGCTAGAACAGCCCATCGCATTAATTATTACACGCCTTTGTCACGGCTGCTTAGGAGGTATGCTAGTGGGAATTGGCTTTGCGGTAATATCTCGCACAACCGCAGCGGATCGAACTTTTGGCTACCTCCTCACCGTGCAATTTGGATTGGGCGGACTAGGGCTCATGTACCTGCCCGGATTGGTTCCTGTATACGGCACAGCGCCGCTGTTTATTGCCTTAATCGCTTTCAGTTTAATTACCTTAGCCATGCTGCCCTTTTTATCCCCTTATCCAATTACGGAGCAGGCTGTCGAACACAAACACTACCGCAGCCCGAAAAACATTCGGCTCATTATTCTATCGTTACTTTCCGTCTTTCTTTTTCAGGCAGCTAACATGGGTATTTATGCCTATGTCATCGCGCTAGCAAAACATCACAATCTGGAAATGGGCTTTATCAGCTCAACATTAGGTGCCGCCGCCTGGATCGCCATATGCGGTTCAGTTTTGGTGATTTTCTTATCCTTAAAATTCGGGCGTTTATTACCCTTAGTGATCAGCATCCTTCTCACGGCAGTAGGCACATGGGCTTTTCATTACAGCCAGCTCGAATGGGTTTATTGGCTAGCCAATGTGGGTGTTGGTGTGACTTGGGCATTTGCCATATCGTACTTATTAGGGATGTGCTCAGAATTTGATAACAGTGGGCAAATGGCCGCTCTAGGTGGATTTGCCTCAAAAATGGGCCTAGCCAGCGGGCCATTTGCAGCCGCACTGCTATTAAAAGAAGACAACTACGAGTTAATTATCAACATAGCCACAGTTGCACTCATTATTGGATGCCTCATTGTCACCATACCCGCCAAAGCACTAGACCGAAGACAACAAAAAATTAACGCGAGTAATTAATCATCCTTAACAGCAAAAGCTAGCCAACAGCATTTTAGCCATCTATAATGGCCGCCGATTTGTGTTAGCCGCTACAGGCAAATACAAGATTCGTTAGGGCCTTTAGCTCAGTTGGTTAGAGCATCCGACTCATAATCGGCAGGTCCCGTGTTCGAGTCACGGAAGGCCCACCATATTAAAAAGGCTAACCTTTACGGGTTAGCCTTTTTTATTACAACCAAAGAACAATCAATTTGTCCTGTATAGCAGCTACCTAGATCACCCCTTAATCTAATCCGTCGTAAATCAGACCAATCCAAGTATTGGAGTCAAACATTACATTGCCCCACTGGTCTTGCAAATCCGCTAACGGATTTTGTGCTTGAACTTCGGCGAGAGTCTTACCGCTGCGGCTCAAATCTGAAAGACGCTTATAAGCCTCTGCCAACATAGCCCGATAAGCTTCAAGCTCTGCACGCTTAGCAACCGGGCCATGCCCTGGAATAATCATGGTGCCTTCATTCATTAAACCCAACACCACATTTACCGCTGCAATAGTTCCCTTTACGGTACCGCCATGCGCAACATCAATGAAGGGATAAAAACCATTAAAGAACACATCGCCTGTGTGGATAACATTAGCCTCAGAAAACTGCACAATTGAATCACCATCAGTGTGCGCATTGGCCACATGATAAACACGAATATGATCGCCGTTAACATGCAAGCCCAGCTCACTATCAAAGGTAACCACAGGCAATGCCTCAGTTTTTGCGGGAGCAGCGATCATTTTGAATGGCGCGATTTCATAACCGTCAACCAGACGTTGACGCACATTATCGTGGGCGAGTATTAACGTACCTGTCGTCCCCAGATTTTCGTTGCCACCGGTGTGATCACCATGAAAGTGGGTATTAACCAAATACTTAGGCGCACTGCCTCCAACGGACTTAACCGCGTTAAGAATGTTAGGCGTAGCCGGTGCGTATTGATCGTCGATCATAAAAGTACCGTCAGCTCCAATCATCACGCCGATATTGCCTCCCTTTCCAGAAAGCATGTAAATACTGTCTGTCACTTGAGTGATAGTAGAAGTATGCTCATCGGCAATCACTACAGAAGCGCTTAATCCTAAAGACACCAAAACCGAAGCGCCAAGCATTTTAATTCGCGTCATACCTTTAGTGTTACTCAACTGTTTAGTGGTACCCATGTATTTAATGTGATCCATAAATTTCTCTCTTTAAAATTATTCAAATATCATATTAATTAATTGACCAAGGCTAGCACGAGGATCGTCTCTTTGCGTGTAATAGCGTACATGCTCCTGAGCTTTTGACTCAGGAGATAGCTCTATACCCCATAGCGGTCTAATACTATTGGGTAGCATTGAATAACGCACATCCATAATCTTAAATGAATTTTGCGGATCACGAGCAAGATAACCGGAGGAGAACCAATCAAAGCGCTGAATGTCTTTGGCCTGCTGAGAAGATAAATCCAACCAAGGAAAATCGCGAGGTGAACTCACCTTTTGAATACTATCGCCTTGCCAAACTTGAGCACTGAAGATTCCCGGCTTAACCGCATCCACATAAAATCGTTGCTCGGTTTCATAAACAACTTTCCAAACCACCAAATTGGAAAAACTGGGCTTAGCTTCTAATCGTATTACTTCATGACCTCGCTCAGCTATTAACTCACGCCCCATATCCAACGCGCGTTCGTGCTGAACAAAACCTAAAGACAAATAGAAGCACCCCCACACAAAGGCCGCAGTCAGATAACGTCGAGAAGATTGTCTAGCCGCCAACACAACAAGTGCCATGAGCGGTAGGGTAAAGGTGATATCGATAACCGAGACCACATCCCAAGAGAACCGGTAGTCCGTTAAGGGCCACAGTAGCTGGGTACCATAACTGGTGCAGCCATCCAAAAGCCCATGGGTAACATACCCCAGAAAACTCCAGGTATATATTTGCGGGAAATTCAACTGCCAGCGCTTTGCCAAAACACCATAAAAAACCAGTGCACAAATCAATGCGCCGAAGGGTACAAACAATAGCGAGTGTGTAAAATGACGGTGGAATTCTAAAGCAATAAGTGGGTCTGTCGCCGAGCGAATCAATACATCCAAATCTGGCGCCATTCCGGCAAGAGCGCCAATAACAGCCGCCTGAGCTAAGGTTTTTTTACTGCCGCGGGTTTGAGCAAAAGCCGCTCCGACTATGCCTTGAGTAACTGGATCCATAATGAGTTATGTACCGTATAATGTGTGGCAGACAACCATACCTCAATCACTCAAAACAGTCAGCAGCGCTCGATCAACATTGCGGTGCCAGTGCCAGCCGCGCCACTGGCTGCCACCACACCAATCTTCTGGTCACGCCTTTCTAACTCATCAAGAAGAGTTCCAAGCATAACCGCCCCCGTGGCCCCCATTGGGTGTCCCAAGGCGATAACACCGCCATTTACATTGAGCTTACTTTCATCAATACCTAGATCTTTTTGGCATTTAACCACTGTCGCGGCAAAGGCTTCATGCAACTCAAATAAATCGACGTCACTTGAACTCAGCCCTTGCTGTTTCAATAGCTTTTGCGTCGCCGCAGCACATCCAGAAATCACCTGTAGAGGATCGTCACAAATACTGGCCGCACCAATAATTTTGGCGCGCGGCTTGAGCCCCTGAGTTTCGGCTATGGAGGCATCCCCAACCAACACAAGGGCGGCACCATCCGCCATTGCAGGAGAGTTACCCGCTGTATGAACATGCGAAACTTCGGTTAAAGCTTTGTTGGCCTGTAGCTGAAAAGCATCGACCCCTTTAGCACCTAAGCCTGCAAAAGATGGCGCCATTTGGGCGAGCCCTTCAACCGTCGTTTGCTCACGAATACACTCATCTTCCGTCACCACAATCCCTTTGACTTTATTGGTCACAGGCACAATGGATTTGAACCAACCTTCGTCTCTCGCCTTTGCTGCACGCTGTTGACTCAACGCCGCAATCCGATCCGCCTCCTCTCGGCTAACACCGTAAAGAGAAGCAATTAGGTCAGCTCCATTACCCATCATCAACATACGACAACGAGCGGCCAACTGAGCGTCCGCAAACACCGATGCCTTGTCCGATAACATAGGTACGCGAGACATCATTTCCACTCCACCCGCCAGACACATTGATGCCTGTCCGGCATTTACTTTCAAGGCGGCAAAATTAATGGCGTCCAAGCCCGACGAACAAAAACGGTTAATGGTGATACCCGGAATATGATCGGGCCAATTGGCAAACAGCAATGAAGTCTTAGCAATATTGGCAGCCTGCTCAACGGCTTGGGTGACACAACCAAGAATGACATCATCAACTTTATTTTTATCCAAACCAGTACGGGCTTCTAGAGCCTCGTATAAACTTTTCATTAACTCTAACGGCGTCAAATCGTACAAACCACCCGACTCTTTGGCGCGGCCACGAGGAGTGCGAATAGCATCATAGATATAAGCTTGATTCATTAGTTAACTCCCACGATAAAGCTGGCACACGTTGTGGCGCTACCACCTAAATTAAATGTCGCCATATTTTCCGCACCCCTAACTTGATAATCACCAGCGCGGCCAGTGACCTGCTTAAAACAATCCAGCACCATCCGAATACCCGTGGCCCCGACAGGATGACCTAAACCAATCAAGCCACCACTGGCGTTAATAGGAAAGTCACCATCCAGCGTAATGCGTCCTTCTTCAATCGCTTTCCAACTTTCACCGGGTGCCGTCAAACCTGAATGATCAATTACCATGTATTCCGTAATTGAAAAACAGTCGTGAATTTCCAAGCCGTCAAGATCCGTCAACTGCCCCATTTTTGCGCGCGATAATGCATCGCCAATCAAGTCATTCACATGGGGAAACAACAAAGGTTGTCCTGCACTTAACTCCAATTTTGTGTTTAGCGCTATTGGCGCCGAGCGATGCCCCCAACCTTTTACGCGAGGAATATCCGACAGTTTTAATCCGTTCTTTTGAGCGTACTCTTTAGCGGATTTTTCGCTGGCTAGAAATACACACGCGCCACCATCAGTAATTTGTCCACAATCCGACTTGCGTATACGGCCTTCTATGGATGGATTGGATTCATCACAATCGGTATAGAATTCATCGGGGAATTGCCAACCCCTCGATTGAGCGTTGGGGTTTTTTTTGGCGTTACTCAAATTAATTTTACTGATCGTCTTTAAGTGATCCGTATTAATGCCATGACGCTTATCGTATTCATCGATAATTTGATTGAACATAAATGGCCAAGGATAATCACAGCCTTGCGCTTCTTTTCCTTTCCAAGTGGCCGCGCCTAAATATTCTGCTCCCGTTTTTCCAGGAACATTGCGCATGTATTCCAACCCCAAAACACAAGCCAAGTCATACTCACCGCATTGAATATCCTTCACCGCAGCCAGTAATGCCATCGAGCCCGAAGCACAAGCGGCCTCATGCCGCGTAGTGGGGACGCCGGTCATTTCTGGATAGGCTTGAGCAAAAAAACCACCCAACAATCCCTGACCGGTAAATAAATCACCAACAAAGTTTCCAACATGCCCAACATCAATTTGATCCGGAGTTAGGCCGGTAGCATTCAACGCACCATCTAAAGACTCTTTAAACATGTCGAAAATATCCAAGCCTTCTCTTGCCCAATTACGAGCAAAATCAGTTTGGCTTCCACCAAGTACATAAACGGGAGCTTTCATAACCACGACCTTATTTCCATTGCTACGACCTTATTTTTCACAACTTACAAATGATTTAAAAAGTTCAGATTTATTTTTAGGTGCCGCTTTACGATTCAGAAACTTTTTCTTGCAACATAAAGCGCTGAACTTTTCCTAATGGGTTTCGCGGTAGTGCATCGAACAACTCAAGCCGCTCTGGCAACTTGATTTTTGCTATACCTTTGCTCTGTAAATAGTTAACGACTTGCGCCAATGTTGGCGCATCACTGCTAGAGGAAGGAACCACGCAAGCGCAAATTCTTTCGCCAAGATTATCATCAGGATATGCGCAAACAGCCGCTTCCACTGTGCCAGGTAAGCCCTCTAATAGCACATCAATCTCTGATGGTGAAAGCTTCATGCCACCGCGATTAATAATATCTTTGCTTCGACCGGCGATACGGTAAAACTGATCTTCATCGCCACATATCTCCACCAAGTCTCCTGTTAGGAAAAAGCCATCCTCGGTAAAAACATCGACATTATCCATGCCGAAATAGCCATCAAAAATTGTGGGGCCTTTGACGACTAATTCACCAGCAACTCCTGCTTCCGTAATGTCATCACCCGTCTCAATATCGATGATTTTTGTTTGTATCGTTTTACTGGCGCTCGAACTCCAGTTATTACCCGCAGAACCAAATCGTGGAAACATAGAGGCCCTTATTTCAGGATCATAGATATCTTCAGGCCTAGAAAACAAATTAATGCCTTCGTTAGAGCCATAAAAATTGACGATTTTTTTCTGGTAGACATTATCAAACTGTTCAATCATCCACGGTGCTAAGGGAGCAGAACCAGAACCTATGGACCTCAAACTGTCAAAATTAAATTGATTCCACATGGTTTCGTTTTTTGCCAACTGATTAAGCATGGCCGGAGGTACTATCGTGAACGCTATTTCTTCAACTTGAATTTGCTGTAAAAACACCACTGGATCAAATGGGTGATGCAGTACTAACGTACAACCCAACAAAACAAACGGATACAAAAAAGACCCTACTGACGCCATATTGACCAACGGAAATGGGTTCAACAATCTATCGCCAGCTTGGTAGTTACCCGCCTCTATACAATTACGCCCAACAGTAACCCACATATTGTGAGAGCGAGGCACGCCTTTAGGTGTACCTGTGGTTCCGGATGTCCAACATATTGTGGATATGTGATTGGCGGTAATCGGATTCAAAGACCGATAGGTTTCGACGGCTGTATTCGCCAGATCAGAGCGGTACACATCAACGGATAGATTTTCACCAAAGGTAAAAACGCTCATGCCGTCAGCTAACGCGGGAATCAAATTTTCCGCAAAAGACTCACCTTTAAGTTGGTCAAGTGAAATATACGCATTGGCATTTAATGTCGCCGTTATATGCGCCACCTCATGAGTTCCATACTGAATAGGGATAGGAGATATAATGGCGCCGATTTTACTAACTGCCATATAAGTAACAACCAATTCAACAATATTTGGTAACTGCACCACAATTTTATCGCCACAATTCACTCCATTATTTAATAGGTGTGCGGCGAAATTAATACTGGCTTGATTCAATTCGGAGAAGGTTAAACGCAATGATTCAGAGCCAACCAGATCCATGCGATTCAACGGATCAACTACCGCCAACACGGTAGGATTTTTCTCCGCTTGAACGGCTAATAAATCATGCAGAGTTAGCCCCTCCCACAAACCGCTCTGCTCATACTTATCTATACGACTCGAAGGTGATGTAATCATACTGAGATCCATTTAGTTTTTATTAACCCGATTAAACAGTTTTTAATAACTCGATTAAACAGCTTCGAAATAATAGTTTCAATTACAGATCTCGAGCCGCGTTATATTCGTATTCTAATTGATCAACGACCTCACCGATCGACTGTTGCTTCTGGATAGACCCCACTCCCTGCCCAGCCGCCCAAACATCACGCCAGCGTTTTACGTCACTTGCGGCTTCCAAAAAATTGATTTCAGCCGCAGCGGGCATATTATTTGGATCATAGCCGCCTTTAACTAAGCTGCCGCGTAGCCAGTTGGCTTTTACACCCGTTATTGCATCGGAAGTAACGATATCGGCACCCGTAGAATCCACCACCATTTGCTTGTACTCCTCTTGAGCCAAGCATTCATGAGTAGGTATAAATCGAGTTCCCATATAAACGTAATCCGCACCTAAAACTTCAGCTGCTCGAATAGCACGCCCAGTGCTGATAGCTCCAGAAAGAATAATCTCTCCATCAAAAAAAGTTCTTACCTCATCAACAAACGCGAAAGGTGATAACTGTCCGGTATGCCCTCCTGCACCACTGCAAATAAGCGCCAACCCATCGACGCCCGACGCGGCGGCTTTTCGCGCAAAAGCAGGTGAAATCACATCAGCGTAAATTTTACCGCCGTAACCGTGCACTTGCTCTACCGCATCTTTGGGACTGCCCAACGCCGTAATAACAATGGGCGCTTTATATTTTACGGCTAGAGCTAAATCTTCATAACAACGCGGGTTAGTTCGATGCATAACCAAATTAATAGCCCAAGGTGCTGCGTTATCATCACCATCCAGAGCTTCTGTAATTTCTTGCAACCACTCTTCAAGTTGTCCAGTAGTCCGCGCGTTAGGCGTTGGGAAAGATCCCACTATTCCGGCCTTGCAGCTCGCAATAACCATTTCTGGGCCAGACAATAAAAACATAGGGGCCTGAATAACCGGTAACTTTAAGTTTTTTCTATTCTTCATATAAAGCCCTAAACCTTAACTTTCATAGTAAGACCCTGATATTAACCAGAGCTAGATTCATTGACAACACAAATTAAAATATAACTTGCATAAGAAGACCTCCTGAAATAATCTTCCACCTAACTTGCTTTAATAGACCATTAAAAGTAGCGTAATTACAGGATCATAAAATGTCCCATAATTTAGAGTTATCTGAGAATTTATTCCCCGTCACCACTAAATGCCTTGGGGATGCCCCTGTTTTAAATGACGCTCCCGAGTGGATTCATGAGATAGACAACCCATACCTGCACGGCGTATACGCACCAACCCTTAATAACAATACCAGTGCCAGCGACCTTAAAGTTGAAGGTGAAATCCCAATAGATATGGACGGTGCCTATCTACGCAACGGCCCCAACCCTCAACACAAACCCAAAAACATGTACCACTCTTTTGATGGAGATGGATTGGTCCATGGCATCTATTTCAAAGACGGAAAAGCCACCTACAGAAACAGCCAAATACAAACGGCCGCTCTGCTTCGTGAAGCGGATGAAAACCAGTCAGTCTGGCCTGGCGTTATGGGGCCCTTTGATTTTAGCCTACCTGACTTCCCCATCAAGGACACATCCAACACCGACATTATCTTTCACAACGGCAAGCTGATCAGCCTTTGGTACAATTCAGGAATTCCCTACACCTTGGATCCGATTACGCTCGAAAATTTGGGGCCGTTAGAGTCTCCCAGCAAATTAACTCGCAAAATGTCCGCACACTCAAGAGTGGACTGGCATACCGGTGAAATGTTCTTCTTTGATTACGGCGACACCCCACCGTACATGGTATATGGCGTGTTAAATGCCGACGGCACACTAAAGCACGAGTGCCCGATCGACCTCCCGGGACCACGCCTGCCCCATGAAATCACGTTCACCCAAAATCACGCTATCTTGCACGATCACCCACTTTTTCATGATATGAACGTACTAAAGCGCCACAATATGCGTGTGGTAAATTTTCACAGAGACATGCCCACCCGCTTCGGATTAATACCCCGCCTCGGCACCAAAGTTACTTGGTTTGAATGCGAGCCTTGCTTTGTATTACACACATCGAATGCTTGGGAAGAGGGCGATTGGGTGACCATGGATGGCTGCCGCTCAATCAATCCGATGCCCAATGCAGATCCTAACGACGGCGCCTTGTCACACATGCTGGCCTACATGCGACTTGAAGCCAATAACTACCGCTGGCGCTTCAACCTGCGCACAGGTGAAGTTCGCGAAGGCCCTATCGATGATCTGAATACCGAGTTCATTAAATCAAACCAGATATTTCACGGCGTTAAAACCCGTTATGCCTATCACCAAAAAATTCCTTTATTGGCTGAAGGCGGTCATACTCTACGGTTCACTGGACTGGTCAAATACGACAACGAAACGGGTCAACGACAAGAGTGGGATTATGGGCCTGGCGTATTCGGCAGTGAGACGCCATTTGTACCCAAGAAGGGAGCCGATCGAAGCAGTGACGAAGATGATGGCTATCTAACCACCTTTATAACCGACACCAATGACTGGTCCTCTGCGTGTTGGATATTCGACGCCAAGGACATTACCAAAGGGCCAACCGCCAAGGTTAAATTACCACACAGAATCCCCTACGGATTCCACGGCTGGTGGGCTAGAGGCGAGGACATCTACGCATGATTGACTCACCAGCAGGAGACTCGACATCCAGAAACCCCAATAACAGAAACGGTTCGCCGAGCGCATAAAAATGGTACTAATAAACATGGCAAAAAATAATATTGGCCAGCTCAGCATGTCACTTTTCATTCTGGCCTTGAGCGTAAGTGCGCACGCCACCACAAACACCAGTGCAAGCTTATTTGATAAGAGTCGGTGCGCTCAAATTATCGCTCCAAAAAACGTCATCTTCAATAAGACGCCTAACTGGGTGACAAAGAAAGGCTTACCCGAATTCTGCCAAGTTCAAGGTCAAATTGATCGGCGATCTCAGTTTGAAATGCGCTTACCCATTGATTGGAATGGCCGCTTTGTCATGGCCGGTTGCGGGGGATTTTGTGGATCCTTACTCGCCGACAAGCCCGGTTATTCTAACTCCATCAACGAAGCACTCAAAAAAGGCTACGCTGCCATCAGTCATGACGGCGGTCATAACGCTAAAAGCTGGGAAACACACTGGGCCTATAAAGACCAAGAAGCTCTCGAAATTTTCGCCCATAAAATTCTTCCTATCGTAACTCAAGCGGGCACCGAAATTACAGAATCCTTGTATGGCAAACCACCCCATCATAAATATTTTTCTGGCTGCTCTAACGGTGGTCGCTTAGGCATGATGGCAGCTCAAAGATACCCAGATTTATTTGATGGCATTGCCGCTGGCGGTAGTATTTACAGCCTCAGCGAAATAGCCGGATTATGGGGCAACTGGATGATCAAACAAACAAGCGCTAACGGCGAGATTATATTTGATCGCACCAAAACCCCTCTGATAAAAACCGCCATCACTCAACAATGTGATCACTTGGATGGTCTTACCGACGGTATCATCACCGATCCTCGGCAGTGCCATTTAGACTTTTCACAACTTCAGTGCAACAATCAACAAGAGAGTGCAATCTGCCTCACCACAAAGGAAGCCGACATGCTGAATAAACTCTACGGCGGAGTTAAAGACGGCAAAGGCAACACTGTTGCTCCGAGCCTCAGCTATGGTTCAGAGCATTACGCCCTTAATTGGATTTTCGGCACGCAAGAAAATCCAGCATGGGGTGTTAAAGCGTCGGAAGGTTACCGGCAAATGCTCTCTAATGATCTGTTTGGCAAAGATGACAGCAAGCCTCAGGAAACCGACACCATGCTAGAGTGGATATCGAAGTCTTCCGTACCTCAAGTTGTTGACGCTATTGATACCGACTTGTCTGGGCTCAAACAACACAACACAAAACTCTTGATCTATCACGGCTGGTCTGACCCTCTTATTATACCTCAGCCCATGGTCAACTATTACGAAGATGCCGCCATAGCGGCCAAGGGTTTAGATACCCTCAAAGAAAATGCTCGCTTATTTATGATTCCCGGTTGGGGACATTGCTGGGAAAAAACAGCGGAAGCACCCGATCAATTTGACCCGCTCGATATCGTAGCCCAATGGGTAGAGTCAGGTATTGCCCCTACACAATTTGTCGCCACGCAAGTAGACGAAAACGCTGAAGTAATCCGCAGCCGTCCGATTTGCGCCTACCCAAATACATCGACATTAATCAAAGGTAAAGATCCGAGCAAAGCAGAAAGTTTTCAATGTTCCGCAAATTTAAAACACTAACCAAACCCAATAAAAACAATAACTGGAGAGTTAACATGAGACACACCTTACTAAGAGTCATTCCTGCAACACTACTGGCCAGCGCTATTTCCAGCACACCGGCTCTCGCTATTGAAATTGAAGAAATCGTGGTTACCGCAGAGAAGAGATCGCAAAGTATTCAAGACATCCCAATGTCGGTAGCGGCTATCAGCGGTGATGACATTGGCGTCGGCAAAGTCAGCGGCATGGAAGACGTTGCAATGAAAACTCCAGGAGTTTCTTTTCAACAATTTAATATAGGTGAGCCACGCGTATTTATTCGCGGTATTGGTAACACTTCTGATTCAGCCGCCAGTGATTCAGCGGTGGGTATGTTCATTGATGAAGTATACATAGGCCGTGCCGGCGGCAGTGGTTCCGACTTATTTGATTTAGAGCGCATTGAAATATTGCGCGGCCCCCAAGGTACTCTTTATGGCAAGAATACCAACGGCGGAGCCATTAATTTCATCACTTCAAAACCTACACAAGACGATTTAACTAAAGTCAGCATGACCGTAGGCAACGAAGGGCTATTTCACGTACAAGGATTAATCAACGGTGGTATCACCGACAGTGTTTCCGGTAAGTTGACCATGGCTCATAAGCAACGTGATGGCTTCGGTAAAAACGTCATCACTCAATCTGAAAACAACTTCAACACCAGTTTGACCAACAGCCCTATCATTGGCAACGACGAAGGCGCCAACGGTAATGGAGACGACCTTGGTGACATAGAAAACTTTAATCTACGCGGTCAACTGATGTTTGACCTTAGCGATAGCACCAGTTTGTTGTTGTCTGGTGATTACTCTAAAGACAAATCGAACGGCACCTGTCGCCACCTTGAAGATCTTGATCAAGGATTAGCGGGGCTAGGTGCTTTTTGGGCGTTATCTCAATCGGTTGAATACTCTTCAGATAAAAGAAACTGCTCATCCCAGTTCGATACAGGGCAAGAAAAAGAAGTTAAAGGTTTCAGCGCGCACTTTAATCATGATATGGAGTGGGCCAACTTATTATCTATCACCGCATGGCGCACTAGTGAACTTAGACACATTGACGATCTAACCAGCATTCCATTGATAGACACCGATTCGGTGATGCCAGCCCCTTTAAATACAGCCCCCGAAAATGTCATAAACGGTGTTGAAGAAGAAGCATCACAATTTTCTCAGGAGTTCCGCCTGAGTGGCACTCATGACAGCATTGACTGGATTACAGGTGTCTTTTACATGCAAGAAGACGTTGAGCGTGATGAGGAGTATTACACTCGTTACAGCGGACTACTCCAAGGCGCTCCATTTTACCTAGCGCCTGAAGGCAGCGTTCTATTTGTACAGGACAATACGACCACCTCGCTTGCTGCTTACGGACAAGCCGATTGGCACGTAACCGAAGATCTAACGCTGACCTATGGTGTACGCTGGAGTAAAGATGAAAAAGAAATCTCACAAAGCGCCATCGATCTTTTCGAAGGCTCCATCACAGGGATCGCGCCAGTATTTGGCATTGGCGTCCCTCTTATTTATCCTGAATTCGGACCAGTTAAAGGCAAAGAAGACTGGGAAGAAGTCACTCATAAAGCTTCCGTTAGCTATCAGGTCAGTGACGACGCCATGCTGTACTTAAGCTACTCCGAAGGTTTTAAAAGTGGTGCATTCCCATCGCAATCAAACACCGCCGCCAACGCCACACAGACTGTTGACCCAGAGTTCGTAGAAAATATTGAGCTAGGCATAAAGTCCACTTGGTTTGATAATCGCCTGCAATTCAACCTTGCCTATTACGACATCAACTACAATGATCTGCAGGTTTTTGAGTTGACACCGGCGCTATTGCTGTCACTGAATAACGCTCAAGCAGAATCAAAGGGTTATGAAGCAACTGTAATGGTCGCCGCAACAGAGAACTTAACATTGAGCGCAAGCTACAACGACGGTGAAGCACGCTTTGAAAAATTCATTAATGCCGGAGGTAATAATTATGCTGGCAATCTTCTGCCAATGTCTTCAGATAAATCCGGGACTCTTGATATTGACTACAGCATACCATTATCGAACGGCAGCATGATTGACGTTAATGTTAACTATAACTGGAAGGACGACTACTACATGAGTTCGTCTAACGCTGAAAAAACCAAGCAAGAAGCCATAGGGAAAGTGGATGCTTCTATCAGCTGGACCGGTGCGGATGAATCACTAACGATCAGCGCGTGGGGTAAAAACTTAACCGACAAAGATCAAATTGGCCACACCATTGTTGATCCAACCGCAGTCACCTCTAAAAAGTATATGGATCCAAAAACGTATGGTGTTACTTTCACCAAGTCTTTTTAACGATCTAATGCCAAAGTATAAATAACTTAGCTCTTATCCCCAGTTCGCTGGGGATTTTTTTGGCCGCTAATGATGAAATAGATAGGTAATATAACGCGAATTGATTCAATCAAATTAGACGTCAAAGAGAATGATTTAGGGGTTAAACTTCACGCTGTCGGCACGTGGTACGTCCTTGCAAGTTCGGCAAATAACATCAACAGCCAAATCATTACCACAGGTGCGGTGCTTCAACATGAATGGGTGATTCACTTGTGGCAACCACTCTAAAACCCATTGCCGTAGCGTCATGGTTTGCGGGTAAACAGCTTTACCTTTTTCAGTTAAGTGGTACTCGAATCTTGGTGGATTAGCCTGATATTCTTCACGCTTCAATATTCCTGTTTCGACCATCAATTTCAAACGATCGGACAAAATGTTAGTCGCAACACCCAACTGCTGACGAAAATCATCGTAGCGAGTCAATCCCATAAAAGCCGATCCCAACAACAAATAACTCCAACGATCTCCCATAATATCGGTGATGTGGCTTAGCATTTGAGAATTATTGAGCGTCGACCTCGAGCGCCTTTGACTACCAAAAGGCGGTAACTTTGTTGCCGCAGAACCACCAGAAGAGTCACAAGCAGAGCCGCTAACAACTCGTTCAACATCATCATAGTACAGCTTATCCTTACAGTGGCGACACACGGCCTCTGGATACAGCAAGTGCCCACCATCAACAGCGTGAGATAAATTGCTGGGCAGGTTGTGGACGTTTTCATTACCCCACTCTTCTTCCCACTTCCACAAAAGTAGGGCCCACGAATAAAGACCAAATCCTTTATCCGTCAATTTATATTCATATCGTATTGGAGAGCTTTGATAGGGGTTTTTGTAAAACAGCCCGTTACTCACTAACCCCTCAAGTCGACTGGATAATGTTCCACGGGAAGCACCGGTTCCAACCCGAAATTCTTCGAAACGATGCCTGCCTAAAAAGGCTTCGCGAAGGATAAGAATAGTCCAGCGATCCCCCAGAATACTGAGTCCTCGAGCGACGGGATGGGTCGATAATTGTTGAGTTTCTTGCATGACTGCATGTTACGTCAAATAACTCTCTGTATAAACAGATACACACTTTTGAGGTTGACATAAGTCAAATCACTAAGCTAGTCTAACAAAACAAGTTAGTCTAAGAAGACAAGTTACCGTTGTTTGGCAGGCGGACAACCTCTTTATAACCCCCTAAAAAACAGAGTTAGATATGACTTCATGGTTTGACAATCATCGTTCAATTTTTGATAAAGCAATCGACGCTTGCGAAAAACGTTACTCATGGACCGCTTTCACAGAGAGCCCCAGCAGCAGAATTCACGGTAAAGAAACTCCCGCCGCCGGTAAGGCACGCTTCGAAGCTTTACTAAACCAAGACTATGACTTGCAACAACCGGGGGAGATTGGCCGAACCGGTAATGAGGTGTCTCCTTACACACAAAAATCATTGGGCGTAACTTACCCTAAAATGGATACCGAAGTGCTGTTTGATGCCATCAATAAAGCCATGCCGAAGTGGAGAGATACCAGCGTCGAAACTCGCATAGGCGTTTGTTTGGAAATACTCGACCGCTGCAGTCAGCAGCTGTTTGAAAATGCTCACGCCACCATGCACACAGCAGGGCAAAGCTACATCATGGCCTTCGCGGGTAGCGGCGCCAACGCTTTAGATCGAGGCCTCGAAGCTTTGGTTTATGCCTACAAAGCCATGAAGGACGTTCCTGCAACAGCCAGCTGGGAAAGAAAATTTGGCGGAGATGGATCAGCCAAACTTAACAAAGTATTTAAACTGATGCCCCGCGGTATCAGTGTCAATATTTGTTGCGCCACCTTTCCACTGTGGAACGGCTATCCCGCACTTTACGCCAGTCTTGCCACAGGTAACCCCGTTGTATTTAAACCGCATCCCAGTGCTATTTTACCCGTCGCATTAGTGGTTAGTGTGTGCCGTGCCGCGTTGAACGACGCTGGCTTCGATCCTAACTTAGTCTCAATGGTTGCCGACACGCGTGAAGAGCCCGCCACCATGGCTCTGTTAGAGCATCCCGACACAGCCATTATTGATTTCACTGGTAGCCCTACGTTTGGAAACTGGATCGAGGACAACTGTCGCCGCGCTCAAGTCTATACCGAAACCGCCGGTTGTAATTCGGTTGTTATTCACTCCACCGATAACTTAGGCGCTATGTGCAAAGCGATCGCTCACTCTTTGTGTCAAGCGTCAGCCCAAATGTGTACCAGCGTTCAAAACATTCATATTCCTGCTGACGGCATTAGCGTAAATGGAACAATCGTCACCTTCGATCAAATTGCTCAGGGTTTGGTCAACGCCGTTGAAGAGCACCTAAGTGATCCAAAAAATGCGGCATTCTTGTGCGGCACTCTGGTTGCCGACGACATATACAACACCATTGCCCGACTGACTCAAGCCGGACAATCACAAGGTCAAATTTTGCGTCACTCAGGGTCCTATGAAAACCCAGGTTTTCCTAATGCCCGAACAGCCACTCCGTTGATGATTGAAGTAACCCAATCGGCCAGCAGCCTATACCGTGAGGAATTATTCGGGCCCATTTCATTTTTAATCAAGGGTGGTAGCGCCGAACAATGTCTTGAATCCGCCACCCGCGATGCGCAAGAAAAAGGTGCCATCACTTCTCACGTTTACTCAATAGACGCAGATTTTTTAGAAAAAGCACAAGATGCCTACAACAATGCCGGCGCATCCGTAGCTTGTAATCTAATGGGTATGCCGATCAATTTTTCAGCGGCCTATAGTGATTACCATGTAACAGGCTTAAACCCAGCGGGCAATGCGTGCTTGACCGATCTCGCGTTTGTCGCCAGTCGCTTTCGTATTGTTCAGCGGAAAATCATGGTCGGCGGGTAAGCGGCAGAAGAAACAAGAAGAAACAAGAAGAAACAATATGAGTGATGTGTACATTCTGGGTATCGGCATGACCCAGATGGGAAAGTTTGTCTCGCGTTCGGTGAAAGACCTCACCCAAGAGTCTGTAAAACTCGCCCTTCTAGACGCAGAAGTATCCATCAGCGATATCGAAGCGGCTTGGTTTTCAAACACCCGACAAGGATTACTAGAAGGCCAAAATGGCGTGCGCGGCCAATGCGCTTTACGTCCCTTAGGCTTTGAAGCAATACCCATTGCCAATATCGAAAACGCCTGCGCCTCTGGTTCCACGGCTTTACTGCAAGCGGTTGCTCATATCAAAGCGGGGATGTGTGATACCGCTTTGGTAGTCGGTGCCGAAAAGATGTTTTTCCCAGACCAGCGTGATGCCATGTTCAACGCATTCAAGGGCGGCACTGACATCAGCCGCATTGAAGAATTTCATCACTCAGCATTAACGCTTTGTACGGACATTATTCCTGAAGAGCTGAGAGATATAGATACGGGTGAGCGCAGTTTCTTTATGGACAGTTACTCGGCTCAAGCTCGATTGCACATGAAAACTTTTGGTACGACTCAACGTCAACTTGCCACTGCTGCAGCAAAAAATCACTGGCATTCCACCATGAATCCATTGGCACAATATCAACATGACATAACCACCGATGAAGTACTACAAGGGCGCTTAATCGCTTGGCCATTTACCTTACCCATGTGCGCACCTATTTCTGACGGCGCCGCTGCGATGGTGGTCTGCTCTGAAAAATCCCTGAGAAAATTTGGTGCAAGTCGAGCCGTTCGCATCAAAGGCATCAGTCTGGTCAGTGGCACCAATAGGGCACCCGATAATTTTGCTCAGCACATTGGTCGCTTAGCCGCTAACAAAGCCTACCAGCTAGCGGGCGTAAACCCGCAAGATGTCGATGTAGTAGAAGTGCACGACGCCTGTGCTTATGCGGAGATTCAACAAATAGAGAATCTAAGCTTATGCCCCATGGGTGAAGGAGGTCTATTCACGGAGCAAGGCCACACCAAATTGGGAGGCAAGGTTCCGGTAAATCCATCGGGCGGCTTAGTATCCAAAGGCCACCCTGTAGGAGCAACTGGCATCATCCAATTACACGAGCTTACTGCTCAGTTACGTGGTGAATCGGGAAAGCGCCAAGTTGAACATGCTCGAATCGCGGTCGCGGAAAATGGCGGGGGATTTTATGAAACCGAAGAAGCTGCCACGGTAGTAACCGTGCTTGAGCGTGTAACATCATGAACCACTTAAGACTCCCTCTTGATCATTTATATCGTGGCTATGAGCTCAATCCAGACGCCATTGCCGCGCAAGATCCTACCGAAAGCATCAGCTATAAAGAGTTAAAATTACGAGTTGAAGCACTTGCCCTCGGTATTACAATACGGTTGAACGCAGCTCAGATCCAATCAAAAAAAAGCCATTCAAAGAACAACAACAAACCGCGTGTTGGGCTTTGCGCACAGAATCATATCGATCATTTCGTTGCTCACCTCGCCATTATTACCGCTGGATTGATTTGGATCCCAATCAATCCTAAAAATGGCATTAGGCTCAACAAAATTTTAATCGACAAAAGCCAACCCTCATTAATATTGTCAGACCAATACAGCTTATCTTCGATTCCAAACACTGACATTGAGACGCTACTGCTGCATGACGCCAATCAAAAAAATGATTGCCGACGACTTATTGAACACTATCGAGGCCAAGACTTCCCTCGAGCTGCAATCAAACCGGATGATGTTTTTGGGATTAAATTTACCGGCGGCACCACCGGTGAACCCAAGGGGGTTATACAAACCCACCGCAACCTTGCCGCCGTCATTGACAACATGCAGGATGTCTTCACCTTCACCCAAAATGACTGTAATTTAGCTGTGGCACCACTAACCCACGGCGGCTCACACTATCTCTTTCCGCTCCTAGGCGCAGGCGGCCGACAGTTATTATTACCTAACCCAAATCCTAACGACATTATTGATGCGTTTAAAAACCAAGGGGCCAGCGTTAGCTTTATGCCGCCCACGTTGATCTATAAATTATTGGATCAACCTAATATCAATAAAGCCAGCTTTCCAAAACTCAGGCATCTGACTTACAGTGCGGCCCCCATGCCACCCGATAAAATAGCCGAGGTTATCAACAAGTTGGGGCCATGCTTATCGACGGTCTACGGCCAAACCGAAGCGCCAATGACGATTACGGCGATGTCCTCACAAGATATGCAGAGGTCTGAGTTACGAGCCTCAGTAGGAAAAGCCTGCAAACACAGCCAAGTTGCCATCCTTGATTCTGAAGGTCGTAGCCTCCTGCCTAATAGCACCGGTGAAATTGCCGTGCGCGGAAGTATTGTTATGCCGAGCTATTTTCAAGATGAACAAAAAACCCGGCAAGCCTTTTTAAACGGCTGGTTATTAACCGGGGACTTAGGCTATTTAGACGATAACGAATATTTATTTTTGCAAGGCCGCAGTAAAGAACTCATTATTTCCGGAGGTTTTAATGTTTATCCTGCCGAAGTTGAAAATGCGTTAATGGCCGTTGCGGGAATTTCTGAATGTGCCGCGTTTGGTGTCGAGGATGATTACTGGGGAGAACGTGTGGAAGCTGCGGTTTGCCTAACGCAAGCCGAGCGCTTAGATCACAGCAGACTCACCACGGCGGCGATAGAGAAACGCATAACAGATCATATCAAACCCATATTGGGGGATGTGAAAACACCTAAGCGAATTCACGTTGTTGACCAACTGCCACGCAATCCCGTCGGTAAAGTGGTTCGTCGTGAAGTGAAATCTTTTATCCTTAACAACAAAATCAAATGACAACCTAAATCAAATGACAACCTAAATCGACACAGGTTAGGTATACATCCATGCCAAATTAGGGGCAAAAATTGCCTTTATTGAGCATTATAAAATACCTTTAACGTGCTTAATTATGATTATTTGTAGTCCAATTTAAAAGACAAACCATAGCTAACCGGTTCTTCCATGAACGATAAACGGGCAGGAAGAAATCCGCCCGATCCGGTACTGACTTCGTATCGTTTTTTAGAATTTAAAATGTTGTCGGCGAAAAACTTTGCAGTAAACGAATAATTTTTATTCTTTGACCACGTATAACTAATGGCTGCATTCAGGGCGTAGTCAATTTTGTAGGCGTCTTCATCTTCCAGCGCTTGCTTTTCTCTCTCGAAAATAGCTTTTTGTTCATCGAATTTTGCTTTATCGGCAACAGAAAGCGTTGTTGTGTCGTAGCTGTTGTAAGCCCGTTCATACATCCTTAATTCATCGTAAGAGCCTTCGTAGTCCCAGAATATTTGCGCATTGAGATGTAGGGTTAAACGACGATCCAGAAATTTTTGGGTGTATAAAATTTTCGTTGAGTTGTTCGACCAGTTATTTAAACTGTCCCCGTAACTTTCAAGTAACAAAGGAATATCGCTACCCGTACCTAAGCTGCCACCGGTTTGGTAGTAATAATCGGCGTAAGAAATATTGTTTCTTGAGCTGCCATCTTTTAGCTCGTCATTCATTTGCACGTCAAGAGTATCTAAATAAGAATGATTGATGGTTATTTCGATATCGTTATATTTATAAGTGCCAACCAATTCCAAGCCAAATAACTCAATGTCAGTCAGGAATTCTAGTCTTTGGCCGGTGTAACCTACCGCGCTGACTTCGTTGTAATAACTGCGGACATTGAGCGTTGTATTATCAGCCGGAGATAGAGTGTAAGAGAGTTCCAGCCCGTCGATAGTCTCGTGTCTAGATCCCCCGTCGCCAAATTTATCATCCAAATATTGAGCTCTTAAAGGCATCATTCTTTGAGCTCTTTGTACTGTTGCAACCAACGTGCTGTCATCAAAATTCGTTAAAACTGACAACCGAGGTGAAAACATCTTAGAAGACACATCAGGGAAATCTATGCGGTGCGCGTACTGAAACGAAACATTCTCGGTAAGCTTGTAATTACTTTCCAGAAGATGTGAATGAGTTTGAAAAGTTAAACCGCTACCAACTTCGACAACCGTCCTAGAGCCAACTAGGTGTGGAAACTCGGTGGTGTCGATATCATTAACAAACAGATAAGGATTTTCTTTCACCAGAAGTTCATCGTCACTTTTCCCCCAAGGAGCCTCCATTTTAATGACTTTATATTCGTAGCCGGCGACCAGATCAAACGCACTATTTGACCAGTGGTACAAGGTAGTGCTGGTAAGGCGACTTTGAGTGAAGGCATAGTCTGCAATGCTATCGATGTCATCCTCTTCTCCAGTCCCACTTAGCTTACGACGTATATACTCTTGCGAATCAAATGTTAAAGACGTTTTAACCGATGAAGTATCGTTGAGAGGAATCTTGTAGTCCGATGAGAGTATGAAGCTGCGAGTGCTCGTAGAATGATTATTTTTCAAATCCGTTGGATTGCCAAAGGCATCATACTCATACGTTTTGGTCTTATTGAATGCCTCTGTCTGACCACTCTGGGTGTAGCGCATCCAAGCATTAAAATTCTCACCATAGTTGATATCTAAATGCGCTTTTATTTGTGGGCGACCAATGCCGTCAGCGAGGTAATCTTGTGGCCCAAGCGTGTCGGACATTCGTTGTCCGATATAATTGCCATCGTAGGTGGCACTTTCGCTGAGGCGGAAATAATCTGGGCGATCGTATCCGTCGGTTTCTCGATAAGATAAAAAGCCATAAACCCCAAGTTTTTCGGATGATTTGGAAAACTGAAAACTGATCCCGTCACTGTCGTAGGTAGAGTTGTTGGAAACGGAAACGGACAGAGTGGGTAAGTCATCTTTTGAGGTCTTGGTGATGATATTAATAACACCAGCAATAGCGCCTGTACCGTAGGTTACCGATCCTGGCCCGCGAATAACTTCCACTCTTTCTATATCGCCCATCTCCCACTGATCAATCTCTAAAATGGCACCTTCATAAATCATGTTGGTGATGTTTTTGCCATTAACCAGCAACAACAGCTTATAATTCTCTGCAGCTATATGCCCCCTCAATCCAATCTTGTCTCCCTCTGAGTGAGACATCAGCATCATACCGGGAACATGCTGCTCTAAAAGGTTGGCTAAATTCTTAGCACCAGAGATTTCTATTTGGTCACGTCTGATAACGGTGATGGCTGATGCGGACTCATTAATATCGTTACTGAGGAGGCTGCCAGTAGAAAGCTCTATTGATAACAGCTCTTCAAGTGACAAAGAAAATATGTCCTTTGCCAATGCCGCAAAAGCGATTGAGGGAGTAAGGCCCACTAGAGCTAGAAGGAATATTTTGTAAGGTCGCATAAGACTCTCAGGGCACTTTATATTGCTTAACTGCAGTACTACAAACTGTAGCAGTCACAGAGGTATTTTGCGTAAATAACAAAGGTTAAATTTACATTATCGACTTAAATTATCAGCTCATCGACCATCTACCCCCATGGCGATCTAAATCAGACGGTAATTCATATTTATTTTTGCAAGGTCGCCATAAAAAGCTCATTATTTATGGAGGGTTTAATGTTTATCCTGCCGAAGCTGATAATGCTTTAATGGCCGCTACGGGACTTGCGGAATGCGCCGCGTTTAGCGTCTGGAAGTGAAAGCCTTTAACCTTAATGCCAAAATCAAATAACAACCCATAGCGACACAACATTAGGTATACATCCATGACTGATTGGGCCCAAGAGAAACACCTTACTGGCATGCAGCGTATTAGAAAGTTTGAAGCTTTAGAGCAGCGCACCGGTATGGCAGAAAACCTCAGTTACACCATTGACTCCATTAGTGATGGAGCCGTGGTGTATCGCTACACACCTAAAGATCGGCACCAAAATTTAATCGGCTCACTCCACGGTGGTATTTTGGCCTCTTTAATTGATACCGCAATGGGCGCCGCCGTAATGACCAAGCTGGGCGCGGGTGAGCTTCATACAATGACAGACCTCACCATCAAGTTTATTGGTGCCGTGCGTGAGGCCGATGAAGAGCTGATTATTGAAGCCCAAGTCGATCACGCAGGAAAAAGAATGTTCGCTACCCAGGGGACAATTAAAAGTACTTCAGGCAGACTCATTGCAAGAGCCGTCGCAAGCGCCATCCGACTTTAACCAAACGTATAATTAAGGATGTCTACACTCTATGTTTCAAGTATTTACTGATTTTGCCAGCTGGTTAATCTACGGCCAACTTGGATTATCCCCAGAAACCAAATTGGGTGATGCACTTCATTTTTTTGTGGAAGACGTTAGCAAAATATTTGTCCTGCTAGTCGTCATGATCTATCTCATTGCCCTACTGCGGGCCTCTTTAAATATAGAAAAAGTACGTAACTACCTAGCAGGTAAAAACAAAGGTCTGGGTTATGTTATGGGCGCTGGATTCGGTGCAATCACACCTTTTTGTTCCTGCTCTAGTATTCCGGTTTTTTTAGGGTTCACCTCAGCCGGCATCCCCGTAGGCATCACCATGTCTTTCTTATTGACCTCCCCTCTGATTAATGAGGTAGCCATACTGCTGCTGGTGAGCTTGCTGGGATGGCAATTTACCCTGATGTACGTACTGGTGGGCATAGCCGTTGGCATACTGGGCGGGGCTTTTCTTGACTTAATTCACGCGGAGAAGTGGCTGCAATCGTTTGCAGCAAAAGCACTCAAAGCAGCCAACGCCACCAATGACACAGCAAGTGAATCAGGGCAATCAAATGCCCTGGCCTTTAAACTGCGCCATCAATTTGCCAAACAAGAAACCAGCGAGATTTTTGGCCGAGTATGGAAGTGGGTAATCGTTGGAGTTGGCCTTGGCGCTGGACTCCATGGATTTGTTCCTGACGGCTGGATTGAGTCTCACCTTGGTGATGGCCAATGGTGGTCAGTACCGGCGGCGGTGTTATTGGGCATCCCTTTATATTCGAATGCAACTGGCGTTATTCCTGTGATGGAGAGCCTCATTGTTAAAGGTTTACCGGTTGGAACAACCTTAGCTTTTTGCATGAGCACTGTGGCCGCTAGCTTTCCCGAATTCATTCTACTCAAGCAAGTTATGCAGTGGCGCCTACTGGCCATACTTTTTATCATGCTGCTATTGGCATTCACCCTTATCGGCTGGATCTTTAATTTTTTAGCCCCCATCATCTGAGGATTTATTATGTTTACGGTACAAGTACTCGGCAGCGGCTGCACAAAATGCACCAAGACTGCCGAAAAGATTACGGCTTACACGCAAGCTAAAAATATAAGCGCAACGGTTGTTAAAGAAACCAGCGCAGAAGTGATCATGCAATATGGGGTGATGAGAACACCTGCCGTCATTATTGATGAGAAGTTAGTTCACAGTGGCGGCATCCCCACGACAGAGCAATTGGATGAGTGGTTTCAATGATAAGTCGCTTCAATAACGTCCACGTCAGGGCAGATCATACCACCAGCTAACCAAACAATTTAGCCTGTTACTGTTACTGGATGTTTGTGAATAATTAACCCTTTGCGTTTTATTACAAGTAAACCGAGCAAGTGGCGGCTATATTAACAGCTATATTTTAACCCCCCCCTTAAGGCACCTCCTATGAGCGATACAGACAGCTACACACCACCCAAAGTTTGGAAATGGGACGACAAAAACGGCGGTAAATTCGCCAACATTAATAGGCCCATAGCTGGACCAACTCACGATAAAGAGTTGTCTGTTGGTAAGCACCCCTTTCAGCTCTATTCCGTCGGCACCCCCAATGGCGTAAAAGTAACCATCCTCTTTGAAGAGTTACTGGCTCTGGGCAATAACGAGGCTGAATACGATGCTTGGCTAGTCAACATATTTGAAGGTGAGCAGTTTAGTAGCGGTTTCACCGAAGTTAACCCTAACTCAAAAATCCCTGCACTGTTTGATCACAGCACGACCCCACCTACCCGCATTTTTGAATCCGGCGCAATACTGGTTTATTTGGCCGAAAAGTTCAGTGCCTTTTTACCTACCGAACCATCAATGCGGGCAGAGTGTATGTCGTGGCTATTTTGGCAAGTCGGCAGCTGTCCTTTTCTGGGAGGAGGTTTTGGACATTTTTATGCGTATGCACCAGAGAAGTTTGAGTACCCCATCAATCGGTACGCGATGGAAGTAAAACGGCAATTAGATGTGCTGGATCGTCACCTTGCCGCAAATCGCTTTCTCTGCGGTGATGAATACACCATTGCCGACATGGCCAATTACCCTTGGTACGGCGCACTAGTGAAAGGCTTACTCTACGAATCTGCCGAATTTTTAGACGTCGCATCGTATACTCATGTCGTACGCTGGGCGCAAGAAATTGGTGCCCGACCTGCCGTTAAACGCGGCCAAAAAGTCAATCGCACCTGGGGCGAAGAGCCGTTGCATAACCGCCATGATGCTAGTGACCTAGACTAAATAACCACCAGTAAAACCTTGATATTGGGGGCGTTTTAAAAAACACCTCCAATAATTCACCTGCACCGCTCAATACCCACTCCAGACTCAATCCTCCATAATGCACACAATAAAAAATAATACCGTCAACCAACATTTCACTCAGGCCTTTTTGGCTCTAGATGCTTTACTCGACAAATGCCAACCACTCTGGAAACCACGCCCCTTCGTGAATCAAAATTGTGGCTGGACACAAACTCACCCAAAATTACAAAAAGCGCTTGAAGATTTAACAAACGAACAAGTACTCCAATTTGAACTCGAGCCACACCAGTTTATTGACTGGCTAAAACCGTACGCGCCCGAAATAGCCGCTGACTTGATTAGCACCTCAGCGTTGTCAAAAACCATTTTTCACTCCCATCCCATATCACTAGCACAAGCACAAAGTAACGCCTTTAATTCCAACGGCATCCCTGGGAGAAAATGGCAACAAATAGAAGCCTTCAGTCAATACCTTGGCCACAATCACACACACATTATCGATTGGTGTTCAGGCAAAGGGCATTTAGGCTGCGAGCTGGCACGACGAATCAATCAACCGACCACCTGCTTAGAATGGGATAGAGATTTATGCCTCGCCGGTCAACAAAAGGCTGACAGCCTTGAGTTGAATGTAGAGTTCCGCCAGCACGATGTTTTAACTCCGCTACCGGCGGATCTAATACTGGACAATAGCTGCCATACCGCATTGCACGCCTGCGGAGACCTACACATCAGTTTGTTACAACAAGCCAGTAAGCATCACGCAACCCAAATATTGGTATCACCGTGCTGCTACCACAAGATCACTTCCGATTATTATCAGCCTTTATCAAAGCAAGCCATTAACTCAACGCTAAAACTCAGTCGTAATGATTTACACCTGGCCACCGAAGAAGTTATCACCGGAGGAAAGCGAATCGCTCGACTCAGAAACACTGAGCAACAATGGCGTCTAGCGTTTAGTTTTATGTACCAAAAAGCACACCAAAGCGAAGTGTATTTCGCTTTGCCCTCTTGCCCTAAGTCGCTGTTTAGTGGTGATTTTGATAATTTCGTGCGCTGGGCGATCGAGGTTAAATCACTATCACCCGCCCCCTTGCAGAACCTTCTCGAACAGAAAGCCGCCTATTTGAGTAAAGCTTTGCACGCTCAACAACAAATCAGACGGCTCGAACTGCTTCGCAAAGCCTTCAAGCTGCCGCTCGAAAATTGGCTGACTTTAGATAGGGCATTATTTTTAGAGCAGCAAGGCTATCAAGTTCAAGTGTCTATATTTTGCGACAAGAAAGTCACACCTAGGAATATTGTGATAAACGCACTAGCGCATCGATAAATTAAGATGAGATTAATAAATCCCGTAATCAGATAACTCTGTCGTATCTCTAAAGACCCGAATCGCCTTATCAAGTTTCTTTTTTAATATCTGGCCTTGCTCACTACTGTGAAGACGATAAGTCATACCTAACGTTTGCACAGGGTGCTTGGGCGAATAACTTAGCATCGGTACATTCAATGTCTTAGTGATTGAAGTAACAATCGGCACCGTTGCTATTACAGCATCTAAACGCTCCCGATTCATCATTTTAACGGCCAAGGTTAAGCTGACTACCCGAGTAATTTTAATATCAGTACTAGACTCAATATTATCACCATAGGCCCAACTATTAACCAATCCTAATCGCTTGCCGGCCAATTGCGACACATCGGTAAACGGTTTTGCACCAGTCAACGTAAAAATGTAGCGGTCAACGAAAACAACTTCATCCGTATATAAAACGTTTGAAGCAGCTTCACTTCCAATATCTGGGAAAGTAGCGTCGACAATATTAGCATTAAATAAATGGATATCTCTTTGCCCAGGAGCCATAATATATTCAGCATCAATTTCGGCTAATGAAATAATACGCTGACTAAAACCGGCTAATAAACCTTCATTTGGAGCTTCCAACAAATCATCAATTTGTACTAGGGCTATTTTCAATTTAGGCGTAGGAGAATCCGCAAAACTAAACGCACTCAAAATAAATAAATTAGTGAGAAAAGCCACACATCCAGTTAAAACACCGCGTCTTAATAGTGGCTGAAGCATTCCTAAGATTTCCCATGAGCAAATGACTTGCCATCATCGCCAAGACAAACAAACACCATTTCATCTACCGTAAGTATCGCCTTTTGCGTGGTTTTATTACGCGCATGGCAACGTATGGTAATAGAGCTTCTGCCCATGCGCATTACCTCTGTACCTATTTCAATGATATCGCCTTGCAAGGCTTTTGATTCGAAATTAACTGAGCTCATGTGCGCGGTGACAATATTTTTGTGGTCAAGCTGACACATAGCAAAGATAGCCGCTTCTTCATCAATCCACGCCAGTAATCTTCCACCAAATAATGAGTTAGACGCGTTGAGATCATCAGGTTTAACCAGCTGCCTACTTCGATATTCCATGCTATTCCTTATGATGTTGGGCGACCTGTAACGATCGCCATGATTTAACAATAGATTACACAAATAAATTTTATACTGATAGCTAGCATAAGCATGGCGTATGAACTATGGATGCCAACTGTGCCATGTTACAATCGCCGTCACATTTATTGAGGCAAATTTTATGGCAATCATTCGTTGGTTTCTGGGCATACTCATCCTTTCCCTTGATTGGATTACAACTCCTCGCGGGATCAAACGTGATCAAGAATCACAAGCAGCTATTGATGCTGAAACAACAAAGTTAACGCTGTACGAATTCAACGCTTGCCCGTTTTGCGTCAAGGTTCGAAGACAAATGAAACGCTTGAGCCTCAACATTGAACGCCGCGACGCCAAACGCTGCCTTGTGAGCCGAGAAGAACTTATGCAAGGTGGTGAAAAATATAAAGTGCCCTGCCTAAAAATCAAAGACAATAACGGCAACATAACCTGGATGTATGACTCGGCTAGCATCATCGATTATTTGACGGATCGTTTTGATAAATCGACATTTGATCAAGCAGAAACTATTTGAATTTCTTACGATTATAAAAGGTTAAACCATGCCACGTATTGCCATCATTTCCAGTAGCCCACGTACCGATTCACAAAGCCATCGCATTGCGGAAAGAATGAATCAAAAGCACTGCGGCAGCCAAGCTGACATCATCGATTTGGAAAGCTTAGATTTACCGATATGGGATGGGAAAAACGGGGCCAATGAATCTGTAGAAATCGCACGAAATACAGCCTTACAGGCCGACTGCTTTATCGTTATTGTTCCGGAATGGAATGGCATGGCCGCCCCCGCAATTAAAAATTTCTTTGTCTGGTGCGGCGCGCAACAACTGGCGCACAAACCAGCATTACTGGTGGCCATCTCATCGGGCGTTGGCGGTGCGATGGTCATTTCTGAGATGCGCAGCAGTAGCTATAAAAATTCACGTTTACTCTACATTCCCGAGCATTTAATTCTGCGGGATGTTGAGCGCTTGTGGGTAAATGATTCAGCGAATGGTGAGCAAGATGAACATTTAGAAAACAGAACCCACTACGCTATTGGCTTGTTAAAACAATACGCTTCAGCACTCAAACCTATCAGGGCCAATTTAATTCAAGACATAGCCGACTTTTCGAACGGTATGTCTTAATCCAAACCAGACTAAAGTAGATAACTTAATTTATTTTATCCCTTTATAGCGCACCCTAAAGCCAGTAATATCCCCACCCATTAAATAATCAAATGAATCGGGGATTTTTATGGGTCGCGCGTATCAAAACCGCAAAGAATCTATGGCTAAAACGTCTGACGCCAAGGCTAAGGTGTACAGTAAATACGGCCGTGAAATTTATGTTGTTGCAAAAAAAGGAGGCGTAGATCCAGATGGAAATTTAACGCTTCGCAGCCTCATTGATCGCGCGAAGAAAGACCAAGTTCCGACTCACGTCATAGATAAAGCCATTGAAAAAGCCAAAGGTGGTGGTGGCGAAGATTTTGATACGTCGCGCTATGAGGGTTTTGGTCCGGGCGGCGTTATGGCCATTATTGATTGTCTGACCGACAACCCTAATCGCACTTTTGGGGACGTCCGCCAAGCATTCACAAAATCTAAATCTAAGATCGGCACCCAAGGTACCGTATCTCACATGTTTGACCACAGCGCCATTTTTGTATTTAAAGCCGATAGTGAAGACGATGTTCTAGAAGCTTTAATGATGGAAGACGTGGATGTCACCGACATTGAGAGTGATGACGGAACAATTACCGTATTTGCTCCGCATACAGAATTCTTCAAAGCTAAAACTGCCTTACAAAACGCCATTGAAGGAATTGACTTTGACGTTGAAGAAATTCAATTTATCCCTCAAAACACTCAACCCATTCCCGCTGAGGATATGCCTATGTTTGAGAAATTTATGGATATGCTGAACGATTTAGACGACGTACAAAACATTTACCATAATGGCGAACTGTAACTCGACAACACGCCTAACACGCCTAACACGAAATTAATTCAACATTACTAGGAGTACATTCATGAAGTGGTTTATTGCTTTTACAGCCTTATTTTTTTCGGTAGCTGTATCCGCTAGCGCTGGAGCTCAAGCTGGTGAGGTGTTAGACCTTACCTCCAGCTGGGTCGGTATCAGTGCCCTCATTATTTTCGGTTTAGCTTATGCTGTTGTTATTTTAGAAGAACAGTTACACATCCGAAAATCAAAACCTGTATTGCTCGCCGCCGGATTAATTTGGATCATCATTGGTATTGCCTACGCCACAAATAACATACCTCATGTGGTTGAGGAAAATATTCGTCACAACTTTTTAGAATACTCAGAGCTGTTTTTCTTTCTGCTAGTTGCCATGACTTATATTGACGCCATGCTTGAACGCGGCGTTTTTGATGAGTTGCGTAACAAGTTGGTCTCAAAAGGTTACAACTACAAAACATTATTTTGGATAACCGGATTTTTAGCGTTCTTTATTTCACCCATTGCCGACAACTTAACCACCGCTCTAATCATGTGCGCCGTGGTGATGACAGTAGGGCGAGACGAACCTAAATTTATCGTTCTCTCTTGCATTAATATTGTCGTCGGCGCTAATGCAGGCGGCGCATTCAGCCCATTTGGTGACATCACAACATTAATGGTTTGGCAAAAAGGCATACTCGAGTTCACAGATTTCTTTGCCTTATTCCTGCCGTCTCTGGTTAACTTTTTAATACCTGCATTAATCATGCAATTTGCCCTTCCAAAAGGTCAGCCTACTGACACAGGGGACACTGAATCAGAGCTTAAAAAAGGCGGCCTAGTTATTGTAAGTCTGTTTTTACTGACTATCATCACCGCCGTTGGGGTTCATAATTTCTTACACATTCCACCCGTATTCGGCATGATGCTGGGCTTATCCTACTTAAAAATATATGGTTTTTACTTGCGCCGTACAGCCGTTGTAGATGAGATGGATTCAGATGCACCTCAACATTTATCAAATGATGACGTGATTGTTAACCAAGAGAGTTTTGACGTGTTTGATCGTATTGCTCACGCAGAATGGGATACCTTATTTTTCTTTTACGGCGTGATCATGGCCGTAGGTGGGCTAGGCTTTATCGGCTATTTAGGATTGGCATCAGGACTTATGTATGGAGAATTAGGAGCAACCAACGCTAATATCCTAGTCGGTGTTTTATCAGCCATTGTTGATAATATTCCGGTGATGTTTGCTGTATTAACTATGAAGCCGGACATGCCAGAAGTTCAGTGGTTACTAGTGACGCTAACGGCGGGTGTAGGCGGTAGTTTATTATCTATCGGTTCTGCGGCAGGGGTTGCCTTAATGGGCCAAGCTCGCGGCTACTACACCTTCTTTGCTCATTTGAAATGGACTCCTGTTATTGCGTTGGGGTATGCCGCGAGTATATGGGTGCATTTTCTAGTTAACGGTTAATATTCAACTAACGCTCGCGCAATAAAAAAGCCTCCGCAATGGAGGCTTTTTTATACGTAACAATATAGAAGAACTATATTCTTGAAGCAGCATTACTGAAACAATTCAACTGAACCTTCTCGAGTATGCACTGGCTCGATAACTCTTCTTTCAACTAAATCTTCATAACACATAACACAATTACGGCCTGAATCTTTAGCTTGGTATAAGGCCGTATCTGCTCGCTCAAAAAAGACCCCTGCATCATAGCCGTTAACTAATTCAGCAAAACCAATGCTGACAGTTCTTTGTCCCACTTGGGCAAAACAAAAGTCCTCAAATGATTTGCGTAAATCATTAAGTATTTTCTCGGCTTGCTGACGATCCAGATCGTGAAGCAAAAGAATGAACTCTTCTCCGCCAAACCGATATATAGAATCATCTTTCTTAAAAAAAGATTTTAATATACTCGCAACAGAAATCAGTGTTTCATCACCAACAATATGCCCAAAGTTATCATTAACTTCTTTGAAATAATCAATATCAACAATAGCCAACATATGCTGCCTATTGTCGTGCCGCATATCAGAATTCAACTTGATGTATTCCAGATCAAACGCGCGACGGTTTTTAAGCGTGGTTAGTGCATCTTTATTGGAACGGCACAAATGTTCATACTGACTGATATAAATGCCGGTCAACACACCAAACTCATGAACAAAATTCTCATCTGGAAATGACGATAACCACAAACTAATAATTTGGCCAGAAGCTAATTTAACGGGATAGACCACAGCTTTAGAGTTTTTTGCATGAGCATCCAAATGCTGAAAGCTTGCCAACAAAAAGGTCTCGTCTGCATCTTTATAATCCCCAAGATACAGCCGAGCATCTTGACTATCGGCCAACTTCGCGCTGGCCTTTACAAAACTGTGATCTAACTTTGAAAATGTATCTTGAACTGTAAGATCCAGCACATAATCACAACCGCAAGAACCAACAGAAGAGCTCATAATATTTATTACCAGTAACCTGATCTATTATCCGTAAGCGTTCTATCGCTTATTTTTTGAAGCTGTCCAACATAGTTTTAGCGTCTTCAATTTTTGTCTCTGTTTTCTCAACCATATCTTTGGCCTTATCTTTAACAACTTCCATTTTTTCGCCTGCGGCTTCTTTAACTACAACCGCTTTCTCTGCAACATCGTCCATTTTTTCACCGGCAATTGCTTTTATTGCAGCGGCTTTCTCTTTAGTTTTTGCCGCTAACTCTTTAGCATCAGCTATCGCCTTTTCAGAAACGACCGCTGTGCCACCTGCCGGCTCTACAGCAGACGCTTTATTATCAGTAGGCTCTGGGCTACAAGCCGTCATCAATCCTGCTAGTACCATTATTGTTGCTGTTGTTTTTACTGTATTCATATCCAACCTCTTATTATTTATTAATTTAAGAATTTACATTAATCTTTTAAGCTATAATCACTCACATACACTGACCGAATATAACTTCACCCTGTAACACTAATCTTATACAACGCTAGTTCCAGCGTATAACTATATACAACTCACAGTAAGGATACTCTGATTAGGCTTAAAATATCATGCGCATCGTATTTATTGTTTTAATTGCTCAAATAATTCTTTCTGCACCATCCCAAGCGCTAAACATCCTTGTATCGTCGACCATTCAGCCTTATATCATAACCAAGAATAGTGGTTTACACATAGATATTATCAACGCCACATTAGCCGAAATGGATCACGAAGCTTCTTACATTTTTGCGTCGAATAAACGTATTGAGCATTTTCAACACGCTAAAGACATCGATATTATTACTCACACAAAAAAAATTGAAAGCAGTCAGTGGTTCTATACAAATCACCCGATTGAATCTTTTTTCAACATGGCCATTATCAAAAACGATCGAGGTATAGCATTAACTAGCATTCAAGACTTAGCCAAGATACGAGTAGCGGCATGGCAAAATGCCCATCTCCACTTAGGAGACGATTACTACGCCATGACGAAAAAGAACAAAGGTTATAAAGAGTTTTCCAGCCACATGCCGTCATTTATGCTGGCTAGAAACCGAGTTGACGCCGTCATTTCGGAGCCTAATATTTTCATGTACAACTTAGTTAAAGGCCTGCATAACCCAGGAATCATACAAACTGAATATAAATTAATCCCGCTATTTAAAGAACCAAATTTATATTGGTGGGGATTTTCTTCTGCCAAGCTCCGTGATGAATTTGAGTCGGCATTAAAAGTGATTTATGAAAAAGGGATTGTTGATGACATAGTTAATCGCTACCAAAAGAAGTACAGAGTAGTGAGGGAACCCTTGTGGAGCTTAGACTGCCATTACGGAGGGATTCAAACAGCTTGCCCCGATGAACTGGAGCGGCAATCAAATGAGCAGCCTCATGAATAGAACTATCTACTTTTAATCATCCAAACACAAATCCTCAGTAAGTATGCTTCATACTTTTAAGGCGTAAAGTGAAACATATCCGCCATAAAGAGTATTAGTAGAAGTCATTCGATACTCAATTATTCTTTTGATGTTTTTTACGTCGTATATTTAAACAAAGATCATTGCTCATGTGGCGTACAAAAGCGCTAAACACCCCAAGCTCTCGATTGGGCTCTTGACCTCTTGCCAACAAAATAATTTGTCTACAATAAAACCCCAAAGCACCAAAAGTATTGATACCTTTGATTAAGTTAGAGGAACTATTATTGCCCCAGAAGCCCACCCCCAATACTAAACCACTCTCAAAACTATCAACCACATCGATCGATTGTTCAATCAGCTGTTTTGAGACATTAGGTTGAGTACAAAGCGGTCGAGCCAAACCGACCATATCTATTTCACCACTTGCTACAGCGCCTTCCATGACATCACGGCTACGAAAACCACCGGTAATCATCAACGGAATTTTTGCCGCAGCACGAATGGCTTGTGCATACTCCAAAAAATACGCTTCACGTTTACGCGTACTTTCTCTCACGTCGGTCTCATTGACACCCATCATGCTGGTCTGCTCGTAGGTTCCACCTGAGATTTCAAGTAAGTCTAAAGAGTCTTCTGCCAGCCAACCTGCGACCGCGACACAATCACTTAAATCAAATCCACCCTGTTGAAAATCAGCCGAGTTTAATTTGGCCGCCACGGGAAATTTTGGGCCTACGACTTCGCGTACAGCCTGGATAACGCGACGCGCAAAGCGTGCACGATTTTCCAAGCTACCGCCCCACTCATCCGTGCGCTTATTAATAATTGGAGATAAAAATTGACTAATCAAATAGCCATGAGCGCAATGAATTTGCACCCCAGTGAATCCCGCCTGCTTGGCTAATAAGGCGCTGGTAGCGTAGCGCTGGATCGCATCTTCAATATCAACTGTGGTCATGGCTCTTGGCCGACCAAAGTTACCCAGTAAATCTAGCTGAACTTCTGATGGCGACAATGGCTCAGAATTAACCATACGCGGGCACTGCCGTCCTGGATGACTAAGCTGTAGCCATAAGTGGTTACCGCCACGCGTGCCTTGCTCCGCCCAGCGCTGCAAGATTGGCATGGCTTGGTCATCTTCCAGCACTACATTACCCGCACGCTCAAGATAACGCCGGTCAACCATGACATTGCCAGAAATATGCAAACCAGTACCACCATCAGACCAACGCCCATAGAGGTTGATCAACTCATCGGTTGGGTTGTCGCTTGCGTCAGCCAAACCCTCGGTCATGGCACTTTTACCAATTCTATTTGGGATGTTAACGCCGCAAGGTAACGTTAACTTTTGAGCCAAAGGAGATGTCATATTGAATTCCTAAAAAATAAAATTATCATAGCAGAGACGCATCAAAATCAGACGCACAAAGACACAAATTTACATTATGGTGTTTATATAACAGAACCAGTTACTCTGATTAACTCTGTAACTCAGTCATCACCGCAGACCAAGTTGCCACACCAAAAGGTACAAAATACGTTAAACCAATTTTCACAACCACAACCCAACCAAGCTCTCCGATAAATAATCGTTCACCGTGATTGATAAGCGCCAAAGTTGTACCTACCACCACACTGACTTTTGCACTACGCTTAACTATATCGACGCGACACGCCAAGGCTAAATAATCAGAATTCAAAATTAATCTCACTCAAGTGACGAAGCTAAGAGCAGCTAGCTGCTGTGCCCAAATTGAAACAAAGGGTATATATTTTAGAGGCAAGTTAACACTAAAGCCGGTGCAATCAAGGTCGCTGCCACATAACACCTTCGCCGGATTATTTTTTACTTTATTAAAGCCCAGTCTCTTCTAAAATAAAATGAGGCTGCGCAAAAGCAATAATGGATTACCTCTAGCTAGAACATAGAAACAATTTTTACATAACCCAACTATGCAACCTCTAGAACACTCAAATTCATTTCACTATAAACTAGGGAATCTAAGCATGGGAGTTTTATTACAAGTTCCAGCTGTTTTTTTTATTGTACTATTTCTATTGGATTTATTAGCTTTTGTATTCTTTTTGATTAACCCAATTAAGGATATTAAGCGCTATAGAATTAGCACTCATTATTACAATTTGATTTTCTTTGCCATGGGAATTGGCTATCTAGGCATAATAACCGACACAACATCTCCAGTTCCTCTAGCCTTTATAAATTGCTCTTTTGTCGCGGCACCTTATTTTTTAATGTATGGATTGCTCTGGAGAAAGAGCGATTTCAAGAAACACCTTATAAACGACAATTTCTTTAGATTGAATATTGCATTTATCGCATTGATGTCAATTTTTTCAGTCTCACTACTTGAAGACTTTAGGCCTTACCGAGCCTTGATCGTCAACGTTAACACTTCACTGGTTCTATTGTACTGTACTACTTGTCTTACCGGTAAAGGTGCCGTTTTATCGACAGGAGAGCTGGTTATGAAGGCATCTCTATTTTTTAGCGCAGCTATTTTACCTCTTTCTTTGGTGCCTCTATTTTTCACGGAAAACATGCTTTTATACGCTACTGCTGTATTCATCGTACTCTCGTTATTTACACTCGTCACATTTGGTTCACTGTTAACCCTTTTGCTTTCCGACGTTATAGTTTTTCACTATAAAAACTCTGTTACGGACCCGATGACTGGATTATATAATCGGCGCTACTTTATTGAACAATCTCAAATCATTATTAATCTATCAAAAAGACAAGGTCAGACCACTTCGTTAATCATGTGCGATATTGATAAATTTAAAAACATAAACGACTCCTTTGGCCACGATGTAGGAGATCAAGTAATCATTGAATTTGGAGAAATTTTAAAAGCATGTGTACGAGATGAAGATATCCTCTCTCGGTTTGGAGGCGAAGAGTTTTTAATTTTATTACCACAATCAAATATTAACGGGGCAGTAGAATTAGCCCAAAGAATAAGACTAGCGACCGAAAACCGCTCAATTAAAATAAAAAATGATACTATAAAATTTACCGCAAGCTTTGGCGTGACTTCATTTAGAGAAACAGACGATATTGAAAATAATATTAAGTCGGCAGATGAGGCGCTCTATAAAGCCAAAGAAGGGGGTAGAAACCAAGTCTGCAGCCTTGAAATGGAGAGCTGCGTATAGAAAACCACACACTAAATTGGCACAGCCACTCTAAACGTTGCCCACAAAAAAGCCCGCAACTATGCGGGCTTTAGATACCACCAAACGTTGATGGGTTTTATATGGTGCGGCCGGAGAGACTTGAACTCTCACACCTTTCGGCACGGGGACCTCGACCCCGCGTGTCTACCAATTTCACCACGGCCGCATTTCGCGCGAATTCTGCCACAACCGCCACAAAAGCACAACGCGGCTTGGCTATATTCTATAGCGGCCCATCAATTCAAATGGGCTCGCCTATATTATTCTGAGGCAGGTATATCTGAGGTAGAATCTGAACCTATTGAATAATCAGTCATAGCAGGAACATCACCTTCTGCCACGTCAGAAGACATCTCTACAACGGCAGGAATTCCTTCTTCAATAGCCATATCGGGCATACCTTCAATACCGCCAAGGCTTGATTTGTTTTTTGCTACAACCGCTAATCCAAAACTAGTCACAAAGAATACGGTTGCCAAAACAGCCGTAGCACGAGTAAAGAAGTTTCCACTGCCTTCACCACCAAAAACGGTTTGTGATGCACCAGAACCAAATGAAGCACCTGCTTCAGCACCTTTACCTTGCTGCATTAAAATCAACCCGATAATTGATAAGGCCGTTAGAACATGTACAACTAGTATTAACTTTTCCATATTTTCACCTAGAGAGATCAGACCGAAGTGCCTGACCTTAATAACTTAATGGGTTTATATTATTGGTCTGCTGCCTGGCAAATCAACGTAAATTCATTGGCATCAAGAGATGCGCCACCGACTAAAGCTCCGTCGATATCTGGCTGAGAAAAAAGCTCTGTGGCATTACTGCTTTTTACACTGCCGCCATATAAAATTTGTACTTTATCGCCTGTTGAGCCTAACAAACTACGTATATGCTTATGTACTTCTTGTGCTTGCTCTGGACTCGCAGTTTTTCCGGTACCTATAGCCCAAACTGGCTCATAAGCAATAACCGCCTCATTAAAAGCATCTAATCCGACAGCATTGATTACGGCTTTTAATTGTGTGGAGATAACTTCTAGAGCCGCTCCGCTTTCACGCTCTTCAAGTGACTCACCAATACACAATACCGGTTTTATACTTTCCTTTTGTGCAGCAATAAATTTCTCTGCAACAATGGCATCTGACTCTGCATGATATTGGCGTCGTTCAGAGTGACCAATAATGGCAAATCGGCAAGAGAATTCAGCCAGCATAGTCGCTGAAATTTCTCCGGTATAAGCTCCCGATACGGCACTACTAATATCTTGAGCGCCAAGCGTAATTGATGAGTTCTTTAGTAAGTCTCTTACCTGAGCCATATAGACTACAGGGGGACATACCCCAACTTCACTCTGACCTTGCCACTGAGCAGTTAATGCATCTAGTAACTGCCTATTATCATTCAGGCTGCCATTCATTTTCCAGTTAGCTAAAACCAACAGACGTCGCATTTTTCTCTTCCGTCAAACGGGACAATATCGCATGAATCGCCCAGAAAAAAGGGCGCTCATCTTAGCCGAGAACACCCTAACTTACAATATTTGCTAACACTATTACAAAAACAAATCAGTCCATCTCAGCACCACTGGAAGGTCACTGCAATTCACTTTTGACAACTTCAGCAATTTTCTCGGCTAAGGTGCCTACCAAGGCAATATCTTCACCCTCTACCATTACCCTAATGAGCGGTTCAGTACCTGATGCTCGTAATAAA
Organism: Cellvibrionaceae bacterium; assembly: GCA_034112445.1. Taxonomy (GTDB): domain Bacteria; phylum Pseudomonadota; class Gammaproteobacteria; order Pseudomonadales; family Cellvibrionaceae; genus Pelagadaptatus. The sequence goes on along the minus strand of JAWUVI010000002.1, from coordinate 15,677 downwards.
ACACGACCCGTATCGGCAAGTATTTGCTCCGCTTCAGCTACCGATTTCTCTATATTAATATTTCCCCCAATAGTGACCTTGCCAGCAATACGGACATTTATCATCGTTTGCGGAAGCTTGCGCATACCCTGCTTTAGCTCATTCAAATTGCTGCTAGCTACCGATAAGGCCAACAAAACTTGCAATGCCGCAATGATTCCGTCTCCAGTCGTACTGACATCACCACATATAATATGGCCAGAATTCTCACCACCTAACGTCCAACCATGCTTTTTCATTTGCTCAATCACGTAACGGTCACCGACTCCGGCTCGAACAAAAGGAATTTCAAGCTTCTTAAGAGCCTGTTCAAATCCATAGTTACTCATTAACGTGCCTACAACTCCGGCACAGCCGTCCTCTTCATGCTGCTGCTGATAGGAAGCGATGAGGTACAGAATTTCATCGCCATCGACCAACTCACCTTTATGATCAACAAAAACCAGGCGATCTCCGTCGCCATCAAAACCAATACCTAAATCTGCATTAGTCTCTAACACCCGCGCTTGCAATTTAGCCGGTGTGGTTGAGCCGCACTGCTCATTGATATTAATGCCGTCAGGCTCAGCCCCAATAACATCAATATCAGCACCAAGCTCTTTAAATACACTAGGAGCAATGTGGTAGGTAGCGCCGTTAGCGCAATCAAGAACAATTTTCATGCCGTTGAGACTAAACCCCCAAGGCAACGTACTTTTGCAATATTCTATATAACGGCCAGCCGCATCATTAATCCGGCGTGCCTTACCTAACAGATCAGCCGTGACCATAGGCTTATCGAGCTGCGCTTCAATTGCTAACTCTATATCGTCGGGCAATTTAGTACCCATGGCACTGAAAAATTTAATGCCATTATCTTGATATGCATTATGCGAAGCGCTGATAACAATGCCCGCCTGCGCTTGAAAAGTACGGGTTAAATACGCAATTGCTGGAGTAGGCATCGGGCCTAACAATCCTACATCAACACCCGCGTTAATCAGTCCTGCCTCTAATGCTGACTCAAACATATATCCAGATATGCGGGTATCTTTACCAATTAAAATTAAATTTGATGATAAGCCTTGCTCGCTCAATACTTTACCCGCCGCCCACCCCAAACGCAGAACAAAATCAGGAGTAATAACACCCTCACCAACCTTACCCCTAATGCCATCCGTGCCAAAATATTTGCGTGTCATGCCTTTACTCCATCGACTTGCTCTAAAAAAGTTAATACATCTCTGGTTGCCGCAACATCATGAACTCGAATAATACGAGCTCCTTTTTGCACAGCCAGTAACGCGCCAGCTAAGCTACCCGCCAAACGTTTATCAACTGTTCGGCCTAGAACATGCTGGAAAATTGATTTTCTTGATATCCCCACCAACACAAAGCATCCCAGCTGCTTAAACTCTGGTAAGCGTTTAAGCAGCTGTAAATTGTGCTCTGCAGTTTTACCGAAGCCAAAACCCGGATCAATAATTATTTTCTGCTTATGGATACCTGCTATGGCCATATCACTAAACCTTTTCTGAAAAAAATCCATGACCTCTTGTACTACGTCACTGTAGAGGGGACTATCTTGCATGGTCTCCGGCTGCCCTTGCATATGCATAATGCATACAGGCAAATTTGTCGAAGCTGCGGCAGCCAATGCTCCAGGACGCTGTAGGGCTCGCACATCATTTAGTAAATTGGCACCCACCCCTGCTGCAGATACCATAACTTCTGGAGAACTGGTATCGACTGATACAGCCACATCTAATTCAGCTTTAATTATTTCAACAACCGGAATAACTCGCGCCAACTCCTCTTCAACTCCAACGGCTACAGCGTTAGGCCGAGTCGACTCACCACCGACATCAATAATATTAGCACCTTCAGCAACCATCACCCGAGCACGATTTAAGGCTGATTCAATACTTAACTGCTTATCGCAATATAAATTACCACCATCCGAAAAAGAATCAGGTGTGACATTAAGAATGCCCATAATTTGAGGCGTGCTGAGATCTATACCCGCAATCATAAAATCTTAATCTGTTTGAATATTAATCTGACTATAACTCACACAAAAGACAACAAACAAAAAAAAAGCCTGATGACTGAATCACCAAGCTCTTTTATAGCAGAATCTCGATTTACAGATCCTTCGCTGGGCCACCAATAGGGCTGCCGCCATCTTCTTTCTTGCTGCTATCGCTTTGTGTTGAATTATCTCCATTGGCTTGAGCGCTTGAATCATCGGAAGAGTCATCATCATGCCAATCTCTTGGTGGACGGACTTTGCGACCCGCCATAAGATCATCCACCTGATCAGAGTCGATAGTTTCATACTCCATTAAAGCGTCTTTCATCGCTTCAAGAACGTCTTTGTGTTCAGCCAACAAATCAGTTGCGATTTTATAACAGTTATCTGCGATATTGCGGACTTCAACATCAATGCTGTTAGACGTTTCACCTGAAAAGTTAGGTGAACCTGGCACTCCAGGCATACTGCTATCGCCTTCACCATAATGCAGCGGTCCCAATTTTTCAGACAAGCCCCATTTGGTGACCATGCTACGAGCTAAACTGGTGGCACGCTCAATATCATTTTGAGCTCCGGTCGTAACGCCATCAAAACCTAAAGTCATTTCTTCAGCAATACGACCGCCAAATAAAGTACAGATTTGAGACTCTAAGCCACGCTTGCTCAAGCTGTATTTATCCTCTTCAGGCAAAAACTGCGTAACACCTAACGCTCGGCCACGAGGAATAATAGTAACCTTATGAACTGGGTCGTGCTCAGGCACTAAACGGCCAACAATGGCATGGCCAGCTTCATGATATGCGGTATTTTGTTTTTCTTTTTCACTCATGACCATAGACTTACGTTCAGCGCCCATCATGATCTTGTCGCGGGCTTTTTCGAACTCTTCCATGGACACTTTGCGTCTGTTACCCCGAGCTGCGAATAACGCCGCTTCATTCACAATGTTAGCCAAATCAGCACCAGAAAATCCTGGCGTACCGCGTGCTATAACTGACGCTTTTACTTTATCGTCTAGCGGCACCTTTCTCATGTGCACTTTTAAAATCTGTTCACGGCCACGAATATCCGGTAACCCTACATAGACCTGTCTATCGAAACGACCTGGGCGCATCAATGCTTTATCTAATACGTCGGGGCGGTTAGTTGCCGCTATAACAATAACGCCGTCATTACCTTCAAAACCATCCATCTCAACCAACAGTTGGTTCAATGTCTGCTCACGCTCATCATGACCGCCACCATGTCCACCACCTCGATGGCGGCCAACGGCATCAATCTCATCAATAAAGATAATGCAAGGTGACTGCTTCTTTGCCTGCTCAAACATATCACGAACTCGTGAAGCTCCAACGCCTACGAACATTTCAACAAAATCTGAACCAGATATAGAAAAGAAAGGTACTTTAGCTTCACCCGCGATGGCTTTTGCCAATAAGGTTTTACCTGTACCAGGCTGCCCCGCCATTAAAACACCGCGTGGAATTTGGCCACCTAAACGTTGAAATTTAGTAGGATCACGCAAATACTCAACTAACTCTTGTACTTCTTCCTTGGCCTCATCCACTCCCGCTACATCAGCAAAAGTGGTTTTGATTTGGTCTTCTCCGAGCAAGCGCGCTTTACTTTTACCAAAGCTCATTGGCCCACCCTTTCCACCGCCACCGCCTTGCATTTGACGCATAAAAAACATAAAGACGATAATAATTAACAGGATAGGGAAACTGGCAACCAATAATTGCTGCCAGATACTAGACTGCTCTGGACGTCGGCCTTTGACTTCCACATCGTGACTCAACAAATCGTCCATCAAATGATTATCCATCACTTGTGGGCGCACTGCTTCAAACGGTGTATTGTCGTGGCGCACACCAGAAATAATCAAACCATCAATGGTGACTTCTCTGACCTGATCAGACTGCACCATTTTTACAAACTCGGTGTAAGTTAGATCTTGCTGTGCCTGTTGTGGATTAAAATTCTGGAAGACCGCCATTAATACTGCAGCAATCACTAACCACAACACCAAATTTTTTGCCATATCGTTCAAAGAGGTACCCTCATATCACACGTCATGTGTAATTTATCAAAATTGCTTATCTACGAGCCTATTTAACCACGTAGAGCTAAGCGAAACCATTTAGCTTCACCTATTTTGGAAGACATTCAACCTATAAAACTCTTACCAATCACATAAACCTCTCTAGATCTTGCTCTAGAAGCATCAGGCTTGCGTGTAACTACGGTTTGGAAGGACTGGCGAGCATTTTCTAAAAAATCGTCAAAACCTTCACCCTGAAACACTTTAGCAACAAAATTACCTTTTGATTGTAAAGTATTACAAGCCATATCTAACGCTAACTCAACCAAATACATAGCTCTGGGTTGATCAACATCAGGCATACCACTCATATTGGGGGCCATATCTGACATTACAAGGCCCGCCTTGTCAGGACCTAGCGCACTTAACAATTCTTCAAACACATCTGCTTCGGTAAAATCGCCTTGAATAAAGGTAACATCAGCAATGGAATCCATTGGCAGTATGTCCGATGCGATCACCTTGCCTTTACCTCCAACCTTTTGGGCCGCGACTTGCGCCCACCCACCGGGAGCTGATCCCAAATCGACAACCGTCATTCCGGGTTTTATTAACCGGTCTTTTTCAATCAACTCTAATAACTTATAACTTGCTCGCGAACGATAGCCATCTTTTTGAGAACGCTGAACATATTGGTCGTTAAAGTGTTCATGCAACCAACTTTTACTGGTTTTAGAACGAGAAGACTTGGGTTTTGTCATTGATAAGTCCATTTGAGCATTAGGGTGCCTTTGAAATTAAGGTATAATGCCCATCTTAAGAAATCGTAATTTAGAAAGAGACATTGTATGCCTTTAAGCTCCGACCGTAAAAAACAATATCGCAACATTGGCCACAATTTAAAACCTGTAGTTACTATCGCTGGTAACGGCTTAAGTGACAACGTCATGGTAGAGCTTGAACGGGCACTTAATGACCATGAACTTATTAAGGTGAAATTGATGATCAATGATCGCGATGTGCGATCAACAGTTGTTGATCAAATGTGCAAAAAATCCCGCGCTGAAGTTGTCCAAAAGATTGGCAAGGTCGCTTTGATTTTCCGTGAAGCAAAAAGACCAAACGCTAAGCTTTCCAATATTTCACGTTAAAACTTACCGACCAACTGCAGGAATAAACTTTATATATTCTTGCAGTTTTGCCAGGCTCATTTGATACTCTTCGGCGTCAACATCCGTAACAGCCCACCATAACGCTTCTAAATAACATACCACACAGCAATACTTGGTTAATAACGCTAAATCTAATTTTTCATTCGAGCTATATACTTGCTCCGGCAAACCAGTATACCCCTGCAACACAAAACTATATTCCTCGCTTGTTAAGTGAAGCTTTAAGGTAGCCAAGTCAAAATATGGATGATTAATTGCTGCGTATTCCCAATCAATAAAAACAGGCCCCGCCTGACTAAAAATAAGATTTTCTCGGTTAAGATCATGATGACACAACCCCCATTGCACTCTAGTCAGCTCTAACTGGCTCAACAGTGCCCACATGACATGCCTTAAAGCCTCTAATGCTTTAGGCGTAACCGACAACTTATACCAATAGTTTTCAGAGTGCTGATATAAATCTATCTTGGGAACCTCAACTTTCAATGAGTGAATTTTTTTAAGCTCCACACCGACACTAATCCAGTCTTTAAAATCAATCGAAGTATTTTTACTGACAATAAAAGCACTAACTGAAAAGTCATCGCCACTGTAAATTACATTTGGCGACAAGTCATAAGCGGCAACCACTTTTTGAATGGCTAATTCTTGAGAGAGAGGATGAGCTAAAGATCTTGAATTGGTGTTGTCTAATTTAATGACATAGTTCAATTTTTCGGCACGAACGAGCCAGCTTTGATGACTCCGGCCTTTTGAAAGCTCACGAACCAGCTGCGGTTTGACCGGAGGAGAAATATACCAAACTTGCCATTCTGACAGGATTTTCTGCAAGCGTTGATCGCTCATAGATAAAAACAATATAGCCCCATTAATTTTCTGCGAACGCCATTTTTTCTTCCATCAATCGTCTTTTCTCATCCCGCTGAGCCAGCTTCCACGCAAGAAAAACCCCAACCGAAACAATCAGAACCATAATGGTTGCTAGGGCATTAATTTTAGGACTAACTCCACGCCTAACAGACGAAAAAACTTCCATAGGTAAAGTCGTAGATGAGGGCCCCGAAACAAAACTAGCAATAACCAAGTCATCTAGCGACAAAGTAAACGCAAGTAACCAGCCTGACATAATAGCGGGCGCGATAAGGGGTAACGTTATGACAAAAAAAGTTTTCAATCGTGACGCACCCAAATCCATAGCAGCATCTTCTAGCGACTCATCCATATCTTTTAAACGCGAAGAAACTATAACCGCAACATATGCTGTACAAAATGTTACGTGAGCGATCCATATCGTCAGCATACCCCGGCCGCCGGGCCAACCAATAATATCCGACAAGGTAACAAATAATAACAAGAGCGATAAACCTGTAATGACCTCAGGCATAACTAAGGGTGCGGTTATCATCCCCGCAAATAATGTTTTACCCTTAAAGGAGTGAAATCTCGACATCACCAAGGCGGCCATAACACCTAAGACAATTGCACCGCAAGCGCTCAGAAAAGCAATTTTAACGCTCATCCACGCGGCGCTCATCATTTGTGAATCGTTAAATAACTCGCCGTACCATTTAACAGAAAATCCAGCCCATACCGTTACCAAGCGTGATTCGTTGAACGAATAAACCATGAGAATAACGATAGGCGCATACAAAAATAACAAACCAAACCACAAAAAAATGGTAGTAAATAAAGACGAACGTTTTTTCATGATCCCTCTTGCTCCAGTCGTTTGGCTTCACTGTTGTGGAACATCATTATTGGTACCAGCAATAAGATCAGCATGACTATCGCAACCGCTGAAGCAACGGGCCAATCCCTATTGTTGAAAAATTCTTGCCATAAAATCTTACCTATCATTAGCGTATCAGAGCCTCCCAACAGCTCAGGTATAACAAACTCACCAACAGAGGGAATAAACACTAACATTGCACCAGCTATGATTCCTGGCTTGGAAAGGGGTAACGTCACTCTAAAAAAGGTTTTCATTGGTGACGCACCCAAATCAGAAGAAGCTTCCAGTAAGCGACCATCTAGTTTCACAAGATTGGTATAGAGGGGAAGAATCATAAACGGTAAGTAGGCGTATACAATACCAATATAAATAGCCACTTCAGTATGAAGAATCTTAAGTGGCTCATCTATAACACCGAGCCCCATTAAAAAATTGTTCAGCAAGCCATTATTTTTGATAATACCAATCCAAGCATAAATACGAATTAAAAATGACGTCCATGAAGGCAATATCACCAGCATTAAAAGCACATTTCTAGTCGAAGGATCCATTCTAGAAATTCCATACGCCATCGGATAACCAATCAGTAAGCACAATATTGTTGAGTTCAGTGCTATCCACAATGAACTCAAGTATGCGCTGACGTACAGGTCATCTTCTAATAGATATAAATAGTTTAAGAAATTTAATTTTATAGATAACAGCTCACCATCAAACTCAAACACATTGCTAAACGGCGGCATAGCAATTTGCGCTTCGGAAAATGATATTTTAAGCACAATAAGAAATGGTACCGCAAAAAAAAGTAACAACCATAAGTATGGAATACTGGTAACAGACCAGTGTGATCCAGGTAGGATTTTTTTAAGCTTTTTTATCATGATGTTAACACCACGCCCGCATCATCTTCCCAAAACAGCCATATTTGATCATTCCAAGTAAACCGATCTGTATAGCGGCTCGAATTCATGGCCGTGGCCAATACCAACATATTAGAAGGCAACCGAACATGATAAACAGAATGACTGCCTAAATATGCAATATCTTCGACAACCCCTTGAACTTTATTCTTTTGCTGTTGTGGCTCAGAACGACTGACCGATATTTTCTCGGGTCTAATCGCCACTGCGCACTCCATATTAGGAGTACCTGTAATTCCATGACCAATATAAATATCACCTTGAACTGACTCACTTTTAACCGAAGCCCAATCAGTATGGTCTTCAGTCAGCACACCCTCAAATAAGTTGACCGACCCAATAAACTCGGCAGAAAAACGACTGGAAGGCTGCTCATATACGTGACCAGGTTCGCCAACTTGACGTATTTGTCCGGCCTCCATAACCGCAATTCGGTGTGCCATTGTCATGGCCTCTTCCTGATCGTGAGTTACCATGACGCACGTTACACCGAGGCGCTCAATAATATCAACAACCTCTAATTGCATTTGAGTTCTTAGCTTTTTATCTAAGGCTCCCATAGGCTCATCAAGCAATAATAATTTTGGACTTTTTATAAGAGATCGCGCCAATGCAACACGTTGCTGCTGCCCGCCGGATAATTGGTGTGGTTTGCGTTTTGCAAACCGTTCCATTTGTACAAGCTTCATCATGTCTTGGACGCGATCGGCAATATCTGACTTCTTAACGTTATCTTGCTCTAAACCAAAAGCGATATTTTTCTCTACGGTCATATGCGGAAACAAAGCATAGGACTGGAACATCATATTAATAGGACGAGCATAAGGAGGTAGACTCCCCATAGACTGACCATCTAATAAAACATCGCCCTTTGATGGCAAGTCGAATCCACCAAGCATTCTTAACAGGGTTGACTTCCCACAACCTGAAGCGCCTAACAGCGCAAAGATTTCACCCTGATGAATATTGATACTGACATTATCGACAGCAGTAAAATCATCAAACATTTTAGTGACACCATTGACCTGCAAATAGTTTTTATTTACAACGGCTTGTCGTGTGTTGGTATCGTCACTGATTTTTTGTGTTTGATTTACGCTAGACATAAATATTCCAGAACTTTAAATATTATTAATTTCAAAATAAAAAGGGGCCTACAGGCCCCTTTTTAACAGACCAGAATTACTTACCTGTTTTAATTTTAGTCCAGGTTCTGGTGTAAGCCCTATCCACTTTAGCTGGTGTCATAACGGCAGAGTACAAGTTTTTAGCCGCATCTTCGGTAGGATAAATACCTGGATGCGAAGTGACCTCTTCATCAATTAGCGGTAAAGAAGCTTTGTTACCATTGGCATACCATACATAGTCAGATATACCGGCCATAACTTCAGGACGCAGCAAGTAGTTCAAAAATAGGTGGGCATTCTCTGGGTGTTTAGCATCCTTAGGAATAGCCAGCATATCGAACCAAGTTAAAGCACCTTCTTTTGGAATCACATAAGCAACTTCAACACCGTTTTCAGCTTCAGCAGCACGATCAGAGGCCTGCAGAATATCTCCAGACCAACCTACAGCCACACAGATATCGCCATTAGCTAAATCATTTATGAACTGAGAAGAGTGAAAATAAGTGATATATGGGCGTAATTCAGACAGATGATCTGCTGCTTTTCCTTTGATCAAATTAGTATCAAAGGTATTTGGATCTTCACCTAAATAATGTAACACTCCAGGGATAATTTCACCTGGTGCATCTAAGAAAGCAACGCCACAAGCGCTCAATTTTTCTAGATTTTCTTTCTTGTAAACTAAGTCCCAACTATCAACGGGAGCGTCTTCGCCTAGGATTTCTTTGACTTTATCTACATTGTAACCAATGCCGGTAGTTCCCCATAAATAAGGAATAGAGTGAACATTACCTTCATCCAAGGTCGCAATAGTTTTTAATAATGCTTTATCATGATTATCATAATTAGTGAGTTTAGCTTTATCCAAAGGCATAAATACACCAGCTTTAATCTGGCGAGCCAAAAACGACAAAGACGGAACAACAACATCAAACCCTGTATTTCCCGCCAGTAATTTAGCTTCTAGCACTTCATTACTATCAAACACATCATAAGTTACTTTTATGCCCGTTTCGGCTTTAAAGTTAGCCAATGTATCTTCAGCAATGTAATCCGACCAATTGTATACATTAAGAACTTTTTCTTCTTCAGCCACGGCTAACCCTGATAAGCCAGTTGATATTACAACGGCCGCGAGCGAGGTTTTAACGAACTTATTCATAACGAACCCTTTTGATTGTGTGAATATTATTTAAAAAATATGGTTATATGAGTTTCAAGTCAATAGTTTCTATAAGATATATCTAGCTAATATCGTCTAAAGCGCCTTCTTGGATCTGTTTCCAAACATCATCCAATGACTGTTTCGCCTTCGATATAAGCTCATCGATTTGAGCGTGGGTAATAATCAATGGCGGTGAAATCAACATAGTGTCACCCGTTGCTCGCATCACCAATCCATTTTTAGTGCATGCATCTCGACATAATCCACCAACAGCGCCATTACCAGGAAATCTTGTGCGAGCTTTTTTATCCTTAACTAATTCCAATGCGCCAACCAATCCAACGCAGCGAGCATCACCAACCAGAGGATGATCTGCTAGCTTCAACCAGCGCTCTTGCAGGTATGGCCCTAAATCACTTTCTACTTTTTCAACTAACCCCTCGGATTGAATTATTTCAATATTTTTAAGCGCTACTGCGGCCGCAACTGGGTGCCCCGAATAGGTATAACCATGTGCGAGCTCACCACCTTCATTTTTGAGCACTTCAGCAACACGATCGCTCATTAGTACACCGCCTATTGGCAGATAACCAGATGACAAGCCTTTTGCGATGGGCATAAAGTCTGCTTTCACTCCGTAATAATCAGAACCAAACCACTTACCCAGACGCCCAAACCCACAGATAACCTCATCGCAAATCAGCAAAATTCCGTATTTATCACAAATCCTTTTAATTTCCGGCCAGTAACTTGCTGGCGGAATAATTACGCCACCAGCACCCTGTATAGGTTCTGCAATAAATGCTGCCACACGATCAACACTTAGCTTGATAATTGTTTCTTCTAGCTGCTGTGCAATGCGCAATCCAAATTCTTCTGGGTCTTCATCGCCACCTTCACCGTACCAATAAGGCTGGTCAATATGGACAATGCCGGGAATAGGTAAACTGCCTTGTTCGTGCATCCACGTCATGCCACCCAAACTTGCGCCGGCGACAGTTGATCCATGATAGGCATTTTTTCGACTAATAATAACTGACTTTTGAGGTTCACCTTGGCAAGCCCAATAATGGCGAGCTAAGCGCAATATTGTATCGTTAGAATCAGATCCCGACCCGGTAAAAAAAACATTATTGATATGCTCAGGAGCAATCTCGGCAAGTTTTTGTGCCAGCTTAATGGTTACTGGAGTGGTGCACTGAAAGAAGCTGTTGTAGAACGGCAACTCCATCATTTGATCGTGTGCTGCCTGTGCCAATTCTTCACGACCATAACCCACGTTCACGCACCATAAGCCGGCCATTGCGTCTAATAATTTATGGCCCGTCTCATCCCAAATATAAACACCCTCAGCTTTAGAGATAACTCGAGTACCCTTTGAGTTTAAATCACCCTGATCTGTAAAGGGGTGTATATGATGCTTTTTATCAATGGCCTGCAGTTCAACTAAATTAGACATATAAAACTCCACGTAATCTCTTATTAAGGCTATACATTTAACAGTAAGTATTCACGCTCCCATGAGCTGATTACCTTATTAAACTCTTCATATTCTACATTTTTCACAGCAGCATAAGCTCGAACAAACGGTTCACCAACAACTTCAGCTAATGGCTTGCATGTTTTCATCAACTCAAGAGCTTCCAATAAGCTGCGAGCAAGCTGGATATCTTGATCGTATGCACTATCTGTTGTTGGGCTTGTTGGTTTAATTTTTTCTTTCATTCCTAAGTAGCCACACGCCAGTGAGGCCGCTAAAGCTAAGTATGGATTAGCATCCATTCCAGGGAATCTATTCTCTACGCGCTTAGCTTCAGGCTTACTCGCAGGAACTCTAATCCCAGTAGTTCTATTATCGTAGCCCCAACACAGGTTAATTGGGGCGGCAATATCTTTGGCAAACCGGCGGTATGAATTAACATTCGGCGCGTAAAAAGCCAAAGCATATGGCGTGTACTTTTGTAATCCGCCTATATAGTAATGAAACAAGTCTGTTTCATTACCAGCTTCATCAACAAAAATGTTTTTGCCCGTTTTTGCATCAAGGATACTCTGGTGAATATGCATTGAGCTCCCCGGCTCTTTCTCCATAGGCTTCGCCATGAAAGTCGCATACATATCATTCTTTAACGCAGCTTCACGAACAGTTCGTTTAAAGGTAAACACTTGATCAGCAAGATCTAGTGGATCGCCGTGCAAGAAATTAACTTCAAATTGAGCCGCTCCGGACTCATGAATTAAAGTATCGACATCAAGATTCATTGCATCACAAAAATCGTACATGTCATCGATGACGTCTTCATATTCATTTGTCGCATCAATACTATAAGCCTGCCCACTTCGTTCAGTTCGACCCGAACGACCTACTGGAGGAATTAAAACATGATCTGGGTTAATGTTTTTTTGAACAAGATAGAATTCAGCTTCGGGCGCAATAACTGGCTTCCAGCCTTCCTTTTCATACAAAGATAAAACCCGACGCAAAACACTTCGAGACGCCAAAGGATGAAGCTCACCATCACTCGTATAGCAATCATGAATGATCTGTACCGTAGGCTCATTGGGTTTTGCCCAAGGAATCGAGCGAATCGTATTTTCATCTGGCTGAAGAATCATATCTCCATCGAGATCGTTACCAAGCAGTTTTTCATGCTCATCCGTCCATGCACCATTAACCGCTTGGATCAAAACACTTTCTGGCAAACGAGATTCTTCTTTTACGAATTTTTTAGCCGGAATCAATTTACCGCGCGCATTACCTGTCATATCAGGTATTAAGCACTCAACCTCTTCAATTTTATGCTTTTTTAACCATTCGCCAATATCGTTTGTCATAACAAGCCTATTTGAGGGTGAAGGTGGTACAGGAATTTTATTGTTGCGCGCCATTATGACGCTGAGCTGCTCGTTTCATACACGCTTCTTTAAAGCGTTCAAATATCGCCAAATAAAATGGATTCTCTGTTACTTTCCATTCTGGATGCCACTGCACCGCCAAGACAAAATGTTCTTTGTCGATGTAGCTTACGCCTTCTACCAAACCATCCGGGGCTTTACATTCCACAATGAGATTTTCACCCAATTGCTTAATTCCCTGCCCATGTAATGAATTCACATTAACGGATTTCCCATTGGTAATTTCAAACAAAATCCCACCTGATTCAGGAAATATTTCATGAGCCGCGCCATACTGTACATCCAAAGTTTGAGTGGTATCTTCTCGGTGATCAAAAAACCCATCTTCATCCTGGACCTTCTGGAATAGACTGCCTCCCATTGCCACATTCAGCTCTTGTAACCCTCTGCATATTCCAAGAATAGGCACGCCCTGAGCTATTGCTGCAGGAATTAAGGATAAAGTTGTAGCGTCCCTATCAGGATCAAGCATACACCCTTCATATGGCTCCTCATTGCTATAATGTAAAGGCTCAATATTGGCGTAGCCTCCTGTGAGGAGCAAACCGTCAAGCTGACTTAAAAGCTGTTCAGTTTTTAGCTTTTTACCTAATGAAGGTATTAACAGCGGAAAACCATCCATAGCATCAACTACAGCTGAGATGTATTTTTCACCTACACAATGAAAATTATGTGGGCCTATTTGCTTTACATCGCTAGGTAAACCAATTACTGGAGATTCTACTAAATCACTCATTAACTCTGCACTTAATCAAATTATGTTTGTATTGGTTGTGAACCTGATACTAGATATGCTTAACCCTTAAGCTAAAACTACTTCTCAACCCCCCTTTGGATCAAGGAGTATTTGTGAATGTTTACATGAGTTAAAATACAACTAATCAAGCTCAAAGTTATATCTAACTTGCAAGCACATTAGCTAAGCTTGGAAGCAGATATTATAATATAGGCTATTACTAGCATTAAGCTCTGTGGCATAGTAATTATTAAGAACTTCTTTTCAAATCAATTCAGGTGCCAAATGAAACACAATATATCAGACAGTGATCAAGCTTCCTTAGCGTCCATGTCATCTCCTACGTCTATAGACCTACTGCTACCCGACTGCAATGGATTACTTCGTGGTAAGCGTATTGATGGCAGTAAATTACTCAGTGCATATACAGATGGTATCAACCTACCCTTATCGCTTATGGCATCTCAAATCACAGGTGAATCAAATGAAGCTTCTGGGTTAGGGATGAAAATCGGTGATAAAGATGTTTTCTGCTACCCAATCGAAGGTAGCCTTTCCAGCATTCCCTGGAAAGAAAAACCATCCGCTCAATTATTATTAGAAATGCTGGATGAGAACAATCAACCTTTTGCTGGCAATCCCAGAGTGGTACTTAGCAACATTTTGGATAAGCTTAAAGCACTACATCTCAACCCTGTTATTGCGGTAGAGTTAGAATTCTTTTTGACTGACAAACAGAACGATCATCACGGTAAATTACAGCCGCCGCGTAATCCCACTACGGGAAATAGAGACAACAACACTCAAGTTTACTTCATGGCAGATTTAGATAGTTACTCTAGCTTTATAGAAGATGTTCAGGAAGCAGCAAAACAACAATCCATCCCAGCAGAAGCCGCTGTTGCTGAATATGCTCCAGGTCAATTTGAGATAAATGTTGCACATTCAGGCGACGTATTGAAAGCCTGTGACGAAGCTATTTTATTAAAACGAGTGATTAAAGCCGTCGCAGAAAAACACGGTGTACAGGCAACCTTCATGGCTAAGCCTTATGTTGAAACTGCTGGTAGCGGTACCCACATTCACGTCAGTCTATTAGATGACGAAGGAAACAATGTCTTTTCATCACCGGAGCATGAACCCTGTAAAGATTTACAGCAAGCAATTGCTGGATTACAGCAAACCATGCATGAATCAATGCTCATGTTTGCTCCTAATGCTAACTCGTATCGTCGCTTCCAAATTGATAACTATGTACCAATGAATACACACTGGAGCTATAACAACCGCACAGTCGCCTTAAGGATCCCAGCGAGCAACAACCAAAATCGTCGTATCGAGCACCGTGTCTCAGGGGCAGACGCTAATCCTTACCTTGTTGTAGCTGCGGTATTAGGTGGTATTCATACAGGGCTAACCAAAGAGTTAGAGTGTAGCGATCCGATAATAGGAAATGCTTACGCCAAGACTGAACCTACCAACCCCAACCAATGGATGGACGCCATAAATATCTTTAGTAGTAGCCAGTGGGCAAAAGAATGCTTTGGAAAAGAGTTCCACCATCTCTTTTCCACTATGAAACAAGGAGAACAAGCTCTCTTCGATCAACAAATAACCCCACTAGAATATCAGTGGTATTTAAATTCCGTGTAATCAGCTGATAACGCAATATCAGTAGTGTGGGATGAAGCAGAAAACAGACTGCATGCACAAAAGGCATTGCTGGAGTTTTTATTAAAGCCTTGACGCTGTTCAAGTCAATACCGACAAACCTCAACGGCTGAAACTGTTGGGGTTTTATTTTATCTGACATTT
>JAWUVI010000001.1:0-123799 GCA_034112445.1 Cellvibrionaceae bacterium | reverse complement strand
ACGCTTTGCCGTCGGAGTTCAACTTTGACAAACCCTATACCGGCAAAAAAGGTTTATTCGGTACGCGCTCAAGCAGCAAAAACACTAGCCGCTGTTTTACAACAGCAGGCGTCATTAGCTGGATTAATGACACCTGCTCTTGAACAAGTTCCTGAGCAAGACCAAAGCCTATTGCAGGAACTGTGTTTTGGGGTTTGCCGCTGGCAACCAAAACTTCAAACCATTATTAGTCGATTACTGGAAAAACCCCTCAAAGCTAAAGACTCAGATATTCACGCGCTGCTATTGCTTGGGTTATACCAATTGGATTACACCCGCATTCCTAATCATGCCGCACTTAGTGCGACTGTTGACGCGTGCAAAGAACTAAAAAAGAACTGGGCCAGCAAATTAATAAACGCCCTTTTACGCCGTTATCTCGCTGAAAAAGCCACGTTAGAAACACTGTTAGAAACCAGCCCAAGTTTTCAAAGTGCTCATCCAAACTGGTTGAGAAAACAAATTGAGACCCATTGGCCAGCTCAGGCCACCGCTATATTTACAGCAAACAACACTCATCCGCCCTTCACAATAAGAGTAAATACTCACTTACAATCTCGTGAGAGCCTCATTACTCAACTGCCTAAAGCCCATGCAACGCCCTTTAGTCCATTTGGCATCACTCTCGAAAAAGCCACTGATGTGGTAAACATTCCAGGCTTTAGTGATGGAAAAAGCAGTGTTCAAGACGAGGCCGCACAACTTGCTCCATTTTTATTACAGGCAGAAACAGGTCACAGGGTATTAGATGCCTGTGCTGCTCCCGGCGGTAAAACCGGACACATCCGGGAGGTGACTCCCGATTTGAAAGAAATGGTGGCTATTGATTTAGAAGAGCGTCGTCTGGAGAGAGTTCGCGAAAATCTCCTTAGATTAAAACAAACCGCAACTCTCATCAGTGGCGATGCAAATGACACCAACTCTTGGTGGAATGGGGAAATGTTCGATCGTATCTTACTTGATGCCCCCTGCTCTGCCACAGGAGTTATTCGGCGCCATCCAGATATAAAAATATTGCGCAAGGCCACCGATATTAAACAGCTTTCCCGCATTCAATTGCAGTTGCTGTTAAGCTTATGGCCACTACTAAAACCTGGCGGCCGCTTAGTCTATGCTACGTGCTCTATATTGCCTCAAGAAAACACTGAAGTAATAGCGCAGTTTTTGGCAACTCAAACGGATATCCAACACGAAATAATTGATGCAGACTGGGGTATTCTACAAACTTACGGCCGCCAGTTATTGCCACAGATAGCTGGTCACGACGGATTTTATTACGCTTGCCTGAGTAAACTGCTATAGCTAATAAGGTCTTTAAGGAAATAACAAAACAACTACTATGCAAACTATCATACAACCATGAAAATAATCATACTCGGTGCAGGCCAAGTCGGCGGCACATTGGCACAAAACCTCGCTATCGAAGCTAATGATATTACTGTTGTCGATCATGACGAAGCACGCTTAAGTGAGCTACGCGATCGCCTCGATATTGGCGTAATTACGGGTGAAGCTTGCCATCCCAATGTGTTAATTCAGGCCGGCGTTGAAGATGCCGACATGTTAATCGCCGTTACCAATAACGACGAAATGAACATGATCGCCTGCCAAGTTGCCTACAGTTTATTTCGAACCCCAACTAAAATTGCTCGCGTACGCTCCAGCGCCTATTTAAACCAACCACGTCTATTCGGAACAGAAGCCATACCCATTGATGTACTGATCAGCCCAGAGCGCTTAGTTTCTGATTATATCTTTCAGTTAATTGAGCACCCTGGGGCTCTACAGGTATTAGATTTCGCTGATGGCCTAGTGCAACTGGTCGCAGTAAAGGCTGTTCACGGTGGCCCGCTGGTTGGCCAAGAGTTACGTTATCTAAGAGAACACATGCCGTCTGTAGACACTCGAGTAGCGGCAATCTATCGGCGCGATAGAGCAATAACCCCCGAAGGGTCAACCATCATTGAAGCAGAAGATGAAGTATTCTTCATCGCGGCTAAAACTGATATTCGAGCGGTTATGAGCGAACTTCGCCGGCTCGAAACCCAATATAAAAGAATCATCATAGCTGGCGGAGGTAATATCGGTTTCCGCTTAGCCAAACACATGGAATCACGTTACAGCGTCAAACTTATCGAACTTCATGAAGATCGTTGCCGCCACCTCTCCGAAAGGCTCCGCCGGACTATTGTTCTAAATGGCAGCTCATCAGATCAAGAATTATTACTCGAAGAAAACATTGAAGATACCGATGTATTTTTAGCTCTAACCAACGACGATGAAGCTAATGTCATGTCTTCCATGCTAGCTAAGCGTTTGGGCGCTAGAAAAGTAATGGCCCTTATTAACAACCCCGCCTATGTGGATTTAGTTCAAGGCGGCGAAATAGACATAGCCATATCACCGCAACAAACCACAATAGGCAGCTTGCTAACCCATGTTCGAAGAGGTGATATTGTTCAAGTTCACTCTTTAAGGCGTGGTGCAGCGGAGGCCATTGAAGTTATTGCGCACGGGGATAAACGAACATCAAAAGTGGTCGGCAAAGCTCTTGATGAAATCGATCTACCTAATGGCGCAACCATTGGTGCCATTGTTAGAGAAACCGATAAGGGTAATGAAGTGCTGATTGCTCATGATGACGTGGTTGTTGAAACCGGTGACCATGTCATCGTTTTCTTGGTCGATAAAAAACACACCACCGATATTGAGCAGCTATTTCAAGTTGGGTTTACTTTCTTCTAATACAGGCCAAGCATGCACTTCACTATTATCTTTAAAATCCTTGGCTTATTGTTGATGCTTTTCAGCTTAACCTTATTCCCACCGCTATTGGTTTCAATTGTATTTAAAGATCAAAACCACGTAGCTTTTGGTATTGCATTTGCTATTACGTTTACCGTTGGTTTGCTGGCGTGGTTTCCCGTCCACAACACCAGGCACGATTTAAGAACACGAGACGGCTTTTTAGTCACCGCATTATTCTGGACCGTTCTAGGGTTATTCGGCTCACTGCCTTTTATTTTTTCAAATCAGCTGGAATTGTCTTTCACGGATGCTGTATTTGAATCACTATCAGGCTTAACGACCACTGGCGCCACAGTTATTACCGGCCTCGACGCTTTACCGGAATCTATTCTCTACTATCGTCAGCAACTCCAATGGCTAGGTGGTATAGGTATTATTGTTATTGCTGTCGCTATTTTACCGATGCTGGGCATTGGTGGTATGCAGCTTTATCGAGCTGAAACACCTGGCCCAGTTAAAGACAGCAAGCTAACCCCCAGAATCACCGAAACCGCCAAAGCATTATTTTTCATTTACGTTTCACTAACCATAAGCTGCACGCTCGCATATTGGTGGGCTGGCATGAGTTTTTTTGATGCTCTATGCCATTCTTACGCAACGGTTGCTATTGGTGGTTTCTCTACGCATGACGCCAGTATTGGCTATTTCGATAGCGAGCTTATTATGGCTATCTGTACGTTTTTTATGATTTTATCAGGGGTTAATTTCGCGCTACATTTCTTTAGCCTCCGCTCACGTAGCATTAAACATTATTTCCTCGATCCTGAATTTCAACTCTATGCAACGGCTATAGGTGTGGGCTGTTTGATAACTATTGCCATGCTGTATGGTTTTGGTGTGTTTGGTTTTGAAGAAAGTATCACTCACGGAATATTCCAGTTGGTCTCAATGCTAACGACGACAGGGTTTACCACTACAGACTTCAGTAGCTGGCCTAACTTACTGCCGTTTATGTTGTTGTATTTCGCTTTTATGGGCGGCTGTGCTGGATCAACCGCAGGCGGCATCAAAGTTATTCGAGTACTGCTGATTATTAAGCAGGGCCTACGGGAAATTCATCGCTTAATTCATCCTAACGCCGTTATTTTAGTTAAAGTTGGGAATACGGTTGTTTCCGACCGAGTCATTGATGCTGTTTGGGGGTTCTTCTCAGTTTATGCCTTTGCTTTTCTCGCGATGTTTTTAATCTTGCTCGGCACAGGCATGGATGTAATTACCGCATTCTTCGCGGTTGGGTCATGTATCAACAACCTCGGCCCTGGTTTAGGTGATGTTGCCGCTCACTATGGCAATATTAATGACCCGTCAAAATGGGTTTTATGTTTTGCCATGCTATTAGGTCGTCTCGAAGTGTTTACCCTTTTAGTCCTACTTTCTCCCATGTTCTGGCGACGTTAATTAAGCTAATACTACTTAACCCTGCAAAAGTCTTGAAATATCAACAGATTAAGTCGCTTGTGGGTTGGTGCCATGCCTCGCTAAGGCTATAATCTTGCTCCTATTTATTTGATAAATTGCCAGAGGGGCAAGCCGTGCCTGCAACCAACACTTCCGAACTTATTGACGTCAGTACTTTTCAGGGTCTCATTCTTGCGTTACAGCAATACTGGGCAAAACAAGGTTGTGTGATTTTGCAGCCTCTCGATATGGAAGTCGGAGCTGGAACTTTTCATCCCGCTACGTTCTTGCGTGCTATAGGCCCTGAAACTTGGAACAGTGCTTACGTGCAACCTTGCCGCCGTCCGACCGATGGCCGTTATGGCGAAAACCCTAATCGGCTCCAGCACTATTACCAATTTCAGGTTGTGCTCAAGCCTTCGCCTGCCAATATCCAGGATTTGTATCTAGGCTCGCTTAAGGAATTGGGTATCGACACCAATATTCACGACATCCGTTTTGTTGAAGACAATTGGGAATCACCTACTTTAGGGGCCTGGGGGCTGGGTTGGGAGGTTTGGCTAAACGGCATGGAAGTCACTCAGTTTACTTACTTTCAACAAGTTGGCGGCTTAGAGTGTTTTCCTGTCACAGGTGAAATAACCTACGGACTTGAACGCATTGCTATGTACTTACAAGGTGTCGACTCCATTTATGACCTAGTGTGGAATGTT
Source organism: Cellvibrionaceae bacterium (assembly GCA_034112445.1). Taxonomy (GTDB): domain Bacteria; phylum Pseudomonadota; class Gammaproteobacteria; order Pseudomonadales; family Cellvibrionaceae; genus Pelagadaptatus. The sequence goes on along the minus strand of JAWUVI010000001.1, from coordinate 118,841 downwards.
GGGCCCGACGGTAAAAGAGTTACCTATGGCGATGTTTTCCATCAAAATGAAGTTGAAATGTCACATTATAATTTCGAGGAAGCTAATATTGATTTTATGTTCCAAACCTTCGACACCTGTGAGCAAGAAAGCCAGCGTTTAATCCAAAAGGGATTACCACTGCCTGCTTACGAAATGGTTATGAAGGCTTCCCATGCATTTAATTTACTCGATGCCCGTCATGCTATTTCAGTCACAGAGCGTCAACGCTATATTTTGCGTGTACGAACACTCGCACGTGAAGTGGCTAAGGCTTATTTGAATGTTCGTAAAGAGCTTAACTTCCCACTGGCTGACGATGATCTAAGACAACAGGTCTTGCAACAATTAGAGTCACAGCAACTTAAGGCGGAGAAATAGTCATGCCTGCAGATTTTCTTGTGGAATTAGGCACCGAAGAGTTGCCTCCTAAATCACTTAAAAACCTTATTAACGCCTTTGAAGCCGAGATTAAATCCAGACTTACACAAAAAAAGCTGGCGTTCGTTTCCATCAGCTCTTTTGCGACTCCCCGCCGATTGACCGTTATTGTTCGGCAGCTAGACGCACAAACCCCTCAAGAAACCCAGTTGGTTTGGGGGCCTCCAGCAAAAATAGCTTTTGATGAATCCGGTAATCCGAGTAAAGCGGCGCTCGCCTTCGCCAAGAAAAATAACATTGCAGTTACAGAGCTTCAAACCAACAACGACGGTAAGATTGATAAACTTGTTTGTCAGGTACAAACCGGTGGAGAATTCACAACCAGCCTACTACCTGAAATTGTTAGCACCTCGTTAAAAGCTTTACCCATACCTAAACGTATGCGCTGGGGATCCAGTCGAGTGGAGTTCGTGCGCCCAGTACATTGGCTTATCATGCTCTACGGCGATGAAATAGTGGACGCAAATATTTTAGGGCTTACCTCCTCAAGAGAAACTCGAGGCCACCGCTTTCACTACAATCAAACCTTAGTGATTGATAATGCCGATGACTACCTCCAGAAATTACCTAATGTTGCTTATGTTGAAATTGATTACCAGCGACGTCAGGACATCATTCAGCAACAGGTAACCGCTGAAGCGGAAAGGATCGGTGGGCGCGCTATTATTGATCCTGACTTGCTCGACGAAGTAACCGGGTTGGTTGAATGGCCAGTTGCATTAACTGGGCGTTTTGAAGAACGTTTTTTAACGGTTCCTTCCGAGGCCTTAATTTCATCAATGAAAGAACACCAGAAATACTTTCATGTTGTTGATGGCAACGATAACTTAATGCCCTACTTTATCACGGTGGCGAACATTGAAAGCACTGATCCGGCTCAGGTCATTGATGGTAATGAGCGTGTTATTCGCCCGCGTTTATCCGACGCTGCCTTTTTCTTTGAGACAGATAAAAAAGTCGGCTTAGAGGTATTTCGTCAGAGGCTTAAGCCCATCGTGTTTCAAGCACAACTCGGTTCTATTTTTGATAAAACCGAGAGGCTCAAATCTCTCGCCATATCAATAGCAGAGCAACTAAAGGCCGATACGACTAAAGCGGAACGCGCCGCAGAGCTGTGTAAATCTGATTTGGTATCGGACATGGTGGGTGAATTCGACAAAATGCAGGGTTTAGCTGGCTATTATTACGCACTTCACGACAATGAAGATGCGGAGGTTGCGCAAGCATTAAAAGAGCACTATCAACCCAAGTTTTCAGGCGATGCTCTACCAGAAACCACTACCGGTACCATTATTGCTCTTGCAGATCGCATTGACACCCTAACTGGAATTTTTGGGGTTGGCCAAAAGCCAACCGGCTCTAAAGATCCATTCGCTCTACGCCGAGCCAGCTTGGGCACACTGCGCCTATTGGTTGATAAGAATTTAGAGCTCGATTTACAGGCTTTATTGGAAATCGCCATCACCAATCACGGCGACAATATCAAAGATGCAGAATCTACCCGTAATGCTGTCTTCAGTTACATGATTGAACGTTTCCGCGCTTGGTACGAAGAAGAAAATATTGCATCAGAAATTTTTCAAGCTGTTCAAGCTAAAAATCTCAGCCACCCTTTAGACATTAACAAACGTGTCCACGCGGTTAATGCGTTCAGCCTGCTACCAGAAGCGCAAGCACTTGCCGCAGCAAATAAACGTGTCTCTAATATTTTGGCTAAAATTGAAGGCGATATTCCTGATCAGCTAGATTCTACCCTCCTAAAAGAACCGGCAGAACAAGAACTGGCTGCTGCTTTAAAGCGTAAAGCACAGGAAGTTGAGCCACTTATGCTCAACAAAGACTATACAGCTTCATTAGCTGCACTAGCGAGCCTTAGAGATTCCATCGATAACTTTTTCGATAATGTGATGGTAATGACAGACGATCTAGCTTTGCGCAACAATCGTATTGCTCTGCTCAACCTGTTACGCAACCTATTCTTGCAAGTCGCCGACATATCACTTCTTGTTCCCATTAAGTAACGTTAACGGAAGCGGTTATATATGAAGCTGGTTATTCTAGATCGAGACGGTGTCATCAATAGAGACTCTGATGACTACATAAAAAGTGCATCGGAGTTTGATATACTGCCGGGCAGCATAGAAGCGATTACTCACTTACATAAGTGTGGTTTTACTGTTGTTGTAGCAACAAACCAGTCCGGTCTTGGTCGCGGCTTATTTGATTTAGATGATCTCGAAGCCATGCACCAGAAATTAAAACGCACCGTTGAAGCCGCTGGTGGTGAGGTATCGGGTATTTTTTATTGCCCGCACACACCTGCAGATCAATGTAAATGCCGTAAACCTTTACCTGGATTACTCGACGCTATTGAATCTGAATACGCCACCTCACTAAAAGGTTTTCCATTAGTGGGTGATTCTTTAAGGGATTTACAAGCTGGGGCCGCTAAAGGTTGTGATCCGATTTTAGTGAAAACCGGTAAAGGGCTCAAAACACTAGAGCAATTAAACGCTCAGCAACCATTCAAAACCCACGTATGCCAAGATTTATTGGAAGCGGCGCATTACATAACTCAAAAATATTAATCATCACTCATCAATATTATTATCTTTATCATAATAAAGATCAGACAATAAACACCTTCTATTGTCTGATCTAAACCCTAGTTTTATACGTCTAAGTTAGCAACCGCAAGCGCATTAGTTTCAATAAACTCACGACGTGGCTCAACGTTATCCCCCATCAAACAAGTAAACATTTGGTCAGCACTAATGGCATCCTCTATCGTCACCTGTAACATACGACGACTTTCTGGATCCATGGTGGTATCCCATAACTGTTCAGGATTCATTTCACCCAAACCTTTATATCGCTGAATCCCATAACCTCGACGGGACTCAGTCATCAACCACTCTAAGCCTTCTTTGAAAGAAGTCATGTCAAACTTACGCTCTCCACGTGACATATAAGCGCCTTCTTCAACTAGACTTTCAAGCTCAGCACCAAGCTTCACAATCGAAGCGTATTCACCAGAACTGAAAAAATCTACCGAAAATGGAAATTCTGTTGGGATACCGTGAGCGGTAATCTCTACAGTAGGCAGAAATACTTTACGCTCAGTATCTTCTTTAACCAGAACACGGTAGCGATGGCTGCCGGCATTATTTAGGCTAATTCGAGTCAAAAGTAGGTCGGCCCATTGAGACACTTTATCAACATCTACTAAGTCACCTTTACTCAACTCAGGTAGATAGATCATCTCCTCTAAAACATCGTCAGGATACAAGCGTGACAAACGCTGAATAGTTGCCATAACCGTACGATAATTATTAACGATTGCCCCTAAATGCTCACCAGTAATACCTGGGGCATCTTCATTAACATGCAAAGCAGAACCACTCAGTGCAGCCTGGGTAAGAAAATCTGTCAATGCTTCATCGTCTTTTAAGTACTGCTCTTGCTTACCTTTACTGATTTTATACAGTGGTGGCTGAGCAATATAAATATGGCCACGCTCTACTAACTCGCGCATCTGGCGAAAAAAGAAAGTCAATAGTAGCGTCCGGATATGTGAACCATCAACATCCGCATCCGTCATAATAATAATATGATGGTAACGCAATTTATCGGCGTTGAATTCTTGATTACCAATACCGCAGCCTAAAGCTGTAATAAGGGTTCCAACTTCAACACTTGAAAGCATTTTATCAAAGCGCGCCTTCTCAACATTTAAGATCTTACCTTTCAGCGGTAAGATCGCCTGTGTTTTTCTCGCTCTTCCCTGCTTGGCAGATCCGCCAGCAGAGTCCCCTTCCACTAAATACAGTTCAGAGAGTGCAGGGTCTTTTTCTTGGCAGTCGGCCAACTTACCCGGTAAGCCAGCAATATCTAAAGCGCCTTTACGCCGAGTCATTTCACGGGCCTTACGTGCCGCCTCTCTTGCCCTTGCTGCATCAATCATTTTACCAACAATAGCTTTAGCTTCGGCAGGACTCTCAAGTAAATAGTCATTAAATGAAAGCCCCATCTCCTGCTCAACTGCTGTCTTAACTTCTGATGAAACCAGTTTATCTTTGGTTTGTGATGAGAACTTAGGATCAGGAACTTTAACCGATACAATAGCCGTCAAACCTTCACGAGCATCATCTCCGGTAGTACTGACTTTACTGGTTTTACCGAACCCTTCACGTTCAATATAACTATTCAAACCACGAGTTAGTGCAGCACGAAACCCGGCCAAGTGAGTACCACCATCCCTCTGAGGAATGTTATTTGTATAACAAAAGATGTTTTCTTGGAAGGTATCATTCCATTGCAGGGCCACCTCTACACCAACACCGTCTGCGCGCTGATTAGAGAAATGCATAACCTTGTTAATCGTGGTTTTATTAACGTTCAAATAGTCAACAAATGCACTCAAGCCTCCTTGGTATTCATAGATCTCTTCTTTGCCTGAGCGCTCATCCTTAAGCACAATGCGAACACCTGAGTTTAAGAAAGACAACTCTCGTAGGCGCTTAGCTAATTGCTCGAAGTGAAATTTAATATTTGTAAATGTATCTGTCGATGGAATAAAGTGGACCTCAGTTCCTGACCTTTCAGTGTCGCCTGTTACAGCTAATGGCTCTTGCGGTACGCCATGAACATAGACCTGCTCATGTACTTTTCCTCCACGACGAATAGTTAATGTCAGCTTTGATGACAATGCATTTACAACTGACACACCTACACCATGCAAGCCGCCTGAAACCTTATAAGTATTGTCGTCGAATTTTCCTCCAGCATGAAGAACCGTCATGATAACTTCAGCTGCAGAAACACCCTCTTCGTGTATCTCTGTTGGAATACCCCGCCCATTATCGCTGACCGATATGGATTCATCTGGATGGATAACAACTTTAATTTCAGAACAATGCCCTGCTAACGCCTCATCTATCGAGTTGTCGACTATCTCAAATACCATATGATGAAGACCGGTTCCATCATCAGTATCACCGATATACATACCTGGCCTCTTACGAACTGCATCTAGGCCTTTTAGAACCTTAATACTGGACGAATCGTATGAGTTTTCTTCTGTCATTATTCCCACTCCAAATGAGGTTTTATCATTTTTATAAACGGCGCTAAGTGCCCCGTTATTGTTGTGTTCTTGCTTTTCTATTTATTCGTCTTATTCTCAGTAACACACCCATGTTCCACGTGAAACACTTGCGTATTAAAAACATCTTGGTTGGGCCACGCGATCAACACTGGATCAGCTTCAACCCCGGTTATAACAACCTGGGATCCCAAATCGTACAGCCACCCACATAATTTAACCCTAAACTGAGCATCCAGCTCAGCAACGAGATCATCAACCAAATAGACACACTGCCTTTGTTGGGTATTGGTAAAAACCCTACCCTGAGCCAACATCAATGCGCAGATGACCATTTTTTGCTGGCCACGAGATAAAACATCTGCCGCCAAACTTAAACCAGCGCTCACCTTAATATCTGCACGATGCGGGCCTTGACGGGTATAACCAAGGTGAATGTCTCGCTCCTGATGTAGCTTTAAGTAGTCTGCGTAATCCGTATCCTTATCCCACCCCCTTCTGTAGGTTAATTCAATACCTTCAGGCAGTTCAGCTACATCCGCTATAAGCCGCTTGAATTCATTGTTGAGCAACTCAAACCCGACCTGCCTGTAGGTATCCACCTCTATAGCTAAAGAGCTTAACTTATCGTCCCACGGCTGCAGCTGTTGTTGGTCTATTTTATCATGCCGGAGCAGTGTATTGCGCTGCTTAATACACTTTTCATAGCCTTTCCATGCATTTAAAAAACGATGTTCCACGTGAAACACCAACCAATCGAGTAGCTTACGCCTTTCATGTGGGGAGCCATCCAATACAGAAAAACTGTACGCGTCTATAACCCTAACTGGTAATAGCTCAGCAAGGGCGGATGATGTGTAGATGTTTTTTTGATTAACCCGAATCAATGATGAACCAGTGTTGGCTCTCTGAATACCAATAGTTGTACGTGCATCCTTACTCTCGATAGAGCAAAAAAGCGTATATTGATCTGCCGAATGATTTATTAGTGATTTATATTTACGGGAACGAAAAGAGCGGGAACTGGACAGGGTGTGGATAGACTCAAGGAGTGATGTTTTACCACTACCATTGTCACCAAAAAAAACATTGAGTCGGTCACCCAACTCAATGTCTATGGTCTTTAAATTACGAAAGTCGGTGACTTTTAAGCACCGTAGCAACATTAAATAATACTCTAATGATTATTTACAGTCGCATAGGCATAACAACATAAACTGAATCACCACCATCAGGTTCCTCAACCAAAGCGCTGCTATTAGTATCCGATAGAGTGATTTTAATATTGTCGGTAGTTAACACACTAGTAACATCCTGAAGATAGCTAACATTAAAACCAATCTCTAATGAATCACCTGAGTAGTCTACAACGACTTGCTCCTCTGCTTCTTCTTGTTCGGGGTTGTTGGCAATAATAGTTAATAGCCCGCTATTTAATAACAGGCGTACACCACGGTACTTCTCATTAGACAAAATAGAGGTTCTCGTGAAAGCTTGCTTCAGCTCAGTGCGATCTCCGAACACAAACTTATCGCCGCCTTTTGGTAGCACCCTTTCGTAATCAGGGAACTTACCATCTACTAATTTTGAGGTGAATGTATATTCTTCTGTAACGACCCTAATGTGATTGGTACTGAGAATGACCTCGGCGTCACCCTCTCCATCCAATAATCGCGAGAGCTCAATAACACCTTTTCTTGGTAAAATAGCGTGTACTGTTTCTTCTGTGTTTACCGATACTGCACGGGTACACATAGCTAATCTATGCCCATCGGTAGATACAGCGCGTAATTGACCCTGCTGAACTTCCCACAACATACCATTTAAATAATACCGAACATCCTGCTGGGCCATAGCGAAGCTAGTTCTATCGATAAGTCTTTTAATATCCTGCTGCTCACAGTGAAAGGTTAAATCGCCTTCAGACTGCTCTACATTTGGAAAGTCGTTGGCGGGTAATGTTGATAGTGTAAAACGGCTACGTCCAGACTTTAAAATGACTCGATTATTTTCTTCCGAGAAGCTTAAAACAGCATCATCAGGTAAGGACCTACAAATATCGACCAACTTACGTGCTGGCACTGTTAACTCGCCGGATTCACTCGGTTGATCCAACTCGACTCGAGCAACAATCTCAACCTCAAGATCTGTACCAGTTAAAGATAGGTGCGATTCATCTAGAACCACCAATATATTCGCCAGCACAGGTAATGTTTGACGACGCTCAACAACACCCGCCACAAGCTGCAACGGTTTTAATAAGGCTTCTCTTGTTACTGTGAAATTCATATTCGAGTCTCTTTTAATTCTAAATTGAAATATGTTTATTATTAGGTGTTAATCAGTTGGCTGTTTTTCAGCTGGTTAATGAACGCTTTAGATTTTGCCAATCCTCACGCATATCAACATCTTCTTCTCGCAATGATTTTATTTTTCTACACGCGTGTAAAACAGTGGTGTGATCACGGCCGCCGAACGCCTCTCCAATCTCAGGAAGGCTGTGGTTCGTTAATTTCTTAGCTAAAGACATTGCCACTTGTCGCGGTCTAGCCACAGATCGACTGCGCCTTTTTGAAAGAAGATCGCTTATTTTTATTTTGTAATACTCGGCTACTACTCGTTGAATATTATCAATACTGACCTGCTTATCCTGCAGAGCCAATAAGTCTTTTAGCGATTCTTTAACCAATGGAATATCTATGTCTCTACCGGTAAAGTGGGCATTAGCAATTACTCGCTTTAACGCACCTTCTAACTCTCGAACATTAGAGCGGATTCTCTGAGCAATAAAGAACGCAGGCTCATGCCCCAAATTAACTTGAACCTGAGCCGCTTTCTTCATCAAAATTGCAACTCTAGTTTCTAGCTCTGGCGGTTCAACAGCAACCGTCAAACCCCAACCAAATCGAGATTTTAGTCTTTCTTCTAAACCATGAATTTCTTTGGGGTATCGATCACAAGTCAGAATAATTTGCTGGCCGCCCTCTAGCAAAGCATTAAAGGTGTGAAAAAATTCTTCCTGGGATCGTTCTTTACCTGCAAAGAACTGGATATCATCAATTAATAACGCGTCTACCGATCTATAATAACGCTTGAAGTCATTGATCGCATTAAGCTGTAATGCTTTAACCATATCAGCTACAAATCTTTCTGAGTGAAGATAGATAACTTTTTTGTGAGGATCTCTTTCTAAGAGAGCATTACCCACCGCGTGCATCAAATGTGTTTTCCCAAGGCCAACACCACCATAAATAAACAGTGGGTTATATGATCCTCCTGGATTTTCAGAAACTTGTCTCGCCGCAGCAACACCCAACTGATTGGACTTGCCCTGTACAAAACTTTCAAACGTGAAATTACTGTTCAAACTACTGTTGTGCTTGATGCCACCCTCTATATCAGCGTGACCACTTCTATTGCTTTGGTTCGGTAATGCCGCTACCGAGTGCCTAACATCTACTGCTGGCGGCTTTAAAGCGCTTGAAGCTTCACGGCCAACCGGTGTTATTTCTGGATTTCTTTGTGGCGGTATTTCAACAACAGCTTGCGGCCTTCTTTGAAAGCGCCCCCTTTCTGACTGAGCCAAAACATCCAGCTCAACACTGAAGTTCATCAGGTCTGCATCCTCACTAACAAGCTCACGAATTCTATCCAAAAACTTGTCGCTGACCCAGTCCAATATAAATCGATTCGGAGCAATCAGTTTCAAGCTATTTTCTTTTGATTCCGGACTTACCTGCAACGGTTTTATCCACGTATTAAACTGCTGAATAGGCAATTCATTTTGTAAACAACCAATACACTTATTCCAAACTGATTCAGGCAAAAATTACTCCAAAAGAAAAGCGAAAATACGCTTTTTTCAACAGATTTTTATAAACGTACATATCTGTTGTTATAGTAGTTAAAAAACAGTGGATTATTTTAATCCAAACCCCCCCTTGTTATCCACAAATAAATACATCTAATACCCTAATGTTTATTTATTTGTTTTAAATCAATGGGTTATAAACACTAATAGAAATTATTTATATTCGACAACCACCATGCGTTGTGGATAATACTGTGGATAAACTATTGGTAACTTGGGTAAAAGTTGTATGTGAGCAATAAACATCCATTAGGCTAAATAAATACCGTTTAATAGTTACAAAGCATTGATTTTAATTGATTAATCCAATAGAATTCGCGCCTCTTTTTCGGAACTACTTATTCCTATATCTCTCAAGTAGAGTATATGGATGAAGAGAAGAACCCAGATTTCACATCTTATTTTGATCGACTATTGCAGGATACAGTCCCATGAAAAGAACATTTCAACCTAGCGTAATAAAGCGTAAACGCACTCACGGATTTCGTTCACGCATGGCGACTAAAGCCGGCCGTCGAGTTCTAGCTCGTCGTCGCTCTAAAGGTCGTAAAGAGTTAGCGGCATAAATAACGCTATTATCAATAAGTAGATTCTGGCGTGGCGCATAAGATGTTTCTATTCAGTAAACATCTTCGCCTATTAAACGCCAGAGACTATAAGCTCGTTTTTGACGACGCCCCCTTCCGAGTTTCAAATCAACACCTTCTGGTTTTATCTAGGCCAAATCAATTAACCAATCCTCGGATGGGTTTAGTGATAGCCAAAAAAAATATCCGTTTAGCCGTTCAACGTAATCGAATCAAGCGTATACTGCGCGAAACCTTTCGGTTGAATCAGCACGCATTACCCAATCTTGATTTTGTCGTTCTTGCTCGCCGCGGTTTAGATAAATTAGACAATGAGCAACTGCATCAGCTTTTTAATAAACAGTGGCTCAAGATTATCCAAAAAGTAAATAAAGAAAAGGCTCAGTAATGATCAGCAAAATAGCGATAAAATTTATCCACTGTTATCGTTATTTATTAAGTCCATGGATTGGAAATCAGTGTCGGTTTTATCCAACCTGCTCTCACTATGCTGAACAGGCTCTTGAACAACATGGCTTTTTAAAAGGTTTTTATCTTACGGTTCGCAGGCTGCTAAAATGTCATCCCTGGCATTCAGGCGGAATTGATTTAGTTCCTGAAGCTTGCTCTGAATCACACAACCATAAACATTCATCTTAACGGTAGAAATATCTCATGGATTGGCAACGTACATTTTTTCTTGCAGCAATTGCTGTTGTATCGGTATTACTCATTAATGAGTGGGGTGATTTTCAAGAAAGAAATCAGCCTGAGGTTTCTCAAGAGACTCTCACTGCTAACAACTCTACAACTCTTTCATCTGGAGCTCCGGCCGTTACTATCAGTGATAATGTAAACAGCGACATCCCTGTTGTAGCAAAACTAGACGATATTGAACAGGCTCCTGATCTGGAAAGCACTGGTCAACAACAGCTTATTCAAGTGACTACCGATAACCTAATTGTATTAATTGATACACACGGTGGTGATATTGTAAAAGTAGCCTTGCCAAAACACTTTGCGGAAATTGATACGCCGAACGATCCTTTTGTTTTACTCAATAGAACTTCGCAGACAACCTATATCGCTCAAAGTGGTTTAATTGGTAAAAACGGTACAGATACATCTGAAGGGCGTCCTAACTTTCGTAGCGCTAAAAACCATTACTCTCTTAGTGATGGAGATGACACCATCGTTGTAGATTTGTTGATGGAACAAGGTTCGGTATATATTACTAAGCGATTTACTTTTCGTCGTGGTGATAACTTAATTAATCTTGAGTACATTATTGACAACCAAAGTAATTCTGATTGGTCTGCTGGCTTATTTGCCCAAATAAAAAGGGACAGCCACAACCCAGTAAAAACTACCGCTATGGGTATGCAGCCTTATCTTGGGGCCGCCCTAACAACCACCGAAGAAAACTATAAGAAACTAGACTTTGGTGACCTTGCCGATGACGGCAGCTTTAAAACCACTATCGAAGGTGGTTGGGTTGCTATGGTCCAGCATTACTTTTTGAGCGCTTGGATCCCAGATAGCACTACGACTAACAGTTTTAATTTGCGTAAAACCAATGGTGATATGTATTTACTAGGTTTTACTAGCCCACAGGTTTCAGTTAGCCCAAAAACACAAAGTGTTATCAAAGCTGACTTTTACGCTGGCCCTAAAAACATAGACCGTTTAGAAGATATTTCTGAATATCTTGATCTCACTGTTGATTATGGTTGGTTGTGGATGGTTGCTAAGCCATTGTTTCATGTCCTTAATTATATTTATGGCATTTTAGGAAGTTGGGGTTGGTCTATTATCGCCGTAACAGTGTTGATTAAAGCAGTATTCTTTCCTTTGTCAGCCACGAGTTATCGCTCAATGGCTAAGATGAGAAAGTTCGGCCCAGAAATGCAGCGAATGAAAGAGCTTTACGGCGATGACCGCCAACGTATGTCTCAAGAGATGATGAAGCTTTATAAGAAAGAAAAGATTAATCCTCTTGGTGGTTGCCTGCCTATATTGGTTCAAATGCCTGTGTTTATTTCTTTATACTGGGTATTAATGGAAAGTGTTGAGCTTCGCCATACCCCATTCTTTGGCTGGATTGCTGATCTCTCAGTTAAAGATCCTTACTTTGTCTTGCCCTTAATAATGGGTGTGACAATGTGGATTCAACAAAAACTAAACCCTACACCTCCCGATCCTACTCAAGCGCGTATTATGCAAATGATGCCTATCGTCTTTACCTTTATGTTTTTATGGTTCCCTGCAGGCTTAGTATTGTATTGGGTAGTTAATAACACCTTATCTATAACCCAACAATACTTTATTACGAAGCGTATTGAGGCTGGCGAAAGCAGCTAACTTACTAGTATGTCCGTCAACGATACAATTGCAGCCATAGCAACACCGCCCGGTAAGGGTGGTGTTGGTATCATCCGGGTTTCAGGCCCGAATGTTATCTCCATCACTGAAAAAATCCTGCATCAAACTATTCTTCCCCGTTCTGCCTTCTATGGCTCGTTTTTTGATTCCAATAGTCACGTTATCGACCAAGGTATAGCGTTGTTTTTTCCTAACCCAAACTCATTTACAGGTGAAGATGTCTTAGAGTTACAAGGCCACGGTGGACCTGTAATTCTAGATATATTACTGCAACAAGTGATGCAATTAGGCGCTAGGTTAGCAAGACCTGGTGAATTTTCTGAAAGGGCTTTTTTAAACGACAAGATAGATCTGACACAAGCAGAAGCCATTGCCGACCTTATTGAAGCCACATCAGAACAAGCAGCCAGAAATGCCGTAAGCTCTTTACAGGGCGCCTTTTCAGACCAAATCCATCAACTTGTCGAATCTGTTATACAGTTAAGAATATACGTTGAAGCGGCTATTGATTTTCCTGAAGAAGAAATTGACTTCCTCAACGACGGCAAAGTCTCAACCGACTTAAATATTATTATTGAAAAATTACGCCATGTTCTAGCGACAGCCAAACAAGGCAGTATATTACGTGAAGGAATGAAGGTGGTTATCGCCGGTAAACCTAACGCAGGTAAATCAAGCTTATTAAATGCTTTATCTGGTCGTGATTCCGCCATTGTGACCCATATAGAGGGCACTACACGCGACGTTTTACGTGAGCATATACATATTGATGGTATGCCATTGCACATTATTGATACCGCTGGTCTGCGCGACAGCAACAATGAAGTTGAACAAATAGGCATCCAAAAAGCGTGGCAAGAAATTCATAACGCTGACCGTATATTAATGGTCGTAGACGCTTCAACAGCACAAGGCAACACGCCTAGTGAAATATGGCCTGAATTTATAAAACAGCTCAATGATGATTCACACCTTACTCTTATATGGAATAAAAGTGATTTAAATCCCCATCGGATTACCGATCTTTCTCTATCAACACCGACCGTATCTTTATCAGCCAAAACCGGTGATTCAATCGATAAACTTAAAGACCACCTGAAACACTGTATAGGCTATACAGGTACGTCAGAAGGTGGTTTTATGGCTCGTCGTCGCCACCTTGATGCACTCCATAAAGCCTTAGATTTCTTAATAGTAGGAAAGCATCAACTAGAATCTGTTGGTGCTGGTGAGTTGTTAGCTGAAGACCTTCGTCAAACGCAAAATCATCTAAATGAAATAACAGGTGTATTTACACCTGATGCATTATTAGGAAGAATTTTTTCCAGCTTTTGTATTGGTAAATAACCTTAGTTTTTTCATATTTAACCTGTTGTGGATAACTATCCACTGAACTTACATAGGTTATCCACAATTACTCACAGGTTTATCCCCTAACTTAATGATAAATAAGCTCTTTTGTTAATTTATAATAAGCCAATGTATAACTATGTTAACAAACTGTTCTTAATAGACGTTGTATCGTGTTGGTCAAATTGTGAATAACTTAGGTTTAATATTCGCCTGTGGAAAACTACCCTATTCATCAACAGTTTAACCCCATATTAACCCCTTATAACCACCACGAAATACATTTTTTAAACTTCATATAACCTATTGTTTTAAAAGAATAAATCATACTTATTAACAGATATTTTGCTCTCTATTTATTACTATAATAATAAACTTATATATTCTTTATATATAAATAAATATATATATTATATTAATTAATATTTTTTAAACTAGATTAGTTTTTGATCAAGTGATCAACAACCCCTATAATGTGCGCCCTTTTTGCAAGATATAAATAAAAGCTATTATGGATTATCAAAAACCTTACGATGTTATTGTTATCGGCGGTGGACACGCCGGAACTGAAGCTTGTTTAGCATCTGCACGAATGGGGTGCCGTACGCTTTTATTGACTCACAATATTGAGACGTTAGGCCAAATGTCTTGTAACCCAGCTATTGGGGGTATTGGGAAAAGCCATTTAGTAAAAGAGATAGACGCTATGGGCGGTGCTATGGCACTTGCAACTGATAAGGCCGGTATCCAATTTAGGGTTTTAAATTCACGGAAAGGCCCTGCCGTTAGAGCGACACGAGCACAAACAGATAGGGCGCTGTATAAAGCGGCTATTCGGGAAATATTAGAAAACCAAGAAAATTTAGATATATTTCAACAAGCTGCAGATGACTTGATCGTTGAAGGTAACAAAGTCACAGGGGTTGTCACTCAGATGGGGGTTAAATTCTTTGCCTCTTCTGTGATTTTGACTGTCGGGACATTCCTTGGTGGTAAAATACATATTGGTTTAGAGAATCATTCAGGCGGTCGGGCCGGAGATCCACCATCAATAGCTCTGGCGCATCGTTTAAGAGAATTACCGTTGCGAGTTGATAGACTTAAAACGGGAACGCCACCAAGAATTGATTCTAGAAGTGTCGATTTTAGCCAATTAGAAAAACAGTATGGTGATACCCCTACCCCAATAATGTCTTATCTAGGCAAGCAATCAGATCACCCAGAACAGGTGTGTTGTTGGATTACACACACTAACCAAAAAACTCACGATATTATATTAAATGGTTTAGATCGCTCTCCCTTGTATTCGGGAATTATTGAAGGTGTGGGTCCTCGTTATTGCCCTTCGGTTGAAGATAAAGTTAAACGTTTTGCAGATAAAGATTCTCACCAAATATTTATAGAGCCAGAAGGGTTAAGTACTTATGAACTTTACCCAAATGGAATATCAACCAGTTTGCCGTTTGATGTGCAGTTGGATTTAGTCCATTCAATAAAAGGTTTTGAGCAAGCACATATAACCAGACCGGGTTATGCCATTGAGTATGATTTTTTTAATCCACAGGATTTGAAATACGGATTAGAAAATAAATATATCGAGGGTTTATTTTTTGCTGGTCAAATTAATGGGACAACCGGATACGAAGAAGCTGGTGCCCAAGGTTTGTTGGCGGGAATTAACGCTGGACTTAGAGTGCAAGGTAAAGACAGTTGGTGCCCGCGTCGCGATGAAGCTTATATCGGTGTCTTGGTAGATGATTTAATTACATTAGGAACCATAGAGCCTTACCGCATGTTTACCAGTCGCGCTGAGTATCGTTTGTTACTCAGAGAGGATAATGCAGATTTACGTTTAACTAAAAAAGCCCGTGAGCTAGGTTTAATCGATGATGATCGGTGGCGGATATTTAATGAAAAATGTGAAGCCATTGAGCAAGAACAACAACGTTTAAAACAAACCTGGATTCACGCAAATAGTCCAGAAGCTAATGAGTTGGAGAGTAAATTAAAATCACCATTAACTCGTGAGTTTTCGTTGCATGATTTATTAAAGAGACCCGAGCTTACTTACGAAGACGTTGGCCATTTAAAAGGGTCAGTAGAGTTACCGCCGTTAGTTGCTAAGCAAGTAGAGATAGAAACAAAATACTCTGGTTATATAGATCGCCAACAAGGTGAAATAGATCGTCTGAGACACAATGAAAATACATTGATACCCTGTGATTTTGATTATTCTGGTGTAGAAGGATTATCAAATGAAGTTAAACAAAAATTAATTTCAGCAAAACCCCAAACATTAGCACGTGCATCACGTATTCCAGGGGTTACGCATGCAGCGGTATCTTTGTTATTAGTTTATTTAAAAAAGCGCGGTTTAATTAAAAAGAGTAAGGTATCTTGATTGATAAAATTGAGAGTAAAAAAAACAGCTTACTCAAGCAAAAAATATTAACTGGGGCTAATGAGTTATCAGTTATCATTGACGACCAGCAAGCTGAATTATTATTACGCTATTTGTTGCTGTTTGAAAAATGGAACAAAGCCTATAATCTATCCGCTATTAGAGATGTCGATCGCATGGTGTCTCGTCACTTGCTTGATAGCTTAGCGGTGGTATCGCACATACAAGGCTCTAATATCATTGATGTAGGTACTGGTGGTGGGCTACCAGGTATACCTTTGGCGATATTATTTCCAGAAAAGAATATTACTCTGCTTGATAGTAATGGGAAAAAAACACGCTTTCTTTTTCAAGTTATAACAGAGTTAAAGTTGAAAAATGCTACCGTGCATAACTCTCGTGTAGAAAAATTCCAACCAATAGATAAGTTTGACGGCGTTGTTAGTCGAGCCTTTGCTAGCTTAAAAGACATGACAAATTACTGTCATCATTTGTTAGAAAAGGACGGGTTTTTTTATGCAATGAAAGGCGTTTACCCAACCGAAGAATTAAAAGAGCTCGATAATACTTACGAAGTTTGTCGTTGCTTGCCGTTGCAAGTTCCTCAAGAAGAGGGCGAGAGACATTTGATATTAATTAGGTCAGTAGCGTCTTTAGATCCCAAAGAAATTACTATCCCCGAAAATAATTGTTTGAAAGGAAGTTAACTTGAGCAGAATTTATGCGGTAGCAAATCAAAAAGGCGGTGTTGGTAAAACTACAACCAGTGTGAATTTGGCAGCATCATTAGTCGCAACAAAAAAGAAAGTTCTGTTAATTGATCTTGATCCTCAGGGTAACGCTACCATGGGTAGTGGCGTGAATAAAAACGAACTACAGCTATCAATATATGATGTACTGACAGGAGCCTGTAGAGCAGATCAAGCTATTGTTGAATCTCCATCTGGAAAATTTATGGTACTGCCTGCAAATGGAGATTTAACCGCCGCAGAAGTAGAAATGTTGAGCTTTGATAACAAAGATAAACGTTTACGCGGAGCTATAAATAACATCACCAGTGAGTTTGATTACGTAATTATTGACTGTCCGCCATCATTAAACATGTTAACTCTGAATGCTCTAGTTGCTTGCCACGGTGTGCTAATCCCTATGCAGTGTGAGTATTATGCTTTAGAGGGGTTGTCAGCATTAATAGGCACAATCAATCAAGTTCAACAAACCCTTAACCCCAAGTTAACCATTGAGGGAATATTGCGAACAATGTATGACCCGCGAAGTAGTTTGACTATGGATGTTAGCTCGCAGCTTTCAGAGTATTTTGGAGAGCAGCTGTACCGAACTTGTATCCCAAGAAATGTGCGTTTAGCTGAAGCCCCAAGTTTTGGACAACCGGCTCTTGTTTATGATCGTCAATCAAAAGGTGCTATCGCTTATTTAGCTTTGGCTGGAGAGATATTACGACGCAATGAAAAAGCGTTGGCAGAATAAATTAACGAAGCACTTTAATTTTTAGCAAAAAACATACGATTCACATCATAGAAAAATTTATTTAAAGGTTCAAAAATGGCATCAAGAAAAAAAGGGCTGGGTCGTGGTTTAGAAGCTTTATTGGGCGGTTCAACAGGTTCAACTGCTAAAGAAGCTATTTCATCCGCTACAGAAGCCTCTGATTTCATTGCGGAATCCCAAGACGGTAAATTAGCCGAATTGCCGGTTGAGTATATTCAGCGAGGAAAGTATCAGCCTCGTCGAGATATGCACCCCGAAGCGTTAGAGGAGTTGGCTGATTCTATTAAAGCCCAAGGGGTTATGCAGCCAATAGTAGTGCGCCCTATCAGTGAAGATCGGTATGAAATTATTGCCGGTGAAAGGCGTTGGCGAGCAACTCAGTTAGCCGGTTTAGATAAAATACCCTGTGTCATCAGAGAAGTTCCCGATGAGGCAGCGATAGCCATGTCTTTGATTGAGAATATTCAAAGAGAAGACCTCAATCCAATTGAAGAGGCGTTCGCATTAAAAAGACTACAAGATGAGTTTGAGTTAACCCATCAAGAAGTTGCCCAGGCGGTTGGAAAATCAAGAACCACGGTTACAAATTTATTAAGACTTATCTCTTTAACGGATGATGTAAAAAAGCTGTTAGAGCACGGCGATTTAGAAATGGGCCATGCCCGCTCATTATTATCGCTTGATAGTAGCGAACAAAGGTCGGTAGCAAGACAAGTTGTTGCTAAAGGCCTATCGGTACGCCAGACAGAAGCGCTCGTTAGAAAAATACAGCAAGGAGAAGTAACGAAAAAACCCCCAGAGCAAGATGTAAGTACCGATCTCAAGCGGCTAGAAACAAACTTATCTGAAAAAATTGGTGTGCCGGTTAGCATTGGTCACAGTGCAAAAGGCAAAGGTAAATTGGTTTTAAGTTATAACAACTTGGACGAATTGGATGGGATTTTAGCTCACTTGGGGTACAAAACCGAATAGTTAGCACCCACAAACACTAAAAACAGAGCTAAATAGTTACAAAAAACAACCCTTTAGGTTGATAGCACACAACCTTACCTCTATAATTCTCGCGCTTTGGATGGCAAACAGAAGTTAGTGAAAACGATTGGTATTTTTAAGCCTATTAGAAATAGTCGTAATAAATGCCAGGAATATGTTTTGACCAGCATAGAAAAACCAAAAGTACTGACAGTATCGTTGATTCAAATAGCGATACTTTTGTTAATAATACTGGGGTTATTCTTTGTTACCGAAATCATATGGAAATCGTTTTTATTGGGTGGAACAATAGCGATTATTCCACACGCTTATTTTTCTGTGTATGCATTTCGCTATTTGGGTGCAAGCTCTACACAAAAGATCACTCAGTCGTTTTATAGGGGTGAGGCAGGAAAATTCATACTGACGTTGGTTGGTTTTTCTGTAACGTTTTTGTGGTTTGAAAACTTAAATGTAAGAGATGTCTTTATTTCTTATGTTTTAATGGTGTTACTTCAGTTGTACTTAACAGCTCGGGTAATTAAGCAGTACTAGCAGTCATTGGCGTTTTATGGGTTGTAAAAGCTCTCTTGCAAAAGAGATTTTTTACAACATTTAAATCAAAGGTGCTTGAGACAATTATGGCAAGCGAAGAATTAACTCAAACAGGTTACATTCAGCATCACCTGCAAAACATGGCTTACGGGAAGTTACCTGCAGGTTATGAGCGAGTAGATGCGGAAGGTAGTGTCCACACATTATCTGAGTCTACGTGGACATTGGCTCATACATCACAAGAAGCTGCAGATATGGGTTTTTGGGCAATCCACCTAGATACAATGGGTTGGTCATTATTTCTTGGTTTTCTTTTTAGTTTTCTATTTATGAAAACCGCTAAAAGCGCAACAGCAGGCGTCCCAAAAGGCTTACAAAGTTTTGTTGAGTTGGTTGTTGAGTTTATCGATAGTACTGTTAAAGACACGTTTCATTACACCAACAAATTGGTAGCCCCAATGGCGCTAACCATTTTTGTGTGGGTGTTTATGATGAATCTAATGGATTTGATTCCGATAGATTGGTTGCCTTTAGCTGCAGCCAATATTTCAGGTGACCCGCATTTGTTTTTTAAAGTGGTTCCAACTACAGATCCTAATGCAACGCTGGGTATGGCTATTGGTGTGTTTTTGCTCATGATTGGTTTGAGTATTAAAAACAAAGGCATTGGTGGATTTGCTAAAGAGTTGGCTTTGCACCCGTTTAATCACCCAGTAATGATACCTTTTAATCTGTTTTTAGAAATAGTTGGTTTAATAGCCAAGCCTATTTCACTAGGTTTGCGATTGTTCGGAAATCTTTATGCGGGTGAAATGATCTTTATTCTGATTGCTCTACTATACTCCGCCGGTTTGGTCTTTGGTGTGTTTGGTGGTGTATTGCAGTGGGCTTGGGCGGTTTTCCATATTTTGGTGATTACCTTACAAGCATTTGTATTTATGGTTTTAACAACCGTATATATGGCTATGGCTCATGATGTAGATGAGAGTCATTAGCCAACAGGTTTACAACTTTAACTTTTAATATCAACATTCAATTTAATTGGAGAAAACAATGGAAGCTCTTGGTTTAGTTTATATCGCTAGTGCACTACTTATCGGTTTGGGTGCTTTGGGTACAGCAGTTGGTTTTGGTCTTTTGGGCGGAAAATTGCTTGAAGGTTCGGCTCGCCAACCAGAACAAGGCCCTGCTTTGCAAGGTAAAATGTTCTTAATGGCTGGTTTGTTAGATGCGGTACCAATGATTGGTGTTGGTATTGGTATGTACCTTATCTTCGTTGTTGCACCAGGCTTGGCAGGTTAATCCCACCACTACCTTTAGTAACTTTTATTAAATAAGAGGTGTCGGTGTGAACATTAATTTAACTTTGATTGGCCAAACGATCTCGTTTGCGTTCTTTGTGTTGTTTTGCATGAAGTTTGTATGGCCAGCGCTTATCGCCATCATGGAAGAGCGTGAAAAGAAAATTGCCGATGGTCTGGAAGCTGCAGACAGAGCTGACAAAGATCTTGAGCTTGCGAAAAAGAAAGCAACTCATCAACTGCGTGAAGCTAAAGAAGAAGCGGCGGCAATTATTGATCAGGCCAATAAGCGTGCTGGTCAGATTGTTGATGAAGCCAAAGATCAGGCGATTGTTGAAGGCAACCGTTTGAAAACAGCGGCTGAAGCTCAGATCGAACAAGAAGTTAACCGTGCGAAAGAAGAGCTTCGCGGTAAGGTTGCTGCTTTGGCGTTAGCTGGTGCTGAGAAAGTACTGGGTGCGTCGATCGACAAAAACGCTAATAGCGAGCTGGTAAACCAGTTAGCCGCCGAACTGTAAGTGAGGTAATAAAATGGCTGAACTTACAACGTTAGCAAGACCCTATGCAAAAGCAGCATTCGAAAGTGCGGACGCTGGCAATGAATTGCAAAAATGGTCTGATATGTTGGCGCTATTGTCTGCTGTTACTCAGCACGACGGAATGGTTAAAGCCATAACTTCACCCGCATTAACGTCTAGTCAGAAAGCGAAAGCTATTTTTGATGTTTGTGGTGAGGAGATTGATACTAAAGCATCTAACTTAATTTCTGTTTTGGCTACTAATCAACGATTACAATTGTTACCTGAAGTTCAACAATTGTTTGAGTTGTTTAAAGCCCAGCGTGAAAAATCAGTAGATGTTGTAGTAACAACGGCTTACGAGCTAACCGGCGAACTGCAAGACAGATTAGCAAAATCATTAAGTGCCAAGCTGGATCGTGAAGTAAATGTAACCACAACAGTAGATACATCTCTGTTGGGTGGTGCATTGATTCGAGCGGGTGATACAGTAATTGACGGTTCGGTAAGAGGTCGTTTGACCAAGCTTGCCGAAGCAATGAACTCCTAATCAAGCGATTTAGGAAATTGAGGAACAGAGCATGCAGCAACTGAATCCTTCAGAAATCAGTGAAATTATTAAGCAGCGCATTGAAGGTCTCGATGTATCTGCTAAAGCCCAAAATGAGGGCACTGTCGTTTCGGTAACGGACGGTATTATTCGTATTCACGGTTTAGAAGACGTGATGTATGGTGAAATGGTTGAGTTTGAGGGCGGTGTTTATGGCTTGGCCCTCAACTTGGAGCGCGATAGCGTTGGCGCAGTTGTCCTAGGTGATTACCAAGGTGTAGCTGAAGGTCAAACGTGTAAGTGCACAGGCAAAATACTTGAAGTGCCAATTGGTGAAGAGTTGTTGGGACGCGTAGTTGACGCGCTCGGTAACCCCATTGATGGTAAAGGGCCTATTGGTCACACTCAAACTGATGCGATTGAAAAAATTGCTCCTGGCGTAATTGAACGTCAATCAGTAGACGAGCCTGTGCAGTTTGGTTTGAAATCAGTTGATGCCATGGTGCCTGTTGGTCGTGGTCAACGTGAGTTGATTATTGGTGATCGTCAGACAGGTAAAACAGCCATAGCCATTGATGCAATTATCAACCAAAAAGGCACCGGTATTAAGTGTGTCTATGTTGCGATTGGTCAGAAAGCATCGTCTATTGCCGCTGTCGTTCGTAAGTTAGAAGAGCATGGCGCAATGGGTCACACGATTATTGTTGCAGCCACGGCTTCTGACCCGGCAGCAATGCAGTTCTTAGCGCCATTTGCTGGTAGCACCATGGGAGAATACTTCCGTGATCGCGGTCAGGATTCATTGATTGTTCATGATGATTTAACCAAGCAAGCTTGGGCTTATCGCCAAATATCGCTACTTCTTCGTCGTCCTCCTGGTCGAGAAGCCTACCCTGGTGATGTGTTTTATTTGCATTCACGTTTGCTTGAGCGTGCTTCGCGGGTAAATGTTAACTATGTAGAAAAATTCACTAACGGTGAAGTAAAAGGAAAAACGGGTTCAATGACCGCTTTACCTATTATTGAAACTCAAGGTGGCGATGTATCAGCGTTTGTACCAACTAACGTAATCTCAATTACCGATGGTCAGATTTTCTTAGAGTCGGATCTGTTTAACGCAGGTGTACGTCCAGCGATGAATGCAGGTATATCTGTATCTCGTGTTGGTGGTGCTGCACAAACCAAAGTCATCAAGAAGCTGTCGGGTGGTATTCGTACAGCTCTTGCACAGTATCGTGAATTGGCAGCTTTCTCTCAGTTTGCTTCTGACTTGGATGATGCGACTAAAGCCCAACTAGATCATGGTGCTCGAGTTACTGAATTGATGAAGCAAAAGCAATATTCACCACTGAGTATTGCTGATATGGGTGTGGTTTTATACGCAGCTAACGAAGGCTTTTTGCAAGATGTAGAAATCCAAAAAATCAGTTCGTTTGAAGACGCCCTACTTTCTTACATGAATGGCGAGCACGCTGATCTGATGAAGAAAGTTAATGACACCGGCAATTACAATGATGAAATCGAATCTGGTTTCAAAGCCGCACTTGAGAAATTCAAATCAACTCAAACTTGGTAAGTAAAATTGTTGGGCATGGTTATTTCCATGCCCAGTAAAACAGACTTAATTGAATTTTTTGGGGGCCGGTAATGGCAGGCGGAAAAGAAATACGTACTCAGATATCGAGTATTAAAAATACGCAAAAAATCACCAGTGCCATGGAAATGGTAGCGGCGAGTAAAATGCGTAAAGCCCAAGAACGTATGGAGCTGGGTAAGCCCTACGCACAGCGTATACGTTCTGTTGTGGGCCATATCGCCAGCGCTAATCCAGAATATAAACATATGTTTATGGCGCAGCGTGAAGTAAAACGCGTTGGCTATATTCTGGTTTCGACTGATCGTGGTTTGTGTGGTGGTTTAAACGTAAACCTGTTTAAACGCACAATAAAATCCATGAAAGAGTGGAACGACAAAGGCGTTGAAATTGATCTTTGTCTTATTGGTGCGAAGGCGGCAGCATTTTTTAATAGCTATGGTGGCAATATAGTTGCCGCCGTACGTGATATTGGCGAAAAGCCAAATGTGGCTGACTTAATTGGCAGCGTTAAAATCATGCTAGACAGTTATGCTGAAGGTTCCATCGACAAACTATATCTTGCAGGTAATGAGTTTGTTAACACAATGACTCAAAGCCCAACTGTACAGCAGGTATTGCCTCTTGAAGCTGACAATAATGAAAAACTTCAACACGTATGGGATTATTTATATGAGCCCGATGCGGAAGCATTATTGGAAGGCCTGCTGACTCGTTATATAGAATCTCAGGTTTATCAAGCTGTTGTTGAAAATGGTGCATGTGAAATGTCGGCTCGTATGTTGGCGATGAAAAATGCAACAGACAATGCTGGCGATATTATTGATGATCTAGAGATGGTGTATAACAGAGCTCGACAGGCTGCGATTACGCAAGAGCTGTCAGAGATTGTTAGTGGCGCTGCAGCCGTTTAATTAAAGCGCAGCTAAAAGAATTTAAATTCTAAACTTTGTAATTGAGGATCCGAAAATGAGTAGCGGACGTATCGTACAAATTATTGGTGCCGTTATCGACGTTGAGTTTCCACGCGACGCAGTACCTAAAGTATATGACGCACTAATTGTACCTGAAAAAGGTCTTACCTTAGAGGTTCAGCAGCAGTTAGGTGATGGCATGGTTCGAGCAATCGCCATGGGTTCTTCCGATGGTGTAAGCCGCGGTTTAACTGTTGAGAACAGTAATGCACCTGTTTCTGTACCGGTTGGTATTGAAACATTAGGTCGTATTATGGATGTTCTTGGTAATCCTATCGATGAGTGTGGTCCAATTGGTGAGAAAGAACGTGCTTCTATTCACCGTAAAGCCCCTGCTTATGATCAACTAGCTGCCTCAAACGAGCTGCTGGAAACCGGTATCAAGGTTATTGATTTGGTTTGTCCTTTTGCCAAGGGTGGTAAAGTTGGTCTGTTTGGTGGTGCCGGTGTTGGTAAAACCGTAAACATGATGGAATTAATCAACAATATTGCAACCGAGCATTCGGGTCTTTCTGTTTTTGCTGGTGTTGGAGAGCGTACTCGTGAGGGTAACGATTTCTATTACGAAATGCAGGAAGCTGGTGTTGTAAATGTTGAAACTCCTTCCGATTCAAAGGTTGCGATGGTTTACGGGCAAATGAATGAGCCTCCAGGAAACCGTTTGCGTGTAGCATTAACCGGTTTGACCATGGCTGAGAAGTTTCGTGACGAAGGTAAAGACGTATTATTGTTTGTAGATAATATCTACCGTTACACTCTTGCGGGTACTGAAGTTTCTGCACTATTAGGTCGGATGCCCTCTGCAGTTGGTTATCAGCCTACTTTGGCTGAAGAAATGGGTGTGTTACAAGAACGTATTACCTCTACCAAAACAGGTTCTATTACTTCAATCCAAGCCGTATACGTACCAGCGGATGATTTAACAGATCCATCGCCAGCAACTACGTTTGCTCACTTGGATTCAACTGTTGTACTGAGTCGTGATATTGCTGCAAAAGGTATTTATCCTGCAATCGATCCTTTGGATTCGACTTCACGCCAGTTAGATCCATTGACCATTGGTGAAGAGCATTACAATATTGCTCGTGGTGTTCAGACAGTTCTTCAGCGTTATAAAGAATTGAAAGATATTATTGCTATCTTGGGTATGGATGAATTATCTGAAGAAGATAAGCTTTCTGTATCTCGTGCACGTAAGATTGAGCGCTTCCTATCTCAGCCTTTCCACGTAGCAGAAGTCTTTACTGGCGCACCAGGTAAATATGTTTCTCTAAAAGACACCATCAGTGGTTTTACTGGTATTTTAGCTGGTGACTATGACGACCTTCCAGAGCAAGCGTTCTATATGGTTGGTGGTATCGAAGAAGCTGTTGAGAAAGCTAAAAAGCTTTAATCAAGGCTGAATCGCTAAAAGAAAAAACCGCAAGCAATGCTTGCGGTAATGAAAGAGGCGAAGAAAATGGCTATGACTGTCCACTGTGACATCGTTAGCGCAGAGCAAGAAATATTCTCTGGTTTGGTTGAGATGGTAATTGCTGCAGGTTCTGAAGGTGATGTTGGTGTTGCCTATGGTCATGCTCCTTTACTTACTGGGCTACAACCAGGTCCAATCCGCATTATTAAACAAGGCGGAGAAGAAGAGATTTTCTATGTTTCTGGCGGTTATTTAGAAGTTCAGCCCTATCACGTGAGTGTGTTGGCTGACACAGCGTTACGCGCTGGTGATATGGATGAAGCTGCTGCATTGGAAGCTAAAAAGCAGGCTGAGCAAACATTGAGTAATCAGGGTGGTGATTTTGATTATTCAAGAGCGGCGACTCAACTAGCAGAAGCAGCAGCACAATTACGGACATTACAGGCTATACGTAAAAAACTACGTTAAGCTGCAGTAATTGGAATAATAAAAAAGGGTAGCTTATTGCTACCCTTTTTTATTGGCGAACTACTATTGATAGAGCCGGGTAATAATTTATTAGAAAGAGCGAAAAGCATGCTTGATATCATTGTGTTAGCAGCGGGTAAAGGTACTCGCATGAAGTCATCCTTACCCAAGGTTTTGCACCCTATTGCGGGGAAGCCCATGTTGGGTCATGTATTAGATACAGCCAGAAAGCTTAATGCAGAATATTTAAATGTAGTGATTGGGCATGGTGCACAATCTGTTACTGATATGTTTTCTGCTACAGATGTAAGATTTATTCAGCAGCAAGAGCAGTTGGGTACAGGACATGCAGTTCAGCAAGCGATGCCTTATATTCGCTCTGAAGCCACAACGTTAATTTTATACGGTGATGTACCCTTGATAGAAAAAGGGACATTAGAAGATTTAATTGCTGGGGTTAATGACGATGCTATCGGCTTGTTAACGGTAGAACTAGAAAGCCCTCAAGGCTATGGACGGATCATTCGCGATAAAGATTTAAACGTTTGTGCGATTGTTGAAGAAAAGGATGCTAGCGCAGAACAAAAGAACATCACTGAAGGCAATACAGGTGTAATGGCCCTAAAGGGTAAGCATTTAATTAATTGGCTGCCAATGTTGAGTAATGAAAACGCTCAAAAGGAATATTACTTAACAGATTTGATAGAGATAGCACAAAGCCAAGGTAAAAAAATCAATACTCAAACCGCTGCCTGCGAAGATGAAGTACTGGGTGTTAATAATCGCCAACAACAAGCACAACTTGAGCGTTATCACCAAGTGAATATAGCTAAGAACTTGATGCTTGATGGGGTTACTTTATTAGACCCCAATCGATTTGATTGCAGAGGTAATATATCAGTAGGTTCTGACGTTATTATTGATGTGAATTGTATATTTGAAGGTGAGGTAGTACTGGGCGACAATGTAAAAATTGGTGCAAATTGCATTATTAAAAATACAACGCTAGGTTACGGAACAGAAGTTAAAGCCAACAGTATGCTAGACGGCGCTATTATCGGTGAACTGTGTGATATTGGCCCATTTGCTAGAGTAAGACCAGGAACAGTAATGGCAAAAAATGCCAAGTTAGGTAATTTCGTCGAAACAAAAAAAACAAATATTGGTATAGGTAGCAAAGTAAACCATTTGACGTATGTCGGTGATGCTGAAATTGGTGATGGGGTCAATATCGGAGCGGGTACAATCACCTGTAATTATGATGGAGTAAACAAATTTAAAACACAGATTAAAGACGGCGCCTTTATTGGATCTAATAGTAGTTTGGTGGCACCCGTTACGGTTGGTGAAAACTCAACGGTTGGTGCTGGATCGACAGTTACTGCTGACGTTCCAGATGAACATTTAGCCGTCACTCGAACAAAACAAAGAAACTTGAGTGACTGGAAACGTCCTGTAAAAAAATAATTGTTACTTTAAAACGGAATATATTATGTGTGGAATAGTGGGTGCTACAGCTGATAGGAACGTTACTGGTATTCTTGTTGAGGGCTTAAAGCGACTTGAATACCGAGGTTATGATTCGGCAGGCTTAGCCATCATGGATGGTGGTGAAATAATTACCCGTAAAGCGAATGGTAAAGTCGCCGGCCTTGAAGAAAAAATCAAACTTAAACCTGTCAAAGGCTGTGTCGGTATAGCGCATACACGCTGGGCAACACATGGCAAACCATCAGAAGTAAACGCTCACCCACACTGCTCAGATCATATCGCTGTTGTACACAACGGCATTATTGAAAATCACGAACCACTTAGAAAACAGCTTATTGACCAAGGTTATATTTTTGTATCAGAAACCGATACTGAGGTTGTAGCTCATCTAATACACAGTATTTATTCTGTCGTTGGTGATCTAAAAAAAGCAGTATTTGAAGCTATAAAACAATTTGAAGGTGCCTACGCGTTAGGGGTCTGCAGCACCAAGGAAGTTGGAAAGATAATAGCCGCTAGAAGTGGAAGCCCGCTAGTAATCGGTGTCGGCATGGAAGAAAACTTTATCGCTTCTGATCAGCTTGCATTACGTCAAGTCACAGATAGATTTATTTACTTGGATGAAGGTGATTTAGCTGAGATAACTAAAACCAGCATAGTAATTACAGACACCGAAAATAAAATAGTTGAAAGAAAAATAACAGCACTTACGGATAAACAAGAAACAGCAGATAAAGGTAATTACAAACACTACATGATGAAAGAAATTCATGAGCAGCCGACTGTGTTTACCAACGCCTTACAAGGAAGAACCAGTAAAAAGGCTATTTTAGAAGCTGCGTTTGGGGCGCAAGCTAAAGATATTTTTGATCAGGTAGATGCGATTCAAATCATCGCTTGTGGCACCAGTTATCATGCGGGAATGGTGGCTCGGTATTGGTTTGAGGATTGGGCGTGTGTCCCCTGCTCGATCGAGGTAGCCAGTGAGTTTCGTTATAGGAAAACGGTTGCTTCACCTAATACTTTGTTTGTAACAATATCCCAGTCAGGCGAAACAGCCGACACATTGGCTGCACTGCGCGATAGCAAAAAAGACGGCTATCTAGCAAGTTTAAGTATTTGTAATGTAGCCAACAGTTCTTTGGTGCGCGAATCAGATTTAAGTTTGATGACTATGGCTGGTGTTGAAATAGGGGTGGCGTCAACCAAAGCTTTTACAAGTCAATTAATTGCTTTGCAGTTGTTAGTGATAGCCATAGGTCGACGCAAAAACATGACGGCCGAAAAAGAACAAGAGCTCGTTGAAGCCTTAGTTTTATTGCCTGAATTAAGTAAACAAGTTTTAGCACTAGACAGTAAGATTGAAAAAATTAGTGAAGCTTTTTCGGAAAAGCACCACGCGTTGTTTTTGGGGCGTGGTGTGGAATATCCCATTGCGTTAGAAGGTGCCCTTAAGTTAAAAGAAATCTCTTATATACACGCAGAAGCTTACCCTGCGGGCGAGTTGAAGCATGGACCATTGGCATTAGTGGATAGCGATATGCCTGTCATTGCTGTTGCGCCTAATAATGAGTTATTAGAAAAACTGAAATCGAATTTAGAAGAGGTTCAGGCAAGAGGCGGCAAACTGTTTGTTTTTGCGGATAAAGATTCAGGATTTGTTAGTGATGAAAACGCCACAATCATTAACATTCCTCACGTACCGTTAAGTATTGCTCCTATTATTTATACTCTACCCCTGCAATTACTGTCGTATCATGTTGCGGTATTAAAAGGCACCGATGTTGATCAGCCAAGAAATTTGGCCAAATCGGTTACGGTTGAATAGAGGCTCTATTCAACCTTTGTTTCACGTTAAATAATTTTCGGTTTTGAAAATGGATGTATCATCAATTCTTGATAATTTGAATGATGCACAGCGTGAAGCTGTGTCTGGTTCAGCCAGCAATCAATTAATACTTGCTGGTGCTGGTAGTGGGAAAACCCGAGTACTAGTTCATCGGATAGCCTGGCTAATACAAGTAGAAAATATATCCCCCTATTCTCTTTTGGCTGTTACGTTTACCAACAAAGCGGCTAAAGAAATGCGTGGCCGTATTGAAGAGCTGCTGGGTGTTAATCCGCGTGGTATGTGGGTCGGAACTTTTCATGGTATAGCCCACCGACTATTAAAGGCACATTGGCAAGAAGCCGAGTTACCCAAAAATTTTCAAATATTAGACAGTGATGATCAGCTACGACTAATCAAGCGTGTGTCGTTAGCACTAAATTTAGATGAAAAAAAATGGCCAGCTCGGCAGACCCAATGGTTTATTAATGCCCAAAAAGATGAAGGTATAAGACCTGAATATATACAGGCGAATGGTGATCCGTTTGTTACCACTATGGCGAAAGTATACCGCGAATATGAATCAGCTTGTAAACGTGGCGGCATGGTTGATTTTGGTGAGTTACTATTACGCTCGCATGAGCTCTGGTTAAAAAATCCAACCCTATTAGCCCACTACCAAAATCGGTTTCCCTTTATTTTGGTCGATGAATTTCAAGATACAAACACCATACAATATGCATGGTTAAGGGTTCTGGCTGGTAATCAATGTAAGCTCACAGCTGTCGGTGATGACGATCAATCAATTTATGGTTGGCGTGGCGCGAAAATCGAAAATATTCAGAGATTTGAAAAAGATTTTACTGATGTTGGCGTTGTGAAATTAGAGCAAAACTACCGTTCAACAGAAACGATCCTTAGAGCCGCAAACGCTGTTATTGATAATAATACCGACCGTCTTGGGAAAAAGTTATGGACAGATGGAGCAGCAGGTAAACCCATAGCGTTATACGCAGCTTTTAACGAACAAGATGAAGCGCGTTTTATTGCAGATAAAATACAAGCTTGGGTTAAAGATGGTGGGGATAGAAGTTCATGCGCAATACTATATCGCTCCAATGCTCAATCTCGTATTTTAGAAGAAGCGTTGTTGCGTGAAAATATTCCTTATCGAATCTATGGTGGGCAACGATTTTATGAACGTATGGAAATTCGTAATGCACTGGCTTATTTACGCTTGATGGTTAATGTTAATGATGATGCCGCATTTGAGCGTGTCATTAACACTCCCACCAGAGGAATTGGTAATAAGACAATTGACGGTGTTAGATTATTTGCTCGTGAACAAGGCTATTCAATGTGGCAAGCAACCCAGCACGTAGTGGCTAATAAGTCTTTGTCAGCAAGAGCGTGTAGCGCCTTGAATGAGTTTCAAAATCTAATTAATGAAATGTCTTTGGAAGTGGAACAAAAAGAACTACCAGACTTAATGAGTTATGCGGTACATCACAGTGGCTTATATGAATTTCATAAAGCAGAAAAAGGGGAAAAAGGTTTAACCAGAATTGAAAACCTCAGTGAGCTTGAGAATGCTGGTCGTCATTTTGAAACGGTAGAAGACGAGTTACCATTAATGACCTTTTTAGATTCGGCCGCCTTAGATGCTGGAGAAGCACAAGCGGATGAATTTGATGATGCAGTACAGCTCATGACATTGCATTCGGCAAAAGGCTTAGAATTTCCATTGGTCTTTTTAGCTGGAGCAGAAGAAAACTTATTCCCACATAAAAGATCTTTAGAAGATTCAAGCCAGCTTCAAGAAGAGAGGCGGCTTTGTTATGTCGGTATCACGAGAGCCATGCAAGAATTGGTTATTACCTATGCAGAAAGTCGCCGGATTTATGGCAGTGAAAGCTACAACAGTGTGTCGAGATTTATTAAAGAAATTCCTCCAGAGTTGTTGAATGAAGTCAGAATTAAAAACACAGTGACAAGACCTGTAAGCTTTGAGAGAAAAAAGCCATTACGGTTAAGTGATGATGGCGAAAACACAGGGTTTTATTTGGGACAGCGCGTTACCCACCCCATGTTTGGTGAGGGGAAGGTTTTACATTTTGAAGGCGACGGTAGTAGTGCTCGTGTACAGGTGAACTTTGATTCTGAAGGAAAGAAATGGCTGGTATTAAAATTTGCCAAACTTGAAGCCTGTAATAAATAAAAGCGAAGACGATTATGCAAACACAACAAAAAAGAAGTTGGCAGCCGGTTATTATTTTAGGGTTATTATTATTAACGGTGTGCCTGTTCTGGCTGTTGGTTTTAAAATCAGGTGAGATTACCCCCACGATCTCGGGAGATAAAATATCCGATAATAGTCAGGTAACCTATGAGTGGAAAATGGTAACTACCTGGCCAAAAAACTTTCCAGGCTTAGGCTCAGCGGCCAATAATTTCGCAAAATATATGCACGAAATGACCGACGGACGTTTCAAAATAAAAGTCTATGGCGCGGGAGAATTGGTTCCTGCTCTAGGCGTGTTTGATGCTGTGTCGTCTGGTAGTGTCGAGGCAGGACATGGAGCTGCGTATTATTGGAAGGGAAAAATGCCGGCATCACAATTTTTCACGTCGGTGCCCTTCGGTATGAATGCTCAAGAGATGAATGGCTGGCTCTATTATGGTGGAGGGATGGAGTTATGGCGTGATTTATACCGCCCTTTTAATCTGATTCCTTTTGCTGGTGGTAATACCGGTGTGCAAATGGCTGGTTGGTTTAACAAAGAAATTAATACGCTAGCCGACCTCAAAGGCTTAAAAATGAGAATACCTGGATTGGGGGGTGAAGTATTAAATCGTGCTGGAGGATCATCGATTAATATCCCTGGCGGCGAGTTATACACCGCTCTACAAACAGGCGTGATAGATGCGACTGAGTGGGTAGGACCTTATAATGATCTAGCGTTTGGTTTTTATCAGGTAGCGAAATACTACTACTATCCGGGCTGGCATGAACCAGGTCCAACATTAGAAATTATTATTAATCAGCAGGCTTATGACGCATTACCAAAAGATATCCAAGCTATGGTCAAAGCGGCCGCACGTACAGCAAATCAAGATATGCTCGATGAATATACGGGGCGCAACAATGCGGCATTAAAAGAGCTAAAAGAGAAGCACGGCGTTCAAGTTAAAAGATTACCTGACGAAGTTTTGGCAAAATTAAAATCCATTTCAGAAGAAATATACGCAGAAGAAGCAGAAAAGGATGACGACTTCCGCAAGGTATACACTTCCTATAAAGAGTTTCAAACAGGAGCTCGAGATTATCACCGCGTGTCAGAGCAGGCCTATTTTGACGTGCGAGATTAACGCGCATACTATCTTGCAGGCTCGAGTGGTTTACTTACATTAGTGTACTAGGCCTGGAAGCCAAGTCGCTAATTGTGGCCAGATAGCCAAGACAATCATTAGTGCTATTTGTAAACCGATGAAGGGTATGACTCCTTTATAGATAGCCGATGTGGGAACACTTTCTGGAGCTACCCCGCGTAAATAAAATAAGGCAAAACCAAAAGGCGGAGTTAAAAACGAAGTCTGTAGGTTCAGCGCAATCATAATGCCGAGCCAGACAGGGTCTATTCCCATACTCAACAATATCGGCGCCACAATAGGCACAACGATAAAAGATATCTCAATAAAATCGAGAATAAAGCCCAGCAAAAATATAATCACCATAACCAATAATGTGGCAGTAAATACTCCACCAGGTAAATCGGTGAAAAACTGAGTGATTAATTCTTCGCCGCCAAAACCTCGAAACACCAGTGAAAATAGTGACGCACCGACCAATATCATAAATACCATGGATGTGGTCTTAGTGGTTGAGCGCACAACCTCAGACATGGTGTTTAGTGACAGTTGACCCTTGAATAAAGCTAGGCAAGTGGCACCAATGGCTCCTACTCCAGCGGCTTCGGTGGGTGTAGCAGCGCCAGAAATAATGGAGCCCAACACTAACGTAATAAGGAGGATGGGAGGCAATAGACTGAATATTACGTTTACGGTTGATATTTCAGTATCGGTTGGTGCTGCAGGCGCTCGATCAGGGTGGCGTAGCGCGGTAACAAACAAGTAAATTATGTAAAGACAAACCAAAGCGAGCCCAGGAAATATTGCCCCTAAAAACAAATCTCCAACGGATACGGGTTCAGGGTTAAAAATACCCATTTGCAATTGGGCTTGTTGATAAGCGTTCGACAGAATATCACCTAAAATAACGAGTGCTATAGAGGGAGGTATGATTTGCCCCAGAGTTCCAGTGGCGCAAATAGTACCGGTGGCCAGTTCTGGGCTGTAACCTCTTTTTAGCATGGTTGGCAGCGACATCAACCCCATTGTTACAACCGTAGCGCCAACAATACCGGTACAAGCGGCTAAAAACATACCGACTATAACCACTGAAATGCCCATGCCGCCTGGCAGCCTACCAAATATTATCGTCATGTTTTCTAGCAGCTCTTCTGCTAGCTTAGAGCGTTCTAACATAACCCCCATAAGAATAAACAAAGGCACAGCCACAAGGGTGTAATTGTTAATAGTGCCGAAGATCCTATCTGGAAACGCGAAGAGCAAGCTGCCGTCAAAATGGCCATTGATAATACCTAACCCAGCACACAGTAATGCGGTACCGGCCAGAGTAAAGGCAACGGGATAACCAAGCATTAAACAGAGGCATACCAATAAAAACATCAATAAAGGAATAGCCTCAATCATTATTTTGGCCTCCCTCAGTGAGTACCAAGAGGCTTTTAAGTATTTCAGAGACACCCTGCAAAATAAGGAAGCTAGCCATTAATGGGATTAAGCTTTTTAAAAGATAAACAGCGGGGATACCGTTTGCGTTGTTTGACCCTTCGAAAATGTTCCAAGCGTTAGCGGCAAAATCCCAGCTTACAAATAGAATAAATCCACACAGAGGCAGTAGGAAAACAATGCTGCCAACGGCGTTAACCCAGGCTTGCTGACGAATCGAAAACCCCCGATAAAATATATCTACCCTAACGTGGGCATCATGTTTTAAGGTATAGGCTGCAGCCAGTAAAAAAACGCATGCGTGCAGGTAGGTTATGGACTCTTGTAGAATGATTGAGCCGGTTGAAAAACCATAGCGTAAAATTACAACCACTAACGTTATTGCAACCATAAAAAATGTTAGCCAAGCAACGACCCTACCTGTGCTCTCCGCAAAAACATCTAAATACCTAATACAAGGCTTTAATAACTGAGCCATGTGCTTAAATCCTTCCTATTATTCTAATGGCCACTAGTATACCTGAAAGCCCACAAGGCAAAATTTGTATGGCTGATTAAACATTCAGCAGTTGTCATATTAATGTCACATAAAAGTAATAAAGTTGACACCAATGACTCATAGCATGACTGACGATTCAAACACATCATCAGTTTATTGGAGAAACACCATGAAGAAATCACTTATATGTGCAGCCTTAACTGCATCTGCTTTAATGAATACTCAAGTGGCCAGCGCAGCAAGAGATTATATCAGCGTTGTCGGCTCATCGACTGTTTACCCGTTTTCAACAGTTGTTGCTGAACGTTTTGGTAAAAGCACCAATTTTAAAACTCCTAAAATAGAGTCCACGGGTTCAGGTGGCGGTTTTAAATTATTTTGCCAGGGTGTTGGGGTGTCTAACCCAGATATTACTAACGCATCACGTCGAATCAAGTCTTCTGAAGTCGAGTTGTGCGCAAGTAACGGCGTAACAGAAATCACTGAGGTATTGATTGGCTATGATGGTATTGTGATTGGCAACTCTTTGAAAACCCAGCAAATGGACCTCAGCCGTAAAGATTTATTTTTAGCTTTAGCTAAAAAAGTCCCTAACCCTGATGGCTCTGAGACCCTTGTGTCGAATCCATACGAAACTTGGTATGACGTAAATCCTGCTTTGCCAAAAACCAAAATCGAAGTGCTCGGCCCACCGCCGACGTCAGGTACACGCGATGCATTTGCTGAGTTAGCAATGGAAGGTGGCTGTAAGAAATTCGAATGGATTAAAGCCATTAAAAGCCAAAATAAAAAACAATATAAAGCAATCTGCCATGGTGTTCGTGAAGATGGCCCTTATATAGAAGCCGGCGAGAATGATAATCTAATCGTACAAAAACTGAGCGCCAATAAAAATGCTTTGGGTATATTCGGTTTTAGCTTTTTAGACCAAAATGCCGATCAGATCCAAGGTTCAAAAATAGATGGACAAGAACCAACATTCGACTCTATTTCAGATGGTAGCTACCCTGTATCGCGCCCATTATATTTTTATGTAAAAAAGGCACACGTTGGCACAATACCGGGTATTCAAGAGTTCTTAGCAGAATTCACCAGTAATAAAGCATCTGGTGAGGAAGGTTATCTTGTTGAAAAAGGCATGATTCCTCTTTCTGATGAAGAGAGAAAGAAAGTTCGTACAAGTTCTAAAGCGTTAGAAAATTTAAGTATGTAACTCCCCTACTTGCGAGGGAGTTAGTTGAATGCCTGAGTTATTTGTCACTTGGGCGTTTTTGTAAGTCAGTATTAACCTTTCATAGCACGTTGGTTTGGTAATTATTTATGGACACATTGACACTATTTTTAACTTTGATGCTACTGGCCTTTGGGGTATTTACGCTAGGCCGTATGCGCTCAGTGGGTATGTCAGTTAAGGCTGAGAATGGTTTCAGTAATCTAAACTCATTACCTTTCTATCATGGAATGTTAACGGGCTTGTGGTTTATCGTGCCAAGCTTGACGGTATTGCTCGGTTGGAAATTATTAGAAAATACGATTATTGACCGAATGATCGTGTCGAGCTTCCCCGCAGATATACAAGCCCTTTCTCACTCTGAGCTGGGCTTGAAAATGAACACAGTAAAAAACATTGCTGCTGATTCGGTTCAAGGCCTGAACCCCGAACCTTATTTGTTGGCCGCGGCGGACAAGCTTAAAGAGCTTGAGTCGTTGAATAAAATAGCCTCTTCAGCGGTAACAATTACGTTAGGCTTATTGCTAGGTTTAGCGGCTGTATGGCATATATACCCTGAAAAAAAAGCGCGTAATCACGTAGAAACAACGTTTAAAAATATTCTATTAGTCTGTGCAAGCTTAGCGGTATTTACGACCGTAGCGATTGTGTTTTCGGTATTGTTTGAGTCATTAAGGTTTTTTGAGCAAGTTCCTTTTTTCGATTTTGTGTTTGGAATAGAGTGGAGCCCCCAAATGGCTCTACGTGAAGATCAAGTAGGCGGTTCTGGTGCCTTTGGCGCCATTCCGCTTTTTGTTGGCACCTTATTGATTTCATTTATAGCCATGTTAATCGCCGTGCCGAGTGGCCTGATGTCGGCCATATATTTGGCTGAATATGCATCATCGAGAACCCGCGCTATTGTAAAGCCTCTCTTAGAAATATTGGCTGGTATCCCAACCGTAGTTTATGGCTTCTTTGCCGCTTTAACTGTTGCACCGTTTGTGCGCGATTCTGGCGGATGGTTGGTCAGCATTCTGGGAGTCGACATGATTATCTCATCAGAAAGTGCACTGGCTGCTGGTCTAGTTATGGGTGTAATGATTATCCCTTTTGTATCTTCGTTGTCTGATGATGTGATATCTGCCGTACCCAAATCATTGCGTGACGGTTCTTTGGGCTTGGGCGCAACCCGCTCAGAAACCATAAAATTAGTGATCATACCTGCGGCGCTTCCGGGGATTGTCAGTGGCGTACTATTAGCGGCTTCACGAGCGATTGGCGAGACCATGATCGTGGTTATGGCTGCTGGTTTAGCAGCCCATCTAACCGCAAATCCACTGGAGTCAGTAACTACCGTAACAGTACAAATTGTTACGTTGTTGGTGGGTGACCAAGAGTTTAATAGTCCGAAAACGCTCTCTGCGTTTGCTCTGGGCTTGATGTTATTTGTTGTCACGTTAGGGCTTAATTTTCTTGCTCTTAAAATTGTTAAAAAATATAGAGAACAGTATGAGTAATCGCACAATTGAACTGGTCAATAAAAATTTAGAGAAACGCAATCGTTCAGAGCGTCGATTTAAGCGGTTTGGTATAGCGTCCATCACGTTTGGTTTATTGTGTTTGTTATTTTTGTTTACCGATATTATTAGCAAAGGACACTCGGCGTTTTTGCAAACCTATGTGCGTTTAAGCGTTGTAATGGACGCTGATACCTTAGAGATATCGGATCCGACGAATGCGCAGCAAATAGCTGCTGCCGACTACCAAGGTATTATTAAGCAGTCCTTACGGATGCGCTTTAATGATGTGAGTGGCCG
Source organism: Cellvibrionaceae bacterium (assembly GCA_034112445.1). Taxonomy (GTDB): domain Bacteria; phylum Pseudomonadota; class Gammaproteobacteria; order Pseudomonadales; family Cellvibrionaceae; genus Pelagadaptatus. Next base: position 81,193 of record JAWUVI010000001.1, on the reverse strand, counting down.
GAAAGATAAGCGCCGATTATACGCATTGGTGAGTAATGGCGCAGGCTTTGATTTACGTAATAAATTAGAGGCTAACCCGGAGATACTCAATACTAGTTTTGATGTTTGGGTTTTGGCTGATGATGATATCGATACTTATATTAAGAGCCGTGGCGACACAATAGAAGACGCTTTTACAGAAAGACTTACAGAAAAACAAATTGTTTGGGTTGAAGCACTGCTGGCTAACGGTGAGATTGAAAAGCGTCTTAATCGTGGCTTCTTCCAGAATGGAGACTCAAGAGAGCCAGAACAGGCGGGTATAAGAGGAGCGTTAATGGGCTCCCTGTTTACCTTGTTTGTAACCTTTGCACTGTCTTTTCCTATTGGGATTGCAGCGGCTATATATTTAGAAGAGTACGCTGAAAAAAATCGATTTACGGATTTTATTGAAGTAAACATTAATAACTTAGCCGCCGTGCCATCCATTATTTTTGGGCTATTAGGCTTGGCTATTTTTATTAATTTCTTTGAAATGCAACGCTCAATACCCCTAGTTGGAGGGTTGGTTTTGACGTTGATGACGCTGCCCACCATAATTATTACTAGTCGCGCAGCGATTAGGTCGGTACCTCCGTCTATTAAAGAGGCGGCAGCCGGAATCGGCGCTTCTAAGATGCAAATAATTTTGCATCACGTATTGCCTTTGGCTATGCCTGGCATGCTAACGGGAGCGATTATTGGTATGGCTCAAGCGTTAGGTGAAACAGCACCGCTACTAATGATTGGCATGGTGGCATTTATTGTGGATATTCCAGGCGCTATCAATGATCCAGCCACGGCCTTGCCGGTACAGATTTTCTTATGGGCGGATAGTCCAGAGCGTGCATTTGTTGAGCGAACATCGGCGGCGATAATGGTGTTATTAGCATTTTTAATCACCATGAATACCGTGGCTGTATGGCTGCGCAAGCGTTTAGAGACTAAATGGTAGTAGAGGTAAGGTGGTGGTTTTTATCCACATAAGCATTACATAAATTTTACGACGCAAGAGAGGCGCCGGTGATTAACTCAGACAATATTAAAGAAACAGTAGGCAGTAATTTTTCTGATACGGCAAAAATGTCGATGAGGAACGTGGATGTTTTTTATGGTGATAAACAAGCCATTCATAACGTCAGTCTTGATATAGGGAAAAATGAAGTTATAGCGATGATTGGGCCATCTGGTTGTGGTAAATCAACCTTTTTACGTTGCTTGAATCGCATGAATGACAGTATTGAAATTTGCCGGATTGAAGGCAGTATCCAGCTAGAAGGTCAGGAAATATATGACCCTAAGCTCGATGTTGTACCACTTCGCGCCCGTGTTGGTATGGTGTTTCAAAAGCCCAATCCATTCCCTAAATCTATTTACGACAATGTGGCCTATGGTCCCAAGATACATGGTTTATGCAGTCGTAGATCAGAGCTGGATGAAATAGTAGAAACCAGTTTGATTAGAGCCGGTCTATGGAATGAAGTAAAAGATCGCTTACAGTCTCCAGCAACAGGTTTGTCTGGTGGTCAGCAGCAGCGCTTATGCATCGCAAGAACCATTGCAGTGAGCCCTGAGGTTATTTTAATGGACGAGCCTTGCTCGGCACTTGATCCTATAGCAACCGCTAAAATTGAAGAACTAATCGCTGAGTTGAGTCAAAATTTTACCATCGCCATCGTGACTCATTCTATGCAGCAGGCAGCCCGAGTATCCAGCCGAACCGCCTATTTCCATCTTGGGAAACTGGTTGAAGTAAACGACACCGAAAAAGTATTTACCAATCCCGAGCATGAATTAACAGAAGCGTATATAACAGGACGATTTGGTTAACCAAAGACAGGAATTTATAATGGATAACATGAATTTAGATCAGCACATATCACAACAATTTAATAGCGACTTAGAAGAGTTAAAAACTGAATTGCTAGAAATGGGCGGTATGGTTGAGCAGCAAACAGTTGATTCAGTGAATGCGATTATTAATGGCGATAGCGAATTAGCTGAAAAAATATTGGCCCAAGAAAAAAACATTAATCAAATGGAAATGGATCTCGACGAGCATTGCATTATGGTGTTGGCTCGTCGTCAGCCTGCAGCCACAGATCTGCGTATGGTTCTTGCAGCCTCACGTATTGCGCATGACTTAGAGCGGATGGGTGATGAGGCTCACAAGGTTTGTGTTATGGCGCTCCAGCTTAATGAAAATGGCAAATCGCCTCGCGGTTATGTTGAGTTACGGCATATTGGTATGACCGTTCATAAAATGGTTATTAAAGCGATGGATTCGTTTGCGCATTATGATGTTAAATTGGCACTTGAAGTCGCAGAAGAAGATAAGATGGTTGATCAAGATTACGCTTCTGCAATGCGTGAATTAGCTACTTATATGATGGAAGATCCCCGTTCGATTACGCGAGTGCTTAATATTATTTGGGCTTTGCGTTCTCTAGAGCGAATAGGTGATCATGCGAGCAATATTGCTGAGCACGTTATTTTTCTAGTTAAAGGGTTAGACGTTCGCCATAGCGGTATTAGTGAAATGACAGAAAAAGTTAATAATAGCTAAAATGAAAACCACGTTAGCTTAACTTAACGACAACACAGAACTACGCAAATGAAGGTTATTACAGTACAATGTGGCTGTTTTTTTAAATGGTGCTAGTGTGCGAACGTTATTCTTTCTTGCAACCTTGGTGTTGCTATCCGCCTGCGATCAGCAGTCAACGCTGAAAAGTCTGCCTGACTTTTCTTTGGCTGAGCGCTATGGATATTGTTTGGATAGACAACCAACAGCACCCGGTAAAGCCCAAGCTTGTGAAAATTTACGCAGAGAGTGCGAGCGCCGTAAACGAGAGTTGGGCAGTTATATCTGTCGCCACAATTAGCAAGTATGCTGAGGCAGATTTTGTATCTATAACTCAGTGTTAACCACCCTACTTCCCCCCCCCGTTTAAGGAATATCTTGAAATGAATGCCCTTCAAGTTATAGAGCTCTTTGCTGGCATTGGACCAGATGGTAAACCCGTTCTAGAGCGTTTATCGGTTAGAGTGAATGAAGATAACAGCTGTCAGTTGGTTAAATCCCCTGCTTTTATTAAAGGTATTGCCAGTGGTGATACGATTAAATTAACGGCAGGGACCCAAGAGTTTAGTTTACTTAAGCGCAGTGGTAATTTGGCCATTCGAGTTATTTCGCGCGACAAAATCAGCTCTATTGCAGAAAACTTAACCCCACATCTTGAAAAACTAGGTGGGGAACTGGATGTTGAAACCCCGCACATGCTGGTTTACTCCATTCATGTGAGTTGTGGCTTCCAGCAGATCGAAGAAATTTTGAATAAAATAGCTTCAGAGTCGGTGATTTGGTTATACGGTAATGTTTATGACCCGCAAGATGGTCAAACCCCCCTGAATTGGTGGCAAGATATTCTTAAGCCTGAGTAAAGCTATTTTAAACAGCATTATTTAGCAGAATAAATTTAAACAACGATCAAGAGCGTAATTATGTTATTGGTAATTTCCCCCGCAAAAAATCTGGATTTTGAGACGCCGGCACCAACCAAGCAAATGTCTAAAGCAGATTTATTAAGTGAGTCTGCGGTTTTAATTAACGAGCTACGTGAATTGGCGCCACAGGATGTGTCGCAGCTAATGAAAATCAGTGACAAATTAGGGGTTTTAAATTACGACCGCTTTCAAAGCTGGAAGCAGCCGTTTAAAGCACCAAAAGCTAAGCAGGCGGTACTGGCCTTTAATGGCGATGTTTATGCTGGTCTAGGCGCGTCAGAGTTTACAGAAACAGAATTTTTATTTATGCAGCAACACTTACGTATTCTCTCTGGTCTATACGGGTTATTGCGCCCAATGGATTTGATGCTTCCCTATCGGTTGGAAATGGGAACTCGTTTTAGTAATTCTAGAGGCAAAAACTTATACGAGTTTTGGGGCGATAAAATAACCACAATTCTTAATGTGCAGCTGAATGCGTTAGGTAGTCAAGAGCTGATTAACCTGGCGTCGAATGAATATTTTAAGTCAGTTCAACCGAAGTTATTAAAAGCTAAGGTTATTACCCCTGTGTTTAAAGACAAAAAGGGTGATCAATACAAAGTGATTAGCTTTTATGCGAAAAAAGCCAGAGGCTTGATGTGCCAGTACGTCATCAAAAATCGTATAACCAAAGCTGAGAAACTTAAGGGCTTTGATTTAGGCGGTTATGAGTACAGTGAAGCCATGTCTGTTGATGATGAATGGGTTTTTATTCGTGACGAAGTAAAGCCCGTTAAAACGAAATAGAGTGTTCTGCACAGAACCGATAAATTGACTACGCTTAAGCCATGTACTTTTTGGAAGCAATTAAATGTCGATAAAATTCTTAGTGGTAGATGACGCCACTTTCATCCGAGACATGGTGAAAAAACAGTTACGTGATCGAGTGCCGGGTGCAGAGGTATTTGATGCCGCTGACGGTAACAGAGCTGTAGCCCAGTTAAAAAAGCAAAAAGTTGATATCATCCTCAGTGACTGGGAAATGCCCGGCATGAGCGGCGAAGAGTTTTTACACTGGGTTAGAGAACAAGACGATTTCAAAGACACCCCCTTTATTATGGTGACCAGTCGTGGTGATCGAGACCATGTGGTGAAGGCTGTTCAGGCTGGGGTATCGGACTTTATCACTAAACCTTTTTCCTCCGATGAACTGATTAAAAAAGTTTTTAAGCAGCTAAAAAAGATCGATAAACTTCCTCAGGTCGGAAAACCTAAAGCAACAACCCAAGGTATGCCTTTTTCATCCGTAGATGCTTTAACAGGCTCTTCGGCTCCAGCAGCTAAACCAAAACCAAGCGCCGCGGCGGCTGCAGGAATTGCTGCACTTACAGGCCAGTCTGCACCTAAATCAGAAGCTAAACCTAAGTCAGCGGTTAAACCTAAGCCAAAAGTACAAGGCAAAGCCCAGTTGCGTTTTGCTAACGTTACTGTCCCGTGCATTATTAAAGATATGTCCCTGCAGGCCATGAGCGGCTTAATGCAACGCTGTGATCCACTGCCAACTCTGTTTGATCAGGCCGTCATTGATATTGAGACGGAGACAGGCGATGAAGTGGCTCGCGTTAATGGTTATATTAGTAGCTTGTCAGCTATGGACAATAAGGTTGACTCAAAAATAATAAAGGTAACGATCGTTTTTGTGGATAATGATCCAGAGAAATTTGAATTTTTGTCGCGCTATATCGCCAAATCACGGTAATATTTTTTAAGCTTCAATAGTCAGCCGACGAATTTATCATAGTTAATTTATATCGAATAACCTATGATAATAGCCAAATAAACTCGTGCTCTACGCAAGATCTAATTATGACTCTTACAGAACTTAAATACGTCGTCACTTTGGCTCAAGAACAGCATTTTGGGAAGGCGGCTGAACGTTGTTTTGTTTCGCAGCCAACCCTCAGTATCGCAGTAAAAAAACTTGAAGAAGAGTTGGGTACGGCTTTGTTTGAGCGGTCTAAAAATCGAGTGCAAACGACTCCTATAGGAGAAAAAATAGTTGCACAGGCGCAGTTGGTTTTAGAGCAAACCACGGTGATTAAAGAAATTGCCGCATCCGGTAAAGATCAGCTTGCAAGCCCATTAAACATTGGTGCTATTTTCACCATTGGGCCATTTTTGTTCCCGCACTTTATTCCTGAGCTGCAGCGGTTGGCCCCTGCTATGCCACTTTATGTAGAGGAGGGTTATACCGCTACTTTGCGCCAGCGTTTGCGTACAGGGGAGTTGGACGCGATTATCATCTCTCTGCCGTTCAGTGAGCCTGATGTGGTGACGCTAAACCTATACGATGAACCGCTGGTTGTCCTCATGGATCATAAACACCCGCTGATAAAAAAAGAGGCGATCAACCCGGATGATCTAAACGAGCATGATGTCTTATTACTTGGCGAAGGCCATTGTTTTCGCGATCAAGTGTTGGCTGCCTGTCCAAACTTACAGCCAAGCTTGGAGAAAAAATCAAAAACCAAAACCGCCGCACAAGGCAGCTCACTAGATACATTACGGCATATGGTGGCGTCAGGTTTAGGCGTTACTATTTTACCGCTTTCAGCTGCCGCCTCTCTCTATAGTTCTGACGTGCTGGTCACTCGCCCCTTTGTTGAACCAACCCCCCAACGTACGGTGGCACTTGCTTGGCGAGCGAGTTTTCCAAGGCATGATGCGATTGATGCATTGCGGCAAGCCATTAATCAATGTCAGTTAAGCAGTGCAATAGATGACTAAAACGTTAGCGCCTAGTTTGGCTCAAGTTGAAGTAACTGCCCTTAAAGGGGTGGGTAAACAACTGGCTGAAAAGCTGACCAAGATTAACATTCATACTATCCAAGATGTTTTATTCCATCTGCCCTTACGTTATATGGATAGGACTCGAATTACTCCAATTGGTAGTTTACAGCCAAACAGTGATGTTGTACTTGAGGGCGAGGTCCGCGGTTGTGATGTGGCATTTGGGCGTAGGCGAAGTTTGGTATGTCGAGTTCAAGACGGCACAGGCACGATCACCTTAAGATTTTTTCACTTTTCTGCTGCGCAAAAAAATAAGCTGGTGCCGGGTAGCCGTGTGCGTTGCTATGGAGAAGCTCGGCGAGGGTCCTCGGGTCTTGAGTTGTACCACCCTGAATACTCATTTATTGAAGGCTCTAAATCGGCTGACCTTGAGCATCAGCTGACACCGGTATATCCAACGGTGGAAGGATTATCTCAACAGCGTTTACGCAGCTTGTCGACACAAGCCGTCGAGTTGCTGCAGGAAGAAACCATGCAAGATCTGCTGCCTCCAGAGTGGACGTCTTTTGGTAACACGGCAAGCTTGGCTGACATATTACGATACTTACATCACCCGCCTGCCGATGCACCACTGTCACAAATGTCGGCAGGTATCCATCCTTATCAGCAGCGGTTGGCACTTGAAGAGCTGTTGGCACATCAAATGAGTATGTTACGAGTTAGAGCAAGGCTACAGTCTTTCCGAGCGCCACAACTACCCAGTCCGACAACATTGCTACAGAAGTTTGAAGAGCGCTTAGAGTTCACCTTAACCGGAGCGCAACAACGGGTAGCGCATGACATTGCGGCTGATTTAGTAAAGCCCTACCCTATGCTGCGACTGATACAGGGCGATGTTGGCTCGGGAAAGACTGTGGTGGCTGCATTGGCGGCATTACACGCTGTGGGAAATGGTCGGCAAGTGGCTATTATGGCGCCAACCGAAATTCTAGCTCAGCAACACAGGCACAGTTTTAATCATTGGTTTGAGCCGCTTGGAATTCAGGTTGGCTGGCTTACGGGTCGGCAGGGACAAGCCGTTCGTCGACAGCAATTATCTGACATTCAGTCGGGTGCTACTCAGGTAGTGGTGGGGACCCATGCGCTATTTCAAACAGATGTAGTATTTGCTGATTTAGGTTTGGCAATTATTGATGAGCAACATAGGTTTGGTGTGCACCAGCGCCTAGCGCTTAAAGAAAAATCGGCGGCGGGAAATTGTGCTCATCAATTGATTATGACCGCCACTCCAATCCCTAGAACGTTAGCCATGAGTGCTTATGCGGACTTGGATTACTCAATTATTGATGAGCTTCCTCCTGGTCGAACCCCAGTTACTACCGTTGCGATTAGCCAGGATCGCCGAGAAGAAGTTATCCAGCGGGTTCGAAATGCTTGCCTGCAAGGGCGGCAGACTTATTGGGTCTGTACCCTTATAGAGGAGTCAGAAGTGTTGCAGGCATCAGCTGCCGAAGCCATAGAGCAAAGCCTGAAATTATCGTTGCCAGAATTAACGGTGGGACTAATTCATGGGCGTTTAAAGCCGGCCGAAAAAGAGCGCTGTATGCAGTCATTTAAAGATGGGGAAATACAGTTGTTGGTGGCAACAACGGTCATTGAGGTTGGAGTGGATGTTCCTAACGCCAGTCTAATGATCATTGAGAACCCTGAGCGTCTAGGGTTGGCGCAACTGCATCAATTGCGTGGCCGAGTTGGGCGAGGTCAAGAGCAAAGTCATTGCGTTTTATTATATGGCGCTCAGCTAGGTGATAATGGTCGTCAGCGTTTACAAGCAATGCGCGAACATGCCGATGGCTTTGCAATTGCCGAAATAGATCTCGAATTACGTGGGCCAGGTGAAGTGCTGGGAACTAGGCAGACGGGTGATATTCGTTTTCGGATTGCCGATTTACAACGAGATTCAGAGCTGTTGCACGAAGTGAAGCATTTAGCTGCCCGGATTAATCTAGAAAAACCAGAGAATTGTTCGTCTCTTATTGATCGCTGGCTTGGTAATGTTGAGAATTACGTCACGGTTTAATTTAATAATGGGTTCAGACTTGAGAGCCTATATTATTTGCGTTTGTTATTGTCTTCTATGGCATATACTGACGACCTTGAATGCCGTACAGATAGCTTTTATAGATAAAGTAAGGAGCAATTAGTGTCCGTCCCAGATAGTGTTAAGCAATTGTTGGAATCGCATGATGTGGTTTACAACATGGTTGATCAGCCGTCTGCTCGATATGATCAATGGTCATTGCGGGAGCAAAACCTACGCCGTTGCGGAGCGATCAAATCCATTATTTTGCAAGACGGATCTAGCAAGGTGTTGGTCATCATTACAACAAATAGCCTACTGGATCTAAAGGCCCTGCAGCAACATAGTGGACGAGATTTTTGTGCGGTTAATGAAAAAGAGCTGACGGTGTTTTGTGATAAACATCAACTGTTATCTGTACCAGCTTTGCCTAACTTAGCGGGCATGAAAACCTATGTTGATTCTGCTGTATTAGAACAAGAAACCATTTTGCTTGATGTGGGGGTCAGTAATGAAGTGCTTAAAATCTCCGCTAATGATTTTTCCCAGTTAATTGATGCGGCGGAAATAATCGATATTGCCGTTTGCTTAGATCAGTTAGCTGCTGCTAGTGAGCAGGCGGATGCAGAAGAGCAAATATTTTCGGCGGTTAAGAATTTCACCTCCTTACGAATTAAACAACGGCTTGAAGAGACCTTAGAATTACCACCCTTACCAGAAACCGCACAAAAAATTATGCAGCTGCGAGCCAACCCAGACGCGGATATCAGCGATCTCGCTAATGTTGTTGAGATGGATCCAAGTTTAGCCGCGCAGGTGGTCAGTTGGGCGTCATCGCCCTATTACTCAGCTCAAGGTGGAATTAAGTCAATTCATGATGCCATAGTCCGTATTTTAGGTTTTGATATGGTGATGAACCTATCATTGGGTTTAGCCCTAGGTAAAACCATGAATCTGCCGACGGACAGTCCTAAAGACGCCGCGCCTTATTGGCAGCAAGCAGTTTATACCGCCGCATTAGTGGAGGGTTTGGTTACCGTGCAGCCCAGGGATAACCGTTTAAGCTTTGGATTGGCCTATTTGTCGGGTTTATTACATAACTTTGGTACGTTGATTATGGCAGAGGTTTTTCCGCCCCATTACGCTTCTATTTGCCGACACATTGAGGTTAATTCACATGTTCCTCAACATTTAATTGACCAACATATTTTAGGTGTATCACGTGAGCAGATTTCAAGCTGGCTGATGAAAGTCTGGAACATGCCAGAAGAAGTTGTGTTTTCACTGCGACATCAAAATCACCCCTACTGTAAGGGTGAACATGAAAATTACGCGAAACTATTATTTGTTGCCCAGGCGATGCTACAAAGTCGAGGAATAGGCCGAGGTACGGCTCTAGAAATAGACAGCTCTATTTTAAAAGAATTAAACCTCAACCCGCAGATGGCCAGCAATGCGCTGGATAACTTGTTGGCTTCTGAAGAGCAATTAATGGGTATTGCCTCGGTTTTGTCTGGGTCTTAAAAGACTTGAAAAAGTTATTGGTTTGTCGGTTTTTTATTGAATATTTCCGCAGACCAATAACCCTCACTTTTAGCCACACTTAAACTGACCATAGAATCACCGGTAACATTTACCGCCGTCCGCATCATATCTAAAAGCCTATCCACTCCAATAATTAAAGCGATTCCCTCAACCGGCAAACCAACTTGTTGTAAGACCATTGCCAGAGTGATTAAGCCAACTCCGGGAACCCCCGCAGTTCCGATAGACGCCAAAGTAGCGGTCAAAATAACAGTGAGATACCCGCTTAAACCAATATCAATTTGATAGGCCTGGGCGATAAATGCAGTGGCTACACCTTGCATGATTGCTGTGCCATCCATGTTAATGGTGGCGCCGAGAGGTACTGTGAATGAAGCGATACGATTATCTACCCCTAGCTTTGTTTCAGCAGTTCGTAGAGTAATAGGTATTGAGGCGTTACTTGATGCGGTACTGAACGCAAAAATCACCAGCTCCTTTAAGTGTTTGAAAAATTGGATGGGATTGACACCCGCTAAAAATCTTACCAATAATCCGTAGACACCAAAGGCATGTAATAACAGAACGAAAACCACGGTGAAAAAGTATTTAGCGAGTTCCAGTATGGCACTGGCGCCTAGCTCAGAAAACAATTTCGCTAGCAGACAAAAAATCCCGTAGGGAGCGATCTCCATCAATAAGCCAACCATTTTCATGATGATGGTGTTCATATCATCAAACCAAGCTCCAACACGTTGTCCGGCTTCTCCACTGTGGGCAACAGCAACGCCCATCAATAAAGAAAAGACAATAACTTGCAGCATATTGCCTTCAACCATGGCCCTAAGTGGATTACTTGGGAAAATATTGATTAATACTTCTTTAAGAGGTGGTGCGTCTTTAGCGACATAGTCACTGGCGCTGCTTAAGCCAATACCATCACCAGGCTGAACAAGGGTAGCGACAAATAGAGCTAGGCCAATCGCTATACCGGTTGTAAGCATATACAACACGATGGTTTTAGCCGCCATGGCACCCATGCGTGCATTACCGCCTAATTGGCTTGCTCCACAAACCAACGAAACAAATACAAGAGGTACAACCAGCAGTTTAAGTGAAGCGACAAAAATACGCCCTATGGTGTCAAATACACCATAAATAATGACGTCATCTATCCAGTGATTAGCGGTGGCTCCGAGCCAAGAATCGCCAATGTTAAATAAAACACCGACGAAGACGCCGGCGAACATCGCTAGAAGAATTTTGTTTGTCAGGCTCATAGGACTCTTACGTAGGAAAATTTGAAAGAAGGGTTTGCTATTTAGATACTAGGTATTAACCGCATCTTTTAACGCTTTACCTGGCTTGAAGCCAACGGAATTACTAGCCGCAATTTGTATGGCTTCTCCCGTTTTAGGACTACGACCTGTACGGGCAGTTCTATGTCTCTGAGTGAAAGAGCCAAAGCCAATTAAGTTAACCGGCTCATTGCGGCTTAGGGCGTTAGTAATGGTGTCCAGAATATCAGTGACGACATCATTGGCTTTGGCTTTTGGTAGGTCCGTCTTGTCTGCAACAATTTCAGTTAATTCAGTTTTATGCATGGGAAAATCCTTCTAATCCGTGGTTTTTGTTATGATGCCGTCATTAAAGCAACTGCATGGTATGGGGTAAAGAGGTTTTTAGCCCGGTACAATCAGCAAAACGGCACGAGAGTCATGTTAAGAATAAAACACACATTGGTAAATCAGCCGCGTTGGCGACCTGGTGTTCTTGTAAAAAACAGACTGGGTTTAGTATTGCAGAGTTGGCTGTTAAATGAAGATTCTTTGACCGCCAGATTGAAAAATTTATTTGCTGGTGATTTTAAGGTTGAGATCGTATCGCAACGCTGGGGCAAGGCACTAGTAGATGAAGCTATAGCGATGGCCATCTCGCCAAAAGAACGGGTGTTGATCCGTGAAGTTATTTTACATGGCGGAGGACAGGCCTGTGTGTATGCTCGCAGTATTTTGCCGCAGAGTTCACTGACTGGAAGAATGCGATCCTTGCGCAAATTAGATAACAAACCATTAGGTGCTTGGCTGTTCTCCCAGAAAAACATGCGCCGCAGTCAATTAGACGTGGCCGACTTTCAACAGGCCGATATGGCATTGCCTGTTCCTGCGAGATGCAATCAGCCTTTGTGGGGTAGGCGATCGGTTTTTTATATTGATGGCAAACCCTTGCTGGTCAGTGAAATCTTTCTGGAACCTTTGTTGGTTGCCATTAACCAGAAGTTAATATTGGGATAAATGAACATATGAATGCTGAAGTTCGACAACGCTTGTCTTTGTATTGGCAGCTAATGAGATTTGATCGACCTATCGGTATTTTATTGTTGCTGTGGCCAACCTTGTGGGCGTTATGGTTAGCCGCCGACGGCGTCCCAAAACTCGGTGTGTTGTGTATTTTCATGTTGGGTGTGGTGTTGATGCGAGCAGCGGGCTGTGTGATTAATGATTATGCCGATCGTAAAATTGATGGCCGAGTAAGACGAACCCAACAGAGGCCATTAGCTGCGGGTAAATTAGCCGTTAAAGAAGCGCTGATTTTATTTGCTGGGCTTATCGCCGCAGCTTTTATTCTCGTGTTGTTTACCAATAGATTAACCATTTTGTTGTCAGTTGTTGCTGTCTGCTTGGCGGCCTGCTATCCCTTTATGAAGCGTTATACGCATTTACCGCAGTTGGTATTGGGTGCCGCATTTTCATGGAGTATTCCTATGGCGTTTGCAGCACAAACGGGTGAAATTAACCCCTTCAGCTGGCTACTGTATGTTGCTGTTGTGATGTGGACAGTGGTTTACGATACCTTTTATGCCATGGTTGATCGTGATGATGATTTAAAAATTGGGGTTAAATCCACCGCCATATTGTTTGGTGAGCAGGATAGAGTGATGACAGGCGTACTGCAGGTTTTTGTTATTGTTGCCCTATTGCTAGTGGGACAAAGATTTGAGCTTGGACAATTTTATTATTTGAGTTTGGTCTTTGCGTCAGTATTATTTGTCTACCAACAATACTTAATCCGCTACAGACACCGAGAAGAATGCTTTAAAGCGTTTTTGAATAACAACTGGCTGGGATTGGTTGTTTTTATCGGAATAGTTATAGATCGGGCTTAAAATTAAATTAAATAACTCTGGCTTGTCATAAAAGAGTCATGAAACTGTTATTTAATAGTGCCATAGCAATTATGAAGGTTACCTTTTATGGCCGGAAGAACAATTTTAATTGTCGATGATGAAGAAGCGATTCGAGACATGCTGCGTCTGGCGTTAGAAATGGCGGGTTATCACTGTATAGAAGCCGATAATGCTCAACTAGCGCACAGTCTTATTATTGATCATAAGCCTGATCTGATTTTACTTGATTGGATGTTACCCGGTACCAATGGTATTGAGTTGGCTCGACGCCTGAAAAAAGACGAGCTCACGGCGTCTACACCTATTGTTATGCTGACAGCTAAGGGCGAAGAAGATAATAAAGTTCAAGGCCTGGAAGTTGGCGCGGACGATTATATAACGAAGCCTTTTTCACCCAGAGAACTGGTTGCTCGTTTAAAAGCGATATTACGACGTACGGAAACGCAATTTGAAGCTAAGCCACTGTTGGTGAAAAATTTGATGCTTGACCCTGCTAGTCACCGAATTAGTATTAACTCGACCCCTATTTCAATGGGGCCAACCGAGTACCGCTTGTTGGAATTTTTCATGACCCACCAAGAGCGAGTGTACGCTCGAGATCAATTGTTGGATCATGTTTGGGGTGGTAATGTTTATGTTGAAGAGCGTACGGTTGACGTCCATATTAGACGCTTGAGAAAAGCGTTAGAACTTGATGGATACGATAAACTTATTCAAACAGTGCGTGGTTCAGGCTATCGATTTTCGACCAGTTGATGGATAAGCCAACATACTAACAAGGTAGAATCGTGAATATAGGTTTTTCTGCAGAGGTAAAAAGGATTGTATTTTTTACTTTTAGTAGCATTCTCTTTGGCTTAATCAACGGCTACTTAGCGTGGACGCTAATAATCAGTGGCATTATCTATATCGTGTGGATTTTGCTTAAAGTAAGAGCGTTGGATAACTGGCTACAAGATTCGTCGAAACAGCCACCAGATACAGGTGGAATCTGGGGTCATATTTTCAATAATATCGCCCGCCAGCAAAAGCAGCAACGTGATGAGCAGTCCCGTTTACAAGCGGTTATTAGTCGAAGTGAAGAAATCACAACGGCTATGCACAACGGCATTATCTTATTGAATGTGGGTGGAGAAATTGAGCTGTTAAATCCGGCGGCCACCAGACTGATCGGATTGCGAGATTCTGATCTCGGCTTTCCGTTAGTTAACTATATTCGCCACCCAGAATTCATTGCCTATTTTGAGTCTGGTAAGTACAGCGAGCCCCTTGATTTACCGTCTCCCCGTAACCACAATCTATTTCTACAGTATCAAATAACGCGCTTTGGCCTTGGTAAGTCGCTGGTTGTGATTAGAGATATTACCCATCTGCACCAATTAGAAATGATGCGAAAAGATTTTGTGGCTAACGTATCCCATGAGCTAAGAACTCCTTTAACCGTTCTTCGCGGATATATTGAGACATTGCTCGATATATCAGAGCTAGATAAATTAGGGTTAGACAAATCAGGGTTAGATAAAACAAAGCTAGATAAATCAAAGTTAGACATGCCAGATCAAGGCGCGTCACCAGCGGTTACAAATACTACCAAAGCGCTTACCGCTATGGATCTTCAAGCTAAGCGTATGAACAATATAATCAACGACTTGTTGGTGCTGTCACGTTTGCAAAGTGCTGAAAACAAGCCAGTGAAACAGTTTGTTGATATTGCCCCCCTTCTGCAGCAAGTAGTAGCTGAGGCTCAAGTTTTATCGGGTGATCTGAGTCATACGATTGAGCTTAGGTGTGATCCTCAAATCCATCTCCCAGGAAATGATAAGGAGCTGTATAGCGCGTTTTCAAATTTGATTTTTAACGCCGTAAAGTATTCTTTTCCACAGTCCACTATCACAATTGATGTGAGCGTTAATCTTCGCTATTTAAATGTGAGCGTTACCGATCAGAGTGAAGGGATAGCTTCCGTACATATTCCACGTTTGACGGAACGTTTTTATCGAGTGGATGATAGTCGGCATTCGGCTACAGGTGGTACAGGCTTAGGTTTAGCCATTGTGAAACACGTATTGATGCGTCACAACGGTGAGCTGAAAATATCAAGCCGCACGGGTAAAGGCAGTACCTTCACCTGTGTCTTTGCGCTCTAGTAATTTTAAACAACCATAATGGCATCGGCTTCCACGTCAGCCCCTTTTGGCAATGCACTGATGCCAACGGCTGCACGTGCCGGATAAGGCTTTTCAAAATATTGCGCCATGACGTCGTTAATTATGGGGAAGTTATCTAGATTCGTCATAAAAATATTCAGCTTAACAATGCACTGCAAATTGCCACCGGCGGCCTCACAGACAGCCTCTAAGTTTTTAAAGACTTGGTGTGCTTGAGCGGCGAAGTCCCCTTCAACCAGTGTCATTGTTGTGGGATCTAATGGAATTTGGCCCGAAATATAGGTCGTGTCTTGTACCTTCACCGCTTGTGAGTAGGTACCAATAGCGGCAGGAGCTTTATTGGTTTGGATGATGGCTTTATTGGTCATAGCGGCCTCAAAAAAATGACGTTAATTTTTAGTGCGAGAAACTCGCAAGACGTTTTTCAGGCCGCGAATACGGCGCAGAATATTGGCGAGGTGCAGGCGATTGTGTACCCCAATGGATAATTTAATAACGCTGTTATGGGCATCCCTTTCATCAATACGGATATTGTCGATATTGGCCCCCTGGCTGGAGATTCGTGTTGCCAGTGTCGCAATTATGCCTTTTTCAGACTCAACCTCAATACGGATATCAACTAGGAAATCTCCGATAACAGTTGGTGCCCAACTCACTTGGCTGAGTTGCTCTGGACTATTCCGCAGCTCGGTAATGTTGCCACAGGTTTCGCGGTGAACCACTAATCCTTTACCTGCACTTACGCGGCCAAGAATAGGATCGCCGGGTATGGGTCGACAACAGCGAGCAAAACGTACCATCATGGTGTCGGAAGAGTCGATCATGACAGGGGAATAAATGTTTTTGTTATCTTCTTGCGAGTTGTCTGGCGAGATGATTTTGGCAATGGCAATGGCGATACGATTACCTAGGCCAATATCTTCAAGTAGTGAATCCATGGATGGTGCATTGGTTTTCTTTAATAAAGCATCAACCTCTGTGCTGCTCAATTTATCTATTTGAATATTAGCCCCAGGGATGGCTTTTTCCAACATGCGCTGGCCAAGTTCAATCGAGTGGTGGTGCAGCTCGTGCTTTAAAAAGTGTCGTATACCACTGCGCGCTTTAGCAGAGGCAACAAAATTAAGCCAATTAGGGTTGGGTTGTGCACCGGGAGACGTGATGATGCTAATTTTTTGACCACTTTCTAGAGTTTGTGACAGCGGCGCTAAGCGTCCGTTGATTTTACAGGCCGCACAACGATTGCCAACATCAGTATGTACGGCATAAGAAAAATCTACGGCAGTTGCACCTGCAGGCAGTTCGATGATCTTACCTTTTGGGGTAAAGACATAAATTTCATCGGGGAAAAGATCAACTTTAACACTTTCTATAAATTCGAGTGAGTCACCAGCTGTTTGTTGCATTTCCAATAAGCCTTGGATCCATTGGCGGGCGCGGGCGTGGGAACCTGTTGGGGTGTCATCGGGCTGGTCTGATTTATACAGCCAGTGGGCAGCAATCCCAGAATTGGCCATTTCGTCCATATCCTTGGTACGAATTTGAACTTCTATAGGTACGCCATGCATCCCAATCAACACGCTGTGTAGAGATTGATAGCCATTGGCCTTAGGGATGGCGATGTAATCTTTAAATTCACTGACTATTGGCTTGTATAGGTTATGAACTGCCCCCAATACACGGTAACAGCTGTCAACATTATCTACGATGATACGGAATGCATAGACATCCATAATCTCTTTGAAGGACTTATTCTTATTGCGCATTTTCTCATAAATGCTGTATAGATGTTTTTCTCTGCCAATGACCAAGGCTTCAATGCCTTCTTGGTTGAGGCGTAATTCGATGGCGCTTTGGATTTTTTCAACCAGCTCTTTGCGATTTCCGCGAGCGGCTTTTAAGGTAGTTTGTAAGCGTTCGCTACGCAGCGGAAACATGGCTGCAAAGCCTCGGTTCTCAAGCTCTAAGCGCATGTTGTTCATGCCCAGACGTTGAGCTATAGGGGCATATATTTCGAGAGTTTCTTTGGCGATACGGCGTTTTTTAGCGGGCGGTAGTGAGCCTAGAGTACGCATGTTGTGGAGGCGGTCGGCAAGTTTCACCAAAATAACTCGAATATCTTTAGCCATGGCCAAAGCCATTTTCTGGAAGTTCTCGGCTTGTTTTTCAGCCTGAGATTCAAATTCAAATTGAGTTAATTTACTTACGCCGTCGACCAGTTCAGCCACGGTATCGCCAAATTGTTTGGTAAGAGCTTCTTTGGCTATAGCGGTGTCTTCAATGACATCGTGGAGCATGGCGGCCATCAAGCTCTGATGATCCATATGCATGCCAGCTAATATGTTAGCAACTTCTAAGGGGTGGGTAATGTACGGTTCGCCGCTGCGACGAAGTTGACCTTCGTGGGCTTGTTCGGCATAGAAATAAGCGTGCTTAACACGATTGATTTGAGCGGGGGCTAAATAGGAGGAGAGTCTGTGACTCAATGACTCAAGCGTTTGCATTGCTGTGTTGTCCGCCCCCTAATTTAGTTGTTCGAGTTGTTCTATTAGGCCTGTTCTGCAGGTGTTTCTGGTGTT
This sequence comes from Cellvibrionaceae bacterium, assembly GCA_034112445.1. Classification (GTDB taxonomy): domain Bacteria; phylum Pseudomonadota; class Gammaproteobacteria; order Pseudomonadales; family Cellvibrionaceae; genus Pelagadaptatus. The sequence goes on along the minus strand of JAWUVI010000001.1, from coordinate 63,358 downwards.
GCTGCTGCTTCAGGAAGATCTAAAGAATACTCATCGCTAGAGGTTTCTTTTTGCGTCAGGATGTCGGCCGTAACTAAGCCTAACTCTATTTCGCGTAAAGCGATGACAGTAGGCTTGTCATTTTCTTCAGGGACTAAAGCGTCTTTTCCGCCAGTAGCCAATTGGCGAGCGCGTTTGCTGCTAACCAATACAAGTTCAAAGCGGTTATCTACGTGATCAAGACAATCTTCAACGGTAATACGTGCCATAAGTTTGAGCCTTCAAAAAAATCTATAGGTGGTGCTTCGTATGACAGCGCCAATATTAGCCGCGTGCCAGTTTGAAAAGGTCGGCTAGTGTACGCAAAATGACCAGTTAGGACAATAGCTCAGATAATAAATCCTGATGCCGAGACTGCTGGTGTCCGGTGGTGAGTCTTTCGCTGAAAACAATGGATTTTAGTTCGTTCAGCGCTTGGTTAAAATCATCGTTGATGATGATGTAGTCGGCTTCAACGTAGTGAGACATTTCGTTGGTGGCCTCCAGCATCCGCCTATCAATAATAGCCTCATCATCTTGTCCTCTTCCCGTTAAACGACTGCGTAACTCTTGTCGAGATGGTGGCAGGATAAATAAGCCAACAGCTTCAGGCATAAGGTAACGTACCTGTTGAGCCCCCTGCCAATCGATCTCGAGGATCACATCGGTGCCTGTGGCTAGAGTGTCCTTTACCCACTGAGTGGAAGTGCCGTAAAAATTACCAAAGACTTCGGCGTGTTCGAGAAAAGCTGAGCTGTTGATCATGTCACTAAAAGTGTCGCGTTCCACAAAGTGATAGTTTACTCCGTCGGCTTCACCGGCTCGCATCGTCCGCGTGGTATGTGAAACGGATACTTGTATCGCATCAAGTGACTCAATGAGGGCTTTAACTAAGCTGGTTTTACCCGCGCCAGAAGGTGCTGAAACGGTGTAGAGAGTGCCTAAAGTATCCATAATGAGCCGTGCCTAAAATATAAAAGTTGGTTAAGTCTATTCGATATTTTGAATCTGTTCACGCATCTGTTCAATCAAAACTTTTATTTCAATGGCTGCTTGAGTGGTTTCAACCACAATAGCTTTAGACGATAACGTGTTGGCCTCGCGATTAAGCTCTTGCATCAAAAAATCCAATCGGCGACCAATTGCTCCTTTTTGCTTTAATGCATGGCGAACTTCGGTAATGTGTGTGTCGAGTCTATCAAGCTCTTCATCAACATCGGATTTTTGGGCAAGGTAAACCATTTCTTGTTCAAGCCTGTCGACATCTAAGTCAGCCTGCAAGTCTTGCAGTTTATCCGCTAAACGCTGTTTTTGCGCTTTTAGAATACTGGGTAATAGCTTACGAATAACGCCAACTTGTTGGCTGATGCCTTCTAAACGTTGCTCTATGAGCTGTTTCAACTCAAGGCCTTCGCGCTGGCGGTGGGCAATTAAGTCAGTAAGAGCTTGAGTAAACAAATGCTGGGCTTGTGTGAGAAGTTCTTTTTTATCTAACGTGTCTTCAATAATAACGCCTGGCCATTTTAACAGCTCTAATGGATTAATGGTTGCAGCGTTCTCAACACTGTTAGAAATATTAGAGGCCGCTGTGGAGAGTTGATTAATGAGCGTGTGATTGAGGGATAATTCGTTATTGTCCGTATGGTGTTGTAACTGATAACTGAAGCTTGCTTCGATTTTACCGCGCGATAATGATTGGCGCAGAGTGTTGCGTATCTTGGGTTCAAGTTCGCGGGCGATTTCAGGTAGGCGAAAACTGGGTTCTAGATAGCGGTGATTAACACTGCGTAATTCCCAAACCAAGGTTACCCAGGGCAATTGGGCTTCTTGGCGAGAAAACCCAGTCATACTGTGAGGACCAATGTTATTTTGTGACATTATAATTATTACTCAACTAAATAGCCGCGATCGTTAAAAAATCACTTGTAGCTCGGGTTGAAGTGTACACCTCAGAAAACGGTGTTTTTGGCTTTGATAAAGATGACTTCGTTAAGGCTAATTAGAGTAGCTTTTTAACCAAAACGCAAAGGGTAGCTGCAATGGGTTTGTCGTAAGCTCAAGTCAGGTATACAGGAGCTAAAACCTCTATTGAGATATGATAAAAATTACAGTGGATTTTTTACAATTATTTGTGACTGTTTAGTCGCCTGCTTTTGCGCCGATTTGGCACTGTAGTACCAGCGTTTCTTAATTATCTTCTGAGTTATGCATCGGTTTTTACCTTTTTGATGAAATTGTAAGCATTGTTGGTTGTGGTAGTATTGCCGGCTTTTTTGCGCTGCCTGAAAAATAGACACAATTTGGGTCGATTTTTATCAATAGATGATGAAGTAGTTGAATGTATGAACAGTGTTTTCGGCATGTGCTTGATTTTAGTTGTGGCGTATTTACTTTCTGTGAATAGACGTGCCATTAAGCTTCGGACGGTAGTCGGGGCTTTTGTTCTGCAATTTGGTGTTGCTGGTTTTGCTTTGTATACAGAGGTAGGAGCTGAATTACTTTCGTCGGTAGCCGAGGTGGTTGGATTTGCCATTGTTTATAGTAAGGACGGCATCGTTTTTCTGTTTGGTGATTTGGCAGCGGTAGAAAAGTCAGGGTTTATCTTTGTTGTGCATGTACTGTCTGCGATAGTTTTCTTCTCGGCACTTATGTCGGTTCTCTATTATCTAGGAGTCATGCAGTGGGTTATCAAATTGATTGGCGGTTTTCTGCAGAGAGTTTTGAAGACCAGTGAGGCCGAGTCTATTAACTCAACGGCTAATATATTTTTTGGTATGGCGGAAGCCCCTTTGGTTATTCGTCCGTATATTAATGGTCTAACTCGCTCAGAGCTGTTTGCCGTTATGGTGGGTGGCTTAGCAACCGTGGCCGGTGCGGTTATGGCTGGTTATGCGGCCATAGGCGTTAGTCTTGATTATTTGATTGCCGCGAGCTTTATGGCTGCTCCTGGTGGTTTGCTTATCGCCAAATTAATGGTGCCAGAGACAGAGATACCTCTTTGCCAACAAGGCAAGTTGAACTTTGAGCGTGAAACCGAGGCCACCAATGTGATCGATGCCGCAGCATCAGGTGCAGTGAGTGGCATGCAGCTGGCGATGAATGTCGGCGCTATGCTGCTGGCATTTATTTCATTGATTGCCTTGCTGAATGGGATCACAGGTGGGATTGCGAATTGGTTTGGCTTTGGGGATATCACCTTACAAAGCATACTCGGTTTTTTTATGGCGCCCTTTGCTTTCCTGATGGGCGTTCCCTGGGAAGAAAGCCGTTTGGCTGGCGCAGTGATTGGCCAGAAAGTGATATTGAATGAGTTTGTCGCCTACATAGACTTTATTCAACGTAAAGATGAGCTCAGCCCAGTATCGCAAGCGGTGGTGACTTTCGCGCTGTGTGGCTTCGCAAATCTAGCGTCCATTGCTATTTGCCTGGGAAGTTTGAGTAGTATCGCGCCTTCGCGCCGTAAAGATATCGTCAGTCTTGGTTTTAAAGCCTTTGTCGCGGCCTCTTTGGCTAATTTCATGAGTGCCGCCATGGCGGGATTCTTTTTGTCATTAAAATTATAGTTGTTCACAAAAGTTACAGTTGTTCACAAAAGTTATAGTTGTTCACAAAATTATTAATATTCTAACTACATATATAAAGGAGAGTGGATCAGTGAAGGTTTATAAACATCTGATTTTAGGAGCTACGGCTCTAGGTACTTCATTGGCATTACCAGTATCGGTAATCGCTGAACAAATACAGCCGCTAGAAGAAGTTGTGGTGGTTGGTTCCAGAGCTGCCCCTCGCAGTGTGGCCGATAGCCCGGTTCCTGTTGATGTGTTTGGCGCGGATGATTTGGCTCGTGCTGCTTCTTTGGGCGGAGAGATGAGCCAGCTATTACACAGCTTAGTACCTTCTTTTAATTTTCCTCGCCAGTCTAATTCAGATACGGCCGATCTGGTGCGCCCTGCGCAATTACGTGGCTTGAGTCCTGATCATACGTTGGTTTTGGTGAATGGTAAGCGTCGTCATACAACGGCTATTTTGAATACCGGCGGCTCTATCGGTAAAGGCAGCGCGCCTGTCGATCTGAACGCTATTCCTATGAGTGCGATCAAACGTGTAGAGGTTCTTCGTGATGGAGCTGCAGCACAATATGGTTCTGATGCGATTGCTGGTGTGATCAATATTGTATTGAAAGATTCAAGTGAAGGCGGCCAAGTTTCAATGACCTACGGCGAGTACAATACTGACTTTGCACCTACCAATAAAAAGCTCACCGATGGTGAGACCGTGTTAATAAGTGGTAATGCTGGTATTGAGTTAGACGATGGCTTCATCAATGTCAGCGGCCAGTATCGTGACAGAAACTCTACCAACCGTGCTGGTTTTGATAGCTGGTCTCCTGGTCAGCAAGTGACGCACCGCGCTGGTGATCCTGAAGAAGAAGGTTATAGCCTCTTTGCCAATTGGGGCAAATCAATAGCGGGTGATAAAGAGCTTTACGGCTATATCGGTTCGAGTGAAAGAGAGGCAACGGGGGTTAATTTTCTGCGTTATGACTATGAGTCAGACGCGGTCGTGTCTTCGATTTATCCCAACGGCTTTTTACCGGTCAATGTTGGCGTTGCAACAGACCAATCATTTGTAATTGGCATAACAGGCGGCTCAGATTGGGCATGGGATATCAGTTTAAATTATGGTGCGAGCCAGTTTGAATTGGATGTTGAAAACTCGAACAATGCTTCGATGGGCGCAGCCAGTCCGACTGAATTTGATATCGGTGAGTATGATTACAGTCAGTTGTTGCTTAATGCTGATGTCGTTAAAAGTTTTACGCTTAGTGACACGCCAGTATCGTTGGCACTTGGTATTCAATATCGTCAAGAAGATTTTGAGAGTCATGCTGGCTCTCCAGCATCTTATATTGATGGGGGCGTACCAAGCACTGATGTGGGTTCTCAGGGTATTGTTGGTTTGAGTCCTGCGGATGAAGCGGATGAAGACCGTGATGCCTACAGTGTGTATGCCGATGCTGAATTTGAATTGTCGGAGCGCTTCATTGTTGGAACGGCAGCCAGATATGAAGATTACAGTGACTTTGGCGATACCTTTAACAGTAAGTTAACGGCTCGTTATGAGTTGACAGATAATTTGGCCTTACGTGGTGCAGCCAGTACTGGTTTCAGAGCGCCCTCTTTGATTCAAAACTCTTATAAATCTTCTAGGTCTGACTTCTCTGCGGGGCCAGGTCTAACTACGGTTGCATTGGTGCCAGTAGATGACGCATTAGCTCGTGCTGCCGGCTCTAAAGACTTGGAAGCCGAAAAATCTAAAAACTTCAGTGTTGGCCTTTCTGGTGATTGGGATAATGGTGTTAGCTTAACGGTAGATTTTTATCGTGTTGATATTAAGGATCGCATCACACTATCTGATCGAGTTGCCGTTGCTGATCCATCGATAGATGAAATTGAATTCTTTACCAATTCAACGGATACGCGAACTGATGGTGTAGATGTCGTCATCGGCTATGGCTGGAATGAGTTTGATTTTACTTTGGCTTATAACGAGTCGGATACCGATATCACTAATAATGGTACTTCTAACTTAGAGGTTATTAATTCCATGACTTCAGCCAATCCTGAAAGTAAGTGGATTTTCACCACTAACTGGCAGAGAAATGGTTGGTCGACAATGGCGCGTGTTACTCGTTATGGAGAAACTCAACGTAACTTTGATTTTGGTTGGGCTCAACCAGAGCAAACTTACAGCGGCAACACTACAGTCGATATTGATGTGGAATATGATTTTTCAAATGGTTTGAGGGTTTCTTTGGGCGCTAATAATCTATTTGATGAGTATCCTGAGGAATCCAGCAGTGACATTAACTACGGTGGAAACCTTCCTTACGATGTTATCCCTCCTGTCGGAATGGGCGGTCGTTATATATACGCCCGTACTACTTATAATTTCTAAATTTTTGTGAATGAAGCCCTCGCAAGTATTGCGGGGGGTGCTTAAAGATAAATAGGATTTAAAAATGCGTTTAATGAAATTTTTAACGGCGGTGTTTGCCGTTACATTGGTTGCCTGTACTCCAAGTGAAAAAACGGCTTTGGTATTTCAGTCTGATTTCGGTGTTAAAGACGGTGCCGTATCGGCCATGAAAGGTGTTTCAGTTCAAGTTGATCCGACTTTACCGATCTATGACCTGACTCACGAAGTGCCAACTTATAATGTGTGGGAAGCGTCTTATCGTTTATACCAATCTTCTACCTATTGGCCGGAAGGCACGGTATTTGTCAGTGTTGTTGACCCGGGTGTGGGCACTAAGCGTAAGTCGGTGGTTTTGAAAACCAAACAAGGTTATTACTTTGTGACCCCAGACAATGGCACATTGACCATGGTGGCTGAGACTCAGGGTATCGAGTCGGTTCGTGAAATAGATGAGGCGATCAATCGTCTGGAAGGTTCTGCTGAATCGTACACATTTCACGGTCGTGATGTTTACGCATTCACCGGTGCGCGTTTGGCTGCTGGTGTAATTGACTTCGAAGGTGTTGGACCAGAGTTGCCTGCAGAAGTGATCAGCATTGAATACCAGCGCGCTAAGGTTGCTGATGGCGTTGTATCAGGAAACATTCCAATTCTTGACCCTCAGTTCGGTAACGTTTGGACCAATATCCACCAGGATCGCTTTAAAGAAGCCGGTATTAAGTTAGGCGATACCTTGTGTGTGGCTGTAACTGAAAATGGTGAGACCCGCCTTGATGAAAAGCTACAGTACTTGGCTTCCTTTGGTGCGGTTGAAGTTGGTAACCCACTGGTTTACGTCAACAGTCTGTTGAATGTCTCTTTGGCTTTAAATCAAGCTAACTTTGCCGCTAAGCATGGTATTGCTTCTGGTGCGCAGTGGATGGTTCAGTTTAAGCAGTGTAACTAAGTTTAGTATTTGGGTAAGAAAAACAAAAAGCTAGGGCTGCCGATGTCACCGTATATAGGTGATATCGTCAGTCTTGGCTTTAAAGCCTTTATTGATACCTGTTCGGGTAATCAACCATTGTCGGGTATAATGACAGATCAAATTTCGCCTGCTTGCCACTCTGGCAGGTAAGCTCTCCTTAAGGAACCAACACAATGCAAAGACCCAGTGGCCGCAAGCCAGAAGATTTACGCGCTGTTCGCATCACACGCAACTTTACCAAGCACGCAGAAGGTTCTGTGCTAGTTGAATTTGGAGATACCAAAGTTATTTGCACTGCCAGCGCTGAATCGGGTGTGCCTAGGTTTATGCGCGGTGAAGGACGCGGTTGGGTTACGGCTGAATATGGCATGTTGCCTCGCTCTACCAATACTCGTATGGGTCGTGAAGCGGCGCGTGGTAAACAAAGTGGCCGCACGGTAGAGATCCAACGCTTAATTGGTCGCTCATTACGTGCCTCGCTTGATCTAGAAGCCCTCGGTGAAAACACCATCACCATTGATTGTGATGTTATTCAAGCAGACGGCGGTACCCGCACGGCCTCTATTACGGGTGCTTGTGTGGCGTTGGCGGATGCGATTAGCCATTTGCGTGCGAAAGGTAAAATTACCGGGAACCCATTGGTGCGTATGATTGCATCGGTATCGGTAGGTATATATGAAGGCGTACCCGTGTTGGATCTGGATTATCCAGAAGATTCAAACGCTGAAACAGATATGAATATTGTTATGGCCGATGATGGCGGAATTATTGAGATTCAAGGTACTGCAGAAGGCTCGCCTTTTTCTGAAGCAGAATTTGCGTCGATGATGACCTTAGCCAAAGCCGGTATTGTTGAATTAAACGCATTGCAGCAAAAGGCACTGGCTGACTGATTATTGACGATGAATCGCCCATTACTGATTGGCTTATTGATGGTGGTGTCATTACACGCTTTTGATGAGCTGGTGCTGGTTATCTCTCTACCCGCTATCACCGCTGAAATGGGTGGCGAGCAATGGTACGGCTTGTGTCTGGCGTCTTATATGCTGGCAGCGCTGGTTTCGGTAGCGTGGGCGGGCGATTGGATTGATCGCCACGGCCCCAGCAATATTTTTCGTATAGGTATGTTGTGCTTTGTAACAGGCTTGGTGATGTCAGCATCGGCACCCAGTATGCCGTGGTTAATTGCAGGGCGAGTGCTACAAGGTGTAGGCGGTGGAATTGGTTGGACAGTTGCCTATTCCGTTGCTAATCGAGTGTGTACGCCCGATCAAAAATCACGGATGGTGGCTCTGCTTGATAGCGCGTGGTTAATCCCGTCTTTATTGGCACCGGTATTGGGCGGCATCTTGGTTGACTACATTAATTGGCAGTGGGTCTTTATCATTCAGTTGCCATTTGTGCTTTGTGTTATGTGGTTGTTGATGCCCAGCATAAAAAACCTAGATTACGAGCCGCAGTCACACAATTATGATTCTTTAAAAAATGCGCTGTGGTTAGGCGCTTTATGTTTGGCCATCATGTTTCTAATATCACAACCGCTCAGTGCGTGGTGGCTGTTATTGATACCTTTGACTTTCGGGTTGTGGTGGCCACTGAATCGAGTATTGCCCCAAGGCTGGTTGCAATTGGATAATCCTCTGGCTGTGGCCGTCGTCTTCCATGGGATTATTTTCTTTGCTTTCTTTGGCGTTGAGACGTTTATACCCTTATTTTTAATTGAAGAGCGCCAGTTCTCAACGTTAAGTACCGGATTGTTGTTCACCGGGGCGGCGTGTAGCTGGGTACTGGCTTCGTTTTCGCAATCGTATATTGACCGTTACATATCACATCGGCGTTCAATGATTATTGGCAATCTCACTTTGTTGCTGGTGATGGTCATGGTGATTCAGCAGTTGAATCCTGCTGCGAATCCAATCTGGATGTATGTGGCGTGGATGATCGCCGGTTTTGGTATGGGTTTGATGTTTAATTCCGCGGCAACGGCTGGTATGTTGGCGACTAAGCCTGGTCAAGAAGGTGCCACAGCTACCGCCACGGGTATGGCAGAGACACTCGCAATCGCATTAGCCAGTGGTGCAGGTGGTGCGATTAAAAATCAGGTCGAATATCAAGGCGGTGATTTGAGTTTTGCGTTGTTATTGATCTGGTTGTTAATGGCGGGTGTTTTTATGTTCAGCTTGTGGGTGGTGTATAAAAAATTCCCAGTCGCTAAAAATTGGTATTAAGAGGGATTACCCTGTTATTTCGAACGCAGTAAAAGACATCTCACATACGCTCGAAATAACCCAGAGATTAAAACAACTCTTCAACCTGCTGTTTTTTAATTTCATCAGCTCGCAAGGTAAACGTTAAATTCTCGTTACTCCCGAATACGCTTTTATCAATAGTCAGGTTAATGGTGCGGCTGCCCCAAACAATACTGCCTGAAGGTGAGCCATCTACCCGTATTTGGAGCTGATATTTTTTACCAGCCTCAAAAGAGGTTTGTGCTGGGGTGATATTAACCACTGGGTAAATCGTATTTTTATTATCTTGGGCTTTAATTAACTCAAAGTTATCCAGAACTGCGTTGACGTTATCCCCGTAACTAGACACATCTAAATCGAGGAAAAATACGGTTTGCGAGCTGTATCGTGTGCTTTTGGTACCGGCTTTTTCTTTGGTGAATTCGGTGATCACTTTTTTGAGTGATATATCCAAATTTTCAGTTCTGACTTTTTCTTTGGTTTGCATGGGCGCATTGCCAATAAACTCCCACTTGCCACCTTCTTTTAAACGTACTCGCGTACCGTCTTCACTGGTGGCAAAGCGATCGGTTGAGCTGTATTCCCATTGACCGTTATCCAATAAGCGAATCTCACGACCATCATCGCCAACTGCGGCACGATCGGCCAGAACAGGGGCGGCTAACATCGGTGCAACTATTGAGGCTATAACCAAAGTAAGGGGAAGCTTTTTCATTGTTTGTCTCTCGGTATGTGAATCATTAAATTTGTAAGCCATCTAGCAGACTGCTTAAGGTCTTGATGCCAGTTTGGCTGTTCTTTTCAGGGCAGTGCTCGCCAAAACCTTCGCGCTCTATATCGTCTTCTGGCAGCTCATCCAAAAACCGACTGGGAGTGGTGTCGTGTATCTCACCAAATTGTTTACGCTTAGAAGCCAAAGTAATGGTTAGGGTTTTTCTAGCACGAGTAATGCCAACATAAGTTAAACGTCGCTCCTCTTCAATATTGTCGTCTTCAATACTGTTTCTGTGGGGCAGTATTTCTTCTTCCATGCCCACCATAAAGACATGGGGGAACTCTAAACCTTTGGAGGCGTGCAGGGTCATCATTTGTACTTGATCGAGCTGCTCGTCTTCTTCTTGCTGCTCAAGCATGTCACGCAAGAGTAATTTTTTTATCGCGCTTTCAAGGCTGCCCTCGCCGTCGTCGGCATCGTCGCGCTCAATAATATTTTTTATTGAGTCAACCAAATACCAGACGTTCTCTAAGCGCCGCTCGGCCACTTTGGGCGAGCTGGCATTTTGGTGCAGCCATGATTCATAGTCTATGTCCTCAACCATTTCACGAATGAGGGCAACGGCTGAATCGCTTTGAGCATTGGCGGCTATGTTTGAAATCCAGCCGTGAAAACGCAGGATTCGTTCTAAGTTCTTTTTGGGGATGTGGCTCTGCAAACCGATTTCGTTACAAGCATCGAACAAACTTATATCCCGCTCAGTAGCGTAGCGCCCAAGTGCCTCTAGTGTTCCCGTCCCTATTTGTCGGCGTGGCGTGTTAATAATACGCAAGAAGGCGTTGTCATCATCTGAATTCACCAATAGGCGTAAGTAAGCCATGATGTCTTTTATTTCGGTTTTGGCGAAAAAAGAGGTTCCTCCACTAATGGTGTAGGGGATTTGATGTTGCTGTAATTTGATTTCGAGTAACCGGGCTTGATGATTGCCACGATAGAGAATGGCAAAGTCACTGAACTTAGCGCCTCGGTTTTGGCGCTGCATAAAAATTTCAGTTGCTACGCGTTCAGCTTCGGCATCTTCATTGGCGCTGCGCAATATACGCAATGGTTCGCCCACACCCATGTCACTCCACAACTTCTTTTCAAATTCGTGGGGGTTGTGGGCAATTAAATGGTTAGCGCATTTTAAAATACGGCTGGTCGAACGATAATTTTGCTCTAGCTTGATAACCTCTAAATTAGGAAAATCTTGCTTCAACAGTGTTAGGTTCTCAGGCCGAGCGCCACGCCAAGCGTAGATAGATTGATCGTCATCTCCAACTACGGTGAGGGTTCCACGATCCCCAACCAACAGTTTGACCAATAAATATTGACTGGAATTGGTGTCTTGATATTCATCCACCAGTAGGTAGCGGATTTTTTGGCGCCAGCGCTGCAGTATTTCGCTGTTGTTCAAAAATAGTTGCGCTGGAATTAAAATTAAATCATCAAAATCTACCGCGTTATAGGCCAGTAAAGCTTGGTTATAGCGTTGATAGATAAGACCTAGGCGAGCTTGATTATCGTCGGCGGCCTTACTGATGGCCTGTTCTGGGGCGACTAAATCATTCTTCCAGTTGGATATTTGATATTGGGCTGAATCGAGCTGTGCAGTGTCTAAATCACCATCCTTAAGCATGATTTCTTTTAATAGTGAGCGGGCATCCTCACTGTCAAAAATGGAAAAACCCGATTTAAATCCTAAGGTTTTATATTCCTTGCGAATGATATTCAGGCCAAGGTTGTGAAAAGTTGAAACGGTTAACCCTTTGCCTGCAGAGCCTTTTATCAGGCTGGTTACCCGCGCTTTCATTTCACGTGCGGCTTTGTTGGTAAAGGTTACGGCCGCGATGTGGCGTGCCGGAATCCCACACTGTTGAATTAAGTAGGCAATTTTACGCGTGATAACACTCGTTTTCCCGCTACCAGCACCGGCCAACACAAGACTTGGCCCATCTATGTAGTGAACGGCTTGTTTTTGACGTGGGTTTAATGTGGTCATGACGGTTGTCGTAACACTCAATATAAAAATAGGGTCGCATTCTAACAACCCCCTTTTGAGTAGCAACCTGTTTCAGTTAATTTCAGTACGGATTCTATTGCTGTTGCCTATCCAGCAATCGATAGGCCAGTGCCTCATGCAAGTGAGCATCACTAATGATTTCGGTGCTTTCAAGGTCAGCTATGGTACGGGCAACCTTCAAAATACGGTGCAACGCTCGTGCTGAAAAGCCTAATTTTTCCATGGCGCCATCCAGCATTTTTTGTTGCACCAGTGTGGTGCGACAAATGCTGTCTATTGCTCGACTGGATAAAAGAGCATTGCAGTGCCCTTGCCTATTGAGCTGAATTTTCCGCGCCGCGAGCACACGTTGTTGAATGGTGGCCGAGCTATCGCCTTGAGTGGCTGTGTGCAGTTCTCCTTGTTTTAAGGCTTGAACTGGTACGTGTAAATCAATCCTATCTAATAGTGGCCCTGATACTTTCGAGCGATAACGGCGTATTTTTTCAGCGCTGCACTGACAACGCGAACTGTTTACATAATTATTGGAATTACCGTAACCATAATAGCCGCAGGGGCACGGGTTCATGGCAGCTATTAACTGAAACTGAGCTGGAAATTCAACTTGTGCGCAGGCACGGGAAATACGGATAAAACCGTTTTCTAGCGGTTCGCGTAAAACTTCTAAGACTTGCCGTTGAAACTCAGGTAGCTCATCTAAAAACAAGACCCCATGATTGGCCACAGTAATCTCCCCGGGTTGCGGCTGTGAACCCCCGCCGACTAAAGCAGCGGCTGATGCCGTATGGTGCGGTGCACTGAAAGGACGAGCGGGATAGTGACTAAGAGGTTGACTGTTAGTGATGGAAAGCACTTGGGCAACGTCAATGGCTTCGGCTTGGGTAAGAGGCGGCAAAATACTGGGTAAACGTGAAGCCAGCATAGATTTGCCGGTGCCGGGCGGCCCAAATAAAAGTAAGTGATGCTTACCGGCGGCGGCTATTTCTAGGGCGCGCTTGGCTTGTAATTGACCTTTTACATCGAGCAGGTCTAAAGAGTGAGTATCGACGATTGCAAAGTTGGGAGCCTGTATGGGTGTTAAGAGGGTTTGTCCACACAAGTGCGCACAGGTTTGAAGTAGTGATTTGCTGCCTAAGACTGAGGTTGCTTCGCTTAATGAGGCCTCTAAAGCGTTGTCGGCACAGCAAATCAGTTTGCGCTTTGCTGCCGCACAGGCAATGGCGGCGGGAAGGCTGCCTTTGGTGCTGCGCAGTTCGCCATTTAGCGAAAGCTCGCCAATGAACTCATAATCTCCCAGTGTGTCAGTCGGAATTTGACCTGATGCGGCCAGTACACCTAGAGCAATGGCTAAATCAAATTGACCGCCCTGCTTGGGTAAATCGGCGGGAGCTAAATTAATGGTAATGCGGCGAGCCGGAAATTCAAATTGGCTATTGAGTATGGCGCTGCGAACCCGATCTTTACTTTCGCGTACCGCCGTTTCTGGTAGCCCCACAATTGAAAGCGAAGGTAAGCCGTTGGACAAATGGACTTCAATGGTAATAAGTGGGGCGTTTATTCCTAGCCGAGATCGACTGTAAACGGTGGCAAGCGACATGATAACTTCCTAAAAAACAACGAGAGTTATCTGTTTTGTGGTTAACCGCTATCGGCCAAAGGAATTATTTTTGTGCGGTTAAAGCTTCAAGTTCGACCAGTTGTTTTTCTAAGGCTTCTACTTTTGAGCGGGTTCTTCCCAGAACGGCCTGTTGAGCATCAAACTCTTCACGAGAGACTAAGTTGAGTTTCTTGAGTACGCCTTCAAGCAATGCCCGAAGCTCTTTCTCAGGTAGATCGGTTACTTGAGTGGGGATAGCGTTTTTCACTTCACTAAAAATTGTGCGGGCAATGTTCTCAATCATGGTATGTCTCTGAGTAGGGTCAGTTTATATCTTGGTCAGTTTATTGTGTAAGTACCGCATCATAACGATATTTTTATAGCCTGTCCGTGTTTTTGCTTGGCGAAGTCTTGCCTGACGCACTAAAGCGGTGCTATAACTTAGTTAGCCCTTGAAACGCGCACCAATATTGAGCTCTGGTGCCGTTTGATGTTTGCGCCCATGCCACCCAAGTGGCGCTAAATCACTGTAAGCCACTGAATAATAACAATATTATAAAGTTGGCAAGCCGTGTGCATATGTGGGGCAAGTCAGTTTGTAAGACCTAAGAACGATCATAAAAGGCCGCAAGCTGCAATTTTTAACAAAATATACTTAATCATTACGAGAGGAAACACTCATGAATAAAATGACTAAATTAGCGGCGGCTATCGCGTTAACGACTGGCGCTCTAGCAACTGCTCCTGTTATGGCTGAAGCAGAATATTCTGCAACTGCCGGTTTTGTAACTGACTACTATTTCCGTGGTTCAAATCTTGGTGATGCTGGTGCTTATGGCAGCTTAGATGCGGCTGTTGGCGGTTTTTACGCTGGTACTTGGATCATCAGTGATAACGGTGGTGACGGTCGTGATGGCGGTGATGACGGTTTAGAAACTGACTTCTATGTTGGTTACGGTTTTGAATTTGAAAACGGTCTGTGGGTAGATGTTGCTTATAACATGTATGAGTACACTTACACTTCTGATAGTGAAAGCGAAATTGCATTATCTGTAGGCATGGGTGCTTTTTCAGTATCTTATGTTGATGGTGATGGCGATTGGGACGAAGAAGACCCTACTGCTGAAGAAGGCGATTACACTTATGCTTCAATCAGTTGGTCTGGTGAAGTTTTCGGTGCAACTGTTGGTGCTTATGAAGATGAAGGCGACAATAATGACTGGGAATCAGAGTACAAGCACTTTGAAGTAACTGCTTCAGGCGAAGTTGTAGGCTTAGATGTAACGGCTACACTGGGTAAAACCTTTGCCGTTGATAGTGATACTGATGATGACGCATCAGGCGACGGTTACTTCTTCCTAGACGTAAGCAAGTCTTTCGATCTTTAAGATCTCTTGATATAAACCGGGCGCTAGGCGCTCGGATTTTTCTCAAAAAGGCGCGGTGGCAGCGTCTTATTTAGGAGCTCAATATGAAATTAGTTACGGCTGTTATTAAGCCTTTTATGTTAGATGCTGTACGTGAAGCATTATCTGAAATTGGTGTTCAAGGCATTACTGTTACTGAAGTGAAAGGCTTCGGACGTCAAAAAGGTCACACCGAATTGTATCGTGGTGCTGAATACGTTGTGGATTTTCTCCCTAAAACTAAAATCGAAGCGGCCGTCAGTGACGAGTTGTTAGATTCAGTGGTAGAGACTATTTCTAAAGCGGCTCACAGCGGCAAAATTGGTGATGGCAAAATATTTGTTTCCGCTCTGGAACAAGTTATCCGCATCCGTACCGGCGAAACCGGTGACGACGCAGTTTAATAAATTTTCAAACAGCTAAAGCAAAAAGTGGAACCAGAAATGGACCTTCCACGGCGGTAGTGGCTTTAAAATTTCTTAAAAACATTTTAAATGTTTCATTCTTACTTTCCGGAGAACAACAATGGAAAATAATATTTACGAATTGCAATACGCAATGGACACCTTTTACTTCTTGGTGTGTGGCGCATTGGTAATGTGGATGGCAGCTGGTTTTGCCATGTTAGAAGCGGGTTTGGTTCGCGCTAAAAACACCACTGAAATCTTAACTAAAAACATCGCTTTGTTTGCGATTGCTTCAACCATGTATTTGGTTTGTGGTTATGAATTAATGTATGACGGCGGTTTCTTCCTTTCTGGTGTAACGACTGTTGCGCAAATGGACGACGCGGCGATTGCTGGCGTTTTAGCGGCTTCAGCTGAAGCGGGTTTTGGTGGCGACTCAGTTTATTCTGGTGCTTCTGATTTCTTCTTCCAAGTAGTGTTCGTTGCAACGGCTATGTCGATAGTTTCTGGCGCGGTTGCTGAGCGTATGAAGTTGTTTGCTTTCTTAGCATTCGCAGTGGTTATGACTGGCTTTATCTACCCTGTAGAAGGCAGCTGGACTTGGAATGGCGATGCCGTACCGTTTATTGGCGAGCTTAACTACAGCGATTATGCTGGTTCAGGTATTGTTCACATGGCGGGCGCAGCAGCGGCTTTGGCTGGTGTATTGTTACTAGGCGCTCGTAAGGGTAAATACGGTCCTAATGGTACTGTTGCTATCCCCGGTGCTAACTTGCCAATGGCAACCTTAGGTACGTTCATCTTGTGGATGGGTTGGTTTGGTTTTAACGGCGGTTCAACTCTTAAATTGGGTGGTATCGGTGTAGCTAACGAAGTGGCTAACGTATTCTTGAATACTAACGCTGCAGCAGCTGGCGGTTTAATTGCGGCTCTTCTTATCGCTCGTATCTTATTCGGTAAAGCGGATTTAACCATGGCGCTTAATGGTGCATTGGCTGGTCTGGTTGCGATTACGGCTGAGCCTGCTGATCCAACTCCACTAACCGCTACTTTAATCGGTGCTGCCGGTGGTGCGATCGTTGTGTTCTCTATCTTGGCAATGGACAAGATGAAAATTGATGATCCAGTCGGTGCAATCTCGGTTCACGGTGTTGTTGGTTTCTTCGGTGTAATGGTTGTGCCTATGACTGATGCTGATGCAACCTTTGGTGGCCAGTTTGTCGGTGCACTTGTTATCTTCGGTTGGGTCTTTGTAACCAGCTTGATTGCTTGGTCAATCATTAAAGCGGTTATGGGTATTCGTGTTAGCGAAGAAGAAGAATACGAAGGTGTTGATCGTTCTGAATGTGGTATGGAAGCCTATCCAGAATTTACTAACAAATAAGATGGATTGTTGTTGGTAATATAAAGCCCGGCCTTGGCCGGGTTTTTTTATGCGTGTCATTATTGGATAGTCGGCCTGCGAGGATGATTTTTAATAAGGGAAAGTGTAAGGTACGCAGCAGCATTTAAGCGGCACATATAATAAGTCGCAGTAACTAGAGACGGAAGGAGAAGACAATGAAATTAATTACAGCCATCATTAAACCTTTTAAGTTAGACGACGTGCGTTCGGGCTTATCAGAAGTTGGCGTTCAAGGTATGACCGTTACAGAAGTAAAAGGTTTTGGTCGCCAGAAAGGCCATACAGAGCTATACCGCGGTGCAGAATACGTTGTTGATTTCCTGCCAAAAGTTAAGCTGGAATTAGCGGTTGAAGATTCAGTGGTTGAAGAGGTTGTTGAGGCAATCACTAAAGCAGCGCATACCGGTAAAATCGGTGACGGTAAGATTTTCATCACAACTATAGATGAGATCATTCGAATTCGTACGGGTGAAACCGGCGGCGATGCGGTTTAAGGCTTAATCATTTTCCGTATTTAAAAAAGGCTGATTTATTCAGCCTTTTTTTATGCCATCAAGCGTGTTATCCGCACTATTGGCTTGTGCCCTTGGGTGGGCATCATCATACACCTTGGCCAGGTGCTGAAAGTCTAAATGAGTGTAGATTTGAGTTGTAGAAAGATTGGCGTGACCAAGCAGCTCTTGTACACCCCGTAAATCGCCACTGGACTCTAACAAGTGGCTGGCAAATGAATGCCGCAACATATGCGGAGTGACCGGTTGATCGACATCCTGAGTTAGGCTCAGTTGTTTCAGGCGCAACTGAATACTGCGATGGCCTAACCGGGTTCGCTTTTTGCTGATAAATATGGCGTCCTGTGGTTCAGCTGAGCAATGCTTTTGCCAGTCTATAAGTGCATCAATAGCTAGGCGGCCAACGGGGACTTCACGTTCTTTACTGCCTTTACCTAGGACTCTAACCGTCCCCTGCTGTAAGTCTATGTGATGCCAATTCAGCGCGGCCAGTTCGGCTAGACGTAAGCCGCTAGAGTAAAATAACTCAAGCATGGCTCGGTCTCGCAGGCTGATAAAATCATTTCCTTGTACGTCTAAGTATTGTCCGACCTGATCAGCATCTAGAGTTTTAGGTAACTTCTTTGCGGCTTTAGGGGCGCTGACGCCGCTGGTTGGGTCGGTTAAGGTGATGCCGCGCTTGAGGCAAAACTTATAGAATGACCGCAACGAAGAAAGCCATCTTTGGAGGCTCTTCGGGCCTAGGCCTTGGCGATGCAACTGACTCATACAGCTGCGCACATGATGAAATTGGATGTCGTCTAGTTGGAGCGTTGGTGTTTGACCAATATTGGCTTTGCCAATAAAAGTTGAAAAACGCAATAAATCACGTTGGTAACTCGTTTGAGTATGCTCAGAGTATTGACGTTCAACTTGAAGGTAGTGAATAAAAGCGTTGATGGATTCGGTAAGACTGTTGGTGGGCATTACCGAACCTCTTTTATCTGGGTAAGGGTTGAGGTTATTTGGGTAGGTGTTGGGTTATTGGGGTAGGTGTTGAGGTAAAACCCGATTGAGCACTTCGCCAATATAACTTAAAAATAATGTCCCCATGCTGGAACGATAATAGTTAGCATCACGGTTGGCGATGGCTAATAGACCAAAAGTATTGCCAAACACAAGGGGTACCATTGCTGCTGAACCAACGCCACTGGCATGGTCTGAAAATAAATACTCGGTCTCGGTTTCGCTAAAGGTTCCACATTGAGCGCGGTTGCCTTTCAGCAGAGAGGCGATGGATTCTCGAGCGCTGTTAATACTGACAAATTTTGCTTTGCTGTTGTCGGTGGCATCTTCGCCAAACAATATAATGGAGGTGAAGTGAATATCAAAATCATGTTTAAAGCTGTAAAGCAAAGCCTCTACTGCGTCATTGAGATTCTTACTTTCAAGTAATGCCAGTACGAGCTTTTTGGTTTTTTCAAATAACCGATCATTATCTCGGGCATTTTCTAGTAGCTTGCTTAAGCGATGACGCATATCCATGTTGCGTTCCCGTAACACAGATACTTGGCGCTCTACCAAAGAAATAGCTTGCCCGCTTGCATGGGGTAAGCGGATGTCAGCAAGCAGGCCTGGTTGAGAAACAAAAAAGTCAGGTTTATTGCGTAAGTATTCAACCACTTGTTGTTCAGTGATGGCTGCTTCGGAATCGGTGAGAGTTGTATCGCTCATAGGTCTTCTTATCGTCTTTGGTTATAGCTTAATTTGGCCGTGAAATACGGAAGCTGCTGGCCCAGTCATGAGTACTGGTTGGCCTTCGCCTTGCCATTCAATCTTAAGGCTGCCGCCCGGTAAATTCACTTTTACCGTTGAGTCTAACAGGTTGCGTAAGCGCCCCGCTACCATTGCCGCGCAGGCGCCAGTACCACAAGCAAGGGTTTCGCCTACACCACGTTCAAAAACACGTAAATCAATTTCGTTACGGGATATGACCTGCATAAAGCCGGCGTTTACCTTATTAGGGAAATCATGGTGCGACTCAATAATAGGACCAAGCTGTTCAACAGCCGCCGTAGAGGTATCCTCAACAACAGTAACCGCATGAGGGTTGCCCATAGAGACGGCACTTATTTCAAGTTCATCTACAATCCCTTCGGCATTGATCTGCATTTGATAGGAGGATCTTTGCTGGGAGGCATTATAAGGAATTTGTTGTGGCTCGAGGATGGGTATTCCCATATTGACGGTAATTGAATCATCCTTTTGTACCGTGAGAGTCATAATTCCGCAGGAGGTTTCTACGACAATATGACGCTTGCCGGTGAGTTTGCGTTCACGAACAAATTGAGCAAAACAGCGGGCACCATTGCCACAATTTTCAACTTCAGAACCATCAGCATTGAAAATGCGATAGCGGAAATCAACATCAGGTGAGCTAGGCACTTCGACTAATAAAACTTGATCACAACCTACGCCAAAACGTCGGTCGGAAAGCTGCTGAATATGAGTCTCTGAGAGATTAACTCTTTGGTTAATCGCATCGATAACAACGAAGTCATTGCCCAAGCCATGCATTTTACTGAATCGAATTTTCATGAATTATCCAAAAAACCTGATTGCGGCAAACTCTCTCCACGAGTCAAATCGGCTAGCGATTCACGCTGCCTAATGATTTGGTGCTGGTCACCTTTAACTAAAACCTCAGCCGCACGTGGACGGCTATTGTAGTTAGAGCTCATGGTAAATCCATAGGCGCCAGAAGACATGACGGCTAATAGGTCGCCGGGCTCAAGGCTTAACAATCTATCTTTACCAAGAAAATCGCCAGTCTCACAAACAGGTCCGACCAAATCCCAGAGCATACTGTTACCCGATCGATCGCTGTCAGCGTGAAGGGTGACGGGGCGAATTTCTTGCCACGCCTGATACAGCGCCGGACGAATATTATCATTCATGGCCGCGTCAATAATGGCGAAATTTTTGTGCGGAGTTGGTTTCAAATATTCAACTTTAGTTAACAAAACACCGGCATTAGCGGCAATAGAGCGCCCAGGCTCAAAAATCAAAGCCAGTTGACGGTCGCCGACTTTTGCTTTGATGGCGTTCATATAACTCTCAACAGAGGGCGGAACTTCATCTTTATAGGTAACGCCTAAGCCACCACCTAAATCTAGGTGCTGGATCGTTATGTTTTGCTCGGCCAATTCATCAACTAAAGCCAAGACTCTATCTAAAGCGTCAAGGAAAGGCTCTAGCTCGACAAGTTGAGAGCCAATGTGACAATCGATACCAACGATATTAAGGGATTCTTTAGTGGCTGCATGGGCATACACGGCTGGAGCTTCTTGTATGTCGATACCAAACTTATTCTCTTTTAGTCCGGTTGAAATATACGGGTGGGTATTGGCATCAACATCAGGGTTTACACGCAAAGAGATATTGGCTTGGATGCCCTCTTGTTCTGCTACAGCTGCTAGAACATCAAGTTCGGCAGAGGACTCAACATTAAAACAATGAACGCCAGCGCTCAAGGCTCGACGCATTTCGTGAGGCGTTTTACCCACTCCTGAAAACACAATACGTGATGGATCGCCTCCAGCAAGAAGTACCCTTTCCAGTTCACCCTCAGAAACAATGTCAAAACCTGAGCCTAAGTTAGCGAGTAAGCTCAAAATGGCGATATTTGAATTGGCTTTGACCGCATAGCAAATCATGCCGGGGTGGTCATTTAACGCATTGGCGTAATTGAGATAGTGTTGTGATAGCGCCTGGCTGCTGTAGACATAAAGTGGAGTGCCATAAGTATTAGCAAGCTGGTTTAAAGAGACAGCTTCAGCGTGCAATTGACCATTGCGTTGATTAAATTCAGACATGATGTTCTCAAGTAAAAGCGTTGTTAGAGCGGGTTAAGCTTATTGCTGAGTTTGTGCGGTTGTGTTGGTTGACTCAGGCAATATTAATGGACCTTTTTGTCCGCAGGCAGTGAGCCCAGTAAGTAATAGTAAAGATAGGCTCAGGGCAGCAAGTTTATGCATGGTAGCTCCGTAACGGTAGACTGAATTTAAGGGTGCGATGGTAGGTGACGAGTATAAAGCCTGAGAGAGGTTGCTCACAACAAAGTTAGGTATTAATTACAGGCTCTTTTAAAGACTCCCCAACGCTTGATTGAGGTTTTGCTCTATCTGTTTTTTATATTGCAAAAAATGCGCGGTTTGTAGTGCTATTGGCCCCGTTAAATTTGGCGGCATATTGCTCAGGTCTAAATCGGTTAGATAGCAGGGGTATTTTTCGGCGTTTTTCCGATGTGACAATATATGTTGTGCGACTTTATTATAAGTATCTTGGCCGTGCTCACTGGTGTGAAAGGCCGTGTCATCACAATAAATTGAAAATTCTATTTCATGATTTTGGCCGTGATTGGCAATAGCTTGAATGTTAAAAAATTGTAAATTGGATAATTCGTTTATAACGTGCCGTGGGCTGGCGATATAGATTCCATTGCGTTCTTTCTTTAATTGGAAAAACTCTACTGGGTATATTCCAAAATTATCAAGATCATCGTTACGCAGTTGCTGGCGGTGAATTATAGAGCGAATGAATCGGTGTAATGGCCTTAATAAAGATTGCTCATCTTGAAAGGGGAGAAAGTATTGGGTCAGACTATTTTTTTCATCTAACACATAGACGTCAGCGGTACTTTTATTGGCCAGATAAAAAACCTGAATTGAATCGTTATTGTGGTTTTTATTAGCGGTTAAATATAGGGCATTAAGAGGATCGTTTAATAACGTTTTTTCATCAAATACAGTCGAACAAAAATCTTGTCTAGGTTTAGATAAATGATCCAGTAATTGCTCTCGGCTTATAAAATTATAAGAAATAATGTTGTTGTTATTAGCTTCAAAAGCTAAAAAATTAGATTCAACATTAATAACTAATTGTTTGCTAGAAACACTCTTTTTTTCAAATAAATTTTTCGTTTGCGACAGCAAGGATAAAATTCGTTGCTTAATTTGTGCGGATAAATGTTGATTTTCACAATGAATAATTATGTTTGGGTTATTTTTGTTTTGGTGTGGATTTTTTAAATTAAAAAAATCACACATAAAATTTTGCACAGTATTTGTTTCATGGGAATAAACGGTAGTTTCATTCCAGGAGTTATGTACAACCATATGAATATCGTTGATCAAATTTAAATGGTTTTTACCATAAGATAAAACATCTAAATTCCCCTGCTCAGAGTCTGAAATATCTTCAGAGTCATAACCAAAAATATTGATAAATATTAGAATGTTAAGAGGCGTAGGCTTGCTTTCAAATGATATTTTTTTGGTGGATTTGCTAACCGATTCTCGCCACTTCTCTAACGAAGAATAAAAACCTCTAGCGTTTATCGTTTTGTCTTTATGTAATATGGCTGCATGGGTTTGTTCTGTGTAAATTTTGTTGCAGTAAGTCCAGCATATAAGCTCTATTAGAGAAGAGCAGGTAAACAATTGGTTCTCGGCAGTGAGTTCGTCATTTTTAGTTTGACAATAAACCGACCACTGATCAGTTTTGGCAGGTTGTTCTTTGATTTTAAAAGTAAGGTGGCTCGCCGAAATATTTTTTGAGATGTTGGGGTTTATGTTTTCAATTTTACCACTGCGACGTTCAAAAGCAGAAAATAACTTTCTACCTAATAAATTAATTTCTTTGTTTTGATTTATGTCGTTGGCAGTACCGTGTTCACGAAAAAAATGGGTTAAAAACTTATACCCTGATAATAATTCATTGATGATTATTTGTTTTTCATCAATAACTTGCAGTGCATTCCACGAAGACTTTTTGTCGAGTAATTGAATGTGTTCTTTTTTCCAGCTCCATTGTTGTACAATCTTTTGTAAGCTTATTCGTTGCCAAGATTGTGGAGAAGTGTGTGGCTTTTTTGATAGAGGTCTATTCACTTTAAGATAGAAACAGCGCCGTAACAAATCAATGCGTGTGTCTTGGTTATTCTTTTGTAAATAAGCCTCGTTAGCTTTGTAAATTAAAAAATAAGGATCTAAGTCATCAATGGATGTTTTGCCGGAGAATATTTTTGATTTAAATTCTACACAAAGAATTTCTTGCTGAGATTTACGAGAGGCGTACACCTCCAATAACAATAATTTCAAAATTGATTTATAGGGTGATTCAATAGATTTATACAACTGCCATATACTCGCAGTAATAAATTCTTGAGGGTCAATTTTGTCTAAACCGCCAAAATCAATAACGTGCTTTTCTTGAATGAATTTTTTTTCTAAGAGCGTATTACTATACTGTGTGTAATAGGTTTCATAGTCGGGGTCAACGAACCACCAGAGGGGATAGCGCCCAGCAATGAGAATTCCCGTTCGATAAAACTCATCTAATAATAATTTATGTTGTGCGCTGCCGCTTGATTCTTCTGAAAGTGCGCTGCTTTTACCCCGCTTAAACTCACCTGCATTCATTAAAAAAAACACGGCCTCTAAGCCAAGTGATTTTGCCCATAAGCTGATGTTGTCACATTTTTTTTGTAACGCTATGAGTTCATCTTGGCTCAGTTTGGGGTCATGGCACACCCAAAAATCTAAATCACTGCTGCGACTTTGCCCTATCGTGCCAATACTTCCCATAACAAATAATGCTTCTATTGAAGCCTGTTGGTTTGTTAGGGATTGAAAACGAAAACTTTTAGACAGTGTCTTAGCAATTTTTAGTGTGTTCTTACAAGGTTTGTATTGTTGAACACCTGCTGGCGTTTCACTGCTGACATAACCCGGGAGCACCGGGTGATTAACGTGAAATAAGAGAGAGATAAGCTCTAAAAATATTTTTTGCCGATAGTCTAGGCTGGCGGAGGTTCGCTCTAATCGTGACTTGTTAAAAGTTAAGAAATTGTTCTTAACTTGAGTAAGTCGTGAGCGGTCTATTTTAAAGTCGGGCAGTGTATTTAAATCGACAGTCATAGAGAGCTCAAATGATACTAGAGGTTATTTATGGTGCAGAGTAATCCTATCAGCAATGTGGTTGGCAATCACTTGATACATGGTTTGTGGATTAACGGGCTTAGTTAAATAGTCATCCATGCCCGCCTGTAAGCAAAGCTCACGATCACCTTGTAAGGCATGGGCTGTCATGGCAATGATGGGTATATCTTCATCATGAGCGTTTTTGCGAATATGACGAGTGGCTTGATAGCCATCCATTAGAGGCATTTCCATGTCCATAAGGATAGCGTCAAAGGTAAATTCTGGGTGTTGATTGAGGATTTGAACGGCCTCTTCACCATTGTTGGCAATGGTAATCGCAACGCCTTTTTTCTTTAAGATACCAAGAGCAACTTTCTGGTTAACTATGTTGTCTTCGGCTAGCAATAAATGAGCGCCATTAAGGATCTCATCTTGTTGTGACTGGCTTAATAGCTTGTCAGCTTCATTGTCAAACAGGCTTTCGCCAAACGACAATGCAATCGCATCAAATATTCGTGATGGGGTGATGGGCTTGCGGACATAGCCATGTGCGCACTCTATAGTTTGCTCATCTGAGATCTCGTCGCGAGACAGGCTAGAGATCAAGATGCATTTTGGCTTGTGAGTTATATTGGTGCGCTTACTGATTAACTTACAGGTCTCGATGCCATCTATTTCTGGCATTTTATAATCGACTAAAACCAAGTCAAAACGCTTTTCTGGATCATTAGAGCAACGCTCAAGCAACTCTAAGGCGTCTAGAGCATTGGTTGCGGTTTCAACTTGAAGCTTTAATGACTCAGCTGTACTTTTTAATACGGTAAGTGCCGCCGGATGATCATCGATGATCAAAGTCCGCATGCTATAAAACCGTTGAGGCTCTGGGTGCAAGGTGCGTTCACCGAGGTGACTGCGATTAACAATGGCTGTAAAGGTTACTTTACTGCCCTCATTCTCCTTGCTTACAAGGCTGATTTCTCCACCCATTTGAGTTACTAAATACTTACAGATTGTGAGGCCTAGGCCTGTTCCACCCGTGCTTCTTGAGGTTGATCCATCGAGTTGAATAAATGGCTCAAACAGGCGGCTAATATCTTTTTGGGCAATTCCAGTTCCAGTATCTTGTACCGTAAATTCCAATTCCAGTTGCTGGCCTTGGCGCGATTTTTTACGAGTGGTAATGGTTATTTCACCGGAGCTGGTAAACTTTAACGCGTTATCAATCAAGTGATGCAATATTTGATGTAGACGTTTTGAGTCGCCTTTAATAAAACGCGGCACTTCTCGAGCAACATCAAAGATAATCTCGATATTCTTATTGACTGCTCGTGTTTCTAGTTCGGTGGATAACTCTTCATAAATGGAATCGAGATCAAAATGATTGTCTTCAAGTAGGTATTTACCTGACTCAAGTTTGGAAAAATCCATTATCTCATCAATGATCTGTAATAAATGTTCAGACGATAAGTTAATGTTTTGCAGGTAGTCTTTCTGTTTACGATTTAAAGAGGTGTCTTCAAGTAAGTGCCCCATACCTATGATGGCATTCATGGGTGTGCGAATTTCATGGCTCATACGAGTTAAAAATTCTGATCGAGCTTGGCTGATCGAGAGAGCCTCTTGCTGTGCTTGCATATGGCTGTGATGATTTTTATCTTGATTCTGCTGTAATTCTTCTAATTTCTGCTCGAGAAATAGAATGTGCTGCTTGAGCAGCTTTGGATCATTTGAATCGGTATTCATCGAAAAATCTATCCCTAGAGGTTGATAATCACAAGCCAAAATTGTGTGGTTTGTTGAGTATAGCAC
This sequence comes from Cellvibrionaceae bacterium, assembly GCA_034112445.1. GTDB lineage: Bacteria > Pseudomonadota > Gammaproteobacteria > Pseudomonadales > Cellvibrionaceae > Pelagadaptatus. The sequence goes on along the minus strand of JAWUVI010000001.1, from coordinate 37,270 downwards.
TAACCGCTTAAATGTTGAGCGGCTGGTGCTATATTTTCGTTGTTACAACTGGGTCGGTATACTACCTATATGTGTCTAGAAGCAACTTTTTGTAACGCTGAGTTAGAGGCCGTGCGAACTTGATTTGGAGCGGTGCCACCAATGTGGTCACGGGCGGCGACAGAGCCTTCCAGTGTGAGTACTGAAAAAACGTCATCGGTTATGCTATCGCTGAATTGTTGCAGTTCTGAGAGCGTCATTTCTGATAAATCTTTTCCAGTTTCTAATCCGTAAGCAACTGATTTTCCTACAATTTCATGAGCGTCACGAAAAGCCACACCTTTTCCAACCAAATAGTCGGCTAGATCAGTGGCTGTTGAAAACCCTCTCTTAGCCGCTTCTAGCATATTGTCTTGTTTGGCTTGGATTGCAGGGATCATGTCAGCGAAAGCTCTGAGACAGTCTTTGACGGTATCAACAGAATCAAACAAGGGCTCCTTATCTTCTTGGTTGTCCTTGTTGTAAGCCAATGGTTGAGATTTCATCAGGGTCAGTAGGCAGATTAAATGACCATTAACCCGTCCAGTTTTTCCCCTTACTAGCTCGGGTACATCAGGATTTTTCTTTTGCGGCATAATGGATGAGCCCGTACAAAAGCGATCCGGTAAATTGATAAAGTTAAATTGCGATGATGTCCACAAAACCAATTCTTCTGACATGCGCGACATGTGGGTTAACAGCATGCTGGCGAAGGCGCAAAACTCTATGCCGAAATCTCTGTCTGAAACTGAATCGAGGCTGTTGCGAGTGGGGCCGTCAAAGCCGAGCAGATCAGCCGTTAGTTGTCGGTTAATTGGGTAAGTTGTCCCAGCCAGTGCAGCGGCACCAAGTGGTGACTGATTTAAGCGTTTACGGCAATCTTGGAGGCGACCAAAATCACGTTCTAGCATTTCATTCCATGCCAATAAGTGATGACCAAAGGTTACCGGTTGAGCTGTTTGCAGGTGAGTAAACCCAGGCATAATGGTATCGGCTTCGGTTGCGGCTAATTTGATCATTCCCGTTTGTAAGCGCGTTAATTCAAGACTAATAAGATCGATTTCGTCGCGCAACCAAAGGCGGATATCTGTGGCTACTTGATCGTTGCGTGAACGTCCTGTGTGCAGCTTTTTGCCAGTGATACCAATTTTGTCAGTAAGTGCTGACTCAATGTTCATGTGAACGTCTTCTAGTGGAATTGACCACTGAATCTGGCCTGATTCAACATCTTGCTGAACTTCTTGTAAACCATTGATAATGCTGTCTTTTTCTTCAGTTGTTAATACGCCAGCTTGCTCTAACATAGTCGCGTGAGCAATTGAGCCTTGGATATCATGACGATATAAACGCTGATCAAATTGGATTGAAGCGGTAAAGCGCTGAACAAAAGCATCAGTCGCCTCTGTAAATCGTCCGCCCCATTGTTGATTAGTACTAGATTGTTGATCCGTACTAGATTGTTGATTGGTTTTATCGTCTTGACTCATAAACTATTGCCTACTGTGATCTGGAGGGCGATTATTAGTGGAAAAATTGCCCTATCCATAAAAAAAGAGGGGTATTATAACTCAGCATAAGCCATGAGGAGAGCATCAATTAACACTAAACCGGTGAGCATTGTCGATGACAATCAATTTTTCCCCAATTTATGCTCTTTGCAGGCTGTTTTTTTGCTGGCCATGTTGGGTGAGTTATTGGCGCTGTCGTTATCCGTTGCCAATTCGGGCCTTCAGCATATTGATTGGTTAGATCTTGGGCTACGATCTTTCTTATTACAGTGGGTATTGCTGTTAACTGCAGCCATGTTGTGTGGTTTACGGTTATGGTTGGGGCGACAATCTCCAATTTTTGCCGGTGTTGTCAGTTATGGTTTGGTATTAAGCGTAACATTGGCGTGTACGATCTTGGGGCAGTTCTTTCTAAGTCGTAGGCTACCTGACTTGTGGGTAGTTATTGATAACTTGGTTTTGGCTGCAATTTTTGGCGGTATAGTATTGCGCTATTTGTACATACAGCAGCAATTACATAATCAGCAACAAGCAGAATTGCGTGCGCGTATCCAAGCATTACAGTCAAGAATTCGACCACATTTTTTATTTAATAGTTTAAACAGTATTGCCAGTCTGGTTGCTACCGATGCCGATACAGCAGAAAGAATGATTGAAGATTTAGCCAGTTTATTTAGGGCTAGTCTGCAGGAGCCTGGTTTGATCAGTCTATCTGAAGAGTTGGAACTGTGTCGGCAGTATGTTGCTATTGAGCAGCGCCGGTTGGGAGATAGGCTGCAGGTAAACTGGCAAATATCTGAAGAGCTTGAGCCGCAGCTGACTGATATTCGATTTCCGAGTTTGTTATTGCAGCCGCTGTTAGAAAATGCGATTCATCATGGCATTCAGCCTCGACCTGAAGGTGGTGAGGTGTGGTTACAGCTACAGATAGAAGATGGCTATTTACGTATCAATATGACTAATCCCGTGATGCAAGAGCTACCTGGTCTACTTGTATCTGGTCATTCTGGCAATCAGATGGCTCTAGATAATATCCACTATCGCTTACAGGCCTATTATAACGGTCAGGCTGAGCTGAAAATGCACAAAAATGTGGATATATTTGAGGTTGCTTTGACGATACCCATTTGAGTTATGCTTAACTTATAAACAATACCATAATATGGCGAGGTCACACTGGCGTGGAAATAGTAATTGTCGATGATGAGTCTTTAGCGCGAGATCGACTGCAACGTATGTTGCAAGACGATGATAATTATCGAGTGGTTGGTCAGGCGGCCGATGGAGAGTCGGCATTTGACGCTGTGATGAAATACGACCCCGATATTATTTTATTGGATATTAGTATGCCCGGCGAAAGTGGTTTGCAGGTCGCTGAGCGTTTGAGCGAGCTAGATGATCCCCCCGCTATTATCTTTTGCACGGCTTACGATGAGCATGCTTTAGAAGCCTTTGCGGTTAATGCGATAGATTATTTAGTTAAGCCGGTTAGAAAAGAAAAGTTGCTACAGTCGTTAGCTAAGGCTGTATCGCTTAACAAAGCCCAAAAAACGTCGCTCCGAGATCTACCTAAGAAGGCGGATAAGGAACAATCAACTCGTTCAAATATCAGTGCTAAAACTCGCCGTGGTGTAGAGCTTATTGATATCAATACTATTTATTACTTTGCGGCGGATCAAAAATACGTAACGGTATATCACGAAGCCGGTGAAACTCTGATAGATGACACCCTCAAAGAATTAGAACAAGAGTTTAGCTCGCGTTTTGTTCGGGTCCATCGTAATGCCTTACTGGCAATAGACCGTATTGAGGCTATGGCGAAAAACTCAGACGGCCAGTTTGAGGTGCGTTTACGGGGTGCAGACACCAAACCCATCGTTAGTCGACGCCATGTAGGCGCGTTAAAAGGACTATTAACCAGTCTTTAATAACGGACTATCAATGACAATCTGATATGCTAAACACTTTAAAATAATGGACAAAAAAGGTTATGACACAGGTTGTTCGAATTGCTACGCGCAAAAGTGCGCTGGCATTGTGGCAGGCAGATTACGTTAAAGCTGAGCTTGAAAAATACCACCCTGGAATCGAAGTTGAGTTGGTACCAATGGTAAGCCGTGGCGATAAAATTCTTGATGTACCATTGGCTAAAGTGGGCGGCAAAGGCTTATTTGTCAAAGAGCTTGAGCACGCATTGCTAGAAGACTCTGCTGACATAGCGGTGCACTCGATGAAAGATGTGCCGATGGATTTTCCGGAGGGGCTTGGATTAGCGGTTATTTGTCCTAGAGAAGACCCTCGTGATGCGTTTGTCTCAAATAGGTTTACTGGCCTCGCTGATCTTCCTGCCGGAAGTGTTGTGGGTACGTCTAGCTTACGTCGTCAGTGTCAGCTATTGGCGCGCTATCCAGAGTTAGAGATTAAATTTTTGCGTGGTAACGTTAATACTCGTTTACAGAAACTCGATGATGGTGAATACGATGCCATCATTCTTGCCGCTGCGGGCTTATTAAGATTGGGTTTTTCTGAGCGAATCAGAGAATATATTGCGGTAGATGTCTGCCTACCTGCCGGTGGGCAAGGCGCTGTTGGTATAGAAACTCGCACTGATGATAAAGAGATATTAGCGTTACTAGAGCCACTGCATTGCGTATCGACCAGCTATAGAGTTCTAGCTGAACGAGCAATGAATCGCCACTTAGAAGGCGGCTGTCAGGTTCCTATTGGTTGTTACGCTGAGTTAAAAGAAGGTGATCAGCTGTGGCTGCGTGGGCTGGTCGGCAGTCCCGACGGTGAGCAAATGTTAGAGGATCAAATAAGCGGTAGTGTGCATGACGCCCAAGCATTAGGCGTAACATTGGCTAAACAATTATTAGCTGCGGGTGCGGGTGCCATTTTGAAAGCGGTTTATGACGCCTAATTTATTGCTTCAGGGTTTGCGCGTCTTGGTTACGCGCCCACGCCAACAAGCTCCCAAATGGCAAGATTGTTTGCAAAATGAGGGCGCCAGCACTTTAGTGGCGAGATTATTAGAGGTAGTCCCTTTTGATAGCGACAATAGCGATGATAAATCACCCGTTAACGCCATCAAGAAGTGTGTTTTAGAACTTGATAGCTACCAACATATTATTTTTGTTAGCCAAAATGCGGTTCAGTATGGCTGGCATTGGATAGACCAGTATTGGCCGCAACTGCCAATCAAGACTCGATATTATGCGGTTGGATCCGCCACTGATAAAGCCCTGTCTGTTTATGACGTGCCGGTTGTCGGCAGGGAAAATGGTGATGGAAATAACAATTCCAGCACGATGAATACGGAAGCGCTTGTGGCCTTGCCAGAGTTACAGCAGCTGGATAATGCTAAGGTACTTATTTGTCGTGGTGCTGGCGGACGGCCTTTATTAGCCGATGTTTTACAGCAGCGCGGAGCACAAGTAGATTATTGTGAATTATATCAACGTCGCTTTCCCGATGGTGCAGATAAAATCTTGCGTGATAATCGTTGGGGGCAAACGGGCGATGTCGTTGCGGTACACAGTGGTGAATCTTTACAAAATTGGTTGCAGCTAGTTGCTCGGAATAATCAGCCTGAATGGTTAGATTTACCCCTATTGGTGCCCGGCGAGCGGGTGGCGTCGATAGCCTTAGATGCTGGTTGTAAGGAGATTATTATGGCGCACAACGCATCGGACTCAATGATGCTAAGTAAACTTATAAGTTGGCATCGTCAATAATCCAGATTGAGTCTAAAATCTAGATGATTAGTCGTATCAGCTATTTAATTCAACAGACTCAGGAACCGTAATGAGCATAGATGACCAGACAGCAAGCAACGAAATACAGAATACATCAGGTGATGCTGTAGTAGGCGATTCTGTAGTAGGAAATTCTGTAGTAGGTGATGGTGTGGTGAGTGACGGTGTAGTAGCGGGAGATAAAGTAGCGGGAGATACAGTAGCGGGCGATACAGCAGTCGATGATATTGTGACAAAGGACAAGCCAGTCATGGCTCGAGCCTCGTGGTTATTACGAATAAATCTATTGTGTGTTTGGCTTTTGTTGGCGGGAATTGCATATTTTTTCTATCAGAAGTATTCCTCGACTGAGGTTGATCAGTATGCCGTTGGCATAAAGCAAAATGATCAAGAATTAGTGCAACAGAAATCTGTGTTAGCGCTCTTGCAACAGCAAATGACACAGGTGAAAAGTGAGCTTATTCCGGTTGCCGAACTGAGCCCTCGCATCGAACAAATTTCTAAAAGTCTACATGATCTTCAAACGGTTGATAGAGGTGAATGGCTTTTAGCTGAAGCAGAATATTTATTGCGCCTAGCCAATCAACGTTTGTTAATGGAGAAAGGTGTTGGAGGAGCCCTACCCTTACTGGAAACGGCCGATGGAATTCTTCGCGATATGGATAACCTTAACCTGTTTTCTGTTCGTGAAGCTTTAGCTCGTGATATTGCCGCTGTTAAATTAATCACCGATGTTGATCGCAGCGGGTTGTATTTAGAGTTGTCAGCGCTATCAGAACAGATTGCTGGTTTACCAAGCTTGCCTAGACAAATTGAAAAAATACCCGCGAAAATAAACCCTGAAACTTTCGTCCTAGATGCTGATAGCAGTATTTGGCAACGACTACAGATGAATTTTTATACAGCTGTAGAAATTGTGGGCCAACACATACGGATTCGTCAGCACGACAAACCGATGATGCCTTTAATGTCGCCAGAAATCTCGGTATATGTGCGCCAGAATTTACGTTTAAAATTGGAGCAGGCACAGTTGGCTATGCTGCAAGAAAATACTCCAATTTATAAGCACAGCTTAAAAGAAGCCAATACACTCTTGCTGCAATACTTCTCTGTTCAAGAACAAGCTCAGTTGATTGCTTCTGAATTAGATCGCTTATCTGAAAAAACAATCCACACCACCCTGCCTAAAATAAATGGTTCTCTAGACGCATTGAAACTTTATGTTCAAAAGTTTCATGATTTAGCTCCTGCTACAGGAAAGGAGTAAAACATTATGAGGCGTTATTTTTTCATTGTTGTTATTGGTCTGTTTGTTGGGGCGTTGTTCTTCCAAAAATTATTATCAGTACACAGCTATTTATTAATTGTGGTGGGTGATACATCTGTTGAAATGTCGTTGTGGCTAGCGCTTGGATTGATATTAGGAGCCTTACTCAGCATTTGGATTGTTTATCGCTTGGCTGGAGGGAGTGTCATGATGCTTATTACTCCGTTGCGCAATACCTTATTGGGCTCCGAAGAAAAGCAGCAGAGCAAGGTTGCTGACGGCTTGATTAATTATATAGAAGGTAATTGGAAGCCCGCATTGAGTTTATTAAAACGCACGGCAGGAAAATCGAGAGTTCCCCTAGTAAATTATATTGCCGCGGCACACAGTGCCTATGAGTTAGGCGATGAGAAACAAGCTCAAGAGCTATTAGCCAAGGCAGATCAAAATAACACGGGTGCGGAACTGGCTGTGAACTTGAGTCAAGCAAGGATGCAACTGCGTAGCAATAAATATGAACAGTGTGTTGCAACGTTAGAGCGGGCTAGAAAAATTGCACCTAAGCATCCGGTGGTTCTTGATTTATTACAACAGTCTTATATTGCGCTGCAAGATTGGCATGAGCTTGAAAAAATAATTCCGCAATTGGAAAAATACCACATTATTAAAGACGATCAGTTAGATGAGCTGAAGCAAAAGCTGTGCATTAAATTATTGCAAAAAAGAATTCAATCGGAAGATCCTTTAGACAGTTTAAAGCAAGCCTGGAATAGGCTGTCAGCTGCTTGGCGGAATAAGCCTGAGGTAACCCTGGTGTATTGTGAAGAGCTGATTAAGCTAGATGACGGAGACGCGGCTGAGATCGTTTTGCGTAAAAGCTTACATAGACGCTGGGATCATAGCTTAGTCGAACCCTATGGCATTATCGCTGGAAGAGATCCGCATCAGCAATTATTACAAGCAGAAGCTTGGTTGAAAGAAAGGCCCAGCAATGCCGAGTTGTTACTTGCTACCGGACGTTTGGCGCTACGCAACCAGTTGTGGGGCAAAGCACGTGATTATTTTAATCGAAGTATCGCTATTAAAGGTACTCCTGGTGCTTATGCAGAGCTTGCGCGTCTATTGGCAAATTTAGGTGAGCATGAAAAAAGTACTGAATACTATCAACAGGGATTGTTGCTGTTTTCTGGGGTGTTACCGGCATTGCCTATGCCAGAAAAAAAGCCATCATATTAATGAACTTGTTTCTGTGTCTATAGAGTCCGGCTCGGAAGCCGGAATAACCGTATCAATAATGAAAGCATGGCCGGTGCTTTGTTTTAGGGTTTATCAAAAATATTTAAACTTTCCCATATATCATCAACGTGCTTCACGGTTGCCTCATCTTTGACAATGGGCTTGCCCCACTCTCTATCAGTTTCCCCCGGCCACTTGTTGGTTGCATCCATGCCCATTTTTGAACCGAGACCCGACACGGGTGAAGCAAAGTCTAAATAATCGATGGGTGTATTCTCAATAAGGGTGGTGTCTCTAGCTGGATCCATACGGGTGGTAATGGCCCAGATGACATCATTCCAGTCGCGAGCATTGACGTCGTCATCGGTCACAATAACAAACTTGGTGTACATGAACTGACGCAAGAAAGACCATACGCCCATCATTACGCGCTTGGCGTGACCGGGGTACTGTTTTTTCATAGTGACAATGGCCATGCGATAAGAGCAACCCTCGGGTGGCAAATAGAAATCAACAATTTCCGGAAACTGTTTTTGCAGAATTGGAATGAACACTTCATTTAAAGCAACGCCGAGTACGGCAGGCTCATCTGGCGGACGACCTGTATAAGTGCTGTGATAAATAGGGTCGCGCCGGTGGGTGATACGCTCAACCGTAAATACGGGAAACTGGTCTACTTCATTGTAGTAGCCAGTATGATCGCCGTAGGGACCTTCGTTGGCCATTTCATCAGGATAAATAAAACCTTCCAAAATGAACTCAGCGGAGGCCGGAACGTGTAAATCGTTCAGGCCGCTTTTGGCAACTTCGGTTTTGCTGCCGCGCAATAATCCGGCGAATGCGTATTCACTCAGTGTGTCAGGAACCGGAGTTACTGCACCCAAAATAGTGGCGGGGTCAGCGCCTAGGGCAACAGATACTGGGAAAGGTTTACCTGGGTGAGCTTGTTGCCATTCACGAAAATCGAGGGCACCGCCTCGATGAGACAACCAGCGCATAATCAATTTGTTTTTACCGATAAGTTGCATCCGGTAAATACCTAAATTTTGACGCTCTTTATGTGGCCCTCGACTGATCACCAAAGGCCAGGTTACTAAAGGTGCGGCATCGTCTGGCCAACAAGTTTGAATCGGCAGCTTATATAAATCAACGGAGTCTTTACCGATAATAATTTGTTGGCAGTCGGCGTTAGTAATTTCTTTAGGCGCCATATTCAATACTTGCTTGAATATAGGCAGCTTTGCCCATGCGTCTTTAAAGCCTTTTGGTGGTTCTGGCTCTTTCAAAAAGGCCAGCAACTCCCCTACTTCGCGGAGTTTAGATACAGACTCCTCGCCCATTCCTAAAGCAACGCGCTCGGGAGTGCCGAAGAGGTTGGCCAGCACCGGAGTATCAAAACCTATTGGGTTTTCAAATAATAAGGCTGGGCCTTTCGCTCGCAGGGTTCGATCACAAATCTCTGTCATTTCAAGAACAGGATTGACTGGTACGGTGATGCGCTTCAGTTCGCCGCGCTCTTCCAGTAACTTGATAAAGTCGCGTAGGTCTTTATATTTCATGGCTTATCTTATCTGTATATAAATAATAGGTAGATGCGCTATTGTAGATGACTGAACCGTAAGAATCAGTAATGGATTGGAGAGAATAAATGTTAGAAGCTTGGAATGGTTTACAAGCGATGGTTGTGCCGTTTGTGCCGGCACTGTTAATTGTGGCTTTGGCTATAGTATTGATAAATTTTGCTAGTCGTAAACCGACGGTTAAAAGTAATGGTTATCGATTTCGAAGTCAGCTGATTATTTTATTGGTTGTTATTGCTTCGTTGGTAGGCGTTATTTTATCAGCGCCTCTGGACTCCGATACTCGGGGGCAGCTATTAACATTATTGGGTTTTTTGTTGACGGCAATTATTACTTTGTCATCCCCAACCATTGCGGCAAATGCGATGGCGGGGTTCATGTTACGGTCTTTGCACAGTTTTAGTCCTGGCGATTTTATCAAGGTGGGTGAGTACTTTGGCCGTGTAACCGAACAAGATTTATTTCATACCGAAATTCAAACTGATGATAGAGATTTGCTGACAATTCCTAATCTATATCTAGCGACCAACCCAGTTAAAGTTGTGCACGCCAGCGGCACGATTGTGTCTGCCCAAGTGTCACTGGGCTACGATGTAGATCATCAATTAGTTGAAGGGTTGTTATTGCAAGCGGCAATAGACGCAGATCTGACCGATCCGTTTGTTTACATTATGGAGTTGGGTGATTATTCGGTTGTCTATAAAGTCAGTGGCTTTCTTGAAAATATTAAACAGTTGCTCTCAACACGCTCCCAGCTGCGCTGTAAAATGATGGATTGTTTGCATGAACAAAGTATAGAGATAGCCTCCCCTTCCATCATGTATCAACGGCGGCTCGAGCAACCCTTAATCCCTAAAAGATCGTTTATGTTGGCGTCTGAAAAAGAAGTTGATCCAGAGGCTTTGGTTTTTGACAAGGCCGATAGAGCGCAACAGATTGGTGAGCTAGAGGATCATTATCAGGAGTTGAAGCAAGAAATAGCGGGTATTGATACTTCTGTTGAAGGTAACGAAGCACTAAAAGAGAAAAAGCTTAAGCGCTTAAAAGCCATAAAAAGAGCATCCAAAGCACTCGAAAAACAAAATAATTAATTTATTTGGACGTTAAATAGATCTAGTGAAATAAAAAAGGAGAGGCATGCCTCTCCTTTTACTCTATGAATTACTTCATAAATATTAGCTGCGCTTCATCGACATAAAGAAATCATCATTGGTCTTATGATCTTTCAAACGATCTAATAAAAATTCAGTGGCGGCTACATCATCCATGTCATTGAGTAGTTTGCGTAAAATCCATACTCGTTGTAGTTCATCTTCACGCATTAATAAGTCTTCGCGACGCGTGCCAGAATGGCGGACATTAATAGCAGGGAAAATACGTTTTTCAGCCATTTTACGGTCAAGACGTAATTCTTGGTTGCCGGTACCTTTGAACTCTTCAAAGATAACTTCATCCATTTTCGAGCCAGTATCAACCAGTGCGGTAGCAATAATTGAGAGGCTTCCGCCCTCTTCAATATTACGTGCAGCACCAAAGAAACGTTTTGGACGTTCTAGGGCGTGAGCATCGACACCACCCGTAAGAACCTTGCCTGATGAAGGTACGATGGTGTTGTAAGCACGAGCTAAACGAGTAATAGAATCAAGTAAAATCACCACGTCTTTTTTATGCTCAACCAGACGCTTGGCTTTTTCAATAACCATCTCAGCAACTTGCACGTGGCGTGATGGTGGCTCATCAAAAGTTGATGCAACCACTTCGCCGCGAACAGATCGCTGCATCTCGGTGACTTCCTCTGGACGCTCATCAATAAGCAGTACGATCAAGTGACACTCGGGATTATTGCGAACCAAGGCCTGTGCGATGTTCTGCATCATGATGGTTTTACCCGCCTTGGGTGGTGCAACAATCAGGCCTCGTTGGCCACAACCGATGGGTGCCATTAAGTCGATAATACGCCCGGTTAAATCTTCTGTAGAGCCATTGCCAGTTTCTAGAACTAAACGTCGATTTGGAAATAATGGCGTTAAGTTTTCAAATAAAATTTTATTTTTGGCATTCTCAGGCTTATCGAAGTTGATGGTATCAACTTTGAGCATGGCAAAATAACGTTCGCCTTCTTTGGGAGGGCGAATTTTGCCAGAAATAGTGTCGCCGGTTCTTAAGTTGAAGCGGCGAATTTGGCTGGGGGATACATAGATATCATCAGGGCCGGCTAAATAAGAGCTGTCGGCTGAGCGTAAAAACCCGAATCCGTCCTGTAGAATTTCTAGAACACCATCACCATAAATATCTTCCCCGCTTTTGGCGTGGCGTCTTAAGGTGTTGAAAATAATGTCTTGTTTGCGTGAGCGAGCCATATTTTCCATGCCCATTTCTTTGGCAATGGCAATTAACTCTTCAATAGGTTTTTTCTTAAGGTCTGTTAGGTTCATAAGCTCTGGCTGGATTGGTTGAATAAATGTCAATGTTGAATGACTTGAAATAAGTCTAAATAAACAAAAAGGAGATATAAATCGTATTGGTTGTGGGTATTATTTTTTGCAGGTAGTACGCACGGGTATTAAAGAATTGACTGATAAGTCCGTTTGATGACTGGAGTATAACGATAAACATTCGGGTCTGCAAAAAAATCACTGAAGATAATAGCTCCAGTGATTTTTATCAGTAATTTATAGGCTGCCGTCAATAAATTCGACGAGCTGAGCTCTTGAAAGCGCACCGACTTTAGTTGAGTCAGGGCTACCATCTTTAAAGATAATGAGGGTTGGGATGCCACGAATATTAAATTTACCAGGAGTCTGTTGATTTGAGTCAACATCCATTTTACAAATTTTGATTTTCTCACCGTATTCGCTGGATAGCTCATCTAAAACTGGAGCGATCATTTTACAAGGTCCGCACCATTCTGCCCAAAAATCGACTAATACAGGACCTTTAGCGTTGAGGACTTCACTCTCAAAGCTGGAATCGGTTACGTGAACGATGTTGTTACTCATACTATTTCTCCAGATAATGATGCATGAATGAAACTTTCATTCATAATAAACGCCATAGTTGACGATATGTTTAAGCTGTGACGCAAAGACTGGGATGATAATAACTGTGTGCTCAACAAACAAGGCTTGAAAGAGCTTTTCTGTCGAGTTTATGGTTTTCATGCGCCCTTACCTCTTTTATGGGAAATAAAATGAAAAAAATTGCATTAATGATGTTGATCGCCGCTGTCTTTGTTCTTTATGGATGGGCTGATTTTGATATTTTAAGTATGGCAGAGGGGTTTAAAGACTCCATTGAGCAAAACCCGTATGTTTCAGCAATGATTTTCTTTGTAGCCTATGTCGTTGTTACAGCTTTCTCATTGCCAGTTGCCGCTCTGTTAACTTTGTTGGGTGGGGCTTTGTTCGGTTTGACGTGGGGGTTATTTCTGATCTCTTTTGCGAGCACTCTTGGAGCAACTCTGGCATTTTTATTGGCGAGAACGATTCTCCGTGACTGGGTGCAGGAGCGTTTCTCACAAGAGCTAGCCAATATTAATAGGGGTGTGGCGACACAAGGCGCTTATTATTTATTTTCTTTACGCTTGATTCCCGCTGTACCTTTTTTCGTGATTAATTTGGCTTTTGCTCTTACGCCTATGAAGACATGGACATTTTATTGGGTCAGCCAAATAGGAATGTTGGCTGGAACGGCCGTTTTTGTAAACGCAGGAGCTGAGCTGGGTTCTATTGAAACTCTTAACGTAAGCGGAATATTAACGCCCGGACTGATAGGGTCATTTATTTTATTGGCGGCCTTTCCTTACGTTTTAAAACTTGCCGTAAGTAAGCTAGAAACGCGGCGACTATATCGATCCTTTAGTCGGCCAAAGTCATTTGATACCAATGTGGTCGTTATAGGAGCTGGGGCTGCAGGACTTGTAAGTGCTTACATCGCGGCAGCCGTTAAAGCCAAAGTTACCTTGATTGAAAAAAATAAAATGGGTGGCGACTGTTTAAATACAGGATGTGTGCCCAGTAAATCTTTGATTAATTCAGCTCGCTTAGCTCAATCGTGGTCGCGTGCCAGTGAGCTGGGTTTACCGAGCTTTAAAGTTTCCGCCAATATTAATTTTTCAAACGTAATGGCAAAAGTACAAGACGCTATAACGGCTATTGAGCCACACGATTCCGTAGCGCGCTATCAAGAGTTGGGGGTTGATTGTGAGCAAGGTGAAGCAAAGATCATTTCACCTTGGCAGGTTGAGGTGAATGGCAGGGTAATCAGCACCAAGAATATCATTATTGCAACGGGTGCAGCGCCTCGTGTACCTAAGATTGAGGGGCTTGAGGATATTGATTATCTGACGTCGGAATCTCTGTGGAGTATTAAAGAGCGACCTAAACGCTTATTAATTATGGGCGGTGGGCCTATAGGTTGTGAATTGGCTCAAGCATTTTCCCGGCTGGGATCTAAGGTTGTTTTAGTCGGACGAGCCGATCGCTTATTGCCTAGGGACGAAGATTGCGTTAGCGAGCAAATAACTAATAGCTTGAAGCTCGATGGTGTGGAAGTTATTACCTCGGCCCAAGTAGAGTCATTTACCAAGCGCGGTAGCGTGTCGTGTGCGCATATCGGGCTGGATGGCGATACCAAAGTAATAGAATTTGATCGCGTACTGGTTGCTGTAGGTCGAGTAGCTCGAACCCAAGATTTCTCAGAATTGGAGTTCGCGGTTAATTCAGATGGTACCCTTGCCGTAAACGAATACCTGCAAACCCAGTACCCCAATATATATGCCTGCGGGGATCTTGTTGGCCCTTATCAGTTTACTCATGTGGCATCACATCAAGCTTGGTATGCCGCCGTTAATGCGCTATTTGGAGGCTTTAAGAAATTCAAAGTTGATTATAGGGTGATCCCGCGGGTGACCTTTACGAGCCCTGAAGTGGCGAGCGTAGGTATAACCGAGAGAGAAGCTAAAGATCAAAATATCGCTTATGAGTTAACTCGCTATGACTTACAAGAGTCGGACCGAGCGATAACTGAAGAGCAAACTACCGGTTTTTTACAAGTGATAACCCCGGTGGGTAGCGATAAAGTACTGGGCGTGAGTATTGTTGCTGAGCACGCTGGAGAAATGTTACCGGAGTGGGTTCTAGCGATGAAATACGGTTTAGGTTTAAACAAAATTCTAGGAACTATTCATGCCTATCCAACATGGAATGAAGCAAACAAAGCTCTCTCTGGGTCCTGGAAAAAGAACCATGTACACCCAGGCATTATGAGTTGGTTAGAGCGTTTGCATCGCTGGCGCCGTTAAGCGCCTATAGCATAGCGGTTTCGACATCTTTGCATAGCCCTAGTTTAAAACAGGCTTGGCGCAACTCATTGATGGTAATGGGTTTGCATAAAAAGTGATCCATGCCACAGGCATATACCGCTTCACGGTGTTCTTCCATTGCGTGAGCAGTGAGGGCAACAATTTGGGTTGCGGTAACATCATTGACCCGCTCATATTTGCGAATCATTCGAGTTGCCTCAAAGCCATCCATCTCTGGCATTTCACAATCCATTAAAATCAAGTCAAAAGGCTTGGTTGTTTCTTTTACTATGTTAAGTGCCTTGAGGCCGTCTTCTGCCATGGTTGGTATGATGTTGAGCTTGCCGAGTAAGCCTTTAATTACCATACGATTAACGGAGTTGTCTTCGGCTACTAAGACATTCAAGTGGCCAAAATCTGACGGTATGGCCTCCTCTTTAGGAGCAGATAAAACGGTATGACCTAGCATCGATGCCAGCTTCTCTTTAATTCGCTTGGGTGATACAGGCTTATATAAAACCGTTTCAATACCGCACTCTTCTAACTCATCAGGTTCAAATTGTTGGTTTGATGCGGTCAGTAAAAACTTATGGGTTTTATCTTGAGGCGCTAATTCATGGATTTGTTTGGCCAGATCAAGACCGGTACCACTCTCTAAGTAATAATCCAGAGAAATGAAGTCGAGGTCAGACTGACCGTTAACTAATCGCGATTTAATATTCTCAATGGCCGATGCTACTGAATTAGCTGTAAAAACAGACATACCCCAGCTCTGGGCGTGATATGTGAGGATTTCAGTCAGTATTTTATTGTCTTCAACAATAAGAATGTTTTTACCCGCAAGGTCAGGAACAATACGGGAGCCTGAACCTTCAGGGACTTCATCTAATTCTAAGGTTGCAGAAAACCAAAAAGTTGAGCCTTTACCTTCAACACTGTTAACCCCAATATCACCACCCATTAGCTCGGATAAGCGTTTACAGATTGCTAAGCCTAAGCCTGTTCCACCATATTTTCTGGTGGTAGAGCTATCCGCTTGGCTGAATGACTGAAAAAGTCTTCCTTGAGCTTCTTCGGAAATGCCAATGCCGCTGTCGGTTATGGAGAAGCGAATCAGAGGGTTTTCGATATTGGATTCGGGGTCACGCTTAGCTTGTAATGTAATGCAGCCTTTTTCGGTAAACTTAAACGCGTTACCGAGTAAGTTTATAAGTACCTGTCGTAGGCGAGTCGGGTCGCCTTTAACGTAGAGCGGTGTGGTTGGACTAACGCTGCCGACTAACTCTATGCGGCGTTTATTGGCCGTTGCTCCGAAGAGTTGTATGCAATCCTCAATTAATTCTTCAAGATTAAAGCGGGTAGATTCAAGATCCATTTTTCCTGCTTCAATCTTAGAGTAATCAAGAATGTCATTAATAATGGTGATTAAGGTCTCCCCCGAGCGATGAATGACATCGAGGTAATGCTGCTGTTTGTCGTTGAGGTTAGTATCTCTAAGCAGTTCAACCATGCCAATCACACCATTCATAGGGGTTCTGATTTCATGGCTCATAGTGGCTAAGAATTGACTTTTAGCTCGGTTGGCTTCTTCAGCTTGGTTTTGTTGGCGTTGTGACTCCCGCTTCCCTTCTTGTTCTGAACGTATAACCAATTCCATTTGATGACGTTTTTCAATATCTTCCAATAAAGACTCACGCATATCATTGATAGCATTGACGACATTATCGAGCTCATCAGGGGGGCTATCCAGCGGTTTTTTCCGCTTGAGTTGCAGTGCAATTCCCATAGAATTTAGGTTTAACTCTCTAGCGTAAGCGGCAATTGTTTCCATGTGGCGTGTCAATAACAACCTAATGAACAGCAAAATACTGATAACGATAGAAAGAATAACGCCAGCTTGTAAAAACCCAATAAAAACAGCGCGTTCAGAGAGCTCTTCAAATAAACGATCTAAGCTCGCGGTGACGACTAATTTCCCCAGTGACTTAGAATTCTCATTCTCAGCGGCGTAACTTAGAGGGTATTCTTTGACAAGTTCACGGTTAATTGGAATGAAGAAAAAGTAATTTCCTTTCAAGCTTTCATTGGAAACCATATCTTTAGCGCTGGCCATCATGGCCTGCTCTTGGTTGTTCCAATCCTTCCAGACCACGGTGACCTGCATTACGTCATCAACTTCAAGTACACTCTTAATTTGGATGTTGAGCTGCTCTTCATCAAAGCCCCAAAGGCTTTTGGTAATACTAGGTAATGTACTGATTCGAATTTGATCCAAGCGTTTTTCTAGTTCTAGAATACTGCTGTTGTAATTAGTGTAAAGCTGAAAAAAGACGGCAAAAACAGTAAAAAATAAACTGCATACAATAGTTAAAAAGATTAATTTTGTAGTGATGGGATTTTTGCGGCCGTAGCCTTTTAAGTTCAACATGAATTTACAACAAAGTCCTTGCCGAGTTATAGTTTTTTTCGATCATATTGAACGAATTTATAATTGAATTCTGACACTAGTGTAGCAGTCATCCTGAGTGTTTGCGTGCCATAGCAATAGTAAGATTATTATAAAAAAGCAGATAAAACATCATTTAAGTAACGGCGACCGGAAGGGGTAGTTTGAATTTTTTCTGGGTCTAGTGCTAGAAGTTCTTTTTTTTGTAAGTTAGCAATAATGTCGCTGATACTAGAATAGGGCAGCCCAGTTCGTTGACCAAAAGAGGTTGATGTTACTCCGTCAGTTAAACGCAGGGCATTCATCATAAATTCGAGTGGCAGATCTTCGTTTTTAATGGCATTGGCCAAGCTACAAAAAGGCTTGTCCTTAGAAAGATAATGTTGCGGTAAACGAGTCTTTTGGCGGCGTAATATTTGTCCTTCTCCTAATAGGGTGAGCTTTCCATGCGCGCCAGCACCAATGCCGAGGTAGTCCCCAAAACGCCAATAATTCAGGTTGTGTTGGGAGCGTAAGTTGGGCTTGCCGTAGGCAGAAATTTCGTATTGTAGGTAATTCTTATCTCGTAATAGCTGCTCACCGTCAAATTGGATGTCGGCCAGTTCATCGTCTAGCGGTAAGGTTGGTGGCCGGTTATAAAACTCGGTGTTGGTCTCAATAGTGAGTTGATACCATGAAATGTGTTCCGGCTCGCATTCAATAGCGGTTAATAGATCTTGCCGTGCTTCGGTGGATGTTTGCTGTGGTAAGCCGTGCATCAAATCTAAATTGATGTTATCAAAACCAGCTTGCCGTGCCATTGCAACCGCTTTGACAGATTCTGAACTGTCGTGAATCCTACCAAGGGCCTTAAGTTTTTGATCGTTAAAACTTTGCACGCCAATAGATAATCGATTAATTCCGGCTTGTTTAAAACCGCTGAATTTATGTTGTTCAGCGGTTCCAGGGTTGGCTTCTAAGGTGATTTCAGCATTGCTTTCGATGCCAATGGTTTTATCTACATGAGAGAGCAACCGATCAAAACTTTCAGGTTTAAATAAGCTGGGGGTGCCACCGCCAAAAAATATACTGTGGATGGGTCGTCCTTGGGCTAAATAGGCATCGAGATCTAAATCGGCAATTAACGCATCAACATAATCAGACTCGGGAATACTATGAATACCTGCGTCGGGTTGATGCGAATTGAAATCACAATATGGGCATTTACGCACACACCACGGAATGTGGACATACAATGAAAGTGGCGGTAAGGCAGATGGCTTTAGAGGAGGCATTGTCTACGCAAGCGACTTTTGCAATAGTGGCATAATTACCCGCAGTGCTTTGCCTCTATGGCTCAAAGAATTTTTGTCTGTTTTTGATAGCTCAGCGGCACTGCATTGTGTTTCTGGGGCAAAGAATAATGGGTCATAGCCAAAGCCTTTGATACCGCTAAGGGATTGCAAAATACGCCCCTCCCAAGTCCCTGTACTTATAATTGGAGAAGGGTCTTCACTGTGCTGCATAAAAGCCAGGACACACCGAAAACGAGCATCGCGTTCATCGTGCGCCAAGCCTTCGAGAGAATTTAATAGTTTGATATTATTGGCGTTGTCATCGGCATTGGGGCCAGCAAATCGAGCCGAATAAATTCCGGGTTGGCCGCGTAGGGCATCCACTTCTAAACCAGAATCATCCGCCAGTGCCGGTAAGCCGGAGTGTTGACTGGCAAAGCGCGCTTTGATGATGGCATTTTCAACAAAACTCAATCCGGTCTCTTCTGGGCTGATGTCGGTGAATTCAGACAGTGGAATAATATTCAGGCCCAGTCCACCAAGCATCTGCTGAAATTCCGCTAGCTTACCTTTGTTGCCAGAAGCTAAGACGATATCTTTCTTGGGTAGATCGGTATTAGTCGACATAGAGTTTCTTCGTGAAAGTTAGCGGGTAGTGCTGCTGATCAATACTAATGTTGAGATTGAAGTGCATAACTTCTTCATTAATAAATCGGAACGGTGCTAGATAATAAACGGCATCCTGTTCTTGGATCTCAATAAATTCCAGAGTGTACTGCTGCTGCATTAGGTTGGTGGCCGTGCCTGTTATTTTGGCGGCCTGTCCTAATCCTTGAGCTTTGTTGCTGGAGACTGAACTATTGTCGACTGAACTGCTGCCGACTGAATTTTTGGATATTGAAATGTTGATCAACGCTCTGTCACTACCGCGAGTTAGGCCATAGGTACTGGCTACTTTGGCTGGAATAAAACTACTGGGAAACACGGTGAAATAAACCGTGTGGTCATTAAATTGACGATAAGGAAGTGCTTTTGAATCCCCTTTTACTAATGGGTTTTGGGCCTGTATTTCTTTAGGTGACGCAGTCTGAATTTCAGCACTAACGACGGCATTGAAACTGAAACCACACAGTAATATTAATAAAAATCTAGATTTTTTTAACAGCATAAATAGCACCTTATTTTTTGCTCAAATGGTATAGAGCGGTATCGCCAAATAGATTGGGCCTAAAGTCTTTGAGCCAGCTACCGGTTTGGCTAACAACTTCTCGATGAATAATATCGATACCCAGTTTATGGCATAAAATTTCAAAGTCAGTAAAGGTGCAAAAATGGATGTTAGGGGTGTCATACCACTCGTAAGGGAGTAAATCCGATACGGGCATACGGCCATTAATAAGCAGGTGCAGGCGTGCTTTCCAGTGCCCGAAATTGGGAAAAGTGACAATGCCTTCTTTGCCGATTCTCAGCATTTCTAATAAGACTTTATGCGGCTCTTCCATGGCTTGTAAAGCTTGGGTCATCACCACAGTATCAAAGCTATTGTCAGAAAAGTTATCTAACCCCTGACCAATGTCTTGGTGGATTACATTCAACTGTTTTTGTACGCAGGTATTGATGTGCTTAGTTGAAATCTCTAAGCCGTAACCGGAGGTTTGCTTCTCATCCCTAAGGCGCTGCAATAGAGTGCCGTCACCGCAGCCTAAATCGAGCAGACGGCTGTTGGGTTTAATCCAACCGAAGATAATGTCTAGATCACTGCGCATGTTTTTTTTGATTGAGTTATTCATCGATGCTAATTCCCTTCATATAGCTATCAAAAATTTGGTAATAATCTTCAATAGGAATTAAAAAGGCATCGTGCCCAAAGTTGGATTCTATTTCGGCATAGCTAACCGGTTTGTTGGCGGCAACCAGAGCATTCACAATTTCTTTTGAGCGATCAGGTGAGAAACGCCAGTCGGTTGTAAAAGAGACAACCAGAAACTTGCACTGGGCCGCTGCAAAAGCCGATGCGGGATCATCGCCATACTCACGAGCAAGATCAAAGTAATCGAGTGCTTTGGTCATGAGTATGTAGGTGTTGGCATCAAAGCTCGATGAAAAGGCATTGCCTTGATGGCGCAAATAACTTTCGATTTGAAATTCGACCGGTTCATCAATGCCCTGCTGAAAGCTACCAGAGCGAATCTCACGACCAAATTTCTTGCCCATGCCGTCATCAGAGAGGTAAGTGATATGGCCAATCATGCGAGCAACCGATAAGCCATCTTTTGGATAGCTGTCGTTGACTTGGTAATTGCCAGAAAAAAAGTTGGGGTCAGCTGTTATGGCTTGGCGTGCGGTTTCATTAAAGGCGATATTTTGTGCGGTTAATTTCAAAGCCGACGCAATAACGATACAGTGACGTACCCGATCTGGGTATTCTAGAGCCCAGCGCATCGCCTGCATCCCACCCAAGCTACCGCCAACAATGGCCGCCCACTGCTGTATGCCGAGGGTGTCTGCTAAGCGTGCTTGAGTATTGACCCAGTCGCGAACTCTGAGCTTAGGGAAATCTTTCCCCCAAGGCTTGCCAGTGTCGGCATTGATAGTCGTGGGACCTGTGGAGCCATGACAGCCCCCAATATTGTTTAGTGAGACCACAAAAAATCGATCGGTATCAATAGGCTTGCCCGGACCAATATAATTATCCCACCAGCCGGGCTTTTTATCCTTCTCGTCGTGGTAGCCCGCAGCATGGTGATTGCCTGATAGAGCGTGGCAAATAAGCACACCATTAGTCTTCTTGGCGTTAAGCTTACCGTAGGTTTCAACGACTAAATCGTATTTAGGCAGCGTGCGTCCACAAGCGAGAAATAATGGTTCGTCGAAGTGATAGGTTTGTGGTGTAACAACCCCGACGGATTGTTGCCCGAAAACTGAGGGCATGTCGCTATATCCCCATAACCATTAAACGCACGTTACCGCTCATGCCCGCGGCGGCGGCTAGGTATTTGATCAGCACTTGAACAACATTAAGTGCCAGAAAGGCAAAAATAGGTGAAATATCAATACCACCCATGTCCGGCATTAGCTTGCGAAATGGTGCCATCACCGGTTGGACTAATTGATTGACCAGATCCAATGCAGGGTGGCCACCTTGAGGTGCGATCCAGCTGCTGATGACCATAATCAACAAACCCCAAAAAAAGATATTAGCGATAAGGGAAAGAGTGCCAACGCAAGCCCACATAATGACATTGATAGGGTTTAACAGACCGAAGCCAAAGACAAACGCTGACGCTTGAATGACGACATATTGCAGCAATAGTGCCAATACCAATGAGGCCAAATCGATCCCAAAAACGCCGGGAATAGCTTTCCGCAGTGGGAGCAATACAGGATTGGTGGCTTTTACTGCAAATTGAGAAATAGGGTTGTAAAAGTCAGCGCGAGCAACTTGCAACAAAAAACGTAACATCACGACCATTAAATAAATCGAGCCTAACGTTTGGATAATTAAAATGCCGATTTCTTGAAGTGCGGACATTAAATCGATCTCCCTGAGTTTTTAAATTATGTCTAGGTTAATGTTTTAGTAATACTTAAAGTCTAAGCGCCAAGCTCGGTCGCCATCTCTGTGGCGCGATCAGAGCAGGCTTGCATTGCTTGCGCCACAATACTACGTAACTCGTTGTTTTCAAACGACAGAATGGCTTTTTCGGTGGTGCCGTTGGGCGAAGTTACTCGGCGTCGAAGCTCGGCAACATCCACATCACTACTCTGTGCCAGCTTGGCCGCACCCAAGGCGGTTTGCAAAGTGAGCTCGGAAGCCACTTCGCGGCTAAGGCCTTGAGCGACACCTGCGTCAATCATGGCCTCCATCATTAAAAAATAATACGCCGGACCGCTGCCCGAAACGGCTGTAACAGGATCTATTAGCTGTTCACTATCAAGCCATTGGACGATGCCTACCGCACTTAAAATATCTTCGGCGATTTGCCTTTGCGGTTTGGATGTAGAGTTGTTGGCGTATAGCCCACTGGCACCTGCCTGCACTAATGCTGGGGTGTTGGGCATGCACCGAACAATGGCGAGATTGTTTTGCAGCCATTGATCAAGGCTACGAATGTCAATGCCAGCGGCAATTGATATGACCATAGGTTGATGGGATAAATATTGATTTAGGTCGGTACAAACCTGTTCCATAACTTGAGGTTTGACGGCCAAAACGATGACGTCAGTGTTGGCTATGGCTGCATGGTTATCCGAAAAGGCTTTTATACCAAAGGCTTTTTCGAGTTTCTCACGGCTTTCGACAAAAGGGTCACTGACACGAATATTGGCAGCGGGAAAGCCTTTCGCCATTAAACCACCAATGATGCTATTGGCCATATTGCCGCCGCCAATAAAAGTTATATTTGGATAATTCAAAGGTTTAATCCTGTGTTATTTGGAAAAGGTTGTTTGGAAAAAGAGGTCACCCTAAAGTTGGTTCGCTGGTTTTATCCCTCGAGCCGAATATATCAGTGCCTATTCTAACAATGGTGGCGCCCGCTTCAATGGCGATGTCTAAATCCTTCGACATACCCATTGAAAGTGTGTCGAAACTGTCTGTAAATGATGTTTGTTTTAATGCGTGGGCTAATTTCAAAAAGCTCATTTTGGTTGCTTCAGGATCATTGCTGACGCTTGGAATTGCCATCAAGCCTCGAATAATAAGATTGGGTAGGGTTTTGATGGTTTCAAGTAGCTGGGGTAGATCGGCCAGATCAATACCGGACTTACTGGCCTCGTTATCGATATTAACTTGCAGACAGATATTCAACGGTGGCAGATGGTTGGGTCTTTGCTCACTGAGCCGGCGTGCAATTTTAGCCCGATCAACACTGTGTACCCATGAAAAATTTTCGGCAATGGCTCTGGTTTTGTTGGATTGAATCGGACCAATAAAGTGCCAATTTATGGGCAAGTCCTTGAGTAATGGTTGCTTGTCTAGAGCTTCTTGTAAATAATTCTCCCCAAAATCGCACTGTCCGGCGTCAAATGCAGCTCTAATATCGGAGGCAGGTTTGGTTTTGCTGACAGCTAAAAGCTGGACAGAGTCAGCCTGCCGGTGGCAGAGTTGGCAAGCTGCGGCAATGCGTTGTTTGATGAGTGCTAGGTTGTTGGCAATGTTGGACATATACTTTAAGAATCATTCAGTTGTTTTAGTGCTATAAATATTTAGGTTTCAGAACTTAAAAATTATTCAAAAGTTTACTTCAAATAAGGTCGTTGTATGGATATTACAGAACTTCTCGCGTTTAGTGCCAAACAAGGTGCTTCAGATTTGCATTTATCGGCTGGTTTGCCGCCGATGATCCGTGTTGATGGCGATGTAAGACGGATTAATTTGCCGGCTATGGACCATAAACAAGTACACAGTCTGATCTACGAGATCATGAATGACAAGCAACGCAAAGACTTTGAAGAGTTTCTTGAAACTGATTTCTCATTTGAGGTTCCCGGTGTAGCACGCTTTCGGGTGAATGCCTTTAATCAAAATCGTGGTGCTGGGGCGGTATTCAGAACGATTCCATCAAAAGTATTAACCATGGACGACTTGGGTATGGGGCAGGTATTTCGTGATATTTGCGCTACGCCTAGAGGTATTTGTTTGGTTACCGGCCCAACGGGCTCAGGTAAATCGACCACGCTTGCGGCTATGATGGATTACATCAACGACCACAAATATGAACATATTCTAACCATTGAAGACCCAATAGAATTTGTGCACGAAAGTAAAAAGTGCCTTGTTAACCAACGGGAAGTTCATCGTGATACTCTTGGCTTTAGTGAAGCCCTTCGGTCCGCGTTACGGGAAGATCCTGATATCATCCTCGTGGGTGAGATGCGGGATTTAGAAACTATTCGCCTAGCGTTAACCGCTGCTGAAACCGGGCATTTGGTGTTTGGTACTTTGCATACCACCTCTGCGGCAAAAACCATTGACCGGATTGTCGATGTATTTCCTGCGGCAGAGAAATCCATGGTGCGTTCAATGTTATCTGAATCCTTACAGGCGGTGATTTCACAGACGTTATTGAAGAAGAATGGCGGTGGTCGAGTGGCTGCGCATGAGATTATGCGCGGCACTGCAGCGATTCGTAATTTAATCCGTGAAGATAAAGTAGCGCAAATGTATTCGGCTATCCAAACCGGCGCATCGGTAGGTATGCAAACCATGGATCAATGTTTACAAGACATGGTAGAGAAGCGCATCATTTCACGTGAAAGTGCACGCGAGAAAGCTAAGATGCCAGAAAACTTTTAGTTCAAGTACATATTTCTAGTTTAAGTACGCATGTTTAGATTTAGGTACACATATCTAGATTAGGTACACAATAAGTGGCCACACAGTGGCATTGACTGCAGTTTATTATATTGGATTAGGGGCGTAGGGATGGATTTTGAAAAACTGTTGAGTCTGATGGTAGAAAAAGGTGGGTCAGACCTGTTTATTACGGCGGGTGTACCACCATCCATGAAGCTGCACGGCAAAATCATGCCCATTACGACTACGCCTTTGTCTCCAGAGAAGGCGCGTGAAACTGTGCTCAGTGTCATGAACGAAAAGCAGCGCAAAGAGTTTTTGGCCGAAAAAGAATTGAATTTCGCGATCAGTGCTCGAGGCATAGGCCGCTTCCGTTGCAGTGCATTTTACCAACGTAATCTGGCAGGCTTAGTGTTACGTCGAATAGAAACAACTATCCCTAAAGTGGATGATCTGGGTCTGCCTGAAATCATTAAAGAATTGGCGATGACTAAGCGTGGCTTGGTTATTTTTGTTGGTGCAACGGGTACAGGTAAATCTACATCCTTGGCTGCTATGGTGGGTTATCGTAACGAAAATTCAAAAGGTCATATCATTTCAATTGAAGACCCAATTGAATTTATCCACCAGCATAAGGGTTGCATTATCACCCAGCGTGAAGTGGGTATTGATACAGAGAGTTTTGATACGGCTCTGAAGAACACGTTACGCCAAGCGCCAGATGTCATACTTATTGGTGAGGTGCGTACACGTGAGACTATGGAAAATGCCATTGCCTTCGCTGAAACGGGGCATTTATGTTTGTGTACTTTGCACGCCAATAACGCCAACCAAGCATTAGACCGTATCATTCATTTTTTCCCAGCGGATCGTCACTCACAGTTATGGATGGATCTGTCGCTTAATTTGAAGGGCATTGTGGCCCAGCAATTGATTCCCACCCCTGATGGTAATGGTCGTCGGGCGTGTTTAGAGGTTCTTTTGAATACACCACTAGCGTCCGATATGATTCGTAAAGCCAAGGTCTCTGACCTTAAGGACTTGATGACAAAGTCTAATGAATTGGGCATGCAGACCTTCGATCAAGGCCTGTTCAAGCTATACTCCTCTAACGAAATCACCTATGAAGATGCCATCCTGCATGCGGATTCGCCCAATGACCTGCGCTTAATGATTAAGCTCGCCCAAGACAATAATGCTGATGATTTAGGTACGGCAAGCGGTTTATCTATTCAAGAAGATGACTCGGCACGTACCAATAGATTTTGAGGTGCTTTGGATAATTGAAGTCGCGCCGCTCACTTAGCTGTTTCGTATCTTAGGACGCATTAGCGTAAGTAAAGGTAAAACTCATATATCGGCGCTCATTTTTGATAGAATGGGCGCCGTTTTTATTGGCGAGTCATAAAATTTAAATTCGGTATGGAACAGAGTATGAGCGTGATTGATATTTTTGCGGGTAAATCGGCGTTACAGCACATTCAAAATAACGGCCTACAGCCAGAAGATATAGGTACTGTGTTTGGCGCTTCGGGTGCGGCTAAATGGCTAGCAATTTATGGTCTAGATAAAGCTATATTTACCGATTGGCTGCCGCGAGCTGATCGGCCAGTGAAATTATTTGGAACCTCGGTTGGAGCGTTTAAATTGGCGGCTGCTTGTCATGCCGACTCGGCGGCAGGTTTAACGGCACTGGCTGAATCTTATATTCATCAAGATTATTCAAACGGTATTGATGCCGACGAAATCGATCGAGAATTCAAAAAGATTGTCGATGCCGTGGTCAGTGAAAATCATATAGAGCAAATATTAAGTCACCCAATTTATCGTTTCAGTTGTGGTGCGGTTCGCTGTCATGGCAGCTTACAAAACGATGGTCAGACAGCGCAAAAATTGGCTTGTGGGTTAGCGGCGATAAAAAACATTGCCGGGCGTCGAGGCTTACGCTCCACCTTAGATCGTGTGGCTTTTTATGATCCAAGAGCCAGCTTTCCTTTTGCAGGTCTGGATGGTTATCGAACTGAGAAAGTCCCTATTAATGCAGACATTTTCACATCGGCCTTAAAGGCATCGGGTTCAATTCCTGTTTATATGCATGGTGTGCGTGACATTGCCGGCGCAGGTGAGGGTGTTTATCGCGATGGTGGAATGCTTGACTACCATCCCATCCCGAGCAATATGTGGGACAGCAAGGAGCTGGTTTTATTCCCACATTTCTATCCACATTGCAAAGAGGGTTGGTTTGATAAGTTTATGCCGTGGCGCAAAGCCAGCGCTGAGCAGCTGGATAACGTGATTATGATCTCACCCTCGCAGGCTTTTCTAGACAGTATTGAGTTGGGCAGGATTCCTGACCGAGCAGACTTTGTTACTTACGCCGGCAACGATGCAGAAAGAATTCGTTTGTGGCAAGAAGTTGTCGATAAAAGTAATCAGTTGGGTGAAGAATTTCTGAGCTGGGTTGATTCAGATAATTTGGTGGCCCAAGTGAAGCCCTTCCCAGTTTAGTGGCCGTATTGGGTTGACTATCATAGGTTATTGTCACTAATTAATTGTTATTTGCCAGTTTGCTGATTTTTTAGCCGATTTTCCTTTACGCAGCATGAGCGGTAGGGGAAAATGGCGCCCCTCAAAAATCGACCAGAACTTCCTAGGAGCTTTACCACATGCCATCACGCGCAGATCTAGCCAATGCCATTCGTGCTTTAAGCATGGACGCCGTACAGAAAGCCAACAGTGGACACCCAGGTGCGCCAATGGGAATGGCCGATATTGCTGAAGTTTTGTGGAATGATTTTTTGAAGCACAACCCACAGAATCCTGACTGGTCTGATCGTGATCGCTTTGTGTTGTCCAACGGTCACGGCTCTATGTTGATTTATTCATTGTTGCATTTGTCTGGCTACGATCTGCCTATTGAAGAACTGCAAAATTTCCGTCAAATGCATTCTAAAACTCCGGGCCACCCAGAGTATGGTTATGCGCCAGGAATTGAAACGACCACCGGTCCATTGGGTCAAGGCGTTACCAATGCCATTGGTATGGCCTTGGCAGAGAAAATTTTAGCGGCCCAGTTTAATCGTGAAGGTCATGCTGTTGTTGATCACAACACTTACACCTTCTTAGGCGATGGCTGTCTAATGGAAGGTATCTCTCACGAAGCCTGTTCACTAGCCGGAACCTTAGGGCTAGGCAAACTGATCGCATTTTATGATGATAACGGCATCTCTATTGATGGCGAAGTTGAAGGCTGGTTTACCGATGACACACCTAAACGTTTTGAAGCTTATGGCTGGCAAGTAATACCTGCGGTTGATGGTCATGACAGCAATGCCATTAAAGCGGCCATTGAAGCGGCTCGCGCAGAATCCGATAAGCCCACCTTAATCTGTTGCAAAACCGTTATCGGGTTTGGTTCGCCGAACAAGCAAGGCAAAGAAGATTGTCATGGTGCACCACTTGGCGATGATGAAATTGCCTTGGTTCGCAAAGAGTTAAACTGGCCTCACGCTCCGTTTGTTATTCCGGAAGATGTTTACGCGGGTTGGGATGCTAAGCAATCAGGTACTCAAGCCGAAGCCGAATGGCAGGATCGCTTTGATGCTTATAAAAGCGCCCATCCTGAATTGGCTGCTGAATATGAACGCCGAGTCATTAAAGGCGATTTGCCCGCTGATTTCTCAGCTAAGGCTGACGCTTATATACGTGAATGCCAAACCAAAGCCGAAAAAGTGGCATCACGTAAAGCGTCTCAAAATACGTTGAATGCCTTTGGTCCAATGTTGCCTGAATTTCTAGGCGGCTCAGCCGATTTGGCTGGCTCGAACCTGACCATCTGGAAAGGTTGTAAAGGTATTGAAGCAAACGACGCTTCGGGTAACTATTTATATTACGGAGTACGTGAATTTGCGATGAGTGCCATCATGAATGGTATTGCCTTACACGGTGGATTTGTTGCCTACGGTGCAACCTTTTTGATGTTTATGGAATACGCTCGCAATGCTGTACGTATGTCAGCATTGATGAAAATCCAAAGTATCTTTGTTTACACCCATGATTCGATAGGCTTGGGCGAAGATGGCCCGACTCATCAACCAGTAGAGCAAATTGCTAGTTTGCGTACGACTCCTAATATGCATGCTTGGCGTCCTTGTGACACGGTTGAATCAGCGGTTTGTTGGAAGTCGGCGATTGAACGTCGCGATGGTCCTTCGGCGCTAATATTCAGCAGACAAGGTTTGGCTCCGCAACCGCGTACCGAGCAACAGATACAAGATATAGCGCGTGGCGGATATATCTTAAAAGAGTGTGCTGGTCAGCCAGATGCCATCATTATTGCTACTGGGTCAGAGGTTGAATTGGCCGTCAGTGCTGCAGATCAATTAACGGCGGCCGGTAAAAACATCCGGGTGGTCTCTATGCCTTGCGCTGAAATTTTCTCGGCTCAAGATGCGGCCTATAAGCAGCAAGTTTTACCTATAGAGATCACGGCACGAGTTGCCGTTGAAGCGGCTCATGAAGATTACTGGTATAAATTTGTTGGCTTAGATGGACGTATTGTTGGTATGAGTACCTTTGGCGAGTCTGCACCGGGTGGCGAACTGATGGAAGAATTTGGTTTTACCATCGATAACGTTGTGTCCGCAGTTGAAGAGACTCTGGGTTAAGCTAAAGTAGAAAACTTAATAGTTTAGGTGTCTATGTCCGCTCCGGTTCGTGTTGCAATTAATGGCTATGGTCGAGTTGGGCGCTGTGTTTTACGTGCGCTCTATGAGGCCGGTTTACAAGACCAATTACAGGTTGTGGCCATCAATGAGCTGGCGGATTGCAAAACCATTGCTCATCTCACAAAATATGATTCCACTCATGGCCGCTTTCCGGCGGCTATAGAACTGAAGGCCGACGAGCTATTAATCAATGGTTCGTCTATTCAAATTTTGCATCACGCCGAAATAGAAAATTTACCCTGGCAGGCGTTAAAGATTGATCTGGTTCTAGAATGCACCGGTGCCTTCAGTGATCGAGCAACTGCCGAGCGCCACATCCAGCAGGGCGCTAAACGAGTGTTGTTTTCTCAGCCGGGTGAGAGCTCAGTGGATGCCACCATTGTCTATGGTGTTAATGAGCACCTCTTAAGTGCCAGCCATACTGTTGTTTCGGCCGCTTCGTGCACGACAAACTGCAGTGTGCCGGTGATTAAAGCATTGCACGATGCGTTTGGTATCGACAGTGGCGTTATTACCACTCTACACTCGGCTATGAACGACCAGCCCGTCATAGATGCTTACCATCACACAGATTTACGTAAAACCCGCTCGGCAATTAACTCAATGATACCCGTTGATACTGGTTTGGCTCGGGGTATTGAACGAATTTTACCCGAGCTGGTAGATTGCTTTGCCGCGCAAGCCATTCGCGTTCCTACCACCAATGTGTCGGCTATAGATCTAACGGTGAATGTGCAGAAGGACGTGACAATAGAGGAGGTCAATCGCGTGTTAAAGCAAGCCGCAGAGACTCAATTTAAAGGTGTTATTGACTACACCGAAGAACCTCTAGCCTCTTGCGATTTTAATCACGATGCTCATTCGGGTGTAATTGATGCGGGGCAAACTCGAGTGGCTGGCAAGCATTTAATTAAAGTACTAACTTGGTTTGATAATGAATGGGCTTATGCCAATCGAATGCTAGATGTTGCTAAGCATTGGTTATTGTAAGTTTAAGTGTTGATGTTGATTAGGAAGTTCTAAGAGGAGAGAGAGTGTGTCGGTAATTAATATGCGTGATGTGGATCTGGCCGGTAAGCGAGTGTTGATCCGTGAAGATTTAAACGTACCCATTAAAGACGGTGTTGTTACCAGCGATGCACGTATTAGAGCGGCCTTACCAACGCTAAAGCAAGCGTTAAAAGCCGGTGCTAAAGTGATCGTGATGTCACATTTAGGTCGGCCAACCGAAGGTCAATTTGAAGACGTGTATTCCCTTCAACCAGTAGCCAATCATTTGGCCAAATTATTAGATTGCGATGTGGCGGTAGTTAAAGATTGGCAACAAGGTGTCGAAGTGGCGGAAGGGCAATTGGTTCTGCTTGAGAACGTTCGCTTTAACGTTGGCGAAAAGAAAGACGCCGATGATTTAGCTCAAGCCTACGCCGCTCTTTGTGATGTGTTTGTCATGGATGCTTTTGGTACGGCTCATAGAGCTCAAGCATCAACTCATGGCGTGGCAAAATTTGCACCGATCGCCTGTGCCGGACCGTTATTATCGGCTGAATTAGAAGCACTGCATCAAGCATTGGCAAATCCAGCTCGACCGATGGTGGCGATTGTTGGCGGCTCAAAAGTATCGACTAAGTTAACCGTACTCGAAACGCTTTCCGACAAGGTTGATCAGCTGATTGTGGGCGGTGGTATAGCCAACACGTTTTTAGCGGCCAGTGGTTTTCAAGTAGGAAAATCATTATATGAAGAGGATTTAATTCCCAATGCCAAAGCATTGATGAAAAAATGTAATATCCCTGTTCCGACCGATGTTGTTGTGGCAACAGAGTTTTCTGAATCCGCAACGGCTACGTTAAAGCAGGCCGCTGATGTTACTGCGGAAGAAATGATTTTTGATATTGGCCCTGACTCATCGGCTGCATTGAATAAAATACTTGAAGACGCTAAAACGATCATTTGGAATGGCCCGCTGGGTGTGTTTGAATTTGATCAGTTTGGCAATGGCACCAAAGCTTTATCAGAAGCTATTGCAGCCAGTGATGGCTTTTCTATTGCGGGTGGCGGTGACACTTTGGCCGCGGTTGATAAATACAATATTGCCGATAAAATATCTTATATCTCAACCGGTGGCGGAGCATTTTTAGAGTATGTAGAGGGCAAAGAATTGCCAGCAGTGACGGTGTTACAAGATCGTGCAAAAAATAACATTTAGCAAAATCCACATTATTATTTACCTTATAGGAAGACAATCATGGCTTTAATCAGTATGCGTCAGCTGTTAGATCACGCCGCCGAACACGGTTACGGTGTGCCAGCATTTAACGTTAATAACCTTGAACAAATGCGCGCCATTATGGAAGCGGCCGATCAAACCGACTCGCCGGTTATTGTGCAGGCTTCGGCCGGAGCGCGGAAATACGCTGGTGCGCCTTTCTTAAGACATTTGATCTTGGCGGCCATTGAAGAGTTTCCTCATATTCCTGTGTGTATGCATCAAGATCACGGCACGTCACCTGCTATTTGTCAGCGCTCAATCCAATTAGGCTTCAGCTCGGTAATGATGGATGGCTCACTGCGTGAAGATGGTAAAACCCCAGCAGACTATGATTACAACGTAGACGTGACTCGTCGTACGGTTGATATGGCGCATGCTTGTGGTGTGTCGGTTGAGGGTGAGTTGGGCTGTTTAGGCTCTCTGGAAACAGGTGAGGCTGGCGAAGAAGATGGCGTTGGTGCTGTGGGTAAATTAACTCACGATCAAATGTTAACTGATCCAGAAGAAGCGGCTGACTTTGTTAAAAAGACCAAGGTGGATGCATTGGCAATTGCTTGTGGTACATCCCACGGCGCCTACAAATTTACTCGTCCGCCGACGGGAGATATTTTAGCCATCGATCGCATTAAAGATATTCATGCTCGGATTCCTAATACCCATTTGGTTATGCATGGCTCTTCATCAGTACCACAAGAGTGGCTGGCGGTGATTAATGAGTTTGGTGGTGATATTCCAGAAACTTATGGCGTTCCGGTTGAGCAAATATGTGAAGGTATTAAGCACGGTGTGCGTAAAGTGAATATCGATACTGATTTGCGTTTGGCATCTACCGGTGCTGTTCGTCGTTTCATGGCTCAAAATAAAAGTGAATTTGATCCGCGTAAATTTCTGAGTGCAACAGTTGTTGCCATGAAAGATATTTGTGTTGATCGATACGAAGCGTTTGGTACGGCTGGTAATGCGAGTAAAATTTCAGTAATCAGTTTAGAAAATATGTTTCAACGCTATGAGAGTGGCGAACTAAATGCGCATATAAAATAATTATTTTTTTACGTGTAAAAATAAAAGGCTTTCGTGATTATTCCGAGAGCCTTTTTTTATTTTTTTGGATAAAATATGTTTGAAAAAAAAGATGTGGATTATTTAAAAAATAATACAAAAGAAATTATTTTTTCAGAAATAAATTATTCTGATTTTAATAACGATTCATTTAAAAATTATTTAAATAATTACGGTATTAATTTTAAGAAAGAAAGTGATGCGGTCGATCATAATTTTGGTTTTTTCAAATCTAAAAACTATAAAATATCCACACATATTTGGCGGCCAAAAAAGTCAAAAGGAACGGTTTTTTTATTGCATGGCTACACTGATAACGTGGGGTTGATGCAGCATGCCATTAGAAATTTTTTAAACGAAAATTTCACTGTAATTTGTTTTGATCTTCCTGGTCACGGTTTAAGTTCTGGGGAGCGTTGTTACATTGAATCCTTTGATGAGTACGTTGAAGTGCTGAATGATTGTTTGCGTTTGGCAGAAGGTAATTTACCGAAGCCATGGTTTGGTGTGGGTCAAAGCACAGGCGGTTCGATTTGGTTGAATTATATAAGCCGCCATAAAGATGATAATAAAATCACAACCGCAGTATTGTTGGCGCCGTTGGTGAGAATTTATAACTGGCATAAATTACGATATGTTTTTCCCTTGTATCGTTTGTTTTTAAAGAAAAAGAAACGTAACTTCGGTGTCAATTCAAATGATGAAATCTTCTTAAATTTTATAAATAAAAAAGATATTTTCCAGCCTGATTTTTTACCTTTAAGGTGGGTTGTGGCAATGAGAAATTGGGTTAATTATTTTTCTAAAT
This sequence comes from Cellvibrionaceae bacterium, assembly GCA_034112445.1. GTDB lineage: Bacteria > Pseudomonadota > Gammaproteobacteria > Pseudomonadales > Cellvibrionaceae > Pelagadaptatus. The sequence continues at coordinate 3,723 of JAWUVI010000001.1, read as the reverse complement.
TAGAGAAGAATAATTTTGAATTGTGCGTTGTTTCTGGCGACAAAGATAAAACGGTTGATGCTGATTATAATTTGAAAAAAATTATGAAAAAATTCCCAAAAGTAGAAATAAATATTTTAAAAAACGTACACCATCAAATGGTTAATGAATCTGAAAAATATCGACAAGAAATTTTTAAAATAGCGAATGATTTTTTGAATAAAAAACTTTAATTTTCGAAGGAAAAAATTAATGAGTGTTGATAATTTTTTAAAAAAACTTACCGATAACCCACAGGAAATAATTTTTTCGGAGGTTATGGATGCCATAGATTCGAAATATGTTTTTTCGGCGTGTGAGTTTTCTAATGGTGATTTAGTTAACGAAAAAAATCAAAATAATGGCTCATGCAAAGTTTTTTCTTTTGCCAAAATAAATAATTTATCTGAGCAGCAAACGTTATTTTTGTTCGGCCAATATTACCGTGACGATGTTCTTAAAAATCCAGAGGGAGATGACCACCAAAATATTAGAAATTTTATGAAACCAGGCTGGAGTGGAATTTCATTTTCGGCTGATGCACTAAAATAAATTCATTTGATTTTGATGCTAAAAGGCCTCCACGTGGAGGCCTTTTTTTATTGATTGTTAAAAATTTACTTAACCCAAATGGGTGAGCCCCATGCGCGTTCTTGCACCGTTTCGGGTACAGGGTTTGCTGGCTGAATATTGCGATTACTAGCATTCATGTCGTAAGTGCTCCAGCGACATGTTGGATTCTCCAGTACACGAGCATAGTAAAATGCTTTTTGTTGTGGATGAAAGTCTGGGTCTTTCCACACGGCAGATAACTGGGCATCTCCAGTACTTTCATCAATGACGCAAGTGTTGGTGTCAATCGGGGCGTTATTGCTTGGGCAGCGATGGGCAGACGTATCCGGCGATAGACCATCTGAGCAAGCCACATCGTATGTGAGTTCTTGTGTGTCGCCATTTTCATCTATCCACCCTTTTATAATCTGTAAGCGCTCAAGAGGAGCGCCATTGGCGTCACGCCCGGCCCAGACTAATAGAGAGGGGACTTGTTGGTCGTTGGTTAAGGTTAAAACGCTGCCCATTGGGACACCAGTTTTATATGAGGTAGTGTCCCAGTCATTACTTTGGTGAAGATCACTGGCAAAGTCCCAGCCGGCAAACATACGAACCCGGATACGATTGCCAGAAGTACCAAAAGTCTCTTTTCTTTTCAGCGCGGCAAAAATGGATTCACGGGTATTTTCTTCAGCCCAAACACCGGCCAAGCCGCCAGGGTTATAAGTGACTGAACCACGACCTTCTTTGACTCGATGTCCTCCGGTAAGTCGTTTCTTAATCGTACTTTCTACGCCAGCGTGATGGCCTGGGTATTCATCTTCTTGAGTGCCGCCTGGATTGCCGTTATGGCTGTCAGTACTGCCGATAATTCCGTAGCTGTATGGATTGAAGCCTAATTCGGAGTCCAGCTTTAAACCAGTTTTTAGGGCGTTACGAACAAAAGAGTTTTCATTCATGCAGCGAGTGGTTTGGCCTTCTTCACATTCCTTTAAAAACAACTCAAAGTTACAAAATTCATCAGCGGTACCAATTCCCTGATAGCACTCTGAATTACCTTTGGCTTGATGTATTTCTGCTAAACGATCCAGCTTTTCACGGCGGCGGTAATCTTCAGGTGTCCACTTGCTGCCATCTGAATTTTGGAGGGCAAACGTATGACCCCAAGAAATATTACTGTTATGGGGGATGGTAATAACATCACAATCATCGGTACAGCTCTCTTCCAGCCATTGCCAGAGTTCACGGGCGGTATAAAGGTCAAAAGCACTCATGGCTTCACTGGGAACCTTGTCGCCTGCAAAAATCACATTGCGATGAAGCATGCCTCCGCGAGTTAAATTACCGCTGTATTCGTAAGCTTTGAAGGTGGTGAATTTCCCTGGTTGGTTGTACTCATTGGCTATATCTTGAGTTTGCTGCCATAAGGTTTTGGCGCTTTCACGGCAGGATTTATTGTCGTCACAAATACTATCAATGTGACGAGGAGGGTTTTCAGCGACAGATTTAAACCCTTCAAAATAAAAGGACAAATCACGGCTGCGAAAGCGCTCACAGCCTTTGCTAGTGAAATAAGGGCTTTGTTCATTAATTAGGCAGCGGTCGGTGTAACCAAATGATTCGGCATGATCGGTAATAGCAGCAAAATCTAAAGGTACTTTTAATTTGTGTTTGAGGTTTTGATCGCCGGCAATAGTAACGGTTTTTCCTTGAGCAAAATCGTAAGCATCACGCGGATCGTTATCACTACCAAATATATAACTGTCAAAAGACCAGCTGGTATGTAGGTGTAGATCTCCAAATAGAGCTTGGCGTGGCTCTGATGATTGGAGTGGTAAAGAAATTGATAGCGTTAACGCCATCAGAAAACTCGTTAATAAAGATCTGGTACGCATGGCAGTTTCCGTAAGTATGAAAATAATTAATCATTAATATAGCTTAAAAGCGTTGAGGATGATTTTTCAAAACTTTAATTGATCCATAAATTTTCGATCAATTCTATCTTTCCAGCGCCATACCCACTTGCCTGAAATACTTGGCAGAGATGAATTTATACGTGCACCTAGAGCATAGTGATCACCACAGGTAAGGATGCTTAAAAATGTGTTTTGTGGTTTGTAAGGTTTTAATTTTTTTGAAAGAATAAAATTCTGTAAGTTTTCAAATAAAATGGGCGCTTGTCGAACGGCAAATACGCCCGCTTTTGGGTATTGCTGATTCTCTTGTGAGGCTATATCACCAGCAGCAAAGATATACTCGTGGCTGGTGGATTGTAACTCAGCATTAACGGCGATAAATCCGCCATTGGATAAATTAAAATTACAGTTGGTTAACCAGTCGCTCGCTTGAGCATTGGCACACCAAAATATGACGTCGTAGGGTAAGTCAGCATTATTGTCTTTAATCTTAATATGATTACTGGTTATGGCGCACACATCACTGTTTGGATGCATAACAATATTTTTAGTTTGAAGTATTGTTGCTAATTTACGCTGCAATTTTTCAGGATAGGAGCTTGGGACGGCTGAGTTGCGATAAAGAAGATGGACTTGTGTAGAATTTGTTAAGTTGAGCCGTTCGAGCTTTTGTTTAACCGCCAAAGCTAGCTCTGCACCGGCTGCACCACCACCGATAATGTAAATATTGGTCTTCATTTGACTTATTTGAAGCTGATCAATTAATTTTAGCCACTTAGGATAAAAGTCAGCGATTGGCTTTACTGGGATAGTAAATTCCTGAGCGCCGGCGGTGGATAAATCCGGAGTGATTCCGGTATTAATGGAAAGTAAGTCAAAGCCAATGTCGGACTGATCGTTGCAATGAATCAGTTTCTGATTCGCATCAATTTTATTCACTCGATCGCAAATAAAGGTAACACCTGTGGCAAGGCATAATGTCTGTAAATCAATATGGGTATCGGAAAAGCTATAATCACCAGCAATCAAGCCGGGGAGCATTCCTGAGTAAGGTGTGTAGCGTTGGGGGGAAATTAAAACAAGATCAATATTTGTTATGGGCTTTGCAGCCCACATTTTTATAACCAGCGCGTGGCTATGTCCGCCACCAACGAGAACTAATTTCATGTCAGTGACGGGGAGCGATTAAGATCATGCGCACCAGTTAAAATAATACACACCAGTTAAAACAATACAC